>NZ_OZ333477.1:980000-1247500 GCF_976973735.1 Parasphingorhabdus sp. NYA22 | reverse complement strand
GATGCTGCCGGAGATGATCGTCTATGCCCGGTTGGCGCTGCTCGTCGGAACCGGCGGGATCGCTTATGCCGGATTGCTATATATTCTGGCCAAGCCGACTTTGCTCGAGGTGATCCGGCTGATTGTCCGTCGCAAACCGCCGGAACCGGGCCCGACAAATCTCGACGCGGAATCGATATAGGTGGAATGCCGTCAGTCATCAGATTAGCATGAGCACAGTTCTGCTGCAGAATTTGCCTCATCAAAATGGCCATTGCCGAAAGGCGATGAACAGCCCAGCTTGCTGGCATGGCTCATATCTTATCGCTCGCGGCGGGTACATTGCCCGAATTTCAACCCGAAGAAGTGGCGCATGCTGCAGGGCGCGCAGGATTCAACCATGTCGGCTTCACCATCGAACCCGGGACATGGACGCCGGAGAACCGGCGGGCAACGCTGGATGCAATCCGGGCTCACGATCTGTCGGTGCTTGATGTCGAAGTCATCTGGATACCAGAAGGTGGCAAGCTGGCGGAAGATCACAGGCTGATCATCGACGCAGGAATAGACCTAGGCGCCGCCAATATTCTGGTCGTCAGCTCGGAACCGGATCACGGGAGAACAGCCGACGCCCTGCATCAGCTGTGCGAGTGGGCAGCGCCCGGCGGGATGCGGGTAGCACTGGAGTTTCTGAAGATCACCGCGGTGCAGTCGATGGGGGACGCACTCGCCATTATCCGGAAAGCCGACCATCCGGCGGCGGCGCTGCTGATCGACACGATTCACTTCCAGCGCGCCGGCCATAGACCCGACGAACTGGAAGAATTGGAAGCATCTTTGCTCCCCTACACGCAAATCTGCGATGGCGGTCTGGACTGCGTGGCTAGCTTTGAAGCCTATCTGGAAGACGCGGTGGATTTGCGCAGCTGTCCGGGCGAAGGAGCCTTGCCGGTGGCCGATATCATACGGGCGCTACCGCGTGATATTCCGCTCAGCCTGGAAGTCCGCTCCAAAGCCTATCGGGATCAATTCTCCGATGCGACCGACCGCGCAATTGCCGTGCGCAATAGCAGTATGGAGTATCTAGATCAGAACGGCGTTCCGATTTTATAAGGTCAGCGGCTAAGCTGACTGACCGATTCTATAGGGCCAGCAGCTAGGCTGACTGGATATAATCGCGCATCGCTGCTGCTTCGCTTTCGATCTTGTCGATCCTATATTTGACCAGATCACCGATCGAGACAAATCCGACCAATTTACCGTCTTCAACGACCGGCAAGTGACGAATTCGTCTTTTTGTCATCAATGACAGCGCGCCCATGACACTTTTGGTTCGCTCGACGGAAATAACATCTGCTGTCATCACGTCGCGCACCGCATGATCCATGGTGGCATGGCCATATTTTCGCAAACAGTGGAGGACGTCGCGTTCGGAGAATATACCCGCGATCCGATCTCCATCCAGCACCGGCAGCGCGCCGATACGCTTTTCTGCCAGTATTTCGACCGCCTGGGAGACCGACATGTCGGCGGTACAACTATATATTTCGCCGCTGCGTCCCTGCAAAATCGAATTTATGGTCATGGTATCTCTCCTCGGCTCTGATTCTGTTTATTGCATCTCTATAACATGTTTTTGAAAGTGATTGGGGTTGATGGTAACAGGATTCCCGTCCAATGCACTGAAAACCACCGGAGTTCCCATTGCCCCAGCCTTCCCGCCTTGATGATCCGCTTTACGCCAGCGTCGCATGGGCTCGATATTGGCGCCTGATGCGCGGGATGGCGATGTTCACGCTGATCTGCGTCGCGGTCTCGCTGGGCATTCTTTTCTACATGCATGGATTCGTATCGATCCACATGTATCTCGCCACGGCGGCCGGCATAGCCTTCGCACTGATGCTGATGGCAGGCTTGATGGGCCTGGTGTTCCTGTCGAGCGGTACCGGCCATGACGAATCGATCGATGATCCGGTTTCAAAGGATATCTCCCCCGATGAGTAATGATGATCTGTCCGAACTGGCGAATGTGCAACCCGTATTGCGGGTAGCGCCACAACCCCGCGACCTGAACAACAACGGCCATATCTTCGGTGGCTGGGTGTTGTCGCAAATGGATATCGCCGGCGGCATCATGGCGGCAAGAGTGGCGCGCGGATCGACCGCGACCGTCGCCATCGAGGCGATGGAATTTATCGCACCAATTCTGTCTCGCGATCTGATATCGGTTTACGCTCGGGTAGAACGTATCGGCAGAACGTCGATAGCGATCCGGTTGAATGTGATTGCGTCGCGGAATCTGGATGAAGAGCAAGTGCCAGTGACCAGCGGCCTGTTTACCTTTGTCGCGCTTGATGAAAACCATCATCCCCGGGCGATCCCGGAAGAGTCAAAACAGAAATATCTGAAACAATAGCTTTTCCGCTATTGGCGTAGTTTGATCGTGTAAGAGAGTTTGGCCTCACCATTGGCCGGAACGGTTACGCGCCAAGTCGGAACGCCGTCGATTGCAGTCACGCCCCTGACCCGACCGGACAACTCATAGGGAATCTCCATTTCAAAATCGACTGGATGATCGCGGGCATTTGTCACCACAGCCTGCCAGCCTGTCTTGCGCTTCGATTGGCGCGTCTGGATCACTGACAAGCGCACGTCGGCTGAGCTCCCGACTTCCATCTCGACTTCGTCATTCACTGCCCGGTCCTGCAAAGCAGCTTCTCCGGCCAGCAGCGGCCCGAAAAAGCTATTTTCGAACACCGCAACTGTCCCCGCGGGGAGCGGCACACCGAGCCCGTTTTTCGCATCATTGCTGCTGCGCAAAATATAGCTGACCGCGGCGCTATCTTGGTTAAAATTGCCGGCGCGCGCGACATAGACACGTTCATAGGTCACGTCCGGCTGGACGATCATCGCGACCTGCTTCTGGCCCTTGGCATTTACCGTTACCCGCTCCGGAACGCGATACAGCTTAAGGTCGCCGAGATCTTCCTGTTCTGCCACGACAACGGCGACGGGCGACGCCATTTCCATCATTTTATCGCTGCGCCGATGACCTGTAACAACAATCCTTTCGCCGCCGTCATCCATCATCGCCATCGGTGCGGGCGGCGGTGGGGGCGGAATCGATGAAATATAACCCTGATTGTATGGCACTTCATGCGTTCTCTGCATCGGCCAGCACTGGATTTGCAGGCCGCCGCCGGTCGGACGGACCTGATCATCCCGCCGCTCGCGGTTGGGTTCACCTGCAATCACCATCATATTGGCATTGTCAAAGCTCTGGTTGCCGCCATTGGCTACCGTCAGCCAGGCGAACAGATCCATTTTGGCCGTCTCGCCCGCTTCGAGCTGCTTGACCGTCGCGATATAATTGGCCTGCCAGTCGAAGCCGGAGGCCAGATAGGTCAGAGTCAATTTCGCGGTCAGCGCGCGCTGTGAAGTCGTAAGGATCGAAAGCGTCGGTTTGGCCGACAGACCTTCTGGTACTTTCGCAAAGGTCATCCGTTCCGGAAGGCCGGTGCAGCGCAGAGCTTCAAAGCCCTCGTCACTCTCGAAGATCACGCCGCCGTCCGGACCCGCCGTAAGGAATACGTTCTGGGTCCGGGAAGCTCCGGTAGCCTTGTCCGTGCGAGTGATCGAGACCTCGCGCTTGAGATAGGCGTCTACCAGACCTTGCGGCGACAATAGCCGCGCATCGCGGTTCTTCTCCCGCACACCTTCGGGAAGGCCGGTCACGATAGCGCTTTCCGGGAACATGCCTTCGGACACACCTTCGAAACGCACCATAGCATCTCCCGCAGGCAGCCGGACAGTGCGGGTTTCGGTGATAAGCGCATAGCCCTGCGGCCAATTGGCATTGATCGCCCTGTCCCCTCGCCCGGGCGCCCGGTAAATGGTGATCGACACGTCCTCGGGCTGGTCCGAAATGACCAGTTTCTGGGCGGCAAGCGGGGCGGACTGCGAGAACAGTACCAATGCCACAAAGGTCAAGAGCCGGGAGACGGTCATACCGCTCGTTATCCGATCAATAGCGACTGTCGAAGGTAGCGGTCACCGTTACGCTGCCATTGGCAGGTACATTTAGCCGCCATTCAACCTTGTCCGCCGACACCCGCTCACTGGCCTGACTTTCCTGCTCGACGCGGACATCACCCCATAGTCCCGACTGGGCCAGATCAACCGTAGCGGCTTCAGGTCGGGCATTGGTAACCTCGTAACGCATCTTGGTGCGCCAGCGGCTGGACGAACGGCGGGTGCGTTCCTCGACCACAGTCTTGACCTTTACGTCAAAGGCTTCGCCGGTGCGAATCGACATGGACGAGCCCATCGGCGTTGCCTCGATCTGGCTTTCGCCGATGAACTGGGGATCGCCGCGCTTGTCGCGCATATAGACGCGCATGACCCCGGAGGGCAGCTGGTCGCCCAAACCGCCGGATCGTGACGTCGAGAATTTCAACACGGAACTGGCGCTGCTTGCGTCGCTGGAACCCAGCCAGCCATTGGTATATTCGTAAACCTTGCGCGCCGGTGCCGCCGTCACATCCAGAAAGCTGACCTGCTTCTGCTGGGCATTGGCAACCGTGGTGCGCTCGGCGAGCGGATAAAGATAATAATCGCCGAGCCTCTCGCGATCACCGGATTCGGTACCAGCGCTATCGATCGTGCCGGTCGGCCATTGCGGATAGCTGTTGCGCCCGCGCCCACTGTTCGGGCTTCCCGCAACCAGCAATACGCTGGCGTTACGATAATCGGTGCCGCTGTTATTGGTCAGAGTGACCCATCCCTGCACATCAATCGTCTGCTTGGCTTCGTCGAACAAGGTCACATAATCGGCCTTCCAGCCGAGACCCGGCGTGAGATAACTGAGCGCCGTTGGTACCTGTCCGCCAGCAGATTCAAGGGTGATGGAGAGAGTCGGTCGCGCCCGCAAATTGGGGGGTACCCGATCAAAAATCACCCGCACCGGCAGGCCATCGTCGCGCAGCACTTCAATGGTATTGCCGATTTTCATCACCACGCCACCGTTGGCGGCTAGTATTTCCGCCCGCACCCGGCTTTCCGCGCCGGTTGCCGGATTGGTGCGGATTAGCGTCACCGTCTGGCCAACGGCCTTTTCCATCAACTTGGCGGGGGTAAGCAGATCGAAATCGAAATTCTGTTCGACAATGCCAATACCAGGGCCTGACAATGTCACCGTTTCTGCGCGGATTTGCGCCGAGACGTCTGGAAATTGCTGCTTGCTGCGCCCCCTGGGCAGATTCAGATTGCGAACATCCTGCACCAGCGCCTGATTATTATTGTAGATGGTGACCGAGACGGCACCCTGCGCCGATTCATCCGGTGAGGATTGGCTGATGGCTGGTGTTGCAACGCTCGCCAACAAAAGTCCGGTGAACATGAAATGCCGCATAGTCTTTCTCCCCTATCGAGAACAGAAGCTAACCTATTGGAAATGAACCTGACATAAACATCTATTGCTGTGTACCCGTGCTCTCGGATGGCGCCAGCCAGCGCAACCTGACACCGCCATTTGCTATGGTCGCATCGGATTCCTGACCCACCGTGATATTCTTTGCTTTCAAGGCCTCTCTGGCCACGGCTCTTCCGTCAGCAGCCCCGCTCATGCCTAATGGCAAGCCTATCCGCTCGGAAGCCCAGACTATCAAATCCAGGTTGGCGTTTGACGCTGGGTCCAGTGCACCCTCGGTGATTTTCAAATCCGGCAAGGCGATGGCCGGCGGCTGCAACCTTATGACCCAGCCTTTTGCTCCAGCGGCAACCCGCTGCTCAAGCGCGTAATAGGAAGCAAGCGACGCACCTGCGAGCGGCTTTGCAATGACCATCGCGCGCCGCTTGCTGGTATCCAGCGTCACGTCATCGACAGAAACCCCGGCAATCAGAGCGAGATTTTCTCGCAGCCGGGTAACCTGAATTTCAGCCTGCTGGGCCTGCTCCCGCATTTTCGCGGCCGCGAGTTCGGCTGAGTTTGCGTCTTCTCCCGTTTCGACCTTGAACTGCTCCACGTTGACGGAAATCTGTTTTCCCAAAGTCCTGCTCAAGACTCTCGAGCTTTGTTCCGCCGCCCCGGCAAGAATCTTTGGCGTGAATACGGTGGCGTTGATGAGGATCGGCTCGGCGTCGAAATCTATCTCTATTTGCGAGACGCTCGCGCGCTTGCCGAACTGGTCCTTGATATAGCCATTGGCCGAGCGCGAAACATTGGCTTCCCAGGCGATTTGCCGCAGCGAAAGACCAAGCGGGATGGCCAGCGCGATAAACACCACCACCATCGCTGCAATCTGAAACTGCGATTGGCGTTCGGAAAGATAGGAGCGGAAACCATAGAGCCAGGCCATGGCGGTCGCGGTCAGCGCTATGGTCATCAGGTTGGTGAAAAACAGCAGCAGCGAGCCGCCGAATACCGCCCAGTTAAAGGTCGCCAGACCAAAGCCGACCACCGCCAGCGGTGGCATCAGAGCCGTGGCGATAGCAACACCGACGATCGTCCCCATCCGTCCCCGGATCATCGCATAAGCACCGGCGAGAGCGGAGAAAAGCGCGACCAGCAGGTCAAACAGATTGGGCCGGGTGCGCGCTGCAATTTCGGCCGTGACGGTTTGCAGCGGCGACAAGGTCACAACCAGTCCGGCGAACAGGATCGAGATGATGCTTCCAAGAATGATCGCCTTGCCGCTCTCTCTCAACCAGGCAGAATCACCGACAGCGAGAGCAAAGCCCGCTCCCATTATTGGTCCCATCAGGGGCGAGAGCAGCATGGCGCCGATTACGACGGCTGGAGAGGAAAGAAGCAAACCCAGAATCGCGATGCCAGCCGACATCGACGTCATGAATGCAAAATGGGGTGTAAAACCGCTGTCTTCCCGCACTTTGTCGATAACCGCTTGCTGATCGACATCGGCGCGTACGACCATCCGCCACCAGCGACGGAACAGACGAATGCTGCCGGTCAGCGGATCCAATGGACCGGATGACGGCTTTGACTTTGACTGTTCCGGACTTGCCGAATGAACCTGATCGTCTTTCATATCATTGCTTTAGCGCTGAAAACTGACCGCGAATAGATAAAGATTACCTCTGGCGTAGTTGAAAAATGAAGGGTTCCGTCTTTTATCATGAAACTGTATCACCTATATAGATCACAGCGGCTATAATGCCGCGCCAAGGAGCCTGGAGGGGAGCCACATCATGCCACGTCCCGAGACCGACATCGCCGCTACGCGCCTGAGAATAATCGCTGCCGCAGACCGGATGATTCAGGAAAAAGGCGCAATCAGCTTTACGCTGAGCGACCTCGCGACAGCCGTCGGCATGTCGCCATCGAATCTCTATCGCTTTTTCGAAAATAAGGACGCGCTGGCCGAAGCCATGGCGGGGGAATGGTTTGCGGAACTGCTGGTCATCATGGAGGAACTGGTTTCCGCCGATATGCCGGTCGAAGAGAAACTCTACCAGTTTTTCGCCAAGCGCGTGGTCATCAAACGGGCGCGTTACGAAGATGATCCGGAACTGTTTGAATCCTACATGGAATTGGGTGACGAGCATTTTGACGTGATCAAGGGCTATGTCGATCTGGCCGATCATTATATGGCCTCAATTCTCGCCGAGGCGATGGAGAAAGGCTATTTCAAAGGCCTGGAACTCGACGCTGTCGTGTCTCTGGTCAACACCATGATGCAGCCCTTTTGCAATCCCCAGCTGATGATGCAGATGATGCATCTGGCGACCGAAGAGCGGCTGCGGATCGTGATCAACACGATCTTCAAAGGCTTGCAGGCCGATAACGATCGCTTAATCACCAAGCCCGAACTGCACGTCGCCGGCTAGGCGTCTTTCGCCAGCCATTGTTTCATCATGGCGGGCGACGGAGACGGGTTCATTTTTGTCTCGTCCAGCGCTGCCAGGGCGCGCTGGCGATCTTCGTCGGTGAAACTACCCGTTGTCAGGCAGAATTCGATCATATTGCCATTGGGATCGCGGGTGTAGACCGAGTGGCACCAATTATGGTCGATCTCCAGCACATCCAGTCCGGCGGCATTCCATTTTTTACGCCAGCCTTTCAGTTGCTCTGCCGTATCGACGGAAAAGCTGTAATGGTTGGTGCCCTGCGGCGTTCCCGCGGCTTCGTTGAGGTCATAGGAATATCCGGCTTCGCCCGGTGTTTCCATCAATTCCCAGAAGGCAATGAACCGGCTGTCGTCGCCATCCATCCGGTAGAAGAAATGCTTGCCCCAGCCGCCGCCCATCACCGGTGCAATCTCTACCTTGACCAGTTCGAAGCCCATGATGCCTTCGTAAAAGGCGTGGATCGCTTTCATGTCCTTCGCCGCGAGGGCGAGATGGTGGTAGCTCATTGGTTCGCTCCGTTCCGTTTGTCGACCATGCCCATGACATCGGCGGTGGCGCCATCGGGTGCGGGCACTTCGACAACGCGTTCCAGTACGTCGTCGAACTCCAGTTTTAGCGCCCGGCTCATTACAGCGTGCATCATATAGGTGCAGGTGATGTAGGTGAGCTCGAGTATCTCGACTTCGCTCAGATGTTTTTTCAGCGCCGCGAAAACACCGTCGGGCACCCTGCCCCGTTCGAGCACCAGGCAATCGGTGTAAGCGAGCACCGCGCGTTCGACATCGCTGAAGCAATCGGCGACCGACCAGTTGGGGATCGCCGCAACCTGCTCTTCGGAAAAGCCTTCGAAGCGCATCGCCTTGCTGTGCTGGGAATATACAAATTGCGATCCTACCGCATAGCCGGCGCGGATCTGGCCGAGTTCGCGCAGCTTCGGATCGAGTTTGCGATTGGGGGAACGGTAGAAACCGAAGCCCTCGCTGGTATGTTTGAAAGCGTCGGGGACCTGCGCGAAGACGGTCCACCAGTTGCCCGGTGTGCCGGTCGCTGTGCCGGGCTCGGCTACCGGATCGCGGTCACCGAACAGCATATTATAGAGACCGAGAACATAGTCGTCGGTCACTTCGGACCGGGGTATTTCGCGCAGTCGGGGCATGGGTCTCTCTCCTATGCCCCGACTATGCACAATATAGCGTGGCGTTCTAGCCTTTCGCGAGATTCCGCAGAACATATTGCAGGATGCCGCCGTTGAGGAAATATTCCATTTCGTTGGCGGTATCGATCCGGCAGATCGTCTTGAAGGTCGATGTCGTGCCGTCGGCGCGGGTCATTTCGACTTCGACTTCCTGCAGCGGTTTCAACGTGGCAACGCCCTTGATGGTGAAGCTTTCCGAACCATCGAGGCTGAGAATTTCGCGATCGGTGCCTTCGCCGAATTGCAGTGGCAGGACGCCCATGCCGACGAGGTTCGAACGGTGGATCCGTTCGTAGCTTTCGACGATGACCGCGCGGACGCCGAGCAGGTTGGTGCCCTTCGCCGCCCAGTCGCGGGAGGAACCGGTACCGTACTGCTCGCCACCGATGACAACCAATGGCGTGCCGTCGGCCTTGTGCTTCATCGCGGCGTCGTAGATTGGCATGACCTGGCCGTTATATTTGGTGTAACCGCCTTCTTTTCCGTCGGCCATTTCATTCTTGATTCTGATGTTGGCGAAAGTGCCGCGCATCATGACTTCGTGGTTGCCGCGGCGGGAGCCGTAGCTGTTGAAGTCAGCCTTGTTAACCTGATGATTTTGCAGATATTCTCCGGCAGGGCTGTCCGCCTTGATCGCGCCGGCTGGCGAGATATGATCGGTGGTGATGCTGTCACCCAGCAGTGCCAGAGTCTTCGCCTCGATGATGTCGCTGATTGGCTCGGGCGTCATCGTCATGCCGTCGAAATAAGGCGGGTTGGCAACATAGGTGGAGCCGGCGCGCCATTGATAGGTGTCGCCGCCGGTGACGTCGATCGCGCGCCACTGCTCGTCGCCCTTATAGACATTGGCATAGCGGCTCATGAACATGTCGCGGTTGACGAAGCTGTTGACCATCGCGGTCACTTCGGCGTTGGTCGGCCAGATATCCTTCAGGAAAACGTCCTCGCCGTCCTTGCCCTGCCCGATCGGCGTTTCGTACATATCCTCGCGGACCGTGCCCTTCAGCGCATAAGCGACAACCAGCGGCGGCGAAGCGAGATAGTTGGCGCGCACGTCCTGCGACACGCGGCCTTCAAAGTTGCGGTTGCCCGACAGCACCGACGCGGCAACCAGATCATTTTCGTTGATCGCCTTGGAAATCGGCGCCGGCAGCGGCCCCGAGTTACCGATACAGGTGGTGCAGCCATAGCCGACCAGATTGAAGCCGAGATAGTTCAAGTCCTCGCTCAGCCCCGCCTTGTCGAGATAGTCGGTGACCACCTGCGATCCCGGTGCCAGCGAGCTCTTGACCCATGGCTTGCGCTGCAGACCGCGTTCCCGCGCCTTGCGCGCGACCAGACCGGCGGCGATCAGCACCGTCGGGTTGGAGGTGTTGGTGCAGCTGGTGATCGCGGCAATCGCGACATCGCCATGGGCAAAGCCCTGGTCGCTGCCGTCGACGTCGACCCGCTTGCCGTCATCGTCAACGCCGAACACGGCTTTCAGATCGCGGTTAAATTCCTCGTCCAGCTCGGCCATCGACACGCGCTGCTGCGGCAATTTCGGTCCGGAGAGCGACGGCACCACGGTGCTGATGTCCAGCTCGAGCGTCTTGGTGTAGATCGCATCCTTGGTGGTCTCGTCATAGCGCCAGAAGCCCTGTTCTCTCGCATAAGCTTCGGTCAGCGCGATATCCTGCGCGCTGCGGCCGGTCAGTTCGAGATATTCCAGTGTCTTTTCGTCGATCGGGAAATAGCCGCAGGTCGCGCCATATTCCGGCGCCATATTGGCGATGGTCGCGCGATCGGCGAGCGACAGTTCTTTCAGGCCGGGGCCGTAAAATTCGACAAAGCTGCCAACCACACCGACATGGCGCAGCATCTGCACGCAGGTCAGCACCAGATCGGTCGCGGTAATGCCCTCGGCCAGCTTGCCGGACAATTTGAAACCGACCACTTCGGGGATCAGCATCGATACCGGCTGACCAAGCATCGCGGCTTCCGCCTCGATCCCGCCAACGCCCCAGCCGAGCACGCCGAGACCGTTGATCATCGTCGTGTGGCTGTCGGTGCCGACACAGGTATCGGGATAGGCGACCAGATTGCCCTCGGCGTCCTTCGACGACCAGACGGCTTTGGCGATATTTTCCAGGTTCACCTGATGGCAAATGCCGGTTCCCGGTGGCACAACGGAGAAATTGTCAAACGCCTTGCTGCCCCATTTCAGAAATTCGTACCGCTCCATATTGCGCTGATATTCCAGCTCGACATTATGTTCGAACGCTTGCGGCGTGCCGAATTCGTCGACCATCACCGAGTGATCGATGACCAGATGCACCGGCACCTGCGGGTTGATCTGCTCGGCATTGCCGCCCAGCGCCTTGATCCCGTCGCGCATCGCCGCGAGATCGACCACGGCGGGCACGCCGGTGAAATCCTGCATCAGCACGCGGGCCGGACGATATTGAATTTCCGCTGCGCTCTTGGCTTCCTTCTGCCAGTCAACCACCGCCTGCGCGTCTTTGCTGTCAACGGTAAAGCCGCCATCCTCGAACCGCAGCATATTCTCCAGCAGCACTTTCAGCGTGTAAGGCAGCTTGTCGATATTGCCGAGTTTCTCCGCCGCTTTCGCGAGCGAATAATAGGCGTAATCGGTGCCGTTGACGGTGAGCGTCGAGCGGGTGCCGAGGGTGTCTTTGCCGGTGGTGGTCATGGATAGTTGCTCCGTTTTATTATCGTTGGTTCAACCGAGTGGGGAGAGCGCTGTTGGTGGCACAAAACGGTTGATGAATCGCGTTCGGGAGCGCTTTAGCTTATGTGTTGGATTTGTGGAAGGGGGGTTTGTTGGGTCCGCTATAAAATGACCATGTTACACAACTTTGGCGTCGGCATCATTTGATTGCCGTCTTCGGGGATTGTTTGCCTGCAAAATTTTGACCAAGTCAATGCTCATAAATGTGCCTATGTCTGACGTATGTTGCGGCAAAAGCAAAATCAGTTGGAACTGTGTTGAGTAAGATTAGAAAATTTTGATCTTTGGTACACTTAATTGTAGTCCTAATCTGCGGACAAATTCAAAACGTACTACAATTTCAATAAACTACGTCTCGTGTCGTAAATTGATTTAAACATATTATGGTAATGGTGCGTACATATTTTGCCGTCTCTTAGATCGCTAGTAATATCTATTGGAAGCAAAAGTTGATAAGATTGAGGGAGGGTAAGGGATGCGCTTACAAAATATAAGATTGCAAGGTTTTCGGCGTTTCGAAGAGCCTACAAATATCAATATATCAAATAAACTTGTTTCAATCGTGGGCACCAATGAGGCGGGAAAGACGAGTATATTAAAAGCAATCGAATATATGTCTGGGGACCATGAAATTATTCATTCAGACAGAACCCAGCTTGCAGATACCGAAACAAAAATCACAATGACATTTGTAGTCGAACTCGGAGATGAGCCGGATTTGAATGTTAAGGCTGGATCAAAACTACATGTAACAAAAAAAGAAGATGGTGAGAGAACGTACAGGGCGGAGCCAACGCCGGAAAGAGACACCCGTGCAAGGGTTCAGCTTGGTAGAAATATACTCAAGTGTGCAAAGAACAGAAAGTTGATGAAAGCTCTAACAGATGCATCAAAAGAATTTGATCCAAACGTACTCAAGGAGCACGCAAACCTTTTATGCACTTCCATCGCAAAGCTTGATCAAGACACCTTCGACGAAATCCAGAGTTTCAAAAGCAATCTAGAGAAGATAGATCTTGAAAAATATTCGGATTATATTTCCGATATACCAGCGCAAATTGACAGCACGCGGGAATTCGAAACTGATCACGACCCCCATCAGATCGCGATCAATGCACTATCTGATTTGGTTCCTCAAATTCTGTTTTTTTCTGATGAACATAAGAACATAAATGTGCCATTAGACTTGTCTTTGTTAAGTCATGCTGACCCCAAAATTAGACAAAAGTTATCTAGGCCTCTTGAACCGCCCCGGGATTGCCGGAGGCTCCAACTCTTGAGTAGAAGGAGCTATTATGAGCAAGACCACAAACAAGTTTTCACCGGAGGTTCGCGAACGGGCGACCCGCATGGTGCTGGAGCACAGACAGGATTATCCATCGCGCTGGGCAGCGGTGGTGTCCATTTCTCAGAAGATCGGCTGCTCACCGCCGACACTGCATGAATGGGTCAAGCGAGCGGAAGTGGATAGCGGCACGCGCGCCGGGGTTCCCAGCGATGTTGCTGACAAGCTAAAAGCACTGGAACGCGAGAACCGCGAACTGCGCCAGGCCAACGAGATTTTACGTAAGGCATCGGCTTATTTTGCTCAGGCGGAGCTCGACCGCCCGTTCAAGCGATGATCACGTTTATCGACGATAACCGTGGATCTTATGGGGTCGAGCCGATCTGCAAGTTGCTGCCGATCGCCCCGTCAACCTATTATAGTCATGTGGCCAAGCGGCAAGATCCATCACGCATGTCAGCCCGCGCGCAGCGCGATATACTGCTGAAGCCGGAGGTGGCCCGAGTGTTTGCCGAGAACTTCGGGGTATATGGCGTGCGCAAGGTCTGGCGGCAGATGAAGCGTGAAGGCTATGATATTGCACGCTGCACGGTCGAACGGCTGATGCACGACATGGGCTTGGCAGGCGTGATACGAGGCAAGCCAGTGCGCACCACGGTCAGCGATAAAGCAGCGCCTTGTCCGCTTGACCATGTGAACCGGCAGTTCCACTCGCCAGCGCCCAATATGCTGTGGGTGTCAGATTTTACCTATGTCGCAACCTGGGCGGGCTTTGTCTATGTCGCCTTCGTGATCGATGTTTACGCCCGCTACATTGTTGGCTGGCGGGTGAGCCGAACCGCCCATGCCAGCTTTGTTCTCGATGCTTTGGAGCAGGCTTTACATGATCGCAGGCCCACGCATCGCGGCGGTCTGATCCATCACAGCGATCGCGGAAGTCAATATGTATCGATCAAATATACTGAACGCTTGGCCGAGGCAGGCATCGAACCATCGGTCGGCAGCGTCGGCGACAGCTATGACAACGCTTTGGCTGAAACAATCAATGGCCTTTACAAGGCAGAGGTAATCCACCGGCGCGGACCATGGCGGTCGTTAGAGGCCGTCGAATATGCCACACTGGAATGGGTAGACTGGTTCAACAATAAAAGGCTGCTGGAACCCATCGGCAATATCCCGCCCGTGGAAGCTGAGAAAAACTACTACGCCATGCTGGACGAAACCAACATGGCCGCTTAACTTAAACCAAATGGCCTCCGGCAATCCCGGGGCGGTTCATCTCGCCGAAATTGTGAGACTAGCTAAGCTAGATTTAAAGCAGTTACGAGAAGCTGACGCTGCAGAAAATAGGGCCGTAGTAAGGGGACTCCTTGACGATGCCAATGATCGATTAGACAAGGAATCAAAAGGTCTTTGGTCTCAGTCTGACGCCACTCTATATTTTGAATTTGAATCTGGAATTCTCGACCTTTTAGTGAGAAACCAAAAAGATATAGAACGTAAGTTTCAATTTCAGAATTTCAAAAATAGGAGCGATGGCTACCGTCAGTTTGTAGCCCTACAACTGTTTACTTTTCTTAAAAAAGTGAATGGCGCGATACTTCTGATTGATGAAATAGATCAACACTTGCACTACGATGCACAAGCAGATCTTGTGCAAATTTTGCAGCGTGAGCCATCGATTGGAAATGTAATTTATACAACTCATTCAGCTGGAGCACTCCCAGAAGACATTGGGTGTGGAGTAAAGTTAGTCAGTTGGCATCCTGAATCAAAAAAACGAAGTGTTGTAATAAATAAGTTTTGGCAACATGCCGATTCTGACGGATTCCGTCCGTTGCTGTTTGGTATGGGCGCCTCAACTATGGCATTTTTCCCAACCAGAAAAGCACTATTAGGCGAAGGACCAACCGAGCTTTTACTGCTCCCTAAGATGTTCGGAGAAGTGCTTGGTCGGGAAAGCTTGGACTTTCAAGTTGTACCCGGCTTGGCCAGTATCAACCCATCAGGTTTGCCGATGTTAGACAAACTTATTGAGGGCGTCGCATTTATAGTGGACAATGACAAAGCAGGCCGGGACAAAGCAGATGATTTAGAAAATGCTGGAGTTCCAAGAGCCAATATCTCATCAGTCAGCATGGGACGAGTAAAAGGCCCGATTACGATAGAAGACTTGCTAGAACCAGAAGTCTGGAAAAATGCAGTGAACCAGCACATTGCAACTTTTGGCAAAGATATGGGTGTGACAGAAAAAATTACAGAAGTTCCTGAGTTTGGACGTATCCAAGCCCTCCCCAAGCCAATAAGAAAATCTAAGATATCTTTCGCATATAATATTATCGATCAACTGAATCGAGACCCATCCTCCAACATTGTATGGAGAAAGCGCAAAGATTTAGTCACGCGAATTGCGACTAAAATTATGACTGCCCTTGAGCTAATACCAGACACTCAATCTGAAACTGATTGAGAAAAACACTCTCTCATAAAAGGATCACCGTGGAATTACGGTGACAGTTTACTAAATGCACTAATTGCCGATCGGACCGGACTTTTCTGGGCGCTCGGCTTAATGGCCATGCCCCGCATGGCCAGTCGCCTGTGCGCCTACGCCGGTGAACACCTCATGCGTCCCGGCTAACCCACCACTGCCATCAGCTGCGACGGAAATGGCGCTTGCAGCGCTGCCGGATCATCGCCGGACAGCCAGCGGTCGTAATCCTCCGGCTGCAAGATCACCGGCATCGCCTTCGGGTGGATCGGCTTCACCAGCGGATTGGGTTCGCAGGTCAGGAAGGCGAAGCAAGGGCCCTCCTCCTGTTGGCGCCAGATACCGGCGAAGCAGGACACGGGCTGTTCGCTCACGGCAAACCAGACTTCCTCCCGGCCAGCGCCCGGCTTCGGCTCGGCAAACTGGTGAAAGGGGACCAGGCAGCGATGCTCGGCCTTGTTGATGACATTGCGGTAGAGCGGGCTTTGCAGGTTGCGGACATTGGTGGTGTTCATCTTTCTGGTGGTGCCGGGGCGCATGCCCTTGCCCACCCACGGAAAGCCCCAGTGCATGGTCTCGGCGACTTTTGCGCCATCCACCTCTCGCACAATCGCGCCCTGTCGCCCGGGCCAGACATCCTCTGCCGCGCCATCGAGCCGGAAATGACTGACATAATCGGCCCAGCTCTCGATCGTATGGAGCGCGCCGGGAATATTGCGATAATGGTTGCACATCGGGGGATTATGGCAGCGTGACGACGTGGCGTCCAGCGGGCGAAATCCAACAGGCTTTCCTACAGGTCTGCGGTTCTGATATGGATTCGGCATGGCTAGGAAAAAAACGGACGGGCGCAAGGCACGCGCGCTCTCGTCATCCTGAACTCGTTTCAGGACCCCCACCGGCACAACGCAGTCTCACGGGGTCCTGAAACAAGTTCAGGATGACGACCCGTACTACGACCATCACAAATATGACGACGGTGAATATGGCGAAGACAATGCAGAACCTACCCGCGAACAAACCCCGAAAACCCCGTCATGACGGCTGGACCGAGGCGCGGAAGAAGACGTTTCTGGCGGTGCTGCGCGAGAGCGGCTGCGTGATCGATGCCTGCCGGGTGGCGGGGATGTCGGATACGTCGGCCTACCGGCTGCGCGAGCGCGATCCGGAGATTGCGGCGCAGTGGCAGGACGCGCTGGAGAACGGGCAGCGCGGGCTGGTCGCGGTGGCGCATCAGCATGCGGTGGTCGGCAAGGAGACGATCATCTACCGGAACGGCGAGGAGGTCGAGCGGCGGGTGGCGCCGTCGGATACGATTCTAGCGCTGCTGATCAAGCGCGGCGATCTCGGCGGGCGGATCGGCGCGCGCACCGCCGACAAGGTGATCACCTGGGAGGAATGGCAGGACGGCGTGCGCTTTGACGGAGACGGCAACAAGATCGACGAGAGCGAGGAGCGGGAAGCGGTGCACAAGGCGCTCGACCGGAAGCTGGGCGACATGCGGATGAAACTGCTGGCGCGGCGGGCGAAGGCGGAGGAGCGGATGCAGGCGGCGGAGGCGCGGGCGGCGGAGATTGAGGGCGATGATGGCGGGGAGTGAGCGTGCGGGGTGAGAGCACTCGTCATCCTGAACTTGTGGTTTTCTCGTCATCCTGAACTCGTTTCAGGATCCCCACCGGCAGCGCGCAATCTCACGAGGTCCTGAAACAAGTTCAGGATGACGAAGGGAGACTGGAAATGCCGTTCGTCTCGAGCGCAGTCGCGAGACGGCTCCTGTGCGCTTTACCAGGTGTCTCGACTTCGCTCGACACGAACGGAGAAGCGGGATGTTCCCTGCCTTCCCTTTTGTGCCCCTGCGAAGGCAGGGGTCCATCTCTGCTAGCGCGGCTGGAGGGCTGGCGAGGATTGGGCGTTGCACTCTGGTCCGCGCACAAATCCACTATCGGGCGTGCGGCGAATTCAGGAGATGGGCCCCTGCCTGCGCAGGGGCACGGCACACCCCGATCAATCCACGCCGAATTTCAGCATCTTGTCGAGGCCTTCAGCAAGGAACTCACCGACTTCCGGCTGACCGAGCAGATAGACGCTGACCGGGCCTTCATGCTGCTGCCGGGCGAGCTTTTTGGTGGCTTCCCATTCCTCCGGTCCGGAATCGCCGCGGCCGATCCAGAACAGGGCGACCAGCGCGTCCTGCTGCTCGTCGTTCATATTCTCGATTTCCTCGGTGAGCTCGTCGCGGCTGAGATCGCCGGCGGTCTCCTGCAGCGTCGCGGCGACCTCGTCATCGGTGGCGTTGCCGCCGAGATCGGGGATGTCGGTCTGTTCCTTGGCCATGACGGCGTTGAAGCGCACGACCAGCTGTTCGATCTCGGCATCGGAAAAGGGTAGCTCGGCCATGGTTGTCTCCTCGGGCGTGGGTGTTGTTGGGGCCCCCCGGGGGGAAGGCGGGAGGGGGCCCTGAGTGGGTGTTTCGCGGAAAGAAGCGGGGCGGGAAATAAGGGAAGTTACATAGGCGGAGTGCGGGGCGGGGCGAACGGATTAGGGCGCACTCGTCATCCTGAACTCGTTTCAGGACCTCGTGAGATTGCGCGGTGCCGATGGAGGTCCTGAAACGAGTTCAGGATGACGGTGCTGTTCTGCTTGCCCGCGCCCTGCCCAACCTAAATCCCGCCGTCGGTAACTTCATACCCGGCTTCCTCCAGTCCCGCCTTGAGCGCAACCCTGCAGGTCTCCAGCTCATGCGGGTCGGTCGAGCGCACCACGAAATTCGCGCCGACGGTGCCGTTGCGGAAGAAGGGATAGCTGCCGATGACGCAGCTTTCATGCGCTTTTTCGGTGTCACCGAGAATGCCCGCAATCTCGCTTTCCGGGGCCCAGGCGCCGAGCGTGACGCTGAGCAAGGGCGCGCCGCCTTCGAGCGTCCCGGTCAGCGCGTCGAGCATGCCGGCGGTGATATGGGGCACGCCGGCCATCAGGAACAGATTTTCGATGCGGATGCCGGGCGCGCCGGACATGCGGTTCTCGATCAGCTCGGCGCCCTCGGGCACGCGGGCCATGCGCAGGCGGCCTTCGTTGATGCCGCCGCGAGTCTCGTAATATTTTTCCAGGATCGCACGGGCCGCGGGGTGGATCACGACATCGACGCCGAGCGCCTTGGATATCGCGTCGACGGTGATGTCGTCATGAGTCGGGCCGATGCCGCCGGTGGTGAACAGATAGTCGTTGCGCGCGCGCAATATGTTCACCGCTTCGGCGATATGGTCCATGTCGTCGGCGACCACGCGGACCTCGGCGAGGCGGATGCCCTGCACGTTGAGCCAGCTGGCGACCTGCGCGATATTCTTGTCCTGGGTGCGACCGGAGAGGATTTCGTCGCCGATCACGATGAGGGCGGCGGTCCAGATTTTTTCCTGTGTTTTATCTTGTGTCATGGCGTTGCTATAGAGCGATGCCGGTCGATTTGGGAATATGTTATTTGGTGCCGGTGACGGTCTTTGCCCGATGGTCGGCCCGATAGTCGGAACGCGGCGGATAAGCGACCTCGCCCAGCTTGATCTCTTTCCAGCGCGGCGCGCGACCGAGCCGGGCGTTGAACTGGTAATTGAAGGCGAAAGGCGCCTGGTTTGCGGACAGCAGATCATTGCCGTAAATCGCCTGCACCGCTTTGGAATCATAGCCCATCATCTCCAGCACCGTCGGGAAAATCTGGAAATGGCTGGACCGGTTCTTGCCCCTGGCGATGGCATCGTCCCAGTCGATCGCGCCCGGCTGGCCGGCGGCTTGCGGCGTATCGAGCACGACCAGCGGCACCAGCCCCTCTTCCGGCACCGGATCCGGCGAACAATGGGTGACCACGCCGGTGCCACCGCGTTCGTGCAGATTCTGGCCGTGGTCGGACGTATAGATGATCGTCGAACCCGTCAGATCGGCCTTGCTGAGCAGCCGGTCGAAAAAGGCGCCGACATTCCATATCAATGTGTTGCGATAGCTATTGCGATAGGTGACCCAGCTTTCCTGCGAGCCGGAAAAGCCCTCGCGGTCGCCGGTATCGGCAATGTTGAGAAACTGCCCGCGCGGCAATGCCGGTTTGTAGCGCATATATTCATCGGGATATTTGTCGTGGATCGGAAAATGCGCGCCGATCTTTTGCAGATAGATGAACTGCCGTTTCCCGTCGTTCAGAAACCCTGCGAGCGCATCCGCCGAAGCATAATCGCGGCGCTGGATCGGGACATCGTCAAACTCAATCCACTGGTCGACATCCTTCATTTCGGATTCGTCCATCAGATTGTTGAAAATCCGCTTGGTCCGCGGCACGTCGATATAGACGGTCTCGAATCCCGCCTTTTTGGCATAGGCCCAGATCGACGGCATGCTGCCGTTGATCCGGATATAATCGTCCCGCGTGCCGCCGTGACGCAAGGTCATGTTGACCGCCGCGCTGCAATGCGCGATCGACACGGCCAGCCCGAAATTATGCGCGGAGACGCCGTTTTTCGGGGCCAGCAGGCCGCTGTAAACGCCCTGGTCGCTGTTGATATCGAGATATTGGCCGGAGATACTTTCATCAACCAGCAGCACGATATCACCATCGCCGTTCCATGGCGTGACCACCGGCAGCCTGACCGGTTCGCGCGGCGCGATCACTTCGGTGGAACGCTCATAGCCATAGAGCAAAGTATAGGCGGCGCCGGTGTAGCTCGCCGGCAGACCGCGCGCGCCATCGCCGCCGCGGATGAACAATATCCCGGCCAGAGCGAACAGGATCAGCAGCGGCGCGGCGATCAGCTTCTTGCTGTGCGCTTTGACCGGATGGTGGATGCTCAGCCCGATGCCGAGAAACAGCAACAGCCCCTGAACGCCGCCAATCACGATCGCGTTGGCATATTGGCCCCAGGCCTCGTGCAGTGATCCCGAGGCGTTGATCATGCTGATGAAGGCGTCATAAGGCATATGATCCTCGACCGAGCTCTGGTAGGTTTCAACCATGATCCCGGCCAGCGCGATGACCAGCGCAAAGCTCCAGCGGACCACCGCCACCGGAATGAACGCGGCGCTGAAAATGCCGACCAGACAGATGCCGAGCAGCAAGGTGTAAGCGATCAGGCTGAGCAGCTGCAGTTCCGGCGTGATCAGCGATTCAAACCGCACGACCGTCTGTGCCGAGCCGAGCAGCAATGCCGCGAGTATCAAGATTATCTTCAGCTTCGTCAGCATGGCTTCGACCGGTCCTTCAAAGGCTGCCGCCTAGCAAATTTGTGTTAAATAACTGAAAACATATGCACAGCAGACCTCGCAAATTGGGAATATGGTCGTTATATAGGCCACATGACAGACTATTTGACCGTAGAAGACACCACCCCATCCTCGCGCACCGGCGCGATCAAATTGCACGGGCCGGAAGGTTTCGAGGGCATGCGCAAGGCTGGACGCCTCGCCGCCGAGATACTCGACTCGCTGGTCCCCCACGTCGTTCCCGGCGTGACCACCGGCGCGCTCGACGATATGGTCCGGCATCAGGCTTTTGCTGCTGGCGCGGTCCCCGCGACTCTAGGCTATCGCGGATTTACCCACAGTTGCTGCACATCGATCAACCATGTCGTCTGCCACGGCATCCCCGGCGACAAGAAGCTGGTCGAGGGCGATATCGTCAATATCGACGTGACCGTGATCGTCGACGGCTGGCACGGCGACACCAGCCGCATGTATCTGGTTGGCAAGACCCCGATCAAGGCGAGCAAGCTGGTCCAGGTCACCTATGAATGCATGATGCTGGGCATCGAGCAGGCGGTTCCCGGCAACCGGATGGGCGATGTCGCGCACGCGATCCAGAGCCACGCCGAAGCCAACCGCTATTCGGTGGTCCGCGATTTCTGCGGCCATGGTCTCGGCCAGATGTTCCACGACGCCCCCGAAGTCGTCCACGCCGGCCGCCCCGGCACCGGCCCGGAACTGCGCCCCGGCATGTTCTTCACCATCGAGCCGATGATCAATATCGGCAAATATGCCTGCAAGATGCTCGATGACGGCTGGACAGCGGTCACCCGCGACCGGTCACTGACGGCGCAGTTCGAGCATAGTATCGGGATTACCGAGGACGGAAACGAGATATTCACGAAGAGCCCGAAGGGGCTGGATTGCCCGCCTTATTGAGAGGGGTGATCAGCTTGCTGACAGCGCCTTTTGCACAGCCTCGGGATTTTCTTCGATCACAGTAAGAAGCGCGCGCGCCGGGGCATCGGGCTGGCGCCTTCCCTGCTCCCAGTCCTTGACCGTTCCCAATGGCAGGCAAAAGGTCTTCGCGAACACGACCTGAGTCATCTTTATCCGTTTTCTGAGCGCCTTGATATCCGGCCCCGCCACCACGCGCGCGCGCGCCTGCTGGCCCTGCACGAAGGCCGTTGCATCCTCGATGCCTTCCATGATGCCGGTAAAATCTTCGTCCTTCATTTTTTCAGTTCCTTCTTGAGCGTTGTCAGTGCTGCTTTGAAAGCCTTTTTCTGTTCGCCGGTCAGACTGTCGTCGTCGGTCTTGTCGATCATCCAGAGCAGGAAGACCGGATTGTCGGCATCAGCAAAAAAGCTGAACACCCGATAACCACCGCTCTTGCCGCTTGCCTGCTTGGCGACGCGGCCCTTACGCAAACCACCGGTGCGAGGCTCTACCTTTCCGAATCCGGGATCGGACTGATACAGATCGTAGATCGCATTAAGTTCGACCTCGCTAACCCCGAGAGCCTTCACCCTCTTCTGAAAAGCGAGCGTTGCGACGACAGTATGGATCGGCGCTTTATCCATTCAGAATGTGTACGGCATTGCCGTCCTAAATGCAAGAAAATAAAGGCGGCATTGCCGTCTTATTACGGGGTGGATTTGTGATTGAGTTTGTAAGCGCTCAGACCTGTTACATTTCTGGAACCTGTCTTAACACTTCAGCATGTTCATAATCAGGCCTTTAGATCGCCGTCAGCCCTCATCGGATCGTCAACTTGTAGACCGTGCCAGAACCGGATCTAGCACCGACTGCGCCCAATCCTTCGTTGTAAAAGGTCGTGCCATATAGGGCTCCATCCGCTCCCTCGATCACTCCGGTCTCAGGATCGTAGGGTTTTTCCTGTATCGGTCCGAATGTAAACAAGGTGGTCAATGCTCCACTCGTGGACAACCGAAAGGCTGTACCTCGCCCGTTCTGACCGCCGGTACGTGTAGTTCCATAAATGTTTCCATCTCTCCCAAGGGCGAGAACCCGAGAAGGCCCGGAACCGCTAACATTTTGCTCAAAATTGAACAGAACTGTTACTCTATCAGACCGGTCAAGTCGGTAGACGGTGCCACTTCCCGTCCCGCCAGAGGGAGTGGTTCCGTAAAGTATGCCATTAGAGTCTTCTATTAAGGAACCCTGTGGACTTGAGGGATCACCTGAGGTTTCGCCGAAAGAATATATGATATTCAAAGCCCCGGCCGGAGTTAGCCTAAAAATAGTTCCACGGTTGTAGCTGCCACCAATGCCGGTTGTACCATAGAACGAACCGTCGGCAGTCTGAAGCAAAGGACCATTTGGTTGCACTCCGTCAGATGCAGTGCGGCCAAATGAATGAAGAGTTGTAAACTCGCCAGTCGCTGTCATCTTGAATATGGTACCGCAATTGCCACCGGCTTGCGGTATTTGGCCGCAAATATTTGCTCCGCCAGATTTGGTAACGCCGTAAAAATTTCCATCGTCGGCCAAGGTAAGGGCGTCAGTAGAAGTGTGGCCTTCGCCGTTTATGCCACTAAAAGAATGCAGAACTCGGAACTGTCCGTTCAAGTCAATGCGAAATATGGTGCCGCTTCCGCCGAAAGCCCCTCCATTTGATGTTGTTCCATATAGAGCACCGTCTGCCCCCTGAATCAGGCCACCAAGTGGCGTGTATCCATCTTCACCCGAAGGACGAAAAGAATAAAAAACCGTCTCATCGCCACTTGGAGTAATCCTAAAAATAACTCCGCACGGAACTGGCGATTGCGGGCGACACTCACCAGACCCGCCAGCCCTCGTGGTTCCATAAAAATTACCATCGCTAGCCTGCACAAGTGGTCCGTTGGGCTGAGCACCATCACCTGGCTCAATAGCAAAGGTATGTAAGTAACTGATGGTCGCTGCAGGGGACGGCGTCGGAGTTGGTGCCGGGGTTGGGGTTGGAGTTGGCAAGACTACACCTCCGCCTGAACCGCTGCTACTTTCACCACCGCATGCAGCTAGAGTACAAATTACAATCATGGCCCCTAGCCGACGCATCACCAACATACTAAACGTTCCCTCACGGCAATTTTCAATAACGAAGTACCACAAGAAGCTTCAACAAGGGAATGTCAACATATCGTTTTTTACTGCAAATTCTGGAACCATCGCAACAGTTTACTTAATGGCTTTAGTCATTCCACGACCCCAACCCTCAATATGCTCCACCTAAGGGATTCGGGGTTTTTAACAAATGCCTCTGTGCCGTACCAACCACCTTTACCTATCAATCCCATCCCCCTAGGCAACCCCCTCACCTCCCACCAACAGAGACCCCAAAACATGGCCCGCAAACATTCCAAACATGGTGGCTGGCAGGATCTGCCCCAGGAGGAGGACACTCCGGCGGAGGTGCCGGATTGCTGGCTCTGCGAGCGCCCCACCGGCAAGACCATTGTCTGACATCATTCCCTGCCTAAACCCCTGCCTAAAAACCGTCAGTACGGCACCCGCCCCTCCAGGACCCGCAATTATCCGCTTGTTGCAACCTTCCCCGTGACTTATGATCCCGGCCGGCTGGATGCGCCGTCTTGTGACGCTCCGGCTGTCGTTCCGAACCGGGCGGTGTCGCGGTTTTTCTTTCTAATTTTTGGGCTGGCGAAAGCCCGGGTTTCTGCTGATCAATGGCGGGGGCCGGGGCGCTGGCGGAGATGAACATGGGAATGTTGTCGGTCAGTCACTGGATTATCGTATTGTTGGTCGTGTTCCTGCTTTTCGGACCGGGGCGGATTTCGGATGTCATGGGAGACCTGGGCAAGGGTCTCGGCAGTTTTCGCAAGGAGCTGACCGGTGGCGAGGGTTTTGATGACCGGACAATCCCGCATGGCAATAGCATGTCTGCGCCGGTTCCTTCAGAGCCCGACGGCAAGCAAGTCGACGCCGAATGATCGGTACATTCGACGCTCCGGCGTCATGAGAAGCTTTACCCTCGTTTTCCATGACCATGCGGTCCGGGAGCTTTCCGACGGGCAATCCTGTGCGCTGGAGGATGCCGATTTCCAGTGGGCGCATTTCGAGCAGGCTGACAGCGTCGATCTCTCTTCGGCGATCAATCATGCGGACATTCCGGACGTGGTGATGGGCGCCCTCGTCGCGTCGGAAACGCGGCCCCGATGCGACCAGATCGACGACGGAGCGCTGATCAACCTGCGCGGACCGGCGATGGAGACGGCTGACAATGGCGACCGGCTCGTCTCCATCCGCGCCTGGGTGCATGGCAACCGGGTGATATCGGTCAGCCGCCGCAGTCTTGCCGCAATCAGCCAGGTCGAGACCGCGATGCGCAGCGGCGAGATTTCCGATTCCGGTGATCTGGTCGCCGCATTTTCCAAGGCGATCAGCAGCAGCATGAACCCCGAAGTCGTCAGTCTTGGCGACGAGGTCGACGAATGCGAGAGCGAGCTGGATGCGGGAAATATCTACCAGCTGCGCCGCCGGATCGCGACCATCCGCTCACAGGCAATCGCCTTCCGCCGGTTCATCGCGCCCGACCGGGACGCGCTGATCACGCTGGTCGGTCTCAATGTCGACTGGCTAGCCGAGGAGGATCGGCTTCACATTCGGGAAGCCGCCGACCTGTTCGCAAGAATGGCCGAGGAACTGGAGGCGATCCGCGAACGCGCAGCGCTGCTGCACGAGCAGCTCACTGACCTGCTGGCAGAACTGGTCGATCAGCGGAGTCTGATGATCGCGGTCGTCGCCTTCATCTTTCTGCCGCTCACCTTTGTGACCGGTTTGCTCGGCATGAACGTGGCCGGCATCCCGTTTGCGCATCAGCAATGGGCCTTCTGGGGCGTGGTCGGCTTCTGCGTCCTTCTTGGGCTTGTCGTGCTGGCCTGGTTTGGTATGCGGCACTGGCTGAGACGTTGACGACACGCCGATGGACAATGCCAAGGCGATAACCAGCTTTCGGTAGCAATCCCGACCCCGCGCGCCTAGGCGGGCAGCTTGGTTTCCAGCAATATAGGTTCAGCATATGGCCCGTAAACATTCGAAACATGGTGGCTGGCAGGATCTGCAGCCCGACGCGGAAGAAGCTCCGGCGGAGGCGCCGGATTGCTGGCTTTGCGGGCGGGTGACCGGGGAGACCATTGTCTGGCATCATCCGGTGCCGAAAAGCCGGGGCGGGCGCGATACTGTGCCCATGCATGCGATCTGCCAGAAGATGCTGATCACCCAGTTCAGCAACAGCGAGCTGCAGCGCCACGGGATGGATGTCGAGGGGCTGCTCGCCGATCCGGCGGTGCGCAAATTTGTCGACTGGGTGGCGAAAAAAGACCCCGATTTCAACGCGCCGATTGCCAAGAAGCCGCGCTAAACGGGTTCCAGTCCCGGCTGCCGCATCCATATTCCCTCCACAATCGGGCGCTAGAGGGAAGATAGGGGTTAGGCAGCGAATGGATTGGCGACGATGCACTTCCCCCCTCAGGTCACAGGATATTCCGGCCGACCGTTTCATGGCCGCTGGTCACCGGAGCAGACGGCGGGTCCCGGGGCTTTTCTCTACAATATGCGGACTGGTCTGACACGGGCTGAACCGGCGCGGACCGACGGGATGATTTTTGCATCACCCGCGCCAATCGGACGCCTGTGCAGGTCGATTTTCTACGACAATTTACGACAGTTTTTCAAGCGACCAGCCAATGCCGTGATGCTATTTGATTTGATACAGAAACAAGGAAATATCCATGAAGAAAACCATATCCACATTATGCGCCCTGGCGCTTCTGGTTCCCGTCAGCGCCTATGCGCAGAATCAGAACGACCGGAATGATCATAACGGAAACACGCATGGCCAGAGCACGCAGAATGACAAGAACAGCAACGCGAAAAAGCCTGCCACGCAACAGTCCAGCGCGAAATCCGGCAGCAACAGCAATGCGAGCAACAGCAAGCCGAGCAGCAATAGCAAGGCGCCTGCGGCTCAGCGATCCAGCAATTCCGGGCATAAATTTGCCAAGGGCCAGCGGTTTGAGCGGAGCAAAGCCTCCAATTACCGCCGGCTGGACTATCGCCAGCATCGCCAGCTCTCCGCACCGCCGCGCGGCTATGTCTGGGTGCGTGCGGGCAATGATGCCCTGCTGGTCCGGTTGAGCAACAATCTGATCATGCGGATCGTGGTCGGTATTTACTAAAGCACGATAACGCGTTTGGCGGGGCGCGGGTCCTGGGGCGTCAGTCCATCGGCCCGGGCCCTGCCCCGGCTTGCCGGCTCAGCAGACGGCCGACCGGCAAGGCCATCGTCTGGCATCATCCGGTGCCGAAAAGCCGGGGCGGGCAACAGGTTCGGTGCCGATGTCGACACCCCGATGTCACTGGTCGAACAGCCTGTGAATTTGGTCGAACAGCCATGGCAGGCTGCTTCCCCTGCCCGACACTTGCGGCAAGACTATTTGTCACGGCGGAACAGCGAACGCGCTGCCGCCCCCGGGGAAGGATGATGGAATGAAATATGCAGGTGTCTCGATAGGTCTGCTGCTCTCGGCTCTGATGGTGAGCAGCAATGGCCAGGCTCATGATGACGTTTCCATCCCCGACGGCCCCTATCTCGGACAAACGCCACCGGGGACCACCGCCGAACCCTTCGCGCCCGGCCTTGTTAACACGGAAATATGGGGCGACGCTATCGGCTTTTCCCTCGACATGAATGAATTTTATGTCAGCAGATGGAAACATACGGATGACGCAAGGGAGCCTGAATCTGTTACGTTCAAGAGGACGGACAATGGATGGAACAAGATAGCGGTGCCCGCTGAAATGCAAAGGCCGTTCCACTCGCCAGACGGCAACACCCTGTATTTTGACAGCCAATATAAGGAGCGCACGAGGGACGGATGGTCCGAGATGAAAAGCCTTGGCCCCGCCTTCGAAGCAATACACATCATGAGCCTGAAGTCTTCGGCCAAGGGCATGCTGGTGCTGGACGAGAGAGGCGGGCCGGAGGGTGACGGTATTATTCGCTATTCACGGCTGATCGACGGCAAACGGGAAGACCCGAAGCCGTTCGGCAAGGAAATCAATAGCGGCACATGGAATGCCCACCCGTATATCGCACCGGACGAATCCTATGTCATGTGGGACGGCGAAAGAGAGAGCGGCTTTGGCAGCTCTGACCTCTATATCAGCTTCCGGCAGACAGACGGTTCATGGGGTGAAGCGATCAACCTCGGCGACACGGTCAACACAGCGGCGGAAGAAGGCGGACCACAGGTCACGCCGGACGGGAAATATCTCTTCTTCAACAGAATGGTGTCGCCGACAACCGGCGATGGGGGCCCTCAATCGGACCTGTACTGGATTGATGCGCAGTTAATCGAAACGCTGCGGCCCAAGCCGTAAATTCGATCCAGCGCAGTCCTGGATCGCGGGGCCCAGGCCTCTGCGTTTCAGCCCGCGGCGGCTTCGGCTGTTTCGGGCGGTGTTACGCTGACGATCCGCAATATCCGTTCGGCTCCGCTGCGGTCAGGCCAGGAAATTGTCTCGCCCGCGACCATCCCGATCAGACCGGCGCCGGTCGGGGTGAAAATCGAGATGCGGCCCTTTTCAATATCCGCGTCCCTGGGATAGACCAGTTCCAGCACCCGCCGCGAACCGCTGCGTTCGTCGATAAATTCGACCTTGCTGTTCATCGTCACAATATCGGCCGGTATCGTTTCGGCGCTGTGGAATTGCGCGCGGGCGAGTTCTTCATAAAGCAACTCCGCGACGTTCGGGTTTTTCGCTTCCATCGTCATCGCCAGCGCTTCGATGGCGTCGCCTTCCTGATCGATCATATGGATGACGGGGCGCGTTGCGGCAGATTTTTCGGGCGTTATCTTGTTCATGTCATTGGCTCTTGTTGAATCCGGGAGGCTTCGCACCCTCGTTGATGGTGGTGGTGGCTGCTCCGCCTGTTTCGATTTTGAAGATCCCGGACCTTCCTGCACTCTTGCCTCGCATATCGGAGGCTGATGGTGAAAGCCCGGGTCAGATTCCTGCGGCGAGCTGTCCCGAACGGTGGCGATATCGCCCTAGAGATAGGATCATGACCATGGCTACAATATGATGCTGCCTAGTCGGGAAGTCAATCGGCAGAGCGACCGCCGCCCGGCATGCTCGGGCGCCGAAAAGCTGGGCGGGTGCGGAAATCCGCCTGGAGATATTGCAGAAATCAATCCCGCTGCCCGGCCGTAGCGCCGACGATTCCGAAACCGGCAGCATTGAGGCCGAATACGCCTGCCATTTCCTCGCCGGTCGGACCGTAGAAGCGCAGCTGGATGTTGCCGACATCGGAGCCACTCTGCTGAAGTGCCGTTATAAACGCATTGCGGAATATGCCATTGCCGCCGGCAAGGTCGAACTGACCGAAATCGATCTCGGAATTATCGGCCAGGTCGGTGCCGAGCAAGCGAAGCCAGCCGGAATAGCCCTGGGATGCAAAATCAATCACAAATCGCGAGCTGCCCGTGACATTCAGCTCACGCTTGCCGTCATTGCTGCCCGCCACGCCGCGGGCAACGCCGTTATAGGTCCCTGTGCCGGTGCGCGCGTCGAGGACGCCTTCCGGTGTGTCGAGACCGTATAGGAACCAGTGCTGCGAAAAGTTGAATTGGGCCGCGTCTTCATAGGTGCTGCGATAGACACCGAAACCAGAATAGGTCAGTGCGACCTCGCCCCCGTTTGCAGGCTGGTAAAGCGCCAATTCAAGGGCATCCGCGTCGGCGCTGTTGCGATATATTTCAAATTCCGAACCGGCGGGGCTGATGATATCGGAAGGCCCGAAACGGCCCTGGTCTTCGGAATAGCCGGCAATGCGATAACTTTGATCGGAAGCGCGATAACTGATCTGGCCGTTGGCGGTGCTGCTGTTGCTCACGAAGCCTGGCGAACCATCCTTGTACCGGCGCTGTTGATATTCAAAACTTCCGGTATAGAACAGCTCGTCGGACCGCAATTCATATACCGACAGGTTCTGCCGGGACGCCTCCAGAAACGCCGCAGTAAAGCCGCCAACCACCGAATTGCCCGCTCCATCATCCCCGAAGAACGTACCACCGGCCTCGCCTGCATCAGCGCCGAAGAAAGAGCCGTTCAACAGACCGGAAATAGACGCAATAGATCCATCATAGAGAAACGTGCCGCCAAAGCCGTTGACGGAGGATGAAATATTGCCCGAGGCGCGCAGGGAGAGCGCGCCTGAGCGACCGGCGCCGGTAAACAGATAATTCTCGGACAGATTCGTGTCCATCGCGAAAGTGCCGCGGCCGAAATCGAACACGGTCGTGCCGCTACCCTGAAAGCTCAGCGGTTCGTTTCCGACTTGCGAGGAAAATCCGAAAACATCGGTCCGGAAATCGGCCGATCCTGTCGTCGGGGTCGCGGAAGCCGCGCTTGGAAAGCCGTACACAAAAACATCGAAATCAGTGTCCTGCGCCGTGCCGTCGGATATATTCGATTGCCAGAAACCCAGTGCAACCGAAACCGTCGCCAGATTGGAGCCGTAACCGGTATAGGCGAGTGTCAGAAACTCACTCTGGCCAGCGCCGCCGGTCTGGAAGCGGCGCTCATTCGGATCGTTAGAGATAATCTCGTCGGCCGTGGTAAAAGCGGCATTGCGACCGTCATCGGACGTGAGCGCATAGCTGCCGGTCGACGCATCATAGTCGATCCGTATCCCGCCGGCCGCACTCTGCGAGACCTGCGTCTCGCCAGAGGCAAGATTGAAACGCGCAACCTGCTTGCCTGACGCGACGGTAAATGACTGGTCGGTCGTAAGGTCGGAAATATCTGACGGCGTGGGGGTCGGAGTTGGAGTCGGAGTCGGGGTTGGTGTGGGTGCAGGCGTGGGTGTGGGCGTTGGAGCAGCCGGAGGCGCGCCGATTGTCGGTGTGCCTCCACCGCCACCGCCACATGCAACCAACGCAAAGCTCATCGCTGCAGCAGACACTCTGGTCAAAACCTTACAAGCGCTCATAGTAAAACCCCCTGATTACAAGTCAAAATCCATCTACAGCGCCTATTTTACTGATAAACAAGCGGAGTAATTGTTCACGATAGTTGATTTGTTACGTGCATAACCAGCCGGTAGCAAGGGGGTAAAATTTGCTACGGACACCGGATGACAGGCACCGGAGAGTGCGGCCGCGATACGGGGCGGGCTCTACACCCGCCCCGTTTCATTCACTGACTCAAAGGCCGTCGAGGCCCTTGCTGACCAGGATATTCACCGCAACGCGACGGTTTTGCGCCTTGCCGCTGGCGGTGTCGTTGTTGCCGAGCGGATCGGCTTCGGACATGCCGGTCGGGGTCAGCATGCGATAGGGTTTCCAGCCGCAATTCTGCTGGATATAATTGACCACGCGGCTGGCGCGTTTCTCGCTGAGCTGCTGGTTATATTCATAATCGCCGGTTGAATCGGTATAGCCGACGACCAGGATCAGGGCGTTGTTCATTTCGTCGGCTGCCTCTGCGGTCGCGCACAGATCGGCCTTGCCGCGAGCGGACAGCACCGCCTTGCCAGTGTCAAAGTGGACATTGGTCGTGCCCTTGACATTATATTGATCGATATCGCCGACGCGGCTGCGCAACGCCTCGGTCGCCGCCGTCTGTTCGGCGAAGCCCTGGGCGGTGCCGTTGTGGATCATATTGGCGGTCTTGAGGTCGCTGTTGCGGAGGCTGATCTTGCTCGCGACCAGTTCGCTGCCGACCTGAACGGTGTCGACGCTGACCGGCAGGCCGTTGAGCAGCGCATCGGCTGCGAGCGCCTTGCGCCCCAAACCGAGCAGGCCCTTGCTCGCTTTTATCTCGGTGGTATCGGTGAAAGCGATGATCGTCCTGGAGCCATCGTTGCCGGTGACCTGCAGACGGTCGGCGCTGCGCGCCGAGATAATGCCTTCAACCTCTGGCCCTTCGGGCGCTTGGGACAGGTCGATGGCGAGATCAGCCGCTTGCGCTTCCTGCTGTCCCGACACGATGATATCTTCTCTTGCATCCTGCTGTGCAGATACGCTGGCCGGCGCCAATATGGCCGACGTGGCGAGCAGGAAACCTGCCCGTTTTATGTTGGAAATCTTGCTCATCATTCTACTCCTTCAGTCTGAATTATCGGTTCTGCCGGTTCGCGACATGGCGTCCGGCCGGACCTGTGATGATGTGCCGCCAGTCAGTCTCCCTTTCGGTTTACGGCACAATATGGGGCGGCTTTCGGGCCGCCGGTGAACATGTGGATTGCCCGACTGGTCGGGTGACCCTGTCTCGCGGATGAACATGGCCGCCCTCCCCGCCGGTTCTGCGGACAGCCCGAGCGGGCCGTGCGGCGAGCCGATGTCGGCTGTGCCGTAAAGGCGCAAGATAATCGGTTGCTGCCCCCTCGCCATTGTTCTTGACCAAGTACCTCAAGTTTAGCTAGTCAGTTAAATTGCACGGATGGCTGACCATCTGGCAAGTTTTAGGAGACGGGTGATGCGCAGGCTGGGATTTTTATTGGCTCCTCTATTGCTGGTGGCTTGCCAAAGCCAGACCAGCGATCCCGCGGCGACCGACGCGGTCGTCAACGCGGATTGGGACAATATCGGCTTTGACGCCAAGGAACAGCGGCATAGCCCGCTAACCCAGATCAACGACAGCAATGTCGCTGAACTCGGCATTGCCTGGTTCAAGGACCTGCCCGATGCCCGTGGCCAGGAAGCGACGCCGGTCGTCGTCGACGGCAAGCTCTATATCTCCACCGCATGGTCGAAGGTCTTTGCCTATGACGCGAAGACCGGCGAGGAACTCTGGTCCTATGATCCCGGTGTGGCTGGCGAAAAAGCGGTCGATGCCTGCTGCGATGTCGTCAATCGCGGTGTTGCGATCAACCGCGGCAAGCTGTTTTTCGGGACCATCGACGGCCGGCTGATCGCGCTCGACGCAAATACCGGCGCGCGGCTCTGGGAAACCCAGACCACCGATAACAGCAAGCCCTATACGATCACCGGCGCCCCGCGGGTGGTCAAGAATATGGTGATCATCGGCAATGGCGGCGCAGAATTTGGCGTGCGCGGCTATGTCTCGGCCTATAATGTCCGCGACGGATTGCTGAAATGGCGCTTCTACACCGTGCCCAATCCGAAGGGCGAAGCCGATGGCGCGGCGAGCGACGAAATTTTTGCCAAAGCGGCGGCCCAGACCTGGGGCGATGGCGAATGGAAAGTCTCCGGCGGCGGCGGCACGGTCTGGGACAGCATCGTCTATGATGAAGATCTCGACCAGCTCTACTTTGGCGTCGGCAACGGCAACCCGTGGAATCACGGGCTGCGTTCGGGCGGCGAAGGCGACAATCTGTTCCTTTCCTCGATCGTCGCGGTCAATCCGGACACCGGCAAATATCTCTGGCACTATCAGGAAACACCCGCAGAGACCTGGGACTATACCGCGACCCAGCATATCATTCAGGCCGAGCTGCCGATCGACGGCAAGATGCGCAAGGTTCTCTACCACGCTCCGAAAAACGGCTTCTTCTTTGTCATCGACCGCCTCGACGGCACGCTGATCAGCGCCGAGCCTTTTGTTGACGGAATCAACTGGGCAGAAGGCTATGATCTGACCACCGGTCGGCCGATCGAAAATCCGGCCTCCCGCTTCTACAAGACCAAGGAGCCATTTGTCGCGATCCCCGGCGCACTGGGCGCGCATAACTGGCATCCGATGAGCTATAATCCGAAGACCGGCCTCGTCTATATTCCTGCCCAGCAAATCCCGCAGGGCTATGAAGTGCCGGTTTCCGAGATTGACAAGAAACGCGAACGGCTCGGCTTCAATGTCGGCATCGGCTGGTCGATCGGCCAGTTGCCCGACGACAAGGATGTCTACAAGGCGGCGATCGCCGCAACCACCGGGCGACTGGTGGCTTTCAATCCGAAGACAGGCAAGGTCGAATGGGGCGTCGATTATCCGGCGGCCTGGAATGGCGGCACGATGACCACTGCGGGCAATCTGGTTTTCCAGGGCACCAGCACCGGCTTTTTCAAAGCCTATTCGGCGGACAAGGGCGCGGAATTGCTGAGTCTGCCGATGCAGTCGGGTATCGTCAGCGCGCCTTCGACCTATATGATCGACGGCGAACAATATGTCGCTTTCCTGACCAGCAAGGGCGGTGCCTTCCCGCTGGTCGCCGGTGTCGCCGGTGGCGTGACGCGCCAGCTACCCAATATCCCGCGGCTGGTTGTGCTGAAACTTGGCGGCAAGGCCGAATTGCCGGCGCTGCCCGAAAAAGGTGAAGTGGTCTGGGATCCGCCGGTACAGACCGGGACCCCGGAACAGATTGCTGCCGGCAAAGGCCTCTACGGGCGCAACTGCCTGGTCTGTCATGGCGACAGCGCGATCGGCAACGGCTTCACACCTGACCTGCGGGTCAGCGGCGTGCTGCCGGACACCGAGGCATGGGCGTCGGTCGTGATGGGCGGTGCATTGAAACAGCATGGCATGGTCGGCTTCGGATCGCAGCTGAAAGACGCGCAGGTGGAAAATATCCGCCATTATGTCGTCAACCGGTCGATCTGGACCAAGAAAAACCTGCCCGAGATGACGGCGCCGACACCGCGCTAAAAGCGTCTCTATCCAAGGCAAAATACACCTGCCCAAAAAATGGACATTTGCCTCCGCAAATGCCTGTTTTTTGGGCAGCATTGTCAGCGGTCCGAATAGCCTATAGCAATGCACTAACGCATATCAGCGATTCTGCAGACGAATCGATTCTGGCATGGTAATTGAATAGTATCGGGCAATAGTGCCCGGACGAGGCGCTTTTCTCCTGCGCAGGAGGAGGTGCCGAGCAAGTGGTATACGGGGACGTATTAAAATGAAAAAGATCGAAGCCATCATCAAGCCCTTCAAACTGGACGAAGTCAAAGAAGCGCTGCACGAAGTCGGCGTTTCCGGGATCACCGTGACCGAAGCCAAGGGCTTTGGCCGGCAGAAAGGCCATACCGAGCTGTATCGCGGCGCGGAATATGTTGTCGATTTTCTGCCCAAGGTGAAGCTTGAAGTCGTAGTCGAGGACAGTCTTGCCGACCGCACGGTCGAAGCGATTGCCGCAGCCGCCCAGACCGGTCGCATCGGCGACGGCAAGATTTTCGTCATTCCAGTCGAATCGGCGCTGCGCATCCGCACCGGCGAACGCGACAACGACGCCATTTAATTTTCTATTCACACAACCCAAACACACCACAATCAAGGGACTAAAAAATGGGCAATACAGCATCCGATATTGTTAAAATGATCAAGGAACACGAGATCGAATGGGTCGATGTCCGGTTCACCGATCCACGCGGCAAATGGCATCATCTGTCGATGTGCGGCCATATCATCGATGAAGATATGCTCGAAGAAGGCTTCATGTTCGACGGCTCGTCGATCGGCGGCTGGAAAGTGATCAACGAATCCGACATGATCCTGCGCCCTGACCTCGACGCCATGTATATGGACCCGTTCTCGGCAACCCCGATGATGATCCTGATCTGCAACATTGTCGAACCAGGCGACGGATCACTCTACCGCCGCGACCCGCGTTCCACCGCTGTCCGCGCTGAAGCCTATCTCAAGTCCACCGGTATCGGCGACACCGTCTATGTCGGGACAGAACCCGAATTCTTCATGTTCGACGATGTGAAATTCGAAACCGGCTATGACCGTTCGGGCTTCAAGATCGACGATGTCGAGCTGCCGACCAACAGCGGCCGCGACTATGACGTCGGCAACATGGGCCATCGTCCCGCCGTCAAGGGCGGCTATTTCCCGGTTGCTCCCGTAGACAGCGCCGTCGACATCCGCGGCGAAATGGTCGCGACGATGATCGAAATGGGCCTGCCGATGGACAAACACCATCATGAAGTCGCCGCTTGCCAGCACGAGCTGGGCATGACCTTTGGTACGCTAACCGAAACCTCGGACCGCGTGCAGGTTTACAAATATGTCGTGCAGCAGGTTGCCCATGCCTATGGCAAGACCGCAACCTTCATGCCGAAGCCAATCAAGGACGATAACGGCAGCGGCATGCACACCCATATGTCGATCTGGAAAGACGGCAAGCCACTGTTCGCCGGTAATGAATATGCGGGCCTCTCGGAAATGTGCCTCCACTATATCGGCGGCGTGATCAAACATGCCAAGGCGGTCAACGCTTTCTCGAATCCGACCACCAACAGCTACAAGCGTCTGGTTCCCGGTTTTGAAGCACCGGTGCTGCTCGCTTATTCGAGCCGCAACCGTAGCGCATCCTGCCGGATCCCTTATGGTGCCGGTGACAAGGCGAAGCGCGTAGAATTCCGCTTCCCCGATCCACTCGCCAACCCCTATCTCTCGGCAGCAGCCTTGCTGATGGCGGGTCTCGACGGGATCGAGAACAAGATCCACCCGGGCGAAGCCATGGACAAGAATCTCTATGATCTGCCACCGGCAGAGCTGGCCGAAGTGCCGACCGTTTGCGGTTCGCTCCGCGAAGCGCTGGAAGCTCTCGAAGCCGATCACGAGTTCCTGCTCAAGGGCGATGTGTTCTCGAAAGACCAGATCGATGCCTATGCCGCACTGAAATGGGAAGAAGTCAGCCGCCTCGAAACCACCCCGAGCCCGGTCGAATATGAAATGTATTATTCGAGCTGATCCTTGAGGTCAGATTCAAAACAACAAGCCCGGGGCAAGCAATTGCTCCGGGCTTTTTTGTGGTTGATGGGTGCTGGTGGGGTCTACTGCTTCACCCTGAATGCGGACCTTCGTTTTGAACGTTCTGGACGGCGGTAAGTGGGTGGTTTGCTGACCGTCTGCTTTCGGATGCCGAAGGCGCAAAGTGGACTAACCATTTAGTTGCAAAAGCGCTGCCGCAAGCCAAGTGGCAAGACAGCGCTTGAGACATATTTCAAACGATGGAGAGCATGGGCTAAGGGCGGATTGGGTGAGCGGAAATTAGATTGTGACCCGTGGTTGGATAATATATCCCCACCCCCAAGCCATTACGCCTATCTATAGCGCCTCAGGATAGTACTCTCCTGTGGTGCCCGGCGTTCCAGTCGATGTCTCTTAACTCGGTCCAAAAACGCTGATTTCAGTTTGGAAAGTTGTCTTACCCTCTGTGTCTGTATCGACGTCTAACAATATCAGTCGCGGCTTTTCGTAGTTCCTTTTTTTAGGCGTGGTTAGTTTTGACGGGGTGTGGGCTGAGGTCTTACGCATTAATCCACTCCTTTTGCCTTATTTTGTCGGTTTGAAAAATCCATTTCTAGTGAAGTTTTGGGTATGTGAATTGGGGATTAAAGTCAATGTGTCGATGTGGAGACATAGGGTGCAGAGAGGCTAGAAAGGCGGTTTTCGGATTTTAGTAATCCCCGTGGGTATGACCGCAAGTGGGGCGTGTGCCGACCGGCAGCTATTCCATCCACCCCGATGCTCACTCTCTGGCGACCGAGGGCGGGGATGCTCGAAAGCTGCCGGTGATCGGTTCGGCTGGTTGTCGCGAGAGACTGCACGTTTTCAACGCCGAGCGGAGATGCCAGTGCACAACAAGCCCTGCCGGATTTATCCAGCCGGGAGTGGAAGTGAACTTTGACCGGGTCCCGCCTGAAATGCCAGTGCCAAAGCCGGGCTCGCTATCTCAGCGCGGCACCGCCGAGTATGACAATTCCGCCGGTGTCGCCGACGTCACAGCGGATGCTTGATATAATGGTTGCCGGCAACGCCTCTACCAGAGCATCAATAGCGGCCGTGCATTTGCCGCCTGCTTCCGAGACATCATAACCAGAAGACGGCAGGCCTGACCGGATGCTCTCGATATCATCGTAAAACTGGCTCAATATTTTTTCGTCAGCAGAACGGTCCGGTCCGGTTTCATCCGCCAGAACCGGACCTGTCGCAAACGCCAGCGCTGCCAGAGATGCTGCACATGTTCTAACTAGTTTGCTCATAATATTGTTCCTCAAAGCCATTCACTTGGTCACGGCAGGACGGGCGTCTTTCTCCGAAACCTCAATCAGCAAAGACCCTGATGATATTCTCGTCGCCGCCGCTGACGACCACGTCGCCATCGGGACTGAACGAGACCGAGCGAAGCGGCTTGGCCGATTTGAAGTTCGATAGCTGCTGGCCCGAATTGCCGTCCCACAAAACCAGCGAGCCATCTTCATGCACGCTGGCAAGACGCGTGCCCGCTTTGTTGATGACGACATCGTTGACGCTGCTGGTGTAGCCGGAAAATTTGAAGACCTGCTGGGCGGTGGCGATGTTCCACGCGCTGATTGTCCCTTCACCATTACCGGTGATCAAATGAACGCCGTCGGGACTGAAAATCGCCTGCTTGGTTCCGCCGACGATATTGGTCTGAATCGTCTGAACCAGCTGCCCGCTACGCGTATCATAGAGATTGACCGCCTGCGTCGAACCATTGTCGCTCGCAACGCGGCTGCCGTCGGGACTGAAGGCAACGGAACCGTTCACACCGTTGATGAACAGCAATTGCGCGCCGCTATTGGCATCCCAGAGTTGCAAGGTTCTGGCTCCGGTGGTCTGATTGAAACAGGCAGCGGCAATCCGCGCACCTTGTGGGTCATAAGCAACTGAACCGCAAAATGCCGAAGGCGGGTTTTGCAGAACCAGGGCCACGGCGCCGGTCGACGCATCCCAGACGTTGACCGTGGCTTGCGCGACGTTGCCACTCTGGCGGCTGCCGGTGACGATCCGACGGCTATCCGGACTGAACGCGGTGGCGAGCAGCAAATCACCCCTGCCCTGCAGGGAAACCGACACAACGCCAACCGGTGCCGAACCGGATGTATCCCAGATCGTGAGCTTGTTGTCCCAGCCGCCACTCACCATCCGCCGGCCGTCAGGGCTCAGCGAGATTGTCTGGGTGTCGGCAATGAATGTCATCTTGTTCGACAGCCGGCTGATTGTACCGGATGGCGGTGCGGGCTGTTGAACCTGCGGCGGCTGCCACTGCGGTTGTTGCACCGGTGGCTGCTGTACCTGTGGCCGCTGCCATTGCGGTTTTGGAACAGGTGGCTGTTGTACTGGAAAACGTTGCTGTACCGGTGCCGGGCGCGGTTGTGGCGCTATCGGCTGCTGCACCTGCGCCCGTTGCGGAATGACCACGCCGACCAGATCCTGGAACCAGAACATCTGCGCTTTCATGCCGTTACATTGCGACTGCACAAGACCGATATTCGCATCCACCGAGCCATTGGGTACGTTGAGGCACTTGCCGCTATGGCTCGCCACGATATTGTAGAAATCATTGCCGACCGCAACCAGCGAGAAGTTCTGACTGGCCGCGCCATTGCAGGAATTCTGGCCGAGAGCGGCATTGTCCGCCATCGATCCGTTCAGAATCGTCAGACATTTGCCGCTGGCGCTGGCCTTGACGCTATAATATCCGTTTGCCGCTGTCACCACAGCAAAGCCCTGCTCCGGAGATCCGTCACAGGGATATTGGTTGATCGGAACATTGTCACGCTGGTCACCGTTCGGCAAGTCGACGCATTGCGTGCTGTGACCGATGACGATCTGTCCGGACGATGCCAGAGGGGACTGTGCCGACGCACTGTCCACAGCGGGCAGGCCAACGAGAATGGTACATAGAGCGGTTGCACCGCTCAAGCCCAAGAGACGTGGACCAAGGCCATTCGGACCACGAGACGCAGACCGTTTGTTGCGAACCAGTTTCATATCATTCCCCCGGCCCGCATTATTGTTCTTGCCAATGACCGGCCCGAGCAAAGCGGTCATTTTTCACAAAACCTGAGGAAAAGGGGGGAGAATATACTCCGCCATGAGCTGCAGGAGCGCATCCCGCTTATCAACAGCCTCATGCTGTATTGTAAAGCACTAAAATAAAAGGAAGTTTTTAGACGGGAGCGCGGATGGCTATCCAGGCCTTCCCTCTTTTGCAAGATCGACTGGCCTTCTGCTCCGAGGTGACATCGGCATCCGTCATGAATGGCGTATATTTCTGGTCGCACCTTATCGTGCTTTTTGCGTCCCTCACGAACGTGCCTCGATAATCCCTGCTCACCCGCAGTTGGCGCTTGCCGGCCCAGCGTCGAGATGCTCGAACGTCCCTCGATATATCGTCCCGCCGTTCAACGCCCCATCGCAATCCTCATAATTCTTCCACAATTCGGATCAATGACGCGTGCTGAATCCCCCATTCAACACGACATCAGGATTGATCCCATTATGCGTATTATCAGGAATACGACTTGTGCTTTTGCCATTGCAACATCGTTGGCCAGCGTTCCCGCTTATGCCGACACAACCATAAACAGCGAAACGAACGACCCGATATTGACGTCGATAGAAGGCGATATCATCATAACCGACGGTGGCATTATCGCGATTGACTCGGGCGTGGGTATCACCGTGGATAGCGACAATGACGTCACCATCGAAGGACTGGATGAAGACGATTCATCGGTCGTTGTGGGCGAAATCAACGTCGGAGACGCCGATGATGCGATAGGCATTCTGGTCCAGACCGGTACCAACGCCAATATCTCGAATGTCGGAACGATCACGGTACTGGAAGATTTCGTATCCGAAGATGAAGATGCAAACGCTATTGCCGACGGCCCGATTGCCTCTGCCAGCAACCGTTATGGCATCTATGTCGCTGGCGGCGGAACCGCGAGCGGATCGCTGGACAACAGCGGCATCATCACCGTGGAAGGCTTGAATTCCGGCGGCATAGTCGTCGATTCAGACTATGATGGTTCGATTATCAACACCGGCACGATCACCGTCGTCGGCGATAATGGCTATGGCATCAAGGTGAACGACGTTTCGGAGGATGTTACCGTTCGCGGAAACGTTCAGGTCGTGGGCGAAGGGTCTGTGGCATTTTCTTCACAGGGAGATATTGACGGGGCGCTGACCTTTCAGGGCACGGTTCGACAATTGAGCAGCTATACAAACGACGATGGCGTGACGACGGCACTTTCCCGGACGGATCTGAGGTCTGGAGCCGCGGCCGTCGAGATTGCCGGTAATGTTGGTGGCGGGATATTGGTCGCAGTCGCGCCCGATGATGATGATGACGACAATGACGACGAGGATAATGACGGCATCGAAGACACGCTGGAAGGGACCGGTTACATCGCGTCCACCGGCAATGGTCCGGCGATGTTGGTCGGCGGCGCCAGTGATAGCGTTATCGGGACCGTCGCTGACAATGCTGACGGCTATTCCCTGGTGATCGACGGGTCGATTGTCAGCGCGGCAAATTACAGTTCCACCGATTCCTTCGGCCTTGTCATTGGCGGACAAGGCGGCGGGGTTGACGTCACCGGCGGCATCGAACTGGGCGGAACGCTAAAGGCTACAAGTTACGATTCGGCCGCAACCGCGCTTCTGATCAATGAAGGCTCTACCGTTGATCGTATAGCCGTTTCCGGCTCCCTGTCGGCAACGCTCACTTCTACAGGAGAAGGGGAGGTCTATGCGATCAGGGACTTGTCCGGATCGCTGACATCGATCGAAAACTCCGGTTTCATAACGACTTCTGCGTCCAGCGAAGACATTCAGCAAGCGATCGCCGCATCAAGCAACACAACCGGCCTGACGATCACGCAGTATCTCAACGACGAGGATGCCGAAACCAAAGCGGATATCGAAGCGGCACTCGACGACGGCGAAACGGACGAGACAATTTATACCGCGATCATAGGCGATATCGTGACCGGATCGGGGAATGACCTGATCAGGGCCAGCTCCGGTGTGATTATCGGCGACACCTATTTTAACGCGGGCAATGATACGCTCACCCTGTCGGACGATGCAGCCTATACAGGCGACGTATATTTCGGCACGGGCACCGGGCTGATGACATTATCCGACGAAGCCACTTTTGTCGGCGATGTTGACGGAGCCGGTCAATCGGTTCTGGTGACCTTGAATGACAGTGCCGTCTATACCGGGACCGTCCAGAACGGAGCCGGGGTATCTGTTCTCGTCAATGGCGGAACATTCGGTATCGGCGACAGCAAGACGTCCACATTCGACAGCCTGACCGTGGGCTCCGACGGTACGCTTGATGTCTATATTGACGGCGAAGACGGCACCAGTTCGTTATATGAAGTGAACAGCGCGACATTTGAAAGCGGCGCGAAAATTGCCACAACAATTTCCTCGCTCGAAAATGCCGACGGAACCTATGTCGTGTTGACCGCAGACGAGATTAACGGCACCCCCGACTTCAATTCCGCGACAACAGAACTGCCTTTCATCTTCGCTGGCGAGACCAGCCTGTCGGGCAATGATCTGGTTCTGGAAATTCGCCGGAAAGAAGCGGAAGAACTGGGACTGACCGGCACCGGAACGTCGGCATATGACGCGATCCTCACCGCCAGTGCGACGGACGACACGCTAGCGACAAGCTTTCTGCAAATCGAGGATGGCGCGACATTGCAGGCCCAGGTGGATCAGTTTTTACCGGACCATAACGGCGGCATCTTTGACTTTGCTACCCGCGGATCACGGCTGGCCGCTCTGCATATCATGGATGATTCCTCAATCTACGACGTAAGCAATGTTGGCGGATGGATTGAGCCGATTTACTGGGGAAGTGATAAAGATGCTGGCAATGCCGCTTCCTATAAGACCAGCGGCTGGGGCGTATCCATGGGTCTCGAACGTTGGTCGAAAATAGGCAATCTCGGGCTGTCCTATGCTTATACCAGCGGCAATATCGAAAATAACGGCGGTACCGGCATCGTTGACGCATCGCAGCATGAGCTTGGTGCGTTCTGGAGGATGGATAGCGGTCCGCTTTATGCCTTTGGTCGGATATCCGCTTCCTATCTTTCACTATCCAGCACGCGCACGTTAACTGCGACCGCAGATGATACCGAATATACCGGCACCACAACGGGTGACTGGAACGGCTGGATGGTTTCCGGCGCCAGCGGTGTTTCCTATGATCTGGATGTCGGAAACCGTCTGACCTTCCGCCCCAAGGCCACGCTCGACTATTATCGTTTGCACGAAAGTGGCTATGACGAAACCGGCGGTGGCGATGCATTGAACCTCTATGTCGACGGTCGCACCAGTGACTCGGTAACAGCGTCCACGACAGTGGCTGCCGTCTATCGACTGGGCCGTAAACGGAAAGATTCCACGCCATTGACGTTTGAACTGGAAGGGGGACGCCGGCACAATTTGGCGGGATCACTCGGCACAACCACAGCCAGTTTCCTCGATGGCGAGGATTTCACACTGACTCCGGACGGTCTCGACAGCAGCTGGCTGGGCGAAGCCCGCATATTGGCCGGCGGGATGGACTTTACCTGGCAGCTGTCCGCCAGGGCCGAAAAAACCGCGGAGAACGTCGGCTATTCCGCCCGCGCCTCACTGAGCCTGGCATTTTAGGACCGGTGGCGTAGCATTCCTCTGACCTTGCCGTTGTGAATTCATGATCCCGGACGCCCGCTATTGCGTGATGCTTGTTTCTGCCTGATCATTCCAAACGGATCAGTTCAATAATCCTTGCTCACCCGCAAATTGGCGCTCTGGCGGCCGAGGGTTGAAATGGTCGACAGGATCGACAGCCAGCGGGTGATCTGGAATTCAAGGCTGGTCGCGCTATAGCCCTTGCCGTCGGTGATCAGCTCTACATAGACGCGGCGGGTGATATATTTGCCCGCGGCGATCGAGGTGCCCGAACCGGTATCGGTATCGGACGGCAAGATGCGCAGGCGGTCCAGCCCGACCGCCTTGCGCAGCTGGTTGATCGGATCAAGCCCGCCGCCGCTGTTCAACGACGCTACGGCAGCGGCCAGCTGGACCGCTTCCGGTGCGGACAGGTCGGAGATCGATGCGCCGAACAATACCCGCGACAGCAGCTCGTCCTGAGGCAGAGCCGGGATGCTGGTGAAAGCGATCTCCGGCTGGTTGCCGGTGCCGGTGACATTGATCGTGGCGTTCAGGCCGGTCAGATTGGCCTCCGCCTCGATATCCAGGATCGGGTTGACCGGTTGATTGCCGACAAAGCGGATGCGGCCGCGCTCCAGGCTGAACTGGCGACCGGCAAAAGTATAGTCACCGCGCAGCAGGTCAGCAGTGCCGAGCATCGCAAAATTGTCGACCGGCCCGGTAATCTTCAAACTTGCCTTCCATTCGCTGTCGAGCCCGAGCCCCTCGACGATCAGCCGGTTGGGGGCGTTGGCGGTCAAGTCGAAGCGCCATGGACGGCCGCGCACCACGACCGGCCGTTCGTCGGCGCGGCGATTGATTTCCCGGGTCTTTATATCCGGCAAGCTGGCTGACGCGCTGGCTTGACCAAAGCGGAAGAAACTACGGTTGAGCACGACATTGCCCGAAATCAGACCGCCGTCCACCGAACTGCGAATTTTGATCGGGCCGGTCACGGTAGCGGCGAAATCATCGCGGGCAATCAGCGCGGCCTGCTGGGCATTAACGTCCATTATGATGCCGATGCCTTCGCCCGACGCAACGGCAAAGTTGAAACTGCCGCTGCCGCTCACCGTTCCGCCACCGGCGGTGGTTCCGGTCAATTTCGGCAACACCAGCCGCGAGCCGTCAAACTGGCCCACCGTCTTGATATTGGAAATGACCGTGCCGGTCAGCGGGCTTTCGAGCCGTGCATTGCTGGTGCTGACCTGCCCCCTGATCTGGGGATTGGTTAGGCTGCCGCTGATATCGGCGCTGGCCGCCACCGGTCCGGTCAGATCGAATGTTTCGACACCGGTCAGCCGCCACAGGCTTTCCGCTCCGCCGTTGAAGCGCGCCTGCGCGAACAGCGGTTTGCGCATCAGTTCGTTCTGCCAGTTGCCGCCGCCGAGGCCGGTCACCCGCCCCTGGAACCGTCCGATCGTTTTGCCTTCGGGGGACTTGATGATCCCGCGCGCAGCGGCGTTGCGGCTGGAAAGAGCGATATTGAGGCCGAGATCAACCGGCGCAGAGGTCAGGATCAGGCCGGAGCGGGTCAGTCCCTTGATCGTCAGCTTGGCCTCGCCGACCGGCACCTGCGCACCCGACTGGGTGAGTTTGACAGTTCCGTTGACGCTGCCACCCAGTCCGAGATCGGGATAGCCGATATCGACCAGCGACAGCGGCATTTTCGACATCGACAGGTCGAGTCTGGAATTGCCGCTTCCCCAGCGGCCTGACATCCGGGCGCTACCGCTGCCATAGTTGATCGTGGTCGCCGACGCGGTCCAGCCATCGCTGACCCGCCGCAACTCGAGCGGCTGCGCCAGACGCAGGTTGCGCCCTTCAAACTGGCCGGTTCCGGAAATCCGGTAAAGATCGGGCGTGATATCGGCTTTCGCCTGAAATTCGAAGGTGCTGCCGCGCGTCCCGGCGATGGTAAAGGTTGCCGTGCCGCTGCCGTCGGTCAGCTTGGCATTGGCGGCGACCCGGCCGATGATCAGTTCGCCGCGACTGATCCCCTGCGCGCGGAGAGTCGCGTCGATATTGGACTGGCCGTCGATCAGAATGATATCGGCATCGAGCACGGCGGTGCGGATGAAAATTGGCGGCTTGCCATCGAAGCGGGCGTTTTCAGCCTTGAGATTGGCACGGATCAATTGCTGTCCGTTGCCGGGGCGGAACAACACATCGCCATTCACACCACCGCCACTGACGACGAGTGTCCCGGCAAGGCCGTCCGCGGTTGGTCTGATCGTACCGGTGGCCAGCGTGTCGGATACCAGCAGCCGATCGACACGCACCGCCGTGTCCTGGCCGGGCGTCGTCAGGATCATGCCGTCGCTGTTGAACGGCCCCAGCGTCGATCCACCGGAGGCGACATAGGAGAAGCCGCCCTTGACCGGATCGAGTTGCAGGCTGACCGCAGACAGACCGGCCGCCGGCAGCGGGCTGTCGAACAACAAGGCGACCTTGGGCCGGTCGAGAGCGCCATCAAGCTTCAGATCAAACCGGCCATAAGTGTCCTGCTTTCCAGAACCCCGGAACGCAAAGGTTGCGGCCGCGGTCTGGTTGCCGGAACCGCGGAACGAGAGTTTGGGAGCCGACACGTTGAGATTGGTAAATCGCAACAGTCCGTCAGAACCAAGCGCGAGGCCGGTCTGCAATTGCGGCAGACCGCCGGCCAGTTCGCGCAGGAAGCCGATGTCGAAGCGACGCATCTTCGCATTGACCTGACCATCGAGCGAAATCCCGGTGGGCGCGGGGCCCAGATCGATTTTGGCGATAATATCGGCCACCCCGACGCCCTTCACCGCAAAGCCGGGTGCATTGGCGTCGATATTGACGGCGAAATCACCGGTCGAGGGGCGCAGTTCCAGATCCAATGTGCCTTTTGCGACATTGGTCGCGACGCGGGCGCGCTCGGCAAATAGCAGATCCTTTTCATAGCGGAGCAATGCGGTCGCGCTGAAACCGGAAAGCAATTGTTTCAGCAGTTCGCCATTGCCGATCAATGTGCTGACAGACAATTTTACAGGAATGTCCCAGCCGCCGGCATCGCGCTGTCCCTCGCCCTCGCCGCGCACATTGGTCAGCAGCGTCTTGCCCAGCGCCAGTTGCGGCGCCGTCAGCAGATATTGATAGCGCAGCTCGGAGAATTTTCCGTTCAGCAATGCCTTCAGCTCGAAATCCTGCGCCCTCATATTGGACGCCAATGCGGACGGATCAATCAGCTTTGTCTCCAGCCGCATCGCATCGAGGCTATTGCGTGCCAGATCAATACCGCCTTTTGCGGTAAAGGACAGGGCAGCAGAACGCGCGTCGAAATCCAGCGCCAAAAGCCGGTCGGCGAGACTCGCCGTACCCTTGATCAGCAGATCGGGCGAGGCCAGCTTCTGCGCCACCCCTTCAGGCAGCACGGACGCGGTCAGCTTGCCGTCATAGGCAAACAGCCCGTCCTTCGCCTCGATCATGACTTGCGTCAGCGTCTCGTCATTGCTCAGCGCAATCAGCTCGCCGTTCCATTTCTGCCAGCTGCCGTCGCCTTTCAGGGTCACCGCCAGATCGCGATCCATCCCCAGAGCACCGGCTATCACGCCACCGGCAGGGGCTATGATTTCAGCATCGATATCAAGCTTCTGGCGTTCCGGTTCGGCATTCAGCGCGAGCAGCAATTTGTCGCCGCTGCGCGTCGTTGCGGCATCGAGACGCACCATCGCGCGACCGGCTCTGATATCGGCGGAGCCGGACAGGTCGGCAAATTGCTCGCTGCCGGCAATGGCCTTTCCGAGCGCCAGATTTTCCGCGCGAAAGGCGCCGACATATATGTCGAAGCCGGGGAGCAAAGGATTTTCTTCGCCGCTATCAATCAGTTCCGGCAAGCGGTCAAGCCGCGCCTTCAGGATCAGCGCGTCGGAAATATAAAGTTCGTTGAATATCCAGGCCAGCGGATTCCAGTCGACCGCCACTGTGCCGGCGGAAAAAAACTTGCCCTTGGGATCGAGCAGTTGCAGCCCCTGCACGTTGCCCTCTCCGTAAATCGATCCCTCGATTTCCGCGATCCGGATACGCAGCCCATCCTCCGGCTCCAGCGCCTCGACTTGCTCGATAATGAAACGATGGCCGGAGTCGCTGTCCAGCCACATTGCCGCGCCGACCAGCCCGAGCATGAGAATCGCACCCAGACCGAGCAGGCTGCGCATGGACCAGCGCCAGATCAGCAGTTTGGTGCTCGGCCTGTCTTGGACTTCAGCCATCTAGAATGCCTGACCCAGCGAGACATAGACGGCGACGCGTGGATCTCCCGATCGCCGGTTTATCGGCGTGCCAACATCGATCCGGATGGGGCCGAAATCACTATAATAGCGAATGCCGAGACCGGCACCATATTGGATGCCGGAAAAATCCGGGGTGCTGCTGGAGTAAACATTGCCGGCGTCGAGAAAGGGCACGATGCCGAGATTGCCATCGAAAAGTCCGGTCCGCACCCGGGCTTCCAGCGAAAATTCGACGAGCGAACGGCCACCCACCGGATCATCATTGGCATCCAATGGTCCAACGGTCTGATAGCTGTAACCGCGCACCGAGCCACCACCCCCGGAATAAAGCCGGCGGGATGGTGCGATGCTGTTGGTACCGGCACCGGCAATCGTGCCGATCCGCGTCCGGCCGGCCAGCACAATTTTATCGGAGACCAGGAAATAAGCACTGCCGTCGACCTGGGTGCGCACATAGAAGAAGCTGCCGCCCTGCAGCGATGCTTCGGGAGCAACACGGGCGCTCAACCGGAAGCCACGGGTCGGATCGAGCAGGTTGTCGCTCGCGTCATAGGATACCAGCCCCGGCAGGGAGGCGATAAAATAGGTCTCCGGATCGGTCGCTCCAATATCTCCGGTGACATCCGTTTCCCTCGATGCAATCAGCTCGAAACCCCCAGACCAGTTCCAGCGTTTCTGATAGAGAAGATTGCTCTGCCGCTCGATATTCGCGGCGACCGACAATGTCTCGGCATCATAAGCGGCGCTATCGACAAGGCTCAGGGCCATACGCCCGTTCAATATATTGTCGCGTCGTCGAAAATTGTTCCGGCGGTAAACGATGCTGCCCGATTGTTCCTGGGTCGCCAGCACGCCGGTCACCCGGATGAGCCCTTCCGGCGGGAACAGATTGCGGTGCTCCCAGCTGACTTCTGCGCGGACGCCTTCGCCAGTGTCATAGCCCAGTTCACCGGCCACAGTGCGCAATGGCGCAGGTGTCAGTTTTACGGCAATATCCACCGCTTCCGGGTCGTCGGCCGGCACCGGATCTATGGCGACGGTCGAAACCAGACCGGTCGCGATCAGGGCCCGGCGCAGATCCTCAAGATCAGAAGCCTGATAGATGTCACCCGGATTGAAACGGGCAATCATCTGGACATGGTCGGCATCAAACAGCTTGGTCGGCGCCAGACCGATCGAACCGAAATTATATCGTCCGCCAGGCGTCACCTGGACTTCGAGGTCGCCGAGCCGCTCGGCATGGTCGATTTCCAGTTCCGGCTCGCCGGTCTTCGCGAATGGATAGCCATTTTCAGCCATCGAGACATCGATCCGGCCGATCGCTTCCATGATCCGGTCGCTGTTGACGATATCACCCGACTGCAAACCGAAGCTTTCGCGGAATTTTTCCGGATCAGGCGCAACCGCCGTTTCGAGACCGGGCAAGGCAATAGCGTCCAGCTTATATTGCGGTCCCGGCTGCACCTTGATCACTACATCTACGCGCTCTGCGCCGTCGGCCTCGAAGCGGGTCTGCACGACGGCGTCATAATAGCCTTCTATCCGCAGCAGCCGCTCGACAAGATCGGCATCGCTTTGTGCGCGGCGCCGGATCTGTGCGAAATTGGCATCGTCGCCGCGATATTGTTCCAGCACCGACAGAATCTCAAAGCGCGTATCAAAGGTCTCGCCGATCGCCGCGGGCAATCCCTCGAAGCTGATCCCGTAGGCGGTTTCCGCCAGCGCATCGGTCGGTTGATATTCATTGAGTGACAGCTGATCGGCCAATTGCTCGTCGGCTGACTGACCATCCTGATCGCCGGTTTCGTCTTCCGCTGCCTGCACCGGAACCCCAGTGTCTTCAACATCATCCAGCACCGGCTCTGCCACCTGGTCAAGGTCCGGCCATTCGACGCCGAAATCGGGAAATTCGGTCAGCGGCTGATCCGGGTCGAGCGGCGCATCCATTTCCGGCCCATCTAGCGCGCTGGGAACTGGCGGATCCATGGTCTGCGCATGGCCCGGCCCGATGAGCGAACCCATCAGCAAAATAACCAGCATGCCAAGGCAGCGACGATATGCGGTCAGACCCATCATCGATCTCTTTAGCGGTGGATGAATCGCGATGCCAACGAATAAGCGCGTTTATCGGACAAGCGTTTCATATTCCGGGATATTCCGTCCAGCCAGCATATGACTGCCAATTTCACAGACGATTTTAACCGCATATTAACCACGATAGACCATATTCCAGCCCATAGGGATCAGGCGCTTGTGTCTGGTCGGCAATCGTTCAACAGGATCGTTAGAAATGTCCAATATGCGCGTAATTTTGCTCGAAGCGGCCATGGTCGCCGGTGTTTTGCTGACGGGTTTGTCAGCATCTCATATTGCCCATGCGGCGACATCATCTGCCAGTGCCGAGAAAGCGGTCACCGATCCGCGGGCGAATGTGAAAATCGACAGCTCGATCATGATCGAACGCACCGAGATATCCGAAAGCGGCGAGTCTGTTACGCAGCTGCTCAACCCGGTGACCGTCAAGGTCGTTCCCGGCGACAAGCTGCTGGTCACCAACAGCTATCGCAATGCGGGTAACGAGGCGGTTACCGGCTTTGTGCTCAACAATCCTGTCCCTCAAGCCGTCACCTTCACCGAGGCGCTTGAAGACTGGGCGCTGGTATCGGTCGATGGTGGCCAGAATTTCGGCCAATTGTCTGCGCTGCGCGTAACGGATGCCACGCAGGAGACTCGCCCGGCGGTGGCTGCTGATGTCACCCATATCCGCTGGGTGCTGCCATCGCCGATGGAACCAGGTGCAACCGGCGAACTGCGTTATCGCGGAAGCGTCAAATAGAAGCGCGATCCGCTTTTACCCGCCTTCGCATTCCCAAAAGACATCACTGACCCCGATCAGCCGCGCAAGCCGCGATAGTTCCGCTGCGAGCCTGTTCTGCCGCGTGGCAGACCAGCGCACCCCCGGCTCGGGCCAATATTGTGTGACCCGCAAATAGCCCGCTGACCGGTCTGCCTTGATTTCGATCCGGCCGACGAAACGGTCGCGCTCCAATATCGGATAGACATAATAGCCCCATTGCCGCTGCGCTGCGGGCACGAACATCTCGTTGCGATAGTGAAAGCCGAATAATGTCAGCAACCGGCTACGGTCGCGCACGGCCGGGTCGAACGGATTGACTATGCGCAGGCGCGCGGTAGGCTCGGTCGTGTTCGACAAGCGCGTCTCGATATCGGGCGGTGCCAGCGCCTTGAGCCACTGCCCCTCGTAATTCTCCACCTCAACCGCAACGTTGTTCTTCGCCGATTGTGCCCAGAGCCGCGTTTCTTTTGCATCGACAGCGCCCCAGAAACGCTGGATTTCGCCGAGCGAACCGAAGGCCAGCCGGTCGAGCGCATTGCGGCATAGCCAGTCGATCTGCCCTGCGTCATCATGGATCGCTTGGCGATGATGGGCCGGGATCACCCGTTCGCTGAGATCGTAATATTTGGTGAAATTGTGACGGTGCGAGGTCGCCAGTTCGCCGGCATACCAGAGCTGGTCCATCACTCTTTTGTGCGGTGGACGATCCCACATCTGTTTCTTGCCCTTGACCTTGGTGTCAAAGGCCTGGGTGGACAGCGAGCCTTCTGCGGCGATCCTGGCCTTGATCTCGTCCGCACCTATTTCCGACACCGCCTTCTTAAAAGAAGCATAGCCAGCGACCTTCTCGCCGAGCCGCCGGAACTGACGCCGCCACATCGGGTAAAATTCGATCGGCAGGATTGAGGCATCATGGGTGAAATGCTCGAACACCGCCCTTTCCTCGCCCAGCAACCGGTCGAGCATCGGTTCGCGGTAATTCTGGTTGCGGCTCCACAGGATATGATGGTGGGCGCGGGTGACATTCTGGATCGTGTCGAGCTGGACATAGCCGAGGCGGCGGATCATCTCCGGCAGGTCCAGCGGTCCGGTCGGCGTTTCGGACAAGCCCTGCGACTGCAACCAGAGCCAGCGCGCCTGCCGGTTGCTGATCCGCAGCGCCATCGCGATCAGACCGCCGTGGTTTCGATATGCGCGACTTTCCGGTCGCGCCTCGTCGCCAATATGCAACCAATGACGATCATGGCTGCGCCTGCAACCGTGGTCAGCGTAATCGGTTCGCGAAAGAACAGCCAGCCGAAGATCGCCGCCCAGATAAATGCGCTATATTCCAGATTGATCAGATTCTGTGCTTCCGCCCGCGCATAACCCCAGGCAATGAACACCGCCGAGATGATCGACAATATCGCAGCGGCACCAATATAGGGCAGCGACTGCACATCCGGAACAACCGCGAAAAGGGGCGCGAGCAGAAGGAAGGACGTACCGACGACGAGATTTTGCGCAAAGCTGATCTCAATCGGGCCGGCCAGCAACGCCTGCTGCCGCTGGATCACCAGATTGCCGGCATAGAGCACCGCCGACACCAGAATCGCGCCGATGCCGAGCAGCGCTTCTTTTTCAAATGTACCGCTCGCCCTGCCCCATGCGATCACCAGCACGCCGGCAAAGCCGAGCACCGAAGCATAGATAGCGTTCCGGTGGATAGTCTCGCCCAGAAACACCGCCGCCAGATAGAGCGCGATAATCGGTGCGATGAAGGAGAGCGCGATGGCCTCGGCCAGCGGCACTCGCGCCAGGCCCCAGAAGAACAGATAGGACATGAAGACGATGATGATTCCGCGCTGCAGATGGACCTTGCGCGCGGCTTTCCCCGGCATTCTCGGGCGGCGGGCGAAGAAGACCGTCGACACGATCACAAGAGCGAGCAGGACCCGCCAGAGTATGGCGTTATAGGCGCCAAGCTCGATCGACAGGCTTTTCATCGCGACATCCATCATCGCGAATGTGAGCAGGCCGAACAGCACCGACCCTGCGGGTAGCAAGAGCGGGGCGTCATCCGACTGGCTATCGGCGGATATTAGATCGGGCATATATTATTCCATCAGCCTGATGCTGTTGCCGGCCCCGGTGCTTCGACAGGCTCAGCACGAACGGATTTCAAGACGTGCTGCTTATCGCCGGATCATCGAAAATGGCAAGCGGGATCAGAGGCCCATTTGCCGGACCGCCAGATCGCGCATGATTTCTTCCGAGCCGCCGCCGATCGCCATCACCTTGACCTCGCGATAGAAACGCTCGACCGGATTGCCGCGTAAATAGCCGGCACCGCCGAGAATCTGCATCGCTTCGCTGGCACAAAATTCGAGATCCTTGGTGGCGCTGAACTTGGCTTTGCAAATTTGCGCGACCGGCATTTCGCCTTGATCAGCGAGCCAGCAAATCTGGTTCAGCCAGCCATCAAGACGGTCAACGCGCGCTGACATATCGGCGATCTTGTGGCGGATCACCTGATGCTTGATCATCGGCTTGCCGAATGTCTCGCGCTGCTGGGCATAGTCGATCGAATATTCAAGAAGCACCCGCATCATGCCGAGCGACTGGGCGACCATGCCAAGCCGCTCGTGGTTGAAATTGTGCATGATCTGGATGAAACCGCGCCCTTCGTCGCCGAGCATATTCTCCGCCGGGACGCGCACTTCGTCAAAATAGAGCGAGGCCTGATCAGACGCCCACCAGCCCATTTTCTTGTCGAGCGCGGTGCGCGAAAAGCCTTCCGCATCAGCGTCGACCAGAAATAGCGAGATACCGTTCAGGCCTTCGCCACCGGTGCGCGCACCGATGACATAATGGTCAGCCGTCATGCCGCCGGTGATGAAAGTCTTGGCCCCGTTGATCACCCAATGGTTGCCGTCCTGCCTCGCAGTGGTCTGCATATTGGCGACGTCCGATCCGCCACCGGGCTCGGTGATGCCGAGGCTGGAGCCCTTTTTGCCCAGCACGATATCTTTCAATATGCGGTCTTTGATGTCTTGCGAGGCCAGCTTGTGAATCGGACCGATGGAAATGCTGCGGCCGCCGAGGGCTGCCAGCGTCCCGCCATTATGGGCCCGCGCCGCTTCCTCGGCCCAGGCGACGCGCATGAAAATATCGTCCATGCCGAGCCCGCCATATTTTTCGTCCACGCCAAAACCCCAGACGCCAAGCGCACCAACTTTTTCGTGCATCGCCCAAGGGATTTCACCCGCTTCGTCCCAATCATTCGCGAACGGCTGCAATTCGGTCTCGGCAAAGCGGCGGCAGGTTTCGCGAAACTGGCGGCGCTCGTCATTATCAAAAGGGCGTAGCATCTGTCTCTCTCCCAGAGATTTAATCGTATGATTAAACTTCTATCGCCTCCAGTGCGGAACGCAAGGGAGATGGAAGAGAAACCGGTCGCCTTGAAGCGCGGTCGACATAGACATGGGTGAAGCAGCCGGCGGCGGAGGCAATATCCTCATCACCGCGAAACAAGCCGACACCATAGGTCACGCTGCTGTTGCCCAGCCGGTCGACGCGGATGCGCGCCATTACATCGTCGGGAAAGGCAATCGGCGCGAAATAATCGCAGCTGGTGTTGACCACCAGACCAATGGTCTCGCCGCCGGTGATATCGAGCGCGCCCTGTTCCACCAGATAGCGGTTTACCGCGGTGTCGAACCAGAAATAATAGATCGCATTATTCACATGACCATATGGATCATTGTCGTTCCAGCGCGTGGTGATCAAGCTGCTGGTGCGATAGTCGCTCCTTACCGGTGGTTCCGCCCGGGAGCTTTTACCAGGCGGCATCATAGATCCTTTGCGCGTCGGCCAGCGTCACCTCTCTGGGATTATTGTCCAACAAGCGGGTTTGCAGCATCGCCGCTTCGGCCAGCTCGATCGTGGCGTCCTTTGCGATGCCTATTTCGCGTAATTTGCGCGGTGCCTTCACCTTGACCGCCAAGCCTTCAAGAAAGTCGATCAGTTGCTGTGCCCTTGCTTCGCTGCTATTCTCGCTGCCGCGTGGCAGGTCCAGAGCATCGGCGAGCTCGGCATAAAGCGGTGCGGCGGCCTCGAGATTAAATTGCATGACATAAGGCATGACCAAGGCGTTGGAGAGACCGTGCGGAATATGATAAATGCCGCCGAGCGGATAGGCGAGCGCGTGGATCGCGCCGACCGGACTATTGGCAAAAGCCTGACCGGCGAGCATCGAGCCGCGCAACATCGCTTCGCGGGCAACCATATTGCTGCCGTCAGAACAAGCGGTCTCGATATGGGAGGTGAGCAATTTCAACGCCTCGATCGCCAGCATATCGGAGACCGGATTCTTGCCGTTGCGGCTGGTGTAGGATTCGATCGCGTGGACCATGGCATCGATGCCCGTTGCCGCGGTCACATTGGCGGGAAGGCCGAGAGTCAACGCTGGATCGAGCAATGCAACATCGGCGACCAGATGCGGCGAGATAATGCCCGCTTTGGTGGTTTCGCCGGTGGTCAGAATCGAAATGGCGGTCACTTCCGATCCGGTGCCCGACGTGGTCGGGATCAGGATAGTCGGCAGGCCCTTGCGCTCGAGCAAACCGATGCCGTAAATATCCGCAAGTGGCTGGGCACCGTCTACCGCGAGCGCAGCGACCACCTTGGCGGTGTCGAGCGAACTGCCACCGCCGAGACCGATGACGATATCCGCGCCCGCCGCTTTCGCTGCTGCTATTGCTTGCAGCACAATGGCTTCTGGCGGGTCGGCGATTACGGAGTCGAATATCGCGACATCGAATCCCGCTTCGGACAATGTCTTCTCGACCGGTACAATCAGGCCGGCATTGACGATGCCCTTGTCGGTGACGATCATCGGTCTCGACGCCCGCAAGGCGGCAATCTGTCCGGGAAGTTCGGCAAGACAGCCTTCGCCAAAGTGGAGCACGGGGACGGTCTGGAATATAAAGTTTTTCATAGCATCGATCTTTCGCACCAATGGTCCAGCCGCGCAATAAAAAGGGGCCGGAAAACCGGCCCCTTTTCATCTGGCGACTATTTGTCACCGAATTTCTGGTTGCGCCTAGAACTTGCCGCGCAGGGTCAGACCGTACATCCGTGGTTCCTGGATGAAGGCAGACCGTGAACCGGAGCGCAATACAGTGTTGAACGTAACACCGCGCGTGATTTCATTGGTCAGGTTGGTAACCCAGGCTTCAATGCCCCATGCGCCGTCAATTTCACCGAGACCGGCACGCATGTTGATCTTGACGGTACCGTCCTGAACATCAAATGGCACTGGCGTCCGCGTTGACAGATCTGCTGGATCAAAGGCTTGCGTTGACGTCCGGCGATCGCTTTCCATCCGGATCTGGCCATTGACGAAGAATTTCAGGCTGTTGCCAATGTCACGATCATAGGTTGCGCCCATGATACCCACCCATTTCGGAGCGTTGGTCAGTGAATTGCCGCACAGGCTGAGAACATTGTCAGAGGTTTGCGTTCCTGCGCAATTGTTCGGATATCTGGCGTCGGTGTAAGTCAAGCCGCCGTTGATCGTCAGATTGTCGCTGGGACGAAGGACCGTTTCAATTTCAACACCGGTCGATTTTGCGAGCGGAACGTTGAACGTCGTGAACTGCGCACCAGTGAATTCCAGAACCTGAAAGTTTGTGAACTCCTCATGGAAGCCGGCAACGTTCAAAGTTACCGCATTGTCGAGGAACTTGGCTTTCAGACCGACTTCATAAGCATCCACTTCTTCCGAAGCAAAGCGCGGATCTACGCCACCGGATGCAGCCGTCGAGTCGAGGTTGAAGCCACCCGATTTATAGCCATGCGTGAAGCTGGCATAAACGGTCACAGGCGAAGCAAATTCATAGCTTACTTTACCGGTATAGATCAGCTCTTCATCGCTAAACGTGCTGTCGAAAGGCCGCGGCAGAGGGAATGGAATTGCGTCCGTTCCGATTGCTGGCGCCAGGAATGCAAAGCAACCCAGTCCAAAAACATTGGCGATCAAAGGCGACGCGACATTGCCGGCGCCGATTTGACCCAATGTGGCAGGGCAGAGCGTGTTGTTGGTCGCCGACTGAGTGAACGAACCGTCTTTGCTTTCATCCGAATAGCGCAGGCCCAGTGTCAACTTCAGACCTTCGGCCACTTCCAGAGTGTTGTGGGTAAAGACCGACCAGCTTTTGCTGCTTTGCTCATAGGAATTTGAGGTCCGCATCGTTGCCGGATCAACACCGGTCAGGTTCTGCAGCGGTGTCGCGCCGAGAAACGTTTCGCCATTGCCGTAGAAGACAGGGTTGGCAGGGTTAAGCGTTCCGCCACCCGTTCCGGCCGCCAGCAACGCGCCGACAAGACGGTCATAATCCGTACCCAGGCCGAAATTGACCGTCTGCGAGATATCCTCTGTGGAATAATAACCACCGACCATCCAGCTGAGCGCGCCGCCGAGTGCTTCACCCTGCAGACGCAGTTCGTGGGTCATTGTATCAATCGCGGTACCGCCACCTGGCAATACGTTGAACACATCGAGACCCGAGAAATCCGAATCATAGGCTTCTTCCGCACGGAATTCGCGATAGGAACCGATGTAGATCAGGTCTGCAGTGTCGCTGATCGGGAATTCGATTTCGCCGGTCACACCCCATTGATCATTGGAGGGATCTGCTCTCATATCGGACGTTGCGACACGGTTTTCCACCGCGCGCTGCATGGCTGCCGTATCAAACGGGCTCACCGCAACATCAGGAGCGGACATGCCGCCACGTGCGCCAAGGCCTACAGCGCCGAACAGGCCGAATGTTTCGACCGGAGATTGCTGGACTTCGATTGCAGCACAGCAGCTTGCCGTGCTCTTGGAATAATCCGCAATCAGGCGTCCGCGGATGCCGCTGTCATTCTCGAAGCCAAGCTGGCCGCGAAGAAGATACTGATCGGTGTTGTTGGAATCGCCAACGCTATTGCCGGCGCTGTCGATGATATCAACATAACCATCACGCTTCCGATAGGCACCGGTTACGCGCAGCGCCAGAGTGTCCTCGATAAGCGGTGCGTTGATCGCGCCCTGGACGCTCATATGGTCGAAATTGCCATAGGTCGCGTTTACGAAGCCGCCAAAATCGTTGAGATCAGGCCGGACATTGGTGATGTTCAAGGCACCTGCCGACGTGTTCCGTCCGAACAACGTACCCTGTGGGCCGCGAAGAACTTCGACGCGTTCAACGTCGACAAATTCACCGAGCGCAACGCCCGGGCGTGACTGATATGCACCGTCTACGAAGATACCGACAGCTGATTCAAAGCCGATGTTGTTGGAAGTCGTACCGACACCGCGAATACGAAGAACAACCGTTCCGGAAGCCGTTTGCGCGTTGGAGGTCGAGAAGCTTGATGATACGCTACCGATGTTCTGCACGTTTACCACGCCCTGCTGCTCGAGCTGGGCCGGGCTGACCGCGGTTACGGCGATAGGAATGTCTTGAACATCTTCTGCGCGGCGGGTTGCCGTCACGATGATTACATTGTCGTCGAAGGTTTCGACTTCTTGCGCTGCGTCCTGCGCGAAAGCGGGGGTGGTCATGGCGGTGCTACAAAGCGCTGTCATGAGGATTTTATTGATCGTTTTCATATATATATTCTCCCGTTGAGCTTGCTGCCGTTATCGCCAATTTCCTGGGGGGATGGCTTGTGTTTACGTCAGCTGCGGATGGGTCAGTCGTTTAATCGCGCCATTAAATCAAGCGGAGAGAGGCAGATACAGGCCGATTCCGCGGCAAATGTTGCAAATATGTAACAATCGCTGCGATCGAAAAGACCGGATATCGGTGTCTACCCGTGGGGAGATGTGAAAATGACACATGAATCATTCGCCCTGGTGGCACTGAGCGGCGTGATTCGCAGCTGTTCTGCCGAAAACAGCGAAACTTACGAAAGGGGTTTTACGCTCGTTCCAGGCAAGACAGCCGACAAGAATAGCTCCCCCGCCCGATCTCTATCTGATCCGTTCGCTGGTCGCTTATGTTTCAGCAGGCACGGATATTGTCCTGACATCACGCCCGGTGAATCCCGGTATGGACCCGGAAACAGGAGAGACTGGATATGCCGCCCTCTCCTGTTAATAGCTGGTGCTGCCGAGACCGGCGCTGTACTAGAACTTGCTGCGCAGGGTCAGTCCGTAGCTGCGCGGCTCCTGAACAAAGACCGACTGCGAACCGGACCGCAAGATCGTCGCAAAAGTAACACCGCGGGTCACTTCGTTGGTCAGATTGGTCACAAAGACTTCGATGCCCCAGGCTTCGTCCTGGCTGCCGATTCCCGCGCGCAGGTTGATTTTGATATTGCTGTCCTGGACGACGAACGGAAGTGCGGTCAGATTAGTGGGGTCGACGGCCTGGGTCGATGTGCGGCGATCACCCTCGAAGCGGATCTGCCCGTTGAGGAAATATTCCAGATTCCCGCCAATGTCATTGGCGTAGGTAGCGCCCGCTATGCCGACAAATTCCGGAGCGTTGGTCAGTGAATTACCGCATAGCGCCAGCACATTGACACTGGTCTGGGTACCAGCGCAATCATCCGGATAATGGGCATCGGTATAGGTCAGCGCGGCGTTTACCGTGAAATGATCACTCGGTCGAAGCATCGTTTCGATTTCCAGACCCTGGGTGACGGCTTTGGGTACATTAAAAGGCCGGAACTGGGTGCCGGTATATTCGAGAACCTGAAAGTTCGAAAATTCCTCGCGGAAAGCTGCCCAATTTAGCGTAATGGAATCGTCCAGAAATTTGGCTTTCAGGCCGATTTCGTAGGAATCGACTTCTTCGGACTGGAAGCGCGGATCGGTACCCCCGACCGCAGCGGTCGAATCAAGATTGAAGCCGCCCGACTTGTAGCCATGGGTAAAGCTGGCATAGATGTTGACCGGATCGGCGAAGGCATAGGACAGTTTGCCGGTGTAGATCAGTTCGCTATCGCTAAACTTGCTGTTGAACGTGCGCGGCGTTGGCAACACCGCCGCGTAAGGTGCATCAGCCGGTGCGGTGAAGGCAAAGCAACCGAGCGCAAACAACGCGTTCTGAAGCGGATCAGGCAGGCCGCTCAAAGCGCCGCCAGGAGAAATCTGCCCGACCATCGCCGGGCAGACAGAATTACTGGTCCCGCCGCTGGCGAAGCTGCCGTCTTTGCTTTCGTCCGAATAGCGCAAGCCTATCGTCAGCTTCAGCCCATCGGTGACTTCCAGCACATTATGCGTGAAGATCGACCAGCTTTCGCTATTTTGCGCATATCTGTTGGTGTTGGTGATGGTTGCCGGATCAAAGCCCGTGATATTTTGCAACGGTGTGGCGCCCAGGAAAATCGGACTGAGCGGATTCAGAGTGGCTCCCCCGGTGGCGCCGGCGAGCGTCGCACCGACAACCTGGTCATAATCCGCCCCCAGAGCAAAAGAAATATCCTGGCTAATGTCTTCATTGGCGTAATAGCCACCGACAAGCCAGTTCAGCGCGCCGCCGAACAAATCGCCCTGAACCCGTATTTCGTGAGTCATGGTTTCAATGGCCGTGCGGTTGTTCGTCACGTTGAACAGATCGAGATCCGAGAAATCATTGTCATAGGACTCGGTGGCATCATATTCACGATAGGAACCGATATAGATCAGGTTGGTGTCGTCGCCGAGTGACACTTCGATCTCGCCGGTGACGCCCCATTGGTCAAAACGCGTCCGAGGAGCAAAGCTGGCGGTTGAAATGAGATTGTCGGCTGCGATTCCCGCGGTGGTTGTGTCGAAAGGATTCACAGCAACGACCGGCGCGGCCATGCCACCGCGAGGTCCAAGCCCGACAGCCGCGAGCAAGCCAGAGGTTTCGAGCGGCGATTGCAGGACTTCTATCGCGGCACAGCAACCGGCCGTGCTCTTCGAATGGTCCGCGATCAGCCTTCCCTTGATCCCGCTGTCGGTTTCAAAGCCAAGCTGGCCCCGGACGAGATATTGGTCGGTGCCGTTCGATTCGCCGATTTTGCTACCGCTGCCATCGACAACGGTCACATAGCCGTCACGCTCGCGATAGGCACCGGTGACCCGTAGCGCCAGTTTATCCTCGACGATCGGCACGTTTACTGCACCCTGCACACCCATCAGATCACGATTACCATAGGTAGCGTTGGCAAAACCGCCAAATTCGTCCAGGTCCGGCCGGACATTGATGATATTCAGAGCACCTGCAGAGGTGTTCCGACCAAAGAGCGTTCCCTGCGGACCGCGCAAAACCTCGACGCGTTCAACATCGACAAATTCGGAAAGCGCGACACCGGGACGGGATTGATAGGCGCCGTCGATGAAAATGCCGACCGCCGACTCAAAACCGATATTATTGGAAGTCGTGCCGACGCCACGAATCCGCAGCACCACCGAACCGGAGGCCAGCTGGGCATTGGATACCGAGAAACTGGAGGATATATTGGTAATCTGACCAACGTTGACAACGCCCTGGCGATCGAGCTCGACCGGGCTGATCGCGGTAACGGCCAGGGGAATGTCCTGCACATCCTGCGCGCGGCGGGTGGCCGTCACGATGATGACATTGTCGTCGAAGGCTTCTGCTTCCTGCGCCTCATCCTGCGCGAAGGCAGGTGTCGTCAGCGCGGTGGCGCAAAGTGCAGCCACGAGCAATTTATTGACTTCGTTCACTAATATTCTCCAGTTCGACGCACGGTCGTTATTGTCTGATTTCATTGAAAAGGGGATCGCTTGCCCCTCCCTTACGGTTATTTCCTTGCCATATCTTTACGATCGACAATCAATCGGGCGCCGGTGCGCGTCCGACCAGGCAGAGACCGCGGCACAACCGCACCAGTGATGTCGCATCAGGGTCGTGGGAGTCTGGGGATTCCGATGGACGCTTGATGGCCCATAGACGCTCGGCCCGGCCTTGCTTGCTCCTGCGGAACGACTGGCGTAGCATTTTCATCTGGAATCACTCTTGGCGGCCTATGTCATCGCCGCTAGGGGAGAGGGAACATAATTTTAAGGACAATCAATGCCCCAACTCATCCTGCTTCGTCATGGCCAGTCGCAATGGAATCTCGAGAATCGTTTCACCGGCTGGTGGGATGTCGATGTTACCGAGAAGGGCATAGAAGAAGCCAAGGCCGCCGGGCAGCTGATGAAAGAACGGGGCATTGACCCGAATGTCTGCTTTACAAGTGTGCAGACACGGGCGATCAAGACGCTCAACCTCGCGCTCGAAGAAATGGGCCGCCTCTGGCTTCCAGTGGAGAAAAACTATCGCCTGAACGAGCGCCATTATGGCGGACTCACCGGTCTCAACAAGCAGGAAACGCGCGAGAAGCACGGCGACGAGCAGGTCCATATCTGGCGGCGCAGTTTTGATACGCCACCCCCGCCAATGGCGTCGGACAGCCCGTATCAAATGTCCAACGATCCGCGCTACAAAGGTATCGAAGTTCCGTCGACAGAAAGTTTGAAAGACACGATCGCGCGAGTGCTGCCTTACTGGAAGAGCCGGATCGCACCGGAATTGCAAAATGGCAAAAAAGTCCTGATCTCGGCGCATGGCAATAGTCTGCGGGCACTGGTCAAGCATCTCTCCAAGATTCCGGATGACGAGATTACCAGCCTCGAGATCCCGACCGGCCAACCCATTGTCTATGAGCTGGACGACGATCTGAACGAGATCGAGCGCTATTATCTTTCCGAGCGCTAGGCTTGCTTGGGTGATAGTCTGACGGGGAGATAGTTCCGGAGCTTATTCCGGCCCGTACTCCGGCTTGCCTTTGGCGCGGTACATGGCGGCATCGGCGCGGGACATCAGACTGTCAGTCGTATCCTTGGGGCCGACGAAACAATAGCCTATCGAGGCACCGAGGGGCAGTTTCTTGCCTTCATGGGTGATATTTTCTTTGGCCAGTTGCTGGAGGAGAAAGTCGATTTTGTCCGCCACCTGATCGCCGTTTAAATTGTCGAGCAACAGGCCAAATTCATCGCCGCCGATCCGCGCGACCACATCTGTTGTCCGGGTATGGCTTTTCAATATTTCCGCCAAGCGAACCAGCAAAGCATCTCCGGCCGCATGGCCATGCTCGTCATTGATCGCCTTCAATTTGTCGACGTCCAGAAAAAGCACGGCACAATTGTCACCATATCGCCGACATCGCGCAACGCGATCCTCGAGGCTTTCAACAAAAAGGCGACGGTTTGAAAGTCCCGTAAGCACATCATTATATGCGTGCAGCTTCATTTCAGCGAGACCCTCTCTCAGTACAACTATTTCCTGCTCTAGGATAAGGCAGTTAGCGCAATGTTGATCATTGCTTGCGCGATGTTTTTGCATTTTTATTATTATTCCTAAACTCCGCGAGCAAATATATTTGTATCTATTTCAAAGTACAACAGGATTATTCGGTCGGCGCGGGCCAACGCCCTGCAGCTTGGGCCAGGCGAGCCCCGTCCGTAATCGAAGCGATCCGCCGAAGATGAATTTGTCGTCACGAAAATTTAAAACCGCCATATGTGTCATTGCTTCCGTGCGATTTCATGACTAAACCGCATTGCTTCCGTAGCATTTGTCAGGGTCAAAAATGGTCGAAGCACCTCCTCCGGTTGGAATTATAATGGGCAGCCAGTCCGACTGGGCCACGATGAAGCTTGCGAGCGACATTCTGGATCAGTTGCATGTGCCCCATGAACAGAAAATCGTGTCGGCACACCGCACGCCCGGCCGTCTCTATGACTATGCGACATCGGCAGCCGAACGCGGACTGAAGGTGATTATTGCTGGCGCTGGCGGCGCGGCGCATCTGCCCGGCATGGTCGCTTCGATGACCCGGGTGCCTGTGCTCGGCGTACCGATTCAGTCGAAGGCATTGAGCGGTATGGACAGCCTGCTGTCGATCGCGCAGATGCCCGCGGGCATTCCGGTCGGCACCTTGGCCATTGGTGACGCCGGAGCAAAAAATGCGGCGCTGCTGGCGGCAGCTATACTGGCCAATAACGATCCGGCACTGGCCGAACGGCTTGACGCATGGCGCGCGGCACAGACCGACGCCGTCGCCGAAAAGCCGGAATAACAGCTCTTATGAAAACACTCCCCCCCGGTTCAACCATTGGCATATTGGGCGGCGGCCAGCTCGGCCGGATGCTGAGCGTGGCAGCGGCACAGCTCGGCTATCGCTGTCATATCTATGCGCCCAACAGCAATAGCGTTGCGAGTGAAGTCTCGGCGGAATTTACCTGCGCCGAAGATGACGATATCGCTTCGCTAACCCGCTTCGCCGAGAGCTGCGACGTCATCACCTTTGAATTTGAGAATGTGCCGGTCGATCCGCTGCACCAGATCGAAGCCTGCGCACCACTCCATCCTCCGATAGCTGCGCTGAACATAGCGCAGAACCGCGTCGCCGAGAAGAATTTCGCTCGCGACCATGGCGGCACCACTGCCCCCTTTGCCGAAGTCACTGATCGCGCCGCGCTCGACAGGGCAATTGCCGAGATCGGTGCTCCCGCAATCCTCAAAACCATCCGCATGGGCTATGACGGCAAGGGCCAGTCGCGGATCATGCCGGGCGATGATCTTGACCAGCATTGGGAAACCGTGGCGCGTCAGCCCTGTGTTGCCGAGGGGTTTGTCACGTTCGATTATGAATTTTCTGTGATATTGGTCCGGGCTCAGGATGGCGAGATCCGCTTCTGGGACACGCCGCATAATGTGCATGAAGACGGCATATTGTCGGTCTCGACCGCGCCTGCTCCTGCCGAGATACTGGGACAGCAGGACGATGCCCGCGCGCTGGCGGCAAAAATGGCCGAAGCGATGGATTATGTCGGCGTGCTGACCTGCGAATTTTTCGCCACCAAGGACGGACCGGTGTTCAACGAAATGGCACCGCGCGTGCACAATAGCGGTCACTGGACCATTGAGGGTGCAGTCACCAGCCAGTTCGAAAATCACATAAGGGCGATTTGCGGATTGCCGCTGGGCGACACCGGACTGGCCGCTAAAAAAGTCGAGATGCACAATTTGATCGGAGCGCAGGCGGACGACTGGCAGGACCTGCTATCCGATGGCGCCAACCACCTCCATCTCTACGGCAAGGGCGAGAGCCGGCCTGGCCGCAAAATGGGCCATGTCACCAAATTATATTTCTAATTTGCAGTCTGCCGGAACTGCGCTAGGCGTCGCGCATGAACCATCCTGAAATCATTCTCTTTATCGCCCGCGCCGACAATGGCGTGATCGGCGACGGCGACACCATACCGTGGCGCCTGCCCGAGGATCAGCGCCGGTTCAAGCGCATGACCATGGGCAAGCCGATGATCATGGGCCGCAAGACATTTGACAGCCTGCCCGGCATGTTACCGGGACGGCGCCATATCGTGCTGACCCGCGACAAGGATTGGGAAGGCGATGGTGCGGATGTTGCAAGCAGCGTCGAAAACGCTCTGAAAATGGCCAACGCTCCACATATCGTGGTGATCGGCGGCGCAGAGATTTACAATGCCTTTCTCGACAAGGCCGACCGGATCGAACTGACCGAAGTGCATAGCAATCCGAAGGGTGATATCAAAATGCCCGCCTTTGACGAAACCGTGTGGGAAGAAATCACCCGCGAGGATCATGAAGCGGTAAATGGCAAGCCCGGCTACAGTTTTGTCACCCTTAAAAGGAAAATTGGATGAAGAAGTTCCTGCTGGCGTTGCTCGGGTTTGGCGGGGTTTTACTCGCCGCCTTCCTGATTTTTGCGCCGGCGGAGTTCGAAAAACAGACCAATATGGTCGACGGCAAGCCGCTGCCGGAGATTAGCGCCGAAGCACAGAAACTGCATGACAGCCTGATGATCGTCGACCTGCACGGCGACACATTGCTGTGGAAGCGCAAGATTACCGACAGCGTGGATCGCGGTCATATCGATCTCGAACGGCTGCAGGCGGGCAATGTCGGGCTGCAGATTTTCTCCAGTGTAACCAAGACCCCCAAGGGTCAGAATTACGACAGCAACAGCGCCGATACCGACATTATTACCTTGCTCGCGATCGCTCAGCTGCAGCCGGTGCGGACCTGGTTCTCGCTGCTTGAACGGCAACTTTATCATTCACAGAAGCTGGATCGGGCCGTCGAAAAGTCGGCTGGCGCCATGATGTCGGTCAGCACGACAGACGATCTCGACAAACTGGCAGCCGCACGCGCAACGCCAGAGCGGTCCATTGGCGTCCTTTTCTCGGCCGAAGGTCTGCAGACGCTGGAAGGCGAGCGCGGCAATTTGAAGAAGCTCTATGCTTCGGGTATGCGGATGGCGGGACTGGTGCATTTTTTCGACAATGAACTGGCCGGGTCGATGCATGGTATTGAAAAGGGCGGGCTGACCGATTTCGGCCGGACCATCGTTCGCGACATGGAATCGATGGGGATGATCGTCGATATCGCCCATTCGAGCCATGCGAGCGTCGCCGACATATTGAAAATGGCGAAGCGGCCGGTGGTCTCAAGCCATGGTGGCGTGCAGGCGGTGTGCGGCGTCAATCGCAACCTGACCGACGCCGAGATCAAGGGCGTCGCGGCGACCGGCGGGGTCATTGGTCTTGGCTATTGGGACGGCGCGATGTGCGACACCGATCCCGCGACCGTGGCGAAAGCGGTCAAGCATGTCCGCGATCTGGTCGGGATAGACTATGTCGCGCTGGGCAGCGATTTCGATGGCGCAGTGACCACGCGTTTTGACACCAGCGGCGTTGTCCAGATCACCCAGGCGTTGATGGACGCGGGATTCAGCGAAGCGGAAATCCGCGCGGTGATGGGGCTCAATGCACTGCGGGTTATTAAAGCCGGGCTGGTGCCTTTATCGCAAAGCGTCGCTCCAGCGAAAGCCGATAGCGGCGCCCGCACTCCCGATGCGGGTTAGATGCCAGCCGACGCGGGCATGACGAACTTGTTGAATGAAATGCAAAATCCCGCAATAGCGATTCGATGATCAGACTGAACGGACATGACCGGATCGAAGGTGACCTGCGCGGGGCGATTATTGCGCTGGGCAATTTTGACGGATTCCATTTCGGCCATCAGGCCGTCGCCGGCAAGGCGCTGAGCTGGGCGCGGGACGAAGGTCGTCCGGCGATTATCGCGACATTTGATCCACATCCGGTGCGCTTTTTCAAACCCGATGTCGCGCCTTTCCGGCTGACGTCGCTTGACCAGCGTCAGCGGCTGTTTGCCGATGCGGGCGCGAGCGCGATGCTGGTTTTCGAATTTGATGCCGGACTGGCAGCAACCACGGCAGAGGACTTTATCACCAAATTGCTGGTCGATCGCTTCGGCGCAGCGGGCGTTGTCACGGGAGCGGATTTCACTTTCGGCAAGGGCGCCAAGGGCAATATCGACATATTGCGCGAAGTCGGCGCAACGCATGGACTGAAAAGCGAAGCGGTCAGCCCGATCAGCGACAGCGATGATGTGATCTCCTCCAGCCGCATTCGTGCTGCGCTGAAAGAGGGGCAATGCGAAGAAGCCAATCGGCTGCTCACCCGCCCTTTTGCGATCTGCGGCGAGGTCATCCACGGCGACAAGAATGGCCGGATTCTCGGCTATCCCACCGCGAATATCGATATCGGCGAATATCTGCGGCCGAAATACGGGATTTATGCCGTGAAGGGCCGCCTGCCCGATGGCCGGGTGCTTAATGGCGCGGCCAATCTGGGCATTCGCCCGAGCTTCGATCCGCCGAAGGAATTGCTCGAGCCTTTTTTCTTTGATTTCAGCGAAGATCTCTATGGTCAGATGATCGAGGTCGAACTGCACCATTTCCTGCGCGGGGAAGAGAAGTTCGATGATCTCGATGCGCTGAAGGTGCAGATGGAAAAGGATTGCGACAAGGCGAGAGAGTTGCTGGGTTGAGTTGAGCGGTTCGTAGTGAGCATGCCTGCCGTCAGCCCTGCCCTTGTCTGCCGTTCGTGGTGAGCTTGTCGAACCACCTCTCGCCCCGACAACGGTCATTAACCTTCGCTCGCCCTTCGGCGCGACAGGCTCAGGACGGACGGTTGTTGCACGCGCACAAATCTCGCTTGCACCCGCGCCTTGCGTCCCCTAATCCCCGCGATCATGACCGATCCCAAAGCAGATTATAAAGACACGGTTTTCCTGCCGAAAACCGATTTCCCGATGAAAGCCGGCCTTGCGCAAAAGGAACCGGCAATATTGGAGCGCTGGCAGAAGATTGGTCTCTACGAGAAACTGCGCGAAGCCCGCGCCGGTCGCGAGAAATTCATCCTTCACGATGGCCCGCCTTATGCCAATGGCAATATCCATATCGGCCACAGTCTCAACAAGACGCTGAAGGATCTGGTCGTCCGCTCGCAGAGCCTGCTCGGCAAGGACGCGCCTTATGTGCCCGGCTGGGATTGCCACGGCCTGCCGATCGAATGGAAGATCGAGGAACAATATCGCAAGAAAAAGCGGAACAAGGACGAGGTTCCGGCCAGCGAATTCCGTGCCGAGTGCCGCACCTATGCCGACAATTGGGTCAATGTGCAGCGCGAGGAATTCAAGCGGCTCGGTGTATTGGCGGAATGGGACAAGCCCTATCTGACGATGGACTATGACGCCGAAGCGGCGATTGTCACCGAATTGCTGAAATTTGCCGAGGCCGGCCAGCTCTATCGCGGCGCCAAGCCGGTGATGTGGTCGCCGGTCGAGAAAACCGCGCTGGCCGAAGCCGAGGTGGAATATGAGGATATTGTCTCGACGCAGATCGATGTGGCGTTCGAGATTGTGGATGCGCCGAATGCGCCCGAACTGGTTGGCGCGCATGCGGTGATCTGGACGACCACGCCGTGGACGATTCCGGTTAATCAAGCTTTGGCTTATGGGTCCGATATTGAGTATGTTTTGTGGACTGATCCGATTGGATCCGCAGAATTCCTATCCTCTGGGCAAGTTATGCCGACGGCCGATGTTCGAAAATTGTTGATCGCCGAGCCTTTGCTGCTCGAATTTCTTGATCGGACGAACCAAGGGACAGGTCGCCACTCCGGCGCTGGACTTGAATTCTATGATCCTGCCGGAACCCATATTGGATGGCGCGGCAAAGGCTCCCAACTAGCCGGAGCTACAGCCAAACACCCGATGGCCGACAAATTTCCGGACAGCGAATTCTACACCAAGCCGCGCCCGTTCCTCGATGGGTCGCATTTCGTCACCACCGATGCGGGTACCGGCCTGGTCCATATGTCGCCCGACCATGGCGAGGATGATTTTGATCTGTGCAAGGCCAATGGCATCAATCCGGTATTCGCGGTCGATGCCGACGGCGTCTATCGCGACGACTGGGAATGGCTGCCACGCGGCGACGAGCGCGCCGGCGGGGTGATCAACAAGAAATTCAACGGCCCGGAAGGCCCGATCTGCTCGGACCTGCGCGAAGCCGGCGCCCTGCTCTCCGCCAGCGCTGATTTTACCCATAGCTATCCGCACAGCTGGCGCTCGAAGGCGAAGATCATCTATCGCTGCACGCCGCAATGGTTTGTGCCGATGGATAGTGAGATGGAAGCCGCCGGCGGGCAGACCCTTCGCGAAACCGCCCTGCATGAAATCCGGGACAAAGTCCGCTTCGTACCCGAACGCGGACGTCGCCGTCTGGAATCGATGGTCGAGGGCCGCCCCGACTGGGTGCTGTCGCGCCAGCGCGCATGGGGCGTGCCGATTGCGCTTTATGTTGACCGCAAGAGTGGCGAATATCTCAACGATCCGGCGGTCAATGCTCGGATCATCGCGGCGTTCAAGACCGGCGGAGCCGATGCCTGGTTCAACGCCGACCATCAGGAATTTCTCGGCAACGCCTATGCGCTCGATGATTATGAAGTGATCACCGATATTCTCGACGTCTGGTTCGACAGCGGCTGCACCCACGCCTTTGTGCTGGAAAGCGGCAAATGGCCGGAGCAGCGCAGCCCGGCGGACCTCTATCTGGAAGGCAGCGACCAGCATCGCGGCTGGTTCCAGTCGAGCCTGCTCGAAAGCTGCGGCACACGCGGTCACGCGCCTTATAAAGCCGTGCTGACCCACGGGATGACGCTCGACAAGACCGGCAAGAAAATGTCGAAATCGCTCGGCAACACGCTCGATCCGAAGAAGATCATCGATGTGCAGGGCGCGGATATATTGCGGCTGTGGGCGGCGAGTGTCGATTATACCGAGGATCACCGGATCGGCGATGAAATCCTGAAAGGGGTTTCGGACAGCTACCGGAAGCTGCGCAACACCTTCCGCTATATGCTCGGCGGTCTTGGCGACTTTACCGACGCCGAGCGCGTGGCGGTGGCCGATATGCCGGAACTGGAACGCTATATCCTGCACCGGCTGGCCGAGGTTGATGCGGAGCTGAAACAGCACGTCAACGACTTTGCTTTCGGTCCCTATATGCGGACATTGAACGCCTTTGCTCAAGAAGACCTGAGCGCCTTCTTCTTCGATATCCGCAAGGATTGCCTCTATTGTGACGCGCCGGATGATCCGAAGCGCATGGCCTACCGGACGGTGATGGACATATTGTTTCACGCCCTCACCCGCTATATCGCGCCGGTGCTGGTGTTTACCGCGGAAGAAATCTGGCAGAGCCGGTTCCCGGATGAGAATGACTCGATCCATTTGAAAGAGTGGCCCGAGGTTGATGCCGGTTGGACCGACGCTGATCTCGCTGGCAAATGGCAGGCTATTCGCGACGCGCGTGAAAAAGTCACCGTAGCCATCGAGCCGTTGCGGCGGGAGAAGACCATCCGCTCGAGCCTTGAGGCCGAAGTTGTCTATCCGATGACCGGTTTGCCGATCAGCACGGAAGAATTTGCCGAGCTGGCGATTGTCGCGAAGGTCACCGATGGCGCGGAAATCGCTGTTACCAAGACCGGCAACCACAAATGCGGACGCTGCTGGCGTTTGCTTCCCGAAGTGGAAGAGGATGGGGCGCTTTGTGATCGTTGTGCAGAGGTGGTGGCGTGAACCGCTCTCCATTCGTCAGCCGGAACCAGAAAATCGTCATCCTGAACTCGTTTCAGGACCCCACCAGGCTTGGCGCTCTGTCGAGAGGGATCCTGAAACCAGTTCAGGATGACGACTCCATCTCTCACCATTGCGCTGCTCGGGATGGAATTTGATATGACCAACCAGATCAAAAACTACCGCCGCATCGGCCTGATCATCGCTTTCCTGATCTTCTTCCTCGACCAGGCAAGCAAATTTGTCGTGATGCAATTGCTGCAGCTGCCGGTCCGCGGCCAGATCGAGCTGGTGCCGTTTTTCAACCTGACCTGGGCGGAAAATTACGGGGTTTCGATGGGATTTCTCACCGCTTCGACCGATTTTCAGCGATGGGCGCTGGTCACGCTGACCGGTCTGATCGGCGTTGCCGTTTTCATCTGGATGAACCGCGAAAAAGCCAAGTGGGACATTATCGCGCTCGGCATGGTGCTCGGCGGGGCGATGGGCAATATCGTCGATCGCGCGCGGCTCGGCTATGTTGCCGACTTTGCCGATCTCCACTTCGGCGATTTCCGGCCGTTCCTGATTTTCAACCTCGCCGATGCCTGTATCAGCATCGGTGTGGTTATCCTGCTTGCGCGGGCGCTGCTAATCCGCGAAAAGAAGGACGATACAAAAGACGATGTTCAGCTTGACGAAAGTTGACCTGTGTCAGGAGCGCGCTATCAGGCTCCGTAAGAGATTTTTGAGGGATAATATCATGCGTAAATCCACCGTCGCCATCAGCCTTGTTTCGCTGGCCAGCTTGACCGCCTGCGGCTCCAGTGGGCTGTTTGACCGCGAACGGCCCGATGAATTCGCCGTTTCGCGCCAGCCTCCGCTGGTGATCCCGCCCGATTTCACGCTAACCCCGCCACAGCCCGGCCAGCCTCGCCCGCAATCCGGCGGTTTACAGCAGCAGACGCTGGAAGCCCTGTTCGGCGGTCCGCAAGCGCGCAGCGTCACCGAAACCGCAGTCGTTGGCATGGCCGGTGACTCCGATGCCGGAATTCGCTCCTCGGTCGGCGATCCGGAAACCTTCACCGTCGACAAGGGCAGCGTAACCCGCGACATCATCGCCGCACCCGAAGGTGACGGACAGAACGCACAAGCCGCAACGCCGGAGTGATTCTCCCCCTGCGAAAGCAGGGATCCATCTCGAAAAACCCAGATCATAGCCTATGGTTGAGGTGCGCCAGCGCTTGAGCCAGCAGCGCTCTATTCTAGCTATCCCAATGTGCAGACGTTCGTTCAGGAGATGGGCCCCTGCCTGCACAGGGGAGCATCTGCATAGTTGAAGGAAGTGCAACCCTCTCCCGCACGGCATAGGCAATGCTCAATCCGGAATAGCGATGACCTTGGTTCTCGCGTTACCGCCGCGCACGATTTCCAGCGATGTTTTGGGCAACCCGAGCGCCTTGGCCAGCAGTTTCAAAACCGCCGCATTGGCTTTTCCATTCTCCGGAGTAGCGGTGACACGGATCGACAATATGCCGGCAGGTCCCTTTCCGTCCGGCAGGCTGATGCTGTTGTCCCCCGCATTGGGAGTCACTTTCACGGTCAGTTCACCACCAATGATCAGCGAGAACAGCTCTTCACGGGGCGGGAATGATTTGTTTTTTGCCATTATCGTTCCGGAGTGATGCTTGTGCTCCTGCGCAGGCAGGAGTCCATCTCGTAAAATCCCGTTCGCGCGGTCTGGTTGAAGTGTGCATGCGCTTGAGCCGACAGCGCGCTGCCAAAAGCGCCCGTATAAAGACTGTAGTTCAGGAGATGGGCCCCTGCCTTCGCAGGGGCACAAGTTCCTAATGCCGGAAATGGCGCATGCCGGTAAACAGCATCGCGAGTCCCGCTTCATCCGCTGCTGCGATCACTTCGTCATCACGGATTGATCCGCCGGGCTGGATCACTGCGGTGGCGCCCGCCTCGACCGCGGCTAGCAGGCCGTCGGCGAAGGGGAAGAAGGCGTCTGAGGCCACTGCCGACCCGATGGTACGGGCCTCGCTCCAGCCGGCTTTCTCCGCCGCATCCTTGGCTTTCCACGCCGCGATCCGCGCCGATTCAAGCCGGTTCATCTGGCCTGCGCCGACACCTGCGGTCGCGCCGCCCTTGGCATAGACAATGGCGTTGGATTTGACATGTTTCGCGACTGTCCAGGCGAACAGGCAATCGGCCATTTCCTGCTCGCTCGGCTGGCGTTTGGTGACGCATTTCAGCTTAGCCTGGGCGATCTGGCCATTGTCGCGTGATTGTAACAGGAAGCCGCCGGCAATGGATTTGAAGCCCATGCCGGTGCGCGCCGGATCGGGCAGTTCACCGGTCAGTAGAAGGCGCAGGTTTTTCTTCTTGGCGAAGATTTCCTTGGCCTCGTCATTCGCGCTCGGCGCGCAGACGACTTCGGTGAAGATGCCGGTCATCGCTTCCGCCGCCGCGCCGTCAAGCGGGCGGTTGACCGCGATTATGCCGCCGAATGCCGAGACGCTGTCGCAGGCCAGAGCCGCTTTATAGGCGTCGAGGATATTGTCCGCGCTGGCGACGCCGCAAGGATTGGCATGCTTGACGATGACCACGGTCGGCGGGCCGTCGCGGAATTCGCTGACCAGCTCGAGCGCAGCGTCGGCGTCGTTGTAATTATTATAGCTGAGCGCCTTGCCCTGCAACTGCTCGGCCTGCGCAATGCCGCTCGCGGACGGGCCGTCGGGCAGATAGAGCGCGGCGCTCTGATGCGGATTCTCGCCATAGCGCAATTCGACCGGACGGCTCATCGTGATCGGCAGCACATCGGGGAACATCTTGCCCTGGTCGGAGAAGCCGAACCACTGGGCGATCATGCTGTCATAGCTGGCGGTGGCGGCGAAGGCCTTTGCGGCCATATTCTTGCGAAAGGCTATTGATGTGCCACCGTCATTCTGCTGCAACTCGGCCAGCAATGTTGCATAGTCGGACGGGTCGGTGACGATGGTGACGAAATCGTGATTCTTTGCCGCGCTGCGCACCATGGAGGGTCCGCCGATATCGATATTCTCGATAATCTCGTCGCGTTCCGCGCCCTTGGCGACGGTCTGGGCGAAGGGGTAGAGATTCACGATCACCAGATCAATCCCGGCAATATCATGTTCTTCCATCGAAGCGACATGACCGGCATCATCGCGCCGGGCAAGCAGGCCGCCGTGGACCTTGGGGTGCAGCGTCTTGACCCGCCCGTCCATCATTTCGGGGAAGTTGGTCACATCGCTGATGTCCGCGACCTCGAGGCCGGCTTCGCGCAGGGCCTTGGCGGTTCCGCCGGTCGAGATCAGCGCGACGCCCATCGCCGACAGCTGCTTGCCGAGATCGGCCAGTCCGCTCTTGTCCGAAACCGACAAAAGCGCGCGTTTGATTTTGATATTCTCTGTCATCATTACCCCATATGTTTGAGCAGCCAGCCGGTGGCGCCACCGCCCTTGCCCACTGCGCCGGAAATCACCATCTGCATGACGTCATGGCCTATACCCATGCCGTCGACCCAGACACTTTCTTCCAGTTTGATTTGTCCGCTTGTCGAGCGGAATTGCCACAAATTTCCGTCCTTCAGACGCAACAGGACGCCCTTGCCTTCCGAGATCAGGTCGCTTTCTATATCAGGCCCGAGATGGAAGCGCAGCGCATATTCGATATCATTCTTGCGCCGCCGGCGCTTCTTGCCATCCGGAATCAGCATATCCTCGCCGCGCAGCTCCAGCCCGTCCGAGCGCAGCAGCAACAACCGCTTGTGGACCAGACCAAAGCGCTTGGCATAGCCATCATGACTGGCCTCGAGCCGGGTCGCATTTTCGACGTCGCGGCGGAACAGTTCGACTTCGCTGACCCCGCGACCGAGCTTGCCGTCGGGGAGAATAGAAGTGCTGTTGCTGTCGGCGATGCACAAGGTGCTGTGCGCGGCGGTGGTCCGCAGGCCTCGCGCCAGCGCCGCCGGGATGGTCGCGCCGACCAGCCCCGCGCCGCCGCAATTGCTGATGATCCGGCAATCCCCGTTGGAGAATTCAAAAGCCAGTGTCGAGGCGCAACCGGCGACCGCCATGCGCGCTATCGGCGGCGGCGCGGCGTCGAGAACCATCACCGAACGGCCGGAAGAAACCCGCTGATAGCCCCATTCATGCGCCTGCCGCAGCGGTCTGGCCCGAACTCCGCTGGCCTCCACCACTTGCGCGATCTGTTCCGCCGATGTGGCCCCGCTGCCCTGCCAGTTGCCCATCGTGCCGTCAAAATGGGTCAGCGCGGTGAGCGGCGGCACCGCCTTGTTCAGCGCTTCCTCCAAAAAGACCGGTGCATCTTCCTTGCGTGCGATATAGACCTGTTTCAGCATCGACAGCAGGATCACCGCGTCGATCTGGTTGAGCGGCGAGCGCGAGACAGACCCACCGTCGGCAAAGAAAAACTCGCCCATCGCTTTTTCCAGACCGGCTTCGCCGACAATCTGGCGGACGCGTCCCTCGGGCAGCAGCAGGGAAGCCGCGACTACACCGCTCCAAGCCACCAGCCGGCCGAGGCTGCTGTTCGCTTTGTCTGCGGTGCGGTCGAGATGGCGGGCGGTCCGGGCGATATTGTTGAGCAGTTTCGAACGGTAGATCAGATCGCGCGAGGACAGGATGAGCGGCGCATGGCTGGCCCAGATCAGCAATCGCCAGCCACAATTGTCGGGACGCCAGGCCGGCTGACGGATGGTGTCGCCATTGGCATCAAGCCACTGGTTCATCAGCTTTTCCGCCACCGGCACCGCCTGATCGCGGGAAGCCGCCGTATCGAGATCGCGCAACCACTGGAAGCGGTGGACATAATCTTCAAATTGCGGCGGCAGCTTGAGCTCGGCAAAATCGATATTGTCGTGTTTTTTCTTCAGACCGCGGAACAGGAAAAAACCGGCGCGCACCGCCATGCCCTGCACCCGGTCGCCATCGACCGGGTCAACCGGTACCGCCAGAAGCCGCAAGGGCAATTTTCCCGACAGACGAAGCCGGTGCATCGGCATCCGCCAGGTCATCCGGTAGTAGAGCATTGTCGCTTGCTGGGCGAGCGACTGGCCGCGGTCGCGATCGTGGCGCAAAGTCAGGCTGCGGCCTTCGCCTATATCGTCATTTTCGTCATATGTGTCTGGCTGGTCCGGGTCGCCATCGCCCAGATCCAGCCGGTCAGATCTGCCGGTGGTCATTCACCCCTCAGACCGCGGATATTGGCAGCATATTGATCCGGTCCGCCGCGGAAGGTTGCGGTGCCGGCAACCAATGTGTCAGCGCCGGCGGCAATTGCCTGCGGTGCGGTTTTGAGATCGATACCGCCATCGACTTCCAGCCGGATATCCTTGCCGGTGGCGGTGATGCGCTTGCGGATCGCCTCGATCTTGCGCAGCTGGCTGTCGATGAAGCTCTGCCCGCCAAAACCCGGGTTGACGCTCATCACCAGAATTAGATCGAGATCGTCGATCAGATAATCGAGAATATCGAGCGGAGTCGCCGGGTTGAGCACTAGCCCGGCCTGCTTACCGAGCGACTGGATGGTCTGGACGGTGCGATGCGGATGCGGGCCTGCTTCCGGATGGAAGGAGATGATATCCGCGCCTGCCTCGGCAAAAGCTTCGAGAAACTGATCGACCGGAGAGATCATAAGATGAACGTCGAACGGCTTGGCGCTATGCGGCCGCAGCGCTTTGACCACTGCTGGGCCAATCGTGATATTGGGGACAAAATGGCCGTCCATTACATCGACATGGATCCAGTCGCAGCCGGCCTTGTCGATGGCCTGCACCTCTTCGCCCAACCGGGCGAAATCGGCAGAAAGGATAGAAGGGGCGATACGGATGCTGTCGGACATGGCACTTCCTTAAACTATGCCCGGCAGTAGGATTTTTATACGGGGCAAGCAAGACGCTATTCTGGCAGGAACCACAGTCCCTTGTGGACAGATTGGGGACAGGTTCACAATATGTAGAAGATCAGCTTTTGCGAACCAGCCGCGCGATGAAAAATCCGTCGACATTGCCCTTTTCGGTTAGCGTATCCGGCAACGTCCGGACGCAGCCGGATTCGGTCGGCGCTATCCCGGTCGGCAGCTCGTCATCACCAACCGGATCGATGGCGAACTGGTCATGGCGCTCGAGAAAGGCTTCGATCTGCTCCTCGCCTTCTTCGGGTTCGAGCGAGCAAACGGCATAGACCAGGGTCCCGCCGGGCTTCACCCAGGCGGCTGTGCGGTCGAGCAAGGCGCGCTGCACTTCTGCGCGGTCTTCGATCTGGCGAGAGCCGATACAATGCAGCACATCCGGATGTCGCCGGTAGATACCAGTGGCGCTGCACGGCGCGTCAAGCAACACGGCATCGGCGGCTTCCGCCGGTTCCCACTGCATCAGGTCGACGATTATTTCTTCGGCCTGCAAATTGGTGCGCTTCAGATTGTCCTGAAACCGCTCCATTCTTTTAGCGCTATTGTCGACAGAGACGGTTTTCCAGCCGGCACTGGCCAGCTGCATGGTCTTGCCGCCGGGGGCGGCGCAGAGATCATATATGGTCCGGCCCTTGCCTTCGCCGAACAATCGTGCGGGAATCGAGGCGGCCAGATCCTGTACCCAGAACTGGCCTTCATCAAAGCCGTCCAGCCCGGTGACTGGAAGATTTGGAAGCATCCTGAGATGTTTCGGCGCGAGCTTGTCGCCTTCCAGCGTGCCGACATCATCGGACTGGAAACTGAGGTCAAGCGGTGCGGGCGTGGCCCAAGCCTGGCTGGCGGCATTGGCGACATCCTCGCCCCAGTTATTGGTCCAGCGATCCAGCGTTTCGCCGGGAATTTCAGGATATTCGGGCAGTTTCAGTTCGCCCGATTCGACACCGCGCATAACAGTCGAGAATACACCGTGCACCAGCCGGCGCGGTCCGCCATGGACCAGCGGCAGCGCGGTAGAAATCGCGGCATGTTGCGGCGTGTCCAGGATCAGCACCTGCGCCAGCGCGATGCGCAGCGCCATCCGCGCCTTGGCATCGTCGGCCAGCCGGTTGCGGGTCGCGCTGTCGATCATCGCATCAAGCGCGCTCATCCAGCGCAATACATTGGCGGCAATATTATGCGCCAGCGCCTTGTCCGAAGGGTTGGACAATTTGCCCGTAGCGGCGGGCATCGCCTGATCCAGCGTCTCGCCGCGCCGGCAAACGGCGTCCAGCAGACGAATAGCGGACTGGCGCGTGGCGAGGCCGGGGACTTTGTTATTGGGTTCGTTCATTGTTCTGTTCCGCACTGACTTGCCCCGTAAAGCCGGGACATGCGCAAACCGGATGGCTTGCGCTGCCGCACCGCATAGACCTTCCCGCGTTTCGATCAAGCTTTTGGATGGAGTGCGATTGGGACGAAAATTAAAAATTGCGGATGGGGTGGCTAGCTGTCAGCGTTGCCGGTCGGGAAATTGCTTCGATCCGTCATTGCGCCCCATAGACCAGCTTGCTCGTGCTATTGTGACTTACATCACTCGTGCGCTCGAGGAGCACGCTATGTCCAAGTCTGGATTAATCCCAGGTCCTTCGACGATGACTATCTCACCTATCACTACTGCTCTGTTCATCACCGTTTTTTCCCGCGACCCCACTCTCTGGGATCGCAAATAGTGGGCCATCCGGCGTGAGACATATGGTGGATGGTTTTGAATATGGCATTGTTTGTAACGCGAGGAAGCTGTCGGCAAGGACCATTGATGGATCAATCCGGGATTTTGCTGATCCACAATCAGTGAAAAATACTACGTCCGCTGCCGGACCATGGCGCATTGCCAGCAAAGGCGGCATTCAATGAAAAAACAGGAAACAACTATGAAAAATTCGATTGCAACCTTGGCAGTTTTTGCGAGCGCCTTTGCGCTCAGTGCATGCGGTACCAGCAACGAGACGTCGGAAACTGCCGCACCGGAAGAAGCCACTGAAGTTGCAACCTCCGAAGCATGCACTCAGGAAACCATGATGGCCAAGGCTCAGGAACTCGCCACGAAGATGCAGGCTCTGGCCAGCGATCCGGAAGCGATGCAGGAAATGGCCAGCAAGATGCAGGAAGTTCAAGAGAAGATGCAGCAAGGCGCTGCTGACGGAAGCTTTGGCGCTGCCGAAGCTTGCGCTGCCTATGACGAAATGCTCGCTGCTGCCGAGTAATCTGATTCAAGTAAAATAGCAGGCACGGCGGAGATTGATCTCTGCCGTGCCTTGATGAGCAAATGAAGCGGGCTGGACTTGATCCGGCCTTTTCTGTGTTTGCTCGGCTGGGGATGCTGGCAGCCAAATCGAAGCGGCACATTGCCGGGACCCGCAACAAAAACCCGATTGACATTAAGTCGATATATATCGATATAGTAATGATGCGAAAACCGAGGGCACCATCGAAAGCGACGAGACAGGCATTGATTGCCCTGTTCAATGCGCCCGAGAGCCTGCATGGTTACGACATCATGCAGATCACCGGGATCAAGCCGGGCACATTATATCCGATGCTGGCGAGACTGGAGGACCAGGCAATGCTGTCCTCTCAATGGCAGGAGCCAAGCGTGGAGGGCCGCCCTCCCCGCCATATTTACAGCCTCACCGAGGCCGGACGCGTTGTGGCGAAGGGCCTGCTCGTCGAAAAGCATGACGTCTCCGGCCAACAGTTGCGGGCGAAGCCGATATGATGCGGCGCGCGCTCGAACAGTTGATCCTCTGGTTAGCGCCTGATCATCGCAAAAAATGGGCGCAGGCGATGGCGGCGGAAATGTCGGTGATCGAAAGTGGCAGAGATCGGATGGCGTTTGCCTTGGGCTGTCTGATTGCCTGCTGCCGATTTCGTCTCGAACCAGACAGTCTAACCGCAAAAACAGGGAGCAGCATCGTGAAAGACAGATTCGTGATTTTGACATTCGTTGCGGGTGTAGCGGCGGGCTTGATTGGTTTAACCTATCTGCTTGCCTCCGGTGCTCCGCTGAGCAAGATACTGGTCAATGGCGGCGCTATTGTTATCGGCATTTTGCTGGCCCTTTCCCCGAGGCTCTCGGGCCGGACCACAGATTCGGTGGTGACTGCGATCGCCTTGATCGGCGCGTTCATTCTGCTTGGCACCGCGATTTTCGGATACACCATCGAGGATGCCAGACGGTGGCTGTTGATCGGGCCGTTTTTCATCCAGACCAGCCTGATATTGTTGCCGCTGATTGCAGTCTGTTTTGCCAGAATTCAGAATTTTCGAACCACAGTGGCGATTATAGTCGCAGCCTTCGCGATGGCAGCGCAGCCCGACCGGGCGATGGCAGCGATGCTGTTTGTGGCGGTCGCCATAGTCGGCATGATGCGGCCAAATAGGCTGACTGCGAGCGCGGCGGTACTCTGCGCGATGACATTCGCGACCACGCTGTTGCTGCCGGACCGCCTGCCAGCGGTGCCCTTTGTAGATCATATATTGTGGAGCGCGTTTGATATTGGCCTTTGGGTCGGGCTGTTGCTCTGGGCCGGCTGCATTTTGCTGGTCTGCCCGATATTATTCACACCAAAGGCCGAGCGCAGCATCATACATTATGTGTTTGCATCGTGCTGGGCGACGTTGATCGCCGCCGCAGCCATGGGTGCCTATCCAACGCCGATTGTCGGCTATGGAGCCAGCGCGATCATCGGCTATTTCCTGAGTCTGATATTTCTGCAACCCGCGACCGATGCGCATTTAGCGAGAGACGATGACCCCGAAAGCTCGTCCGAAGCAAATGAAGCAACGCCGCCGCTTCGAACCAATGCGCCTTCCTTCGCGATTTGAGCCAGTCTACGCTAGTTTCGGACGAAATCGGATAAGCCGTCAGACGATAATCCCGCAACCCTATCGCGTGGGATCGAGCGCGCTCGGCTTGCGCCTGCTACCCAATTCACCGGCCCAAACGCCGGAGCTACCGTCACGCGCCATTGCCTGCAAGGCGGCGATCCGGTCTTCGGTCGCGGGATGGGTGGAGAACATCTGGCGCACCCCTCCCGGTACAATATATAATTGAGACGCAGCCGGATTGCGCTCCGCCACCGGGTTCGGGATACGGGCTGCTTCGCCCGAAATCTTGGCTAGCGCAGAGGCCAGTGACAGGGGCTTGCCGCTAATCTGAGCGGCTGCGGCATCCGCTCCGAATTCGCGGGTGCGGCTGATCGCCATTTGCACGATCATCGCGGCAAAGGGCGCGATCAATACCGCCATCAGGCCAGCGAGCCCGGCGTTGCGGTCGCGGAAGAACAGGCCGAAATTAGCCAGCATCGACACCGCACCGGCGATTGTCGCGACCATCGTCATGATCAGGGTATCACGGTTTTTCACATGGCCGAGTTCGTGCGCCATGACGCCTTCGATCTCGTCATGACTGAGCATTTTAAGCAAGCCGGTGGTTGCCGCAACGGCCGAATGTTCGGGGTCGCGTCCGGTGGCAAAGGCGTTGGGCTGGGCCTGGTCGACGATATAGACTTTCGGCATCGGCAATTGTGCGCGTTTCGACAGATTTTTGACCATATTGTAGAATTCGGGGTGGCTTTTGGCATCTATCTCTACCGCATTGTGCATTTTCAGCACGATTTTATCGGCGTTCCAGTAGGTGAACAGGTTCATGCCCGCCGCAACCAGCAGGGCGATGACCGCGCCGCCGCTACCGCCCAGCGAGTAGCCCAATACCATGAACAGCGCGGTCAACGCTGCCAGCAACATGGTTGTCTTCATGAATTTCATCGTCTCTACTCGCTTGAATATGTTCGTTCTGACCTCAATATAGGGTTTGAGGCGGAGCGATTCAATTTGGCGGACAGGCGAAAATATGACCGATAGCGATAGAAAACCCGGCGAGAGACCCGCCCATGTGAAGGCGCCTGCGCATCTTTCTCCGAACAAGCCCGTGCCCGAACCCGACCCGCTCGAAAAGGCCGGGGAAATCGCCACTGACAAAGGCCCGACCCGCTATGGCGACTGGGAGCATAAGGGCATAGCGGTCGATTTCTGACGGCCCGCGAGGCTGATCTCCGGGCGGCGCATCCGGCGGGCATCCATATTTAAGCCTTTGCGCCACCGAGCTTTTATGGAAAGATCGCTGATCGAAGCCGATAGCGGCGCGGGAGCGATATTGTGAGCAACGACAAGCCGGGCGCGGATGGCGTCGAAACTATCGCACCCGAAAACAGAAATGTCCCGACCGATGTCGCGCCGACCGCTGCTGCAGAAGCCGGAAAAATCGATATCAGCTTCTCGCCCGGGCTGTCGTCTTTCCTGAAAACCAATGATATTTCCATCGGCTTTACATCCTACCAGACCGGGCGACTCTATCTGATCGGCCATGGTTCGGACGGGAAGCTGGCGATGCACGAAGCGGTCTATCCGCAGGCGATGGGTGTGACCGGCGATGCCAGCCGCATCTATCTCGGCACGCTGACCCAGATTGTCCGCATGGAAAATGTTCTGGGGCCCGGCCAGACGGCCAATCAGGTGCATGACAAGGTCTATGTGCCGCGCAATCTGCAGACCACCGGCAATGTCGACATCCACGAAATCGGTATTCAGGACAATGGCAAGATCGTCTTCGTCAACACCCGCTTCAACTGCCTGTGCGAGCCGAGCCTGACGCATAGTTTCAAGCCGGTCTGGAAACCCGAATTTATCAGCGAGATTGTGGCAGAGGACCGCTGCCATCTTAACGGTCTGGCAATGGTCGACGGCAAGCCGAAATATGTTAGCGCCGCCGCTCGCTCGAACGTCGCCAATGGCTGGCGGGATCGCCGGGACGATGGCGGGCTGATCATCGATGTAGAGAGCAATGCGATCCTCGCCGAAGGTCTGTCGATGCCGCACAGTCCGCGCTTCCATGATGATCGGCTGTGGCTGCTCAATTCGGGGACCGGCGAACTCGGCTGGCTGGATCCGGCTGATCGCCGCTTCGTGCCGCTGGTGTTTTTTCCCGGATTTTTGCGCGGTCTGGCCTTCCACAATGATCATGCCTTTGTCACCCTGTCCAAACCCCGCAAGGGCCATTTCGAGGGGTTGGCGCTGGATGGCCTGCTGAAGGAAAAAGACAGCACGGCCTGGTGCGGTATCCAGATCGTGTCGCAGTCGACCGGCAAGCTCGCGCAATGGCTGCGCTTCGAGGGCGCGATTACCGAATTGTTCGATATCTGTGTCCTGCCCGGCGTGCAGAACCCGATCACTCTGGGGCCGAATTCGGTCGAGATCAGGGACTTTCTGACGATCGAACCGTCCGCTATATAGAGTCCGGCTCGCCGCGTTACGGCAGGGCGAGAAATTCAGCTATCGCCAATGCGGCGCGCTGCGACGGCGATTCCCGGCTATCCATATCGAAAGAATGAGCGAAGGCGCGCGTCTGTGCCGCTCGAAACGGGTCCGAAAGCGGCGAGACGGCCTCCAACGTCGGACCCAGATCGGCTATATCATCCAGCACCGGTCCGAAATTCCAATGTTCATAATTGGCATTGCCCTGCCACTTGGCATCGTGGGAATTTAGAAATATCGCCGGGCGTGGTTTCTGAATAAATTCGTAAATCTGGCTGCTGACATCACCGAGATAGATATCGGCGGCACTAGTATAGGTCATGTCGACGCTGCGCGTGCTGCCGGTGTCGATATGGATATGGTCGAGCGCGGCGTAGCGCGGATCGATGCGCTGGCGGAACTTCAGCAAGCGGTGCTCGACCGACGCCAATAGCTTGCGCTGGAACAGCATGACATGCGGCGCAAAGATCAGATTATAGGCAGTCTGGTCGGCGAAATGGTCGAGAATCTGTTCGCCGAAGCGGAACCATGACGACAGCAACGGATCGAAATGCGGGTTGTAGAGAACAGTCGGTTTGTCATTGTCGAACAGCTTCACTGGTGGACGGCTGACATAAGCTTCGAATTTGGGATAGCCGACGATGCAGTGATTGTCCGGGCGGATCACCCCGGCCTCCAGCATCCGGTCGCGGGTCTTCTCGCCGGGCAGCAGCACATAGTCGAACAGGCTTATTTCCGGCGAGAAGCCGATCGAGCGATCACCCGCACCATGGGGAAAGAAGATCAGCTTTGGCCGGTCCGATGGATGGTTTTTCTTGAGAAAGGTTGTCGTGGTCTCCGGCACGACCAGCGCGTCGAAATGGCGGAACAGGTCGGTGCTTCGCTTGAGGCTGCTCAGCCGGTTGAGCGGGACCATCTTGCCCAGCATATTCTCGGCCAGCCGACTCCAGCGATTCGGGCGGATCGACCAAAAAGCGGGGGTCGGCAAGGCGGGATCGAGAAACTGCCGCACCGCCTCGGCCTGCCGTTCGCTGGAGGTGATGACTTCGACGCGCGCGGTTGGCGCCTGTCGCTGCAGCGCGGAGATGATCGGCGCGATATGGGCGACCTGATGCAATTCGTCATGATTGAACAGAAAGCCGATGCGCTGGGGATCAATAGATGATGCGGAACTCATATGTCTTCCATCGGATGTCCGACCTCATCTTCTTCCAAGGCACCGGCGAACCAAATCCGCCGTTGCCCGTCCTTGGACAGATTTTGCGCGAAAGTCTACCGGGTCCCGGTCCGGTCCGCCGGTAAAGGGCTCGTCCCAAGGCCTGCTTTGCAAATTGCCTCGCTGCGTCTACATATTGCCAGCGAAACCGGTTTTGCCGGAAGCGATTGCAAACCATAAGGACGCCCGTGACCCCCGTTAGTGATTCCAATATGTCCGCTGGTGATTTTCCCTCCGACCAGAAACCGCTGTGGACGGCGATCATCCTGGCTGGCCAGCGGCCCGAGGGCGATCCGATGGCCGCTTATTGCAACGTCCAATATAAGGCGCTGATCCCTATCAACGGACAGACCATGCTCGAACGGGTTGCGCGCGCGCTGATTGCGTCGCCTTATATCGGCAGGATGGTCGTGATGGCCCAGTCGCCCGAAGACCTGAAGGCGGGACTCAGCCCTGATCTGGCAGAACATGACGGCTTCGCCTTTGTCGAATCCAACGACGGCATCGCCACCAGCATCCACGACATCATCGGCAGCGATATCGCGCCATGGCCGGTGCTGGTGACCACCGCCGACAATGCGCTGCTGACCGGAGAGATACTGGACCGATTCTTTCAAGCACACAGCGGACAGGATGTTGCGGTCGGCGTGGTCGAGCGCCAGACCATGCTCGCCGCTTACCCCGACGCGCGGCGCACCTGGCTGAAATTTCGCGGCGGCGCCTATAGCGGCGCCAATCTCTTCGCCCTGCACAATGCCGCTGCGAAACCGGCGGTGGCCTTCTGGTCGGCGGTCGAGAAAGACCGCAAGAAAGGCTGGAAAATCTTCGCCCATTTCGGTCCCTGGCTGCTGCTCCGGGCGCTCAGCCGGACGATCGGCTTTAAAGATGCGATGGCACAGGCAGGCGCCCGCATGTCGCTGCGGGCCGAGCCGATAATATTGCCGATAGCGGAAGCGGCGATCGATGTGGACAAGCCGGATGACCTGGAACTGGTGACGGAAATTTTGGAGCGGCGGGAGCGCCAATAAGGACGCATGTCCAGGCTCCAATGCCTCGATAATCATGCAGGCCGGCGGCTGCTACCGCTTCATTTCCAGCATGCAAGCTCATTCAGAAAGCTTCGCCCTGCCTCGGTGAACTTTCCATGTTCGGCCAGAAGGTCGATAGCCTGGGCAACGTCGCGTTCCAGATCATCTTTGACGTCGGCCTTTATTCCCGACTTCCGGCGATGTTCCAGCACATTGGAGAATACATAGGCGCCCTCCAGAATACCGGGCAAAGGCCTTGGATCGGGACGCCAGGGCACAGGGAATCTCTGCTTGTCATCGTCATAGAAATTTTCGAGAATGGGATCGACAAGCTGCATATATCGAAGTTTTACATGCGCGTTTTCGTGAATGATATTCTCTGCCATTATCTTCGGTTCATCCGGATCCAGAAACATCGCACCCTGCCGTGAAAGCACAGTAAATCCGATCCTCTGGTTCTTCCCGGTTGTTCTCGGAACCATCACCGGCGTGAAAGTGAAGACATCTTCGGCAATTTCACGGGAGGAGCTTTTAATATTCTGTGTCGCTATCTTATAGGGTTCAACCGGATGATCGGCGGGATATTGTTCTTCACTCGCACCGAAGAATATCGTGCCCGTCTGCCTCTCGTTCGTGCCAGTCCAGTGCGGTCGCAACCATTCATCCCGACGCTGCAACTGGACGCGGTCGTCGGCCAGCCGTTGGTAGCAGTTTATCCAGAAGCCGTCCGTCTCAAGCGCCGGTTCGGGGGCTTGAACATCACCGAGCAGGTCCTCGTTGGGCAACTCGATTGTCATACCGTCAGCAAAAGAGCAGCGCAGAAACCCGGCGAGGCAGCTTACCCGGACTGTCTGACCAGCGCGTTCCGGTCCAAACTCGATATGCCGCGCAAAAATCGGAATCCTCAGGCCGCCTTCCTGATCAAGGTCAACGTCCCAGTCACCCTGACCTTCATTGGCCAGTTCAACTTGCAGGGCCAGTGATGAAACGTGGCGGGCAAATGGACGGCGCTGGGCTATATCGACATCGCCGCTGGCTCTGCGCATGGCTGCCAGCCAATATTGGGTGGTGGGATGCATCAAAAGCGCCCGCGCGCTGCTGTCATTTGACGAGCGCATCAGAAATGCAAATCGCAAAAGCGCCTGCGCTTCCTCTATCGAGAGGCCATATTGCACATGTTCCTCGACATAGTGCCGGCAAACCGCCTCGATCTGATTTTGTGTATGTCCTATCACCTTATCTACGATTGCCTGCCGATGTTCGTGACTGGGCGGACCAGCATGTAAAACCAAATTTTCTGTCACGCGACCAGCTCCTTCAACTCGTCCGGCAAAGTCTGCTCGACCTTGCTGTGAATATGTTCGATTAACGGCAACAAGGCCTCGCAGTAGATGCTGGGGTGCAGGAAACTGCCGTCCGCTCCATATCGGTGCGGCATATAGCCTCCACCACAAATATCTCGCGCAGAGCATTTCTGACAGGTTTCGCAAAGCCCGTTCGCGCCTTCCTGAAAGGCTGCAATCATCGGGTTGCCGGACAGATCGTCCAGACTCGTCTCCGCGAGATTGGCTCCCAATTTGGTAACGCCGTCAAAGCAACATTTAAAAGCATCGGTCGGCTCGAGACTTCCGTCCGTTTCGATGACAAGAACATCCACGGGTTTGCCGCCGATATTGTCGGTGCTGACCGGATATCCAAACATCATACGGATCATATTTTCGAAATAGCGGACGTGTCTCTCGGAATTGTTCCTGTCAAACCAGCCGTCGAAAAAGGCGATCAACCAGTCCCGATATTCTTCGATCGGGCGCGGCGGCGGATGGACATGGTTCGCATGGGGCAAGGAAAGATCAAAGCCTATCACACCGATCTCGTCCCAGAACTCATGCATCAACTTCGGATCTATATCGGTGTCGACGACCGCCAGGACGTTGGAAAAAACGTCTGCCCCGTTGGGATGGTCATGCAAACGATCAATTGCATCGATCACGCGATCATAGGAACCGTTGCCCTTGTGATCGAGCCTGTGCTTGTCGTGGATCGCGCGCGGTCCGTCCACACTGAGACCAATACGCACATCCAGCTCGACAAGCAGTTCAATCCACTCATCATCGATCAATGTTCCATTGGACTGAATGCTGAATCGGCAGGCAATGTCAGCGGCATCCAATTTGCTCCTGACGATCTCGACAATCCGGCGCAATCGCTTCTTGCCGGCGAGCAGGGGCTCGCCGCCATGCATGATAAAATGCACAGCCTTAAGACTGCTATTTTGCGCATGTTCGCAGATTCGCTCCGCGCACAGATGTGCCACGTCGTCTCGCATCACCGCCGGTTGATTGCGGTAGGTGTCATCTTGCAAATTATACATGTAACAATAGTCGCAATTAAGATTGCAGCGGCTGGCGATCTTTACGACGAAGGTCGAAAACGGCACGGCCATAGGAGCTTCCCCTTCTACAAGTCGGATACTCTTGGTTCAATGCAGGTAGCGAGCCAACTGGCCCGCTACCTCGCTGCTCAGGCAGCTGATGAAAATGTAGAGAAGGTCGAAAAGGTAGAGAAAGTGGAAAAATCGTCACTTGCAATACCGATATTGTCGGCACCCAGCAGCTTTGCCGCTGCGGCCATTGCCGAGCGGACCACTTCATTGCGGACCTGTCCAAGCTGATCTTCCGACAGTTCCAAATCACCCAAATCAAAGCTTAATTTGGTTTTTGGATTGTCCAGCTGCTTCAGTTCCTTGGGTTCGCTGAAATATACTTGCCTGCGCGTAGATGCTTTGGGCGCTGATTTTTTCCTTATTTTGGCCATTAGATCATCCTCCTTCTAGGATTATTGCATTGTTAATACATTTAAGACGACCCAACTTGAAGAATACATCGTATAACTTATATCGCAACCCCGACGACTTGATACTTTCGGCCAAAATGAATTGGGCAATCGCCGATGCCGCCGGCAACGGGAAGCGACATCAGCCAATACAGGTCTCCAAGCAGCGCATCCTGTCTCGTGACTGAAGGTCAGCACGGACGATCAGTGTGTTCGAAATCGGCGCTGTCCGCCGGTATATCTTCAGCGTCATGTGCGGCAGGAAATCGGGGCAAGCCACCCTCGCTGGCGCTGCGGGAGTTTTTCTGATGACAATCCACCGGCGTGGCCGTTGTCCGGAAAGGGAAACTTACAGGGTGATAGTGCTGGGGGATATTTGGGTGATCCACCCTCGCTTGCGGTCGGGAGTTTTTCGGGCAAACATGCGCCGGGGTGACGGCTGCCTGGAAAGGGAAACTCGCGGCGTAATAGTGCTGAGGGATATTTGGGTGATCCACCCTCGCTTGCGGTCGGGAGTTTTTCGGACAAACATGCGCCGCATGTTTGCTTTTATCAGAAAAACTGGAGCGGGCGAAGAGATTCGAACTCTCGACCCCAACCTTGGCAAGGTTGTGCTCTACCCCTGAGCTACGCCCGCTCGGCGTTGCTGCGACACTTGGGTAATCACTTGGTCAGCAGCAGTTGAGGCGCGCGGTTAGCATGGGTTTTTATACCCCGCAAGCCCCAATCACACCCTAGTTCACTACAAATGCAAAAATATCCTTGGCATTGGCGCGCTGCTCCCCACATAAAGCGCACAAGTTAAACGATTTGGGCGCGAGTCCGGGCATTGGGCCCGCGCTATAACAGGAGCATGATGTGGCAACAGCAGGACTGACAGTCGAAGAACAGAAAGCAGTAGAAGTCTTCCAGCGCGAGGTCGTGACACCGAGCATGGACAAGCTGGTGATTCTCGATTTCTGGGCAGAATGGTGCGGGCCGTGCAAGGCTTTGACGCCAATGCTGGAGAAAGTCGCCGCCGCTTACGCCGACAAGGGCGTGGTGCTGGCCAAGATCAACGTCGACGAGAATAAATTTATCGCCGCACAGTTTCAGGTGCAGTCGATTCCGACCGTCTATGCGATTTTCCAGGGCAAGCCGGTGGCCGACCTGACCAGCGCGCGCAGCGAAAGCCAGCTGACCGGCGCGTTGGACCAGCTGCTCGAGCAGCTGCCGGTTGGCGGCGGAGCAGAACCCGAGCAGGATGTGGCGCCGCTTCTCGCCATGGGTGAAGAAGTGCTGGGCGAAGGCGATGCCGAGCGTGCTGCCGGGATTTTCGCGCAGATCGCCGATATGGCACCCGACAATGTCGAAGCGGTCGGCGGACTGATTCGCGCACTGGTTGCGGCTGATCATATAGAGCAGGCGGAAGCCGCGCTCGCCGGATTGCCGGAGGAGCTGCGCAGTGACCCAGCGATCGAACGGGCGCAGACAACCCTGCAGCTGGCCAAGGACAAACCGGATGCCGGCGCGCTGGAAGCATTGAAGGCGGCTGTCGCGGCAAATGGCAAGGACCATCAGGCGCGATTCGATCTGGCCAGCGCGCTAATCGCCATGGGCGACCATGACGCTGCCGCTGAACATCTGCTGACGATTATCGCTGCGGACAAGGACTGGAACGACGGAGCGGCAAGACAGAAATTGCTGTCGCTGTTCGAAATGGTCGGCCTCGAGGACGAATGGGTCTCAGCCACCCGCCGCAAGCTCAGCGCCGTGCTGTTCGGATGAGCGAAACCAAAAGGCTATCTATTTTCCCGCTGGCCGGAGCGTTGCTTTTTCCCGGCATGCACTTGCCGCTGCATATATTCGAGGAACGCTACCGCGCCCTGATCAACGACGCGATGGCGCGCGACCGGCAGATCGGCATGATCCAGCCCAAGGAAGAGGGCAAGCACCCCGCCCTGTTCGATATCGGCTGCCTCGGCAAGATCATCGATATCGAGGCGCTTGACGACGGACGCTTCAACGTGGTGCTGGAAGGCGTGGCTCGGTTCCGGATTGTCGAGGAAATCGATGCATCTACGGCATTCCGGCAGGTACGGGCCGAGATCGAAGCCGATCAGGAACTGGACGAAGTCCTGGCCAGCGCCGAACGCGCCGCGCTGGAAATCGAATCACGGAAATTTGCGGAGCTGCAGGGCTACCAGGTTGACTGGGACAGTATCGGACGACTCGATGACATGGCCTTCGTCAACGGCATCGCGCAGATCGCGCCTTTTGATGCTGCGTCGAAGCAGGCATTGCTGGAAGTCGACGGCCTCGCCAACCGTGCAGAACTGATCATCCAGCTGCTACAGTTTTTCGGGCGACAGGATGGCGACGATGACCGGGTCACATTGCAATGAGCGATCGGGCAATGAGCGATCGGCCCGGGAAGGATAGGGCGGCGAGCGACGAAAATCGGGGCGTTGATCCCGAACTTCTAAAGATACTGGTCTGCCCGATGACCCGGGCGACGCTTGTCCATGATGTCGAAGCCGGGGAGCTGGTCAGCGAGGCCGCTGGCGTAGCCTATCCGATACGCGACGGCATTCCGGTGATGCTGATCGAAGAAGCGCGCAGATTATAGAATCGGCGATAATGAAGCGGTTTTGACGTTGGATTGTCTAAATAATCGATAACGAAGGACCAGCCGGCTGGTCAATTTGCGGCTAGACTTTTGGTGCGTCGCACAAACCAGGTGATCGTCAGCCCTGCTTGCTTTGCATAACGAGTGGCGTAGCTACTTCATTGTAAGTCGAAGCGTTATGATCGCTTTCCGCTGCGCTGAGCGGTGCGAAAGCAATCGCCAAGATAACCGCAGAGACAAGGGAACCCCACGTCACAAGATTGCCAAGAAACAGTTCTTTTTCTCTCTGGCTCAGGGCCTTCTTTTGAATTTTAATCATAACGCCTACATTCTTTACACAACACTAAACTACTAAAGCCAATCAACTCTGTTCGTTCCATCCGGGCCAAAAAATCATCTCCGGGTTGACCCGATCATGGGAGGCGATGGATCAACCCGGATCTGAATGTCCAAAAGAAGTCTAGCGGGTGCAATAACTTCCTCCAAACTGGCCAGAAAGCCCATCGCAGCGAGGGAATATTGACCAGAATATTCCGTTCGCTGCAAACGACAGTCATTTGGCGAGAAGCAGACCGGGATTCCGGAAACCAGAATCTTCGTACCGCCGTTCCAAACAAACCATCGCCATGGGCATCTTGCCGAACAATGATGGATATGGACCGATCTGTGGATATTCATGAGTTTCAACCCGTGTCACCCGTCTTACGGGTGTAACAAGTTAATGTTACCCGCGTCGAACCGGCGGGGAACCGGCAAAGGTAACGATAAATTATGCAATATCGTTTACGCTTTGTAGCGGTAACATGCAATTTTACCCCGTGTTAACCGAATGGATTATATTTGTTACCCAATAAGATCGGATAGTTAGCCATCAGGCTGACCATTCTCTTTTGCCAAATGATCGCCCCTGACATAAGATTAAAAAATGACCACAGACTTTTGCGATAACCTGAACCAGAAAGAGAAAGAGGCTCTCCATCTTCTTTTGCTCGGCCATGATGCGAAAACTGCGGCCCAGGAGATCGACGTGACCCCTAACGTGATCAACGAAAGGTTGCGGTCGGCGCGGCAAAAGCTGCAAGTGACAAGCAGCAAGGCCGCAGCCCGGATGTTGGCGGATCACGAAGGTTTTGCACCCAAATTTTTTGTACCCAAGAATATTGGGATTGCGAAAAAGCCGCAATCCGGCGCAATTTACCCCCTGCCTGGACAACAGGCAGCGTCACCGGACAGAGTCAGGGAAGTGCAATCGGCTTATCAGTCATATTCCACCTTCTCCAGCTCGCTACTTTCGGTGCCGTTCCGCAAGCAGGGAGAAACGGGTAACGATCTAAGCAAGGGAGCGCGAATCTGGGCTATCGCCGACTTGTCGGTAAAACTTGCCTTTGCATTTGCCTTCGTCTGTCTCGCCGCAATGGTTGTGAGCAGGTTGCTAGGCCCGAATTAATCTCTGCATGTTTTGTCACTAGTAAGCGCCGGTGTCCCCCGGCGTCCGGAGAGTTACATGTTGAACCAACGTATTGAAGCCGCCCGCCCCATTGCCACAAAAATCCATGAGGTCGAAAAATCCCTCAACTTGACCATGGTTCAGATGGGCGAATTGATGAGCAGCATGGCCGCTGCCCGCCTCGCACCGGGAACACGTTTTTCCCTGACCGCGGGCATTGATGCTTCCGAGAAGCTGATTGCCGCTGCCGCCCAGACCGCACGCTCTTATCGCGAAGTCGTCGAAGCGCATGCACATCTGGCCGAAGACCAGCAAGATGCCGGTTTGCGCACCGTCAGCTGGGGCGATGGACTGGAATGCCCTCCCCCACCATCCGGTCAGTCGGATCAGGATGTTGCTGCCTATCCTCGCGCTGTCCCGAACGCTTAAGCCAAGCGGAGCTTGACCGTACCAACATTCTTTGGTCGAGTAGGACATGGTCAGAATTCAATTGTTTCAAATGCTGCTGATATTGTGTTGCAGCTACGGATTGATATGGGGCGGTCGGCCCGAGCGGTTTGCTGTCATCATCGTGATGGTGGGTTTCTTTTTAACGATCGCGGTCGCCGCCCCTGTTTCTGAACGGTTTTCTCATGTCGAAGTGAGTATCTTTCTCGTCGACACGGCAATGTTGGCCAGCTTTTTCTATCTCGCCTTAAATGCTGAGAGGTTTTGGACAATATGGTTATGCGCTATGCAATCGATACAGGTGCTCACACACCTTCCGATAATGGTCATTCCGGAACTGCTGCCACAGGCTTATGGAGCGGTGGCGGCAATCTGGGCCTATCCGATGCTGATTGTTTTGACTGTCGGCACATACCGTCATCAACAACGTCTTCGGCGGTTCGGGGTCGACAAATCCTGGAGCGACTTTTCACCGTTGCAAAAATAGACAATGCCTCCGCTGTCGCCTCGGCCCTGATAGCCGAATTCGGCTCTATCGGGGCGGTATTATATTCTGATTCCCGGCCAGCCAAAAGCAATCCCGCCCAGGCCATCCTTTCGCTAGTGCGGGAGGCGATGCTCGTGTCTTCCAAAGACAAAATGCTGGACCGCATTTGCCTGTCCAAGGCCGATGACGTGATCGAATATCTTATCGTTGCGATGGCGCGCTTGCCGGTCGAGGAAGTGAGGGTATTGTTTCTGGATAGCAAAAACCGGCTTATCTGCGATGAGGTCGTCAGCAGAGGCACGATTTCCGAAGCTCCGATTTATCCCCGCGAAATATTGAAACGTGCGCTCGCCGTGGACGCAGCAGCCCTGATCCTTGCCCATAATCACCCGTCGGGCGATCCGGATCCGAGCGAGGGCGATATCGAAGCGACCCGCAGGCTGCTCAAGGCGGCGAAAGAACTCGGGCTGGCGGTTCACGATCATATCATTGTCGGCAGCGAAGGCTGGATCAGTCTGCGCGACTGGGTGTCGTTCCAGTGAATAATATACCGGTGCAGCATTCAGCACTTTCTGGTAACGTCGCAATTAAAGGGAGACCGGAATAATGGCCTCACCAATTTCGGACGAAAGACGGGCGAAGCTGCTCCGCGCGGAAACGCACACACTGCTGCAATCACCAGATTTCATCCGCTCGCCAGTCATGTCGCAACTGTTGAGCTATCTGGTTGAGGAGGCGATTTCCAATCCGGGCAACCCGCCCAAGGCCTATCAGGTTGCCGTGGACGGCCTCGGGCGCACCGAGGATTTTGACGTCCAGGCCGATAGCTATCCCCGCGTACAAGTGGGCCGGCTGCGCAAGATGCTAGGCGCCTATTATAACGCGCACCACAGCGCGACACGCTTGCATATCCCGATCGGCCATTATGCTGTCGAGATTGCGACGGATGACGGTGATCCGGGAGACGGGCAGCATATTGCCGGACCGGATGACATTGACCCTGATGCCGCGTCACCTGCCGAGCCTGTTCGCGACCGGTGGTTTAACAACCGGCTGACAATGCTCGGGCTGTCCGCCGTCCTGCTGATCACAGCGATAGGCCTGATCTGGTTTGTGCCCTCTTCCGGCCCGGTTGATTCCGGAATCGCAATGACTTCCGGTCAGGAGACCCTGCCCCCGAAAATTTACATTGCAGCCTCACGGATGGAATCCGGGGCCACAGGCAGCGACATGTCCGCCGAGATACAACAGTTTTTTGAAGATGCCTTTGCCCGCTCATCGCAAGTGCGGCTAGCGGCGGCGGGCGAACCGGACATCGCCTCGGTAACAGGACAAAATGCCTATCTGTTTGAAAGCAAGATAGTCGCTGGTCCGAGCGGTCCGGAAATCAAATTTCTGCTGACGTCGCTGATCCAGAATGAAACAATCTGGTCGGCAACAATTGCGATGCCGGATTCACCGGCCGACTATCCCGAAAAACTCGGCCCAATATCCAGCCGGGTCACCAGCATTTACGGACTGGTAGCTACCGACCAGCGTAAACGGCTGCCGGACAATGCAATGATCGGCTACCCCTGTATCCTGCGGTTCGAGAGCTACCGTGCCAATCGCGATCCCGACCTTTTGCCGGTCGTCGAGTCATGCATCGAAAAATCACTGGTTGCCGACCCTTTTGACAGCCAGATTCTCGCGGCCGCCTCGTTCATTTCCTTTTTGCGGAGAGAGGCAACCGGCAGAGAGCCCAATCCCGAGGAGGGCTTGGAATATGCGCGCCGTGCGATGGTTCGTGGCAGAGAGAACGCGTCGGCGAATTTCGCACTCGCCAGGTCCAGTTTTTTCAACGGCAATTGTAGTCGGGGCAAAGAATTCGCCGAGAAAGCCGCGGCACTGGACCCCTATGAAGCAACCATTCAGGCACAGGCCGGCGCTTTTCTATTCGGCTGTGGCGATCCGGCTGGAACCCAATATCTGAGGCGTGCGATCGCTCTGGACCCTCGCGGTTCGCTGGTCGCGGAGACCGCGCTGGTGCTGACTCTGCTGGCGGAAGGCAAGGACAAGCAGGCGCTGGAATTCGCGGAAAAAATTGTTCCGTCCAGCACCGGTGTCGGGCCCTATTATGATATCACCATGGCCATGGTCTATGCCAAAAATGGCCGGATCGAGGACTCGCGAAAATCATGGGACCAGCTCGTTGCAACCTATGGCAGCGACAAGGATGAAAGCCAGGAGCAGTTACTCAGGCGCCTGATCACCAATCCGGTGCTGGCCGAGCGCGCCTTTCAGCTGCTGTTACGGACCGGAGTGATCAGCGGGTGACCGGGAAGCCAGCCGATCCATTCGGGATGATGCTTGCAGGATAGTCCCGCATTGGCGGTAACAGGAAGCTCCACGGTTTGAGGCTGGTCACGCGACGCGCGATGCAGTCGTCAGAAACTCGCGTTTAGCCCGTCGACCACGAATTGTACCGCCAGCGCACCGAGGAGCACACCGAGCACCCGGGTAATGACCGCCTCGACCTTGTTACCCAATATCCGCATCAACGGACCAGCCGCGAGCAGTCCGAACAAGGTGAGCAGAAGCACCGATCCCAGAGCACCGAGAATGACCAGCGCATTGTCGATTCCATCATGTTGCGATGTCAGCAGCATGACCGCAGCAATCGAACCCGGTCCGGCAATCATCGGCATCGCCATCGGGAAGATCGATACATCCTCGATCTCGGGCTGCTCGATAATCTCCTGGGCCCGATCTTCGCGCCGCTCGGTCCGTTTCTCGAACACCATTTCCAGCGCGATCAGGAACAGCATGATTCCGCCGGCAATGCGGAAACTGTCGAGGCTGATGCCGAGCGCGCTCAGCATCTGTTCGCCGAACAGGGCAAACACCAGCAAAATGATTGCGGCGACGAATATAGCACGAATGGCCATGACCCGACGATCGCGCTCCGGCGCGCTGCTGGTCAGGCTGGCATAGATCGGCGCGCAACCCGGCGGGTCAATTACCACAAAGAAGGTGATGAAGGCAGAGATGAAAAGCTCGATCATGATGTCGGTGCGTCGATTCTATATTCATGCACCCGCTTGAAGCTGCCGTCCTCTTGCGCCAGATCGACAGATACGATGCGCGAGCCGTCTGCAACAAAGGCGGCATTCCAGATCAGGCTGCCATCGGCGGATGCCCCTGCCTTGCCCTGGACCGTCAGTCCCGCTGGCGGGAGAGCGGCAGCGGTTTTGGCTTTGCAGGAGGCCACTTCGGTCTCGACATAATCGGGTTCCGCCAGCGGTGTCGCGAGCGGCACGCCATCATCGAATATCCATTTCCACTGCACATCCTTGTTCGGCTTGCGATTGCCGAAATCATCCTGATGCCAGATCGTGGTGAAATGACCCGTGCTGCCCTTAGCGCTTTGCCAGGCACCGGTGGAGACACCGATGCTGCCGTCGCAGGACATGTAGATTTTATGCGGCTGCCAGGTAACGGCCTCTGCCGGATCGGCCTTGCCCTTCAACCACTGCTGCGCGTTGACCAGATCCGGCGTGAACATGATCGCCTCATCGGCGGCGGTTTCACGAAATGCCGACCATTGCCCCTCTTCCTGAGCCAGTCGGGCAAAGGACAGTTCTGCTTTGACGATGGCGCTGGGATTGGCGACCGCTTTTCCCATCACCCGGTTATAGCGTTCGCGGTCGTTCAGACGCCCGCCGCTGGCGCAGCTCGAAAGCATTAGCGCGATTCCGACTACTGCAAATAAGCGCATTACAAACCCTCCGGTTTCTCCAGCCCGGCGCGCGCAGATGCGGCAACCAGCGTATTGCGCAATAGCACCGCAATGGTCATCGGACCAACCCCTCCCGGTACCGGCGTAATCGCGCGGACATGATCAAGCGCTTCGGCGGTGGCGACATCGCCGACCAGACGGCCCTTTTCCTTGCCCGGTTCGGGGTCGAGCCGGTTGATACCGACATCAATCACGACGGCGCCGTCTTTCAGCCAGTCACCCTTTACCATTTCGGCGCGGCCAACGGCTGCGACAACAATATCGGCGCGGCGGACGACATCGGGAAGATCCCGCGTCCGGCTATGCGCCATGGTAACGGTGCAATTTTCACCGAGCAGCAATTGCGCCATCGGCTTGCCGACCAGAATCGAGCGGCCGACGACGACAGCGTCGAGGCCGGTCAGATCGCCCAAAGTATCTTTCAGCAGCATCAGGCTGCCGAGCGGGGTGCAGGGAGTCAGCGCTTCTTCGCCATTGGCCAGCCGGCCGGCGTTGATCACGTGGAGGCCGTCGACATCCTTGTCCGGGTCGATCGCCATGACCACGGCTTTTTCGTCGAGCCCTTTTGGCAGCGGCAATTGCACCAATATGCCGTCTACGGTCTCATCGGCGTTCAGCTGTTCCACCAAAGCGATCAGGTCTTCCTGCGCGACATCGGCGGGCAGCCGGTGCTCGAAACTTTCCATGCCCGCAGCCAGCGTCGCTTTATGCTTGGAGGCGACATAGACCTGGCTGGCAGGATCTTCGCCGACCAGAACCACAGCCAGACCGGGCGCGCGGCCCGCTTGTTTCACAAAGGCTGGAACGGCGTCCTTGATCCGTTCCCGAAGACCGGCGGCAAAAGCCTTGCCGTCAATGATATGCGCTGCGGTCAACCGAGGAGAGCCTGGGCCAGCGGTGGCAAGATCGCATCCTGCAGGATGATGATGCCGATAATGACAACCATCGGAGTCAGGTCAATCGCGCCGAAATCCGGCATGATCTTGCGGATCGGGCGGTAGATCGGCGCGGTCAGCGCGTCGAGCGTAGTCCAGATCGCCCGGGCAATGTCATTTTGCAGATTGATGACATTGAACGCCAGCAGCCAGCTCATGATCGCTTGCACGATGATGACGGTTATTGCCACGTTGAGCAGGATGGAGATGATTTGAAGAATTGCGAATGCCATGGCGGACCCTTTATCGATAATCTGGCAGAGCGGCCAGTGATTTGTCACGGTTCCGCCAGAAATTTACTGTATCAACTATATAAGACAGCAGGCGGCTTATTCAACCGAAGCGAAATCATCCCGTACCAGGGTACCCGCGCCCTTGCTGGTGAAAATTTCGAGCAGCATCGCGTGCGGTATCCGGCCATCCAATATGACCGCTGCATCGACGCCTTCCTGAACGGCTTTGACGCAGGTCTCGAGCTTGGGAATCATGCCGCCCGAGATCGTGCCTTCGTCAACCAGCGCCTGAATCTTAGTCGGATCAAGGTCGGTCAGCAGATCGCCCTGTTTGTCGAGCACACCGGGGACATCGGTCAGCAGAAACAGCCGCGCCGCGCGCAAGGCCGAGGCCACAGCGCCTGCCATGGTGTCGGCGTTGATATTATAGGTTGCGCCATCGTCGCCTACACCGATCGGCGCGATGACCGGGATCATCCCGGCAGCGGAAATCTTGTCGACCACGCTGCGATCCACTCTTTTCGGCTCGCCGACATAGCCAAGATCGATAATCCGTTCGATATTGCTGTCCGGGTCGCGATTGGTGCGCCGCAGTTTCGTTGCCTTGACGAAACCGCCGTCCTTGCCGGAAATACCGATAGCGCTGCCGCCAGCCTGTCCGATCCAGCTGACCAGTTCCTTGTTGATCGCGCCGGACAGGACCATTTCTGCAATTTCCGCGGTTTCCTTTGTCGTCACCCGCAGACCATCGACAAATTCGCTCTCCACGCCGACCCGTGCCAGCATCGCACCAATTTGCGGCCCGCCGCCGTGTACGACCACCGGATTGATCCCGACCGCTTTCAGCAGAACGATATCCTGGGCAAAATTTCTGGCGAGCGCGGCATCGCCCATCGCGTGGCCGCCATATTTTACGACAAAGGTCTTGCCGGCATAGCGTTGCAAATAAGGCAAAGCATCGGTGAGCGTTTCCGCTTTGGCGAGCATGGCGGGATCGGGTGCGTGATCGGTCATGGGCGTCTTTCTGTCTAGCCGTGCGGCAAATGCAAGTATTTAATCAGGTTTGGATAGCGCTTTCACTTTTTCCAGCGTGCCGGCAACATGGCCCTGCGGTCTCGTCGCGCTGTGGACGAAGATGATTTTGCCTTGCTGGTCGATGACATAGCTGGTCCGGTTGGTCATTGCGAGACCCGGCGCCATGCGGACCTGGTAGCCATTGATGATTTTCTCATCCGCCCGGGCGACCGCGAACTTGTCGCGGCATTCGGAGACGGAGAATTTCTTCAATCCCTCGATATCATCGCCTGACATGCCGATCACCGTGGCGCCGGCGGCGTTGAACTCCGCCGTGGCGTCCGCGAACATATTTGCCTCGATCGTGCAGCCCTCCGTAAACGCCTTGGGAAAGAAATAAAGCACGACGGGACCATCTTTCAGCTTGTCGGCCAGCGAGAATTGGAATTCCTTGCCCGCCAGCGCGCCGGTTGTGGTGAAATCTGGAGCGGTGGCGCCGATTTCCAGCGGTTCGGCATTGGCGCTGCGGGCATAATAGACGAAGGCCGCACCGCCGACGATTGCCACTGTCAGCAATATCACGATCCACTTTTTCATAATATCATTCCTGTTCGAGTTGCGCTTTCAGCGCATAAAGCTGGTCCAGTGCTTCTCGCGGCGACAAAGCATCGACGTCAATCGCGCCCAGCGCCTTGCGCAGGTCATCGGATTTCTCCTCGACGTCTGCAAGGCTGGCGGCAAATAGCGGCAGATCGCCAAGACCGGCGGCCAGACCACCGGTTTCCGCCTTGCCGGCTTCCAGCTTGTCGAGCACCGTCTTGGCGCGGTTCAGGACCGGCTTGGGGATTCCGGCCAGCTTTGCCACTGCCAGACCGTAGCTGCGGTCGGCAGGGCCTTTGGCCAGTTCGTGGAGCAGGACCAGATCGCCCTTCCACTCCCGCGCACGCACATGGTGCAGCGACAGCGCATCGAGCCGGTCGGCCAGTCGGGTCAGCTCGTGATAATGGGTCGCGAACAGGCAGCGGCAGCGATTGGTCTCGTGCACGGCCTCGACCACAGCCCAAGCCAGCGCAAGACCGTCATAGGTCGACGTACCCCTGCCCACTTCGTCGAGAATGACGAAACTCTTCTCGGTTGCTTGCGACAGGATTGCGGCGGTCTCGACCATCTCGACCATGAAGGTCGATCGGCCTTGTGCGAGATTGTCCGAAGCCCCAACCCGGCTGAACAGCCGGTCGACAAGGCTGAGCTTCGCGGACGCTGCCGGAACGAAACCGCCAGCTTGCGCCAATATGACGATCAGCGCATTTTGCCGGAGGAAGGTTGATTTACCGCCCATATTGGGGCCGGACACCAGCCACAGACGCTCGTCATTGGCGAGCGCGCAATCATTGGCGACAAAGGCCTCGCCCTTGGCCGATAGTGCAGCTTCGACCACTGGATGACGACCGGCCTGGATATCCAGTATATTTCCGTCGACAAATTCGGGGCGGCTCCACTGCCCTTCGGCGGCGCGTTCGGCGAGCGCGGCAGAGACATCGATCCGGGCCAGTGCGTCAGCGCTTTCGCCAATGGCATGTTTGCGGGCGAGCACCTTGTCGACCAGTTCCTCGAAATGCGCGGCTTCAGCGGCGAGAGCATGGGCTCCGGCTTGCGACACGCGCACCGCCTCTTCGTGCAGATCGGTCGAGTTGAACCGCACCACCCCGGCGAGCGTCTGGCGATGGGTAAAGCCCGAATTTTCAGCCATCAGGCTATCACCATGGCGGGCGGGCACCTCGATAAAATAACCGAGGACGGCATTATGCTTGATCTTGAGCGTGTTGATACCGGTCGCCTCGCGATAGCGCGCTTCCAATATGGCGATTGCCTTGCGGCCATCGGAACCGGCGCTGCGCAATTCGTCGAGCGCCGCGTCATAGCCCGCCGCGATATAGCCGCCATTGGTCATTTCAGTGGGCGGCGTCTCGACCAGCGCGCGCTCCAGCAAGTCTACCAAAGCGGCATGGCCGTCGAGCGCAGGCAGGATATTGTCGAGTAATTCCGGCAAACCGGCCACCAAGGTCAGTCGCTCGCGCAATATTCGCGCTCCCGCCAGGCCATCGCGAATCTGCCCGAGATCGCGCGGGCTGCCACGCCCGGCCGACACCCTGCCAAGCGCCCGGCCGATATCGGGCAGCGCCTTGAGTTCGGTCCGGACATCGTCACGGATCGCCGACCCGTCATGAAACCACTGCACCAGCCCGAGCCGCCGGTTGATCGGCCGCTCCGCAAATAACGGCGCCGACAGATCGCGCGCCAGCAAGCGGGCGCCAGCGGGTGTCACGGTGCGGTCGATAGAGTGGAGCAGACTGCCCTCGCGTCCGCCGGCCAATGTCCGGTCAATCTCCAGGCTCGCCCGGGTCGGCCCGTCAATCGACAGAAATTCCCGCGTTTCCCGTCTTTTCGGCGGATGCAGATAGGGGGCATGGCCTTGCGAGACATGATTGACATAGGCGAGCAGTCCGCCGGCGGTGGCCAGTTCTGCACGCGAAAATTCGCCCATGCCGTCGAGTGTCGCCACTCCGAAATGCTCGCGCAGACGTTTTTCCGCCCGGCCGCTATCGAAATTATCCTTGGCCCATCCGGTTGCCTTGCGCAGCCGTGGCAGCAAGGATGGCGGACAGATGATTTCCGATGGCGCGATCCGGGCCAGTTCCGCATCGAGCGCATCGTCGGAAATCGTCGTCAGTTCAAAATTGCCGGTCGAAATGTCCGCTGCCGCCAGTCCGATCTCGCCTTGCACCTCGGCGAGCGCGACCAGCATATTGTCACTGCGCGCGTCGAGCAGGTTGTCTTCGGTCAGCGTTCCGGCCGTCACATAGCGGATGATGTCCCGCGCGACCAAAGCCTTGTAGCCGCCGCGCGCCTTGGCCTCGGCCGGGGTTTCTATCTGTTCTGCAATCGCCACCTTGAAGCCGGAGCGAATGAGTTTTGCCAGATAGCCTTCCGCCGCATGTACCGGTACGCCGCACATCGGAATCGAATCTCCGGCATTTTTGCCGCGCGAGGTCAGCGCGATATCAAGCGCCGCCGCCGCCAGCTTGGCGTCCTCGTAAAATAGCTCGAAAAAGTCGCCCATCCGGTAGAATAGCAGGCAATCGCCGGCCTTTTCCTTCAGCCCGAAATATTGCTCCATCATCGGCGTGACCTTGGCCCCTTTCGGCGCGGTGTCTTTTGCCCTATTTTCTGCTTTGTCCCGAGTCTGGATTGCCATGGGCCTGCGATAGCGGACTGCGGCTGGACATAAAAGAGCAGCGATCGCATCCTATTGATTTTTACTTGATATTGCGGCTCAGAGACAAAAAGAGTAGGTCCCGAGCGGGACGTGAACTTCCGATCGGTTCAACCGAGCCGACCACAGCATATGCGGAGACAAAATTTGGCCGACCAGAACGACAATGATCTAGAATTTTCCGAACGGGAAGCTCTGCTTTTTCACTCCCACGGCCGCCCCGGAAAAATCGAGATTATTGCCTCCAAGCCGATGGCGACTCAGCGTGACCTGAGTCTTGCCTATTCGCCGGGCGTCGCCGTTCCGGTCCGCGCGATCGCCGAAGATCCTTCGAAAGCCTATGATTATACCGCGAAGGGCAATCTCGTCGCTGTCATCTCCAACGGCACCGCGATCCTTGGTCTCGGCAATCTGGGGGCGCTTGCCTCGAAGCCGGTCATGGAAGGCAAAGCGGTCTTGTTCAAACGCTTCGCCGATGTCGATGCGATTGATATCGAACTCGATACCGAGGACGCGGAAGCCATCATCAATGCCGTTCAGATCATGGAGCCCAGCTTCGGTGGCATCAATCTGGAAGATATTGCCGCACCCGATTGTTTCATCATCGAGCAAACTCTGCGCGACCGGATGAATATACCGGTGTTCCACGATGACCAGCACGGCACCGCGATTATCGCCGCCGCCGGGATCATCAACGCCTGCCTGCTGACCGACCGGAAGATCGAAGACATCAAGGTCGTCGTCAACGGCGCCGGTGCCGCTGCTATTGCCTGCGCCTCGCTGATCAAGAGCCTCGGTGTACCGCACGATAATCTGACCATGTGTGACCGCACAGGCGTCATCTATCGCGGCCGCGACGATGTCGACCAGTGGAAATCCGCCCATGCAATCGACACCGATGCCCGTACGCTGACCGACGCGCTGTCCGGCGCCGACGTTTTCCTCGGCCTGTCTGCAGCCGGTGCCCTTAAACCGGAAATGGTCAAGGACATGGCGCCGCAACCGATTATTTTCGCCATGGCCAATCCCGATCCGGAAATCACGCCGCCCGATGCCAAGGCCGCGCGTCCCGACGCGATCGTCGCCACCGGACGCTCCGATTATCCTAATCAGGTCAACAATGTCATCGGCTTCCCCTTCATCTTCCGCGGCGCGCTCGACGTAAGGGCGACCCGGATCAACGAGGAAATGAAAGTCGCGGCAGCGCATGCCATTGCCGAGCTGGCGCGCGAACAGGTTCCGGAAGAAGTGGCTGCTGCTTATGGCGGGAAAGCGCCGAGCTTTGGCGTGGAATATATCATTCCCGCGCCTTTTGATCCGCGTCTGATGGACGTGGTATCTGCTGCCGTTGCCAAGGCGGCAATGGATAGCGGCGTGGCCCAAAAACCGATCGAGGATCTCGACGCCTACCGGCAGAGCCTGAAAGCGCGACTCAATCCGACAACATCGGTTCTCACCCAGGCCTATGAAGCCTGCCGCCTGTCTCCGAAACGCGTTATTTTTGCCGAGGCCGAAGAAGCCGTCGTGCTGCGGGCAGCGATCCAGTTCCGCGATGGCGGATATGGCACACCGGTTCTGGTCGGGCGCGACGATCGCGTTCGAAAACAGCTGATCGAACTTGGCGTCAGTGATCCGGACAGCTTTGAGGTGCACAACAGCCGCAACAGCCCGCTGGTCCCCGACATGGTGAACATGCTGTACGAACGCCTGCACCGCCGCGGTTATATGGAGCGCGATATCAAGCGCATGGTCAATCAGGACCGCAATATCTTCGGTTCGGCGCTGCTCGCCATGGATCAGGGCGAAGCGATGATCACCGGCGTAACCCGTCCTTATTCGCAATCTTTCCGCGATGTCGCCAAGGTAATCGATGTTGAAAAAGGCCGCACGGCCCTCGGCATCCATGTCATGGTCGGTCAGCATCACACCGTGTTCATGGCCGATACCACGGTCAACGAGCGGCCCACCGCCCACGAACTGGCCGACATCGCCGAGCAGACAGCAGCGGTCGCCCGGCAAATGGGCCACGAGCCGCGGGTTGCCTTCCTCAGCTATTCGACCTTTGGCAATCCCGAAGGCCGCTGGCTGGAGAATTTGCGCGAAGCCGTGGCGCTGCTCGACCAACGACGGGTCACATTCGAATATGAAGGTGAAATGGCACCCGACGTGGCGCTCAATCCGAAGCTGATGGCCAATTATCCGTTCAGCCGTCTGTCACAACCCGCCAATGTGCTGGTCATGCCGGGCCTGCAATCGGCCAATCTGTCAGCAAAATTGCTGCGCGAACTGGGCGGCGATTCGGTCATCGGACCAATGCTGGTTGGCCTCGAAAAATCGGTTCAGATCGCGACCATGGCCTCATCAGCGTCGGAACTGGTAACTCTCGCGGTTCTTGCCGCCAGCGGGATCGCGAAATAGCAGCTACCGCCGGGTCCCAGACCCGGCGGGCCGTTTAGGGCATTGTGGGATCGTTGCTCGCGCCTTGCGCGCCGGGTGCACCAACCGCGCCGATATTGCCGAATAATTCTTCGAAGAAGGAGCGTTCACGGCCCAGAGTCGGCGTCTTGTCGCCATCAGGGCTGATGCTCGCGACCAGTTCGATGCCGGTACGATCGACCGAGGTCACATTGCCGTCGGTATCGAATATCACGCGCATCACCTGCTGATCGCGGGGACGCGGGTTGTTGAAACCATATTGGCGGGTGTCACGGGACAGATAATACCAGGTATTCTCGTCAAACTGTCCGGTGAAGGTCGGCCGGCCGAGCGAAGCTTCCACCGACTGGCGATTGTCGACACCAGCCTGAACGGCGGACATCAGCACTTGATCGGCGATATATCCCTGATGGCCACGCACTTGGGTGCAGCCGGCCATCGTCATTGTGCCAGCCATTAGCCCGAGCCACAGACTGTATTTTTTGATATTGCCGACCATCGAACTCATTCTCCACTATCCAGCCAGCACCGTATCGGTGCGTGACTCGTCATCGCCCATTGCATCTCGCGCCATAAATATCAATATGCCCTGTATCCAGACTTAACAACCGACCCGATCGTCCATAAACTTACGATCCAACCAGCGGAACCAGCAATGTCCTTTTTCAGCAAGATATTTTCCCGAGACAATCCCAATGTAAAAATGCAGCCATTGTATAATGCGATTGTCAGCGAAGGGCGGCAACTGGCCTGGTATGAAGAGGCGCAGGTGCCCGACAGTATCGACGGCAGGTTCGATATGATTGCCGCGATATTCTCGCTGACACTTATCCGGCTGGAAAAAGACGAGGAACGGGGTCAGGACATTGCCTGGCTGACCGAGATTTTTATCAGCGACATGGACGGGCAATTGCGTCAGATCGGCATTGGCGACATGGTCGTGAGCAAACATGTGGGCCGCATGATGGGCGCGCTTGGCGGTCGGGTCGGTGCCTATCGGGAAGCGCTGGAAAACGGCGCGAACCTCAAAGAAGCGATAGTGCGCAATATTTTTCGTGGTGAAAAACCCGATGACGCGGCGCTGGACATTCTCGCCAGGCGACTGGCGGTCTATCATGCTTCGCTCCAGGATTGCAGCACCGACGCCATCATTGCCGGTCAATTGCCAGCCAGCGGAACGGTTGCATGATGGACAAGCCGGAATTCTCCCATATCGTCAAGCTGTCGGAAATCGGCTCCACGCCGCGCACGGCCAAGCTGTCCGCAAGCGAGGAAGAACGCCGCAAGCTGGCGCAAAGATTTGATTTGCCCAAAATTTCCTCGCTGGATGCCAGCTATACATTGCTGGCCGGCGAGAATCGCATTGGCTTCACCGGACGGCTCGAATCCGACCTGCAGCAGCGCTGCTCCATCACCGGGGAGAGTTTTCAGGTCCGGCTGCGCGAAGATTTCGATATTGCCTTTGTACCGCAACTGGAAATTGAAGGTGCCGACGAGGAGATCGAACTGACCGAAGAAGATTGCGACATCATCGAATATGAAAATGGGCAGCTTGATCTCGGTGAAGCCATTGCCCAAACGTTATGCCTGGCGCTCGCTCCCTTTCCGCGCGGCCCCAATGCCGATGCGGTGGCCCGGGAAAGCCTGAAATCGGAAGAAGAAGCCGGGCCCTTTGGTGTCCTGGCGGCCCTGAAGGACAAGCTGCCCTAAGCCGGTTCCTTCTCAGCCTTGCTTGCCGCCGCATTGGTCAGGCGCTTTTGCAATCCGTTCAGCCGCTGCTTGCTGGTGATCTTGCTGCCGAGCAAGTCGGTGATGTAGAAAGTATCCACCGCGCGCTCGCCATAGGTCGCGATATGCGCGCTGTGCACCGTTACTTTCGATTCAAACAGCGCATAGGCCAACTCGTTGAGCAAGGCCGGACGGTCCTGCGCGTTGACCTCGATCACGGTAAACCGGTTGGAGGCATCATTATCGACCAGAGCAAAAGGCGTGATGATGAACGCGCCGGCCCGCGAATGCGCGAGCGGTCGGGCGTCGAGCTTGGTCGAAAGTTTGGTCCGGTTGGCCAGCGCATCCTCAACCGCCTGTTTGAGCCGCAGCAACTGCCCCTCCTCGGAGAAAGGCTTGCCGTGCGGGTCCTGGACCAGAAAATTGTCCAATGCCATGCCGTCACGGGTGGTGTGGATTCGCGCGTCGATGATATTGCCGCCCGAGGCATGTATTCCTCCGGCGATCCGGTAGAATAATCCCGGATGGTCAGCCGCATAAACGGTTATCAATGTCGCCCCGCGCTCGGGATAAACATCGGCGAAAATCGCGAGGTCCGTGTCCCCGGCATCGAGGACCAGCTGGGCATTCTGGGCAATGATATCATCCGGCTCGGCGATCCAGTAAGCATCGGTGAACCGCTTCGCCAGATTTTTGAACTCGGCTTCCGGCAAGGTCAGCGCCTCGGACAGAACCGCCTTTTTCTCGTCAATCCGCTCCTTGCGGCCACGCTGTTTATGACCGAGCAGCAGCATTTCCTGTGCAGATTCAAACAGATCGGTCAGAAGCTGCCGTTTCCAGCTGTTCCAGACACCGGGCCCAACCGCGCGGATATCGACGACGGTCAGCACGGTAAGCTGGCGAAGCCGTTCGACGCTTTTCACTTGGCTGGCAAAATCCTGGATGGTTTTAAAATCCGACAGATCGCGCTTAAAGGCTACCGCCGACATCAGCAGATGGTTGCGGACCAGCCACGCGACCAGTTCGGTTTCATGGGGCCTCAGACCGAGACGGGGACAAAGCTTCATTGCCACTTCTGCGCCCAGGACGCTGTGGTCACCACCGCGGCCCTTGGCGATGTCATGCAGCAAAGTGGCGACAAAAATCACCCGGCGGTTCTGCAATTTTGCCATAGTCGCAGTGCTGTTCGGATGGTCCTCCGCCAGATCTCCCCGGCCGATTCTCGCCAGCAGGCCAATCGCGCGGATCGTATGTTCGTCGACCGTATAATGATGATACATATCGAACTGCATCTGAGCCACAACCCGGCCAAAATCAGGAATGAACCGGCCGAAAATCGCAGCTTCGTTCATCCAGCGCAACACCAGTTCCGGGTCGCGGGGCGAACAGAGCACGTCGAGAAACAATTTGTTAGCGCGCGCGTCCTTACGAATCCTGTTGTCGATCAGCTTGGCATCCCGCCGAGCCGCGCGCATAGCCATCGGATGGATTTCCAGGCCATGTTTGTCGGCGAGCCAGAAAATTTCCAGCAGCCGGACCGGGTCTTCCTCGAAGAAATTTTCATTCGGCAAGGCGAGCCGTCCGCGATCCAGCACGAAGCCCTTGAGCTTCTTCGGTTTGCGGGTCAGCGACGGCAGAAAGCGCCGGACCCCGGCATTGTGGGTTTCATCGAGATGGGCGAGAAACACACCGGTCAGATTGCCGACCACTTTCGCGTTCAGGAAATAATATTGCATAAACCGCTCGACCGAGGATTTTCCGGGCCGGTCGGCAAATCGCATCCGTCTTGCCACTTCAGGTTGCAGATCGAAGGTTAGCCGGTCTTCCGCTCTTCCGGTAATGTCGTGCATATGACAGCGGACCGCCCACAGAAAATTGGCCGCTTTCCGGAACCGCTTGAATTCGTCGGCGGTGAGCAGCCCGACATCAACAAGGTCCTCGGCAGAAGCCACCCGATGGATATATTTACCGATCCAGTAGAGGGTTTGCAGGTCACGCATACCCCCCTTGCCTTCCTTGACATTGGGTTCAACGACATAGCGGCTATCGCCCATCTTCTTGTGTCGGGCATCGCGCTCGGCCAGTTTTTCTGCGACAAACGTGCTGTCGGTTCCGGCTACGACGTCAGCGAAAAAGCGCTGCTTGGCTTCCTCGTATACCGCAGTATCGCCCCAGATATAGCGGCCTTCCAGCAGCGCCGTCCGGATCGAAAGATCGTCTTTGGCCATGCGTACCATCTCGTCAATCGATCGGCTGCTTTGCCCAACTTTCAATCCCAGGTCCCAAAGCCAGTAGAGCATCGCCTCGACCGCCTGCTCGGTCCAGCTTGTGGCTTTGTGTGGTGTCAGAAAAGCAATATCGACATCGCTATGCGGTGCCATTTCGCCGCGTCCATATCCGCCCACCGCCATCACCGCGATGCGCTCGCCGGATGAGGGATTGCTTACCGGATATTGATGATTCACCGCAATATCATGGATCAGACGCACCAGTTGATCGACCAGAAAAGACTGGGCAGCCGCCATTTCATGGCCGGCCGACGGTTTTTTCTGCAACCGTTTGCTGATCTCCGCGCGGCCATCCGCTAGCGCATCCTGCAAGAGCGGCAGGATATGCTCCCGCGCCTTCGGCATGCCGTATTCGGCAATGAGCACCTCGACTTGCTCCGCCAGCTCGCGCCGATTGATAATATCCCGCTGCCGGACGATCCGTTTGCCCGGATCCGCCGGCGCTGCCGGAATATCAGCGCGTATGTTCATCCTGTCGCGCCCAGTTCGTCACGGTGCTTTTTCGCCAGCACGATTTTCGCAATTTTCGCGGTGCCGAGTTTCGGCAACGGCTCGTCATATTGCCAGATATGCACCGGCATCTTGAACGGAGCGAGCTGATGTTTGAGCGTTTCAAGCAGCTCCTCGTCGGTCAGGCTGTGACCGTCCTTGGTGTGATAGACCAATGCCGGCACTTCGCCGAACCGGTCGTCGGGCACGCCGAAAATACAGGCTTCGGCAACAGCCGGATTGGCATAGACGGCGGCTTCGACTTCCTGACAGCTGATATTCTCGCCGCCGCGGATGATGATTTCTTTCTTGCGGTCGACGATGAACAGATAGCCCTCGGGGTCGAGATAGCCGATATCACCGGTGCGGAAATAACCGTCGTCAGTGAAAGCGTCCTTCGTGGCTTCTTCGTTATTCCAGTAGCCGGTAAAATTGGCGGCGGTGCGGATACAGACTTCCCCACGTTCGCCCTGCGGCATCTTGTTGCCGTCGTCATCAAGTATCGCGACATCGATAATCGGCGGCGTTGCGCGACCGGTGCTGTCCGGCTTGGCGAGATAATTTTCATTCTGGTTGGAACAGCCGACGCCGTTGGTTTCGGTGAGGCCATAGCCGATCACCGGATAGCCATCGCCCATCTTCTCCTTGATCCGCCGGACATGTTCGACCGGACGCGGCGCACCGCCAGCGGCCATGGTAACACAGCTGCTGAGATCATATTTGTCGAAATGCGGGTGAGAATAGATTTCCATGCTCATCAGCGGCACGCCGACGAAATATGTCACGCGCTCTTTCTCGATCAGGCGCATCGCCTCTTCCGCATCCCATTTGTTGAGGAACACCAGCTTGCGACCGATGGCATAGCTGACCAGCACCAGAGGCACCGACGCGGTAACGTGGAACAGCGGCACGCAGACCATCGCGGTTGGTTGCCCCTCGGGCATCTTGCCCTGTTTTTCCATGATATGGACCAGCACCATGACGGTGCCGACGAAGCTCATCGCGCCCTGAACAACCGAGAGATGGTCGGCATAGGCGCCCTTCGAGCGACCGGTCGAACCGGAAGTGAACAAGATCGTCGCATTATCTTCCGGCGCCATTTGCGGCAGCGGCGTTTCAGCACCACCGCCTTTTTCCAGCATGATTTTCAGCCCTTCCATCGGCAGCTTGTCATGCTCGAAGATCAGCAGTTCAGCGCCGTGATCGCGTTTGGATTCGACCAGACGCTGGGCGCGCTGATAGTCGGCGAAGACGAATCGACAACCGACATCCTCGATGCCGTCGGCCAGCTCATCGCCGCGCCACCAGCCGTTCAGCTTGGTCGAAACGCCGCCTGCCATGGTGATCGCCATGTCGAGAACGACCCAATTGGCCGAATTGCGCGCGGCGATACCGATGCGGTCGCCCTTCTGAACGCCATAGCCTTCAACCAGCCCACCGGCCAACGCACGCGCGGCGGCATAAGCCTCACCAAAGGTAAGACGGATATCGCCATCGACCAGAAATTCCTTGTCTGCATGCTGGTTGCAGAAATAGGCGAGATAATCCGAAACATTCTGCGGCGCATTTTTGAAGATCGGCATGTCGACGCCGTATTTGTTGATCGTGTCCAGTTCCAGCAATTGACCTGGCTGGGTCAGTGCTTCCAGCGTTTTGTCGATTACAAGATCCAGTTCAGAGGTCGCCATTATTCAAGTCTCCCGTTGTTCCCTCTTGGTAAAGGGGAATTTCCCTTTATATGGACAGGAAACCACGCGGGGAAAAGAGTTGATTGATATTATATTGGCCAATGCGGCACAGTTTACGCAGTTTACAGAGCTTGGCCTCTCTCCCAATGCGCTCGACCTCGGCTTTTTCCAGCTCAAATGGTATTCGCTGGCCTATCTCGCGGGCATATTGATCGGCTATTGGTATCTGACCAAATTGGTTGACCAGCCGGGTTCGCCGATGGCGCGGCGCCACGCCGATGACATGATCTTCTGGGCGACCCTCGGGATTATCGTCGGCGGGCGGCTCGGTTATGTGTTTTTCTACGCTCCCGAAATTCTGCTTGAGCCGGTCAGAATATTGCAGGTCTGGAACGGCGGCATGTCGCTGCACGGCGGTACTATCGGCGTTGTGCTCGCCTTGTGGTGGACCGCGCGGCGGGAGAAGCTCGATTTTCTGCGGATGTGCGACTATATCGCCTGCGTCATCCCGTTTGGACTGTTCTTCGGACGGCTCGCCAATTTCGTAAACGGCGAGTTGTGGGGCCGGGCGACCGATGTTCCGTGGGCTATTGTATTCCCGATGGGCGGCGATGTCGCGCGCCATCCCAGCCAGCTTTATGAGGCAGGGCTGGAAGGCATTCTCTACTTCATCATCCTCTCGCTGCTATTCTGGAAGACCGATGCCCGCTATCAGCCGGGCAAACTGGTTGGCACGGGATTGCTGGTCTATGGCTTCAGCCGCTTCTTCGTCGAATTCTTCCGCCAGCCCGATGCGCAGCTAACCTGGCTGGTCGAGCAATCCGGGTTCAGCATGGGCCAATGGCTGACGGTGCCGATGATATTGCTCGGTGCCTGGCTGGTGTTTACCGCAAAAGGCAGGCGCGCGCGCGTCGAACCGGTGGCGGGAGACAAGAGCGTTGCCTGACGGCACCAAGGCGGACCTCCCCAGCGCAGCACATGTAATTGCCGACAGGATCGAACGCGAAGGCCCGATCCCGCTCGGTGACTATATGGCGATCGCCAATGATTTTTATTATGCCAGCAAGGACCCGCTCGGCGAAGAGGGTGATTTTGTCACCGCGCCGGAAATCAGCCAGATGTTCGGCGAAATTGTCGGTATCTGGCTGGCCGATCTGTGGCTTCGCAAGGGGTCACCCGAGCATTGTCACTATGTCGAACTGGGTCCCGGACGTGGCACTTTGGCGCGTGATGCGTTGCGATCCATGGGCAAGTTCGGCTGCAGTCCGACGGTCCATTTTGTCGAGACCAGCCCGCTGCTGAAAGCCAAACAGGCGCAGTTGCATCCCGAGGCCATATGGCATGACGATATTTCCAGCCTGCCGAAAGACGGGCCGCTGCTGATTGTCGCCAATGAATTTTTCGACGCCCTGCCGGTTGAACAATATGTCGCGACGTCGGGCGGCTGGCGGCGGCAAATGGTTGCGCGGGATCGCAGCAAATTTCTGGCGATACCAAGCGTCGGGATAGCGGAGGACCAGATCAGCGGTAGCGCGAGCGGTTTTCCGGACGGCACCATTATCGAACGCTCACCAGTCAGCGTGGGATTGGCGGGCCATATCGCCAGCCAGCTGGCGATACAGGGCGGGACACTGCTGATCATCGACTATGGCTATGCCAGGCCGGGAACCGGCAGCACGCTTCAGGCGGTGAAGGATCACATGCCGATCAGCCCGTTTAACAGCCCCGGTAGCTCCGACCTCACCGCCCATGTCGATTTTCATACATTGGCGAATATTGCGCGGACGCGCTTGCTGGCGGTGCATGGACCGACCGAACAAGGCCAGTGGCTGAAGTCATTGGGCATCGATCAACGCGCCGAAGCGCTGATGGCAGCCAGTCCGAAACAGGCCGATACGATCCGGGCTGCGCACCAGCGGCTTACCCATGCAGAAGAGATGGGTTGTCTGTTCAGGGTGATGGCGGCAACGGCGATGGGCTGGCCGGAACCCGAGGGGTTCAGCTACGGCGAGGAATAAGCAATCTTGCTAGACTGTCAGCCAACCCATGTGGCGACATCGGCAGCGACTTTATTGGCTGCCTTGTTCAGACCTTCACCAACAGGGCCCGGCTCAGCCGCAGAAACGGTTTCGCTGGCTTCGAAGCGCTTCCTCTCGACCGGCTGGTCTTTGGTCATTTTCACGGCATCATAGGTGACAGTGACCGTCAAGCTGGGGCCGTCGAGACCGAAATTAATCAGTTCACCGGTAATATAGGTCTGCGCCTTGCCTCCGGCCTGGGTTGCGGTCAGCACCAGCCGGCCATTTTTCACGGCGATGGTCTCGCTGAGCAAATCCTGGAACAGCCGCGCCGGCTTGTCGACCCAGACAGCGTCCTTGAGATAGGCGATGCCCGTGCCGCTGGTCTGAACCGGTACACGAATGGTGTTGAGTTTTTGCGGAGAGGCAGGAAGCGCTACCACGAGTGAGCCGGTTTGCGGTCCGCTTTGCATGGCACCGGCCGACAATTTCTGGTCTGGCGAGATCGACAGCAGCGACGGCGGCGGCTCTGCACCACCGAAACTGACGCAGGCACCAAGCGAAGCGGTTGCGGCCAGCAGACCGGCGGCTTTCAAAAGTCGAACCTTACTCATCATATCAGCCCCTTCATTGGCCTGGCTCGTAGTCGGGCAGCGCTGGCGCCGACAATAAGGACCCCGCCCCGCCTTGATCAAGCCGGTCAGTCACATTGGTCAGGGACTTGGTTAGCGCCTGCATATCCTCAACCAGCTGGTCGACTTCCGGCAGGGTCTTGTTGGAGAAGCGCTCAGCACCAGGCTGGGCATTTTTCAGCACGCCTTCCAGCGCCAGCAGGCTCTTGGAGGCGGAATCCAATGTGGTTGCGAGATTTTTCGCCACTGGCTCGCCGTTGTTGGTCAGGAAAGCATTGGTGTTGTCTGCTACCAGGCCCAGCTTCTCGGCTGTCTGACCGGCATTGCGAATGGCGATCCGCGATTCTTCCATCAGCGCCTCCAGCCCCGGTGCCTGCTTCGCCAAACTGCCGGTCAGCTTGTCGGTATTGGCCAATATGCCGCTGATCGATTTCTGGTTTTCATCCGACAGCAGCAAGGTCAGCCGGTCAGTCAGGGTCGCCAGCCGTTCGACCACGAGCGGAGCGCTGTTCAGCAATTCCCCGAGCGCGCCCGGTTTGGTCGGGATCACCGGCACCCCTTCGGGCCCAAGATCGGTGATCGGCGGCGCGCCCTTTTTGGCGCCGTCGAGCTGAATATTAGGTGGCGCGGTAAAGCTGACGCTCTGGATCGTGGCGGTGGTGCCTTCCAATATCGGCGTATCTTCGCTGACGGCGATACGGACGCGAACAAAATTCGGATCCTTTTTCCACAGCTCGACCTTGATCACCTGACCCGAGGGCACGCCGGCAAAAGTCACGCCGGTTCCCGACGCCAGTCCGCCTACCGACTGGGAAAAGAAAATATCATATTGCTTGGTCGTGCCGTCGCCAAAGCGGACGATCCACACCAGAAAGGCGGCCACGAGGGCCAGCATCGCCAAAGTGACAACACCGACAAGTATATGGTTGGAGCGCGTTTCCATCTATTTCACCTCTATGACGAGCCGTGCCGTCACCTGCAACAATTCTCTGATCCGCTTCATCATTCTCATCCCAGCATCTTTTTGCCGGCAGATGCCATCCGGCCGCGCGGTCCATTGAAATATTCCTGTATCCAGGGATGGTCGAGCGCGAGCAATTCGTCGATCGTGCCTACGGCGATGACGCGCTGGTCAGCGAGCACCGCCACCCGGTCACAAATGGCGTGCAGCGTATCGAGGTCATGGGTGATCAGGAAAACGGTCAACCCCAGAGTCTGCTGCAATTCCTTGGTCAGCGTGTCAAACGCGGCCGCGCCGATCGGGTCCAGCCCGGCGGTCGGCTCATCCAGAAACAGCAGTTCCGGATCGAGCGCGAGCGCCCGCGCGATGCCGGCCCGCTTGCGCATCCCGCCAGACAGTTCGGAGGGATATTTCGGTGCGGCGTCAGGCGACAATCCTGACAGGCAGACCTTGTATTTCGCTACTTCGCGCCGGAAATCACGGTCCATATCCGGATAAAACTCCCGGATCGGCACCATTACATTTTCGGCCACGGTCAGCGTCGAGAACAGCGCACCGCCCTGGAACAAAACGCCCCAGCGCTTGCGAATTTCGATCGTCTCGGCTTCGGATTTTCCCAATATCTGTTCGCCAAAGACCTTGATTTCGCCTTCTTTAGGCGTCTGCAAGCCGATGATCGAGCGCATCAATACCGATTTTCCGGTACCCGATCCGCCAACCACGCCAATGATTTCACCGCGTTGGACGTCGAGATCGAGATTGTCATGAACCACCTGCTCGCCAAAGGCGTTGCGCAAACCGTGAACACTGACGATCGGGCCTTCATAATCGGGGTCATAGGCAATGGCCTGCGAATCGAGCATCAATCCCATCCGATCCAGGTAAAGAAGACCGCGAAAAACGCGTCGAGCACGATAACGAGAAAGATTGCCTGAACCACGGCTGCGGTGGTCCGCTTGCCGACATCCTCGGCATTGCCTTTGACCTGCATGCCCTGATAGCAGCCGGTAACCGCGATAATCGCGCCAAAGACCGGCGCTTTCACCAGTCCGACATAGACGTCGGTCAACGGCACGACCTCGCGGATGCGGGCGAAAAAGGTGGCAGGCGGAATGTCCAGTTCGACCCAACTGAGCAATCCGCCGCCGATGATCGCGACAATCGAGGCGTAGAAGCCGAGCAACGGCAACATGAACACCGCGGCGATAAAGCGAGGCAGCACCAACGCCTCGACCGGTGACACGCCAATGGTGCGCATCGCGTCGATTTCTTCGGTCAGCTTCATCGTGCCGATTTGCGCGGCAAAGGCCGAACCGGACCGGCCTGCGACCATGATCGCGGTCATCAGCACGCCCAGTTCGCGGAGCGTCAGCCGCCCGACGAGATTGACGGTAAATACTTCCGCTCCGAACTGCCGCAACTGTACAGCGCCCTGTTGCGCGATCACCAGACCGATAAGAAAGCTCATCAGGCCGATGATACCAAGCGAGCGGACGCCAACGACATCGAATCGCTGGATCACGGCATTCCATCTGATTTTACCGGGGTGCCGGACCAATCGCATGAATCCGACCATGATTGCACCGAAAAAGCCGATCAATCCGGTCATCGTGCTAAAGGCGATAGTCGTAGCCTCGCCGACTTCGCTCAGCACCCGGATAACCGGATTGGCGGGTTCCGGCCGTATTTCGGTTGGTTGATCGGCACCGGCGACCGCAGCAATCAGCCGCTGGGCATGGTCACCCGCACCGACAATTTCCGCTTCCATATCGCGCGCTGTCCGATGAATCAGCCAGGCGCCCACGGTGTCGGTATAGCCGGTATCAGAAATATCGATCCGCTGCGCTTCGCCTTCATATTCTCTCAGACGCTCCGGCAAATCGCCAACACTGGCAATCGAGAGGTCGCCAGAAAAATGCAGCGTAACCGCACCATCTTCGGCTGTCTCTTCGACAAAATCGCTGGGTATCGACATCGCGTCTATAGGTGACCGAAATTTCGCCAAAGCTCAAGAGATTAAACTGCTCAAATATTTGGTGCATTTGCCGGCGGGCTGCTATGGGCGGCGCGAACGGCAATTCGGGATAGCATGCAGAAAATATCGCTTTACGACATGGACCGCACGATCACCGTGCGCGGGACCTATACGCCATTCCTGTTTCACATGGTTTTTGCCAGAGCGCCGTGGCGACTGATATTTCTGCCGCTCCTGCCATTCGGTTTCATTGCCTATGGCCTCAAGCTGATCAGCCGCGGGCAATTGAAGACTTTCAACCAGCGGATGTTGCTCGGCAGCGCTCCGGAACTGGCGAGATTGCAACCGCATATCGAGAGCTTTGCCGACAGGGTACTGCGCTCCAACCGCCACCAGAAAGCGCTCGACCAGATCGAGCTGGATCGCGCTGACGGGCGCATGCTGGTGCTGGTCACCGCATCCTATGAACTTTATGCCGAAGCTATCGCCCGCCGCCTCGGCTTTGACCATCTGATCGGTACGCAACTGACGGTCGACGGCCAAGGGCGCGTGCTGCCGCAGATCATCGGCGAGAATTGCTATGACGATGCCAAGATTGGCCGGATCGAAGCGCTGTTTGCCAGACAAGGTTGGCAACGCGCCGAAAGCCATGTCCGCTCTTATTCCGACCATGTCAGCGATCAGGCGATGCTGGAATTTGCCGACGAGGCGATTGCGACCACCCCTACCCCAAAATTGCGCCGTCTGGCGGAGCAGCGCGGCTGGAAAATCGTCGACTGGCGCTGACTCGATAGAGACAGAGGCCTTGGAAGTAACGGCGAGAGAACGGTTTCGTAATGCGCGGCAATTTGATTTCTGTGGACAGCCGGAAGGCGATGAATCAAACGGACCGGATTGCCAGCCTGTAAATTCATTCCGGAGAAGGAAAGACATGTCATTCACGAAGCTGCTCGTACCGACCTATACACAAATGCTTAAAGCGCTCGAGGGATGGCTGGACAAGGCCCAGTCGCAGTTTCCCGATATTGACTCCGAAGCTCTGCTATCTGCGCGCCTCGCGCCTGATATGTTTCCCCTGTCCACCCAGATTCGCTTTGCCTGCGTGCAAGCGCAGGAAGCAGTGTTCCGGCTGAAAGGCGAGGCCTTCCCCGCTTCGCTCGGCGAGCTTGTCGATGAAGGGCGCAATGCGGGAGAGCGACCCGGTTCGTTCCCGGAAGCGAAGGCGCGGATTGAGGAGACTATCGCATTGCTGGAGAACCTGAGCCCTGACGCCCTCGATAAAGACCCGGGCGAAGCCATCGCGCACGAACTTCCCAACGGCATGGTGTTCGACCTCACAGCAGAACAATATGCCCGCGACTGGACGCTGGGCCAGTTTTATTTCCACCTCATGACCGCCTATGCGATATTGCGCAGCGAGGGGGTCGAACTCGGCAAAGCAGACTATATACCGCATATGTTTCCCTATATTCGGCCCGATACGATACCGAATGGCTGATGGTCCGGCTGCAGAGTGTCACCGGACGGTTGACAGTCTGCCGCATCCATCGCAAGCGGCGCGGCATGGCTATTATCGCAACCATCATGAACAGCGCCACCGGTCAACCGATCCAGAAAATGACCTTTGGCCGCATGCCCAAACCCTGGGCCTCCTTCAGCCTCGAGACCGGCGAGCTGGTTACCGCCGAGCGGATCGATGTCGGCACGCCGGCGCATGGCAAATTTGTCGCGCCGGTCTCCATCTGGGTTACGCCCAAGACCAAGGCCTGACCGATGAGCGTTGCTTTCCGCAGAGAAGGTGATGACGAGCATCTCGAACCCAAGTTCGAGCATCCGATTCCTGTCGGCCCCAATCTGGTCACCGCGCGCGGATTGCAGCTGATCAAGAACCGGGTAGCCGAGTTGCAGGCAAAGGTCGCGGCGCTGACCGACGAGGTCGCGCTCAAGATCGCCAAGCGCGACCTGCGCTACTGGAATACAAGGCAATCGACCGCGGAACTGCCACCGGTGCCTAGCGGCGACAAGGTCGAATTTGGCACCAGAGTGACCTTCCTGCTCAACAGCAAGGAGAAGATTCTCTCCATCGTCGGCGATGACGAAGCCGATCCGGCCAGCGCGCTAGTGTCCTTTTCCGCGCCAATCAGCCGGGCATTAATGGGACTGGAGCCCGGCGAATTCGGCGATTTTTCCGGGCGGGAGGATGCGATCGAAATTCTGTCGATTGAGGCAATTCCGGCGACATAAGCCAGACAAATTGTTCAGACGAAACTTTACACATAAGCCGACTGTTATTTTCTGTGACCTTTGCCCAAAACCCTTAGAATTCTGGTATATTTCCTCCGCCAGCCTGACGCCTAGTGTGACCTTCCAGAAAGGTGCAGATCCGGTCGGGACGTGGTAAGTTGAGGGGAATGTCAAAGAGCCGGCCCCGAGGATAGCGATCCGCGCTGCTGTAGGAAAGCCCCATGCTAGCCCACGAGAATCACCCGCAGATCATTCACGTTGGTGCCGGATGGTCCGGTCATCAGCAGAGCGCCTGCCCTTTCGAAAGCTAGATAGCTATTGTCCTGCTCGAGCAGCTGACCCGCCTGATCGGCTCCATCCATCAGATCCAAAATGCCCGGCCATAAAAACGCGCCAGCATTGTCCTCCGAGCCATCTATGCCGTCGCTGTCGGCGGCAAATCCGCAAATATCCGGCTCGCCTTTCAATGCGAGAGCACAGGCTAGCAGATAGGCGGTGCAGCGACCGCCACGTCCATCGCGGTTGCGCAAGGTGACGGTTGCCTCGCCACCCGATATCAGCGCTGCCTTGCGGCCACTCGCCTTGATAGCAAGCGCCTGCGCGGCATGGTCGCGCCCGAGTTCCAGTGCGTCGCCCTCCAGCGCGTCGCCGAGCATGAGAGGTTCATAGCCCATGGCGCGAACGGCATCGACCGCCGCCGCGCACATGTCGGCCGGCCTTGCGCAGAGTTCGGCGGTTGAGCGCTGCATCTTCGGGTCGTCGGCTTTCGGTGTTTCCAGCGCGCCCGATGATAGTTGGCTTTTGATCGCTGGCGGGAGGGTGATGTCATATTTTGCCGCAATGGCCAGCGTGTCGGCGCAGGTCGAGCTGTCCGCAACCGTTGGTCCCGATCCGATCATCGCGATATCGTCGCCGGGAATATCGGAAATGGCGATCATATGGGTTGCCGCCGGCCAGGCGCGTGCGGCCAGACGTCCACCCTTGATCGCCGAGAGATGTTTGCGAACCATGTTCATTTCGCTGATTGGCGCGCCACTGTGCAACAGAGATCGCGTGACCGCCTGCTTTTCCGCCAGCGATATCCCCTCGGCAGGCGCCGGCAACAACGCACTCGCGCCGCCCGACATCAGGACGAGCAATAGATCCTCTTCGCCGAGCGCGTCCGCAGCCTGCAACGCAGTTTGCGCCGCTTCCGCACCGACGGAATCGGGGACCGGATGCGACGCCTCGACGATCTGGAAATTATCCGGTGCAAACCCCGGCTGGACATAGCCCTGGCGCGTCACGATCAGCCCGTCGGCATTCTCCGGCAGGCGATTCAGGACAGCGGCGGCCATCTGCGTGGCCGCCTTGCCAATGGAAAGCAGATAGGTCCGTCCCGAAACCTCTGGCCATTGGACAGCGCGCATGGCGGTGTCGGGCAGTGCCGGTTGCAGGGCCTGCAGATAGAGATCCTTTAAAAAAGCTTTTATTGAATCAGGATTTGTTGTTTGATGCACTGCACAATAAGGGCCCGATTGTTTCGCCGGGGTCAAGAAGATTTTCGGAGTGATATAATTAGTCATGAATGATCGCGCCACTATCGACCATCTTCTGCAACGGCTGACCGCGCATCTCGGCGCGGTTTATCCCGATCATGATTGCGAGGCATTGGCAGAACGCATTGTTGACCTGTTCTGGCCCGACAAGAGCAAGATGATCGTGCGATCGCAAATCGCCGACAAGCATTTGTGGGACGAGAGCGATATCGCGATGATCACCTATGGCGGCACGATCCGGTCAGAGGGAGAACGCCCGCTGCGGACTTTGCACCGCTTCTTGAAACAGCATATCGGCCAGACCATCGGCGCTGTCCATATTCTGCCATTTTTCCCCTACAGTTGTGACGACGGCTTCGGAGTGATCGACTATCTCGCGGTCGATGAGGACCTGGGCGACTGGTCCGATATCGAAGCCATCGCCGGCGACTATCGCCTGATGGGTGATCTGGTCATCAATCATGGTTCCAGCAAATCCGTCTGGTTCCAGCAATTTCTCTCCGACGAAGCGCCGGGCAAGGATTATTATTATACCGCTGATCCCGCAGCCGATCTTGGGCAAGTGGTGCGTCCCCGCGCGCATCCCTTGCTGACGCCGTTTCGCACCGCGTCGGGAGACCGCCATGTCTGGAGTACATTCAGCACGGACCAGCTTGATTTTGACTTCGCCAATCCCGAAGTGCTGATCGAATTTGTCAAGATTATCGCGGCCTATATCGACCATGGCGTAAGGATTTTCCGGCTCGATGCGGTCGCCTTTTTGTGGAAGAAAATCGGCACGTCCTCGATCAATCTCGACGAAACCCACGAGATCGTCCGGCTTTTACGCACATTGATGGATCATCATGTCGAAACATTGATCATCATCACCGAAACCAATATCCCCAATCACGAGAATCTGACCTATTTCGGCAACCAGAACGAAGCGCACGTTATCTATAATTTCTCTTTGCCGCCGCTGCTGGTCCACGCGCTGCTGACCGGCAACGCGCTCTATCTGAAACGACTGACGCGCAGCAATCCGCCAGCGCTGACCGGCTGCACCTATCTCAATTTCACTGCCAGTCATGACGGAATCGGCCTGCGCCCGACCGAAGGGGCGTTGCCGCAGGGCGAGGTCGACCAGATGCTGGCCGCCATCCAGAGCTTTGGCGGGCGGGTTTCGATGCGGCGCGGGCCGGGCGGAACCGAAAAACCCTATGAGATGAATATCTCGTTTTTTGAAGCGATGCAGGGGACGCTGGACGGGCCGGACGAGTATCAGATCGATCGTTTCATGGCAGCAATGTCGATCATGCTGGCGCTGGAGGGCATTCCGGCCATCTATATTCACAGCCTGTTGGCAACGCCGAACGGCTATGAAGAGGTCAACCGGACCGGTCATAACCGCTCGATAAACCGGCGCCAGCTGGATTATGATGAAATCACCGCGAAACTGGCCGATCCGGAAACGGTCGAAGCGCAGGTGTTCACGCGTTTTCTCTCACTGGTCGAGACCCGCAAGAAACAGCAGGCCTTTCATCCCAATGCGGTTCAATTCACGCTGGCGCTACCCGAGGGTCTATTCGGAATCTGGCGACAGAGCCGGGAACGGAAGCAGAGCATATTTGCGATCAGCAACGTGACCAATGAGGAAAAGACCCTCTCGCTGGCGGACATCAACCTGATCGCCGGAGACCACTGGTGGGATCTGATTTCCGGCCATATCATCACCGATATCGAGGGCGAGTTTACCCTGTCGCCTTATCGGACCGTATGGTTCAGTAACGTAGCTCCCGACGCGGCCTAGTCTTCCCCGGCCTAATCTTCATTGTCCAGCCGGACCGCTTCCTTGAACCGGTCGGTAAAGTCGGGAATGGCGCTGTTGATACGATTCCAGTTGGCCATGAAGGGCGTCTCGTTCGGCGATTCCAGAAATACTTCACCCGCGGTCATGATATTTTGCGCAAATAGTTCGACCGTTGTCTCTTCCTCGTGCCGGTCGAGCGTCAGGCCGTTCATCACCGCATCATTGTAGAACGTCTCGATTCGATCCAGCGCGATCCGGAAATAGGTCGCCTTGAGCGTCCGGAAGGTACCGGCGGAAAAAACCTGTCCGTCGGTAGCGAGTTTGCGGAAAAGGGATTTTGTGATGTCGATGCTCATTTTCGACAGACCGCCCTCGGGATTGTCATGCGAAACCGACTGGTGTTTATGATCATAATTGTCCGCAATCTCGACTTGGCAGATCGACTGGGTAGACTGGTTCCGCCACACTTCCGACAATACCCCCACTTCCAGACCCCAGTCGGACGGGATTCGGATATTCTTGACCACCTGCCGGCCCATCGCAAACTCGCCGGCGAGCGCGTAGCGGAAGCTGTTCAGATAGGTGATATAATCATTGGGCTCGCAGACTTTCTTGAGCGCCGCCAGCAAAGGTCCGATCAGCAGGCGCACAACCCGGCCGTTGAACTTCTCTTCCGTTGTCCGCGCATAATATCCTTTGGAAAATACATAAGGGAATGTCGGATTGGCCACCGGATACATCAGACGTGCGAGCAACTCCCGGTCATAGGTCAATATATCGCAGTCATGCAGCCCGACCACCTGGGCGTTGGTGGCGGACAGGAAATAGCCGAAACAGAACCAGACGTTACGGCCCTTCCCCGGTTCCGCCGGTGACAGGCCGCGCTCTTTCAGTTCGGCGTCGAGCGCAGTCAGCCGCGGACCACTGTTCCACAAGATATGATGCCGTTGCGGAAGCCGCGAGAAATATTGCTTCGCATATGCAAACTGCTCCTTGTCGGCGCGGTCCAGTCCAATGATAATGTCATCCAAATAGGGCACCTGACAAAGTTCATCGACGATATTTTCGAGTGCTGGACCTTCCAGCTCCGAAAACAGGCTGGGCAAAACCAAGGCCATGGGATTGGCCTTGCGAAACCCCATCAAGTCGGCCTCCAGCGATTCCACCGAGCGACCGGACAGATTGTGGAGTGTCGAGATGCTACCGTTTTGATGAAAATCAGCCATATATGTCCCTGCTTATGCGAAGAGCCGAGCCTAATCAGCTTTGGCGCAGGTTTAAACCCAATTCTGCCAGAATTTCTGTCACCGCGATCACCCATCCCGCAGGTCCGGGGAGAGAAGCGGTCCGGACGCGGGGTTTTGTTGATTCTATTGTCACGCCCTGGGGATTAGGCATGATCACGCCAAAATCCGCCGCCTCTATCATCGCCAGATCATTCGGACCATCGCCGAGAGCGATGGAAATGACGTCGCAATCCGGTTTTTGTCTATCAATGATTTTGATGATCTGAACCATCGCCTGCTCCTTGGTGGCGTGACCGGTCAGATGATAAAATCGTCCGCCGCGCTGGATCCGGAGACCGGCATTACCGACGATCGCGGCGAGGGATTCCAGTTCATCATCCGTGCCCGACCATAGAAAGGGTTCCGTTGCCTGCCGATCCTTGGCTCGCCTGGCATCGTCCAAGGCCAGTCCGGTAGCATCGACGACCGCCTCGGCTGACATGTCGGCAAAGCCGCGAAAATGGTGGCGCAGCGAGGCGGGCAGCTTGCCGATCTGATCCAGTATCGTAGGATATGCGATCCCCAGCGTGATTGTCTCTGATGGGCTATGCTCGATCCGGAAATAGCCTTCTGGACCATGGATGACAGAGCCATTTTCGGTCACACAGAGTGAAAAAGGTAAAGGAATCTCCTGCTTCAACCAGAGCAATTCCGCATAGGTCTTGCTGGTTACCGGAATGATTTCCGCCAGCGACTGCTGAGAAAGCCTCCCGACCAGTTGATCCGCCGGTTTCGCCGAATAGCCGTGATGATCAAGCAGGGTTCCGTCAAGATCGGTAAATATCACGGGGTAGACGGATCGCTTTGCCATGCTCGTGATATAGCAGTCCGACCGGAACCGGAAAGCGCTAATCCGGCGGGCCTCTCCTTTTGCAGCCAAAGCGGCTTAGTGTAGCCGCTTTGGCATGGTGGTCAGACGGCGGCGAGTGCCTGGTCGAAATCAGCGATCAGGTCATCCGGGTCTTCGACTCCGATCGAGATACGCACAAGATTATCGGTGATGCCGAGCGCAGCGCGGCGTTCATCGGGGACCGAGATATGGGTCATCGCTGCCGGCAGGCTGGCCAGTGTCTCCGTGCCGCCGAGGCTGACCGCCAGCTTGGCGATTTTCATCGTGTCGAGGAAGCGGAAAGCTTCCGCCTCGCCGCCCTTGATGAACAATGAGAAGGTCGAGCCGGCGCCGCTGCAATGGCGGTCGTAAATATCCTGCTGGCTCTTGTCCTCGATGAACCCGAGATAGCCGAGGCCGTCGACCTTGGGATGATCGCGCAGGAAGGTGCAGACTTTCAGCGCGTTTTCGCCAGCGCGAGTCATGCGCAGTTCCAGGGTCTCGAGGCTGCGCATCAGCATCCACGCGGTGTTCGGGTCGCAGATCGTGCCGATGGTGTTCCGGATTGCGCGGATCGGGTCCATATAGGTCTTGCTGCCGAGCACGCCGCCGGCGACGAGATCGCTGTGGCCGCCGACATATTTGGTCAGGCTGTAGATAACGATATCGGCGCCATGTTTGAGCGGTTGCTGCCAGAGCGGGCCGAGGAAGGTGTTGTCGATGGCGATTGGTGGTGCGCCGTCCTTCCCGAAGACCTGCTCGCGGGCATCGGCGACGCCTTCGATATCGACAAGGGCGTTGGTCGGGTTGGCCGGGCTTTCCAAATAGATGATCGCCACCTTGCCGCCATTGGCCGCTGCCTGCGCCTTAGCCTGTTCGAGCATCGCGGCGACTTCGGACGGCGCAGCGCCAGCCGGGAAGTCGAGGAAGGTGACACCGAAACGGCCGAGTATCTTGTTGATCAGCGTTTCGGTGGCGGCATAAAGTGGACCGCTGTGGACGACGACATCGCCCTGATTGACATTGGCCAGCAGCACCGTGGTGATCGCCGACATGCCGCTGGAGAAAACCAGCGCATCCTCGGCTTCGTCCCATATACTTAGACGGTCTTCCAATATTTCCTGATTGGGGCCGTTGAAGCGCGAATAGACCAGACCGTCCGAACCGCCGGGGCGTTTGCCGGTGATCCCTTCGAAGAAACGTTTACCGGCGGCGGCATTTTCGAAGGCAAAGGTCGAGGTCAGGAAGATCGGCGGTTTGAGCGATCCTTCGGAAAGCTCCGGATCATAGCCGTGGCCCATCATCAGGGTCGCCGGCTTCAGCTTGCGGCCACCGATTCTCTCGATCGGTGCCTTGGGCATCCTGCGCGTGACCGGAACCGCTGCATTGGGATCATCTTGCTTCGCCATAGTCTATCTCTCCACATCAAATATTTGCATGAAGTCTTGCCTGAAAATTTAACTGGTTACAACGGAAACCATCCACACGCAGCCGATTATGATCGGGATACCGGCGAGGTCGAGTAGCAGGCCGGATTTCAGCATTTTCGGCAGCTCTATATGGCCGGTCGACCAGGCAATGGCGTTAGGCCCGGTTCCGCTGGGCAGCATGAAGCCCCAGCTGGCCGCCATAGCAGCAGGCACAGCGAGCAACACCGGATCGACGCCGGTGGCGAGAATCAGGCTGGCAACCACCGGCATGATCCCGCTGGCCGTCGCGACATTGGAGGCGAATTCGGTCACGAGGATGACCAGCGCAACCAAAGCGATGGCAATCACCAGTACCGGCACCGATCGCAGCGGTTCTAGCGCCCCGCCCAACCACTCTGCCAACCCGGATTCGATAATCCCTGCGGCCAGCGCGAGACCGCCGCCAAACAGCATGATCACGCCCCAAGGCGCCTTGTTCGCTTCGTCCCAGTTGAGCAGGCGGCGACCAGTCCCGTCAGGCAACGAGAATAACAGCAGCCCGCCGAAAATAGCGATGCTGCCATCGTGCAAAGCGCCTTCGGGAAAGAGCGTCTTGATTTGCGGCAGGAACAGCCAGCCGAGCACGACAATCGCAACGACCGGGACCACGCGCTTCTCCGGAACGCTCCACGGCCCCGGCGAGCCGATGGCCAGTTTTGCTTTTACACCGTCGAAACTATGTCGGCCGACTTTTTGAACGGCGATAAGGATGATCGCGAGAACGGGGATGCCAATGATCACGATCGGGATGCCGAATTTCAGCCAGCTGAGGAAATTCAGGTTCATGCCTAATGTCTTGTTGATCAGGCCAGCGGCAATCGCGTTGGTCGGGCTGCCGACCAATGTGCCGAGACCGCCGATGGACGCGGCAAAGGCGACGCCCATGATGAGGGCGCCAGCAAAACCGTCGGTTTCGCCATCCTTGACCCCGCCAGCGACCAGCACCGCCAGCGCAATGGGGATCATGATCAAAGTCGAGGACGTGTTGGAAATTAACATGCTGAGCAAGGCGGTGGCGATCATGAAAGCAAATAATATGCCCCAGGCGCTTTTGCCGGACAGGCCGATAATCGCCAGCGCGAGACGCTTGTGCAAGCCAACCCGCTCGATTGCCAGCGCCAGAAAGGCACCGCCGAGTATTAGGAAAAGGATCGGCGAATAATATTGGCTGGCGGTTTCACCAGCGGTCATAACATCCATCGTTGGCAGCGCGAGAAACGGCAGCAATGCGGTCGCCGTCAGCGGCACCGCCTGCGTCATCCACCAGGTCGCCATCAACAGGGTCAGCGCGGCGACATGCCAGGCGGGCGTCGACATGGCCTCCGGAGCCGGAACGAGCAGCATGATGATGAATCCGGCGAGCCCCGCCCATAGACCGATGCGTTGTGCGTTCATGCCCTCTCCTGTTCCCACTGATACCAGCATGGGCTGGCGTAAAATCGATTGGTCTTTCTTAGCGGCCAGATCGGTTTAGGCCCCAGCCTTCGCTGGGGTACCGGTGGAAATCAATATTATTCGGCAAGGCCTATCAGCGAAATCTGCCGCCCGTAGCCCGCTTCATCGCGATGGCAGGAGCGGCGATAGCTGAAATAGCGGTCTTCGTGGGCGTAGGTGTCGAGGCCGAGTTTATCGATCTTGGCGATACCTGCTGCTTGCAGTCGGGCCGCAACATAATCCTCGATATCAAACTGGAAATGGTCCGCTTTTCCCGCTGCGAAGAAGCGGTCATTGGCCGCGTCTGTCTCGAGGAACCGCGTGCGGAAGGCGGCGTCGACTTCATAACTGGCCTGCGCGATGCAGGGGCCGATGGCGCAGGCAATATCGGCTCGATCCGACCCGAGCGCTGCCATCGCGGTGATGACATTGTCCGTCACACCGGCCAGCGCGCCCTTCCAGCCGGCATGAGCCGCGCCGATCACGTTCGCTTGCGGATCATGGAACAGCACCGGCACGCAATCGGCGGTCAATATGCCGAGCAAAAGGTCCGGCTGGTCGGTTACCATCGCATCGGCCGGCGGGCGCTGGTCGAGCGGTATCGGGCCGGTCACGGTCACGACTTCGGCGCTATGGATCTGATGGACCGTCACCAGTTCGCTGCCCGGCAGTACGCCTTCGGTCGCGCGGCGGCGGTTCTCCATGATGATCTCGCGATCATCGTCGCTGCCCAGACCGATATTCAGCCCGGCATAAATGCCTTCCGAAACACCCCCTGCCCGTCCGAGAAAGCCGTGTTTCGTGCCCTCGAGCAGGGAAGACGTCGTGATATCAAGCAAGGCTTTTGTGCACCTGTTCGGCAACATCTTTCGACAGATCCGGCTGCGCGGCGATTTTCTCCAGCGCCAGCCGCATCAGTTCCGACCGTCCGCGTTCATAGCGGCGCCAGCGGCCGAGCGTCGGGATGAAGCGCGCTGCGGTTTGCGGGTTCTGCTTGTCCAGCGCGATCACCATATCGGCAATCATCTGGTAGCCCTTGCCCGACGGATCGTGGAAGCGGACCGCATTGCCGGTGAACGCGCCGTAAAGAGCACGCACCCGGTTGGGATTGGACATATTGAAATCGGGATGGCGCGACAGGCCGTCGACCCGTTTCAGCGTATCGGTGCGCTGCGACATCACTTGCAGGCTGAACCATTTGTCGAGCACCAGCGCATTGCCTTTGAATCTCTTGTAGAAGTCGTCGAAAGCGATAGCGCGCTCGTCGGCTTCAAGATGCGACAATACCGCCAGCGCGCCCTGCATGGCGGTCATATTGTCCGCTTCGCGATATTGGTCGAACGCGATTTCGGCAGCATCTTCGGTGAAGGACGCGGCAAGATAGCCAAGCGTCACATTGCGCAGCTTCCGCTTCCCGCGCGCCTCGGCATCGAGCGAGAATTCGCCGGGCCAGCAGCTCTTGTATAATTTGCGGAACTGTTTTTCGAACTGCACCGCGATCTTGCCGCGCAATTTTTCGCGTTCCTCGTGGATCGCCTGCGGATCGACTTCGACCATCTGGTCACCGAGAAAGGCTTCGCTCGGCAGCAGGATCAATTCGGCGAGAAAGGCGGGATCGATCGACGTGTCGGCGAGAATTTTCGCCACGGCCAGCAGGATGATGTCGCGGTCGACCGGGGTCCCCATGACCTTTGCGGTCAGATAGCCGGTCATCAGCCGCTGCACGGCCTCGAAGCGAGCGAACGGATCGTCATCATGAGCCGAGAGAAAAGCCAGTTCCTCGGCGGTCTGGTTGCTGTCCAATATGATCGGCGCGGAAAAGCCGCGATTGATGGAGAGGATCGGCTGGTCCTTATAGCCTTCGAGAGTGAAGCTTTTCTCTGCCTGATCGAGCAGCAGCAACTGTTCGCCCTGATGCGCGCCGGTTTCCGGGTCGAGCAGCGCGGTTCTGAGCGGAATGAGCAGTTCAGACGCTTTCGGCTTCTCGCCATTCTGGGCAATTTTCTGGGTGAGATGCACCGTCGCCGTCCCGGTTTTCGGGTCGTGCGTTAATGTCGCGGACACTCTTGGCGTACCGGGCGTTTCATACCATTTGCGAAATTGCTTCAGATCGATTTCGCCGCCGTCTTCCATAGCGGTGACAAAATCCTCGCAGGTCGCCGCTTCGCCGTCATGCCGGTCGAAATAGAGATCGGTGCCCTTGCGGAAATTCTCCGGTCCCATCAGCGTGTTCATCATCCGGATGACTTCGGCGCCCTTGTTATAGATAGTCGCGGTGTAGAAATTGGAGATTTCCTGATAGCTTTCCGGGCGGATCGGATGGGCCAGTGGTCCGGCATCCTCGGGAAATTGCGCGGCGCGTAATATCCGAACATCTTCGATGCGCTTCAGCGCCGCCGAACCCATGTCGGCGGAGAAGCTCTGATCGCGGTAGACGGTGAAGCCTTCCTTCAGGCTGAGCTGGAACCAGTCGCGGCAGGTAACGCGATTGCCCGACCAATTGTGGAAATATTCATGGGCAACCACGCCTTCGATACCGTCATAATCGGCGTCGGTAGCGACTTCGGGATCGGCGAGAATATAGCGCGAGTTAAAGATATTCAGCCCCTTATTCTCCATCGCTCCCATGTTGAAATCGCTGACCGCGACAATGTTGAACAAGCCGAGATCATATTCGCGGCCATAGGTTTCCTCGTCCCAGCGCATCGAATCCTTGAGCGCCTGCATCGCATGGCCGGTGCGATCGAGATCGCCGTCACGGACCCAGATATTGAGTTCGACCGGTTTGCCGGAACGAGTTGTAAAACTGTCATTATTGGCGACCAGATCACCGGCAACCAATGCGAAGAGATAGCTCGGCTTGGGCCACGGATCGTTCCACTGCACCCAGTGGCGACCATTTTCGCCATCGCCTTCGGCAATCTTGTCGCCATTACAGAGGAGCACAGGGAATTTCGCCTTGTCGGCTTCCATCCGCACCTGATAGCGGCTCAGCACATCGGGCCGGTCGGGCGCGAAGGTGATCCGGCGAAAACCTTCCGCTTCGCACTGCGTGCACAGCATTCCGTTCGAGCCATAAAGCCCCATCAGCTGGGTGTTTGTCGACGGATCGAGTTCGACCTCGATCTCGACGCTATGCGCCGCGCCGCTCAACGGCAGGACCAGATCGCCCTCGACCAGCGTCCAGTCGGTTCTCGCCTCGCCGTCAACCTTGACAGAAGTCGGGGTGATATCGTCGCCCTGCAAAACCAAGGCCTCATCCGGCTTGGCACTTTTCGAACGCCGGACATCCAGTTTCGAACGGACCAGCGTATGCTCCAGATCAAGCTGGAAATCGAGTTCGACTTCCGGGATGAAAAAGGCCGGCGGACGATAATCCTCGCGGCGGATGGTGGCCGGATCCTTGGGGGCTGGCGCGGCATCGGCCATTTCGTCATTCGGGGCTTTTTGAATATCTAACATGGGGCTTGCCATAAGAGCCATTTGCACCCCGCGCAATTGCGTTTATGGCAAGGGCAAAAGGGAGTGGACCATGTCCAGAATATTTATGCTGTTTATCGCCGCCATGTTGGTTGCGGGTTTACCGGTGGAGAGCATTTTTGCGCAACCGGGGGCTGCGGCCTTTGACGTCGAGCAAGCCAGCCGCACCTATATCGACACGTTGCGGGGCGCCGAGCTCGAGAAATCCAACAATTATTTCCAAGGCGGCTACTGGCTGATCCTCTGGGGAGCAATCGTCGGCATATTGGTCGATTTCCTGATTCTGCAGTCGCGCCTGTCCGCTCGCTTCCGGGACTGGGCGGAACGGGTAACCAGCCGCAAATGGCTGCAGCCCGCGCTCTATGCCCTGCCTTATATCATCGCCGGATTTCTGATCACCCTGCCATGGACCATCTACACCGATTTTTTCCGGGAACAGCAATATGGCCTGATGAGCCAGGATTTCGGGGGCTGGTTCGGCGAGCAGATGATCGGGCTCGTGATATCGCTGATCATGTTCTCGCTGCTGATCATGGCCATTTTCGCTGTGATCCGGCGCGCGCCCAAGACATGGTGGCTATGGGGAACCGGCGTGGTTTCGATCTTTCTGTTTATCGGAATGATGCTCGGGCCGGTGTTCATTTCGCCACTGTTCAACGACTATCAAGAGATGGCGGAGGGGCCGATGCGCGACCGGATTGTCGCGATGGCGGCAGAATATGATATTCCCGCCGACAATATCTATGTGTTCGACCAGTCCAAGCAGCATAAAAGGATATCAGCCAATGTTTCCGGTATCGGCCCGACGATCCGGATTTCTCTCAATGACAATCTGCTCGAACGCACCGATCCGGAAGAGGTTGCGGCGGTGATGGGGCATGAACTGGGCCATTATGTCCTTGGCCATACCTGGCGCACCATCCTTATTCTGGCTCTGATCATCGGCTTCGGACTGTTCGTGGTCGCGCGGCTCGCTCCCCGGCTGATCGAACGCCATGGCGCGAAATGGGGCATCCGGACCATATCCGATCCTGCGGCCATTCCGTTGCTCGGCCTCATCCTGACCGCCTATTTCTTCGCCGCGACACCGGCGCTCAATAGCCTGGTCAGGATTACCGAAAGCGACGCCGATAAATTCGGGCTTGATACGGCAAGAGAACCGGACGGCTTTGCCAAAGTGTCGATGCGATTGTCGGAATATCGCAAGATCGAACCGGGGCCGGTGGAGGAAATGCTGTTCTTCGATCACCCCTCCGGCGCCACGCGGGTGCGCATGGCGATGCAGTGGAAAGCCGACAATGTCGAAAATCCGGTGATTCAAAGCCCGGGCAAGCTGGAGAAAGAGTAGCTAGCGATGCCGCACATGCTGATCTTCGGAATGGGCTATACCGCCTCGCGGCTAGCCGAGCAGTTGCGCAGCAGCGGCTGGAACGTGACCGGAACGCGCCGCGAATCGAGTGATGGCACGATCGCCTTTGATGACAGGCCTGCGGTTCTGACGGCGCTGGCGGATGCCACGCATATATTATCCTCGGTCCCACCGGCCAGCGATGACAGCGAGCCTGTGCTCGATCAATATGGCGAGGCGATCGCCTCTGCCTCTCTGCAATGGAGCGGTTATCTCTCCGCCACCGGCGTCTATGGCGATGTCGATGGTGCATGGGTCGACGAGAGCGCACCCATAGGCTCTGGCCGCCGCAAGGCGCGGAGCCAGGCTGATCCGCGCTGGCAGGATTTGCGCGGTGACATGCACGTGTTCCGTCTGCCCGGCATATATGGTCCTGGCCGCAGCCCGCTCACCCGCGTTCGCAGCGGCAAGGCCCGGCGCGTCAATATGCCGGGTCAGGTATTCAGCCGAATCCATGTCGATGATATTGTTTCGGCGGTGATCGCTTCATTCGATGGCCCAGCCGGAGTGTATAATACCGCGGACGACCTGCCCGCGCCGCAGCATGAAGTCATCGCTTATGCAGCGCGATTATTGGGGATGGACGTGCCGCCCTTGCAGTCGCTGGAAGAGGCCAATCTCTCTCAGGCCGCGCTGGGCTTCTATGAAGAGAACCGGCGCATTGCCAATAGCAAGGCGAAACGGCTGCTCAACTGGCAGCCGCAATATCCGGATTATAAGGCGGGCCTGCGGTCGCTGCTCGACTGATATTCAAGCGGCGATGCGGGGCGTCTTCGGTTTGCGCGCGCGCAATGCCACCAGCAGGCCGAGCATCGCCAGAACCGCCCCGACAGCGGGCAGCCAGGTCCAGACATAATCTTCGAAAATCGTCGACAATATCATCGCCACCACCGGCACCAATACGCTGGAATAGGCCGCCTTGCCGGGGCCGATTTCTCGGATCATCGAGAAATAGAGCGGGAAGGTCACCACCGAACCGATGACGCCGAGATAGACGATCCCGCCCCAATAGGCCGCGCGCATTTCGTAAACCGGCGGTCCTACGGTTATCCAGGACAGCGCGAAATTGATCAGCGCGCCGAACAGCATCGCCCAGGCGAGGACCGTGATGATCGGATAGGATTTGAGCCGCTTCCCGGCCTGCATCACATTGGCAATCGACGCCGACATGATCCCGCCGAAGGCCAGCGCCGCACCGATCAGCACTTGTTCGAGGCTGGCCGGAGAAGCCCGATATTCGTGCCAGAAGAGCAGCGCGATGCCGACCGCAGCAATGGCAGAACCGCCGAGAAATGCGCCCGATATCTTGTGGCCCAGAAAAATACGGCCCATGATCGCGTTGGGCACCATCAGCAATGCAAACAGCACCGCGACCAGACCCGAAGTGATGAACAGCTCCGCGTTGTAAACGAAATTGAAATTGAACGAGAACTGGAACAGCCCCAGGATGAGAGCGAACAGATAGCCGGTGCGGTCGAGCCGGAACGACAGCCGCTTATAGGCCACCAGCATGAACATTGCTGCAGCGGCAATGATGAACCGGTAGCTGACCGACCAGCTTGGCGGCACTTCGGAAATCTGGTCCTTGATCACCAGCCAGGTCGACCCCCAGATCAACGAGACCAGCAGGAAGGGGATCAGGATGCGGGGTGTGAGCAGGCTGGGTTCAGCGCTCTCGTCGCCGCTCATAGGGCGGCAATCGCTTCGGCAAGCGGGCGGACATCCCCGGCGCTCTGGTTCCAGCTGGTCACAAGTCGCGCCTGCCCTTCACCCCAGTCGTAGAAATCAAATCCGGTGGCGCGCAGCTGCGCCGCTTCATCGGCCGACAATTTGATGAAAATCTCGTTCGCCTCGACCGGGTAGAGCAGCCGGTCATGAGCGGCCTTGGCGATGATTTGCGCACCGGCGTTGGCGGCGCGTGCATTGTCGAGCCACAGGTCATTTTCGAGCATCGCCAAAATCTGCGCAGCCAGAAAACGACCCTTGGACTGCAAATGTCCGGCCCGTTTGCGTCGATAATGGGTGTCTGCGGCCAGCGTCCGGTCAAAGAATACCAGCGCTTCCGCGCTCATCCCGCCATTTTTGACAAAACCGAAGCTGAGCGCATCAACACCGGCCTTCCACGTCAGTTCCGCAGGCGAGCAGCCGAGCGTCGCCACCGCATTGGCAAAGCGCGCGCCATCCATATGCAGGCCGAGCCCGCGCGCCTTGCAGACCTCAGCCAGCCCGGCGACTTCATCGGGGTGATAGACCATGCCATATTCGCTGGTATTGGTGATCGAAACGGCGGCAGGCTGCACCTGATGGACATCATCACGGATAGCCGCGCAATGGGCCTCTACGCTTGCTGCCGAGAGCTTTGCCCCTGCCCCGTCGAGCAACATCAACTTTGCCCCACCGGTAAAGAAGCCCGGCGCGCCTGCCTCATCCTGCTCGATATGCGCTTCCTTGTGGCAGATCACGCCCTGGTGCGGCTGGCACATCGCGGCGAGCGCCAGCGAATTGGCCGCCGTCCCGGTCGCCACCCACAAGGCCTCGACTTTGATCTCAAACAGATCAGAAAAGGCATCATTGAGCTGTGCGCTCAGCGCATCGCCGTCATAAGCAGTGTCCTGCCCATTGGCTTGGGCGAGCGCTTCCAGCAATCTGGGGTGCACCGACGCGGCATTATCAGAGAAAAATCGCATCGCCAGCGCATGGCTCAGAGCCTCAGGCTCGTCAAGATGCCTAGAGTGAGATCTACTACTCCGACACCTCGACAATATTGTCGTCACTGTCCCGGTCGATATATTTATTATAGGGATCGACACCGGCAAATTCGGGCCGCTTGCTGGTCACGATACGGATTTTCTGCGTTCCGGACGTGATCTTGTGACGCTGATTGTACAGCACATCCTTGCTGTCAAACGCCCCTTGACCCGGACTTGCACTGAACAAGCCGATGTCAATCTCGTCGACTAGGTCGGCCTTGCTTTCCTTGCCCAGACCATCGGCATAATATTTGGCTGCTTCGATAGATATTTCGGTTTGATAGCGCCCGTCGGCCAGCTTGGTGACGGTGGCAGAGCCGGCCTTTAGATCGTAAATCGTGATCTTCTCAAGCAAATCTGCAACCAGTTGCCGCTCCGCCTCATTGCGCGCCAGCGACTTGAAGCCGTCGACCAGATCGGTGGACGTTGCGTAGGGAGGCCCCTTGAACTTGTAGCGGCCCAGCAGCGCGGCGAGCATCTTGTTGACCCGGTCTTCACCAAGCCGATCCTGCAGCAGATACATCACTACCGCGCCCTTGCGATAATGGATATAACCCTGGTCTTCGACCTTGTTGAGCGGCAGCTCTTCCAGCGCTTCATTGCCGCGGGCATTGAGATAATTGTCGAGCTCATATTTCAGGAAGCGACGGATTTTATCCTCGCCATAGACCTGCTTCATCACCATCAGCGCCGAATATTGCGCCATGGTTTCGACCAGCAAGGTCCCGCCCTGCATATTGGCGCTGATCAACTGATGCGCCCAATATTGATGCCCGAATTCATGCGCCGTCACATAGGTCACATAGTCGATATCTTCGGGATCTGTGATATTGGCAAGAAATCCGACTCGCTCGGAATAGGGCACGGTTCCGGCGAAGGCCTGCGCAAAGCTGGCATATCCCGGAAACTCGATTATCCGCGCATAGTCGAACTGATAGGGTCCGAAATTCTTCTGATAATAGGCCAGCGACGTCTCGGTCGCATCCAGCATGGTTTCGACGTTAAAGTCATGTTCCGGCTGATAATAGACCGCCATGTCGACGCCATTGGCGCTGCGTTCGGCGACCGCATAATTCGCTGACTGGACCGAGAAAAAGGCCAATATCGGATTGGTCGAGACAAATCTTGCGATGCGCCGGTCACCCTTTATCTCGTCCGATATTTTGCTACCGGGCGCAATCGGGGTCTGGTCCTTGCTGGTGCTTACCGTGATATCGGACATCACCCAGTCGGCATTGCCGACATAATTTTGCTCGCGCGCGCTTTCGTCGCCAAGCTTGGGTGGCCGAAGTTCTGAAGGAAGCCGATATTTGCGGCGCTTGGTCCGGTCGGTCAGCAATCCGCTGCGGTTCATTCCCAGTTGCGGCGAAAATTCGCTGTTGTTCAGGAAAGTACCGTTGCGAACCAGGCGCACATCATTTTCGCGTGCGCGGAATCCCTGGGCATGGCGAAGGGCCTTGAAAGCGATGCTTCTATGTTCGCCGACCGCCATCGGAGTGTCGAGCCGATAGATGCGATATTTATATTTTTCGTCGTTCATTTCCAATCTGGAATCGGGAACATCGACCGATGTGATCTGAACGGCAGGATCTTGAAAGCGCACGTGCAAAACTTCCACTGGCGCACCGGTGTCGTTCACTATGTCTGCCGAGCCAGCCACGTTCAGCTTTTTCTCTTCGGGAAAAATGTCGATATTCAGCTTGATGCTGGTGAAGGCCGGTTGCTTCAGAACTTCATATTTCAGATATTTCTTCTCATATTCGGCCTGCATTTCCTCGAGACCGTCGCGCGCCACATATTCGTTCACGACATTTATATTCTGATAAATGTAGAAACCCGTCGCGGCGGTGATCGCCACCAATATCCCCAGCAATCCGCCCGCCGGGCTGGCCAGCCGGCGCGGCAGTTGCCGGATACGGGGCAGCAGGCTTGTTTCGGTTCCACGTCGCCAGACGAAATGGGCCAGCAACGCCAGTATCGCTGCAAATGCGCCCCAATAGAGGCGGCCCCACCATGCACCGACACCGCTGACCATATCGCCGTTCATATCCGAAAGCGGCACCGGGATGCCCTGGCCGAACAGATAGAGCGGATGATTCCAGCCAATGATGCTGAAGACAATCGTCGCCACCATATAGAGGACCATGATGCCCCAGCCGATATATTTATTCGGGCTGAGCGCCTGGACAAATACCGACAATATGCCGAGCGTCACCATTTCGACCGTACCGGGCAACAGATACCATTGCAGATATTTCCCGAACTCCAGATCGGTGAAGCCCTTGCCCAGTTGGATCAGCATCGCCGACAGCATGGAAATGACCAGGGCGGTCAACAACACGCCAATGACCGCCAGCGCCTTGGGCACCATATAGGCCCAGTTCGGCAAGGAGGTGGAATCGATAATCTCGTGCATTTTCCGGTCGCGATCACGCCAGACCAGCTCACCGCCATAGAAAATAGCCAGGATCATCGGGAACAGGGTGAAGCCGCCCTCCAATATGCCAATCACATAGAATGTTCTCGGGTAGACCGGCGTGCCATAGGGTACGGTGTTCAATATCAGACCGGCTCCGGAAGAGAATAGACCGATGAAGATAATGATGAAGAATGCCGGGCTTTTGAAAATCTGGGACATTTCAAAGCGTGTCCGGGTGATCAGCCTTATCCAGGTTGATGCGCCCGGGTTGGCGGCGGGCAAGGTTTCGAGCAGCGTTGGTTTTTCCATCGCGAGGGTCGCTGCCTTCTTCTGCTGCTTATTCAATTTCCGTTTCGAGACACCGCGCTCGGCGAAACTGAAGCGCGAATAGGCAAAGGCCAGAGCCGCCAATGATATGCCGATCCAGATCAGCCGATTGGCGAGCAGCACTCCGTCAAAGGGCGCCATCATGCTGTTGCTTTCGGCGGCGGTCCAATAGCGGGTTATATATTCATAAGCGGCTCCGCCAAACGGCTCCGCATAAGCACTGAACAACAGCAGCGCGGGATCAAATTCCGTGATCGCGCTGAACACCAGATAGAGGACGAGAAAGGTGATGACGGCGACATAGCTGTACATCATCGATCTGGTGACGGTGGCGACCGCAAAAAACAGGCAGGACGTCAGAAATATCGACGGCAGGGCCAATAGAAAATAGGCGTAGAGATAGTCGACCAGCCGATTGGGGCCGATGGTTTCGGGATCGACCCAGGGCATGTAGGAACCCAGAAAAATCGCCAATGGCACGGTCAGAAACGCAATCGCGGATATGCCAAAGGCACCGGTGAACCGGCCAATCAGATAGTCAAACTTGCTGACCCGGGTCGATCGAACCATCGGCCCGAACCCGCTGTCATCATCCCGGACAATGACATTGGCGACAAAGGCCGTGGTCACGAACATGAAGAATATCGACATTATGATCGTCGTCTCGGCCAGCGCCGCCGGGCTATTGGCGTGGACATTGCCGCCGTCGCCAATTTGCACATTTTCCGATGTCGCGGCCCCGAAGGTGAGTAGGAAGAAAATGGTGGTGACCACCCAGAAAACCGGGTTGCGAAGCTGGTAGCGCAGTTCAAACGCAGCAATCTTGCCGAACATAGTCTCTCTCCCGCTCAGGCTGCGTTGGATTGGGTGGCGGTTTCCTTGCGCGCGCCCGCCAGTGTCGAGAAATAGACATCCTCCAGTCCTCCGTTCACCGCTATAAACCCGTCTTTCGGATCGCTGGAGCTCAATATGTGGATGACCGTCGAACCCGCGAAGAGACGGGTGGAAATGACTTCATATTTTGCCCGATAGCTGTCGAGCTCCTCGCGCCGGATCGTTTTGGACCAGATCGTACCGCCGGTTTTCTCGATCAGATCGAGCGGTGCGCCCTCCAGTTCGATCCGGCCATTGGCGATGACCGCCATTTGCGGGCAAAGATCGGAGACGTCCTCGACGATATGGGTGGACAATATGATCACGACATTCTCGCCGATTTCGGCAAGCAGGTTGAGGAAGCGGTTGCGCTCCTCGGGATCGAGGCCCGCCGTCGGCTCGTCAACAATAATCAGCTCGGGATTGCCGATCAGCGCCTGAGCTATGCCGAAACGTTGCCGCATGCCGCCGGAAAATCCGGCAATCGCCTTTTTCCGGACATCCCACAGGTTTGTCTGGCTGAGCAGGGTCTCGACCGTAGCCTTACGATCCGCTGCGGACGCTATGCCCTTCAATACCGCCATATGGTCGAGCATGTCATAAGCCGACACGCGTGGATATACGCCAAAATCCTGCGGGAGATAACCAAGCGATTCGCGCAGCTTTTCCGGTTCCTGCAAAATGTCGAGATCGCCAAAATATATCTCGCCCTGAGTCGGCGTCTGCAGCGTCGCCACCGTTCGCATCAAAGTTGATTTGCCCGCGCCATTGGGGCCGAGCAAACCGAACATACCCTTTGGGATCGACAGGCTGACATCGTCGAGCGCCTTGGTGCCGTTCGGGTAGATATGCGTCACATTTTTGAGTTCCAGCATCCTCGAATTCCTGCCCATATAATTAGGATTGATCGAGGTGTATTATATAGGCAACTCACCAAATGCAATGCACAAGTGCCCACCGGGCCATGTCGGATGATCGCCGCTATGCAATCTTATTGAATAAGAGGCCGATAATCGGCGCTTTTGAGCGTCAGCATATAGGCCGCAAGTTCATCAATCCGCTTTGCGTCAATCTCGAAGTCCATCTGTTCCGGGTAATTGTGCGAATCGCGAAGCCAGGTCTTCATGCTATTTTCAGTCAGACCCCGAACATTGACTATAGACTCGAACGGCGGGGCCTTCTGGTTCGTTGAAATTTGCCCGCTGGTCACACCGTGGCAAGCGGCGCAATGCGTTTTGGCAAAAACCAGCCCTCTGGCGGCTTTGTCTGAATGCGAAGACAATTCGGGATTTGCGACAGCAGTGTTGATATCACTGGCTGACGGCTTTGTTGCCGCGGTCATACAACCGGTAATGACGAGCGGAAGGCAAACTGTCAGTAGAAACAGACGCATGATGATTTCCTGCTGAATTCATGTCCCCGAAACGGGACTTGCGCCGATATAGGCAAGTTTCGATCTCCCAGACAAGGCAAGAAAATATTTCCGTATCATACAGGAAATACGCGCTATCCGGTTCGTTGCGTTTGCAGCGCACCGATAGCAAAAATCAGAACAAGGCCCCTGCCATGATAGCAAAGGCCTTGTCTGTTCATTCTGTCGGTTATGGTTATCGCATCGGCTATGCCGGCAATGCCGGCAACGCCTTTGTCGTCAAAAAATCCGGAGAGCCGGATCTCGCAACCACCTCCCCGCAGATGGAGCGTCTAAAGAAGTGCACAAATAGTCAATATTCTTGCGGAGTGTAATACAGGCCCACATCAATGCTCTCGAAAATATGAACACCGAAATTATCCTGCTTTCGCCATCGGACCACCCCTTCGAAAAGCCCTGAATCGGCTAGTTCTATTTTCACGGCTTCTCCGACCAAAGGGGGAGAATCGCATATCACGCGAACTCCGTGTGCTGACAGGTTTACAATGTAGACATTGTCACATTGCTCGCCAGCACGGTAGAGCACTGCATCAGCACCCACATTAATTCTGGTCTCACGGTCAAGCGCATCAAGCGCATTTAAAAACATCTGGTCACTGGTCATTGTTGTTTGAGCCATCATAGCTACTGTTCCCTTACTTAAGTTACGTGCACTCCTTTACTAATTGACGGAAAGTTCTCCGGATAAACCGGCAAAATCCTAGCCGACAATGCAGAAATTATTTAGGGTAAAATAGTTGATAACTATTGAAGATTGGCAAGACCACCCGGCTTGTCTGCGGCGAACGCGATAGCGGGCTTGGACGATCGGGGATCAATCCACTTACTGCGGCTGGAAGGGCATAAGGATACTGAAGGGGGACTATTGCCGGGGCGCTGCTGTGAAAAATTCCTGCAAATATTATGCTATCCAGCGCCCCCTCCAAGAGCGGACAAGCCAGAGACGATCGGGTTCTGTTGGCTAGCTGAACCCCCTGAGGGGGATGGTGGACAGGATAGGATTCGAACCTATGTACGCTTACACGGGCAGATTTACAGTCTGCTGCCTTTAACCACTCGGCCACCTGTCCATCCGGGTATCCAAGGCCGCCATCGGCGACAAGAGCGGCTCAATGACGAAGGGATCGCAAACTGTCAATGCCTGCCCATTGAAATTTGCAGAAAAAAAGGCTGTCGGCTGGAGCCATAGCGTCTAGGGAGTGAATATGGCACGCAAGAACAAATCTATAAAGAAAACCGGTGGTGGTCTCAAATTCTGGGGACGGCACGCGGTAGAAGCAGCGCTCGACAACCCCAGACGGGTGATCAAGAAAATCTCGATCACCCGCGAGGCCCTGGCAACGCTAGAGATTCCTGATGATATCGCGGTTGTGATCTGCGATGTCGCCGATCTTGGCCGGGTGATACCGCGCGATGCGCCGCATCAGGGCATGGTTGCCGATGTCGACCCCCTGCCCGATATCTGGCTGGGCGAAATTCTCGACCAGCAAAGCGATCGTCCCTTGCTGCTGCTCGACCAAGTTACCGACCCGCACAATGTCGGAGCAATTCTTCGCTCGGCCGCGGCCTTTGATGCCGCCGCGATCATCACCCAGGACCGTCATGCCCCGCCCGAATCGGGCGTCGTGGCAAAATCCGCTTCGGGGGCGCTGGAAATCGTTCCGTGGATCCGGGTGGTAAACCTGTCCCGCGCGCTCGATGACATTGCAGAAGCCGGCTATTGGCGGATCGGCCTGGATGGCGATGCCGGCGACGAGCTCGATAGCGCCATGGGCACCGGCAAGCTGGCACTGGTCATGGGCGCAGAAGGTGAAGGGCTGCGGCAGAATGTTGCGGCGCATTGTGACACGCTGGCGCGTTTGCCGATGCACCCGCGGATGGAAAGCCTGAATGTTTCCAATGCCGCCGCCATTGCTTTATATGCCGAATATACAAGAAAAAAAGGGGATTAGTTTTGGGGAAATATAGCAAATGGGCCTTGGCCCTGGTCGCGCCGCTTCTGTTAGCGGGGTGCCTGCTTATCCCCGGAAAATTTGATTCGCAATTGCAGGTGATGAACGACGGCACCTATAATTTTACTTACGTCGGGCAAATGCAATTGGCCGAGGATGACAGCCCTCCCTCCTCATCTGGCATGGAGCAAATGCCGTATGATCGCGATCGGGCGATGTGTTTTGACCAGATCAATAAAGCGAGCGGCAAGGTTACGGCTTACCCGGTGGACCTCTATAGCAGTCCGGTGAATAACGATGACGACCCCGATCATTATGAAGAACGGGAGTGCAGTGCCGAGGAGATCGCTGCACTTGAACAAATGCATGACAACGAGATGGCCCGCCTTTCCGGGGATTCCCGCGACAGCAAAAAGGCTGAAGACGACAAGAAAAATGCAGCCATGAGTTCGATCTTCGGCGGTGCGATACCGGGCGATGACGAAGGCTTGAAAAAATTTGCAGCGAAACTTGCCAAATATGACGGCTGGAACAAGGTCGAATATATGGGCAACAATCTGTTCGAAGTCGAATATGCAGTGAGCGGCAAATTCGATCAGATGTTTGCATTTCCCACCATACCGGGCGCGACCATGCAGTTTCCCTTCGTTCAGATCATCCGGCGCAGCGACGGCGAACTCGAGGTGCTGACGCCGGCAATGGGGGGAGCAGGAGGACTGGCAGGCGCCATGGGCCCGTCGCCAATGGGTGGCCCATCGGGTAAATCCAAGACGCAACCGATTGACGGGACGTTCACCATCATGACGGACGGCGAAGTTCTGACCAACAACACCGAGGACGGCCTGACCCTCAAAGGTTCGATGAAAAGCATGCGTTGGAAAGTGGACGGCACCAGCGGCCCGGACGGCAGCCCGCGCGCAATCATCAAATTGGCCAAATAGCCTTTTAACCGGACAAGAAAAGGGGCTGCTGAAAAGCGGCCCCTTTTTTATAGCCTGCTGGAAGAAATCTAGTCTTCTTCGGCGATCCGCACTTTCAGGCCTTCCAGATCATCGGACAATTCGATCTGGCAGCTGAGGCGCGAGAACTCGTCGCGATGATCGCTGCTTTCGAGCAGATCATCTTCGTCTTCGCTCATTGGCGGCAATTTGGCTTTCCAGTCGGCGTCGATATGGACGTGGCAGGTAGCGCAGGAGCAGCAGCCGCCGCACAGCGCCAGCAGTTCGTCAAAACCATTGTCGCGGATCGCTTCCATGACGCTGACTCCGGCATCGACGGAAACCGCTTTTTCTTCGCCATCGCGGCCGGTTACGTGAATCGTTGGCATAGCTACCCCTTAGTGACTGTTCATTGAAAATCCCGCACGCTATGTCTGCACCTTCAAAAAGAATCAAGGGCCGAAACGGGGACGGGATATCGATGGGCCTATCAAAAGAAATGATCAAAGCCGGACTGGACCATGCCGCTGCTGTCGAACCGCGACTGGCCGCCGCCATAGAATCCTCCGGCTATCCCGAGCCGCGTATTCGCCCGGAGGGCTATGAAACTTTGCTTCGCACCATCGTCGGCCAGCAGGTCAGCGTGGCGTCGGCAGCAGCGGTCTGGAACAAGCTGGAAGCGCGACTGGGTGACGGCTGCCCGGCCGAAGCGCTGATTGCCACCGAATTTGACGAGCTGCGCGCCTGCGGCCTGTCGCGCCAGAAACAGGGCTATGCACGGAGTTTGGCGGAACTAATCCTGTCCGGCGGGCTCGATCTCGACGATCTGCCGCAGGACGATGAGGAAGCCATCACACTGCTGACCAAGGTCAAGGGCATTGGCCGCTGGTCAGCGGAAATCTATCTGCTGTTTGCGCAGGGTCGCCCCGATATCTGGCCGGCCGGCGACCTTGCCATACAAGTCGGTGTCGGTAATTTTCTTGGCCTGCCGGAGCGACCCTCAGAAAAGGATGTGCGCGACATAGCGCAGAACTGGTCCCCGCATCGGGGTGCGGTGGCGATTTTTACATGGCACCATTATCATGTGATGGTGATGTAGCCCGAGGATGAAGCTCTAGATATCGAGCGGGTGGTTCCACCAGGCGGTATCGGTAAAGGCGCGCATATCGAGCTCGAAGGTCCAGGCCGAGCGGTGCTGGTGCGCGACGTGGAAATAGGTGTCGGCAATCGCGCTCGGCTCCATAATCTCGTCCTTGCCATTGGCTTTCGCTTCCCGCAATTTTGCAAAACGCTCGGGCCCGAGCAGCTTGCCGAGCGTGTCCGGCGCATTGACCGCGCTGTCGATCAATATATGCGCGACATGGATGTTCTTCGGCGCAAATTCAGCGTTCAAGGTCTGACAAAGCATCCGCCGTCCACCCATCGCAGCAGCGTGACTATGCTGTCCGGCATTGCCGCGCATCGCAGAGGTCGCAGAGGTTACCAGCAGCGCTCCGCCACCTCGCTCGACCATCTTCGGAAATAGTTTTTGGGCCACCCGAAACACGCCTAGCGTGCCCATCCGCCAGCCCAGTTCAAATGTTTTGAGCGGCGTGTCGGTCAGCGCCCGGTTGCCGATCTGTGCTCCGAGATTATAGACCAGCACCTTGATCGCTCCGATATCCGCTTCGACCTCGTCGATCAGCGCCTCGATCGCTCCCTCATCCACCGCGTTGAACAAATGGCCCGAAGCCTTGCCGCCAGCAGCTTCGATTTCGGCGACCATCTGGTCGAGGCCATCCTGTTCGCTGCGCCGGCACAAGGCGACGTGATAACCGTCTTGCGCAAAGCGTTTGCCGACATGGCCGCCAATGCCGGCGCCTGCTCCGATTATCATGCAAACGTCGGTCATAGCGCGCGCCTTTGTTCGATTATTTAAGGAAGGGATTAAGCTTCATGACTTCTTCCATGAAGGACCGGGGTTTCTTCCAGTTGGCTGTTTTCAAATTGGTCTTGAGGTCCAGAGTCTTGATCACGTCGTTGATGAAATGCACGCAATTGCGTTTGTTGAGACTATAGCTTTTCTGGGGGATGGTCTGCCATTTTTTCACCACGGCCATTAGCTTGCGATATTTTCCATCATCAATTTTCACGGTAAAATGCGGGTTGCTGCTGGCGATATAGTCGGCTGATGGTGCTTTTACATGGCCTTTGACCGAGCCGAACAAAATGCCAGGAGACACGTTGATCGCGGTAAATCCGAAGGCTGTATCGACCTTCTTGCCATCCTCCAGCTCGCCTTTGGCAACAAAAAATGCGTGTGGGAAATTCTTGCCGAAATCGTGCGAATAGAATGTGACGGTCACTTCCGCGCGCGCGTTCACCGAGAACGATGCGACGAAGAGCAGCGCGACCAGACCGGCAATTTTCAATAGATATGCAAAAGCAGATTTCACGTTCATTCCCTCAATTTATCGTTCAGCCAGCTCGCGGCTTGCCCGGGCGTTTTCTTGTCGTCTTCACGGTCGACCGTATAATTGGCTTCGCGCATATTTTCCACCGTGATTGCGTCGATCAGCGGATTTAGCGTCGCGATAAATTTGTCATCGCTTGCCCGTTTCGGGGCCAGTAACATTATCGCTTCATAGGATGGCACGGCGCCCTTCGTGTCGTCCAGCACGACGAAACCATTTGCTGCGATCCGGCCATCGGAAGAGAAAGCCGAGATAACGTCTACTTCACCACTGGCGAGAGCGGGATACATGAAGGTCGGACTGAACGACCGCGCGTTCTTGAAGCGGATTGGATAGGCGTCCCGGACCATTTGCCATTCGGGCCGTTCGAGAAACTCGACATCGGTGCCGAAATTGAAATCACTCGACACCCGCGCCAGATCATCCAGCGTCTTGAGCGATTTGGTCCGGGCGTCATCCGACCGCACGGCGAAAGCGTAGGTGTTTTCAAATCCCAGCGCGCCGAGCATTTTGACGCCGTCGCTGGCGCTGGTCCATTGCGCGATTGTTTCGAGCATCGCCGATTTCGGCGGGCTGTCGCTGCGCTGCATCTGGTTGGTCCAGATCGTCCCCGAATATTCGACATAGACGTCGATATCGCCCTCCGACAGGGCCTGATAGACCACCGCGGAGCCCAGCCCGTCACGATAACGGACGGTATAACCCGCCCCTTCCAGCCGCGATCCGATCAACCGCGCGAGTATATATTGTTCGGAAAAGCCTTTGGCTCCGATCACCACGATATTGTCGCGCGCGATCATCAGCGGCAGCGTTGCGATCAACAGCCCCGCCGCGATCATCGCCGTGCCAGCCCAGATCAATATCCGGCGGCGTTCGCGGATGCCGCGCTCGATCAGCCCGAGCAGAAGGTCGACCGAAATCGCGAGCGCCGCTGAGAACAGGCAGCCTGCCAGCACTAAAGTCCAGTTTTGCGTCTGCAATCCGGCGAAGATCAGGTCGCCCAGACTGGGCTGGCCAACGGTAGTGGAGAGCGTTGCCGCACCTATGGTCCAGACCGCTGCGGTGCGGATACCGGCCATGATCGTCGGCGCGGCCAGCGGCGCTTCGACATAATATAATTTCTGGCTGCTGGTCATGCCAAGACCGTCTGCCGCCTGTTTTACCCCAGGATCGACACCGGACAATCCAGTCACCGCATTGCGCAGGACCGGCAGCAGCGCATAAAGGGTTAGCGCCAGCAGCGCCGGCAGAAACCCGAACGCGGATATACCGCCGCCGACCAGCGCCGAGACGCCAAGCAACAGCGGATAGAATAGCGCCAGCAGCGCCAATCCGGGAATCGTCTGAATGAGGCTGGCGACGGTCAGTGCGACCGCAGCGACTTTTGGCGAGCGCGCCGCCCATATCGCCAATGGCAGGCAAATGATCATCGCCAGGACCAAGGCCGAAACGCTGATCTGGACATGGGCGGCGAGCAGTTCCGGTACCCGCGCCAGGGCCTGTCGCCATGCCTCGGTCATACTGTTTTGCTCAAGTCGATCAGATACGCGGCCTGCGCGCGCGGTATGGCGACGAGTGCCTCGGCTTCCTCACCGACATTGCCGGACAGCAACTCGGCGGGCGTGGCATCCGCCTTGATCTGCCCGCCCTCCATCACGAGAATACGATCCGCGAGAAAGAGCGCTTCCGCCATGTCATGGGTGACAATGATGCTGGTCAGGCCAAGCCGCTCATGTAGCGCTTTATATTGCTGGGTCAGATTGTCGCGAGTCACCGGATCGAGCGCACCAAAGGGCTCGTCCATCAGCATCAGGCCGGGCCGCGTTGCCAGCGCGCGGGCCACGCCGACCCGCTGTTGCTGGCCTCCGCTCAGCTGATCGGGCATGCGGGAGGCCATGTCCTGCGGCAATTCGACCAGATCGAGCAACTCGGCGACCCGATCGGCCCTACCCTTTTTCTCACCCGCCAGTTCCAGACCGATGGCGATATTGCGCGCAATGGTCATATGCGGAAACAGACCGATATTCTGGAAAACATAGCCGATGCGGCGGCGCAGGATATGCGGATCAACCGAGTCGACCGGCTCCTCTCCGATAAAAATCGCACCGCCGTCCGGTTCGACCAGCCGGTTGATCATTTTCAGCAGGGTGGATTTTCCCGAGCCGGACAGACCGACCAGGGCGACCAGACTGCCTGCAGCAATATCGAGCGATACGTCATCAACAGCGCGAACCGTACCGTAATGGCGGCTGACGTGTTGCAGACGAATGGAGGGACCGGAGACAGGCATCGGAATATATAGTGACGCGCTTTGTCACGCATGTCCAACTTCACTTGACGTTCGCGTCAAAAACCGCTCGAATGAACATCAATGTTAATAACGAGGTTGGAGCGGGACCATGGGCTATCAAAGCGGACAGAAAACGATTTTCATTACCGGCGGTGCATCAGGCCTCGGCCGCGAAGTCGGTCGCTATTTTGCCGAGCAAGGCTGGTTCGTCGGGATTGCCGATATCAATGACAAGGGCATGGCCGAAACGGCAGCGCTTATCCCGGAAGGCCAGAGTTCGATCCACAAGCTGGACGTCACCGACCGGGGGCAATGGAAACAGGCGGTTTCCGAATTTGGCGCGATCACCGGCGGGAAAATGAATGTCCTGTTCAACAACGCCGGCATTGGCGAAGGCGGAGCGATCCAGGAAATGGAAGATGCCGCCATCGACCGGATGATTGCGATCAACTTTACCGCTGTGATCAGCGGCACCCGCGCCTGTTTCGACATGCTCAAGAGCACACCCGACAGCTGCATCCTCTATACGGCTTCAGCAGCGGGCATCTACGGTGTCGCCGATCTCAGCGTCTATAGCGCAACCAAATTTGCCGTGCGCGGCCTCGCCGAATCGCACGATATCGAGCTCCGCAAACATGGCATCAAGTCACGTTCACTGATGCCCGGTTTCATCGATACCAATATCATTTCCGAGGTTGTGGAAGGTTCCAACCAGAGCGGCAAGGAAAGGCTCGAGGAAGCCGGCGTCATGGTCAGCCCGGTTTCGATTATCGGCCCCGCTGCCTGGGGCGCGGTCCACGGCGACAAGGTGCACACACCGGTCAATAAAATGGCCAAGCAGCTGGCCTTTGCCGCGCGCTGGATGCCGGGCCGGGTGCGCAAGCAATCGGTCAGTCTGGCCAGCAATCTCGGCGATGTTCTGGCCGGCTCGGAAGAAAAATAGAGCCTAGGCGCAGCGTTCGATTATTTGCGCAAGATCTAAGTCGCGCTGCGACAGTCCGCCATTTTCGCCAGCATCATGCGTGGTCAGCACTATGTCGACACGGTTGTAGACGTTGAACCATTCGGGATGATGGTCGGCCTTCTCCGCGTGCAATGCGACGCGGGTCATGAAGGCAAAGGCTTCCGTGAAATCGGAAAATTTGAACGAGCGGCTGATCGCGTCACGCTCTCCGTCATATTGCCAGTCCGACAGCTCGGCGAGAGCCGTCTTGCGCTCGTCCTCATTCAGTTGCGCCACCATATTTATTGCTCCTTGCTTGGCTTTCGCGCCAATCCATGTCTTAAGTCAGTGCGATGAACAAGGGACAATCAACCGGAAGCAGCGATCGGCTATTAGCCGAGGCGCTAAGCTGTGTGCGCGGCGAGCGGATATTGTTCCGTAATCTGACATTTGCCCTTGAACCGGGACAGGCCGGATTGCTGACCGGCCCCAATGGGGTCGGTAAATCCAGCCTGCTGCGCTTGCTGGCTGGCCTGCTCCAGCCGTCCGCGGGATCCTTTGTTGCGCCAGAGACCAGAGCGCTGTGCGACGACCGGCTGGCGCTCGACGACCATTTGCCGCTTGAGCAGACGCTGGGCTTCTGGGGAAAGCTGGATGGCAAGGGACAGGCTGATGTAAGTGATGCGATGACGCGCGCGGGCCTTGACCATCTGGCCGAAGTGCCGGTGCGTTACTTTTCAACCGGGCAGAGACAGAGAGCGCGGCTGGCAAGAACCTATCTGACGGCGGCAAGATTTTGGCTGCTCGACGAGCCGGCCAATGGTCTTGATACGGATTCGGTCGATCAACTGGGGCGTGCACTCCAGGGGCATCTCGACGATGGCGGGATCCTTCTCGCGGCGAGCCATATCCCTCTGCCGATCGCCTTTGATTTCACGCTTAAGCTGGAGCCACTGGAAGAATTGGAGGCATGTTTGTGATGAACAGCATCGCCACGATCATCTGGCGCGACGTGCGGCAAAGCTATGCCAGCGGCGGGACCTGGCTGCCGGTAATATTTTACCTCTCCGCTGCAACATTATTTCCCTTTGCGGTGGGGCCGGACCGGGCGCTGCTGCTGCAGACCGGCGGCGGGATATTATGGATTGCAGCATTGCTGGCGACGTTGCTGCCGCTCGACCGGCTGATCCAGCCCGATCTGGAAAACGGCGTTTACGACCAGATGATCGTGCGCGGCCTGTCCGACGAAATGATCGCAGCGGCGCGGCTTGTGTCGCACTGGCTAGCCTTCGGTCCGCCACTGCTGCTCGCCGCCTTTCTCGCAAGCGGGTTAATAGGACTGGAAGGCGCAGCCCTCGGCACGCTCCTCGCAAGTCTGGCCATTGCGACGCCGGCTCTGGCTGGCCTGGCAGTGATGATCGCGGCTCTGACCGCTGGTCTCAAAGGGGCTGGCGCGCTGGGCGGATTGCTGCTGGTTCCGCTCGCTATACCGTTGCTGATCTTTGGAGCTGGCAGCCTGTCGACGCAGGGCAGCAGTGCGTTGCTGTTCCTGTCGGCCATTTCGTTGCTGCTGGTCGCCATCACGCCCTTTGCAGCCGGCGCGGCGTTGAGCGCGGTCAGGGATTAAAGCCCTCGGGCAACCCGCTATTTCCGGTGAATCAGCATCCAGGCGTCGACTGCATGCTTCGCCCGCTCGCGCTTCTGCGGTGTGGTCATTTTGATTTTCTCGCCATAGCGCAGAAACAGATCGATTCTCCCCATCACCAGACTCACGAACATTTCCGCCGACGAGACCAGATCCGTGCTTTGAATTTCGCCTTTTTCCTGCGAAATCTTCAATAGATTGACGAGATTGTGCAACAGCGCGCGCGGGCCGTTATCGAGAAAATATTCGCCAACTTTGGGGTCCCGGGTCACTTCTGCAGCCAGGACACGGTCGAACCGGACCTTTTCCTCGTCCATCAGGACGCCGAGCATATGTTCGGCTGCAAATATCAGGGTGTCACGAATGCTTCTGGTCTTCAGATTCTCGCCGACCAAGCTCTCGCTCATATGGCGGCATTCCGACTTCACCACCTCAACGAATAGATTTTCCTTGGTTTTGAACCAGCTATAGATGGTGACTTTCGACACTTCGGCAAGCGCCGCAATCGCCTCGATACTGGCCCCGGCAAAGCCGTTCGCAAAAAATTCCGTGCGGGCAGCGGCCAGAATCTTGGCGATTTTGCGCTGACTCGACGGCCGGTCCGTTCGTTCTGTTACGATATCCGTGTTCTCCACGGTCCATTCCCTTCAAAGTCTCAACGGCTCACAACATGAACGATAGCGTTCAATTTAAACGTTGACGTTCAATTTCTTTGATGACATATTATTGAGGGTCGGTAAAGGCCAAGCTGATTCAACCGCGGATGAAATTTTGACAAATCGATCCAAAAACTCCCGACTCATGCTGCTTGCGATGCTGTTCGCGACCAGTGGTTGTGTGAGCCTTGCACCTGATTCGGCCGCGCCCGATATCGCTGCCGGCATTCCTGCGGCCTTCAACCAGAGCGAATCCGGTATCCCCTATCAATCCGCTCGCTGGTGGGCCTCGTTCGAGGATCCGGTGCTCGACAATTTGCTCGACGAAGCGCTCAGCAAAAATCTTGATCTGGCGGAAGCATCGGCCAGATTGCGCGCCGCCGAAGCACGGGCGCGTATTTCCAAAAGCGGCCTGTTCCCGCAGATCAATGCCGGGCTGGATAGCAGTTATTCAGATTCGCCGACGGCGGGAACCAGTTTCGCTGCCATTGCCGGAGGAGGACGGCTCCAGAGCGAGACCTATTCTTCCAGCCTCGCCTTTTCCTACGAACTGGATATCTGGGGCAAGCTGCGCAATGATATGCGAGCAGGACGGGCCGATGCGATTGCGGCGTCCGCCGATCTGCAGGCGGTGCGTCTAGCGGTTCTGGCAGAGGCCATCACCAGCTATTTTGACATTGTTGATGCCCGTCACCAGATCGCGCTGACCACCCAGATCATTGATGTTCTCGGTGATCGCGTCGAGCAAAGCGAGGACCGCTATAGCCGGGGCCTGGTCACGTCCTTCGAACTTTATCAAGTCCGCCAGGATTTCCGTAATGTGCAAGCCAGCCTGCCGCAACGGGAAAGCCAGCTGGCGGCAACCGAGGGGCAGTTGGCCGTGTTGGTCGGTAGATATTCCAACAATATGCACGAGCTTATCGGCACAAACCTTACCCCCAAACTGATCTTCGAGCCGGTCCCCTCCGGCCTGCCGATAGATCTTCTGGCTCAGCGTCCGGATGTTTTTGCGGAAGGCCAGCGGCTCGAATCGGCGCGATATAATCTGGGCGCTAGGCGGGCAGAACGTTTTCCGTCACTTAGCCTTTCCGCTGGTACCGGCAGCCAGGCCGGTGAGCCCTCGGGTGTTTTCGACATATTTGACAATTGGGTATTAAGCCTTGGCGCGGGTCTAACTGCTCCGTTGTTCCAGGGCGGGCGGATCAGAGCCAATATAGAAGTCGCGGATGCCGAATATGCGCAGCAGACAGCGGTATATGCCCGAACGGTACTGACGGCCTATCAGGAAGTGACAACCGCAATCGAACGCTATGAGGAAGAACGGCAGCGATACCGGTTCCTGTTCTCCCAACTCGACGAGGCAGAGGCGGCGGCAGGATTGCAATCCCGCCGCTTTGCCAATGGTGTCGGCAGCTATGTCGATTATCTCGACGCGTTGCGGGCGCAATATCAGGTACAATCATCGCTTTCCTCTGCCGCGCGCGACGTGGCATTGGCGCGGCTTGGCGTTCACCGCGCCTTGGGCGGCAGCTGGGACAATGTACCGCGCGCGCCGGATATTATGGCCGACCCTTCAGCCATTCAGGGAGAAAATTAAGTGCAAAGGCAACGCGTACTCGGCGGCCTGATCCTGCTCGGGGCAATATTGATTGCCGCGGTCTTGATCCTGCTTCGATCCGAACCGGCAGAAAAGCCCCCGGAGGAACTCATTCCTCTGGTTCAGGCAGAAAAGCTGGAAATCCGGTCCGGCAATCTGATGGTCACAGGCGCGGGCACGGTGCGCGCGCGTGAAGAATTGACGCTGGCGGCGGAAGTCGCCGGCAAGCTGGTCTATGTCAATCCGGACCTGCGCGAAGGGCAGCGCATAGCGCGCGGCGCGATCCTGTTTCGCATAGACACCTCGGACTACCGCAATGCGGTGCAAACCGCGCAAGCCGATGTCGCTTCGCAGGGTATTTCGGTGTTGCAGGCCAAAGAAGAAGTGGTTCTGGCGAAGGCCGAACTCGAGCGTTTCCAGCAGCGCGCGGTCAGCGGCGGCAATGCTTATGCCAGCGTCGACATCAATGACTATGCTGCAAAGATCCTGCCGCCGGACGCGTTGGCCAAAAAATCAAGCACCGACGCCTCACAACCCAAACAGAATATCGCCACCAACGGCTTGGCTACGCGGGAGCCGCAACTGGAATCCGCCCGCGCCGGACTGCGAAAGGCGCAGGCCAATCTGTCCAATGCCCAGACCGCCCTGCAACGCACCGTTGTTCGCGCGCCCTTTTCAGGTATCGTTCGTACCGAGGACATTGCTCTGGGCAGCTATGTCCAGCCTGGCCAGTCGCTCGGCTCGATGGTCGGCACTGCGGATTATGAAGCGGTCATTCCCCTGTCGGAAAAAGACGCGGCGCTGATCCCGCAATTGTTTCACGCTGGAACCGGCGGCAGGATCGAAGCGTCGGTATATTCCGATTATGGCGGCATTCGCTATCGCTGGGCTGCCTATGTCGACCGGGTCAACGGCTTGCTCAATCCCCAGACACGCACGATCGACGTGTTTTTGCGAATCCCCAATCCGATAGGAGGTGGCGCGCCAGCCGCCGTGCCTGAAAATGCCGGAAAATCTGCGACCGCAGCCTCCGCTCCTCCCCTGTTCGTCGGCAGCTTTGTCGACACCGAAATTACCGGCAGGTCGCTGGATGAATATGCCGTGCTGCCGCTGGCGGCTCTGAGAGCGGGTAACAAGGTATGGCTGGTGAAGGACGGCAAATTGCACATACTAACCGTCGACATATATCAGCGGACCGACAAAACGGCGCTGATCAGCACCAGGAGACTGGGTAGCAATCCGGTCGCCGTAACCGGTAATCTGAAAGTCGCAACCGAGGGCCTGCAAGTCAGAATTGCGCAAGCACGGACGTCAGCCAGCACCGCGAAGCCCGCTGAACCCGATGCAAAATCTGAATCGAAAGCCAAGACGGTTCAATGACGCAATCAACTGATCTAGATCCGTCGCTGCCGGAACAGCCGAGCAAGGAAATCATGGAACAGCGCGGCGTTGTCGCGTTCATGGCGCGCAACGGTGTAGCGGCCAATCTGCTGATGATTTTCCTGCTCGTCGCCGGCATCGCATCCTACCGGACGATTGTTCAGGAAGTTTTTGCGGAAAATAGTCTCGACACAATTCAAGTCAGCGTCGCCTATCCCGGGGCCACGCCCGATGAGGTCGAGGAATCGATTGTCCAGAAAATCGAAGAAGCGGTCGAAGCCGTCGAGAATGTCAAAGAGATCAAGTCCAATGCTGCCGAGAATATCGGAACGGTGTCGATCGAACTGGAACTGGGGACCGATATTGATCGGGCACTGGATGACGTCAAAGCTGAAATAGACCAGATTCAGTCTTTCCCCGATGAAGCAGAAGAGCCCAATGTCCGGGAGCTTACCACACGGCAAAGCGTGGTCCGGATTGCCATTTTTGGCGATGTATCGGAAAATGCTCTGAAGGAGACAGCCTATCGGCTCGAGGATGCGCTCGCGGCGCTTCCCGAAATCTCGTTCGTCGATACCAGCTCGATCCGCGATTACGAGGTTTCGATCGAGGTGCCGCAGGGCACGTTGCAAGCCTTTGGCCTGTCGCTAAACGACATTTCTCGCACGATCGCCGCGAGCAGTCTGGACAGTCCCGCCGGCTCGATCGATACCGATAGCGAAGAAGTGCGCGTCCGGACCATCGGGCAAAATTACAACCAGCAGAATTTTGAAGATATCGTGCTGGTGAGCAATGAGAATGGCGCGATGATCCGGCTCGGGCAGATCGCGAATATCCGCGACGAATTCGAGGATTCGGATCTCGTGTCCTTGTACAACGGCAAACCCGTCGCATTTGTCGAGGTTTTCCGGACCAGCGACGAACGCGTGCTTGATGTATCCCGCGCCACCAATGAATATCTCGAGGGTCCCTTCGCGCACTCACTGCCGGAGGGCATTTCCTATGCTATCTGGAGCGATGATAGCGAACTGCTGAACGACCGGCTGAGTCTGTTGCTGAAAAACGCGGCTATCGGCCTGTTTCTGGTGCTGATTGCGCTTACCCTGTTTCTGGACATCCGGCTAGCAGCCTGGACGGCGCTGGGCATTGGCGTGACCTTTGTCGGCGCGATATTCCTGCTCGATCTCGCTGGGTCCAGTATCAACATGTTCTCACTGTTCGGCTTCATTCTGGCTTTGGGACTGGTGGTCGATGATGCCATTGTCGTCGGCGAGAGCGTCTATGCCCGCCGCGAAGCCGGGCGCACCGGAATCGGCGCAGCGATCAGCGGCGCACGCCGCGTCACCATGCCGGTCATCTTTGCCGTTCTGACGACCGTCGCTGCCTTTTCGCCCCTCTTCGCGATCGGCGGTGTCATGGGCAAGATATTGGCCGATATTCCTCTGGTCGTGGTCGCCGTTCTCTTCCTGTCGCTGGTCGAAAGCCTGTTGATTCTGCCCAATCATCTCAGCCACCTGCCAGCTCCCGGCACAGAGACGCGCAACCCCGTCACCCGCTTTTTCGAACGGGTTCAGGCCAAGGTCGATGTGCAATATCAGAGGTTCGTCAACGGCCCTCTCGATCGGGCCGTGCGCTACTCCGTTCGCATGCCTTTCGTCATATTGGCCGGCAGCCTTGCGTTGTTGATCCTGATCGGATCGCTGATCCCGGCCGGCATTATCAAAAGCTCATTCTTCCCCGCAATTGAAGCCGATATCGTTACCGCAAGCCTTGAAATGCCCGCCGGCACGACGATCGCGGAGACCGAGAAAATGGCGCGGCTGATCGAGGAAAAAGGTCGTGAAACCTACGCAAAATTTGAAACCGAAAAAGAGGATGACGAACCGTCAGCGTTGCGCGGTATATTCACTCTCGTCGGACAGGCACCGCGCGCAACCGGACCAAATGCACAAAGTGGCGGGTTTGCCTCCAATATTGCCAGCGTACAGTTCAGCTTCATTCCCGGCGATCAGCGCGAACTTGCATCGAGGGATTTCGAAAATGCCTGGCGGAAAACCGTCGGCCCGATCGTCGAAGCACGCTCGCTGGTCTTTGCCTCCGATCTCATTTCCATCGGAGCACCGGTCGATGTACAAATTTCCGATCCTGATCCAGCCGTGGTGGAGGCCGCTTCAACGAAACTGATGGAAAGGCTGAACCGCTTTTCCGGCGTGTTCGACATAGAGAGCGATCAGGATCAGGGCCTGAAGGAAATCCAGCTGCGGCTGAAGCCCGAGGCCCGGTCGCTTGGCGTGACCCTGCAGGATGTCGCGCTCCAGGTCCGTGCCGCTTTCTTCGGTAGCGAGGCGCTGCGCGTACAGCGGGGACAGGAAGATATGCGCGTCTATATTCGCCTGCCGGAAGAGGAACGCAACTCGATCATCGATGTCGAGCGGTTCCGCGTGCGGGTGCCGGGCGGCGAAGTCCCGCTTGCCACATTGGCCGACGTATCTTTTGGCCAGGCACCTGCGGTCATCCGCCGCACCGATGGCAGGCGGATCACTACGGTTACGGCCGATATCGACACAAATATCGTGACTGGTCAGGAAATTGCCAAGGCGCTGACCGACGAGATCATGCCCGAACTGCAAGCGGACTATCCGCAATTGCTCTACAGCTTCGGCGGCGAGCAGCAGGAACAGGCAGATTCCTTCGGTGATCTGGGAATCGCATTCGCAGCCGCATTGCTGATGATCTATGCCCTGCTCGCAATACCGTTCCGCTCCTATCTGCAACCGCTGATCATCATGGCGGTGATTCCCTTTGGCATCATTGGCGCCTTGATCGGCCATCTGATCCTCGGCCTGCCGCTTGGCGTGCTCAGCATGTTCGGTATGATCGCCTTGTCAGGTGTGATCGTGAACGGCTCGCTGATCCTGATCGACTTTATCAACGAGAATTTGCGCGATGGCATGGGAATCGAGGACGCGATAATCAGCGCCGCGAAATCGCGCTTCCGGCCGATCATGCTGACGTCGCTGACGACTTTTCTGGGTGTCGCGCCGATAACCTTTGAAACCAGCCTGCAAGCGCAGTTCCTGATCCCGATGTCGGCCAGCCTGGGCTTCGGCGTGCTGTTCGGCGCGATCATCCTGCAATTGCTGATCCCCGCGCTGACGATATTGGAATATCTCGGGAAGCGACGGGCGAAGCAATATTGGCACAGCCTGTTCGGGAACATCTCCCCGGCCTGATAGCCGAAGCCGCAATTTACGAAGTTCGCTCGGGCTCTGCAGCCCCAATCATAACGGCTGATCCTCGCGCCAGGATCGGGACGGTCTGTGCCCTAGCCTGGCGGAGATCTTCAACAGATAGCATGGCTTACCGAACCGTCGCTTTTTGCTTCCCAGGAACAAAGGCGCGGAACACGAACCAGACGAAGGCAAAGACGCCGATGCTAAACACGATGTCCCCCGGCACTCTGGCCCAGACCAGCGCCTGCATGATCGGGCTGTGAATGAACTCGGCCGAGCGGGCGAAGGAATAGCCTTTTTCTATGCTGACATAAGTCTGGAGCACACCCTGCGGCAGCAGCGACAGGAATGTCATCATCGCCAGACCGATATTGAGCGACCAGAACGAGATCTTGAGCATTTTCTCGTTCCAGAAATCAACGTCGGTCAGCCCGCGCATGCAATAGAGCGTCAGACCCAGTCCGAGCATGCCGTAGACCCCGAATAGCGCCGCATGGCCATGGTTGGCGGTGGTGTTGAGTCCTTGCATATAATAGAGCGCGATCGGCGGATTGATCATGAAGCCGAACAGCCCCGCGCCAACCAGGTTCCAGAATAACACTGCGGCAAAGAACAGGAACGGCCAGCGGTAATTGCGTTCCCACTCGGCCTCATGCTCGACCTTGTGCCGGGTATAGGCCTCGAAACCGACAACCAGCAGCGGCACCACTTCGAGCGCGGAAACCATCGCGCCAACGGCGATCACCGAGGTCGGCGTGCCGCTGAAGTAGAGATGGTGGAACGTCCCGAGCACGCCTCCGAACAGGAAGATGATCGTCGCGAACAGGACCATCACAGTCGCTGTCGATGTCCGCAATATGCCCATGCGGACGAACAACAGCGAGATGATTGCGGTGGCGAAGACTTCGAATATGCCCTCGACCCAGAGATGCACCACCCACCACCGCCAATATTCCATGATCGAAATATGGGTATGCTGTCCCCACATCAGGCCGGCAGCATAGAGCAGGCCGATGGCGATGGCGGACACCAGTACCAGATAGATCAGCGACTTCCCGCCCTTTTGCTGCAATACCGGCCACAGGCCCCGGACCACCAGTCCGACCCAGAGAAACAATCCTATGGTCAGATAGATCTGCCAGAAACGGCCGAGATCGACATATTCATAACCCTGATGGCCGAACCAGAAGTTCATCGTCAGATCATCAAAGAAGCGGTGGACCGCGGCCCATTGGCCGGCGAATGAACCGATCACGATGATCAGCAGACTGATGAACAGGAAATTCACGCCAAAGCGCTGGAATTTAGGATCTTTGCCGCCAAGCATCGGGGCGACATACAGCCCGGCTGCCAGCCAAGCGGTTGCGATCCAGAGCACCGCAAGCTGCGTATGCCAGGTCCGTGTCACCGCATAGGGAAGATATTCCGCGAACGGCAGGCCATAGAGCCCCTGCCCCTCCACCGCATAATGGGCGGTGACAATCCCGAGCAGGACCTGCCCCAGAAACATCGCACAGACGATCCAGAAATATTTCGCCGTCGCGCGCATGGAGGGCGTGATGACGGTGCTGTCCAAAATATCGGCTTTGGCAAAGCCCTCTTCCGGCTCGATCTCCTGCCGCCAGACATCAAATTGCTTGGCATAATAGGCGATCAGCGCGCCGGCCGCGCCAAGCAGCAAAATGACCGAGGCAATGCTCCACATCAATACTTCGGTGGTCGGTTTGTTGCCAACCAGCGGCTCGTGCGGCCAGTTGCTTGTGTAGGTAATTTCCTGACCGGGACGATTGGTCGTCGCGCCCCAGGCGGTCCAGAAATAGAAGGCGGAGAGTTGTTTCGCTTCCTTGTTGTTCAAAAGTCCGTGGACCGGAAATGCATAATCACGGCGCAGCGCCAGGGATTGCGGGTCACTGCCCTCATAAAGGCTGACATAATGGGTCTCGACCCGCTTGATCGCCTGCGCGCGCAAGTCACTGACGGTGATCACACCGGTCGCGGGATCATAGCTGTTGGTGCGCATTTCGTCCTGCAAAGCCGCTTTTTGCATGGCCATATGCTGCGTCTCGGACAGGCCTGCCAGTGGCGTTTCCATCGACAGGGCAAGCAATGCTTCTGCTTCCCGGTGCAACCAGTCGGCGCTCCAGTCCGGGGCGAGATAGCTGCCATGGCCCCAGATCGAGCCCTGCTCCATGCCACCGATAGATTGCCAGACATTCTGGCCGGTTTCGATATCATCAAGCGTGTACAGTATTTCGCCCGAGGCAGATTTTACGGCTGCCGGCATGGGCGGGGCCTGTTGATATATCTGCGCCCCGAGCAGCAGCAAGATGCCGAACATGAATATCATCCCGGCTGTCAGGATGATCCAAAGCCGCTTGATGCTGAAAGTATGCCTGTAAGTTTGCATGATGCCGTCCCCCCCCGTTACGTCAAAAAAGTCCGTGGCTCCCGCCGACCGCACCGAAAACTGTGATGATGCTGAACGTCAGTAATATCTGGTGCATCCGCACCATTTTTGCGAAGTCTCGTGCTGGATCCTTCGACTGTTCCATGCGGCGATGCAGGTGGAGCGGCTCGATTACAAAGAGCATCAGCGCGAATATCGCCCAGACCGCGACCATAGCATGCATCCACCAGTAAGACGCATCGAAGAACCGGTTCCACATATCCGTCCGCCAGACCATCCATAAGCCGCTCGCACCGGCGAGCAGCACCCAGATCCGCGCTTGCCAGGCAAAGCCGCTCTCGATCTGTTGAAATCGGGCAAGCCGCTTTTCCGGCGCTTCGCTGGCCTTCAGCATCGGCATGATTACCAGCGTGACAAAGGCAACACCACCAATCCACAGCAGCACGGTCAGGACATGGACAGCCCGGGCGATGCTGTAGTCATCCATCAGAAGGTTCAGCGCCCAGTGGATGCTCGCGGTAAAATTCCACCTGCATCTTCATCGGGCCGGTTAGTTTGACATAATGCGGTGCCTGCGGTGGGATCGGGGCGGGATTATCCACGGTTACCAGCCGCTGTGACGGCGGATCGATGAAAACCAGCTCCACCTCACCTTCCAATACGCGCAGCAGGCCCCAGGTGCCGTCTTTGGTACTATGCTCGTTGCGCAATTTGTCCGGCAGGCTGTTCTCGTCGAATATCGGCGAAGCGCCATAAGGAGCGGCTGGTGTGGATGCGCCGGCCATCAGACCAGAGCCCGGATGACGGCGAACGCGCAGGCAAAGACGGCCAGCAATATCGGCACGGTCAAAATCTGGGCATAAGCCGCTGTATAGTCCATCCATCCGGTCTGCGTTTCGATTCCACCAGTGGAGTGAGCCGGAGGTAGTGATTTCCGTTCGACTGCGCTGACATTGTTCAGAACCGCAGCTGTGCCGAAATACATTACGGTATAGGCGATGCTGATCACCAGCGCGAATATTGCAGCTGTGCCGTGACCGGTTGCGACAAACAAGGCCGTGAAAAACAAAGCATAAGAACCGAACATCGTGATCCAGACTGAAGCGGGCAATTCAAAATTGCGGCTTTCGTGAGCCGGTGCGCGATAACGCTCGGACAGGCCCTGCATTTCGGCAGTGATTTCAGCGGTAATCGCTTGCCCGCCTTCCATCTGAAAATCCATCAACATGACTGTTTCTCCTTTGGTTTCGAAATCGCATCGAGACCGCCACGCTGGACCTTGATGCCGGTGAGAAGACTGGAAGCGATGCGGTCCGCAGCCTCGCGAAAAACCTGAGCGGCGGCGTCATTGGGTGCGATGTCGTCCAGCGTCTGGTTCCAAAGCACGAGCCAGCGGTCAAAATGCAGATTGTCGAGGCCGCCGACGGCAATATGCTTGAGCATGGGATTGCCGCGAAACCGGCCGGACTCCAGCGTTACCGACGCCCAGAAATCTTTCATACGGGCGAGATGCGGCGTCCAGTCTGCGACATGGGATTGAAATATCGGCCCGAGCAGCGCGTCACTACGAATGGCACCGTAAAAAGTCTCGACCAGATTGGAAATCAGAGCGTCGTCAATGCCCAGCGCATTGGCTTGAGCCATTTTTTTTGCTCTGGCGCGTTCGGCATAGGTGGGTTCGGTCATGATCTCGACTCGGTTAATATGTATTTCATATGCACTGTTTATGCCGCTTGGCTTTTAAATGCAATATATGATACGCATCTTTTATGAGATTATCCGTTCAAACCGATTATGCCCTGCGCACATTGATGTATCTGGCTGCGCACGAGGGTCACCATTCGATCTCCGAAATCGCCGGACAATATGGTATCTCGAAGAACCATTTGATGAAGGTAGCGCAGCGGCTGGCCGCAGAAGGCTTTGTCGACAGTGTTCGCGGGCGCAGCGGTGGCCTATTGCTCAACCAGCCGGCCGAGACCATTAATGTGGGAAATGTCGTCCGCACTTTTGAAGAATATGGCGCCTTCGTGGAATGTTTCGATGCAACCAGTGGCGGCTGCGTCGTCACGCCTGTCTGCGGCCTGCGTCATGTGCTCGCCGACGGCATCGAAGCCTTCCTGCGGCATCTCGACGGATTCACCATAGCGGACCTGGTCGGTGACAAGGCGCGGTTCCGTGCCGTCTGGGAATGATCCGGTCATTCTCCGGCTCGCCGAGAAATATGCAATAATCTGGGCCATTGACGCCAAAAATCTGTATCAGGCTTGTCATGTCAAATTCAAACGCACTTTTGGTCGCCTTAAGGCAGATTAACCGGGCGATCGATTTACAGTCCAAAAAACTGGAGCGGGAGACCGGCCAGACAACGCCGCAACTTCTGCTTTTGAAGGCGCTGGAAAAGGACGGTCGGGCGAAACCTTCGGTTATCGCCAAATCGGTGCATCTGTCTCACGCCACGGTCACGTCGATCGTCGACCGGCTGGAAAAATCCGGAATGGTGATGCGCGAGAAAAGCGCTGATGATCGCCGTTCGGTAGAGATAGTTTTGACCGACAAAGGGCGGGAGTGCATCGAAAATGCACCGGAGATGCTGCAGGAAGATTTCCTGATTTCATTGGCGCAACTGGAACCATGGGAACAGAATTTGCTGATTTCCTCGGTCCAGCGCATCGCCGTGATGATGGATGCGAACCAGATTGAATCCGCCCCCATTCTGGAGGTCGGCGAAATCTAGCTTTGCGGTATCACGTCGGTCATGACCTCGTCCGCCGGCAAGTCCCAGGTAAGGTGCCGGTCATCCAGCACGATCATGTTTTTATCCGTGATCAGCGTGCCGAGCGTTTTATAGCCCAGCAACTGCATGGCCGATAATGTCGGATTACGGGCCAGAGCCATGGTTTCGTCGGAAGAGAAATTAGTCAGACCTCTAGCCAGTTCGTCGCCGGATTCTCCATATATGTGGATAACGTCGCCTTTGACATAGGGGCCCTGAATCGAGAGCACGTCCTCGCGGCCGATATTCCGCCGACCGGATTTAAAGGCTTCGGCAGTCGCCTCGGTAACGACAATGCTGCCCGCCATTTGCAGCCGATCCGACAGCCAGTTGGCCCAGGCAGATTCGGGCCGATCATTGGCCAGAATTCTGGTATGCGGCCGTTCATCGTTCAGCACCGACGTAACCGGATGCTCATATTCACCATGCGCGATCCGCGTATCGCAGCCGGCATTTTGCGCCATATGGGCCGCTTGTATCTTGGTCAGCATCCCGCCGCTTCCGAGAGTGCTCACGCCTTCTGTCACAGCGAGATAAGGCGACACATCGGTGACTTCCTCGACCAGCTTGGCGCCGGGCTCGGAAGGGTCTTTATCATATAGACCGTCAACCTGCGTCAGAATGATCAGCTCATCGGCCTGCAGCATTTGCGCAATTTTCGCAGACAGACGGTCATTGTCGCCAACCCGGATTTCTTCGGTCGTGATCGTGTCATTTTCGTTGATGATCGGCATGATATTGGCATCGAGCAGCCGATCGACGGTGTTCTTGGTATTAAGGAAGCGTTTGCGATCCTCAAGGTCGCGCAATGTCACCAGAACCTGCGCTATTTCAAAGCTATATTCGTGGGCAACCTGCTTATAGGCATTCAGCAAAAGCGGCATGCCACAAGCCGCTGCGGCCTGCTTGTCGCGCAGACCAGCCGTCTCCGGCCGCTCGCCGATCATATTCATACCCAGCGCGACCGAGCCGGACGAGCATAATATGACTTTCGCGCCACCTTCCCGCAACCGGGCGATATCTTCCAGCAAATTATGCATGAAAGCCCAGCGCGGCGTGAGTCGTTCTTCGTTGGCCAGCAGGCTGGAGCCGACTTTCACAACGATCGTTTTACCTTGTACCATTTAACGTGATGCCCTTATTACTTGTTGATGGAGGTAGGGATTGAACCTATCCAGTGCAATAATTTAGTGATCAAAACATATAATTTTGCGCCGAAGCTATATAAAACAAGCATTTGTTGACATATCTATTTTGAATACTAAGCACATTGCACAGTCCCTTATCATTAACAGCAAGAGATTAATTTGACAAAAATATTGCTCCTCGGATGCGGAAACATGGGCGGTGCGCTGCTGAAGGCATGGGCTGCCAACACCGATCACGAATTTACCGTGGCAGATCCGGCCAAACCCGATCTGCCGCAAGGCGTCACCCAGGTCGGCTCGGTCGAAGAACTGGGCGAACAGATTTTTGACTATCTTATCGTCGCGCTGAAACCGCAGCTGATTGACGACGTGCTTCCCGGCTATTTGCCGCGCTTGAGCCCTTCCGGTGTAATCAGCTCGATAGCAGCTGGATATTCCGCTGCGAAGCTGGCCGCACATGCGCCGGGCCGATCGGTCATCCGGATCATGCCTAACCTGCCCGCGGTCATCGGCAAGGGCGTCAGCGGCCTCTATGCCCATGGTGCTGTTTCCGAAACGGCATCGGGCGATATAGAGCAACTCGCCTTGTGCTCGGGCGAAATCGTCTGGGTAGACAGCGAGGATATGCTGGATCGCCTGACAGCGGTGGCCGGAAGCGGCCCCGGCTATGTTTTCGAAATGCTGCGCGCCTATGTCGAGGCCGCTGAAAATCTCGGCTTCAGCGAGGAAGATGCCAAAAACCTGGTTCTGGGGACCGTGCGCGGGACATTGGAGCTGGCGCTGGAATCGGACCTTTCGCTCGAGGATTTGCGCAAGAATGTCACCAGCAAGGGCGGCACCACCGCAGCCGGTCTCGATGCGCTGAACGGCAAGGAAGAATTTTCCGCGCTGATTTGCGACACGCTGGATGCAGCATACAAGCGCGCCGTCGAACTTCGCTAATAATAGCAATGTTTCACAGATGAATTACTCAGGCCGGCTGTACCCAGATGGCCTGACTCACGGCTCGTAATCAGACGACAACAGACGGAAGCTGGAACCTAACCGGTAAAGCCCGGCGCCCGATAGATTTCTGTTCCCCGCCGGTAGACGACCAGCTTCTTCAACGTTACCGGATGAAAAAAAGCCTCGATCGCCTGCCCGCTTTCGGTCCGGGCATAGACTTCGTAACAATCGCCCTCAACCTGAGTCTTGAGCAATTCCCAGCCTTCCATCCAAGCCTTTTTCTTCAGCTTCGAGATCGACTTCCAGTCCTTGGTCGGGCCCGCATCACATTTTATGTCGCCATCTGCATAAGCCGGTTGCGCCAGCATCAGCGTCGCCAGAACGGCAGCGGCTACGGCCGTATATTTGCGGGAAATTTTTCTCATGTCATACTCCGTTGCTTGCGGTGCCGTCGGCTGCGGCCGATAAAGCGTAAGATCCAGGCGAATATGAGCGGGGCCAGATGAATTAATGCTGGCTGCCAGGCCCAGTCGAGCAAAATCCAGTGCGCCAGCCCGATGAGGAAAGCCGGATAGACAAGCCGCTGGATATACTTCCAAGTCCGCCCGAGCTTCCGCATCGCGTAGTTGAAGCTTATCACCGCGGGTAGCAGCATCAGTACCAGCGAGAGCCAGCCGGTCCAGATTCCCGGAATGCCGAATTCTTCGGCCATCGCAGCGAGGCTGTTCATATCGAAGATGTAGAAAATCAGATGGAGCAGCGCGTAACCGAAAGCCGCGACGCCGAGATTGCGGCGGATTGCTATCCAGCCCCTGAAAAAGCGGTTGAGACCGAAAAATTCGGAAAGCGGCCCGGGCAGCATGGCGAGGATCATCAATCGCACTGACATCTCTCCGCTGGGATGCAGCATATCCATCGCCAGAGCATCGCCTTGGGTGAAAGACCACAGCATCAGGATACCGGGGACGGACAAAAGGAGCCACAACAGGCCTTTGGTGACGGAACTTTTCAAACCGTTGCCCAGCGCCGCAGCATGTTGTGATAGACGTGAATCAACCGGTCGATATCGGGATCATCGTGCGACCGGTCCGGTGTCAGCGATTGGATCGACTGATCGAGATCAAAAAGCAGCTCTCGTGCCGACGGGTCGGCAACGGCGCTTTGCATCCAGGTGATCGCACAAATCCGCTTGCCGCGCGTGACCGGCGTGACCTGATGCAGACTGGACGAGGGATACAAGACCATATCTCCGGCCGCCAGTTTGACCGGCTGTGCGCCATATTGCTGTTCTATCACCAGTTCTCCGCCATCATATTCATCCGGTTCGGACAGAAAAATCGTCGCCGACAGATCACTGCGGATGGTCATATTGGCTTCGGGAAGACGCATCAGAGCGGCATCGCTGTGGGTGCCGTAATGGCCGCCATTTTGATAAAGATTGAAAATGGGTGGCCAGATTTTCTCCGCCAGAGAGGCGGAGATGAACAGGGGATCATTGCCCAGTTTGCGCAATATGACATTGCCTAGTTCGACCGACAGCGCATTCTGGCGATCAAGCTGCAAATTCTGCTTCACCTTAACCGAGCGAGTGCCTGCCGACGCCGCGCCATCGGCCCATTCGGCAGCTTTAAGCTTCTGCCTGAAATCCCGGATCTGTTCTTCGTCCAGAATATTTTCGATGATTGTCAGCATGTGGTCAGCCGTTTGTTGGAATGGTAAGAGGGAGCGGCGATTCGCCGCTCCCTCTTCTCGTATCAGAAACGTCCGGTCAGCGTTAGCGTCGCGCGACGCTCGTCACCCTTGTACAGGAAGTGACCGCTGCGATAGCCGGCCAGATAATAATCCTTGTTGGTGACGTTGGTCATATTGACCCGCGCAGACAGATTTTCATTCACCTTGTAGCTAGCGAAGGCATCAAAGGTCCAGTAATCCGGAATCCGGTATGTGTAGACTTCCAGATCACTATTATAGCCTGCGGCATCATCCGGCTGGCCGGTGAACATTTCCCCTTTATAGGTAGCGGTACCACCAAAGGCGAAAGCCGACGTCGCCTGATAGCGTAACTGGGCCGTTGCCTGAGTGTTGGAGAAGTTGCTCAAGCGACGACCAATATTGTCCGGATCGTTGGAATCGGTGATTTCCGAATCCATGAAGGTGACCGAAGCCTGACCCGACAGTTTTGGCGTGATATTGCCCACCAGTCCGAGTTCAATGCCGCGAACCCGGTTTTCGCCAGTGTTCAGGCTGCCACCCGAGGCATAGTCATCGCCGGCAGATTCGAACACGTCGCTCTTGGTGATCTGAAAGGCAGCGGCCGTGAACATCAGGTGATCGTCAAACAGGTCAGCTTTCACGCCAAATTCATAGCTGGTCGAGCTTTCAGGCCGTCCGTCACCAATGTCGGTACCATCATCAACACAGATCCCGCCATAGCCGCAATTGCCGCCCAGATCGGATTCTCCGCCGTTGATATTCTTGGCAGAGCCCCAGTTGAAATAGACATAGACTTCTTCCATCGGCTTGATGCCGATGCCGGCATGGCCGTTCCACAATGTGTCCTTGTAGCGATAACCGGTCACCGTGCCGCGGCTGTCTACCGTGTTGCTATAGTCGAATGCATCGACGCGAACACCGCCGTGGACCGAGAGCCATGGATTGATATCGACCGTGTCCATCAGATAAACGGACATTGTCTCCACCTTCCAGGCGCTGTCAGCCGAACCGGTAGCAATATCCCGCTGCAGAATATTGTGAATGTCAGAGACGTTTACATCGCGGTTTTCGTCAGTGATACAATAGGATGCGCTTGGTCCATTACGGCCTTCCGTGATGCAGTTGGTCGCACCATTTGTCGTCAGATCATAGGTACCATTTGTTACTTCGAGGTTCGAATATTCGGCACCAGCAACGATATTGTGCCCAATTGATCCGGTGTCGAATTCACCGAAGACGTTGAACTGGTTGACGAAATATTCGACTTCCTGATTGCCCTGATGGGTGCTCAATGTGACGGGGGCGAAGGTATCCGTGTCCGTATCATAAGCGCCGCCGCGCAGACCGGTCAGCACATAACCGTTTGACGTTTCGCCATAGCGGGTAGAATTGACGATCGAGAAACCGTCAAAGGGCGTGATGAAAACACGTCCGGTGAATGTATCGACGTTAGTGGTGAGAAAGTCCCCGGACTGGGTGTAATTTGGTACATCATCCCATGGACCATAGACTGTCACGTCATCCGGTCCCGTGCCGGTAGGAGCTGGCACATAACCACCGAGATCCGGCGTGTCGTCGGCTTCGAGATGATAATAGTCGAGCAGGACACGGATCGTGTCATTCAGCTTGAAGCTACCCGACAGAGCCGCACCGATACGCTCGCGATCCGAGAAATTGCGGTTCGGCGCTTCGTCATAGCCGTAAAGCAGGTTGGCACGCAGCGCGATGTCGTCGCTCAGCGCCCAGTTGCTGTCGAGTGTGACACGGTAAAAATCGTCAGTGCCGATGCCCAGATCGATGCGGTTGAAATTATAATCGGTGCTGGCCTGTTTGGTGATCGAGTTCACCGCGCCGCCGGTCGAACCGCGGCCAGCGAAAGAAGAGCTTGGGCCCTTGGTGATTTCAATCTGTTCGACCGCAAAGGTTTCGCGCGTCGTCATGCCAGGATCGCGGAGACCATCGACAAACACATCGCTGCGCGCTTCATGGCCGCGAATGATGTAACGGTCGCCGAAAGCATTGCCGTTTTCACCGGTACCGACGGTTACGCCGGGCTGGTTGTCGAGAATATCACGCAAGTTGGTTGCGCCCTGCTCGTCGAGCTGGCTTTCGGTCAGCACGGTGATCGTGGCCGGCGTTTCCGACAATGGCTTCACGCGGCGAAGATCGCCGGAAATACGGGCCTTATAAGGAGCGCCTTTCTGCGTATAAGGGTTCACATCAGCGGCGTTATCTTCGATCTGAAGCGTTTCCAGTTCGACTTCTTCGGGCTCTGCATCTTGCGCAAATGCCGGGGCGGTGGAAAGTGCTGTCGTCAGACCTAATGCAACAACAGCGCTGCGCTTACCCAGGCTGGAGAAACGGAGGCTCGCTGGTCTCTGCATATGGGACGTATTTTTTCTCATCGTGAATTTTCCTTTTTTCAACGAGTTCTGAGGGAATAATCAATGGGCAGCGAGATCGTCACTGTGTCTCGCTCCATGGATGCGGGCATGGCAGGCAATGGCGCGACGCGCTGCATCAGCGCCAGAGTGGCCTGGTCAAGAATGACGTGTCCGCTGGATCCGGTGATCGAGACATTTGAAATATTGCCGCTGCGATCTACCGTGAACCGGACTTTGACCACGCCTTGCTCGCGGGCCTTGCGGGCCTCGGTGGGATATTTTTTGCGCTGGTTGAGATGCGCGCTGACCATCGCGTAATAGTTGGCCCGCTCTTTTTTTGCCTTGGGGCTGTTGCCTGCGCTGCGACTTGGAGCCGCACTGGGAGCGGCGGTCGGTGGTGCTTCTGCTCTTGCTGGCGCCGATATGGCAACAGGGGCGCTTTTAATCTGAGGTGCCGGCACTGATGGCGCTGCCGGGCGTTTGGGTTCTGGCGGCAAAATAACTGCATCATCCGGCAAGGGCGCGCGAACGGTCGGAACCTCGAACGGCAGCTCCTGTTGCGGCGGGATATATTCCGGCTGCGATGCGGGCGTCGGCTCAGACATGGCCTCGCTCGCACTCGCAGGGGGAAGCTCTACAAGAACCACCGGCTCAGGGATGGGGCGAACGTGCGGAGCCTTCCATGCCATCGCAGCCAGGCCAACAAAGCCATGTGCTGCCACGGCAATGGCTGCGGCGATAACCCAGCGACGTTTTTCGTCGGAACTGAGCATCGCCTTATTCATTTTACTGCGCCGGATTCCGCGCCAACCAGGGCGACGTGCAGATAGCCGGCAGAGCGCAGCGAATTCATCGCGCCCATGATGGTGTCATAAGTGATCGTCTTGTCGGCCCGCAGAAAGATGCGTTGCTCTCTGTCGGATTGGGTCGCCGTTTCGATCGCGGCTCCGAGACCGGCTTCGGATACCGGCGTCTCGTTCACGAGTAGATTGCCGTCGGCCTGGATAGACAGAAACACCGGCTTGTCGGGTTTCGGCGCGGCATTGGCCGTAGATACCGGCAGATCAACTTTCACGTCGACCGTAGCAAGCGGCGCCGCGACCATGAAGATGATCAGCAACACCAGCATCACGTCGATGAAGGGCGTGACGTTGATGTCGTGATTTACCGGAAGGTCATCGCTATTGTCGTTGAGCCGGATCGACATCGTTTCAATCCTTTTCGATCTTCACGGTGCCGCGGCTGAGGTCACGGGATACCAGTCGCAGGATTGCCGCAGCCGTGTCCGAAACGATCGCGCGATAGGCAGAAATCTGGCGGGAGAAATGGTTGTACATAACGACTGCGGGAATGGCGGCGACCAGGCCCAGCGCCGTGGCAAGCAGGGCTTCTGCGATGCCGGGCGCGACAACGGCCAAATTTGTGGTCTGTTTCTCGGCGATACCGATGAAGCTGTTCATGATGCCCCAGACCGTGCCGAATAGTCCGACAAAGGGAGCGGTCGCGCCGATGGTCGCCAATATATTGACGCCGCGCGTCATTTTGCGCGACAGAGCGGCTTCATATCGTTCAAATCGGGAAACGATCCGCTCCTTGATGCCGTCGCCGTCCTGCAGGGCATCGGCGGACAGCGCGAGTTCGGCAGAAGCCTCTTGCACCAGCGCGGTTTTTGACAGCACCGGATCGCTGCCAGCGTCGTCAAGAGAGCGCAGCTTGGCAACTTCATCATGGACGACCCGTTCAGCGGCCATTGCCTTGCGCAGTTCCGAAAGCTTGGCGATGAATATGGTCCAGCTCACCAGCGAGGCGATGATCAGGCCGAGGATGACGATCTTCACGATCCAGTCCGCCTGGGCGAACATACCACCGACACTGAGTTCGACGGGAATGGTCGATAAGGGTGAAGCAGCGGCCGCACCTGCTGTCACTAGCAACGCTGCAATCGCCACGGATTTTATAACATGCCCCATAGGTCTTTTGGCCACTCTTGCCCCCTGCTATTACTCATGCGAATCATTCGCATCGACGACATGCCAATTACAGCTTCTTATTGCTATTGCAAGTGATTCTCATTACTTTACTGATGATGAACCGGTTGCAGGAAAGTCTGCCACTCGCCTGCCCGATATCGGAGCACATGCAATTGGCCTTCGCGCTCGGGAACTTATTAAATGGCCAGGACAAAGCCTCCCGTTCGGGTCCCGGCGGCTGGGGGAATGTGGAACACCTGTTCCTACCAATATCGACCGATCTTATTCGGGTCTGCGCGTTCAGTGATCGGCGTTGGCAAAAATTGTTGTACCCGCCGTCCTCCGGAAAGCGACGCAGAGCCCGCCTGCACCCAATGACACCGAGGTTATATGACGGGATCACGGCGTACTTAAAATATCCGCCTCAACCAGCGAGCCATGGTCATCCCGCCGGTAACCGCTCACACCCGGTTTATACCGGAGATAAGGGGAAGAGATCCAGACTTCCGGCGTAACCCATACTTCAACCGGAGGCGACTTTTCAAAACATAGCAGTCCGGCAAATATATATATTTATCTGATCTCACCATTGTTGATTTGTCCAGCGCGGCAACTACGGCGGTGTCGGGCTTCATACCAGCGCTTTTAGCATAGCCATGTGCCTCTTTTCCCTGCCACGCTCGTATCATTTGCCAGCCAGACTTCCGTTTGATAATGCGGTGGCAAAGCTAATAATCTGAGATTTTTTTATGAGCGCCTTGAACCTCGACAGCGTCGAAAACAGCGCCTATTACGGATTGAACGCAGTGGTTTCCTATCTCTTGGAAGCCATACAAAATCCCGTCAGCATCGCGGCCCTATGTAATCATGTGACCGAAAATTTCGATATCGACCTTGTAGTACGCCAGAGCGATGTCATGGAATTGCTGACAGATTTCCGCAAACGCAATCTGGTGCAATTGGCAGGATAGCAAAATGGACGGATTCTCCACGCTCTTGCGTCCGTCATGATCAAGACCATGAAACGGAAATTTGTGACGGCAACACAGATGCCGCCGCTATTCTATCTCTGGCTTATCCCCGCGTGGTTCCTTCTGGGCCTAAGCCGCTTTGTCATTCTCACCGTAACGTTCAAGCGTTTCGTCCATTGGCTGGGCTTGCACGACGGTCTTGCCCCGCGCACACCGCTGACCACGGCCGATCAGCAGATGCGCGCACGCGCCATCAGCAGCGCGATTGCGGTCGCGGCCAAATATGCGCCATGGAAAGCCAATTGCTTTCCGCAAGCCATCACCGCGCGGCTGATATTGGGCTTTTACGATATACCTTATGCGCTATTCTTTGGCGTGACCCGCAGCAAGCAGGACGACGATATGGGAGAGCTGAAGGCCCATGCATGGGTTGTGTCGGGGCGCGTAAACGTCACCGGAGGCCGCAGCTTCCGGCAATTCACATCGGTGGGCTGCTTCGTTTCGAACTGAGCTTTTTTAAAACTGACAATGGAGCAGGCAATATTGTCACGCACATCATACGCATAATTATCGACCGGTGATAATCACCCTGCGGACAATATTCCCGTATCGCTGTCGAGACAGCAGGCTATCCTATATCCATAATTCCGGGTTTCCTCTTGGCAGCGGGTACCTATCCAAGACGAAGAGCCGATGAGCTACCAGTGTCCGTAACGATCCATTTCCACACAATCACGAGGTGACCAATTTGGAGCGTTCTGGCGGATTTCTCGACGAGGCTTTTAGCGGCGGCTGGAAGATACTGCTGGCGGGCGTGATCGGTATGATGCTGGGCATCAGTGCCCTGCCCTTTTACACATTGGGCGTATTTGCCCAGCCGGTGGCCGATGATTTCGGCTGGTCAAGAACGATGGTTGTTTCGGGCTTCTCCTTTCAGATGGCTGGAACCGTCATGGTGGCGTGGCTGGCCGGCTGGATGATCGATCGATACAGCGTACGGAAAATTGCCTTGTTCAGCCAGGCAGGACTTGCATTGGCTTTTCTGTTGCTCGCCATGCAAAACGGTTCGCTGTGGCTGTGGCAGCTGAACTGGTTCATGCTGGCCCTGCTGGGTATCGGGACCTCGCCGATGAGCTGGTCTCGCGGCATCGTCGAACGGTTCGAAAGCGGTCGCGGCCTTGCCCTCGGCATCGCCTTGTCCGGCAGCGGAATCACCGCCTTTGCCGGGCCACCGCTGATCGAAGCCATTATCGGGGCATATGGCTGGCGTGCAGGCTATTATGCTCTGGCCGGTGCAATCACGCTAGTCGGCCTTCCGTCCACATGGTTTCTGTTTCAGGCTTCTGGCCAGAAAGAAGCAGACAGCGGCGCGAAGCCGGCCAACCCGTTAACCGGCCTCAGCTTCAAGCAGGCGCTGCTCACGCGGCAATTCTGGCTGATCCTGGCGGCCTTCTGCACCATCACCTTTGCCGTCAGCGGCACCATTCCCAATCTGGTGCCGATCATGCAGACAATGGGCATCGAACAGGCGGCATATTATGTCAGTCTGATCGGCATCGCGATCATTTTCAGCCGCTTGGTCAGCGGCTTTCTGATCGACCGTTTCTGGGCGCCCGGCGTCGCGGCAACGCTGGTGCTGATCGCCGCCGGTGCCTGCGCCCTATTATCACAAGGCATAGCCCCGGCCTTCGCCGTCATCGCGCTTGGCGTTGCAGCCGGCGCAGAATTTGACCTGATCGCCTTCCTTTGTGTCCGCTATTTCGGCATGCGTGCCTATGGCCGCATCTATGCCTGGCTCTGGGCCGGATTTGCCATCGCGACCGGACTGGGCTCGCTCACGATCGCCTATTTCGTTGAAACAGGCCTCGGGCCGTCGGGCGTCATGCTGGCGGTCGTCGGCGCCTTGATCACCGCAGCGGCTGCGCTGCTGGCGCTGGGTCGCTATCCGGATCCGGATAAATGGGAGCGTGCGGCCTGACCTCTCAAGCGACATGGCACCAATCTCCACGTGCGCACCATCGGCCTTTGCAATCCGGCCAGCCACTGCACCGACACTGCCTGCGTCTTAGTCGCCTGCTGCAAAATCCGGATGGTTTGACAGCTATCGGCGAGACTTGCCGTCTATCCAGAAATTCTGGCGGAGAAGATCGGCGGCGCCTGGGTTTTTGTCCGATCCAGACTCTTCTATCACAGCGAAATCATCAAAGAGAATATCGCCGCCGTCCGATCCGGTCATTTGCAGAATTGGACGCATCGGCAGCGTTTTGCCTTTTTTGGAAAGGAGCGGTTTGAAATCAAAGCGGAAATGCTGCCAGCTTCCCGCCGGTATCGCTACGGATCCCAAAGACTTCCGGTCGGCTTCCTTTAAAGCCTGGAATCGGCCAACGCCTGACGGTCTCGATTGCAGGGATGCTGAAAGCCGTAGAGGATTCTCGGTTTTGATCCACCCGGCAACGGAATATCCGGAACCGTTCAGCACCCGCAGGAAGGTCCGTGGCGCTATCGTGATACTGCCCTTGTCCGACGTCTGTTGAAGTGCCAGTGCATAACGCCCCGACCGGCTGGTTTCCGACAAGGAGGCGTCAGCATTTCCGACCTCCCAGCTCTGGTCGATTACACCGTCATATCGACCGGATTCAAAATCCCCGCGATGCCAGATATCCTCTCCCGAAACCCAGTTTTCGGCAGGCTGATCGATGCACGCTTCCGGGCCGCGTTCAAGATTGAATGACAGGCGCCGCACGCCGCCCTCGCCCTTTTCCGGGACAGAGCAAGTCACCGCCGAGATAGCCGGGACCGTATCCAGGTTCTTGATAACAGCGTGACCGCCGGACATGGAAATATTTGTTCCCAACGCCCGGGATTGACTGAATAACCTGCGCAATACGCCTTCTCGCATATTGGCAACGGCCGGTACCGGTCGATAGTCAAGCAATTGCACCGGAATAGCTTCCGCCCGGTAAAATTGGTCTCCGTCCATCCACACCTTGAGCACATAAGCCAGTTGCGCCTCGAAAAAATACTGATCGAATATGAAATTCCCGAGCGAATAAGCGATCAATTTGCCGCGATAGAGTTCCAGTCCGTGGGTGACATGCGGATGATGGCCGACTACCAGATCGGCGCCGGCATCGACAGAGGTCTTCAAACGGGATTGCGTTATTTCCGTCGGCGCATCGCTATATTCGCGGCTACCGTGATATTGTACCACCGCGATCCGGTCATCAGCCGCTTCGCGCTTCACCGCCCGACCGATATTGCCAGCGCTTCCGTGCGCGGCCCCTCCCTTGTCGGTTCCGGCAACCTGATTGGGCGAGACATTGCCCGCCCATCCGACAAAACCGAGCATCGAATATTTTTGCCCACCAATGTCGACATGTGTTGCTTTCAGCGCATCTTTTGCCCGGTGCCCCGCACCAGAATAGAACAGACCCGCTGCGTCGAGCGCGTCCGTTGTCGATTCCATGCCAGCATCAAGATAGTCATAAATATGATTATTCCCCAAGGTCACATAGTCGATCCCGGCACTTTTCAGGGCTACGGCAGCATCGGGATGGCTGTAGAATGTGATCGACTTCGGAGCTCTCTCCGGCGGCTTGCTTGCCGACAGGACCGTTTCCAGATTTACCGCAGCGAAATCCGATGCGCGCAAATAGGGAGCCATTGGTGTCAGCAACGCCTCCATATCCCTGGCCCGGCTTGTCGGGCGTATCAGGGGCGATGACCGGAAGCGGGGCTTCTCGTATCGCCGGCCCATCATCACATCGCCGGCAAAGATCAGTTCTACGCGGCCGGGCTTGCGCGCGACAAGTTCAGTTTGTGGCACAATATAGTGGCCGTTCTCCGACCGCTGCAGTTCGGCCTGGGCAAATGTATAGATGCCGGTGAAGAGCGAACGGCTATCGAAACGAAGCTGGTAGATATCCGCCTGCGCAACGCGCGCTGCATAACGACCGTCTATTTGTACCGTGAATTTTTGACCGTTTATCGAAACCGTCAAATCCTCGACCGGAAGCTCTCCCTCATCCGCGACCGCTATCCCTTCGATCATAACCATATCAGGCTGACTTGCGATCAGCGGCGTATAAGCGAGAAAGCAGGCCAGAAACCCGATCACCACAAAATAGCAGTCTTTGGCAATATGGCTGAACTTATCCAGGCTCGCAGCCTGCACCGGCTTTCCAAAACTCATGATGACCCTCGCTTTCCCGATATGCGTGCCTTTCTAGTCAGGCGACGTCGGGAATCTGATAACCGAAACGGGAAAGACATCCAACATGCTCATCGTTCAAAGGCGCATAGCCAAAGGCTATGCCAGACCTGTCGAACGATATTGGAAGAACGACAGCAATATGCACAGAGTAGCTGCTCTAATCATTGGAAAAGTAATTGAGCAAACCTCGTACAGCCTTGATCATTGGAGCCGGCGTTGTCGGCATAGCGAGTGCCTATGCACTGGCGCGGCGCGGGGTGGCCGTAACGGTTCTCGACGCAATGCCCGGCCCCGCGATGGGAGCATCCTTCGGCAACGGGCGACAGTTGAGCTATGGCTATACCGATGCCTTGGCGAGCGGGGATTTGCTCGGCAAGATTCCGCGTCTGGCGCTGGGTGGTGACCCGGCATTCAAGATATATCCGACGCTCGATCTCGCCTCAATACGTTGGAAATTGCAATTTCTGAGAAATTGTACCGAACGGAAATTTCGCAAAAACAGCCTGAAAGGCCTGGAGCTTGCCCGCAGATCGCGCGACGCAATGGCGGATCTGCTGGCGGAGCATGAAATCGAATTTGGTCGCCGGACCGCTGGCAAGATGCTGCTTTTCGGCAACGAAAAATCCTTCGCCCGTGGCCGCGAGATCATGGAGATGAAAGTCAGGAATCAAGAGCGCCAGATGGCACTGAGTCCTGATGTAGCGAAAGAAATCGAACCCGCTCTGAATACGGTTGCCAGTCCCCTGGTCGGCGTGATCTACGCTCCGACCGAGGAGACGGGAAACGCTGCCCAGTTCGCCGAGAAACTGGGCGATATCATCAGTCGCGAATATGGCACGTCGTTCCGGTTTAATGCTTCTGTAAGCACGATCAGGTCGGATAGCGGTTCTGCATCAGTGACATTGGATACCGGCGAGGAGTTGAGAGCCGATATAGCGATTGTCTGTTCGGGTGCCACAGCAGGACAGCTGTTGCGCAAGACAAAGATACATATCCCTATTTACCCGATGAAGGGATATTCCTTCATTGCTCCGGCAACCGCAGCCAGTCCCGAGGTCAGCATCACCGATGTGGCCAGAAAACTGGTCTTTACGCGCATCGGAGACGAAATGTTGATCGCCGGCCTGGCCGATTTGGGCGATGACAGCCCCGTCGTCAGACCCGACAGAATGGCAGATTTGCTGGAATCTGCTCAGGCATCCCTGCCCGACGCCGCAGATTATAGTATGACACGGAACCATTGGTCGGGCCTTCGCCCGATGACCCCCAATTCGCTGCCGATCATATCCCGGCCAAGCGACACATTGGCAATCAATGCCGGCCACGGGATGCTCGGCTGGACGCTCGCCATGGGATCGGGCGCACAACTGGCCGAACTGATATTTGCAAACTGACGGGGACGTTACACATCGTCTGCGGAAATATATTCCTCGACGTCAATCTCGCCCGCCATCCGGCCAACCGCAACAGCCACGGTCGCATCACCGGTAACATTGGTCATCGTACGCATCATATCCATGATATGATTAATGCCGGCAACGAAGGCGATGGTTTCAAGCGGCACGCCGATCGAACTGAGCACGAGGCTCATCATCACCAACCCGGAACCCGGTATGCCGGCAGCCCCGACCGATCCCAATGTCGCGGTCAGGCCGATGAGCAGATAGGATGTCCAGGTCAGGTCAATGCCGTAGATCTGCGCGCCAAATAGCGCCACCAAACCCAGATACATGGCAGTGCCGTTCATGTTGATGGTGGCGCCCAAAGCCACGGTAAAACTGGCGACACTTTTGGACACGCCCAGATTGCGCTGCACACAGCGCAACGTGACCGGCAGAGCCGCGTTCGACGAAGCTGTTGAAAAGGCGACCGCCTGCGCATCGACAATACCGCGAAAGAAATCGATGACGGGAAGCTTGGCAATTGTCTTCAATATGACCGGATAGACGACAAGAATGATGATGAAACAGCCAGCATAGTTGAGTGCCACCATTTTCGCGAGTGGCAGCAAGGCCTCGAAACCGAATGTTCCGGCGACCCAGGCCATCAGCGCGAACACGCCAAAGGGCGTCAGCTCCATAACCAGCATGGTCATTTTCTGCATGACGACAGACCCGGCATCGACGCCACGAACGATCGGAGCGGCATCCTTGCCCGCCATCAGCAGGGCGATGCCAAAAAGCATGGCAAAAATGATAAGCGGCAATATTTGCCCCTCTGCCATCGACATTACCGGATTTTCCGGGATAAGCGCCAGGATCATATCTGTTGGAGAGGTGGCCGCTGGCTGAGGAATATCAACGCCAACTGGCAGGCTTATGTCCAGCCCTATACCAGGCTGAAAAATCGTCCCCATGGTAAGGCCGAGCGAAACCGAAATTATCGCGGTTGTGACAAAGAGCAGCAGCGCCTTGCCACCGACATTACCGAGCTTTTTCAAATCTCCCAGTGCCGCAATACCGGACACCAGCGAGAAAAAAATCAGCGGCACGATCAGCATCTTGATCGCCCGGATGAACAGATCGCCGATCCATTTGATGCTCTCAGCCCCCGGCCCCCAGAACAACCCCACGGCTATGCCCAGCACAAGCGCCCCGACGACACGCTGCCACAGCGGGATTTTGAACCAGAATTTCAACATTGAGTTTCCTTAAGCAGGGGTCTTCCGGGCAGAGCTCCGGTTGATTGTCCACCAGATATCACGGGTTGGCCGTTGACAAACAGATAGCGCACGCCAGTCGATAACAGCCGCGGCTGTTCGTAAGTCGCCCTTGGTGCAAATGATTCCGAATCAAAAACTACAATATCTGCCGCCATCCCGGCCCTGAGATAGCCCCGATCTTTCAAACCGACAATGTCAGCCGTCTGTCCGCTGCTCCTTCGAATGAACCGGGAGAGGGACAATATTCTACCATCCACCACAAAATCCCGATAGGCCTTCGGAAAGCTGGCATATTTGCGTGGATGCCCAGTGCTGCCGTCCGACCCCGTAACCACCCAATCCTGCTGGGCAAAGGCCTCGATATCTTCCGCGTTCATGTTGAACGAGGCGACACGCGCATCACCGGTTTTCAGTATATCGATAGCGACATCCAGAGGATCGCTTCTGCTTCGGGCGGCAAGGTCCGCCAGCGTTTGACCAATCTCGATTTCAGTATCGCCCAATCCGCCGGTTATGAGCAATTTATCCGCGCCGCCGCGTCGTTCCAGATTGGCGGCCATTTCGCTTTTTATCCGGTCAAATATGGTAGCATTTCCCACACGTTCGCGCAGGCCCGCCAGACCTCCGTCCAGCGCCCATCTCGGGACCAGTGCATTGCTTATCCGCGTGCCTGAAGCGGCCCAGGGATATTGATCCGCGGTAATTTTCTGCCCCTTTTCTCGCGCCGAGTTGATTAGCGAGATAATCTGGCTGCTCTGCCCCCAGACCACAGGGCCCAGCGCCTTGATGTGGGAAATATGGACAGCAACTCCGGACGCCGTGCCAATATCGAGCGCCTCGTTCACCGCCCCGATCAGACCAATATTATAGTTGCTTTCATCGCGCAAATGGGTGTCATAATAGCCGCCCTGTTGACCGGCGATCTTGGCTAGTTCGACAACTTCCGCGGTCCTGGCAAAATTTTGCGGTGTGTAATATAACCCGGCGGAGAGGCCAACCGCGCCCTCGCACATCGCCTGAGCCATCATTGTTCCCATCCGCGAAGACTCCGCTTCCGTCGGAGCACGATCATCATCGCCTACCACGCTTTTGCGAATATATCCGAAACCGGCCAAATAAGCGACATTGGTCCCGATAGCATCGTGCCGCGCTTGAGTTGCCATCCTCGATATTTCGGTGCTGCCAAAGCCGTCATTTCCAACCAGAACGGTCGTCACCCCCTGAAACGCGAACGCCTTGTTCTGACGTTGCTCGGGATTGCCGGAGGCCAGCTGGTTGTCCGCATGGGTGTGCGGGTCGATAAATCCGGGAGCCACGATCAAGCCCGACGCATCGATTCTTTTGGCCTCGGCGAACTGATCGTCGGTCGCGTCGCCGATGAAGACGATCCGGTCAAATCTGACCGCTATATCAGCGATCCGGGGTGCGGCTCCGCTGCCATCGTACACCACGCCATTTTCGATCAGATAATCTGCCGCCATGCGGTTCGGCTGTTCGGTGGACGTCTGGCAGGCTGTGAGCAACAAAGGCGCAAATGAAGCGATTAAATACGCCAAACTTTTACGCGCCTTCATCGGGGCGCTTCGGTTCCGAGTAGCGTTTCCATCATCGTGGTAGCTGCCGCAATGGCAATTTTGCGAACCAGCCGACGGTCCGTTTCGTCGCCCATTTCATAGGTCATTGTTGGCACACCATATCTCTTGTGGACATAGTTTTTGGAATTCGGCTGCCCCAGATTGTGACCGGCATCCCGATCAATCTGATAATCCGGCAAACGCTGCTCCAGCAAACCCAGCCAGTTCTTCAAGAACAGTGGCGGTGTTGTCTGGTAGCTATCCGGAATAGTGTAGAAAATATCATGTTTGGTGGAATGGAAATCGACAAACAGGCGCAGATTCTTGTCCGGGGCCTCTTCTATACCATCCAGCAACTCTTTCATCAGCTTTGTTTCCGGCTGCGTAAACGGGCCCCAGTCGCGATTGAGGTCGATGTGTCCGGTGCTGTGGCGCCAATGGCCGCGCACGACACCATCGGGATTGAGAATAGGAACAACAATTGTTTCAAATCTCTCGCGATAGCGCTTTGCAAGCGGCGTGTCGGCCAGCAGCGTTTCGACAAATGGCAATATCGCCAGCGCGCCCGTAACTTCCGGAGGATGCTGCCTGCCGATCAAGACCACCTGCTCAAGCGGCTGCGTGCCGTCTTTCCGGATGGTAAGTGCAGGAATATCGCGACCTTCTGCAGATTTGCCGAGCAGCCAGCTTTCGGCAGCGGGAGATTTTGCCGTCTGGCCGAGCCAGGCATTATAGGCCGAAGGTGGCAAAATTTCCTGTGCGGAGACAAATAGCGGAACATTCTTGAGCTTGACGGTAATCCGCGCCCGTTTCAGGCCGTCAACCTCTTCGACTTTGACAAATTTCTTCGGCAGATAGTCCCAGTTAACCCCGTCCGTACTGGTCTTTGGCCAATAGCGATGTCCGCAGGCTTCATAGTTCAAAATCAGCGTGACCTTGCCAGCCGTCCGGGGCGTCAGACGAAACGCATACCACGCGCTGCAATTGATCGGAGGCTTGTCTTCGGGTGCCAGCGTAACATCTATCCGTTTCGATCCCGATGGCTTGCAGGACGCCACATTGCCGGACGGAAAAGCCGTATCCAGCGTGACATTTTCCGTTTCACAACGGATATTGTCACCGGCTCCCGCGGCTTGCGCGGGAGCCGGCAGAAAAGCGGCCAAAGCAATTGCCACTATCCCCATCGAAACCGCACTCAGATCGGTGCGAACGAAACAACGGGGCAACATTCCAGCTAGCTTATACATGGATCAGAATTTCTTCTGGATCTCGAACCGGAACTGACGACCCCTTGCGCTGTGCAAAGCACCATCGAAACCGAACAGCTCGTCCGACAACGGTGGTTCTGCATTGAAGATATTGTTGAACCCGAATTTTAGTCGCGATCCATCCAGCGCAGTATCATTGTTGATCGTGTAGCTGATCGAGGCATTCATGGTGAACCAGTCATCGACCCGGTAGAAGGCGCCGGTATCGTCCTGAACGGCACCGACATCGAATATCTTGCCGACATAACGACCAAACAGGTTGACCGAGACCGGACCCGACCGCCAGTTCAGCGATCCGCTGAGCCGCCATTTCGGTCGACCATCCAGTTCGAGTTGCTCGCCAAAACCTTCCGGCCGCAACGTTGCAATACTGCCTGCAGAAACTTGCGGTATTGCAGCCAGAAGATCAGGCAGGTCCGTCAGCAGCGGCAGTCCGTCCGCACCGGGCGTTTGGTAAATACTCTTCAGGCGCGCGGCATTCAGGGTAAGCTTGAATTTGCCGATGCCAAAATCCGGAACGGTATAGAAAAGACCAAAATCGAAGCCTTTGCTTACCCGGGAGTCCAGATTTCGATACGGGTTCAAAATCTCGATGACATCACCAGCCGGCAGGATACCGGTTCCGGCGTACAGATCGAGCTGGTCTGCATCCGGATCGGCGCGGACAACATTCGGATTGCTCCGGCCTTGCAGACGCTCCACCAAGTCCAGATACAAGGCATTTTGAGCGCCAAAAATACCGACAATGCCAGTCTGTTTCACGCGCCAATAGTCAGCCGTCAGCGTCAGCCCGGGAATGAAACCCGGTGCAACGACGACGCCGAAGTTGATGCTCTGACTCTTTTCCGGTTCGAGATCATTACCCGTCCGATAATCGACAATCGATCTTGTACCGCAATCGCCTGCATCTGTTTCAATGCCCTTGATCAGCTCGGCGACACATTCGACGGCTGGCCGTTCGGAATTCGAACGGGTCGTGCCTGTATCATTGACCTGAATCAGATTTGGTGCCCGGAATCCTCGCGACCATGCCCCGCGCAGGATTAAACCAGAAAACGGTGTCCAAGAAGCGGCCGCTCTGGGAACGAAGGTACTGCTGGTATCCGAGAAGCTTTCGAAGCGCCCGGCCAACTGCAGGTTCAACGAATGCATCAGCGGAATCTCCATATCCTCCGATATCAAGGGCACGAATGTTTCGACAAACGCGGAATATACTTCGCGATTACCGCTGGTATCCGGGGTCGGGCTGCTGCCTACCACATCACTGCCATTGGTCGCACCGGTAACGGCGTTGGTGAAAGTAATGGTTCCGTCCAGTCTGGAATCACGATCATCGAGAAACGTCTCCCGGCGAAACTCGATACCACCGGCCAGGCCGACATCACCGCCTGGCAGGGTGAAGATATCGGGCCTCGAGACCTTGAAATCGGCCAGAGCCAAGGTCGTTTCGCCTTTGCGGAACACGTCAATCGCAATATCTTCCAGAACCTGGTCGTTGCTCGGCGTGCAATCTCCAATATTCACATTGTCGAGGCACCCGCCATTGAACGGGTTATAAGCTGTTGCATCATTGCGGTTGATTGCATCCTGAAGCAGGCTGCTGGAAATCCGGTTGCGGGCCAGATCGGTTGTATTGGCTTGCGAATAGAGAAAACCGGTATCAAAATCCCAGCCCCACAAATCACCTTTCAAGCCTGCGACCACACGATAGGTGTTTTTTGTCACCGTGATATTGCGCGGTCCAGCATCGATTACGCGGTAATTTTCGAGCAAGAGGTCGCGGCCGGAATCGCTGACCCCGGAACCCAAGCCATCCAGCCGATTGGGATTGGTAGACCCGTCGAGCAGGGTCGTCGCGCCCAGAGGGTTATAATAAGCCGATGACAGAACACCCAGCGGCACGGCAGACAGCGGACCGCTTTGTTCCCGAACGCGCGTTGACTTGGACCGGTAAAAAGACCCTTCTGCGTAAAATTCGACAGCATCGCTCAATTCATGATTGAAGAGCGCGGACACATTGTAGCGATCCTTTTCGGAATACAGGCTCCGGTCGGTGTTTGAATCATATCGGAGATCGGCATCCACGCTCGATCCATTATCGGCACAAAGGCCGCCGCCGAGATTAACAGAGCGCGTGTCTCCGTCCGACAAGAAACTGCACGGCTGGATGTGGAAATCATCATCGCGCACCGCCCAGATATTGCTGGAAGTCGCGCCCGATCCCTGGATATCAAAAGTCGCCCAAGGGGTATCCGAGGTTCTGTTATGGAAATTGGAGTCACCCTCAAAATCCGTACCTTCGACAAACGGCCGAAGATCGCTGCTTGCGGAATAGTCGCGCATCGACGTCGGAGCGCCATTTTCATGATAATAATAACCATAAAGCGTGAGGTTGCTGCGGCCCTCGTTGAAATCAAAACCATAGCCGCCGCGAATGCTCGAATTAAACAGGCTCGTGCCCATGGATGCAGCATAGTTGGCGCGCAAGAATCCGCCATCCAGATTGTCCTTCAATATCGTGTTCACCACACCGGCAACGGCATCGGCGCCGTAAAGTGCAGATGCACCGTCCCGTAAAACTTCGAGACGGCGGACGGCGCCGGGTGCGATTTCATTCGTGTCCGACGATACGACCGGAACAAACAGTTCGGTCTGGAAGCCGGGGTTCAGAACCATCCGGCGACCATTGATCAGAAGCAGTGTGTTACCCGTGCCCAATCCCCGCAAATTGATCGAAGCAATATCGCCGCGCGCCGCATTGGGACTATTCGACTGACTGCTCTGGTCATTGAACTCAACCGTGCCAGCTTGCGGGATGGCCCTGAAAAGCTCGTCACCGGAATCCGCGCCAGTGGTTTCAATTGCCTCTTCATCAAGCACAGTCACCGGGAGAATATCGTCAATTTTCGCGCCCTTGATCTGCGAGCCGGTGACCACGATAACATTTTCACCATTTGCAGCATCCTGTGCCGCCGCATCTTGCGCCGCTGTATCCTGTGCGAATGCTGTACCAGTCCCCGTTGCAAACAATGCTGTTGTGCACATTAAAGCACAGATTCGTGTTCTCGATTTTGACATTTCTGCCTCCCTGTTTCGGCGACCCCGGCCGGTTTTAATTCTATGCGAAACACTGATTTTTCCAGTTGCCCCGGATTGTTGTCGCATAAACGCAACCGCATTGGCAACGCCGGGGCCCCGACATTTTCGACCCAAAGTTATAGACCAAGGCTATGCCTTCGCCGTCAGTAATATTCGGGATTCTGGCTTGAGGACATCAGTTTGACGACTTTGGAAAGCGCGATCAGGCAGCTTTCGATCAATTCAGGTTGCTGGCTGTCCCTGTGGCTTACCGCGCACACAGGAAGAATCAGGGGATCGACAAAATGATGCTTGGTCAGATCATTCTCTGATGAACTAGCTGCTGTATATTGGTCGACAACGGATATGCCGACGCCCTTGCTGACCAGGGACAGCGCAATATGATAGGTATGCGCCGTAACCACTTCATGCGGGACAATTTGGCGATCGGCCATAGACTTGGATAATAGCACCCCGGCAGGGCCGCTGTCCTGCAAACCGATAAAATCGGCTTGATGCAGAAACCCGAGATCAACCTCCCCTTTTGGAATGCCCTCATAACCGAAGGGTGCGACCAGCAAAAGCTCGGCATCGCCAAGCCGTTGACTGGAAAGGCGCTCATCGGCCTCATTGCCAAAGCCGATACAAATATCACATCTTTTCTCCAGCAACGACAAATTCATCTCGCTGGAATGCAGGGTTGTCACTTCAAAACTCATCTCCGGATCGGCCAAACGCATGGTCGCTATACACTCGGGCAATAGATCCAGACTGAGCGAGGGCAGCACACCAAAGCGAATATGCCCGCCTTTACGCTTTCTGATATTCTGGGTGGTCCGGTCAAAAGCGCTGATCCGGTTGTAAATATCCTCGATTTCGACGAACAGTTCGTCGGCAGCGGGTGTAGCGAACAAACGGCCCTTTTCCCGCCTGAACAAGGCAAATCCCAGTTGGTCTTCCGCATAGCGGAGCACCTTGCTGACCGATGGCTGCGACACATGCAATTCGCGCGCCGCGCTGCTGATCGATCCCTCTCGATACACGTGATAGAATATTTCAATCTGTCGTAACCGCATAGCCTGTCATGGCATTTGCTATCGCGATTGGCAAACTCAGACGGCAAGATCGGAGCTTCCGGGCGTTTGCGAATGAACGGCTGCTTGCAGGAGCCGGTTTTCACCTAGCCCGGAACATTGTCTGTGACGCAACTTCTCTAGGACGGAGAAAGGCTTCAGATGTTCACGAAATTAATCCATCGGCTCACGGCGGGGCTCAGGCTATCTGCTTTCGAGCGAGAAACGCAGGCCGAGGCGGCCGACAAATCCGTCGAAATCGCGCACCGGAATGTTTGATGCGTTGCTGACATAGCCGGCTTCGGTAAATATCGAGACCTGATCCCATGCCTGATAATCGAGACCCGCGGTCGCCCGTATATGCGTATCGGACCGGTTCACCGGATAAAGGGATGAGAAATTATCCTCATAATCCCGCTGCACAACAGAAAAGCGGGCGAGACCGGTCAGTTTTTCAGCCAGAGCTGTGCTGCCGACCAGACGAAAGCCATAGCCGGTATAGCTGAAGCGATTGTCTTCCGCGTCATGTTTCAATCCAAGCAACGAGATATTGAACGACGTCGGACCACCGTCCGGACGCCAGTTGTGGCGCAATTCGGCCAGCCACTCGGATTGATCAAAGCCGGTGAAACGATCCTCGGACTGGTTGCGAAAGCCATAGCGCAACCGTCCAGTGGTTGTATGTTCTTTGGAGTGGCGGTGAATCAGCTGCGCCTCCGCCCGCGGGCGGTCAAACACGCGTCCGTCTTCACCCAGAACATATTTATATTCGGCACCCAGCCGCAATTTTGTTGCCTCATTCTCGCCCAGTGGAAAGTCGGCGCGGAGCCCCGGTCCGAATGCATAGCGGTTGAACCGGCTATCTTCGGGATAGACGGCAATATCTGCACCAAAATCGAGGAGCAACGGCCCCAAATCATAGCCAAGCCGGATTTCACTCTCGACAACGCTCGCAATGCGATCCTGATCGATCCCGTTTTCGATGATATCAGCCGGTACAACATCCCGCCCTGCCGACAATTCTGCTGTGGCAAAAAACTCGCCGTCTTTTGCAATAGCTGCACTGCTGGCATTTGCTCCGATGGCTAGCGTGATTATGAGAAATGGTGTTTTCATGGGCTGGCGTCGCTTTGTGTCAGGAGAGAAGGTTTGCGGAAGGATTTGGCCGTCCGGTTGATCGGGATTGTCAAAACGGATTCGAGGGTGAACCACGCGCGCATGGCCCGGAACAAAATATATTCCGGCAACCCCAACAGCGCATCGGGCCTGCCGTTGATCAAGATTGCGGCGATGGCCACCAGCATTGGAGCGCCGATCAGGACGGCAGCAATAGCCTGCCAGACCAGCGGGCTGGTCGGGTCCGTATCGGTGAAAAACTGAAATATGCCGAACAACAGGATCGGCACCATCATCGCACGGCGGGCCGAATTCAAAAGCATATAGGGTAGCACGAGCTTCCCGCAAATAGTCATCGAGGAGGATGTGATGATGTCCTGACAGCGTGAAGAGACATGATAGACAGACCGGAACCAACGCAGACGCTGCTCGCGCAAATGGGCGAAGCTGGTCGGCACTTCTGAAACATAGCGCACCCGATGGTCGACAATCGCCCGATAACCCATTTCGCCGATCCGCAACGACATATCGGTATCTTCGCCGTTCATCCCCGATGCGAATTCTCCGACGCTTTTCAAAGGTCCGGTCCGATAGACAGCGAACATGCCGGGTACTCCGACAAGGCCCCACAGAGCGCTGAGCGCCGGCGAATAATAGCCATGTTTCACCAGAACCTCGACCAGCCGGGCACGATCAAAAATCGCCCCTCCCGGTGGCAAGGGTATGCCGCCGACCACACCTATTTCTTCGTCGGAGAAATTCTGTACGGCGAGGGTAATATTATCAGGTGCGATAAGCGTGTCGGCATCGATGCGAATTGTGATCGGGTGGGTGGCTTCCGCGATTCCGCGATTGAGAGCGTGGGCCTTGCCGCTTTGCGCGACGTGAATGATCCGGCCCTGCAATGCGGTAGCTTCGGCGATCGCCTGTCTAGCAACCGCTTCAGTATCGTCGGCCGAGCCATTATCCAGAATGATGAGTTCGACAATTTCACCATAATGTTGGGCGGCTTTGTCAATATGACGGATTGTTTCTGCAATAATATAGCGCTCGTTAAAGGCTGGCACGATGATACTGACGGGCGACCGAAAATCATCTTTTGCGTCCAGTCGCCGTTCAATCAGGCTGATCAGATATAGCTGAAGGAAAAGCATTGGCAGAAACAGAAGGACGCCCGGGCCAATGCCGCCCAGCAACGTGATATCCCGCAAACCTTCCACCACGGCAAAGTCGGAATAACCGACGAAGCCAGAGAGGGTCGCCGCAATCACTGCGGTCGATGCCAGACGCAACACCGGACGGAGATTTTTATGCTCGCCGATATCTATGTCCACTTTTTCAGGCATCGAGCCACGTTCCAGCAGCATCAACGAGAATAAGGCGAAACCAATCAGCCCGGCAATGATCTGCACGACTATCAGGGCATAGGGATCGCCAACCAATGACAGAAAGATCGTGTTCAAAAGGTCGAGCAAACAACAGATCAACAGAAACCGCAGCACAAGATCAAAGGCGAAAAGCAGCCGAGCAATGGCTGAACCGCTGCCAAAACACGCAAAGGCGATGTAAAAGGAAACGATATAGGTACGGATAGCGATGGAATGCTGCCCCGTATAAGGCACAAATATATAATCCCGCTGGGGGAAAAGCCAATCGAGCTGGCCTGTTCCGAAGGCCCATAGCTGAAGCAACGCCAGCAGGCAAAAAGTCAGCAGCATTGCCGGCACGCGCAGAGGGGATACCGAAGCAGCCAATCCTAGTGGGCGACTATCGACCGATCCATATTGCGCCTCTCGCCTGGAATCACTGGTGAGTGGAGTGGTCAACCATCATTCCCTGCCGGACCAGCAACTCCATCATTTCCCGATATGGAAACAAGCAACGCGACAGCTGAACTGGGCAGCGTCACAATTTCACCGACAGGTCGAGCAACGACCCCGCCATCGCGATCCAATGATCTGTAAACAATCCAGTCATTGGGTTGCACACCTTCTTTGGCAATCGCGGCGACAATATCACCGCTGACGATGCGGATTTTTGCAGCTGTCCGGCCTGTTACAAAGGATAATCCGCGAGGATCGAGCTGACCCAGCAATTGCGCAACGGCCTGAGCGTCGACCGCAGTATCAATCTCGCCGAGTAGCGCGACCGTATCAACAGCGGATAATTTCGTGCGCAACAAAGAGAGACTGTCGGAGGCTCTTTGGCCTCCACCTTTCAAAACGGTTTCCGGCAGCAACTCGGCAACCGACTGCGTGTCCGTACCGCAGCGATTGTGATTACCATCGCCCGACGCCAGAGATATTTCTACCTTGTTATCAGCTTGGTGGAGCGCAGCGGGAAGCGCTATCGACTGGCTGACTCGCTCCGTCTGGGGCGACAGGCGCCGTGAGAACAGCAAATGATCATTAAGAGAGACGGTGACGTCATAGCGCGCGTCATTACCCGCTGGCCCCACCACCAAGCGCATATCCAACGCGGATGGCAAGATCTGGTTCGGCAAATCCGTGACGCTATAATGATAGCGCCAGCTAGTCTGCCGATCGAATTTTCGCATACCTTGATTGATATTCTTGCCGGTAAACGGAATTGGATAGGCTGGCTGGATAAATACGTCACTATAAGGCTTCGCTTCGCCGGAGAGTTTTGTCAGAGCGGCACTGTCGAGACCATTGGGACCGAAATGCAGCAAATAGCCTTTCTGCACGAGCCGGGCGCCATGCACCAATGTCACCAATGCGTCTTCATTGCCTTTGCGTTTATTCCATGAAACCGGAACCCGTCCACCCCAAAGGGAGAGCCGGTCGCTTGTCGTTTCGACCGCTTTGGCAAGCTCAAGCCGCAATCCGCTTTCCGGCTTGATCTCGACAACAGCCGCGATAGAATCATTGGGTGAGCATTGGGCGATCTCCCCACGGCCCTGCAAACTCAACCCGACATCAAGAGCACCGGTCGAGAGTTCGCTTGCGGTCAGCTCGATTTCGACTTTTTGCTGCCCCTTGCTCTGGTTCAACAGGATATCGGCGCGTTTGACTCCGTTGATCGAGACGCGCAAAACGCCTTCGAGGCCTTCAGTGATGCGGCTCGAATATACCAGTTCATACCGTCCGCTGATCGGACGAGCATCGGTTGGCAGGTGGAATACCAGCCCGGCGTAGGATGGCAGTCCACTGAGAATAAGCGGCGTGTCGGAGTCTTGCCCCGTCGTAAAAACGCTGGTCCCACTGGTGTCAGAGCCCTGGCCTGCCGTACCTTCATAGTCGGAAAACTGCTGCTGGTCACCACCACTGAGCTTGGTCCAGCCGGATTTGAAAGCACCGCCCTGCCCCAACAGGATCAGAACTCCCGCCAGTACAAAAGCCAGCAATCCTACGCCGATTAATCTCATTTCATTCTTCTTTTCGTTCTATTGTTACGCGGCTTGCTGACTTTGCTTTTGTTCCTGTGGCTCGCGATCCTCGCCTTCGATGTCAGCGCGGCTTTGATTGTCCAACGCATTGGACCGGTCTGCATTCCAGGCCGTACGGGCGGGGATTTTGGCAAGGTTGATCCGGTCTTTGTAACGCGATGATATCTCTATCGTATCGTCGAGCAGGCCGGCGGCCAGCAATATGGGATCAAGGCCCAAAGCACGCAAATGTCTGTTGCTGACATTAAGGTCATTTTCTTCCGCTTCCTTGCGCGGGTTGGGAACATAGGCGATTTCAGCGCCAGTGAGCGACGAAACCAGCTGCGCCAGTTCCTTGACACGCAATGTTTCCGCAACCTGGTTGAGGATTTTGACCGGGCTCCCGGTTTCCGGCGGATTGTTGACGGCTAGTTCAACGCAGCGAACGGTATCCTGAATGTTAATGAAAGCGCGGGTTTGACCACCCGTGCCGTGCACTGTCAGCGGATGGCCGACGGCGGATTCAACCAAGAAGCGGTTCAAGACCGTGCCATATTCACCATCATAATCAAACCGGTTGACCAGCGCAGGATGGCGCCGGGTCTGATCGGTCTGCGTACCCCAGACGATGCCCTGATGGAGATCGGTAATGCGCATCTTGTCGTTGTTCGCATAAAATTGGAACAGCAACTGATCCAGAGATTTGGTCAGGTGATAGACACTGCCGGGACTTGTCGGATAGAGAATATCGCGCTGATGCCTTTTTCCTTCGTCATCAGCCACTTCTACTGGAAGATATCCCTCGGGTATTTCAAAGCCTGCACCGGAATAGCCGTAAACACCCATGGTCCCCAGATGCACCAGATGGGTGTCCAGTCCCAGATCGTTCAGAGCCACGAGAACATTATGTGTCGCCGAAATATTATTGTCGACGGTATAGCGTTTTTCTTTCGCGCCGCGCATCGAATAAGGTGCAGCTCGCTGCTCGGCAAAATGTACAATTGTGTCAGGCCGCAGATCTTCTAAAAAGTCAGAGAACTCCTGATATTCCTTGGCAATATCGATGACTGCATAGTTTATCCGGTTTCCGGAAACTTCTTCCCACGCCTCGACACGAACGTCGATTGGCTCAATCGGTGTCAAGCTACGGATGCCGAGCTCAAGGTCGATCCTCCGACGCGACAGATTGTCCAGGATTGTGACGTCATGACCTATGGATGAAAGATGCAAAGCAGTCGGCCAACCACAGAATCCGTCTCCGCCAAGCACAAGTATTTTTTTGCCGTTCATAAGATAGGGCCCTATTCTTCAAATATTATTGTTCAATCGGGCTAGTATCCCGGCCAGTTACTACTGGAGCGCAATAACTCTCTGCGCGTCATTGATCTGTAGATTTCTGCTCGTCACAACAAGGGTAAATTACATTCCGTTAGACTTGTTTACATTTGAGAATTCCGGTGTGACGCTCGCTCAATTCATCAATTGTGAAGATAAGTCGTTGTAAACTTATTACAATTTCTTGAGAATCAATAGCCGTTGACTTTTCAGGGCCATATCAGCTTAACCTTGGACATGCGACAAGATACCAACTTGATGGAGCAGGTCTTCAACCGCAGGCATATGTTGCGCGGTACGATCGGTACAGGATTCGCGCTTTGCTGCCCGCTTCCGGCTCTCGCGGCCGCCAGCCCCGACAGCTCACTGGCCGCTATTGCCGCAACCCGCGGCATTTCATTCGGGAGCACGGTATCGACGCGATGGCTCGGCAATGAAAAATTGACCCGGCTTATCATTCGCGAATGCGATACCATCACGACAGAAAATAGCCTGAAATGGAAATATCTGGAACCCGAGCGGAATAATCGGGAGAGCGCACCGGCTAAGGCTCTGGCGAAATTCGCAAGGCACAACGGCCTCGATACGCGCGGGCATTGTTTCATATGGAATCATGATGAACGCATGCCTGCATGGATCGTCGAGATGGCCGACGAATTGCGCCGCGGCCGACGATATCCGTTGACCAGACGCATGTGGCGGCATGCTGCTTATCTTGGCCGGACATTCCCTGCCATCACATCCTGGGATGTCGTGAATGAGGCCATCAACCCGCGTAATGGGCAGATCCGACACTCGGCTTTGAACCGGATGATGGGTGAACGCTTTATCGATCTCGCTTTCAAAATGATGAAAGCAAAAGCGCCCAAGGCGCAGCTGGTTTACAATGACACGATGAACTGGGAGGCATCGCCATTGCATCGTGACGCGCTGTTGCGACTGCTTGAGCGGCTGCTGTCGCGCAATGTTCCGATTGATGCCTTGGGAATCCAGAGCCACCTCGGCAATACGCTGGGGAGGCCGCGGGATGAAATTGGCTGGCGGCTTTTCCTGCAGGAAATCAAAGCCATGGGTCTGGATATCATATTGACCGAACTTGATTGCAGCGATCGCAATATAGACGATCCGGATCCCGTCCGCCGCGACGCAGAGACCGCCGCATTTACCAAAGGCTATCTCGATCTGACGCTGGACTTTACCAATGTGAAACAGATAATCTTATGGTCTTTGACCGACGGGACCAGCTATATGAACCGCCCCGGCTATCCGGACTATAAACGCCGCGCCGACGGTCTGGCGTTGCGGGGACATCCCTATGATGATCGCTGGAAACCGAAAAAAATGCGCACGGCCATCGCCGATGCATTGCTGTCGGCTCCGCAACGTCAATAATTCTGCCACTTAACGCGCCAACGCGGCCGGAATAAGCTTGGGGCTGTCGCCCGAAATAGCATATTGTCGGTTCAGCCGATCGTTATGACCGGGGATCGGCTTTTCCTTTATCACTCGTTATCCCCTTGCCACCGTCCAGGCTTTTCCCGCCAAGTTCTCTCTGAACGCATTTCTCGAACAGTTGCTGCTCGCGAGAGGAATTGTCATTTGCGACGCGGATGCTTTGGCTTCCGTCCCCGGGTGCCTTTCTGCCGACAGACATATTGAGTTTGCTCAGCAACATCTGGCAGCTATCTTTGCACGCGACCAGAACCATCGCCGGACATGAGCTTCTCTACTTCCGGAACCGTGACCCGGTTGAAATCGCCCAATATGGAATGTTTCAGGCAGCTTGCTGCCACCGCGAACTCGAGCGACTGTTGCTTGTCGTCATAGGCGTTCAGGCCATAGATCAATGCCGAAGCAAAGCTGTCGCCGCCGCCAACCCGATCGACAATATCGGTCAGTTCATAATGCCGGGACAATTTGAAACCCTGTTCCCGGTCGCGCAGGCAGGCAGACCAGCCGTTGCGGTCGGCGCTGTGGCTTTCCCTGAGCGTGATCGCGATGGTCGACATGTCGGGATATAGTTCCAGCACCTTTTCCGACAGCGCTTCATATTTTTTTGTGTCGAGCTCACCGGTTTCAACGTCGACATCGACGCTGATGCCGAGAGACTTCTGGCAATCTTCTTCATTGGCAATGCCGACATCTACATATTTGACCAGTTGGCTCATCACTTCGGGCGCGCTTTTGCCATATTTCCAGAGTTTGCCACGGAAATTGAAATCACAGGAAACGGTCAGGCCTGCCTGTTTTGCCGCCTTCACGCATTCTATACTGAGATCAGCAGAATCCTGGGTCAGCGCTGGCGTGATACCGGTAATGTGTAACCATTTTGCGCCATCGAAAATGCTGCCCCAATCGAAATCCCCGGGCTTGCACTCGCTAATAGACGAATGGGCACGGTCGTAAATAACCTTGGACGGGCGCTGGTTGGCGCCGGATTCGAGAAAATAGATCCCGACCCGTTCACCCGAGCGGCGGACATGGGACGTATCCACACCGAAGCGTTTAAGCTCGCCAATCGCCGAAGCGCCGACATCATTGTCCGGCAGTGCGGACACAAATCCAGACGACAGGCCGTAATTGCTAAGCGCAACGGCCACATTGGCCTCGCCGCCACCAAAGGTTGCTTCAAACGAGGGTGACTGGAAAAATCGTTCGTGCCCCGGGGTTTTCAACCGCAGCATGATTTCGCCAAATGACAAATATTCTGCCATATCCAAATTCCTTATGGTCTAGAGGCACGTGCGAGAGCGACAGCTTCACGAGCCAGCTTGGTGATTGCATCGTAATCGCCCGCGTCGATCGCCGCTTTGGGCGTGAGCCAGCTACCGCCGCACGCAATTACGGAAGGCACGGCAAGAAATTCGTCCAGATTCTCTGCGGACACCCCGCCTGTCGGCATGAAACGCATATTGCGAAAGACCGAGCTCAATGCCTTGAGCATCGGCACGCCGCCAGCGAGCTTGGCGGGAAAGAATTTCACCGTTCCGAGACCGAGATTATGGGCCTGTTGCACTTCGCCCGGGGTCATCGTTCCCGGGAAGACCGGGAGATCATTTCCCTTGCAGAAATTGACCACCGCGTCGACCAGTCCCGGGCAAACAATGAACTGCGCGCCGCGGGTAGCAGCTGCCTTCGCATCGTCAGCGGTCAAGATTGTTCCCGCGCCAACAATGATGCCCGAAGTCTCCGCGATAATGGCTTCCATGCAATCGAGCGCCGCGTCGGTACGGAGGACGACTTCGATCACATCGAGACCGCCCGCCTGCAGCGCTTTTGCAGTCGCCACCGCAACCGCAGGGTCACTGGCTTCGATCAGGGGCACCACCGGCGCAGCGGCAAATTTCGCCTCTAATATCTGGTTCGTTTCGCTGGTCATTGTCCGTCGTCAGATAATTTGAGACATATGGCGGTTTAAAATAGGCGAGTATTTGGTTCCATCTGGTTGGTTGATATTAGGCGGCGATCTTGCGGTATTGCAATCGCCTTTGTTCGATGGTTTTTCGTTTGATCCTTTCTCGTTGTTTGATGATAGATTCTGCCCTGCCGAAGTAGGCATCGGCGGGTGTGACGTTTTTCAGGCTCTCGTGATAACGTTGGTGATTATAGTGCTCGACGAACGCCTCGACCTGCGCTTCGAGATCGCCGGGCAGATAATAATTTTCGAGCAGGATGCGGTTTTTGAGGGTCTGGTGCCAGCGTTCGATCTTGCCCTGGGTTTGCGGATGGAACGGTGCACCGCGAACGTGGCGCATCTTCTTGTCGGCCAGATAATCCGCAAGTTCACCCGCAACGTAGCTTGGCCCGTTGTCCGATAGCAGGCGCGGTTTGTGCAGCACATGCGCCTGCCCGCAGCCTGATGCCTCAAGAGCCAGCTCCAGCGTATCGGTGACATCTTCTGCGCGCATGGTCGTGCACAGTTTCCAGCTGATTATATAGCGGCTGTAGTCATCGAGGATCGTCGACAGGTAATACCAGCCCCAGCCAATGATCTTGAGGTAGGTAAAATCAGTCTGCCACAGCTGGTTGGGCGCCGTTGTCTTGTCCTTGAACTCGCTGGCGGCCTTCATCACGATGAAGTTCGGGCTGGTGATCAGGTCGTGGGCCTTGAGCAGGCGGTAAACGCTGGCCTCCGACACGAAGTAGCGCTGTTCATCGGTAAACGTCACCGCCAGCTCGCGGGGCGATAGCTCGCAGCGTTCCAGCGCCATATCCAGGATCTTGTCCTGCACCTCCTCCGGGATCCGGTTCCATGCCCGGCGCGGACCGGGACGCCGATCTTCTAGCGCCTCTTCGCCGAACCGCTGGTACAGATCATACCAGCGGTAGAAGGTAGGCCGGGCGATGCCCAGCCTGTCGAGCGTCTGCTTGGCAGGCAGATGGCTTTTCTCGACCAGCCTGATGATCTCGAGCTTTTCTGATGCAGGATATCTCATTCTTCGCCTTCCCCATCCCCGATCATGCTTTTTTTAAGCAGACGCATCTCAAGCATCTGTTCAGCGACAACCTCCTTCAGATCTCGGGCTTCCTTACGAAGGTCGCGCACCTCATCAGTATTGGCAGCGCGGGCAGTATCGCCAGCCAGCCTGCGCTTGCCAGCCTCCATGAAGTCCTTCGACCATTTGTAATACACGCCCTGCGCGATACCCTCACGGCGGCATAGCTCGGCAATGCTATCTTCGCCGCGCAGACCCTCCAGCACGATCCGGATCTTCTCTTCCGCGCTATACTGTTTGCGGGTCGCTCTGCGGATATCTTTGACCACCCGCTCCGCGGGGGCTTTCGAGTGTTTTGGTTTCATTTCCGTTCCTTACAGTCACTGCAATGAAACCAAAACACTCGCTTATTTTATGCAGCCAGTCTGTCTATTGAATGCTGACGGGGGACACCGGCCCAATTCCACGCAGATTCGCATGTGAACCTGAATTAATGTTGTTGTTGATCAGACCGCCACCGCTACCAACGCCTGGATTTTGACCTCCGCTGAAGTTCTGCGGCAAGGATCGGATGGCCTCGCCAAGATCGACCTGTCCGGCTGCGATTATGGCTTCTTGGCCCAGCGTGATGACATCGCCTGCAACCGCTGCGCCCCGGATCCGCGAACCCGTTACGACAATGGTCCCACTTTGATCTGGTGTTATATTGTCATCGGCACCTGCAGGATCGGGCATCCCTTCCTGTGCATTTGCTTTGTCCGTTACTGCCTCCTGGGCAGCAACTGCTTGCGTTGCGAAGGTAAGCGCTGTTCCGGCCAACAAGGCTGAAAATATATGTTTGTGCTGCATCAATATCTCCCTGATCGTTTTTCCGGCCAGCATTTTAAATTTTGGCCATGCAGGGATAGACGCAGAGATTGCCGGCGACCTTAGTTGCAGATGAAACTTTTTTTGAATTGCCTAAACCGCTTCGCCGAGCGCGATGCGAATATGCGACAGCGCTTTCATCATATGATATTCAACGGCAGCCATCGAGATATCGAGAGCGTAGCGAATGTCGCGATATGCCATCTCGTCGAACCGGTGCATGACGAATATCGTGCGCGTCCTTTCAGGGAGCTGCGTCAGCGCGCGTTCAAGGCTTAGTATCAGGTCGGTGGCCTCAATCTCATGCTCCTGTTCGGCGGCGCAGTGCGCGTCGCGCGCCTCGTTCAGTGGCAAAGTTACCACTCTGCACTGCTGCCGCCGCGCGGCATCAATCAGCAAATTCCGGGCGATGCATAAAAGAAAGCCGCGGGGATTGATGAGGCTGGACAGTTGCGGACTGGTGGCCGCGCGCAGGAACACCTCCTGCGCAATATCACATGCCAGCTCGGGTCCGACCCGGCTTTTGAGAAAGCGGATCAACCCATCGCGCTCATGGCGGAAAATTGTCTCGAGTGTCTGTCGCGCCGCATCATCGGGTCGACCTGACTTGCTGCAGTTACCCCGCTCAGGGAGCGCCTCGTCTGTCCGGCTTTCTCGGACATGTGTCTTATGCATGGAACCATCACACTGGCGAGATCAATCATCCCCGCAGCAGATGCAGAGAGTTAAGATTACCAGCGCTACGCCGCCGTTCAGGCTTCTGGCGAAGCCCTTATTCGGTTCGGCCCCCGGTCCATTATCGGACCAGCGTGAATGATGGTTGGCGGATTTTGTCCGCGCAGCCTTCGCCAAGTTTCAGACTGCGTGAAGTTTTTCTAACAAAACAGGAGGTACTGTGCAAGTATCGCTTTCCCTATTCAAGCAAGCATGATTGTCCGCTAATCACTTGCAGCGATGCAAATGTGACTGCGGTTATCGAGGAAAGACGAGGCCTGGCAAGATCATTGTAGGAGTTCGATGAGCGCCGAAGCTTTCTCGCGTCGCCGCTGATGATATAGGTGCAATTTGTTGCGTAATCCGGCCTTTTGCTCAGTCGAAAGCTGCTCCAACTCCTCAATCTCTTGCAGAGCATCGGGAAATGCCAGCGGGTCTTTCATCCGCACGGCATGCATCCGCTCGTTAAGCGAACGTACGGTTTCAATGATAATGATATTTCCGGAAAGGGAAGCGATGAAGTCAAAGAACGAGCCTACCCTGTCAGCATAGGTGCTGTTTTCAGACTTAAATTGTGCATCGCTCAAGTGTTCCGACCGGTCAACAAGCGCTAATTCGAGAAGCGCGCCATTGACTGCGAGCATATCGCGAAGGGCCTTTTCGCTAATGTGTGGAACACGGTAGCCCTCTCCCGGTTTCATATCGACCAGCCGCTCACCGACTAGCCGGTTCAGACAGTCCCTGACTGGCGTCATGCTGATCCCAAGCTCATCTGCCAAACGCAAGGCTTCGAGCTTTTCACCCGGCGGCCAAACCCCTTCCATCAGCATATGCTTCAGCTTTTTGCACGCGGGTTCGAGAACGTGCGCCGGACTCATGGCGCAAAACGTTTACTGTCTGCAAATTCGCGAACGGCGGCTTGCTGGTCCGCTCTCAGCGCATCTGTGGCACGGGGAAAGGCCGGCACAATGTCATGCAAGAGTGTCGAGGGGCACTGTCCTTCGTAATTGCCGAGATTGGGTCGGTGCTGCGTATATCCTGCAAGTTCGGCAATGTCGGGATCAAAATCCTTCGCGATATGCGGCGGGTAGGCAAGCCAGAGATTTTCGTAGGGCTTCAACCAGCCCAGACTGTAACCGATCACGACGGCGCGCCTGACATCATCCGACCGGTTCGCGCCGGCTCCATGGATCGTAGAACCGAGAAAGCAGATCGCCGACCCCGGCCGGCATTCTGCGACCATCGGATCCGGGAGTTGTTCCAGCGATTCGACGCTTTGTTTGTGCGTTCCAGGGTAGAGTCTGGTTGCGCCGTTCACCTTGGTAAAGCGACTGAGTGGCCACATGACGTTCAGCAGATATTGCTGGCCGCCTTTATCTCCCGGCCACATATCCTGATCGCAATGCGGGAATTGCTCAATCTCACCGGGGTGGATCTCGATGGCCTGCGCAACATTGAGCTGGATGCGCTCACAGGCCGGTTTCAAAATCGTTTCCGCAAGCGCCATGATTGTCGGCTCGCGAACCAGATCTGCAGCAAACCGGGATCGCCGCAGGAGGCTACCAAAGCGCTTGGTGCGATATCCGTAAAAATCACCGTACCCGAATGGCGTCTGCTGAAAATCCCTCTCGAGATCGGCCTCCAGATTCCCAAGGGTCGACTGGGGAAGCAGATCGGGAATTATGCAATATCCAACGGACGCGAGTTGATCCAGCCATTGATCGGTTTCTACAACGTAGGTCATTGCAGCCCCGCCATTTCGGTGGACTGATATCGCGGCGGTGAATAGATTCCACTATCCTGGAGTTGCGGAATCGTCTGATCATCAATTTCGATGTGGAGAGCAATGAGCAACTCGGTGCCAATCAAGCGCTGCGGCCCAAGCGCGCGGCATTTCCATCCGAACCGCGAGATTTGGCGGAACCACTGCATATTGGCAACGGCCGTGTAATCGGTGATATTCCAACGCAGCGCATGATCCACGAGCGCCGACACGAGCTCGTTACGCGTCCTGCCCCGCTCCGTCCGGTAGAGCGCGGGGTCAATGCAGAACCGCGTAATTTCTCGTGTTTGCAGACCTGACGGGATATTCCCCTCGCATAAAGACGGAAATAGCTGCCCTAGTATATGCGAACGATCAGTGCGCAGCAGCCGCGCGGACGCCCGGTGATTTGCGCTTTCATCGGCCAAAACAAGATATACCGCCTCGGATGTATCAAATTGGTCGACTTCGAACCGACCGTCGAGAACCGGCACATCCCATTTCAGAAGATCGACAAACACCCTTTTTCTGGCCTCGAACATAGACCGAAGAGCAGGATCCGATTTGTGGAGCACGGATTGGGAGGAATTGAGCAGCATAGAGTTGACCTGTCATGTTGAAGATGAAGACATGACACCAGCTTGCGCGAATAGACTCTATACCAAGAAATGGGGATAGCAATGGGCGCGTCGACAGGAAAACTTGGCCGCCGGTAAGCACGGCCAAAAAAGTCCCAGTTCAGCTTCTGACATATCCCTGCCACTTGAAGACATCTCCAAAGCCGATCAGCCCATCGAACATCGCTGCAAGGATCAGGGACTGAGAGCAGTGCACTTCATATCGTTCGCGCGCCATCTTCAGATGTTGAATTACAGTTTCGGAGCTAATGCCCAGAATGATAGCAGTCTCGGCAGCAGTTTTGCCGCGGGCGACCCACAACAGGCATTCTCGCTGCCGATCGCTTAATCTAGGGAGTGCAACTGGCCGCGCCATGCCACTGATCTTCAGCGCGGTAGCAAGCGCTAGCGTACCAAGATATTCCGCAACAACAAGCCACCGATGCGGCAGGCTCCTGTCGGGCGCAACCGCAAATGTGAATGTGCCTTTGGCCATACCCGGTAGATGTCGCGGTATGGTAAAGCCGTCGCCAATGCCGCATTCCCTGCCGACGGCGAGCATTTGCCGATCGCCTCGCGTCAATGGGATGAGTTGACCGATACCTTCCCATGCGAAACCGGCAAAAGCCTTATCGCATGCTCGTCGGACCGGGTCGCGGCCGGCAAGATCGAAACTCGTGTATACTTTCGCCCATTCATCGGGATAATCGTGCAGCAGCATTTCGGTATCAGCGTCGTCACTCGTTCGGGCTTCAAGTGAGAGGGCGAAGTGATCAAAGCCCATTCGCTGAGAAGCCCGTTTGAGCGCATCTTTCAATTCATTCGCCGTTTTGATTTCAAAAAATGAAGCGCCAAACTCCTGAGCAATCCGAACACGCATTAATCAACCGTTCGATTTAGCGGTGCGTCACCAACACGCTGCCGTTCAATCGCCTGGTTATCCGGGCCGGCAGGTTCCAATCCGCTTTTCCGGTTTGTTTAAGCCTATATTCCGAGCGAGCGCTGCGACCCCTCTATCGATACTGGCGTACGCACTGCTACTTCGGAAACCATGCAACTAATCTAAATAAAATCAGCAAATTATCAATATTATTACCGTTTCTGTCAAAGTAGGACATCGATTTACCCGCATGTCTTATTCAAATTAACGAAGATGAGCATAGGCTGATGTTTGGAGCAACGCCCTATAACCGTGCCGCAGTAGATGATGTGCTACGCTCACCAGACGTTGCACGTGTCGCCGTTCGGATGATGATTTCCATTTTATTGCTCGCCCCAGATCAGATCTTGGATAACTGGTCTTTTCGCGAACCCAGCAGCGGAACGCCGATCGGCTTCATGAACAGACGCTCCCGTTAGCTGGGATGCCAGCTTGATGTTTTGCAACTTTAACCATCGGGATTCGCAAATTGAGCTATACAGCTTGAGGGGCGGGATATTAACCGTGTCGTCCGGTTGATCATTTTGCTTACATCCTTTTAATGATTTAATCTCGGTGCGCATGCGCTTCGGCAGCTGCCCGCTCCTTTTAAAACCTACTTATTGTGAGCTAGCCATCCCCAGAAGTTGGTATGTCGCATTGGTCCGCCCCTGAGTAGATTTGCCGTTGGCAGAGTTTGTGGTCCGAAAGCCGATAAAGGCAACGGGTACCATGATTTGCCTTCGCAAGAATGCCTCGACAGCTGTACATCTTTGGAGCAAATTATGAACCGAAGTCGTTATGTAATCCGACCGATCGACGCGATTGATCGAGCAATTATAGCGTCATTAACTGACAATGGTCGCATCACTGTTCGTGAGCTTGCTGAACAAATAGGATTGTCTAGTCCCAGCATAACCGAGCGCATTCATAAACTTGAAGATGCGGGCGCGATTCAAAGATACACGATTATGATCGATCCCAAAGTGTTTGGTCGAGGTATTGCGGCGCACGTCCAAATACGCGCGATGCCAGGGGAAATGAAGCGTCTGACGCAGATGCTCATCGAAACACCGCAGATTGTGCAAGCTGATCGCGTCACTGGGCAAGATTGCTTACTTGCTAAGCTCATTTTGAACGATGTTGCGGAACTTGAGACTGTAATTGATCGTTTCCTGCCGTTCTCGTCGGCCGACACAGCAATAGTTAAATCTTCAATAGTCGCTCAGCGCCTTCCTAAATTGTAGACCGTGAGTCGTGACCGGATAGCAGGTTAAACCCAAATGGGCACACCGTAAATAAGGCAAAAAACTATAACTGCCTTTGTGAATCCATAGCTGACCTATTCCCCTACCGGCTACCAATGGTTCGATAGTCGGGCAGAGTATTACTGCTCCAAATCAGAGCTTTGGGAGCAATTCAAAGTGAACTTGAAAGCACATCTACGATCACAAACCGTGGTAGGGAGCGGCACCACATAATGGCCTATTCTGCGGCTACCTTGCTTGCACTGGCTTCGCAATGCGCACCAAGTGTTGCACCCGAAACGGTGCTGACGATTATCCAGACCGAAAGCAGCGGCGAGCCATTCGCGCTCAATGTAAACGGTGGTCGGCAACCCGCCCGGCAAAGCAACGCCGGCGATGCGGCAGCCACGGCGCGGCGTTATGTCGCATCGGGCTATTCGGTCGATCTGGGTCTTGGCCAGATTAACTCGCGCAACATGCGCTGGCTTGGTCTGACATGGGAAACAGTATTCGACCCCTGCACCAATGTTGCCGCCTTGGCGCGTGTCCTTACCACTAACTATAATGCGGTCAGCGCCGGACGCGATCCGCAAACCGCCCTCCGGATCGCGCTTTCAATGTATAACACGGGAAGCCAGACGCGCGGTTTTCGCAATGGCTATGTCGCCAAGGTCGTCGGCAATGCTGGCATCGCCGATATGCAAGTATCTTATACCACCACGGCATCGCAACCAATCGAGGAAACAAGCGGCGATCTGCGGACAATCATTGTCGCGGAAAATGCGGCGCAACTGGCGCCACCTCGCCCTGCACCGCCCCCGCGTTGGAACGTCTTTGAGCGTGCGGCTTACGAACGCGTAACCAAAGCTCTCGCAGATAATGAAAGGAGCAGCATATGAGCATCATCCTAAATTTGGCAAGCAGCGCTAACGTGTGGTGCACATCCCGTGCAGCGAAATCTAACCAGCTTCAAAACAAGCGCCTACGCGCGCTGTTCTGGAGCATAGCGTTCTTGTCTGCGATATTCATTTCGCTCGCGCTCCCCGAGCCAGCCTACGCACAAAACCTAGAGAGTTTTGCTAGCAACGTGCGCGGGCTTTTATCATCGACCCTTCTTCGAACGCTGGCAGTCATCGCCGTAATTGTAACCGGCCTACTCTGGTTTACAGGCCGCGCCTCGACCGCTGTTCTGGTGACGGTCATTATTGGCATCGCAATAGTTTTTTCGGCGGATTCCATCGTCGGCCTCATTGCGGGCTGACGGCGATGAGCGATGAAACCGAATTTCTGATCAAAAACACGCTGTTCCTCGCGGTGACGCGCCCGGCGCTCTGGGCGGGGATTCCAATTGAAGCGGCGGTGTTACTGTTGATCGCGAGCGCATCGGTACTGATTCAAAGCAACAGCCCGCTCTATGCCGCATTGATCGCGGCTTTCGGCTATTCAATCTCACGGCTGATTGTGCGTCACGATGTCAATGCGTTTCGTCTGCTGTTCCTTTGGGGCCGGACCAAGGCGGGCAACCGAAACCGAGCGTTTTGGGGCGGCAGCAGCTATTCACCGCTGCCGCTGACCGGTTTACGCCGCAAAGGCTTTGGTCGTCATGGGTAGATTGCTCGCCTCCAACAATTCTGTGCCGCTAAAAATAGCGCAGCGCGAGGCAACGCCTGAAAAGTTTCTGCCCTATGCTCGCCATATAAACGAAGAAATGGTGGCGCTCGATTCTGGCGACATCATGCTGACCTTCGAATTGCAGGGCCGCGCCTTCGAGACATCGGATGTGCGTGATCTCAACGACTGGCATACGAAGTTAAACGGATTACTTCGAAATCTGCATGACGAACGGCTGTCAGTATGGACCCATCTTATCAGGATGCGCGTCGATCAATATCCTGGTGGAGCATTCAAATCTGGTTTCGCTGCCGATCTTGACCGCGCCTATTTTGGCCGGATCAACCGGGAGCGGATGTTCGTCAACCGCTTCTTCGTCAGCCTTGTCATTCGCCCTTCTGCAACGGGAAGCGACAAGATTATCCAGCTCTTCAAACGCAAGGTATCGAAGCAGGCGGATAAAGGTCCGCTGATAGACGAGGCACTAGTCGAATTGCTCGATGATAAAGCGCGCGATTTCGAAAAACTCATGGCGCGCTGTCAGCCGCGCCGCTGCGGGATATATGAACATCGCGGATTGATGTTTTCCGAAACGATGGAAGTCGCGGACATGGTCATGACTGGACGCTACGTCCGGGTTCCCGTCGTGCGCGGGCATCTGGGCGGCGCGCTTTACCGCGCGCGCACAATTTTCGGCGCGGAAACTATCGAGGTTCGCGGTGCCGACACATCAGCCTTTGGCGGTATTTTCGGCATCCGCGAATATCCGGCGCAAACCACCCCACGCCAGTTTGAAGCTTTGCTGTCGGTTGATTTCGGGTTCGTACTGACACAATCTTTCACATTTCTCGGGCGAGCGGCTGCAACCGAGAAATTTCGGCTGCGCATGACGCAGATGGAAAATTCAGGCGACCGCGCAGTCAGCCAGGCCGATGCGCTGATTGATGCGAGCGACGATCTCATGTCAAACCGCTTTGTTCTCGGCGATCACCATTTCACGCTTGCCGTATACGGGACAAGCATGCGCGCCCTGCGCGATCATATGTCTGTGGCCCGCGCGGCCCTAGCCGATACCGGCATGGTGGCGGCGCGCGAGGGCGCTGCGCTTGAAGCCGCCTACTGGTCACAGCTTGTCGGCAATTTTGCATGGCGTGCGCGCCCTGCCCCGATCACCTCGCTCAATTTCGCAGCCTTCTCGCCCCTTCATACTTTCCCGGCCGGACGCGCGAGCGGAAATCATTGGGGCGAAGCCATTGCGCTTCTCAAGACCAGTGCGCGCAGCCCTTACTTCTTCAATTTTCACAAGGGCGATTTAGGCCATACACTCATCATAGGTCCGTCTGGCGGCGGCAAGACAGTACTGCTCAACTTCCTGATGGCACAAGCGGAAAAGACCGGCGCTCGGCAGATATTCATCGACAAGGATCGCGGCGCACAAATCTTTGTGCAGGCAAGCGGCGGAACTTATCTCGCATTGCATAATGGCATCGCCACCGGGTTCTCCCCGCTCAAAGCTCTTACAGATTGCGCCCCGGACAAGAGCTTTCTGTCGATATTCGTCCGCCAATTGGTCCGCGCCGATGGCAAGCCAATTTCTGTCCAGGAGGAACGGCGTATCGAAGACGGCATCAATGCAGTCATGAAACTGCCGGTCGCTGACCGCTCGCTCAGCGCGCTTCGCTCGATGCTCGGCATGAAGGATGCAAGCGGCGTTGGTGCGCGGTTGGAAAAATGGACGTCGGAAGGCTCGCTAGGCTGGGTGTTCGACAATCCCGATGACAGCATGACACTGGATGCGCGGTTCATCGGCTTCGATATGACCGATTTCCTCGACAATGCCGATATCCGCACACCCGTCATGCTGTATCTGTTTCACCGGATCGATCAGCTTCTGACCGGCGAGCGGATGATTATTTGCATTGATGAATTCTGGAAGGCGTTGGGCGATGAAGCCTTCCGGCGTTTTGCACAGGATGGCTTGAAAACTTACCGGAAGCGTAATGCTCTTATGGTGTTCGCCACACAGTCACCAGCAGACGCGCTTAAAAGCGATATAAGCCATTCGATCCTCGAACAGGTCGCAACCAAGATCATGCTGCCCAATCCGTTTGGTGCTCGCCGCGATTATGTTGACGGGTTCGCACTGTCAGAAGCCGAATTCAAACTCGTGCGCGAAGACCTCTCACCAGAAAGCCACAAGTTTCTGGTGAAGCAAGGCCATGACAGCGTGGTGGTCGAACTTGATCTGAGCGGTCTCGATGACGCGCTGGCGGTCCTGTCTGGCCGCGCTGAAACCACAGCCCAAGTCGATGAAATCATTGCCGAGGTCGGGAGCGACCCTGCCACCTGGCTTCCCCTCTTCCATAGTCGAAGGCGTCCCAGCTGAATCCAACAAAGTCGCTGAACCATGAAGAAAGGTAATGTCATGAAGAAGATGATCAAGCTACTAAGTGCAACGCTGCTTTTCGCAGCCCCTTTGCCAGCATTTGCCCAAGGCATGCCCGTCCATGATAGCGCTAGTCTGATTCAGCAAATCAACGCCGTCCGGCAAGCGCTTCAGATTGTGCAGCAAGGCAAAGAGCAAATTGCCGAAGCGCAAAAGCTCTATCAGGATTTGAACAAGCTAACCGACATTCCAAACTTGGCCCAGCAGCTCAAAACTGATGCATTGCGTGAACTCGATACCTCGAACGGCTCGCTTGGAGGGTATGGCAATGGCGATTTGAATGTTGTCGGAGCGGGCCGTGCCAAAGCGGATGAAGTCTATCGCGGCTTGCTCGACAAATTGGGGCTGTCAGGCTCTGAACAATCCCGTGCCAACTATGATCTCAATGCGCGCAACATCGGCATCAATGCGGCGCTTGCTGAAAATATCGGCGCTGCCGTTACGTCGCGGACGCAAGGCCTGGATCAGTTACGGGGCAGATTGGGAACCGCGTCCACCGCCAAGGAAGTCGCTGATCTCACCGCGCGGTTGAGCCTCGAATCTGCCGCCATGCAGAACGACCAACTGCGCTTGCAGGCCATCGCCTTGCAACAACGAGCACAGGAACGCGCTCGCGCTGCTGAAGGACACGCTGCCTTGGCGCAAAAGCTTGATGAAGCGAGCCGTTACTACCGTGGACAATGACAATGCGGGCCGCACCCCTGACGATCCTGTTGTTGCTCGCGGGGTGCGCCGCGTCTGAGACTTCTGGCGGAGCGGACACCAATATCCCTGCCAGAACTTGGCAATATTATGCTGCAAACTCTGCCGAGATCGGTCCGATGCAAGAAATTTGCCGCCGGTGGGCAAGTTCGAATGCCCCAGCAAGCGCGCAGCCTGCCGTGGTCACGACCAACTGCCGTGCAGCAGCATTCGCCAAGTCGCAGCTCCAGCTCACCAAATAACAACACGCCAAAAGGACCAAGTGACTATATGGATTTCAGCGATCATGTTTTTACCACGATGTTTGAGGCGCTTAATTCCGCCTTGGGCGCGATCGTTGGTAAATATGCTGCCATAAGCGGCATTGTATCGCCCGCGCTGCGCATTGGCATCGTGATCTATATTTCGCTGCTCGGTTACGCGATTATGCGCGGCGCTGTGCAATATCCATTCCGTGAATATGCCTATCGCGGCTGCCAGCTCGCGTTCCTCTATTTTGCCGTAACCTCGCTTTACGGAACCCAGATCGGCATGTTTGCGCTTGGCGGCCTACCGAGCCAGTTCGCCACCGCTCTTGGCGGCGCGGATGTTGGCGGTCTTGGCGGCTTTTATGACAAGCTGGCAGGCACCGGCTTTGAAACCGCCAACACTATGCGCAAGATCGCGGCGAATTATCAGGAAACTCAAGGCACGCTTCCCGATATTGGCTATGCCGTCTTTTCGGGCTTTCTGGTGGTGATGGTCCTTATAGCCACCTTGCTATGTGCTGCTATCGGCTTCGTCATCAGCGCGTTTGGCCTGTTTGCACTGGCTTTGTTATCGGTGGTCGGTCCGCTCTTTGTCGCGGCACTCCTGTTCGAGTCCACGCGCGGATATTTCTTTGGCTGGCTGGGTGCATGCATCAACTATCTGATGCTGATCGTCTTCGCGCTCGTTCTGACGCTGTTTCTTACTCAGACCGGCGAGACAATAATCGCCACTATTTCAGAAAATGACGAAATCGGGATGGCCGCGATCAAGGCTCTCGCATTCTATGCGCTCGGCTTTTTCTTTTTCCTGCAAATCCCGATGCTTGCTGCCTCACTTGGCGGGGGCGGCCCTGCCCTCGCCAACCAGTTCGCATCGGCGATTGCAGCGGCAGGCGGGTTCGTCGTCGGACGCGGTGCAACCGGCGCGCAGGCAACGAGCAAAGCCATCGAACGGGGTTTTGCACGCGGCATAGCGCGAATGCGAACATCTGGATCGGTCAGTCGTGGAACCTAATGAAGGAGCAAATCATGCGTAAACAACTCATCGTTCTGATTGCCGTATTCGCAATCACTATACCTGCCAGCCCTATTGCCGCCGCACCAAAGTCGCCCAAGCTATCCAAGTGCGATGGCAAGAAGCGCCGACCCGCCAATCCTTATGGCTCCATATTGCCGAGCGTCGATCCTGAGACGGGAACTTCAACGCCCGCAGGGCAAAGGCCTAGCGAGGAACAGGAACCGGAAAGAGATGGTGTGGACGTGTTCCCGAACAAATCATCCACGCTCGCAAAACCCGAAACAAGACCCGGCGAACAGACCGAAACCATAGTCCCACCCATCAGCAGCGCGCGGCCAAAGCGCGTATATCAGAGTTGCTGAGCGATGGCTGGCGGCGTCACCGATACAGATGATCTCAAAGCCTATTTTGCGGAAAGCGCAAGTTGGGACCGCGACCGCTTTGTCGCAGCGCGTCGTTCAAAGCGGCTCGCCTGGATAGTAGCGGCAGTAGCAAGCGGGCTTGCGATTACCGGCGTGGTAGCTGTTGCAATGCTGACGCCTCTCAAAACCGTCGCTCCCTACGTTATCACCGTCGATAAGGCGACCGGCGCAAGCGAGATTACCTCGCAGATGACGGGCGATAACCAGATTACCTATAATGAGGCGGTCGCAAAATATTTCCTCGCCGATTATGTCCGCAACCGCGAGGGCTGGATACCGCAAGCACGCAAAGAGTTTTTTGAGGGCGTGCTGGCAATGTCATCACGCGAGGAACAGGCACGCTGGACTGCCTTCTATAGCAAAGACAATGCCAGCTCGCCGCAGAACGTCTTTACCGATCTCGATACGGTATTCATCGCGGTTAAATCGGTCACTTTCGTTTCTGAGAATGTTGCGCAAATACGCTTCACAAAATCACTCCAGCAAGGGTCGCGGGTAACAGACACCCAGGCCATCGCAACCGTGACCTACGATACCACGGACACACCAACTACCGAACAGCAGCGGTTCAAAAATCCGCTGGGGCTGGAAGTGCAAACCTACCGCGCTGATCTGGAGGTCACACCATGAGAAATCTGAGAAACTATGCGTTAATGACGATGCTGCTTAGCGCATCACCAATCATGGCTGGCAAAACCCCTCAGCCGACGGCGCAAGACAGCCGTATCCGGGAAGTCATCTACGACGAGAATCAGGTTTTCCGCATTGTAGGGGTATTCCGGTCGGCAACGCAGATCGTATTTTCGCCCAGCGAACGGGTAGAGCATGTCGCGCTTGGCGACACTATATCCTGGGAAGTTGCTCCGGCTGAAAATTCATTGTTCATCAAGCCGCGCGAACGAGCTGGCCCAACCAATCTGATCGTCATCACGCGTTCAAATACAGGAAACCAAACCTATACATTTGAGCTGAGCGCACGTCGCGGGGCGATAGGCGAACGAACCGCTGATACCTTCTTTAAGGTAGCCTTCCGCTATCCGCGCGAAGAGGAAGCGGCTGCGCAAGCTGCTGCTACCCAAGCGGCATACACACAGGCCGTCGCGCTGCAATCAGGCGCAATACGCTCGGCGCTTGATATTGGCGTTCTCGAAGGCACCCGTAATCTCAAATACAGCGTTCAGGGATCATCGGAAATCCAGCCTTCTGAAATTACTGACAACGGGCAATTTACCGCTCTGCGTTTCCCAAACCAACGCGAACTCCCGGCGATATTTGCAATCAATCCGGATGGCACGGAAAGCATCGTTCCGTTTGATGTTCGCGATGAATTTGTCGTCGTCCACGGTGTTTTCAGCGGACTCCGCTTGCGGCGCGGAAAAGAGGTGCTGTGCATCTTCAATGAAGCCCCGGACTTTTATGGGCGCGATCCCAAAACCGGGACGGCATCAAGCATCGTTGAACGCACAGATGACGGGGAGACACGATGATGGCCGACACAGTCAATAACGTCGGGGCCGCTGAACACGCCAAAGTCGATCAAACCCCTAACCCAGAAGAAATCGACCGCAGCCCTGCGGGCGAACGCGGCAGTAAAATGCCGTCTATCCCCGGCACGGCGATGGACCCGAAAAAGATGATCGGCTTTGCCGCCGCCGCTGGCGCGCTTATGTTTACGGTACTGGCACTTGGAACCGGGCTGACTGGCGATTCAGAATTACCGCCCGCAAAACCCAAACCAGCACTCGAAGCCGCAGATTATGATCCGGCAACGGTGATCGCACCGACGCTTGCAGAAGCGGGAACAGATCCCAATGCGCCCATTCCAATCGGAGAGCCGGTTGTTCCAGCTATTGGCGAGCAGCCACCATACTCGCAAGCTCCGGCTCCCGTGCAACAGCGGCAGCAATCGCCAGCGGAAGCGCTGCGCGAAGCCGCGCGCCGGTCAACACTTATTGCCTATGGGGGTGAACGCGCCGGTGGAGGCAGTGCAGCGAACTATAATACGGCTGGTAGTGGAGCAAACACCGGAGAGACTTCGCCCCGGCAATCCACCAATCTTGATACGCTCCGGCGCGCATCAGTTATCGGGCAGACACAGGCCCGTCCGCTTCCCGACCGAAATTTCCTGATCACGGCAGGCAGCTTCATTCCGTGTGTCCTGCAAACCGCGATGGATTCAAGTCAGCCGGGATATGTGAGCTGCATTGTCCCGCGCAATGTCTATTCCGACAATGGCCGGGTTGTGCTGATGGAGAAAGGCACCAAAATCTTTGGCGAATATCAAGGCGGACTCAATCGGGGACAATACCGGCTGTTCGTCCTGTGGACGCGTGCCGTTACGCCGCGCGGGATAGCGATTGACGTGGGTTCGCCAGCTACCGACGCACTAGGTCGCGGCGGTGTGGACGGTAAGGTCGATAGCTTTTTCTGGAAGCGATTTGGCACCGCCCTGCTTTTCAGCCTTGTCGAAGATGCAGCAACCGTTGGGGCGGAAGCGGTCGGCAATAGTGGCTCGAACACGACGCGCGTTCCATCCGACGCTGCATCCACCGTCTTGCAACAGAACGGCGACATCAAGCCGGTGCTGAGAAAAAATCACGGCGAAGATGTTGGCATAACCGTCGCGCAAGATTTCGATTTCTCGACCGTTTACGGCCTCGCGCTTAAATAATGGCCGCGCCGGGCAAAAACACAGCAGTTCTGGACAGCGTAACCCAGCCTTTAGCTAAATATCTGGTTGATGAGAGCGTCACCGAACTGGTCATCAACATTCCCGGTGAAGTCGGCATTGAGCGGGGCGGACGCTGGACTTGGGAAAACGAGCCTTCGCTCGATTTCAAGACGCTTATGGCGCTGGCAACTGCTGCAGCCGCCTATACAGCGCAAGATATTACTCGTGAAAATCCGATAGTTTCAACCATCTTTCCGAGCGGCGAGCGGGTGCAAATCATTGTCCCGCCGGTTATCCCCGATGAAACGGTCTCAATCACCATTCGCAAGCCATCAAGTGTGTCTATGACATTGGATGATTTCGAAGCAGCGGGCTTGTTCAAAAACACTCGGATTGCTGAAAAGAAGGTGAGCCAGCATGAGCTAGACTTACTCACACTGCTTCGCGAGGGTCATCATGTCGAGTTCTTCGATGCTGCGGTTAAAGCAAAGCTTAACATTCTCATCTCGGGTGCAACCGGCTCGGGCAAGACTACATTTTCCAAGGGATTGATTCAGTTGATCCCTCCTGAAGAACGGCTCCTAACCATCGAAGATACGCGCGAACTGATCGTCCCCCAGAAGAATGTCGTGCACATGCTCTATGCAAAAGATGGACAAGGCACCGCCAATGTTACTGCTAAGCATTTGCTAGAAAGCGCGCTCAGGATGCGTCCGGACCGCATTTTGCTCCAGGAGCTGCGAGATGGAACGGCTTTCTTTTACCTACGCAACGTCAACTCAGGCCATCCCGGATCAATCACCACCATCCATGCTGATTCCGCAGAACTGGCCTTCGAACAACTAACCTTGCTGGTCAAGGAAAGTGAGGGCGGCTCCGACCTGGCCCGCGATGATATTCGGGCGTTGCTAAAAATGCTTGTCGATTGCGTCGTGCAAATCAAAAAGACTGACGGCAAATTTCGGGTGACGGAGATCTATTATGACCCAGAAGGCAGGCACGCCGCCTGACGGCGGGGCATTAAGATTACTCATCGCAATCCCGTTCGGGCTGCTCATTGCACTCGCCATAGCCAGTATGATTGGGTGGCTTATTCTAGGCCTGCCCGTCACCGCCTATGATCCGCTCAAAATGCCGCAGTTCGTCTGGTATTATCGCGGTGATCCTCAAGTTGTCCGGGCGATGGCGGGCGGTTTGATCGGCGGCGGCTTACTCCTGATTGGCCTAATCTATGCGCTTTGGCCGCGCGGTGCGCCGCTGCATGGAGCTGCGCGCTTTGCCCGTGAAAGCGAGATAAAGCGCCAGGGCTTTCGTAGCAGTGTCGGAATCGTCCTCGGCCGCAAGGGGGGCCGTTTCCTGACCTTTGGTGGCAGCGAGCATGTCATCGTCGAAGCTCCAACTCGCTCGGGCAAAGGCACCGGTATTGTCATTCCCAACCTGCTGACATGGCAAGGCTCGGTTGTCGTCCTTGACGTAAAACGCGAAAATTACGACGCCAGCGCAGGGTTTCGCGCCCATTACGGTCAGGACGTCTATTTGCTCAATCCAACTGACCGTGAAGGTCGCACTGCCCGTTACAATCCGCTGGCCTACATCAACCGCGATGATCCAGATGATGTCATCATCGAATTGCAAAAGATCGCGACAATGCTGTTTGTTGCGCCCGATCACGGCGAAGCCTTTTGGGCCAACGGCGCACGGACCGGATTTGCTGGTGTCGGTGCATGGATTGCCGAAACCAGCGACGAGCCTCTAACGATGGGCGCAATCTATCGCCACTTGAACGAAGGCGATGCGCGCGGCTTTTTCAAAAAGGAACTGGGCAATCCCGAATTGAACTTGTCGGTCGGATGCCGGACCGCCCTTGCTGATTTTGCTGGTGGTTCAGACAATAGCTTTGCTGACGTCAAGAAAACGATCACAAACGTCCTCGGTCTTTGGCTCAACCCCCTGGTTGACGCCGCGACCGCAGCAAGCGACTTCGATCTTCGCCAGCTCCGCAAACGCCCTATCTCGATCTACCTTGGTGTATCACCCGATGAACTGGACCGCATAGCCCCGCTCTACAATCTCCTGTTCCAGCAGCTTATTGACCTCAACGTTCGAGAACTACCGGGTGAGACCACGCCGATACCAGTGTTGGTCATCCTTGATGAATTTGCGCGGCTTGGCCGCGCATCGGTGATTGCCAGCGCCTTTTCCTATGTCGCAGGGTACGGGATCAGGCTCCTTCCGGTCATTCAGTCGCGCTCGCAACTGCGCGGTGTTTACGGCGAGCATGTCGCCGATGAAATCGTAGCCAATTGCGGTGTCGAAGTGGCATTCACACCCAAGGAACTGCGCGTTGCCAACGATTTGTCCGAACGCATCGGCTATGTGGGACAGGAAAGCGTTACCAAGTCGCTCACTATCAACGGCTTACTAGCCAACCGTTCAAAATCTATTTCAGAGCAACGCCGCGCTTTGATGCTGCCGCAGGAACTGATGCAATTTCCAGCGGACAGACTGATCCTGCTACGTGGTGGTATTCCGCCGATCATCGGCACGAAAATCGCCTTTTTCAAAAACCGCTTCTTCAAACGGCGCGCCTTCCCGCCTCCCGAGGTGCCGGTCGCCACGAAAAGACCACAAACCGCTGATTTTCAGGCACCATTTCGGGACATGACCGACGATGAATTAGCCGGACACGATACAAGAGCAATGAAACAGGAAGATATTATGACACACGATTGCCCAAGCCATATGGCCGATCTGGTGACCATAAATCGCAACGGCAAGGTGACCGGAACGCTATATGAAGGAGACGAAAATGGCTGATAAACTCGAAGGCGACTCTTCGTCCAAAAGAGGCAGTGCTGCCAAATCAAAAGCCGATCTATCCAAATTAACGCCTGACAAAAGCATTTCCAAAAAGCCAAAGCGAAAAGCCGAAAAACCCACGATTACCGATGATTTGACAGGAAGATTCCTGCGTGTCGGCAATAAGATTTACAGAACTTCGGATGACAAAAGGCCACTGGTTCGCTTGGAACCAGACCGCCTCAAAACCAGCAATATCGATGCTCTGCCTGATATTTTGCGCATTGCAAAAGCTAATGGGTGGACATCGGTCAGGATCAACGGCGGCGACAAATTCAAGAAGGCTGCATTCCTTGCCGCCGCAGCGCAGGGACTTACGGTTGAGAATTACAAACCGTCCAAAATTGTCCGTGCCGAAGCCGAGCGTTTGCAAGCAAGAATTGCAGAACGCGAGAAACGCCGCGAGGACAAAAAGCCAAATAGCAAATCGGTTGGCGCGGTCGATGAAACAAAAACATTCAAAACCCTCTCGGACCGCTTCCTAAACCAGACGCATGAGGAAAACGCGCGTGACCCGGAGCTGCGGCGCGCGCAGAGTCTGGTCGCCCAAACCATTTCGATTACGCGTGCAAAATATCCCGATGATCCGGTCAAAGCGTCGAAGGAAGTTGAAGCGAAACGTCATGATGTTGCGCGGCGAATTGCCAGCGGAGACAGTATCGCCGCAATTCAGATACGAAACCAGCAGGCTCAGAGAGTGCGGGAACTCACACAAGATCAAGCTTTGAGCCGCGATGGTCGATCGCGATGAGATAGCGCAGCGTCGGGAACACCAAGAAATATCTTAGAGTCTGACTCATAATTATTATGTTTGATATCATGGTCTTGCGATCCGTCTGGCAAGGAGTTGGACGGAAGCCATAAAGAGCCAAGCGGTTGCAGAAGCGATAGTTTGTTCAAAGTCTTTGGCCAGGCGGCGGTTTCGGTTCAGCCAGGCAAAGGTGCGTTCTACGACCCAGCGGCGGGGCAGAACATGGAAGCCTTTCACATGATCGGAGCGTTTGATGATCTCAATGGTCCAGTCACCGATCTTTGTCAGCGCCTGTTTGAGTTTGCCTCCAGCATAGCCTCCATCGGCGAAGACGTGACGGAGCCATGGGAAACTGGAGCGGATATCTGCCAGGACCAGCGGAGCGCCGTCACGGTCTTGTATATCGGCAGCATGGACAATGGCATGGACCAGATAGCCATTGGTATCGGTGATGATATGGCGCTTGCAGCCCTTGACCTTCTTGCCTGCATCATAGCCCCGTACTCCGCCGCTTTCCGTGGTCTTGACGCTCTGGCTGTCGATCACACCGGCGCTGGGCGAGGCCTCGCTGTCCTGCGCAATCCGCGCATCCTGCACGAGGCAATGGTTGATCCGCTCCCATGTACCATCATCGCGCCACGCATAGAACCAGCGCTGCACAGTGGTTGGTGGAGGGAAGCCAGGGGGCAGCATCGGCCATTTGCGCGGGCGGCCCACCAATGATGGCGGTGGAAAAAAAGGCTCTAACAACCCCCATTCCCCGTCGGTCAAATCGCATGGCAAAGCCAGCCCAGAGCGTGCATATTGCGCCCGAGTGGTGTCAGTCCACATCGTTGATTTCCTTTGGTTCGTTGCAAAACCGCTGAATCAACGATCACATGGAGCGTCAAGCTAAACTACTGATACCACTCAACTTAATTTCGGGTCAGACACTTACACCATTTAAACAGCGCAAAAGGTTCCGCCGAAGGTGTATGTAGTCAGAAGTAAAAATGACCTCTACGACCCAAAGTGGACGCTCGCGCGAGCCTAATCGTATGTCTGCTTCGCGCCCAATTGACGTCATTCCCAAGATCGACGCTCGTTCCTGGAAGCTGCCATTGCCTGAACTCGAAGCAGTCGCACCATCATGGCAACATCTGGGCGGATTGTGTTGAAAAAGTCGATCTTGCCAGCGTTGTAGAGATGTGATTCAGTATTTCTGTGGAAGCGGGAGGTACTGCGATGATGGGCGAGCGAACGGTGATGCAGGAAACGCTGTTTTACGGCTTCAGTTTGGAAGATCATGTGTCGCCTGATCCTCTCCTGCGGACGATGGACCGGCCGTTGATTTGTCGGGCATCCGTGATCATTTGAAGCCTTGGACTTTTACCGGTTTTGCGCCGGTCACTGAACTTCATCAAGCCACTTTGCTTCGAGCGCTGGTGGGCTGATGCCACCCGGATATGAGTGGAAAGCGGAAAATCATCAATCGAAAAGTCAAGGTCGATGGCTCCGGGTGATGTTTCCATTGCACTCACCGCATCGCGAACGACTGCGCTCAGATAGTCCTCTGCCATTACCCTATCGAATGCGGACGTGCGAGAAAGGACGGGGCATGTGCATCGCGTGGTTTTGGGTGGCTGGTTTGCATAGCTGTCCGTTCACCAATGCCTGCCGGGGTCTGCGATGCAGGCGCTTCAACCAAGCGTCGGTGTCGCCCGTTCGATGATTTCGCGCGTGTCGATGGCAGCGCCGGACGCTCCATAGGCAAATGCCGGTCGATCCAAGCGCAGGCGGCAAAAGGCTTCGGCAACCGGGCTGTTCGCGGCAATCAAAACCGCGCCCTGAGCCGCCAAAGCCAGCCGTTCGACGGTATGGCGGGCATGGTGTTCACCAGCATCGCCAAAATCGAGGCCGTCGATCCACTTATCGTACGCGGGAAAACGGCCACGCGCGGTGGCAAGAAATACTCGCAAGGCATCCACTGCTTCGGGCTCGCGCCCCATCGCGCGCAGAACATCAAGTGCGATGACATTGCCGGAGCCTTCCCAGATCGCATTCAACGGCGACTGGCGGAACAGGCGCGGCATCGGGCCGCTCTCGACATAACCGCCGCCACCCAGGCACTCCATCGCTTCATAAACCATGCCGGGCGCGCGTTTGCAGACCCAATATTTGGCGATTGGCGTGAGCAGCCGCGCAAGCGGTTCCCGGGCGTCAAACGCCGCCGCCAGCCGAAACGCCAGCATGGTCGCCGCCTCGCTCTCCACCGCGAGATCGGCTAGCACCGCCGCCATTGCGGGCTGATCAGCCAAGCCGCGCTGAAAAACTGTCCGGTGGGCCGTGTGCCAAAGCGCCTCGGCCAGCGCAGCACGCATTGTCGCCGCTGAACCGACAATGCAATCAAGCCGCGTATGCTGCACCATCTGGATGATGGTCGGCACGCCGCGTCCCTCTTCGCCGAGGCGCTGCGCATAAGCCTGATGAAATTCGACTTCCGATGATGCGTTGGACCGGTCGCCGAGCTTGTCCTTGAGCCGCATGACGCGAAAACCTGCATTGCGTTCGCCATCTGGTGTCCAGCGCGGAACGAGGAAACAGCTAAGCCCTCCCTCGGCATAGGCCAGCGTCAGGAACGCGTCGCACATCGGCGCCGAACAGAACCATTTGTGACCGGTGAGCCGATAGGCACCATCAGCAGGTTCGGCCCTGGTAGTATTAGCGCGAACGTCCGAACCGCCCTGTTTTTCGGTCATCGCCATGCCGATCGTAACGCCGGCTTTCTCCCAGGCAGGGCGGGTTGCGGAGTCATAGCGCGAGGCCGTGATCCGGGGTATCCATTCGCCGCCGATTTCAGGATCGAGGCCGAGCGCCGCGACCGCGGCATAAGTCATTGTCATTGGACAGCCAGTTCCAGCCTCGGCCTGGCCCAGAAGAAAGCTCAGGGCAGCGTGGAGCGTGTGCCCGGCCTCGGTTCCGTCCCACGCAGAAGCGGCGACGCCCTCGTCGAGGCCCAGTGCCATCAACTGGTGATAAGCGGGGTGGAACCGCACCTCGTCGATACGATGACCGAAGCGGTCATGCGTTTCAAGAACGGGCGGGTTCCGGTTCGCAGCTTCTCCCCAGCCAATTACTTCGGTCGAGCCAGTACGCTTTCCGAAGCTGCCCAGCCGGTCGAGATGGCAAGCTGCCCCGGCCATCGCCACCGCGTCGCGCAGCGCGCGATCCGAGCCAAAACGGTCGAAAGCTTCCAGCGGCGGCGGCTGGTTGGTTACTTCATGCGTATCGAGAGTTTCGATGGGGCGGAGGATTTTCATGATCGGTTCCTTCTCAGTGCTGGCGCAGTGCTCCGCCAGCTCGTTATCACAAATGCCATGCCGGCCCGGGCATCTGCAAGGGCCTCCATCCGCTTGTACGCCCAGCCTGCATATCGGGCAAATCCGTCCAATAATTTGATCCCGCGCAAAGACCAGGCAGCTCTCGGATCCTTGCGCAATTATCTCGAGCTTCCCGGCAACAGGATCCTCTCCCTGTTCAGACGCCGGTGGCCGGTCTGCCGGGATGGTAAAAACCCAGTGGATCAACGGAGAACGCCCGGATGTCGCCATCGGATGGATATGTCGGTCATCAGCCGGGCGGCTTCCGGCCCGCCACCCGGGCTGCGACCGGAACAGGCCGGACGCAGCCCGGGCGCGCTATCAGGCCGCCTGTTCGAGCGCCTCTCGCGGTCCGAAAAATTCAAAATGGACCTGCGAGGCCGGGATACCCCATATCAGCAGATCCTGATATATATTCACCATGAAAGGCTTCGGACCGCAGAAATAATAATCGGCATGACGGCTTGGGATCAGGGATTCAATCAGTTCCGCATCGACCATTCCGGCCGAACAATTTTCCTCCGCGAGCACAACATCCTCTGCCATGTCGCTGTAGCGAAAATGCGCTTTCAGATTGGGATGCTCGAGGGCCAATTGGTCGATGAAGGGCTTGAACGGCTGGACGTCATCATTCAGGCAGCCATGGATGAGGATGATCTCGCGGCTGGGCATGGCATTCAGCGTTGCCTTCAGGATGCTCATGATCGGCGTGATGCCGATTCCGGCAGCCAGCAGCACCAGCGGGCGTTCGTGACGGTCTTTGACATTGAGAAAAAACTCGCCGCAGGGTGGCCCGATTTCCAGCGTGTCGCCTTCGGCCATATTGTCGTGCAGCAGGTTCGAGACATATCCGTCGGGCGCACCGGCAGACGGCGCGACTTCCCTTTTGACACTGATTCGGAAATAGTCGCGGCCCGGCTGGTTTGACAGGCTGTAATTGCGCATCGTCGTCGATCCGTCGGCAGTGGGAACCCGGAGGGTGATATATTGGCCCGGCATGAATCCCGGCAGGGCGCCGCCATCTTCCGGCTTGAGATAGAAGGATGTGATATTCTCGCTCTCCTGGTCCTTCCTGTCGATCCTGAAGGTCCGGAAGCCTTCCCAGCCGCCGTCTTTGGTGGCGCTGTCCCTGTATAATTGCTGTTCGCGGCCCACCAGAATGTCGGTCAGAAAACCATAGGCTTCGGCCCAGGCGTCAATGACCTGATCGGTCGCGCCATCCCCCAGGACTTCACTGATCGATGCGAGCAGATTCTCGCCGACAATCGGATAATGTTCGGGCTTCACCATCAGCGACACGTGCTTGTTGGCGATGAGCTCGACGGCGCCGCCCAGCACTTCAAGATTGTCGATATTGGCGGCGTAGGCGCATATCGCTCCGGCCAGAGCGCGTTGCTGCGTTCCTTCGGCCTGGTTCGCCGGATTGAAAAACGGACCCACTTCAGGATTGTGGGAGAACATCCGCTGGTAGAAATGACGGGTCAGCGTTTCGCCATGTTGCTGAAGAACGGGCGCCGTGGATTTGACGATATCTATGGTATTCTGGTTGAGCAATTTTCTGTCCTTTAAAAATGTATTTGATATGCATGTTATGCGTTAGGCGGGCCGAATCTGCTTTGCAAGCTCGTTTCCGTCAAATGATCCAGATCAATTCATCTGCACCGCCATTGCGCTAAGCTGGCCAAGGATGCGGTGGAAAAGGCCAGCAGGGTAGGCTTGCATCGCCCAGAATTTCCGGAACGCGAAAGGCATCTTGCACCATGGATTTCTCCCTCTCGGATCGACAATTGGCCTGGCGTGATCGCGTCCGCGCATTCATGACGGGCCATGTTATTCCCGCTGCCGAAAAATACCGGTCTCAGGTGCACGATTCGCCGGAATCGCGATGGGATGTGCCGCCGATCATCGAGGAACTGAAAGCGCGAGCCTATGCCGAAGGATTGTGGAACCTGTTCCTGCCGCCATCCGAACATGATGATGAACATTATCACGGGGCGGGCTTGTCCAATCTCGAATATGCCCTGTGCGCCGAAGAAATGGGGCGCGTCAGCTTCGCGTCCGAAGCCTTCAATTGCTCGGCGCCGGACACCGGAAATATGGAAATCCTGCACCGCTACGGCACGCCGGAACAAAAGACGGCGTGGCTGCGCCCGCTGCTTGATGGAGAGATCCGTTCGGCATTTCTTATGACCGAGCCGGATGTCGCTTCGTCCGATGCCACCAATATCCAGACTTCGATCCGGCGGGATGGAGAGTTTTACGTCATCAACGGACGAAAATGGTGGTCGTCGGGCGTGGGGGACAGCCGCTGCAAGCTGGCGGTGGTGATGGGCAAAACCGACCCAGATGCCGTTCCGCATCAGCAGCAGTCCCAGATATTGGTGCCGATGGATACGCCCGGCGTGGAAGTCGTCCGGATGCTTCCCGTCTTTGGCTATGACGGTGCCCCTCATGGTCACGCGGAGGTACTGTTGCGCGATGTCCGGGTGCCGGTGTCCAACATTCTCCTGGGAGAAGGTCGGGGATTTGAAATCGCCCAGGGCCGTCTCGGACCCGGCCGGATCCATCATTGCATGCGCGCTATCGGTGCTGCCGAGGTCGCGCTCGAAAAAATGACCGACAGGCTTTTGTCCAGAATTGCCTTCGGCAAGCGGCTTGCCGACCAGTCCATATGGGAGCAGCGCTTGGGCGAAGCGAGGATCGACATCGAAATGACCCGGCTTCTTTGCCTCAAATCCGCTGACATGATGGACAAGACAGACAATAAAACCGCCAAACTTGAAATTGCGATGATCAAGGTCGCCGCACCCAGAACCGCCTTGCGTGTGCTGGACCATGCCATGCAGGCCCATGGTGCGGGCGGACTGTCCGATGACTTCGGCCTCGCCGAGGCTTATGCCGGCATGCGCGCGCTGCGGATTGCGGATGGTCCCGACGAGGTCCACTTGCGGTCGATTGCGCGGATCGAGTTGCGCCGGCATGGCGAACGCATGAATGCATGGAGGGATCAAAAGCAATCCGATTTCGGAGCGGGCTGATCTACGGCGAGACAGCTATTTCGACCGCTGATCGCAGCGCGGTAAAATGCTGACCCACTGAAAGTCCGCTTTTGTCGCATGGCGAATGCGCTCCATTCGGGTGCTGGTGCGGGTCACTCTACCCGCATCTGGAATAGCCGCAGTCCAAGCAGCTATCGCAGCCTTCCTTTCTGATCAGCGACAGACTGCCGCATTGTCTGCAGCATTCCGTCGGCCTTTCATCTTCCGGAATTTGCCTAGGAGAAGCCTGCAGATCCTGCCGCACAAAAGCATCCGTTGCCGAGACGCCGGCGACAGCGACATGTTCGGCGCCCTGCATATGGCGCTCGATGATCGAACCGATCGCCGCGAGCAGGGAGGGGACATAGCGGCCCTGGATCCAGCTGCCGCCGCCGGGATCGAAAACCGCCTTGAGCTCCTCGTGGACAAAGGCGACATCGCCGCCGCGCCGGAACACGGCGGAAATCATCCGCGTCAGTCCGAGCGTCCAGGCATAATGTTCCATATTCTTGGAGTTGATGAATATCTCGAAAGGCTGCTGCTTGCCATTTTCGATCAGGTCGTTGATCGTGACATAGACGGCATGCGCGCTGTGCGGCCATTTCAGCTTGTAGGTTGCGCCGGTCAGCCGGTCTTTGCGCGGCACCAGCGTGGTCAGGTGCGTTTCCCCGGCCGACTGTTCATCCGTCTCGAGCGTGTTTTCGGAACTATCGACGCTCAGGACCGCGCCGGTAATCGCATTGGGCCGGTAGGTCGTCATGCCCTTGCAACCGAGCCGATAACCCTCGACATAAACGTCGGCAAAAGATTTAAAATCAATATCTTCCGGACAGTTGATGGTTTTCGAGATCGAACTGTCGATCAGTTCCTGCGCCGCTGCGAGCATTTTGAGATGATCCAACGGAGCGAGATTCTGGGCGCTGACAAACAGGTCCGCTGGAGGAACTTCATCGCACCGGAGTTCCCGCCATTTTTGCATGGCATAGTCCTCGACCTTTTCCTCGCGGGCGCTGCCGTCCTTATTCAGGATGCGCCGGTTGTAGGAATAGGCGAAGACCGGTTCGATACCGGACGAGACGTTGCCGGCCAGCAATGACGTCGTGCCGGTGGGCGCAATCGACGTCAGGCAGCCGTTTCGCAGCCCATGTTCCTTTATCTGTTTGCGGGTTTTGGCATCGAGCGTTGCCAGACCGGGCTGTTTGAGAATCTTCCTAGCATATACCGGGAAACTGCCCTTTTCTTCGGCCAAAGCTGCGGATGCGCGATAGGCAGAGCGTTTGATAAGGCCCAGCCAGTGGCGGGTCAGGTCTGCGGCTTCATCGGAGCCATAGGCCTTGCCACAAAATAGCAAAGCATCGGCAAGCCCGGTGATGCCCAGACCAATGCGACGCTTTGCCTTGGCTTCGGCTTCCTGCTGCGGCAGTGGAAAGAGCGAAATATCGACCACATTGTCGAGAAACCGGACGGCAGTGGTAACCAGCTTGACCAGTGCCATATCATCGATTTGCGCCGCTTTCGTAAAATGACCTTCTACCAATGCCGCCAGATTGATCGAGCCCAGCAGACAGGCGCCATATGGCGGCAACATCTGTTCACCGCACGGATTGCTGGCGCTGATGGTTTCGCAATATTGCAGATTATTCTGCTGGTTGACCCGGTCGATGAAAATGACCCCGGGTTCGGCTGTGTCATAGGTCGAGCGCATCAACCGCTCCCACAGATCGACCGCGGCAACGGTGCGATGGACTTTGCCGTCAAAGACCAGCGGCCAGTCGCCTTTCCGGGCGAGGCATTCCATGAACGCATCGGAGACAAGCACCGAGAGATTGAAATTGCGCAGGCGGGTGCGGTCATGCTTGGCGTCGATAAATTCCTCGATATCCGGATGCCCGATTTGCATGCAGCCCATCATTGCGCCGCGGCGCTGGCCGGCGGACATGACCGTGCGGCACATCGAGTCCCAGCAGTCCATAAAACTGAGCGGTCCGGAAGCATCGGACGCAACGCCCTTGACCAGACTTCCCCTGGGCCGGATGGTGGAAAAATCCATTCCGACGCCGCCACCCTGCTGCATGGTCCTTGCAGCCTCGCCCAGATGCGCAAATATGCCGTCAAGGCTGTCGGGAATCGCGCCCATTACAAAACAGTTGAACAGGGTTACGCGGCGTTCGGTTCCAGCCCCGGCGAGGATTCTTCCTCCGGGGATGAACCGGAAATCGGTCAGGGCTTCGGCGAAGCGGCCGGCCCATTTTTTCCGCAGTTTTGGTATTTCCGCTTCGGCGACCGCGCGGGATACGCGCTCGATCATATCATCTACCGTCTTGTCTGACCGGCGGCCGTCATCGGGGTTGAACCGATATTTTCCGTCCCAAATTTCCCTAGCGAGCGCGTTGCTGAATTTCATTATCTACTCCCTCGACACCACATATGGGGGTAGTAATAGCTCTCTGGACACAAGTATTCTTGATATATATCAATTTTAAGGGTGAGAATTATGACTGATGCGTGCCCAGTATCGCGCGCGGCATCGACAGCCTTAAGCGCAAAGCCCATGCAAGCGCGGCACCATGCCGGCGATCGAACAGGGGCGGTGGCGGCTGTCGAATTCCATATTCAACACGAGATCCCACGCATCGCGGCACGCTCCGGTGGATCCGGGAACGCTGAAGATGAAGGTGTCGCCGGCCTGTCCGGCAAAAGCCCGAGACTGCAAGGTTGAAACGCCAATGGTGCCAAGGCTTGCTTGGTGAAACACCACCGAGAAACCATCCATATCACGCCCGAACAGGGGCTTGATGGCTTCGGGGGTCACATCGCGCTCGGTAAAGCCGGTTCCGCCGGTGGTGACGATGATTTCAACGTCAGGATCATCGATCCATTGCTGAACCTGCGCGCGGATCGCCGCAATATCGTCGGTGACGATGGCATGGGCGGCATGCTGATGTCCTGCCCCGGTCAGTCTTTCGATCAGCAATTGGCCCGACGTGTCGGTTTCTTCGGTACGGGTGTCGGAAATCGTCATCACCGCTATTTTAAGCGGATAGAAGGTCAGTGTTTCGTCAATGCCGGCCATGTTCAAATTTTCCGTTCCTGCTAGCCGCCGATGGAGGCGAGATGCGGTGTGGCACCGCTATTGTCCTGTTGCAGCAAATGGCCTGGTGCCTTGGTCATGGTCAGAGCGGTGATCCGGGCGACCAGTTCATCCTGTTGGTTGTCGCTCGCCAACAATGGCCGCAGATCGATGCCGCCGTCGCCGAACAGGCAGAGATGGAATTTGCCGGTCGCGGACACGCGCAGCCGGTTGCAGCTGGCACAGAAATCTTTCGAATAAGGCGCGATAATGCCAATCCGCCCCTTGGCGTCGGCGTGGCCATATTCGACCGCGGGTCCGGCTCCGGATACGTGAGGAAGCCGCGTCCAGCCGAGCTGTTCCAGCCGGTCGGTCACATTTTCGCCGGGCAGGTGATGGGATTTGAAAAAGCCGGGATTGTCGTTGGTCCGCATCACTTCGATGAAGCGAAGGGAAATATCCCGGGCCGCCACAAATTCGATAAAGTCGTCGATTTCCATATGGTTGAGGTCGCGCATCAGAACGGTATTGATCTTGATATTCTCTATGCCCGCTGCGCGCGCCGCCTCTATGCCGTCGAGAACCTCTTCCAGCCGCGCATGGCCGGTAATCTGTTTGAACTTCGCTGCGTCGAGAGAATCGATGCTGATATTGATCGCGCGGATACTGGCGTCGTAAAAGCTCTGCGCCCGTTCGGCCAACCGATAGCCATTGGTGGTCATGGCCAGACGGCGAATGCCCGGGACCATGCTCACGGCACTGGCAATCTCGGTGAATTCCTTGCGCAGCGTTGGTTCGCCGCCGGTCAACCGCAGCTTCCACAGACCCAATGTTGCGAACGCTCTCACCAGACGCACGATTTCTTCCGGCGAAAGATTGGACGGCGCGCCCTTGGCCTTGCGATAGCCATCGGGCAGGCAATAGGTGCAGCGAAAATTGCACATATCGGTGAGTGACAGCCGCAGATATTCGAAGCGCCGACCCAGCGCGTCCGACAAGCCACTGCGGGCCTCGATGGGATCGGGGGCTCTGGCGTCGATACGATCCGCTACATGATCCGTCACTGTACCAACGGCCCGTCCGCAGCTGCAAATGCGACGCCTTCAATCTCGGTGCGCGAAGCGAGTATCGAGAGATATTGTGACACGGCCTTGCGGAAACTGGCCTCTTCCAGATAGTCCGCAATCTTCTGCTGGACGGCCTCAAAAGGCAATGTCTTGCCTTCTACCCGGCGACCGGCGCGGATGACGTGGACGCCAAAGCGTGATTTCACCGGATGATCGCAAAGCTCGCCTTCTTTCAAGGCAAACAGCGCCTGCTCAAACGGTTCAACTGTTTGCCCGGGGCCAATCTGTCCAAGATTGCCACCATGCTCCTTTGAAGAACAAGCCGAAAGTTCACCGGCCATTTTGCCGAACAGCTCTGGTTCGGCCTGCAATGTCCGGATCGCACCGCGAGAGTCGCCAATCGCCAGGGAATAGGCAAATTCATCATCCGGTGATGCAGCAAACAATATATGTTCTGCTTCGACAATCGTCGGCGATGAAAAGCGTTCCTTATGATGCTCGTAATAGCGCATGGCGGTCTCGTCATCGGCGGAGGGCGTTTTGACTTCCTGATCCAGCAGCGCCTCGATCCGGGCGTCGTCGGGAGCGAGCCTGTGACCGTCGGCGTCTGTCAGGCTGGGTGCTGCTATATCAAGCCGGTCTGCCTCGTTGAGCAACAATTGCCGGACGACAAGCGCTCTGGCAGCATGAGCCCAGGCCTCGTCAGGCTTTTGCGCCGGATGGTTTTGCGCCTCTGCCGCGATATCGCTTTGCGGGATTTCGATCCCGGCGACACTGATTTTTTCCATCACATTTTCCATTATATCATCCATTGCGCATCGCCATTTTGCGTGAGCGGACGATCTGGTAGCCGGACCGCCAGATATAGCGAACCGGAGCTGACAGCATGTGCACCAGCCGCGTGAACGGGAACAGCAAGAGTATCGTCAGGCCGAGCACAAGATGCAGTTTGAAGACAATATGGGCGTCGGCAACAAAGCTCGATGCGTCGGACTGGAAGGTGAAAATACCTTGCGCCCAGGTCATGAACTTGACCATTTCGCCGCCGTCGAGATGGCCCATCGACAAAGGAATGGTCGACATGCCGAGCACCAACTGGATCCATAGCAAAACCAGGATCATGATATCGCTAAAGCTTGATGTCGCGCGAATTCTCGGATCGAACAGACGCCGGTGCAAAAGCAAGGTGGCCCCTACCAAAGCGAGCGTTCCGGCAACGCCGCCGAGAACAATCGCCATAATCTGCTTGGCACTATGCGGAATGCCCAAGGCATCGAACAAGAAAATCGGGGTTAATAGTCCGCCGAGATGGCCGAAGAAGATCACAATGACGCCAAGATGAAACAGCACCGATCCCAGCATCAGCTGTTTGCGGCGCAGCAACTGGCTCGAGCCAGACCGCCATCCATAAGGTTCCCGGTCATAGCGGATGATCGATCCGATCGCCAATACCGACAGCGCGATATAGGGATAGATGCCGAAGAGCAGATGATTGAAGAAATCAGCCATGTCAGTTACTCCTTGCGGGTTCGGAGCCAGCCGGAACGGCAAAACGATTGACCATCGCGGCGGCTTGCGGACATTCACCTGCGCCATCGGGTGCGGAGCCGGCACCGAAAGTGACTTCCTCCTCCTCCCATGCGGCATCCAGTGCTTCGAGATCATCGGGATCGTCGGCCGGCTTGATTGCGCTTTCGACATCCATGCTGCGATCAACCCCGATCAGGTCGCAAAGCGCGATCAATATGGCAGCATAGTTCGGGTCGCGCTGTTCCAGCCTTTGCGCCAGCGCTACCAGGACAACGCCGGGTTCTGCCAGCTGTTCGAGCGCTTCTTCTTTGGGTAAAATCGAACAATATTCCAGAAATTGCGGCAAATAATCGGGCAGCTCGTTCGAGACCGGATCGAGGCCAGCAGCAAGATAACGATCGCGCAGATCAACCATGGCCTGACCGCGGTCACGGCTCTCGCCATGAACATGTTCGAACAGGTGTAGAGAATGGACTCTGCCGCGATCGAACAGTTCGACATAATCTTCCTGAATATCGATCAGGTCACTGGTGGCCAGTTTGCCCAGCAAAGGGTCGAGTGCGGCAATTTGTTCCGCTCCCAGCAAGCCGTCTTCGATAAGCGCCGCGCGCATTTCGGGCGCTGCCTTTTGTACGTCAGCCGTAGGATATTGCAGCAACGCGGACAGGATACGATAGGTTACGCTCATGATATGACCTCCGTTGGTGTCTGGAGTTTCTTGCGGGCCGGTGCGCCGAACAGGTTGGTTTCGCTGCTCCCGCTTGAACAGCCGTTGCCGAACGAGAAACCGCAGGAGCCACGTTCTTCGAACATGTCTTCGGCATCTTCACGATGGCCTGACGGGATCACGAAACGATCCTCGTAATTGGCAATCGCCATGATCTGGTACATTTCCTCGATCTGCGCCGGAGCAAGGCCTACGCGTTCCGCAATATCTTCGCGGATCACGCCATCGACCGTCTTGCCGCGCATATAGCTGCGCATTGCCAGCATCCGTTCCAGACAGGCCGCAATCGGCTCTTCATCGCCAGCCGTCAGCAAATTGGCGAGATATTTGAGCGGAATGCGCAGCGAGCGTATGTCCGGCATATCATCGACCATTTCGATCTTGCCAGCACCGGCAGCGGCGCTGATCGGCGACAATGGCGGTACATACCAGACCATCGGCAAGGTCCGATATTCGGGATGGAGCGGGAACGCGACTTTCCATTCCATCGCCATTTTCCAGACCGGCGAACGGCGTGCCGACTCGAGCCAGGCTTCGGGCACACCGTCTTTACGCGCCTGTGCGATGACTTCAGGATCATTGGGATCGAGGAAAATATCGAGCTGGGCCTGATACAGATCTTCGACATTTTCAGCGGAGGCCGCTTCCTCGATACGATCGGCGTCATAGAGCATCACGCCAAGATAGCGAATGCGTCCGACACAGGTTTCGGAACATACTGTCGGCTGCCCGGCTTCAATACGGGGATAGCAGAAGGTACATTTTTCCGACTTGCCGGATTTCCAGTTATAATAGATTTTCTTGTACGGGCATCCCGAGACACACATCCGCCAGCCGCGGCATTTTTCCTGGTCGATCAGGACAATGCCGTCTTCCTCGCGCTTGTAGATCGACCCGGAAGGGCAGGCCGCAACGCAGGTCGGGTTGAGGCAATGTTCGCACAGGCGCGGCAAATACATCATGAATGTATTTTCAAACTGCCCGTACATTTCCTTCTGGATGCCGTCGAAATTATAATCTTCCGACCGTTTGGAAAATTCACCGCCGAGGATTTCTTCCCAGTTGGGACCCCAGTTGATCTTTTCCATCCGTTTGCCGGTGATCGCCGAACGTGGCCGGGCTACCGGCTGCGCCTTGGACTCCTTTGCGGTTTGCAAATGGGCATAATCGAAGGTGAACGGCTCGTAATAATCGTCAATTTCCGGCAGATCGGGGTTGGCGAAAATCTTGGCCAGAAGCCGCCATTTCCCGCCCATCCGCGGTTGCAGGCGACCGCCCTTCTTGGTCCATCCGCCGTTCCACCGCTTCTGGTTCTCCCAATCCTTGGGATAACCGATGCCCGGCTTGGTCTCGACATTGTTGAACCAGGCATATTCCATGCCTTCACGGCTGGTCCAGACGTTTTTGCAGGTCACCGAACAGGTGTGACAGCCGATACATTTGTCAAGGTTCAAGACCTTGCCGATTTGCGCGCGAACCCTCATGCCATCTGCTCCCCGGCCAATGCCCCTTCAGGCAATTCATCTTCCAACCAGTCCACTTTGGACAATTTGCGAACGATGACGAATTCGTCACGGTTTGATCCGACCGTGCCGTAATAGTTGAAGCCGTAAGAAAGCTGGGCATAGCCACCGATCATATGGGTCGGTTTCAGCACCGCCCGGGTGACGCTGTTATGGATACCGCCGCGATTGCCGGTCAGCGGTGAGCCTGGCACATTCACCAGCTTTTCCTGCGCGTGATACATGAACAAGGTTCCTTCCTTCATGCGCTGGGAGACGACGACACGGGCGACCAGAGCGCCATTGGTGTTGAAAGTCTCGACCCAGTCGTTATCGACGAGGCCCGCTTTCGCGGCATCTATTTCCGACATCCACACAATCGGTCCGCCGCGCGACAGCGTCAGCATCAGCAGATTGTCGGTATAGGTTGAGTGGATCCCCCATTTCTGGTGCGGCGTAATGAAGTTCAGGATGACGTGCTTTTCATCTTTTGCCTGATCAATCATCGGCTTGACCGTCTTGGTGTCGATTGGCGGACGATAGACCGCAAATCCCTCACCAAAGGCCCGCATCCAGCTGTGATCCTGATAGAGCTGTTGCCGCCCGGTCAGGGTGCGCCAAGGGATCAGCTCGTGCACGTTCGTATATCCGGCATTATAGCAGACATGCTCGCTCTCGATCCCTGACCACGTCGGAGAGGAGATGATCTTGCGCGGCTGGGCCTGCAAATCGCGGAAACGGATTTTCTCGTCTTCCTTGGGCAGTGCGAGATGCTTGTGTTCGCGTCCGGTATTTTCGGACAATGCCTCCCACGCCTTGACCGCCACTTCGCCATTGGTTTCAGGCGCCAGCATCAAGATCACCTCGGCCGCATCGATCGCGCTTTCGATCTTCGCATGGCCCTGGGTCGCGCCGCCGTCATTGACGGTTCCGTTGAGCTCTTTGAGCAATCGCACTTCCTGATCGGTGTTCCAGCCAATGCCTTTGCCGCCATTGCCCAGTTTTTCAAGCAACGGACCGAGCGAGCTGAAGCGTTTGTAGAGACCTGGATAATCTCGTTCGACGACCGCGACATTGGCCATGGTGACTCCGGGAACTGGTTTTGCATCGCCCTTGCCCCAGTCTTCGACATCAAATGGCTGCGCCATTTCGCCCGGCGTGTCATGGAGTATCGGTGTCAGCACGATGTCCTCTTCAACGCCCAGGACTTCCGGTGCTATTTCGGAGAATTTCTTGGCAATGCCCTTGTAGATTTCCCAATCCGACTTGGATTCCCACACCGGATCGACCGCAGCTGACAGTGGGTGGATGAACGGGTGCATATCGGACGTATTGAGGTCGTCCTTTTCATACCAGCTCGCGGTTGGCAGAACGATGTCCGAATAGAGGCAGGTGGTGGACATCCGGAAATCGAGCGTCACCACCAGATCGAGTTTTCCTTTTGGTCCCTCGTCATGCCAGACGACATCGTCGGGTTTTTGGGCGCCGGTCTCTCCGAGATCCTTGCCCTGAACACCATGGGCCGTGCCCAGAAGATGCTTGAGGAAATATTCATGGCCCTTGCCCGATGAACCAAGGATATTGGACCGCCAGACAAACATGTTGCGCGGCCAGTTGGCCGGATCATCCGGATCGTGGCAGGACATTTCCAGCTCGCCGGATTTCAGCCCTTCGGCAACAAAATCCTTGGCGTCCTTGCCAGCAGCCTTGGCCGCTTTGGCGACTTCCAGCGGGTTGGTCTTGAGCTGCGGCGAACTCGGCAACCAGCCCATCCGTTCGGCGCGGACATTATAGTCGATCAATGTGCCGGACCAGTCGCCTTCGGGCGCGGTCGGCGACAATATCTCTTTGACGTCGAGGGTTTCGTAGCGCCACTGGTCGCTATGCGCGTAGAAGAAGCTGGTCGAGTTCATCTGCCGCGGTGGACGATTCCAGTCGAGACCGAAGGCAAGCGGTTGCCAGCCGGTCTGCGGGCGCAATTTTTCCTGGCCGACATAATGCGACCAGCCGCCGCCCGACTGACCGATACAGCCGCACATCACCAGCATGTTGATAATGCCGCGATAGTTCATGTCCATGTGGTACCAGTGGTTCAGCCCGGCGCCGAGAATGACCATCGACTTGCCGTTGGTCTTTTCTGCATTGGTCGCGAACTCGCGGGCAACGGTGACGATCTTTTCGACCGGAACACCGGTGATCTTCTCCGCCCATGCCGGCGTATAAGGCACGTTGTCGCTATAGTCCTTGCTGACATGATCTCCGCCCAATCCTCTGTCGAGGCCGTAATTGGCGCAGAGCAGGTCAAACACGGTGGCGACCATCGCGTCGCCGTCTTTCAGGGTTACCGAGCGCACCGGTACCCGCCGATTCAGAACATCGGGATGATCCGTTCCTTTGAAATGGTCATGTTCCTGATTGCCGAAATAGGGGAAGGATACTTCGACAACATCGTCGCGATTCTGTTCCAGGATGGCGGTCAGGCGCAAGTCGACGTCGTTGCCCTTGCCATCTTTTTCCTCGAGATTCCATTTGCCCTTTTCGCCCCAGCGGAAACCGATCGATCCCAAGGGGGTGACGACGTCGCCGGTCTTTTCGTCGATGGCGACCGATTTCCAGTCCGGATTATTCTTCTCGTCAAGACCGCCCTTGAAGTCGGACGCGCGCAGCATCCGGTCGGGAACATAAGCGCCGTCTTTTTCAACCAGCCGGACCAGCATCGGCATATCGGAATATTTGCGGCAGTAATTTTCGAAATAGGGAACCTGCCGGTCGAGATGATATTCGCGCATGATGACATGGCCCAGCGCGAGGGCAAGCGCGGCGTCGGTGCCTTGCTGCGGGTTGAGCCAGATGTCGGCAAATTTCGTCGCTTCGGCATAATCGGGGGACACCACGGTCACCTTGGCGCCGCGATAGCGTGCTTCGGTCATGAAATGGGCGTCGGGAGTCCGGGTCTGCGGAACGTTGGAACCCCAGAGCATCAGGTAACCGGAATTATACCAGTCGGCGCTTTCCGGCACATCGGTCTGTTCACCCCAAGTCTGCGGTGACGATGGCGGGAGATCGCAATACCAGTCGTAAAAGGACATGCAGGTGCCGCCGAGCAGGGACAGATAGCGCGATCCTGCGGCGTAGCTGACCATCGACATTGCCGGGATTGGCGAGAATCCGATCACCCGGTCGGGGCCGTATTTCTTGGCTGTAAAAGCGTTAGCCGCCGCGATGATTTCGGTGACTTCGTCCCAATGGGCGCGGATGAAGCCACCATGGCCGCGAATGCCGGTATAGCTTTGGCGCTTGGCCTTGTCTTCGACGATCGAGGCCCAGGCAGCGACCGGTTTCATGGTCTTGCGCGCTTCGCGCCACAGGCGGACCAGCCGCGAACGGACCAGAGGATATTTCAGCCGCTGCGCCGAATAGATATACCAGCTGTAGCTTGCGCCGCGCGGGCAACCGCGCGGTTCATGATTGGGCAGGTCGGGCCGGGTCCGGGGATAATCGGTTTGTTGTGTTTCCCAGGTTATGATCCCGCCTTTGACATAGATTTTCCAAGAGCAGGAGCCGGTGCAGTTTACGCCATGGGTCGAGCGGACAATCTTGTCATGCTGCCAACGCTTGCGATAACTGTCTTCCCAGCTCCGGTCTTCGCCGGTGGTCACGCCGTGGCCATTGGCAAAGGGTGCCTTGGTTTGCTTGAAGAAAGTTAGACGGTCGAGAAGATGGCTCATTTTTCAGTTTCCTCGGTTTATACGGTCGCAGGGATGGGGCTGGCAGCTTCGCGTCCCCGTTCGATATCGTGGAGCAGGCTACCGCGTCGCGTGTAGCTGTTCCATGTGACGAAGGCGCAGCCGGCATAGAAGGTCAGAAATGCCCACAATGCGCCGTCAGGCGTGCCGGTCATCGAGATCGACGTGCCATAAGCTTTCGGGATGAAGAACGCACCGTAGGCGGCGATGGCAGAGGTGAAGCCGATGATTGCTGCCGATTCCTTTTCCGCATTGCGCAGCTGTTCGTTGGCGGGCAGGCCGGGCATCAGTCGCCCGATTTCCTTGCGCATGATCACCGGGATCATCTGGAAGGTAGAGGCATTGCCGACACCGGTTGCGAAGAACAAAAGCATGAACATCGCGAAGAAGCCCCAGAATGCGCCTTCCTGATCCTTGATACCAAGGAAGTAGAGGACACCGACCACCGCCGCGATCATCAACAGGAAGGTCCAGAAGGTAACCCGTCCGCCACCCCATTTGTCGGAGATCCAGCCGGTAGCCGCTCTTGAAACCGCACCGACCAACGGCCCGAGGAACACATATTTCAGCGAATCCACGTCGGGAAAGGCGATTTTGGTCAGCAGCGGGAAGCCGGCGGCATAGCCGATGAACGACCCGAACGTACCGGTGTATAGAAAGCACATGATCCAGTTATGCTTGCGCTGGAAAATTACTGCCTGATCGGCAAAGCTGGCTTTGGCCGAGGCAATGTCGTTCATGCCGAACCACGCCAGCGCCGAACTGATCAGGATGAACGGCACCCAGATGAAGCCGGCATTCTGGACCCAAAGCTCGCCGCCATCGGTCGTAACCTGTGGTTCACCGCCCATGAAGCCGAACACACCCAGGGTGATAACGATCGGCACCAGGAACTGCATGACCGATACACCCGCATTGCCGAGACCGGCATTGAGCGCGAGCGCATTGCCTTTCTGCCGCTTGGGGAAGAAGAAGCTGATATTGGCCATCGAGGAAGCAAAATTGCCGCCACCGAAGCCGCAGAGCAGTGCCAATACGAGGAAGATAAAATACGGTGTATCGGGGTTCTGCACCGCATAACCAATACCGAATGACGGAATGAGCAGCGACATGGTCGTCAATGTGGTCCAGAGGCGGCCACCGAAAATCGGTACCATGAAGCTATAGAAGATTCTCAAGGTCGCACCCGACAGACCCGGCAGAGCTGCCAGCCAGAAGAGTTGATCGGTCGAATAGTCGAACCCGATTAGCGGCAGTTTTGCAACCACCACCGACCAGACCATCCATACCGAGAAGGCGAGCAACAGGCAGGGAATGGAAATCCACAAATTGCGTTGGGCAATTTTTGCTCCCTTGTCATCCCAGAATCCCTGATCCTCGGGCTCCCATTGGTGGAGAACCTTGCTGGCTGGTTCTTTGTGGACTTTTTCGTCATGGATATCCGCCATTTCGGGGAATTCCGGCAATGACCGCTGGTCAACGCCCGCAGCATCCTGTTCCATCTGGCGTACCGCGAAATGCATCCAGGCCAAGGCAATGCCTACCAGCGCGAACAGCACCATGAAGCAGCTCGTCCAGATGCCGGTGAGATCACTGACCGCACCGAAAATGATCGGCAGAATGAATCCGCCCAGACCACCGACCATACCGACCATTCCGCCGACTGAACCGACGTGACCGGGATAATAGACCGGGATGTGCTTATAAACGGCGGCCTTGCCCAGCGACATGAAGAAGCCGAGCACGAAAACGGTGATGACAAAGGGTATCAGGCTCATCGATGTCGAGAAACGGATGTCGCCCTCAATGCCGTGGATCACATAGTCGGTTGCCGGATAGGAGAGCATGAAAAGGCAAAGAAGCGATATGCCGAAGGTGGTATACATGACCTTGCGGGCGCCATATCTGTCCGAAAGCATGCCGCCATAGGCACGGAACAGGCTGGCCGAAAGTGAGAAGGTTGCAGCCAGGATTCCGGCCATTTTGATGTCGAGGCCATATACGCCCATCAGATATTTGGGCAGCCAGAGAGCGAGTGCGACAAAGGCACCGAAGACGAAGAAATAGTAAAGCGAAAAACGCCAGACCTGCTGGTTCTTCAGCGGTTCGAGCTGTTGTTTCAGGGACTTGGGCTTCTCGCCGGAAATCTTACGCGAGGCAAAATCGGGATCGTCTTTTGCGAATATGAAGAAGGCGATCGCGGTGACACCAAGCACCGCTGCCCAAATCTGTGCGACTGCGGTCCAGCCGAGCGCAACCATTACAAATGGCGCAGAAAATTTGGTAACCGCTGCGCCGACATTGCCCATGCCGAAAAAGCCGAGCGCCGTTCCCTGCTTCTCTTGTGGATACCATTTGGAGACATAAGCGACACCGACCGCAAAACAGCCACCGGCCAAGCCCAGACCAAGCGCTGCAACCAGCGTCAGGAAATAGGTGTCGGCATAAGAGAGCAGGAATGTCGCGGTGGCAGAGGCCAGCATGGTAAGCGGAAAGACCAGTCGTCCGCCATATTGGTCAGTCCAGACCCCAAGAAACAGCCGGGTCAGAGATCCGGTAAGAATTGGCGTGCCAACGAGCAGACCGAATTGGGTATCATTCAGACCCAGTTCGGCTTTGATCTCGATACCGATAATGGCAAATATCGTCCAGACAGCAAAACAGATGGTAAAGGCAAAGGTGCTTAGTCCGATGGCCCGGTTTTGATCAGCTTCGGATGGAATATGAGTCGTTGGCATGATATGGCCCCAATGGAGTTTCTCGCGACGCTGTTGGATGACTGAACCAGACGGTTTTTTGATCTGAATCAAAGCAGGAGGGAGCCGGGGGTAAAATTCGCTTGTTGCCTGATAAGTTTCAGGCCAGTCCTAGATTGTTGTCGTCCGATGAATTGATAATTATCAATTGACTCGAGTGTTTTGAATATTTTGATCTGAGGAAATGTTTTTGCGTGAAGGTGAACGTCCGGAAATAGCCAAATTGCCGCTTTTTGCCGAAATGAAGGAAGAACAGCGCGAACGTGTGTTCTCTGCATCCCATTTGCAGGTATTTCCCCCGCAGTTGATATTATTCGATGTCGGTCAGAAACCGGACTTCCTCTATGTCCTTGTCGATGGTCTGATCGAGCTGTTCACAACAAATGGTGACCGGGATTCGACCATGGCGATTGTCGAGCCGGTCAGCAGTTTCATTCTGGCTGCGCTCGTGACCAATCAACCGTTTCTGATGTCTGCGCGGACGTTGCAATCATCCCGAGTCATGCTGATCCCGGCAGATTTATTGCGCGATGTGATCAAACAGGACGGCGCTCTGATGCAGGAGGCGATGCGCGAATTGGCGGTCGGCTACCGGCATATGGTGCGGGCGCTGACCGATATGAAATTGCGTCAATCGACCGAACGGCTTGGGAATTTTCTGTTGCTGGAGAGTCACAAGCGCAATGGCGCGATGAATTTGCAACTGCGCGGCGAAAAGAAACTGCTCGCCTCCCTGCTCGGAATGACTCCGGAAAATCTCTCTCGGGCGCTCAGCGCGCTGGCGAAACATGGTGTATCCGTTGCTGGCGGCAATATAACCATCACCGACCATGACGCTTTGGTCACATTCGCCCGTCCCGATCCATTTCTGGATAGGGTTGAGTGATAGTCGCCATTCGGCTTGTCCTGGACTAGAATTTGGCCTCAACGGAGAACCAGGCCTTGGTGGTATCGGTGGAGAACCGATCCGCGTCGTAACGGGCAAATTTACCGAGCAGCGTGATGTTTTTGCGAATGGGCACGCTGACCACCGCATCCCATTCACTGCCATATCCGATGCCCAGCCGGGTAGACCGGAAATCATGGTAGACCAGCCGGAAAACCGTTCCCTTAAGCGGCCCGTCACCGCCCAGCTTATAGCCAAGATCAGCATAGAGGTCGCGCAGGCCGTTTGCCGGGGTGACGAGAAATTTGTCGGACCAGCCATTGAAGGCATGAAGCGTCGCCAGCGGCGTCTGCAGCGCTGAACTGCCATCGCCTTCCAGCCGTTCAAAGCCGATTTTTGCGGTAGCCGCTCCAGCAGAAAGGCCGGCCTCGGCGAGCAGATAGTCATTGTCCGCAGCAAGTGGATTGGATCCATGATCCTGCTGGTTGGCATATTCCGCCGTATAGAGTATTTTCAGGTTCTGGTTGAGCGCCTGATCACCGGACAACCGGACGCCGAACGTGCGCGACGACATCGCCGGAGCAGAGGGTATGTCCAGCCAATAGCCATAAGCAGAAAGGGTGCCCAGCGGCTTGATTGTTACGCCAGCGCGCAATCCGTGGATATCTGTGTTCCGCCAAATCCCTTGAGGAGAGTCCGTTCCGAAAATACGGTTGACGCGCCAGGCATGGAAATAGTCGACCGAGACATCAGCAACTGGTCTTGCCGATAGCCTGACCGCATCCAGTGTCTGGTCATTCTGACGCCAGCCGACCGAACCGATCCATCTCTGGTTATCAAGATTTACCGCCTGCCGGCCTGCGGTCGCCTCGATCCGGCTATCCGGATTCCAGCGGACATAGGCCTGATTGAGCAGAATATCTTCCGGGTCTGCGACAACGGGAAATTGGGTCCGCCCGTTGACCGTGTCGTTGAACCGCTCCTTGCCGACGGCGACAATCGCTTCCCCTTCGACAACCGCGCTCAGCCCGTTCCATTCGCCGGTCTTCAAACCGGCTCGAACTCGCAAGGTCGAAGCAGTCGCGTTCCTGGCGATACCGTCTTGATCGACTAGCTCCAGCCGATAACGAATATTGGCATAAGGCTTGATAACGGGAACCTTTTTTTCAGCCTGAGAGCCGGAACTGTCTTGCGCCAAAGCGGGAGTAGCCAAGCTGCCACCGACCAATAGCGCGAGCGCGACGAAATTCTTCTTGTTGATCATTGTCATGCTGGCGGAGTAGAGGCCGGCTCGCACGAAGTAATTGATTTAAATCAAGAGGTATGATGCTGTTTTGTGGCTATTGTCCCGCCATGCTGCAAAAAAGACAAAGATATGGATGATTTTACAATAGCGCGCGTTGTTCACGTCTCCAGCGTCCTTCTGTGGATTGGCGGGGTGGCCTTCGTGACGATGGTCGCGATGCCGGCAATCCGGCGTCAGTCGCGTGCCGACGAGCGTCTGTTCACCTTTCACGGGTTGGAAAATGGTTTCTCATGGCAAGCCAAAATATGGGTCTTGCTCGCAGGCGCGAGCGGCTTCTGGATGACCTGGCGCGCCGATCTGTGGGATCGGTTTGCCGATCCCCGCTTTTGGTGGATGCACGCGATGGTGATAGTCTGGTTCATATTCATGATGATGCTGTTTGTGCTGGAGCCCTTGTTCCTCCATCGGAGGATGGCGGAATCCAGAGAGCCCGAACGCGATTTTGCCAGAATGGAGAGGGTGCACTAAATTTTGAACATATTGGGAATCATAACCGTCATCGGGGCGGTCGCCGGCAGTCACGGGCTCATCTGATGCGGGCGCGGATCGCGATTATCTTCGCCGCTCCCCATCGTTCGCTGTTCCTTGCCGGCGTGCTGAATTTTGCATTGCTGATGATCTGGTGGACCGCGACGCTTTTTGATATCTATATCTGGCCGATAGGGATGGCGTCCGGCAATGTTCCGGCCTCACTTCTACATGCGCCGCTGATGCTCTTTTTAATGGTGCCATCGTTCTTCTTCGGCTTCCTGCTGACCGTCTTCCCGCGCTGGATCGGCTTTCCAGACCTCGGCCAGAACCAATATGCGCCGACAGGAGGCGCATTCATCATTGCATCTATCTTGGCATGGATTGCTTTGAATGGTGGCAATCATCATTTGCTCGCGATCGCGCTGTGCGTTGCCGGGCTCGGCTGGCTGGTTGCTCTGTGGCATATGATCGTTCTGCTGATAGCCGAAATCCGCGATAGCAAGGGTCCGACATGGCACGGATGGTCAGCATCTGCGGCTCTGTGCTTCGGCCTGGCCGGACTCGGTTTTTCGGTTAAATTCCTGCTGACGCTGGATGCTCATGCCTATCAGATCGCAAACAGCCTCGGAACATTCGGATTTCTGTTGCCCATATTCTTGACCGTCGCCCACCGGATGATCCCGTTTTTTGCGGGCAATGTCGTCAAGGACTATTTGGCTTGGCGACCTTTTTGGTTGCTGGCGCTGCTGTGGGTCTTTCTGCTGGCCCATCTGATATTGCAAATAGGTGGTTACAATGATCTGCAATTTATCAGCGCTGCTGCTCTGTTTGCGCTGACCGTGACAATGCTTTGGCGCTGGTGGCCACGACAGCAGGCTCCGGGTCTTTTCATGGTATTGGTATGGGGCTTTGCCTGGGCGCCGATCGGCTTTTCACTGATCGCGCTTGGCAGTTTCGCCGAGTTCGCCGGATATAATATCAGTCTGGGGCGGGCGCCGGTCCATGCGATCTATATCGGCATGGCGGGAAGCCTGGTGATCGCGATGGTGACGCGGGTCACCCTTGGGCATTCTGGCCGACCGCTGGCGATGAGCCGCCTGACCTGGCTTGCCTTCTGGGCCATCCAGCTATCGGCTATCGCCAGAATAGTCGCCGGCGTTCGCGGCGAACATGGCCACTGGTTTGTTCTGGCGGGCGTTATCTGGATCCTGCTCGTCACGCCATGGACCTTGCGACAGGCCCGCATCTATTTGTCAAAGCGAGTCGACGGGAAAGCTGGGTGATTGGCGGACGATCAATATCGCACGGCGTTTCAGGGGTGAAGACCATCGGTTTGTTGTGTTTGGCGTTGCCCGGGCGTAGACGTCGGGCATGAGCGATTGTTCAACATGCGTTGTCCGCAACCGCGCGATTTGCGCCAGCCTTGAAACTGATGAACTGCAGTTATTGGGGAAGATGGGCCGTAAACGGACGATCAAGCGCGGTGAAACTCTGTTGTGGGAGGGTGATCCGGCTCCGGTTGTCGCCAATATCATTGATGGCGTGCTCAAGCTCTCCGTGAACCTGCAAGACGGGCGCGAGCAGATCGTCAGCGTTATGTATGCCGCCGATTTTATCGGCCGGCCGTTTGGCAAGGAAAGCCCCTATCGGGTGACCGCAATGACAGATGCCGAGCTCTGTGTTTTTACAAGGTCTTCCTTTGACAGCTTTGCAAAGGAGCATCCCGACCTGCAAAATAAACTGCTCCAGCGGACTCTCGACGAGCTCGACCGCGCTCGCGAATGGATGACCTTGCTGGGCAAGAAATCGGCAACCGAGCGCATTGCTACTCTGCTGGTCGAATTGTCCGATCGCCTGAGCATGGATGGCTGCAGTCCGGAGACGCTCTATCTGGACCGTTTCGAGCTGCCCATGGACCGGCAGCAAATCTCGGACATATTGGGCCTGACGATCGAAACCGTCAGTAGGCAGTTTACCCGCATCCGCAAGGAAGGGATCATAGAACTGCCGGACCGGCGCACGGTCATCATCAGGGATCGTACCCGGCTGAAGGCCCTCTCAGAAGCGGAGTGACTCCTGCCATTTGGGGAATATGTAGTTCCTCATTTCGGGCATTCCATCTCCGTTGCCCGGTGACAGGAGTTTTTGACCGAGATCAAAGCGCAACGCGGCCGTCGCACCTATCACCCGCATCATGTGGCCATATTATCCAGAATTGCTGGCAAAGCCGGTACCGCGCTATACGAGCTACCCGACGGCTGTGGAATTCAACAGCAGCTGTGGTGCAGACGAATATATTCGGGCGCTGCGCAACGTGCCGCCCGGGACAGCGCTATCGCTCTACGTCCATATTCCCTATTGCCAGTCGATCTGCTGGTACTGCGGTTGCAATACCGGTGCGGCTGGCAAGGTCCAGCGGCTGACGGCTTATCTGGACGCGCTCGAAAGCGAATTTGCATTGATTGGACGGTTGCTCGGCGGCCGGGGGAAAGTACGCCGTATCGCATTTGGCGGCGGCAGCCCGAACGCCATTACGACCATAGAATTTGTCCGCCTTCTCGACCGGATTACGACAATATTCGATGCCGGCACGCCAGAAATCTCGGTCGAGCTGGATCCGCGCGGCTTTACCTCCGAATGGGCGCTGGCGCTGGCGGCGTCCAATGTCGGCAGAGTGAGTCTCGGCGTCCAGACCTTTGCGCCCCATGTCCAGGAAGCGATCGGTCGCGTCCAGCCGCTCGCCGATATCGAGAAATCGGTATCCGCCTTGCGCTTGCGCGGCATTGATTCGATCAATTTCGATCTGATGTATGGCCTGCCCAAACAGTCTTTGCAGGATCTCAACGAAACGCTGACTCAGGCAATCGAACTTCAACCCAGCCGCGTCTCGTTATTCGGCTATGCCCACATGCCCGAGATGATACCGCGGCAGAGGCGGATTGATGGCGACAGCCTCCCCGATGCAGAATTGCGCTTTGAACAAAGCGAGCTCGGCTATCAGCGGCTGACCGAAGCAGGCTATGTGGCGATCGGCTTTGACCATTTCGCCTTGCCGACAGATTCATTGGCCATTGCGGCAACAGAAGGCCGGGTCCATCGGAATTTTCAAGGCTTTACCGATGATCCCAACGAGGTCCTGCTCGGCTTTGGGGCCAGCGCAATCAGCAGCTTGCCGAGCCTTTTAGTGCAGAATGAAAAAAATGTCGGGCGATACCGGTCTTTGGTCTCTTCGGACACGGTCGCGGCTGTTCGCGGCGTGACCCGCGACGAAGAGACAAGGAAACGGGGTGCGACAATCTCTTCTCTTCTGTGTCAGGGGCATGTCGATGCCGGGGCCGCCAATATGTTGCCGGATGCCCATATGCTCGATATTTTTAGAGAAAAGGGTCTGATCCGGCAGCGCGATGGCCAGTTGGTCATTACCGAAGCGGGACGGCCTTATGCACGGCATATTGCGTGTCTTTTCGATCAGTTTCTTACTCGGCAGGAAACAGCTGCAGCGTAGCGGCGACATTACATTTTTGTTTCCCATGACAGAGAGAAGAAAAATGTCTCCATACTCTGATCGAGACAGTCGACAGTACCACATCGTCAGAACATCTGGTATCGATGGCTGCGTAAACTAACCAAGCGATAGTTCCGTCTCGTTTCCTGCATCTTCCTCTTTCGCAGAGTCCATCCTTGAATACAGGCAGACCAGTTACGGCCGAAATCCGGAGCTGCGGACTTTCCTGAAACGCGAGCAGCAACGTCCGCTTTGTCGGTGTTGAAGGTTAAATGCGGACAGACCGCTTACGGCCCAGAAACTGACGTTTAAATTGCGTGCCTGGAACTTCCGCTCCCGACCCAACTCCAAACATTTGCAGATCTTATATCGAAGGTCGTCTTCGGCCCAATTTAAATATCAAAGAAAGTGAAGCTCACCTTGCTCGATCACGTGGTGAGGCTACACGCGACTGCGCCAGTTTCCCTCGATCTAGTCCCAGATTTCGAGCATGATGTGCAGCAAAGATTTCCGGCGTTGCATTCATATCGGGGTGCTTATCAAGGAATTTACGAACATCGTCTGCTAAAGCCTGATCCTCGGACTGTCCGGTTGCTCCGAGCGCCGCAGCAGCTTGCCCATAAGCTTCACGTATCTTCTGCCAGCGCGTTTTTCCTTTGGCGATAAACGGCGGAAGATCTGATTGGCCGCGCGCGACAGCAACGGCCTGTTCGTTAGTGCGCCGATCTGCATTGGTCATTGCTGGGCTTGCCCCACTTGCCAATCGGGCGCGCAATTTGACGAGTGCCATACTTGACCCGGCAATACCGCGACCCCGCGCGCGTCTCGGTGTGGCTTCGGCGGCAACACCGCGCGCTCGCAGTTCATGAGCAAACCGCTCGCGAAACCGGCTAAGCTGAGCAGGACGGGGATTAAACCTCACGCGGTCCAGCCCTTCGGCCTGCACTGTCAGATGGACATGCGGACGCGGCGTATCTGTGTGCAATGCCAAGACGTAATCATGATTGTCGCTTAGCTCACTGTGGGCAAGCGCGCGGACAGCTCCCATTACCTTTTCGGGGTCGGTTCCTGCTGGCATCGAGAACACCAAGGACACCGATGATACGGTTGGCCGCGACCGCCATTGCATCGTGTCGCTCCACTCTGCTGCGCGCTCGGTAACATCTTCCTTTGAGGTCAGGATCTCTCCATCGCGACTCTCAATGTCGACGATCCCTTTGCGCCCGATATAATCGAGATGGGCTTTGACATGGCTACCGCCGCGCTGGCGGCCAGTGACCTTGACCAACACTTCCGGCGCTCCCCGCACAATCCGGGCCAGCTTTGCCCTCGCCGTCTTGCCAGTGGCAGCACCGTAACTTCCATAAAGCGGGATATGCACTGATCCGTTTGGATCATGGATATAGCGTACCCGGTATGCGGGACGGGTCGCTTCCCATAAGGCCGAATCCAGGCCCATTAGTCAGCAACCTTCCAGTAACTCACATCACCGTGCATGGCATCACCGACAGCGGCGATCTGTTCGGAAATTTCCGTCCGCATATCAGCGATCCGTCGAAGGTCGTTTTCGATCTTCTTGTCGCCGTCATCCATCATTCGCAGATTGGCAGCCTTCATCGCTTGATTGAGATTGCGGCCAATGCGGAGCAATTGCATCCTGATTGGCGCAAGCTCGTTAAGCAGGCCATCATCGACGCGAGATTTCAAAGCAAGGTGACGGCGCACCAATGCCTTGATCCAGCCTGACCGATTGGTCGAACGCTGTGACGAACGGTATTCGATCACGGCAATTTCGGCATCGGTAAAGCGCAACGAGATACGATTATGCGCGATTCCTTCGCGGCGTTCTAACAGAGTACGGCCACTATTCTCCTTCAACATCTGTTCAATCATTTGCCGCAAGATCGCGCTTCTACCACCCCGCCCTACTGCGAAGCTGTCGAGCGCAGATAGCGCTCCAGCATCTAGCCTGATGCTCAACATCGCAGGTTTTAGATCGGTATTTGTCGCCATGAAATTGCCTCGTGAAACACGGGCATTGTAATACAACACGCGCCGCTAGGCATATCCTGCAATTAAGACAAATACCCTAAAACCCCCTAAGAAATGCGCATCCAAAGTGGCCATATTTGTTAAATATGAAGGCACCCTTGGATGCGCTTGGGGGTTAGGACTCTAAGTGCGTTTGTGAAGCGAGGCTTGCCAAACGGACAAAAGATCGCCGCACGATTTCGTGCTGGCGCGTTCGCACTCCCCCATTCGGCGATCTCGGCGACGGAGCGACCGCAGCCGTTGCAGACGCTGGCACTGGTGTCGAGCGCGCAAGTATCTTTGCAAGGAGAGAGTAGCCGTTCAATGACAATTCTAACCAGCTCTCTACCTATTCCGCCAGCTAATCTACTCGAGGGAGCGTATGAGGAGTGAAACGTTGGCTTCCATGGTCACGATTGATCGACTGGATTTCCGCTCCTGGGTGGAAAACGGAAGGTCTGCTTTCGAGCTGCAGGCTTAAAAGGGTGCTTTAAGACATATCGGAGATCGCCAACAACTGCCGCTAATAATGCGCACGTTCAGGGAATGTGTGGCGCGGCCTCAGAGCGAACATTTAGTTATTATTGCTTGCCCAGAATTCGAGGCTTCGCGACAGGACTTCCAGTATCACGTGACAGAAAATAACGATCAATCGCGAACGACATTCCAGCGATCATTCCAGAATGAGTGCCTGCCAGTAGCTCTGGCAAATCGAGCCCATTTTCCAGATACATGCCGAGATAGTCCATTTCGTAACCAAAAATTGGTGTCGCGCCTTGGAGCCGCTCGCGTGCGGCGAAGTAATTGAGAAAATCTAGAGGATCGCTCAGGATATCGACGCAACTACCAAGTTCTGCAAGATTCAAGGTTGGAGGCAGTTTGAGATCCTGAGGAATCCAACCTGCTCTTTTGAGTTCAAATTCAGACATAGCCATCGTTGAAAAGTCATCGAGCGTAACTGAAATACGCACCACAGCATCGATGTTGTGAGGATCGAAGCCGAGGCCCGCCGCGACTGCCAGAGCGTCAGAGTTTCCTTCAGTAGCCAGTTTTAAGATACCAGTCAGTCGGGCTGATTGCTCTGCTGGTTCAACGATCAGTCGCTTAACGTGCTGTTTGAGCGCTTTTGGGGAGCCGCGCAGTGCGGATGATGAGACACTGCCAGATTTGGCTTCTGCAATCAGCAGGATCCGGTCGAAAGTAGCCAATAAATCGGTGTCATACTGAACGCCTTGCCATTGCCATTTCACGCCGCTCTTGACGCAAGCTGAAGGTAGAGCGGTTCGCACAACTTTGCTAATTTCGTCTTCAAGATAGGTAGATTTCCGACGGTCTAAATCATCAACGATTCCAGCTTTTTCGCTTAGGTCCCGCAAGATCACTGGCAGAAACGCCGGGATCGACTGTGGAATGAAGAAAAGGAAATCGTCGCCGTCGTGCAAGCCCGGTTTCTGCCAGACAGGGTTTGCTAAAAATAGGTGCTGCGTGTCGGAGTCCTCTAGACATCCCGGCACCATGCTCAATGATCGTAGAATTGAAACCACTTTGGCGACGGGCTGTCCCGTCTGAGCGGCAATGATTGAAGGATCGATCAGCATTTCCATCATAAGCCAGCGGTCGGCATGAACTTGCAGCATCATACGGAGACTGCGAAGGCTCATGCGCTTTGGAAGGCTATCGAGAAGTTCGGCGGGATCTCCAGCGACTCCCTCGTAACGAACAAAGAAATCATGAACAATTTTCTTCTTCGTGCGTCCTTTGAAGATGTCCTTTAACAGAATGAATCGGTCACCAAGGCGTTTTTGGTGCAAAGATACCATCTTCTCGATTGTCGAAATCAAGTCGCTGGCACTGAAGCCATGATGGACCTCAAGTGCTCGGTCTAGCGGCTCATGCCATGACCGAACGATCCGAAGCATGTCATCGTAGTAGCCCCAGTTTCGGACCATCTGTGTATGGTCACGCATTTTTTCCTGAAGCCCAATGACCAAGAGTGTATCTGGGTCGTGCGTGCCACTCAATTGCTGCAATCGCTGTTTGTGGAAAGCGGCACTAACCGCCTTCACTGTATCAATTGCTTTCTGGACATCTGACGGTGTTGCAGGTTCGGTGCCCCACTCCCGGCGGTCGATGGTCAGCAACAGTGCCTGTAGCAATTCTATGTGATGTTGCTCAATCCCTTCGAGCAACCCTTTGCCTGAGGTTCCGTCAGGGCCGACTGGTGAAGACATTCCCCAGCAGGCTATTGTTGCCATAAGATGTGGCGGGAAGGCAGAACGGAACAAGTTCTGGATTGAGTTGATATGAGCAGGGAAATGCTCGGCTGCCTGTTCCGCCATTGCTATTGACGCGCGCCGATGAACGTCTTTGTTGATTTTAGAAAAGGGTAACTCCCGGATGATCATGTTTGAGATATATGCGGGCGGGAGCCTTTTGGTAAGCGGTGATTGGCAAGCCCAGAGGCAAAAGGTGCTCTAAGCGATTAAAACACAGCGAAGCCCCGCCCGAACGGATCGGGCGGGGCTGAAATTTGTTTGCTTATTCGCCGCTGGCCTTGCGGGCGCGTGACCAGATCAGATTAAAGGTCTTGCCATCTTCGTCGTCGAACAGGTTGGCGAAAATGGGTGCGGTGAAGCTGGGATCGTCGAGCTTGACCGACAGATACGCCCGGTCTTCCTTCGAGGTCTTGGTCCAGGCTGCTCCGATTTCTGCGCGACCGACAAAAACCCGGTGGGTCGGTGCGTTTTCATTTTCGCTTGCTTCTTCGGGAACGATGCGGACGTTCTTGGTCTGAACGCTCATTGTGACGATTTCGCCTTTGTAGCTTTCACCTGACTTTGTGAATGATCCGATATTTGCCATGATATTTCTCCTTGAGTTTATATCGATCCCGCGCTCATCGCGGTCTCGATGGCTGGTTCAAAGGCCGGGATATGGACTGATGCACCCGCAGGGCCGCAGCGCAGCGAAGGACGTTGGACACGCGGATTTCTTGTTTCCGCGAGGAATGCCTGGAACAGGCAGGGGAAGAAATTGGTGGGGCCAGCGTTGCAGCAAAGGCCATAAGGCGCAGCCGTTCCCAGCCTACCAAGCCATTCGCAGAGACCGGGCTGGGCGCGGACCCGCTAAATCAGAACAATGGAGAAACTGGCAAATATCGCTGTCTGAACCAATAGCAAAAAGTGCAAATCCGGCGAAATCTGTGAGCATGACCTCAAACCAAATTCCAATGATTTCCCGATCTGCGCGATGGTAATATGCCGCCCACCCCCGTATTGAACGCGCAGAAACCGAAGGCTGCCGCCAAGACTTGAATCAGATCAGCAAATTGATCGCTCATCACGAACACCCAGCCAATGCAAACCATCCTGCCTGTTCGCCGATGAAAATGGCTGACAGTCGCTCGGCTACGCGCCTTTAAGGCTGGCGAAAGATAGCCCAATAGCCCCGCCCGATCTGTTCGGACGGGGCTTTCTCGGAAAATTGGAGGCTTGGCAAATTCACACTGATCGCCGCCAGTGTATCCCAATCATAAGGCGGGTTGTCTTTATCGGACAAATACACGGACGGCGCTAACGCGCCGTCCGCTCATTCACTCAAGCCGCAATCCGCCCGTCCTCGGCGGCTTCGCTATGGGTAGCTTCGCCGCTCTCGTCCTCGTCTTTTGCTTCTTCGGGAGACACCGCAACCTGCGGGACTGGATCCGATGGTTCATCCTCCTCCATGAGCCACTTGGCTCTTTCAGCGGCGGCCACCGTTCCGACCCCGCCGCGCTCGGTATAGGCGGATGGCGGAAACGCCATCCAGCGCGGAACCCAATGCTCCTGCTTTTCGCGGCCATTCTCGCCGGTCAGGAAATCACCAATAACGCCTTTCACGACCTTGGTCTTTTCGCTGGCATTGGCGGCAGCAATGCTGGCTCCGCCAACATCCGCCAAAAGCGCGGTCAAGACTTCACGGTCGCGCACAAGGTCCATGAACGCATCATCCGCCGTCCAGTAATCCGCCATCTCCACATCAAGATGGACACCCAAGGTTTCGATAAGATCGCTTCCCGCTGCCAGCGTTTCGGCCATGACAACACCCAATATCTCCATGACCACGCTATCGGGCACATCAAGCAAACGCAGCAGCAAGCCGCTCATGCCGTTTCTTGTCTCATGGCCAAGCGTGACCGTGGGTTCATCGGCATCAAAGCCAAGCACCGCCAACACCGAACGGCGGCGCTCGTCAAAACGGGCCTCCGCCACGCTGGTTTCGACGCTCTCGGTAATCGCTTCCTTGCGGCTGCGCTGCTCCTGCACCTTCACATTCCACAAAGGCGACCCGCAAATCGCGTGAGCGACCATCACGCGCAGCGCGACATAGGGACTGGCCGCAAGTTCGCAGCGCACAGCCGCATGGCGGTGTAGATTGACATATTCCGCCATTGGTCCGGTAATTTCGGGACGCTTGGGCTTGTCTGCCTTGCTATCCACTTGCCCGGTTTCCCGCACCCGCGCTTCCTTGGCGGTCAGATAGCCTTCGTGGACAGTCACTTCACCCTTTGCGCTAACATCAATATAGACCCGGCCCCCTTTGCGCTTGGTGGTCTTTTCATGGTCCCAAGTCTGGAAATAGCTGTCTTGCGGGATGATCTGCACATCGCTCCAGCCATCCTCAAGATATGCCGCTTTCTTCGCTTCAATGGCGGCAGACTGTGCTTCCCAAAACTGGTCCGCGTCACCAAAATAGCCATCCTCGGCAAACAGATCGCTGACGATCTGGCCCTTGAACTGTGCCATATCGAAGATTGCAGCGGACACCGAAATCGACGCGCCGCCAAAGAGCCACGCCTTTAGCTGCGTCCCGCGCGGCGCATAGGCTTCTTCATCCTTGAACAGAGCCAGCCACGCCTTTTGCTGCGCCTTGCTGGCCAAGGTTAGATGGCGCACGGTGGCCGCATCAATTTCTTCGGCGCGGTAGGCTTTGCGGATGGGCGGCAAAAGATTGCCAAGCGCAAGAATGCGCCCCACCATCTTTTCGTCCATCCCGAATGTATCGGCAATCTCGGACGCCTTGCGGCCTTTCTTCACCAATTGCGTAAACTGTTCCCACTGCGTCACCTCGTCGGGATTTTCGCGGACAAGATTTTCAATGAGCGAGGCCTCCAACGCGGCGGCATCGTCGCCATCTTCCAATATCGCGCAAGGGAGCGGTCCATCGCTGCCGCCTTCTTCGGCAACTGTGGTTGCCGCATGATAGCGCCGCCGTCCCGCGACAATCTCGAATGTTTCGGCGCTGCCGTTGGGACGCACCAAGAGCGGAACAAGAACGCCCCGCACCCGCACCGAGGGTAATATATCGCTAATATCGGGCGGCTTCTTGCCGTTTCGCATATTGGCCGGTGACACCGACAGTTTGGCGAGCTCTATATTTTCGAGTTGCATTGGTATTCTCCTACAAAGTTACGTTGATGATTGGCCCCGCTCCCGTTGCATACGGGGGTGGCGGTGGAAGCGGGGCCGGTGGGCCGCACGGCAGGATTGCCGTGCGGGGTCTGCCGCGCCTTGACCGGAGGGGTGGGCAAGACGGCGGAAGCTGTAGATCATGCGCGGCGCTCTTGCCTTTGCGCCAAGACGGCGGCTTTCAGCCGCGCCTCATCCTCGGTGATGCGCCCGACCATTCGGGCGGCATCGGCGTAAACGGTGAGCGGAAATCGCGCTTCAAAATGCAGATCGCGCTCAATGGACAGATCGAAAGGCAAGGTCAGAGATGCAATCTCTGACAGGCTGACCGAACCGAGTTCGGGACAGCCGAACCCTAGATCGGCCAGACCGAACAAAGTGTCGCCATCGCTATCCAGTTCCGACAACAGCCAAGTGGCTGCGCCGACCGGATTGAAAAATTTGACCACAGGCACATGATCGCCGCGATTTTGGCCGTTGGCGATCAGGCGCTTTCTGTGATCTTGGGTCAGTAGCATCATAGCAAAAACTCCTTTCAGAACATCTCGATCTGGTTGCGGCTATTGGTGTCGAACAGGCCATGATCGGCGGGTCGCTGGGCCTTCTTGGGTTCCATCGGCGCGTTGGCGCGCATCGCGAGCCGCTGGGCTGGCGTGATCGGCGCGACACCCGACACCAAAGTCTGGACACCGAGGGGAGTCTGCTCCGCTTCAAGCGGGGCGGTGGCATGATCTGGCGACACACTGCTCATGCCACACACTCCGAGCGCAGCGGCTCCTGATCGGCGAACGCCAAAAGATAATCCGCCGCCTTGCTGGCCTGACTGGCGGCTTTGAAAATGGCGCGGTTGTCCTGCCGCAACACCGCCAGCCAAGAGCCGAGATAATCGGCATGGCGAACGGTGGGCACGATACCGAGCGCAGCGCAGAGAAAAGCCGAGGTGAGTTCAGCGCATAATTCTTCCCGCGCATAAAGCGCGGTCCCGAAATTGCCCGACTGGTCGCGGCCAAGGCGGGTCTTGTGGCCCGTCCAGTGACCAAGTTCGTGCAAGGCGGTGCGGTAATAGTCGATTTGATGGGTGAATGCGGGTTGCGGGGGAACCTGCACAAAATCCCCGCCGACATTGTAAAAAGCCTTGGTCCCGCCCGTTCGAAAATCCGCTGCGGTTGCTGCAATCAAAGCCTCGGCCTGATCGTGCAATTCGCGCTGCGGAAGCGGTGCGGGTTCGGCGGTCAGCCGCTCCGGCAAGCCATCGCACTGCGCGGCATTAAACACGGTAAAGCGTTTGAGGAATGGAATTGAGCGGGGCGCATCTGAATTGCCAGCGTCACCGTTCCCCTGCTCTTTCCTATCATCATCCGGCGTAAAGCGGTCGGCATAGAAGATTGTCCGGCCCTTCTCGCCTTTGCGGACGCATCCGCCAGCGGCCAAGGCTTGTCGGAATGTCAGCCAGTCCTGCGAGGGATAACCGCCATCAATGACAGCGCCCCAGAGTATAAGGATATTGATGCCCGAATAGTGCCGCCCAGAAATCGCATTGCGCGGCAAGCCGGTCACGGCGTTTCCGCTGTTCCACGGCTTGACCCAAGGAAAAATGCCTTCCTCAAGCTGCGCGATAATCTGCGCGGTCACTTCATCATAGAGCGACACTTTCGGCGCAGCATGACCGCCACGGCAAGTCTTGCGCGCAGCGCGCGAAGCGCGCTTGGCCTTCGCTGTTCTGCCTTTGCCGCCATCCGAAACCCTAGAATTTTCATGCAACATAACCGCCTCCATCGCCCCAAAACTGCCGCACCCGGCCCCGGAGAGGCGGGGTGGGCGGCAAGAGCGACCAGAAAGGCCCGCATCAAGCGGTCAGGCGCACCCGAAGGGATGGAACAACGAGGAATACCCGGTCCTGAAAGGCCGGGTTGCGCCTGAGCGCGGCGGGCCTAGCCGGGAGCGCCGCCCACACCGTCTCTCTGGTGCCGGAAAACAACGCCGGCGCGTCCGCGCCGTCCATATCCATCGCAATAAATCGCGATTCCCTCATCCGCGAAGCGGCCTGATAAAGACGGCACCCTTGCACGGCGCGACGCCGCGCGGTGGTGTGCGCGCGCGTCCGTGCGCCAGCGCCCACCGGGCAAGGAGAGAGGCAAGAGTGCCAGCGGGTCAGAACAAAAAGCCGCACCCTCAAGGAGCGCAGCGGGAAAGAGTGCGTCCTTAGAAAATCCCGCTCATTATCCAGGGCGTTGCGGGGTGTCCCCGCAGAAGGGGTAGCCGGAGACAGCATAGCGGCTCCGGCTCAGGGGAAGGCCTTCCCCCAACCACAATTTCAAACAATGTTCTTGAAATGTTTTTACCTCTGTCAGTGAACAAGCTACAATATCCCAATGAGCAATTTGTCCAACCGACCTGATCAATTTGAAGCCATCCATATCGCCCACCAAGCCCGTGAAATTCTGCGCATATTGAATCACGAAAGAAGCACAAATAGCCAAATTCTAACCAGCTGGCTCGGCAGCATAGGCCTTGGAATCTCCCATCGCGGCCTTCAAGATTTACTGGATCGTCTCGAAAAAGAGGCTTTGGTTCGCACCGAGAAAATCGACAATTTCCGTGTCATCCACCTCCGGCAACTGGGCGGAGAAATAGCTTCCGGCACTGAAACATTGGACTGGATCGCCAAACCAGATCTGCCCGATTGATAATATTATGGCAGATCATAAACGTACTATCCGGATCGCTGACTTTGAACTGCCGCGAGGTCCAGTAACAATCGAGATGCTCATGGCTATGCCGCGGGCAAGCTGGGAACATTTGCGCTCGCAGATCAATCTGCGCCGACAATCTGATTCATCAGTGCCATTGGCCCGGTGCAGGCTTTGCGAGGCTGGTATATTCATTCGCTCGCAGGCGACGAAGAACGGTCATGTGCCAATGTTTGTTCATTTTCCGGAAGGTTCCAAGGACTGCCCTTGGTACGAGGGCCGGACTTTGCGGCCGGATGCCGCCCGTGCCGCGCAATATCAAGGGCATCAGGAATCGGCACTCCACCGTCAACTATGCGTAACAATTGAACAACTGGCTAACGCCGATACCCGCTGCACACATTCGGCGGTGGACACTTATCTGCGGCCCGCGATCCACATGCGTGGGCGCTGGCCAGATGTGTATCTTGAATTTGGAGAATTGGGCAAGTTTGCACTCGAAGTCCAGCTTTCCAAGCCCTTTGCGCCGGAGATTGCTGCACGCCATATTCACTATGACAATGAAGGCGTCAGGCTCGTATGGATTTTCAATATTCGCGAAGACCCGCTGCCGCAAGGCTTCCATGATGTCATCACGATGCAGCGAGGCAATGCCTTCCTGTTCGATGATGCTGCACAGGCGGCTTCAATCGAACGCGGAACGCTGGTCCTGAAATGCTATCTCGAAAATGGTAAAGGCGGTTGGCTCGATCCACAACTGGTAACGCTGGATGATCTGCAAACTGACTATGGCCGGTCGGCATTTGTTGAGGACCGGCGGAGCGATTTGTTGGTAGCAAGCAGCAAGGAAGAACGATCGCGCTGGTGGAAGGCATTTCAACAAGCGCAAAATGACAAGCCCAATTCGCCGTTCTACAGCACAGCATTTGTATCTGCCTGGGATTCGCTACAATCGAGTGTGCCGGGGCTGGATGCGTGGAGGGAAGAATTTTGGGCATCGCGCTCCGACAGAAGCCAAGCGCATTTGGCCATGCTCTTTGCGATCCTTTGCTCGGTCGCGCACAGCGCCGACACCGGCACGGAAAATGTCTATATCACAAAATATAAAGGGGAAGGCGCTGTTCTCGCCATGCTCAATAGCAAACTGAGTAGCGGCGATTTCAAACATTGTGCCAATCTCATAGATAGCTTTGTTCGCTCGACCGCGCTAGCCGATCTTGCGGAACGGCCATCATTAAAGCGAATGATCAAACAGGCCCAAGAAACTGAAGCGCAAATCGATAACGAACATCCGGTTTGGCGGGCGATGACTCGGCTTTTCCCGGAAGTGCTGGATGGTCTAGTCAGAGCTGAACTGGACGATCTTGGACGCCTTCCCAAATGGGCCGCTTGTTCTGATAAGGCTAGTTGAGCAAAAAGTGTCCGAAATCATGCTACATATTTCGGACATTTCTAACTCGACATTGTCCGAAATCATGCTACATATTTCGGACATGGACAAGTCACCCATCAGTCTGAAAGAGCAAATTCTTGCTCGCATCGAAAGCGGTGCAACTATCACGGTCTGGACACCGAGCGATTTTCTTGACCTTGGTAGCCGTGATGTCGTCGATAAAACCCTGCAACGTCTCGTCCGTGCGGAAGAATTGCGCAGGATCGACAGGGGCCTCTATGATAAACCCCGAACCAACAAACTTACACAGCAGGATAACCCGCCAAATCCAAAGGCCGTTATCGATGCCGTCGTGCGGCGCGATCAAATACGAGTGCTGGTTGACGGGATGACCGCAGCTAACGATCTCGGCTTTACCAATGCGGTGCCAGCCAAGATCATCGTCCATAGCGAAGCGCGCTCCAAGAAGATCAACCTCGGAAATCTTACCATTTATTTCAAACAGACAGCTCCAAGCAAACTTTTCTGGGCAGGCCGCCCCGCGATGCGCATCGTCCAAGCCCTTCACTGGCTGCGCGACACGATGCCGGGTGACGATATGGCAAGTTGGAAGAACAAACTATCGATCCTGCTCAAAGACCCAAAGCATGGGACGAAGCTGCGTGCTGACCTGACCAATGGTATGTCCACCCTTCCGGCCTGGATGCAGGAATTGCTCCGTCCGCTTGTTTCCAACGAAACGCCGTCCGCATGAATCCAGCTTTTGACGATATCTTGCGGGCCGATATTGATACGCGCCAAGGTCTGTTCACCACAACGGCTCAACGCATGGGAACAACCCCGCAAAATGTCGAAAAGGATTTCTGGGTCTGCTGGACGCTTGATGCCCTGTTCAATGGCATCACCGAAGGCCCGCGCCTACTGTTCAAAGGTGGCACCTCGCTTTCCAAGGGGTTCGGATTGATACAGCGATTTTCAGAAGACATCGACGTCACAGTCTTTCGCGATGATCTCGGCGTTCCCGCATCGATCAATGAACTGGCCGCGTTGAGCGGCAAAAAGCGCCAGAAAGCGCTTGATGCGATCAAAGACGCTTGCGAAGCATATATAAATGGCCCGCTGATGCAGCACCTTTCAGCGATTTCAGAAAATGCCTGCACCCGAAATGGTCTGGAGCAAAATGCGATCCGGATAGAGGCGGACCCTGCCGACCGGCAAACCTTGCTGGTTATCTATCCCAGCATAACACCGACCGACGCCTATATCGCTAAATCAGTAAAAATTGAATCGGGCGCTAAATCGGCACTCGATCCAAACTCCAACCGGTCGATAACGCCTTATGTTGATACCGATGTTCCTGGGATTGATCTGGCCGTTCCCAATGTCACCATTGTCGATGCCGAGCGAACCTTCTGGGACAAGGTGGTGATCCTGCACGGGCTGCGCCGATGGTATGAAATCCGAGGCCAACTGCGCGGTAACGGCCAGCGTATTTCGCGCCACTATTATGATTTATACCGTCTGATCCAGTCGGAAACGGGACAATCGGCTACCGAAAACCGGGCGCTGGGTGAGGATTGCGTCGCGCACGCCCGCATGTTTTTCAACCGTCCGCCCTTTGATCTGGCTTCCGCGCAGCCTCCAACATTTGCGCTATGCCCCGAGGGAGGAATGGTTGACGACCTTCGGCAGGATTATAAAGCGATGAACACGATGATTTTTGGCGATCCGCCGCCGTTTGATGCGATCATCGAGAAAATTGCAGAGCTCCAGCAAACCCTCAACGGTGCCGCATGACCGACTGCGCAAGAGCCGCAAAATGAGATCATTTCTCAAGCGACTATTTGGAACTGATGCTGAAACCAAATCCAATGAGCCACCAGCGTCATCCCAGGACCTTGAAATCCAAGAATTTGGTCATGGTCTCATCTCTATCGACCCGCTCGATTTTATTGGTCGTTCCTCCAAATCGCCGAATGGACAATATCGCCTCATCTGGTCTGATAGAAATCCCGAAGGCACGAGAGGCGGTCATCGTTATGAAGGGCATGGATCATGGACGTTGCTATCACAAGACCAGATATTAGCGGAAGGCAGGCTCGAACGACCAAACGACGGACAGGTAGCTGACAATGGTACTTTCATTTTCAACGACTGGATGTTCGGAGACGGACTGAATGGACGTTTCCACGCTTTCTCTGTGGATGGAACGCAGCTCATTGCGAAAGATCTAGCGGCCAACCTTTCAAGCAATGGCCTGTCCAAAGATGGCCGATATGCCATTTGCCAGACGGCCAATGCGCCCGGCAGCGATGACAGTTGCCGCTACATCCTGTTCGATCTTGAGGAAGCGCGGGAAATGGCGCGATGGGAGCCTGAAACCGGATGGGCGAGCGGCTATGAATTTGACAGCGTAAATCGGCGGTTATTCATCATATGCGAAGGTGATGAGCGCGTTGGCTACAATTTCGACGGTCAGATGGTTGACCGTGACGGATGGCAAGAGCGGAAAATAGCCGATGGCGATATCAATATCATCCGTAAAGTTCTTGAAGGTGTTGATAGCAAACCGGACAGCGACCTTCGGAGCGCAATGATCGATGGGCTAAACCGCACAATCGAACAGGGAGAAGGCTGGCATCAGGCACGCGCATTACGCTTGCTTGGCGAAATCCACGAAGCCTCCGACAAGCCAGCTGAAGCATTAAAGGCTTATGACAAAGCTTTGACGATTGATCCGCAGGTTGGCGTTTCAAGACGAGCCGAAAAGCTAAGAAAGTCCCTCACCCCCAAATCCAAACAAGGTAGCGTCAAAAAGATGGGGAAGTTTGAACGGCAAGCGCATCGGCTGGGCATTGAGCATGAAGTGGTGAACCTGGAAGCTGGAGAAAAGAATAATTGGCGGTTCCAAACGCGCGATGCCTGGTCATCGGTCGAAGAAGCCACCCTCACCCACTACGAGAATGCTGGTTGGGCCGGGGCCGCAGCAGAAGGCGGCCTAATGTTGACGCTCATTAAAGCCGCATCATTCACAAAACTGGACCGCAGGAATGCCGACACTTTTATAGAGGCCCTTTACGCTCAGAATGTTGCATTTGACCAAGACAAATTCGACACTAACCAGCTGATTGGGACGCTCACTCGCGCAACGCATGAGCAGCTCAAGCACAATTGGAAAATCATTTCAGCGACTGCCGGAGTGTCGCCCGCATATTACCCGACTGTCCGATTGAATCATGTCCTCGAATTATTCGATCATCTAGGTCCGGAACGGCTTGCACAGATTGCACAATTATTTGCGAAAGCACCCTACGATCTTCGCGCCGGTTGGCCCGATCTGACGCTTTGGAACGGTGACGATATTCGCTTTGTGGAAGTGAAAGCTCCAGGCGATTCCATGCACGCAAGCCAGTCGCGCCTCATTTCAACCATTTTACTGCCCTTGGGGTTCAAAGTCAGCCTCGCGGAAATTCGTATCAAGTAATTCGCACTCGAATTTACTCATAGATTTTGCGAACCAAGACTACACAGCGGCTCTGAATGAAAATACCAATTCAACTCCAAGCCAGATCAATCATGGCAACGTGCAACCAGGCAGTTTCTCAAACACGCAGAATGTGCAGCGTTGCCGAGTAGATCTTTCCTATCCCTTACGAATTAGCCATTTAACAGCAGCCGTAAACAGCGAATCGCAAACATTCTACCTGTCACTCACACTAAGATTTCAATATAGCTAAATCATCAAAAGCCTACCCTCTGCATAAAAAATTCTATAGCCATAATACATATGAGACTTTGCTCGTAAATTACTATAAAGATCGCAAGAATGGACAATCTACCGCCACTTAGAAAGACGACTGAGGAAGGGAAGCTTTATGAGCGGAGACCTGAAACAGTAGCGCTCATCCAAGTATGTCGTGAATTGACCTCTGAACAGCTTTGCGATCGTGCGGAGATCAGCGCCCGAACGCATTCCGAGTACATTCCTTCAGAGGTGCTGGTGTACTTTCTGAGGCAAACAAAAACACATAATAGCGATGCCCAGTTTGGAGCACTGTATCAGCTTCTGCAAACACGCATAAAGAGAGTGTGCCCACATTCTGAAGTCCGCCTAGGCGAGAAAGATGGTGCCGTCGCACATTTGCTGGATCTTCAGGAATTCGTTCTCGATGATTTTGCTGAACGGGTCATGTGCGATCGGCAAGTTTACGACGAGAAGCTTGACGGTTTCGAAGTCGCATTTGACCATATGATTGCCCGGCGCAAACATGATGCGATGCGAAAAATGTATAGGCGGGATAAGCCAACAACACAGCTTGAGTATGATGAGGATGGGGATATTCCCTTTGAAGTGGAGGAAGCCCTCGCCCGATTGAATCCTGCTTCAAAAAGCATTGAAGATGAAATCACTTACCGGTTTCAACTGCAACGAGCGATTGACACCCTTCCAGAAGACGAAAGGCGAGTGATCAACATGATTTTTGCAAAAATACCGAGCGAGAGCAAAGACCCAGAAGTTCAAACGATATCAAAACTTCTTGGTTGTGGTCCACAGACAGTCCGAAATCGTCGTGATCGAGCAGTCAAGAAATTGCAGCAAATACTAGAAACGGAGGCTAAGAATGTCAGCTAAAACAGATAAAGATGACATTCTCGATGACTTCGCAACGGAGCCGTCGCTAGGCCCCGAGACGTTACAGAATTACGTCCAAAGATTCCCTTCGCTCGCAGTGGAGCTAACTGACCTATATCACGAGTTGCGCCTGGTTGATCTGTCAGTCGCGGTTGATCGCATGCCATTGGAAACAAAATTGGCAGATGAGAGCTCTCAACAGAGCACAACCGTCGTCATGAATGCTCTATCCGGAACCAATCTACGCGGACTGGCCCAGAGTTTGGGCCTTCCAAGAGATTTCGTTGCGGGATTTCGCGATAGAAAAATCCGCCTTGGTTCAATTCCTGGTGCCGTAGTCGGAAATCTCGCGCGAACCGCCAGAGTAAGTATCCATCAGCTGATCGACCATCTTCAAAATACAGCAGGACCTGCCCCGCAAATGGCCTACAAGGCCGATGCAAAACCGCAGGGATCTGCGGCAGTTGAATTTGATGATTTTGTCGCTGGCCTGGATTTGGATGAAAGCGAAATGGAATCTTTAAACAAATTGTCCGCATCAAATGGATCGGATTGAGCTTGCCAGACAAAAGGCCGCCGAGTTCCATGCGAATTTGGTTGCAAAGGGTGGCGATCCGGAAGACTCTCTGGCGTTTGTTCGTCGGGAAGCCAAAAGACGTGATATCGAAGTGCGCTCCTATCCCCCAGGCCATGCTCAACTGGAAGGCGGCCGCGCACTTTTCGATGCTGATTCCAAGGCCATTCGCCATGAAGACACAGGCAATAAGTTTCTGAACGCCTTTCTGATTGCTCACGAAATCGGGCATGACGAGTTTGACAGCACCGATGCTGCAGAACCGGTAATTGAGATTGATCCGGCTCGTTCTGCCGATCCATCGGCGACCGGCGCGGAGCGTCTGGTCGATTACAGTCACAAAGGTCGTCAGGAAGTCTTGATGGACCTGTTTGCCCGCGAGCTGCTCTTTCCGAGATCATTGGCGCGAGAATGGTATCTCGTGGAAAGCCTATCGGCAAAACAGATCACGGATCGGCTTGGGGCACCATACGATATGGTCGCAGTCCAACTTTTCGATGCTCTGTTACTACCTGAAATTGAACCTGCATCGCCTAAATCATCGAAGCCAAAACCGCTTAACCCCGAACAGAGTGAAGCTGCAATCCACTCGGAAGGTGCCCTGCTGCTGAGAGCTGGACCAGGTACGGGAAAAACTCAAACATTGGTGGGGCGGCTCGAACATCTTAGGGACAAAGGTGTCGATCCAGGCTCAATCTTGGTTCTCACATTTTCAAACAAGGCCGCTGGAGAGCTTTTGGAAAGAGCGCTTGCTTTGTGGCCCGAGGCAGCCGGGGCTATCTGGATAGGAACCTTTCATTCCTTTGGGCTCGACCTTGTTCGCCGCTTTCATGATCGTTTGGATCTTCCCGCTGATCCAACACCACTCGATACAACCGATGCCATAGCGTTACTCGAAAATGAGTTCGTTCGCTTGTCCTTGTCTCATTTTAAGGACCTGTGGGATCCTACCGAAAAACTCAAAGATATCCTGTCGGCGATTTCCCGTGCGAAAGATGAAGTGGTTGATGCGCCCCGCTACAAAAAACTCGCTGACGCAATGCAAGCGAAGGCCGCCTCAGACGAGGAAATTGAAGCCGCTGAACGCTGCCAGGAAATCGCTCAAGTTTATCAATCTTATGAAACCCTTAAGAAAAATGGTGGCTTCGTAGATTTCGGCGATCTGGTTGCATTACCAACAACGTTGCTGGAAAGCGATGTCGAGGTCTGCACTAACCTGCAAAACAAATATGAACACATCCTCGTCGATGAATATCAGGACGTAAACAGAGCCAGTGTCCGGCTGTTACGCGCGATGAAGCCGAGCGGCGAAGGCCTATGGGTAGTAGGCGATGCCAAACAATCAATTTATCGCTTCCGCGGCGCGTCTTCGTTCAATCTGGAACGATTTAAGGACGAGGATTTCGCGGGCGGCGCAGTCAAAAGCCTGAAAACGAATTATCGTTCTTATCAGGAGATTTGCGACGCGTTTGTCGAATTCGCAGAAGCTGACATGCTTGCTGCGGAACCCAATGTCGAAGCCATCGCCCACAGAAAGGTAGCAGGCAAGCTACCAGCCTTTGTCGCTGTTGAAAGCAAAGAGGATGAAATTGCTGAAATTGCTGCCCGGATAGAAACTGCGCATAAAAATGGCGTTCCGCTCAAAGAGCAAGCGGTTTTATGCAAGGCCAATGATCGCCTGGCAGCCGTTGCTAAGGGATTGGAGGCCCATGGCGTCCCAGTTTTATTTCTAGGACCGCTTTTTGATCGACCCGAAGTAAAGCAGGCGCTGGCGTTCCTGTCTCTGCTTACCGACCCGCGCGGCATGGGCCTTGGTTGCGTGGCCACCATGCCTGGCTTCGAGTTGTCTGTAGATGACGTATCAAAATGCGCACATCATATGGCTTCTATTCCTGAACCGGACTCACTTGAATGGAAGGAATGCCTGTCCAGCCTTGCTGATCTGAGCCAAAATGGACGACACAGCCTTGCTTCGATCATCGCCACATTGGACGGGCTCACAGAAACATCCACTCCTTGGCGCGCTTTTACAGCGATTTATTTGGACAATTCCAATCTGGTCCGCGACCTTGTCAACCAGGCGGCTGACGAACCATCATTACCAGCGATAGCCTTGTGGCAATTCCAGAATTTCTTGCGTTCCGTTCGTGCAGACGGAGAAGGATATCCCGTCACGCTTCTTCTCGACCATATTCGCAGACTAGTGATCCTTTCCGATGAAAGAGATTTGCGTGACTTGCCAGTAGCGGCCCAATCTCTGAATGCGGTTCGCCTGATGACAATTCATGGAAGTAAGGGTTTGGAGTTTAAGACACTGCATCTTCCAAGCTTGACCGGGCGTTCAATGCCATCTTCTGCACGGCAGAATACTCCGGCTCCGCCTGATGGAATGATCGAGGGCGCAATTCACTCAGGAAAGGATGCCGTTAGAGCTGGGCATGACGAAGAACAGGAGTGTCTGTTTTTCGTTGCACTGTCTCGAGCTGAAAACGAGCTTTTGATGTACGCCCCGTCAAAACAGGCTGATGGTAGATCACAGAAGCGGTCCAAATTTATCGATCGCATCGTGGATAAACTCGAGTTTCCAACGCCAATCGCAGTATCAGGCTCATCAGTCGATAGTAAGAAGGCAGTTGGCGTCTCCTTCGACACGCCCTTGGTGATCACACCATCTCAATTGGCGCTCTACGAAAAATGTCCAAGGCGGTTTCTGTACACACACGCTCTAAGGCTGGGAGGTCGGCGAACGGAAACTGCCTTCATGCAAATGCACTCAGCAGTTCAAGGCGCAATCCATGATCTCGTAAACCCGGCCACTACGGTGGCGACTGAAGCGGAGCTAGACAGCCTCTTTCAAAGCCACTGGGAAACCAGGGGTCCGGTCGATCACGGATATGAAGATGACTATAAACGCATCGGGCGACAGTTGCTTTCATATCTGTTCAATTTACGCAGCAATGAGGTACCCGAGGCAGTCACCGACCTCGTTTTGAATTTGGCCGGCGCGCAGATTATCGTGCGACCGGATGAACGCACGACCAGCTCTGATGGTCGGCTCATTTTCAGGCGCATCAGAACGGGCCGAAAAACTTCCACGTCAACTGATACACTGGATGCTGCGGCCTATCAGCTCGCAGCAGAATCAATAGGTGACATCGAATTTGTGTTTCTGACTGATGAGCAGCGCTCACCGGTAGATATGGGGACGACAAAGCTCAATTACCGCAAAAAGCGGATTGAGAGCGCTGTATCATCGATCATGTCGGGTAGATTCCCGGCCAGCCCCAAGCAGCCAGCGAGAACTTGTCCGCGCTGCCCATATTTTTTCATTTGCACAGACATACCGTCGGGCAGTCTTGCGAAAAAAAATCTGAACTGACTTACCGGTTTCCCGCTGGGCCAGCGATTAACCTTGTGAAAGCACAGGCATGAGGCCGGTGCTTCGTAACAAACAAGGTATTAAACTTATGAAACCGAACGAAAAAGATGATCGCTTCCGCGTTCTCATTGCAGATGAAAATCTCGACTACAAACCTCACATTTTTGACGATCCGAAGGTTCTCGGTCGTCAAATTATTGAAGCAAACGGCAGCCATCCGGTCGATGAACATGTCGCAATCGCAATTCTTCCAAATGGCGATTTCGAGGATCTTCGCCTTGATGAAAGCTATGATCTTCGTGGGCGTGGTGCTGAAAAAGTACTTGTTGCTCGCACCGATCGCAGCTTCAAGTTCAAGATTGACGATAAGGATCTGGAGTGGCCGCATGCCTGTATTAGCGGCTTCGTCCTTCGCAAGCTTGCCGATCTGCCGAAAAACTACAATCTCTGGCAGGAAATCCCTGGTCAACATGACCTCAAGATTTCTGATACCGACGTCGTTAATCTTGCCGAGAAAGGTGTCGAGCGCTTTGTCTCGTTGATCGATCAGACGACCGAAGGCGATGTTCTTCCATCGATCGATCAGTCATTCCTGTCCGGACATGGATATGATTTTGAGGTCGTCCAGGAAGGCAATCAGACCGGTATTGTGCTGAAATCGCTAAAACTGCCTGCTGGCAAGTTTGAATGCGAAACGGCTGATATTCTGGTGCTGTTGCCAGGCGGATACCCTGATTGCCCGCCGGACATGTTCTATGCTTCGCCGAAATTGGTTCTGAAGGGCACCGGGCAGGTTCCCAAAGCCTGCACGGTCGAGCACAATTTCGCTGGGCGGGTCTGGCAGCGCTGGTCGCGTCACAACAATGCCTGGCGTCCAGGCATTGATGGTTTGCGCACTATGGTGGCGCGTATCAAGACGGCTTTGGCTGGGGCGCGGACATGAAAGGCGCCTTAGATATCGTTCTGCTAAAGCCACATGAAGACGGCATCCGGTCCTTGCTGACGCAAGGGGCCGGTGCCGAACGTTCGGCATATATGCTGTTTGGGCGCGCTGACATCCAAATGGACCCGTGGTCCAGGGCACCGCGTACTCGTCTGATCTCGCATGCGTTTTCGAACCTTGATCCTGCCGATTTGATTTCGGCCTCAAACCGCCATGTGACCTGGCAAACCGACGGATTTATGCGGTTGCTTGGTGATGCGTTGACCGACAATTTGGTACCTGCCCTTGTCCATACCCATCCCGAAGGCAGGGCCGCGTTCTCTGAACAAGATGATCAGAACGAAGCGATACTTGCGCGTACAGCGCTGATGAAAGGTGCGGCGGGCCTTATCAGCATCGTCATTGCGGGTAACGGCGAAGTCGCTGCCCGTATCTGGATGTCAGAAGAAAAGCCGGTCGACATCACTCGCATCTTCCATTCAGGACCACGGTTAAAGCTGGATTACGACGATGATGCCGAGATTGCATTTTTAGACCGCCAGACTCGGCTCTTTGGTGAACATACGACTCAGATGCTGACGAAGTTTCGGTGCGGTATTGCGGGAGGCGGAGCGACGGGAAGTGCTGTTCTTCCTCTCCTGATGCGGCTCGGTATTCGTGAAGCGGTCATGTTCGAGAAGGACCGTGCAGAACAGTCAAATCTCAACCGGCTTTACGGAGCGAGACAAGGGGATGTGGCTGCAAAGGCCCTCAAGGCCGATATTCACGCTCGCACGGTTTCTGAAGCAGACCTCGGCATGTCACTAGTAACAATCGATGCATGGGCGGGAGAGCCATCAACGTGGGACTCCTTGAAGGCCTGTGATGTGATTTTTTGCTGCACGGACGATCACGCGGGGCGATTGTTCTTAAACCGGTTCGCACGGTTTTACGGCATCCCTGTCATTGATGTGGGTTTGGCCATGCAACGCCGAGACGATCAGTCCTTTGATCTATTTGCTCGAGTCTCCACATTGGTTGTTGGGCATGCATGTCTGCTCTGTGGAGGTTTCATCGATCCTCGACGTGCGCGCGAAGAGACGCTGCGTCGGACCGATACCAACGCATACCAGAAGCTGAAAGAAGAGGCATATGTTCTCGGTGAAGGTGATCCGTCCCCAGCTGTGGTGACGTTTACCACTGAAGCTGCCAGCATGGCGGTGAATGAGTGGTTGACCGGCATTACAGGTTTTGCCGGGCCTTCCGGCATGCTGCCAACCCGCATTCGCAGGTTTCACGCGCGCGATGAGCGGGTGCTGGGATTACCTCCAAAGCCGGATTGTCCCTGTTGCGAGAACCCAAGCACTTTGGGACGCGGCGACGTGACCCCCTTTATTGACATGGTGAGCTGAAATGAGAGCATTTTTTGCAAAAACGCTAAAACGGCTTGGATGGCTGCGCTTTGAATTTCAGGTCAAGCGAGAGGAAATATTGCCAGATCGTGCTTCAATTGAACCAGGCACCATGGTTTCGGTGGAGAGCGGCAAAATTAAAAAATGGGCCTGCATGTCCTGCCCCGGCGGTTGCGGAGAGATGATTTCACTTTCACTCAACCCTCAACGCCGACCGCGATGGACGCTCGTCACTGATTTCTGGCTGCGACCTACGATCCATCCGTCGGTGCATCAAAGGAATGCCTGTGGATGCCACTTTTGGCTCAGGAATGGTCAAGTGCACTGGTGCAAGGATGGGCGGCCGCAACCCAATCCCATGAATTGAAACAGCGCCCCTCTATTCGCTGAAAAGACCTGGCTGAAGTCAAAGCTGTTCTGGTGGCTAAGCGCATCTACGACGCAAGCGCTATAGAGGATCGACAAAACACCGTACCAGTCAATTACCAAAGGCAGAATGGCGCATCGCGCCGTAAATTTGTGGTTATGGCCAAATCCCGTCCGGGATCTCTTAGGCCAACATGACAATAACCTTCGATTGTCATTTCGCGAACGCGGAGCGCGGGACGTGCGTCCCTAAGCGATCCGCTAATGCAGGCTCCTACCCACCGTGCGGTGGGCTTATCGGAGCCTGCTAATTTAGATGGTGCGGGCGGTGGGAATCGAACCCACACTCCTTGCGGAACGGGATTTTGAGTCGAACGAGACTACCGACTCGACCTTAGCATTTCCGTGCTTCGATCTTCGAGCGAATTCATGATTTCCGGAAATGGACCAATTTCCGGGCAAATTGTGTAAGGCTTTGTGTAAAGCGCAGTTGATCAGAAATTGATGTCTTTTCCAATTCGAGCTTTCAGCACGGATGAATATGGCGGTCTGAGGGGCTTTCTAAAAATTCAGGCGATGGCTCAGTCGCCTTCGGGATTTACTTCGCCAACATGACTGGCCATTGCCTGTCATTTCGCAGAAAACAGAGGCGCTGCCCCTTTGGTCAGTCTGCCTCATTGGTATGGTTATACCACCGTACAGTGGTCTTTCTCGACCATACCGTTAGCAAGACTAATCATCGTCAATTCCGATCACAGGGCGGGCTGATGTTTTCAATCCCGCAGGTCGCTTAGGACGGCGGACATTGATCGAGGCCGCATCAAGGGTGCTCTTGATGTGCGCGGCATAGAATTTCTCGATCATCTCGACGCTGGTGCGGCAATTCTTAGCAATTTGGTAGATGTCGGCACCCTCCATCAACCGCATGCAGATATAGGTGTGACGCAAGCTATAAGCAGTGCGCGGTTTTTCGTCCCTGTCGCGCTTTAGGTTTGCCCGCTCCAAAATTCCGTTGAATAATCTCACATGGTTGCCTGGAAACACAGAATCTCGTAAATCCGGATATTCCAGTTCCGGTGGATCTTCAGACAGGGGCGGTAAACCCGCTTTGCGGCGGCGCTGCTTTTCACGACGGCTTTCGGCTTGCACCGGCTTCGCCCGATTGAGCAAACGCTCATAGGGCCTCACAGCGCTCGGCATTGATTTGCAATAGCCGACACCGCGTTTGCCTCGAACTTCGATTTCAAGGATCGTCTCACCGCTCGCATCATCTTCGACAATTGCCACATCGCGGTGCTGAAGGTTCTTTGCCTCATCGGGCCGCAGGCCCGTGTTGGCAAGGAATAGCACATAGTCATGTACCTGCTCGGCATTCCAGCGATCCCGTTCATGATAGGGCTCACGCGCATAAGCGCGTGTGGCTTCATAAAGCTGCTTATATTCAGCGGGACTGAACCAGGGACGATGCACTATTTTGCCCTGCGTTCTGTATGGCGGAGACAAGTCCGGCAAATGTTCTAGCCAGCCATTGCGGATCGCTGTCTTCAAGACCATGCGGAGTGTAACGATTTCGTTGTGCAATGTGCTGCGCGCCGGCGGCTTGTCGACTAATGGGCGATTGCTCCGCGAGGCTGGATTTGGTTCAAGCCGCGATGTCATACGGTGAACGCGGTAATCTTGCACCTTGGCTGGATTAACCTTTGAGACGCCAAGCTCCCCGAAGAATGGCAACAGATGTAATCGCAGACGGATTTCATGGCCCTCGGTCCACTTTTGACTGCGCTCGCCCTCCGTTATGACTGCATATTCCGAAAGGAACTGCTCGGCGGCCTGGGCAAAGCTTTTCTCCGAAAGGAGAATACCGGCATGATCTTTACCCCGCAGAGCCAAATACCAGTCTTCGGCAAACTCAGAAGCAAGCGCGAGACTTTCACGCTTGGTAGTCGCCCTGCGCTGTTTGCCGCCAACCGAGGCCGAACACTGCCAGATACGGCTTTCGCCGCGCCGGTAGAGCTGAACCTTGCCGTTCAATATTGGATGGCTTTTCACGAAACCGCTCCATCATTTTGAAGATCAGAACCTATAGCTATCAGGTTTTAGTCAATTCGTCAAAATGTGTTAGCGATGTGATAGGGCTTAAACGAGCAAAAGCCCCGATCTTTCGACCGAGGCTTTTGGTTACGTCACTGATATTATGACATTTTGTTGGTTGCGGGAGTAGGATTTGAACCTACGACCTTCAGGTTATGAGCCTGACGAGCTACCGGACTGCTCCATCCCGCGCCAACGTTTCCGGTTTGGCTTTTGTGCCGTACCAGAGAATCAAAAAAGCGGCCGGCCCTACGAGGGACAGGCCGCTTTTGAAAAGGTGAATGGGTTATTTCCTCGTGACTACAAGTCTATGCGCCTGCTGCAATGCCTGGCGACGTCCTACTCTTCCATGCCTTGAGACAAAGTACCATCGGCGCAACCTGGTTTCACGGCCGAGTTCGAGATGGGATCGGGTGGGGCACAGGCGCTATGGCCACCAAGCAATGAAGCAGGCGCATAAGCTGTAATCACGGGTCTTTTAATCGATGTTGGTAAGATCACGCCCGGACATATCCCGAGGGGTAATATCCGTGCATGTTGACCATGGGCCGAGCTTAATTGTCCGTTCTTCAACAAACATGCTTTCCAACATTGTTGTTGATGGCGGGATTCTACAAGCGCGAATTGAGTAATTAGGACTGGTTAGCTTCACAGGTTACCCTGCTTCCACACCCAGCCTATCAACGTGGTGGTCTTCCACGACTCTATGATAACTTATCTCGAGGGAGGCTTCCCGCTTAGATGCTTTCAGCGGTTATCCCGTCCATACATAGCTACCCAGCAGCACGCCTGGCGGCATGACTGGTACACCAGAGGTATGTTCAACCCGGTCCTCTCGTACTAGGGTCAACTCCTCTCAATTATCGACGCCCACGGCAGATAGGGACCAAACTGTCTCGCGACGTTCTGAACCCAGCTCACGTACCACTTTAATTGGCGAACAGCCAAACCCTTGGGACCTGCTCCAGCCCCAGGATGTGATGAGCCGACATCGAGGTGCCAAACGATTCCGTCGATATGAGCTCTTGGGAATCATCAGCCTGTTATCCCCGGCGTACCTTTTATCCGTTGAGCGATGGCCCTTCCACGAGGGACCACCGGATCACTATGACCGACTTTCGTCTCTGCTCGACTTGTCAGTCTCGCAGTCAGGCTGGCTTATGCCATTGCACTCTAACAGACGGTTTCCAACCGTCCTGAGCCAACCATCGCGCGCCTCCGTTACTCTTTAGGAGGCGACCGCCCCAGTCAAACTACCCGCCACAGAGGGTCCCTGATCCGGATAACGGATCTAAGTTAGACACCAGAAAACAATAGGGTGGTATTTCACATTATGGCTCCACTCGGACTGGCGCCCAAGTTTCAAAGCCTCCCACCTATTCTACACAATTCTTTCCTAATGCCACTCTGAAGCTGCAGTAAAGGTGCACGGGGTCTTTCCGTCTAACCGCGGGTACTCCGCATCTTCACGGAGAATTCAATTTCGCTGAGCATATCCTGGAGACAGTGGGGAAGTCGTTACGCCATTCGTGCAGGTCGGAACTTACCCGACAAGGAATTTCGCTACCTTAGGACCGTTATAGTTACGGCCGCCGTTTACTCGGGCTTCAATTCAGAGCTTGCACTCCTCCTCTTAACCTTCGAGCACCGGGCAGGCGTCAGACCCTATACGTCGTCTTGAAGCCGACTTAGCAGAGTCCTGTGTTTTTGCTAAACAGTCGCTACCCCCCAGCTTGTGCCCCCTACCAAAAGTTGCCTTCTGATAGGGCCTCCT
>NZ_OZ333477.1:0-975000 GCF_976973735.1 Parasphingorhabdus sp. NYA22 | reverse complement strand
GCTGATACGCTGGTTCGTTGGCAAATATGCGGTCGATATGAGCGAAGCAGAAAATCCGGACATCTCGAGCTATAACAGCTTCAACGCCTTCTTTACCCGTCCGCTCAAAGCGGGCGCGCGCGCCATAACGGAAGCGGATTTTGCCTGTCCGGTGGATGGCGCGATCAGTCAGCTAGGTGCTATTGATGACCAGCGCATCCTTCAGGCCAAGGGCCATTCGTTTACGACGACCGAATTGCTTGGCGGCGATACGGCATTAGCAGCAAAGTTCCGGAACGGGAGCTTCGCCAATGTATATCTGTCGCCCAAGGATTATCATCGCCTGCATATGCCTTGTGACGGCAGGCTTACAAATATGATCTATGTGCCAGGCTCGCTGTTTTCCGTTAATCCCACTACTGCGCGCGGCGTGCCGAACCTTTTCGCGCGAAACGAGCGGGTAGTATGTATATTTGAATCACCGGATCATGGCACGTTCGCGATGGTTCTGGTCGGCGCTACGATCGTCGGCAGCATGGCAACTGTTTGGCACGGCGTTGTCAAACCAAAGCCCGCCAACAAGATTACGCAGTGGACTTATACCGACCAGAACATCGCGCTCGAAAAGGGTGAGGAGATGGGACGATTTCTGCTCGGTTCTACGGTAGTCCTGCTGTTCCAACAGCACACCGTCGATTTCTCAGCCGACTGGGCACCGGAGAGACTGGTGCGTCTCGGCGAAACAATGGGCAATCGACCCGGTTTGTGACGTTTCATCGACTAGCATCCGGCTGAAGAAGCACCGGCTCGGCAGAGATGCTCTTGAATTCCGTTTAACCGAGTTCGGTACCGCCAAGGCGCTGAAACGGCAGTTTGCAAATGTCGTTCCGTCATTATGAGTAACACCCCGGTATTTGACTGCAATTATATATACTAAAATTACGGTCAGCGATAATCTGGCTCAGAGAATTCATCTGCGGCCATTTCCTGCGTGGCCAGTTGTTCCGAATGCCATCGCCTCCCTTTCAGGGAAAACCCGACGTGGCTTGCGCGCTGGAAATCTTCGCCGTTCCAGACGATCACTTGCAATTCCATTCGGTTGCCTTGCTCGACGTGGAGCCAGTTGAAGCTTTGCGGTTCCTGATTGCGCAGACGGGTCGAGGTGGCTGTACCCGCCTGAATTACCAGGGTCGGCCCGACCTCAGCCACCATTTTGCTGGCGGCCTCGGCGTAGGTTCGGTGGAAATGCCCCGCCAATGTTAAATGTACTCCAGCGTCGGCGATCGCCCTAAGAGCATCCCGGTGCCGACCCACGGCTTCGCTAAGCTCGTTGCCTTGTCCGATCGGCAATTCAAATAGCGGGTGGTGTGTAACCAGGATTCGGGTTTTGTTGGGCGCGACACCTTTGAAACGCTGACGAATGAGTTGCATCTGCTCTTCGTTGATACGTCCATCCTTGATCGTCAGCGACCGAGCCGTATTGATTCCCAAGACGGCAACTTCGTCCGTTTCCACCCAAGGGCACAGATCCTGTGCAATATGACGTTTGTAACGGCCGAGTGGCGACGCGAAGCGCCTGAACACATCATATAATGGAATGTCATGATTGCCGGGGATGACCAGCAATTTGTGCCCGTTCTCCCGCAATGCGTGCAGATAGTCGGCGGCATCCTGAAATTGACTCTCTCGCGCGCGCTGTGTCAGGTCACCGCTGATGATGACGAGATCGGGCTGTTTCTCTTTCAGCCAATCGATCGTTGCCGCAACGATGTTCGGGTCATTTGCGCCAAAGTGAATGTCAGATAAATGTGCGATCCGTGCCATGCAGGTTCAACTGTTGAAACTTAAAGAAGTTTCATCGTGCATCCAAACATCCGCCGCGGCGTAGTGTCTCCATGAAAACCCATTCTCTCCCTCGGGACGCCATTCTCGTTGTCAACGCCGGATCCCGAAAGGGAGAAGACCAGTTCGAAGAGGCGAAAGCAAAACTCATTAAAGCTGGCGTTAATCTGTTGGACGCACAGGCCGTGGAGCATCCTGACGATATTCGCACGATTGTTCGGCAAGCCATCAAGAACGCGCCGATGGTCATAGTCGGCGGCGGCGATGGTTCGCTTTCCGGCGTGGTGGACGAATTTGTCGGTACCGATTGCATATTTGCCATCTTACCACTTGGTACCGCCAACAGTTCGGCACGCACGCTGGGATTGCCTCTCGATCTTGACGGAGCCATTGACGTCATCGCGCATGGACACCGCAAGCGGATTGATCTTGGCATGATCGATAAGGATTATTTCGTAAACGCTGCATCACTAGGCCTTTCACCGATCATTGGCGAAACGGTCCCGCATAATTTGAAGCGCTATCTGGGTCGTTTTGGCTATCTGTTCTGGGCCATGAAATGCCTGATCGGTTTCCGGCCGTTCAAGCTGATAATCGATGATGGTTCAGAAAAGCACACATTGTGGTCAACCGAAGTGCGTATATTGAACGGTCCCTATCATGGCGGTCTGGAACTGTCCGACAATGCGGAAATCGACAGCGGGCAGATCGTTGTTCAGGCTGTGGTGGGGAAGAGCAAATTCCAGCTTATGTGGGACTGGTATGCAAAAGCGCTCAAGCTGAGAGACAGAAACGCAAACTCGCGTGAATTTACCGGAAAATCATTTCAGTTGGAAACATTCCCAAATCTCAAAATTTCGATCGATGGCGAAGTGCTCGCAACCACGCCCGTGCAGGTGCGTATCGCAAAGAAGGCAGTAGAGGTCGCTTTTCCCTAATTGACCGGCGGCGATTGGGCCGAAAGCGGACTGTCTGCTTGTAGGAGATCATCGATAACAAGCGGACGTTTGGATGGCGGCGATCGATTTTGAAACTTCCGGAATAATTACGGTCACTTGGGGATGTGATACGTCAACATCAATCCAAGGTGCCGGTTTAGCGTTGCCTGATAAAGTAGTAGATAATATATATGCCTCCAACAATCGTCACGCCAATATACTCTCTCGTATCTGCCTCGGCAAAATAGAACGACGCATGAAGCGCAATCAGAATCACCATCAAACCAATCGCATGATTTTTCCACAAGTTCCTGAGTTTCGTGAGCTTCGACCACCTAAAAGCATTGCAACTGGCGGACAGCGTTTCATTCTGGCAGTCCATCAATCCGAAGGCTAGCGTCGGCATTCCGGATGAAACCGGCGTCAGAAAAGGCAGATGGCAATAACCGCTTTCCATCCACTTTCGGTCTTCCGAACTGATTAGATGAAAAATATAAGCGATTGGTCGGGAGCTGCCCCAAATTGAGTCATTCAAATATTAGGTGCAGGTTCGCGGAAGAGCAAACATTCGAGGCCATGCTCTCGATTTCGCACCTCGCGAGGGCAATCGCGATCGAGTTTTAATTTATGACTGGAAGAAACAAGCTGTTACTCGTACCTTTTGAGTATCAGCAAATTCATCAACGATAAACCAATAGATGGTAGAGGCAATCATGGTTGGGCCAGCACAAATTGCGCCGCCGGACGCTGAAGCGCTGCAATTGCAGTTGATTGAACGTCGCTTGGCTAGAAGCGAAGCTGCGCGCGCGGAAGCCGAGCAGCTGCTCGAAACGAAAAGTCGTTCGTTAACGCAGGCTCAGGATCTTTTGCGGCAAAAAGAAGTCGAGTTGCTCGAGCATGTCAATCGGCAGACACTATCTCATGTCAGCGCCCAGAATTTGGCAAATGTTGCCACATTTTATGGTGACGAGGATCAACAGTTTATCGGCTCGGACAATTTTGCCAAAGTGCTCGGTTCAAAAACTCCAATCACCAGTTTCGAACAATTTGCCACCATGGTGCACCCGCATGACCAGGAAGATGCAATGGCGATACTCATCGCGGCATCTGAAGGCCGATTGGTTGATAAAAATATCGAAGGCGATTTTCGCTTTTGCGACGACTATGGCAAAACGCGGTGGCTGAGATGGTCGGTTACGCAGAAGAGATCGTCGGACGGAATGCGATTTTTTGGCTATGGTGCGGTTCGCGATATCACCAGAGACCGGCAGGCCGAGCGGAAAGAGCAGATCCTGCGGAAACTGAGCGAGCGCAGGGCGCGGCAATTGCAAAATTTGTCAAATGATCTGAAATCCGCGAGGGAAGAAGAAAAACTCAAAAGTGAGCAACTGGCTCAACGCCTTGTCGAAATGGAGATGATGGGCGCTGCTCTGGAAGAGGCGCGCGCAACGGCCGTCTCGGCTGATCGCTCCAAATCCCGGTTTCTGGCGATGATGAGCCACGACATCCGGACACCGATGAATGCCGTGCTGGCGACATTGGAATTGCTGAGCATTACAGATTTGACTGCAGAGCAGCTGAAACAGGTTGAACTGGCGCGGAACAGTGGCGATCAGCTTTTGTTTCTGCTGGCGGATATTATCGAATATGCAAGAGCCGATGGCTGGCATCTGAATTTGCAGATGCGGGAACTGAATTTGCCGGAACTCGTCCGGAAGGCGGCCGATACCTGGCAACCGCTGGCGCGGAAAAAGAAGCTGGATATCAGCATCAACCTGCCGCCGGACTGCCCAGACTACATTGTTACCGATCCCACGCGCGCGCGGCAAATGATCGACAATTTTATCAGCAACGCGATCAAATATACCAGCGATGGCCGGATCGATCTGATTGCCGACATTTTGACAGAAGACGACGGTCTGTTTTTGAAATTTTCGGTATCGGATAGCGGGGATGGCATCCCCCGGCATCTGCAAGAAAGCCTGTTCGAAGAATTGGACAGGGGCAATGCCCAAAACACCGAGATTGAGGGGACCGGCCTGGGTCTGTCCATCTGCAAGCGCATCGTCAACGCCATGGACGGAAATATCGGTGTGGACAGCGATATTGGCAAAGGCAGCATATTCTGGTTTGTCATCCCGGTCAGCCTTGGGGATGGTTCCGAACTGGCTGCGGCAAAGTCGCAAACCGTCGTGTCAAGGAAATTTCAGATCAACGGCCGTGCGCCGAAATTGCTGGTTGCTGAGGATATCGAAGCGAACCAGATTGTCCTTACCGCGATGCTGGAAAATATAGGTTGCGAGACCTTGGTCGTGAATGATGGCTCACAGGTGTTGGATGCTCTATCCGGCGGCGATTTTGATGGCATCTTGATGGATGTTTGGATGCCGATGAACGGTATGGAAGCCACACGCCAGATCAGAGCGAACGAGCAATATGCGAAGATTCCGATTTTTGGGGTTACGGCATTTGCTGGTGACAGCGAACGAACCGCCATCCTGGCCTCCGGAATGGATGGCGTGATTTCGAAGCCGATAAACCTTTCCGGGCTACATTACGTGGTTGGCCAGATTTGCGGACTGGATGACCAGCACAGGACCGTTGAATCAGAAAATCAGAAGCGCGTTCCCGATTTTGGTGAAGTCGAGTTTCTCAACCGTGCCAAGTTTGAAGAACAAATATACGCCGTTCCGGAGAAGCGTCGCGCGGCTCTGGTCGAAGCGGTCAGCAGCGACATCGTGAAATGGTGCGAGCAGTTTACTCAAGCCTGGATGGCCAAGGATCAACTTGGGATTAATGCGGCCCATCATGCGTTGCGAGGCATTTGCAGCGGATTTGGCGCCTATGCACTACTGGAGAAAATAGATGTCATCAGGCAGAATGGCAAATTGGGTTCGCAGGCAGAACTCTTGCCAGTCCAGGACATGCTCGATTATACGATAGTAGCTCTTCGCCGACCACAGCAATGGGCGGACCAGCGAAGAGATTGAGAATTTTCCGAAGTCCTAATAGGCACCTTTGCCAGTGATAATCGCTGGCACTGTTCGGGTAATGAGTATCAGATCACGCAGCAGCGATCTTTTCGACAGATATTCCAAATCCATATCAACTTGTTGATCGAAAGGAATATCGGCACGGCCGGATACTTGCCAGGTGCAGGTCAAGCCCGGCTTTCCGGTCAAACGGCCTCTCTCCCTATCCTTATATGCCAGCACTTCATTAGGGAGCGCTGGCCGTGGTCCGACGACGGACATCTGACCCGACAAGATGTTCAGAATTTGCGGCAATTCATCTATGGATGTGCGACGAATAAACTTCCCTATACGCGTGATTCGCGGGTCACTTTTCATCTTGAAGCAAATCGAGTCCCGCTCACTTTGATTGGCCAATTGTGCTTTTCGCGCTTCGGCGTCTTTGTACATTGATCGGAATTTCCATATTTGAAATGGCTTCCCATCTGCTCCGATCCGGGTCTGGCGGAAAAACGGAGAGCCTCTGTCTTCCAGAGTAATCAACAAGCAGATTGCCGCAACCAATGGTCCGAGAAGGAGAAGTGCAAGCAGCGCGATCGACAGATCCAGAGTGCGTTTGGAAGCGGCGGCATAGCGCTCTGCATGCCCTCGAGCGACGAATGCGTGGGAGATAGCGTGACCGACGAACCGTATATTGCCACTCAGATATCGTCCAGCCAACCGGCGGGGCTCCATGGCGAAGCGCCAGCACCACTCTAGTCCATAGGCACGGAGCAAGGCCGGAGCGCGCGGGATTTTGCCCGAATAATAGTCAAATAGACCGCCGACACCCATCACTACCGGTACAGTGATCTGTGCGCGATATTTGGCGATCCATTTTTCCTGCAGGGGCACGCCCATGCCGACCATCAGAATTGATGCACCAGAACGGTTGATCTGTTTTATAATTTCTTCGTCTGTACCATTTGCGAAATAGCCGTTCTGCGTACAGGAAAATTCCAGGCCCGGATATTGATTGCGCATATTCTTGGCCGCAGCGGCAGCTATTCCCGGCTTTCCCCCCAACAGATAAATACTCTGATTGGCTTGGGCGGCTTTTTCACAAATATGCGGAAACAGGTCGGTTCCGTTCAAATTACTGACCGGCCCCAATCCTGCCAGCTTCCCGGCTAGTCGGAGGCCCGAACCGTCTGGCAGTAAAATATTTGAAGAGCGCACATTGGCAGCATATTGGGCGTCGCGCTTCGCAATATTGATACAATGGGCGTTGATGAAATTAATCGTATTTTGTTCCCCACGTGATGCCGCCCAAACGATTTTTGCAGCGACATCGGATAGCGAACCATTTGCGCAGTGCATTCCGAAGAGGGAAATGGCTGTGTCATCATATAGAGAAATGGCCAGCTCGGTTACATTAGGGTGACCGATTAAAAGATGAGAGATGCGGCGGCTTCCATTCTCGGAAAAGCTCGCGGCGGATAGATAATTGCTCATGATGTGACTCCAAATTTGACTGGTCACATCTCCGCATTTTGCGTGCCAAAAGTTAAAAATACATATTTATCAAATATTTAAATAGTAAATATTGTTTTTAGCATGACTTGGCTTCGCTCAAAATGCGATAATTTTTGCAAAATGCGAATGAAACAACCCACTTTGCAAAGCGGCACTGGTGATTAAAATTCCGGTAGGCATTGTTCCGCGCAGGAAACCGGCATTCTTCTAATCTGGCACGGCAATTGAACTGAATATCCCGAACCATTTTGGGAATAGCAATATGATCGCCGCAATTTCACGAAAACAGCAGAGCAATAAGCGCTCCATCCTGCACGGGTTGCTGGCATATGGATCGGCAGAACTGGTCAATCGCATTGTCCGAATTCTGGTGGTTGTTGTTATTGCCCGTCAGCTTGTGCCGGAACTGGTCGGCGTAGCAGCATTGACGCTCAGTCTTTTCGAACTGACGCGTGTGCTTGCCAATATCGGTGTCGGCCAAAAAATCATATCGGCGTCCGACGATGCGCTGGAGTCGATTTGCAATTCGGCAATCGGCATATTCTGGTTTTGGTGCTCCATGGTGGCCGTTGTGCAGCTATTGGTTGCCGGGGTCCTGTTCCTTGTTTTTCATCAAACGCTCGCAGCGCAGATGCTGGCTGTACTGTCAGGCGTCTATTTTTTCATGCCGGGTGGTCTGGTGCAATGCTTCCGCCTGATGCGGGCGCAAAAACTGGCGACCGTAGCAAAAATTGGCGCCACGCAGACGATCGCTGATCACCTGATAACAGGCGCCCTGATCCTTGCCTGGGCCAACCCTTGGGCGATTATATTGCCGAAACTGTTAACGGCGCCCTTGTGGCTGATCATGATGCGACGGGCCGAAAGCTGGTCGGCCAATCCATTGCATGGGTTTGCCAATCGTTCGGAAATTCTGAATTTCGGCGCAGCGATCCTGGCCACTGATATATTGCTGGCGGTGCGGAACAATCTGGACAAGCTGATCATCAGCGGCCTGCTCGGTGTTTCCGCCTTGGGAAGCTACTATTTCGCTTTCAACGCCGGTATCGGCATAATCGGCACGCTGGCAACTGCATTTGGCACGGTTATCTATCCCTATCTGTGTAATCAAAATCGTCAGGCAGACGACGCGGGTGCGCTAAAGCTCATTATCAGCGCTGGCATACTGGCATTCGGGGCCTTGTCCGCCGCACAATATTTTCTGGCACCGATCTATGTCCCGCTTATTTTTGGTGCCAAGTGGGTCCAGGCCATACCCCTTATCCAGATTCTGTCGCTCGCCGGCGTTCCTCTGCTGCTCGGTGCCACGGCATCAGCCTATCTGCGGGCACATGGCAAGGCTGCGCTTGATGCCTGGCTCGGCCTTATTGTCTGTGCCGTCGCTCTGTCTGCCATGTTTGTCGGCGCCCATTTCGGACTGACGCAAGCCGCCGCTGGCTGGGTGATCGGCACCGTTCTCATCATCACCACCTATTCGATAATTCTCGCAACCAGATCAATCTACACCGAACAGGAATATTCCGCATGAACCATCCGCATTTTTCAGTGATTCTGCCCGTCTACAACGCCGAAGCACAACTCTACGCTACAATCAGATCGGTTCTCGCACAGACAGAGCGTGACCTTGAGCTGATCCTCATCGACGACGGATCAACGGACAATAGTCTGGCGATCATGTTGTCGATTGCCGCCGAAGATGAGCGTATCAAGCTGATATCCCAGTCCAACAAGGGTGTTTCGACAGCGCGCAACCTTGGTCTGGCGCAAGCCCGAGGTACGCTAGTCGCATTTATGGATTCCGATGATCTTTGGACAGCCGACAAGCTGGCAATACATCGCGCATTCCATCAGCGGCAACCAGATTTGACCGCAAGCTATGCCCAGATCGCCTTCATGGATCACAATGCACTGAGTGGATCCGGAGCAAAGACTTTCTCTACCGTTAAGGCTGGCGCATTGTCTGTGGATCAGATCATCGCTGAGAATCCCACATGCACAATGTCCAACCTTGTCGTTTCAAAACAGGCGATTGATGCAGTTGGCGGTTTTCTGACCAATATGTCTTATGCCGAAGATCAGGAATGGATCGCCCGGATGGTAAGTCAAGGTCACATGATTTGTGGAATAGACCGCCATCTGGTTGATTATCGCATGAGCCCCGATGGCCTGTCCGTTGATTTGCCAGCAATGTACGCCGGATGGCGGTCGCTCGTGACGCAATATAGCGACGGCCTGACCATTCCATCGGCTGAAGCCGTATATTGTCGTTACCTTGCTCGCCGCGCACTGCGCGCAGGTGCTCCAGCGACTGTAGCGCTTTCCTACGCACTTCAGGGCTTTCGCTCTGACCATCTGGCGTTTTTGAATGATGCAAGGCGCGGTTGGCTTACCCTCATTTCGGCGGTCGCAGCGTTACTCATTCCGCGGTCCGCCAGAATTCGCATCTTTGCCTGATATTAAATCCAAAAAGGAATATCCAATGACAAAACCAGCCATCTCGATCATCATGCCAGTCTATAATGTCGAACAATATGTCTCGGCGGCGATCGACTCCGTGCTCGGCCAGACTTTCGAAAATTTCGAGCTCATCATCGTCGACGATGGCGGGGGCGACAGAAGCGTTGAAATTTGCGCGTCGTTTAACGATCCGCGTATCCGAATTATCTCGCAGGTTAATCGCGGCCTTGCCGGCGCCCGGAATACAGGCATATTGGCAGCGCGCGGAGAATATATCGCACTGCTCGATTCCGACGACAGCTGGAACCCGGAGAAACTGGCGCTGCACAAAATCCATCTGGACAGCAATCCGCAAGTCGGCGTCAGCTACAGCGGCTCCCGGTTCATGGATGCACAGGGGACCCCTCTCCGTCAGGCGCAACGGCCCAAACTGGAAAATATTACCGCACAAGACATTCTGACCCGCAATCCGGTCGGCAATGGCTCTGCAGCCGTCATCCGCAAAACGGCGCTCGATACTATTGCTTTCCATCATCCGGAAGAAACACAGCGACTGTGCTTTTTTGACGAGGACTTTCGCCAATCCGAAGATATCGAATTGTGGATCCGGATGGCACTGCAGAGCGGATTTCATTTTGAAGGCATCGACGGGTTGCTTACCAACTATCGCATAATTTCGGGCGGTCTTTCGGCGAATATCGCAGCGCAATATGATAGCTGGAACCGGATGATGACAAAGACACAGATCAGTGCACCGGAATTTCTTGCCCAATTTGGTGATGAAGCGCGGGCTTATCAGTTGCGCTATCTTGCCCGTCGGGCCGTGCAAATGGGCGATGGTGCATTCGCGCTCAGTCTTCTCAAAGAGGCCTTTGCCGTTTCTTCAAAGCCTCTGGTGAAGGAGCCGATTAAGTCGGCAGTCACTTTTCTCGCGGCTACTGCTGCACGCTACCTGCCAACAAATCTTGTGAGCAAGCTGGCCGCCAGCTGGACGGGCGGGAGGGCAGTAGCATGACCAAATTGCCAAAAGTTGTTCATTTGCTAGACGATCTGTCGCTTGGCGGCGTCACCCGCAGTCTGGAATTGTTCCAGCATCCTGCCCTCAAGCGACATTATGATTTTGCGACCGAAGAAGTCCATCCGGATTGGAGTATAGCGCCAAAATTTGACGCGGCGGTGATCGTTGTCCATTTTTCAGTGAGCTGGAAAACTTTGCCTTTCCTTTATTCGCTGGCAGCGCGCAATTCGCGCTCCAGTCTGGTGCTTATGGAACACAGCTATTCCCGGGAGTGGGAAGGCCTGTACGTTTCCGAGAAAGCGCGTTTCCGTTCCATGCTAAAACTGGCCCACAAGATTTTTGATCGCGTAATATGTGTCTCCGACGCCCAAGCTCTCTGGCTGCAGGAAGTGGCTGATCTCCGCGAACCAAAGCGCGAGGTCATATATCCCTGGAGTGATATGCAAGGATTGGTGCAGCTTTCGCGCCCGCACTTTTCGTTGAAAGAGCCCATCACAATTGGTGCCTATGGCCGGTTTGTCGAGGACAAAGGTCTGGAAAGGCTGATTGATGCGATGAATCTTCTGGATGATAAAAACGAAGTGAAACTGCTGATCGGCGGATTTGGCCCGGACGAAGACAAGCTGAAGCGACTGGCCGGATCAAATCCCAATATTTCATTTTACGGGCCGGTAGAGCGGGTTGACGACTTTCTCGGGCAATGCGACGTGGTCGCTGTTCCGTCGAAATTTGAAAGCTATGGTCTGGTCGCAACCGAAGCACGCCTGGCTGCCCGTCCGATATTTGTTTCCGGTGTTGGCGGACTGTCGGAACAGGTCGGCGATTCTGGTTTGATCATAGACTTCGACGACCGAGTCTCGGTCGTCAAATGGATGGAGGGTTTGCGTCATATGCCACTGATCAGCATGTCGGTTGCGGCACGCGAAGCCTGTCTTCGCGTCACCGAACAGCGCGTTGAAGCCTGGCTTGAAATATTGACGGACCTTATCTTATGTCCGGCCAGTCTCAAGGCTGCATAAGCAGCTGATTGCTTTTCGGTCTGACCGGACCAACGAAATGGCTCTCGCGATTGCGAGAGCTTTTTTGTGTCTGATAGGCAGGTTTATACGGGCCGGGTGGTTTATCGCCCACGCGGGTTTATTCGTGTCTGAAACGGATCAAGAAGACGACAGTGCGATGCCAGTCTGATCCCGCATCTGATCGCAGGGGCAAGGAAACAGCCCCGGCGATGCCGCCGAGCAACGCACTGCGGCAGATGGCATTGCTGAACCGCAATGGCTCGCGGTCCAGAAAGAAGGCGATCAGCTAGGCTGCACCTGCCGGCAATTTTGCAACGCCATGCCGATCAGCAGCAGGGCCGGCCAGTAGAGATAGGCCAGAGATTCCAGATTCTCGCCGAAGCTGTACATCAGCAAAAGTAGGGCCAACGAAAGCCCCATCCGTCCCAATGCGGAGGTTAAGGCAGAGCGCAGAAACAAAGCCAGTGTGACCATCATCGGTATGGCCAGCGCGAACAACCCCAACAAGCCTTTTACGAACAATAGCCCATACCAACTGTGGTGACTGCCAATGGGCATATATTCGACCAGATGCGGGCCGCGCTCGACTATACCATGGCCAAACCAGAAGGCTTCGGCTTGCCAGCGTTCCACTGCAATCCGGCCCAATGTCTCACGCACCCTCGTTGAGTCAGCACGGGCCCCGGAAAATTCGGATTTTGCGAGATTCAGCGCCTCGAGAATATCAATCGCAAACCATCCAGCCAGCAAGACAAATGGCAATATCACAAACCACATCCACGGGCGGGTAACCTGGCTGAAGAGGAAGGAAATGGGAGCGACAATCACCAGGCCGACAAGAGCAAGTCGCGATTGAGACAATATGATCATGGCGAGGGCAGCAGCGATACCCCAGCTTCGCCATCCACGGTCTTTCTCCTGGATCGCGCAGACCAGATAGACCAGGCCGATCATCCCGGCTGCGGGCGACCATGGCGCAAAAAACTGCCACCGCGGTACTCCAGAGCCGGGCTCCAAAGTGTAAAGGATCGTGGCAAAATATTCCGGACCGGATCCGCCAATTATCTTCAACGGCGAAACCCACAGGCTCGCTGGCAGACCGACAAAGGGTGCGGCGAGAAACAAGGGTAGCAGAAATATCGTATATTTCCCGGTTCGGCAGATCGCCCGACAGACAATCTCGGCCCTGATCGGGAGCACCGCGCCAGCAAATATGAACAACGCAATGAGAAGCCAGCCCTTCGCCCAGCCGATCGTGGATTTGATAATCACTCCCGTACCGAGACTGAAATTCAGATGTCCCGCTACCAAAATTACCAACATCATGATCATCGAGACGAGCCATATCGATACAGACCAGTGTGGCGTTGTCAGTCGCTTGGCTTTTGGCAAGCTTGGTGCGATATAGTAGAAATAGAGCGCTTGCAGGGAGAGTATACATCCCAGTACCGGCCCAGCTATATATAGGCCGCCGATCAACCATAATAGCCATGTGGCTATTATGGTATAATAGATCAGATTTTCGGCGCTATTCTGCGAATGATCGGTTGTCTGAACCATAATAATGCCAGTCCTACAAGGATGATGAAGGTCGCACCGGTTGCGCCTAATAAAGCGAGCAAAACAGAAGGGCTCGACGGCGATTGCGGCAAGGATGGCTGCTCCAGTGTCTGCACCAACGGATAGGAAGCAAAGGGATCCTGCTTGTTGGTATCAACCCGCGCCAGCGCAGAAGAAAATACCGCTTCGGCCACCCTGTGATCTCGCACAAGATCTGCCAGTTGCGACGCCTGTTTGACCAGCTTTTCACTTTTCATAGACTGATTGGAAATGTCTCTGCGTATCTCGGCAAGGCCTGCCTGTGCACCAGCGCTTTGGGAGTTGGCCACGATCATTCCCTGCATCATATTGGCTCTGCCATCGGCAACCGCGATATCCACGTTTTTCAAAATTGCATCGGCACCGAGACCCGTGAGAGAGCGTCCGCGCTTAACCAGGGCACCTTTTAGCTGGTCCCGCTCGGAATTGGCCTGCACCATATCGCCGTGATTTTCGCCCAATGTGGCTTCTTTTTCCTGTACCTCGACTTCCAGTTTCGCATAGCGGTCTGCCAACTGCTGGAACACCGGATCAGAACGCAGCCGCAATGCGGTATTGGCGCCAGTGACACCCTTGCCGAGAATGGAAGAGAAGCGGCCCGATTCCGCAGATTTCTGCTGCAGGCTAATCCGCGCTTCTCGCTCTTGCTGGCGCAGCGCGTCCATATTGGCAATCCGGGTATTGAACTGGTCCAGCGATACCAACCCCGTTTTCGCTTGAAAATCCAGCAAAGCCTGTTGGGTCGTCCTGACTTTCTTTTCCAGACCGACCAGATTTTTATTATCGGAACTTTCCCGCATTTCCGCTTCGTTTTTGCGCAATTCATCCAGTTGTTTCAGGAATGTATCTTTCAGGGCGATGGCGCGTTTGTTCGCCTGCTCGCCGTTGGCGCCAATCACTTCCACCTGAATCAGGTTTGTCTGGTCAATCAGTTTCACATTGGGAGCGGGGAACTTGTGCAACTGGTCACCGGATTTTTCCGCGCTCTGGCGCAAAGTCTTGTCCGTCATCAGCAGGCGCTTGTAATTCTCGGTAGGGCTGAGGGTGGCGCTGGAAAAAGCAGAAGAAACCGATGATTGTGCCTGACCAATGCTTTCCACATTCAATGACCCGCCAGCGCCTGAACCTGGCAATATCAGGGTAAACTTGCTTCGATATTGGTCGGGCGCCAATGCCAGGAACAAGCCTGTCAGAACCCAGATTACGACAATCCATATCGCCGCCGTGTTCAAATAGCGCCGGTGACGCATGCGCAGCGGTTTCCGGTTTTTCACGGCGTTCCAGAGCCGTGTGTTCAGGCCGGGCTGTTCGATGATTTTCTGCTGCATGATCAATCCAGATTTTTCAGAAGAAAATATGGGGAAGCGGTTTCGCCGACCAGACTGATAACATCCCGAACATTCATCGCGAAGCTATCGTAGCAGGCAAGGCTGTCACCCGGCATGAGATAAGGGTCCTTGCCATCGCGATCATCCTGGCGGACCAGCTTTTCGACCGAGCGCTGGATGACAACCGATTTCCCGTTAATCGGGTTGCGCGACATCAGCACGACTTTTCGAGCTGCGTTCATCGCCGATCCGCCGACACAGTTAGCGGCCACCATGGCCTGTGAAAGTCGGGTGCCGTAAGGCAGATTTGTCGCATCCCGATTAATCGCGGATGAGGCGTTGTTGCTTGCCGGACGGGACAGGTTTGACATGTAAACCCTGATACCGGGCGCGGTAATCTGCGATGGCTTCACCAAGGCATCCTGGAAACAGGCCCGCGATCCGACAATGACCCGGTCGTTTGCCGTCAATGCAATGTCATCAATAGCGTTGCCGTATATCGCCCCGTTGAGGTCGATTTTCGACCATTGTCCGCCGCGGACAAGATATACAGCTGAAAGATCAGCGTCGGGCCGCACGCCGCCAGCCGCTCGCAATGTCGTCGTCAAAGACCGGTTGGCATTGCGATCGCCGGAATCACTGTTGCTCAAATTCACGCCACGGGTCTCCGCATTGCGCTCTCCCACCCGGATCATTCCCGGTTCGAACACCGCACCGCTGACCGCGACGCTGATTCCACCCAATTCCAACAATTGCAGCCGTACACTGTTCTTGAGACCACGAATAAGCCCTGCATCGGCCAATTTTTTTGCAATGGCCTTTTCTGCCTCGACGATGGATCCTCCGGCTATTGCTATCACCAGCCGTCCATCCAAAGTGATCGTACCATTAGCGGCCAACACATAGGTCCGCGACAGGCTGTCTTGATCTCCAGCGACTTTCAGGCGGACACGGTCTCCGGATGCCAGCAGATCAGGGGTGCTGGCAAATATATGCGATGCTACCTGCTGGGTTGGCAAGTCATGCGTGGGAGCCATTGCGACCTGGCATGAGTCATGGCCCTCTCCGGGGGCCTCGAATTGCTGTGGCGCGTATTGACTGCCAACAGCGTTTGCAGGCCGTTCCATGGTCGCGCAGCCGCCAAGAAGCGATGCAGAAATAAGAATAGCGATTGTTTTGTGGGTCATATTTCACCTGAAGATTGAGTTCAGGCTACACACTGCAACGGCCGTGCCATTGCCTGTTTTATGCGACGTACAAAGGTTAATGTTCCGAAAATGCAAAATATTCCAGCGCTTGTTTGCATTTTGCGAAGCTTTTGTTGCATATTGCAAGCAAGTATCGTTGCAAAATGCAAGCCTGCGATAAGGGATCGCAAAAATCAGCCATTCGCATTTTGGCATAGAAGATGCTTTGATCTGGAGAGCATCCGGTATGAAAAGGAATGGAGCAAGATGAAGGGTATAATTTTTACGGAGTTGGTGCGATTTATGGAGAAAGTCCAATCGCCTGAATTTGCCGACCAAGTGATTTCAGGTGCCGCGCTTCCCAATGATGGTGCGTTTACATCGATCGGCAATTATCCTTCAGAATATGCGTTGGCCATGGTCGGCGAAGCTTCTGAAAAATCCGGCATCGAAACAACGGAACTATGTCGTGTGTTTGGTAAATATCTCTACGGTCGGTTCAATATACTATATCCGCATATCATGGAATCATACAAAACAGCGGAAGCTCTTTTGACCCATGTCGGCAGCCATATTCACACAGAAGTCTGTGTTCTCTATCCCGATGCGCGCCCTCCTCAGGTCACCGCGGAAGAGCAAAATGGTGAAACGGTCATTCACTATCTTTCGCATCGGCCGATGGCCGCTATTGCCCATGGCATGGTCCAGGGCTGCATGGAACATTATGATGACCGGCGTTTATTGGAATGGGAATGTGCCGTTGATGGAAAGTCAGCGATATTCAGGATAAAAGGATAAGCCCGTGTCCAGCCACAAAATTCTGATCATCGAAGACATAGCGTCACTGTCCATTGCTTATGCAGGTCATTTGGAAACCGCGGGCTTCCATTGCGTCATTGTCGATAGCCTTGCCGATGCCAGCACGGAATTGGGGCATAGCAAAGCCGGATTTTCGGCTGTTTTGCTGGACCTGCAATTGCCCGATGGCAACGGTCTCGACTGGCTGGAGCATAATGCGGCCATATTGTCCGAAATTCCTGTCATTGTTGCGACGGCAGATGGGTCAATCAATCGGGCAATCGACGCAATGCGCTTGGGTGCCTATGATTTCATGGTCAAGCCGCTGTCACCAACCCGTCTGGTGACGGCAATGAAAGGGGCTGTCGAGGTTACAAAATCTGTCCGGGCCGACGTAAAGGAACAGCCATGCAGCATTTCCGGTACCAGCGATTTTGCAGGCTTTATCGGTTCCAGTCCGCCGATGCAGGAAGTCTATCGCCAGATAAAAAATGTCGCCAATTCCAAGGCGACGGTCTTTATCACCGGCGAAAGCGGGACAGGTAAAGAGGTTTGCGCTGATGCAATCCACAAGTCCGGACCCAGAGGTAAGAAACCATTCATTGCCATCAATTGCGGCGCGATTCCCGAAGATCTGCTGGAATCAGAACTTTTTGGGCATCTGAAAGGTTCATTCACCGGTGCCATTGCTGATCGAGTTGGTGCCGTGCAGGCCGCTCACGGCGGAACCCTTTTTCTCGATGAGATTTGCGAGATGCAACTGAAATTGCAAGTCAAACTGCTACGGTTCTTGCAAACAGGAACTGTCCAGAGAGTGGGCGCGACCAAGGCCGAGGATGTCGATGTACGGATAATCTGCGCAACCAATCGAAATCCAGCGCGGGAAGTCGAACAAGGACGTTTTCGGGAAGACCTCTACTACCGGCTCGCCGTTGTCCCTGTCGATCTGCCACCGCTTCGAGAAAGAGGCAGTGATATCACGCTGCTGGCAAATTCCTTTTTGATGAAATTCGCCGAGGAGGAGGGAAAGAAATTCTTGCCGTTAAGTTCCAGCTTGGCTGAAAATTTCGAACGCCACAATTGGCCCGGAAATGTGCGCGAACTGCAGAACCTCATGCGCCGCGCAGCAGTGATGTTTGGCGGTCCTAATCTCGACGCGAGCATTTTGCCAGAATTTGTCGATCCAACAGTCCAAACGCAAAAAACTTTCCAACGCCCTTCTTTGTCGGTTGAGCCAGGTGTCGAACAATCAGCAAATAGCAGGATGGACAAGTCTGATGGATTCAGCGGTTTCGATGGCATGACACTGGATCAGATCGAGCAGGTGGTTGTCGAAAGGGCGGTTCGCAGCTGCAACGGCAGCCTGACCAAAGCGGCCCAGAAGCTAGGAGTCAGCCCGTCAACGCTCTATCGAAAACGAGAGAAATGGAACACATCATCGCTCGCAACTTAGCTTGATTGCGCGAAAAGATTTGTTCGGTCGATATCTATTATCAGTGAGCAACCGTCGTTTTTGATATCCCGCTCGTTATTCCGATATACTAGGGAGGGTATTGCGCCTAACGTCGTAATAAGTAGCAAATAAAATACTGTTTGATTTTTTGATCATTCGCACAAGGCACTCCAAACTCCAGGCTGACTCTTGATGTCTGATCAATGTCTGTTTTTCCAACCAGCCATTTAGAATCCGCCAGACCGCTTCCCACCCAGTTGCTGCCATTCGAGCGCGAGCAAAAGGGTACGGGCTGGCCGTCTGCTTTCAACAACAAGCTTCGACATTGGTAATGACGGTAAGAAGGCGCAGAACCGACGTGAGAAGGCGTGTTTGACACCTTCCATTTCAGCCGATAGCAAATCACGAGTTGCCTGCCCAGAGCACCACCCACGCCATACCCAAGCGCGTCCCCATGTTAGGGCACTCCCCGTTGCGACGTTGAAAACCGTATGACGGCTTGCACCGCAGAGCCAACCTTCTAACCTAAAGATCAGGCGCCCCGAATGCAGACATGGAGATTGGTAGCTGCGTCTCCAGCAATTGTTTCTTATATTTCCGAGTGCTTCAGTATCGCATGTGATCTAAGCCCACATTTCAGAGCAAATCGTCAGCTTGTTATTGCGCATTCTGGCTGTGGTAGCAGGCCCCGTGCAGCTAATCGCTGCGCAAGATCACGGGAATAACGCATGCCGCCGTCCCGGTTAAAATGTATCGGGTCACGGAAGCCATCCAGAACCCGACTGAAATCCGTAGTCGTCAGGTCATTGATAGTAAGCACTCCGGCAGCCCTAAATTCGGCATCTCTTTCTGCTAACTGCACCAAATCGTCGGCTAGCGCTGTAGGCGCTGCAGCGGACATAGCAGGCCCAGCCGGCATGGTAACCAGCAGCAAGCGCGAATCGTTTGCGGCAAGCAAAGCGTTGATCCTAAGGATAGCCTTCTGTGCTCTTTCTGAAATCGAGACATCATGCTGCCGCATTGAGGCAAGCTCGTTATCTCGCTTGGATAAGAACCGCTTCGTCTGCTGAACATCCAGCTGGCTGCTGGTTAGCTGCTGTTGGGAAAACGCTGGATCTTGGAAGATAGAGTTACGCTTGGCCAATTTGTCACCAATAAGCCGAAAGTGGCCTTGCCACTGGTCATACCCTAAGGCTGGAAAAGCTAGCGCTCTGACTGCGCCTTGCCAATCAGTGCCGATCAGGCGCCAATCCCCGCGAGCTTGCAGATTGCGATAGGCATAGATCCGCCGATACGATCTATGCGTACCGTCCGCCCCATTGTCGGATTCAAACAGACCCGGGAAAAGACCGATGATGACCAACTTGGGTAAATTGCCAGCTTCATGCAAATGCATGATCAGGGCCTCAGATTCAAATATGTCCTCCCCCGCACCGGCCAAGTTAATGCCTTGCTGGCACATAGCTTGAGGATAAATGTGCTGCGCAATGGAAGGTCCCAAAACGGCGACCTCTGCCTGCCCGGCGCGATCAAGCTCATTTTGCCAATCGGCCAAATAGTCGGGGCCTTCAGCCCAACGCGCTAATACATTGAGCAAGGTGATACACGCCAGGAATGCACCTATGGCGAACGCAATACGGTACCCTACCCTGAGCATGCCTGCCGGTTCCTTTTCAATGTCGGGGGCGGTTGCTTGCATATTTTGATGTTAGGCTACTCAATGGTGCTGATCAACCGCATCACATTGGCTATTTCCGGGCAAATCGAATCTGATGCCACTCCGTGAAAGAGACGTTTTGACTGCAAGACTGATAGGAAAACGCATTGCCTCAACAATGCTGTAGAAGTGACCGATATTGATTTACAAGACGACGCCCGCTGCATGGAATTGAGCCATATTATCGCGATAGATTTCTTATTTGGACAAGCTGTACCCAAGACAAGGCCCAGCCGAGTAGGCCCTTTATGGCGGCAAGGAACTAGACCATTAAACTTTTGCCAAGATTGTTCATGAACATAGGCGCGAGGGATTCTATTCTAGCAACGAAATGTTGCACGCGATACAATATGCCGGAACAGGCGCGTCGCGCGATAAGGGTCAGAACTGGAAATACAGGAAATCGGGCGTATCGAATGTACCGAACACAATGATCCACACAGATAGCATGAGATAAAATGCCAAGGTTAATGCATAGCTTCTTGTCGCGAGACGGCTATGTACGCTGTATTTTACATCAAACCATTGAAATACCTCCAAAAGGAAAATGGCTACTGCAAGGTAGATGGGCCAGGCGGGCAAGGCTGAACGGTCGAAACGGATCAGCTCTGCAGGAAGCATGGCGATACGCCCCAACATCTGCACTGCATCAGAAAAATCAGGCAGTGCCACCATTGATCCAAGAAACAGCAGAAAAGGCCACAATAGTATACGCTCGCCCCAGTCATAGCTTCGCTTGATCGTCGGCCCGTAAACTCCGGAAGCAATCACGCGCTTACGCCCTAAATTGGATATCGAAATAATCAGCCCGGAAACGGTACCTATCACAAGCCAGTTGAGCGTGCCCCCGTGCCATAAACCAATCACAATCATCGTGATCTGAGTGGCAATGAACCGTGCTGCACTATTGGCACCCAGCCGGCGAACTAACGGAATATACAGATAGTCCCGAAACCAGTTCGACACTGTAATATGCCAGCGCAGCCAAAAAGCGCTTATGGATTCCGCAGCAAAAGGACGGTTGAAATTTTGCGAGAGCTTTATGCCAAATAGCAGCGCTGATCCGATAGCAATGTCTGCATAGGCGGAAAGATCGGCGTAGAATCGATATGCCGTACCGAGTGAAACGCTTGCCAATGTCAGACTGGAAGCGGTTTCCCAGTGCACCATCTGTGTTCCGATCCAACGGCCCAACCCATCGGCGATCACCAGCTTTTTGAACAGACCTATGATTATAAGGCCCAATCCAGTGGCTCCGCGCGCCCAGTCCCAATCATTGACGCGTCGTAATTGCGGTATGAACCGGCCGGCACGTTCGATCGGGCCAGCAATTAGCTGCGGGAAAAACATGACATAGACCGCAAAATATCCTGCATGCCGCTCGGGCTCCCGCTTATTGCGAAACACGTCGATAGTGTAGCCCAGCGTCTGGAATGTGTAGAAGGATATTCCCAAAGGCAGTAAAAGCAGCATCGGGGTCGCCGCACCGTCTGTTGGTGTGAACGCGACCTGAAACCAACCATTGGCCGTCTGCGTGAAAAATTTGAAAGCGATCAACAGCCCCAAATTGCAGGTGAGGCTGACGCCCATAAGGACGCGGCGCCACCCCTGGCTGTGAACCGCAGGTAATGCCCTCCCAACACTATAATCAACGGCAGCCGAGAACAGCAAAAGCGCCAAAAAATCGATGCGCCAGCTAGCATAGAACAGAACGCTGGCTAGTAGCAGCGCGATCCAGCGCAATCGTCCTGGCGTCCAGAAATAGGCTAGCAGAGCCAATGGAAGTAATAGCGCGTACTCGAGGCTGTGAAAGCTCATGCGATGATCGCTACCTGAGGCCTGAAAGCCGATATGGTTGTGTTTACCGGCGATCGTTCAATTAGCTCGCATAAGCCAGGCATGATAATCAAGACGGCCTTCTCCCGTGGCACGCAAGCCAATCTGAATCTACAACTCCCAATATCGCATTGTCACGAGGCTGCGGAGCCCGAAAAAAAACGACCAGCAGAACTACGGCATAAATGAACGGTCGATGATACGCCTGCAGAAAACAAAAAAACCGGACTTGTCAAACGATACGACTAAGTATCTGTTCGCCAACTCGCAGTTTCAGTGCTCCCCAAAGCTATGACTTGCCCTGCTTTATAGGGGCGCGTAAAACGGCGTTGTCAAAGCAAATGCTCCTGATTGAAAAGTGCTTGACGATACGGCGACCATCGCGTTGGGGTTTTGTTGGAGCATCGCAAAACGAGGGTAACACCATGCGAACCAGGAATCGTGGGATCGGTTGGATGTCAGCAGCCAGTGCGTGTGCCGACTGGTCCGGATGGATTATTTATCGCACCTTCGGAAAAGCCTGCACCCACATAAGAGCATATCTTTGTTGCGAAGAGGCGGTATCCGGCGCTGGCTGGTGTGGGCAGTTCAAATATCGCCATATTGTCCTCCGCAGAGTCCAACGATATCCGCGAAAGGCAATTTCTTGATGCAGCGTGACTCCAAAGGCCAAATCACTCACCACATTTTTGAACCGTCCGAACGGGGCGAGATTGGGGCATTACCGCGCGTAACGAAACCGGGCCATATCCGGCATCTCTCCTCAGTCAATATCGAACCGCTGAAGGCGAAAGTGGAGCACCTGTCGGAAACGGCTTGGGGCAAGGAGGACGAAGGGAAGCCCAATAGCTTCCCCTGTTTCCACCATACACAGCATATCCTGTTCCGATTCATCCCCGATAACCGGAATGCAGAAAACTTTGTTTCCTATGCCAGCTGGCCGTTATGGGAACCGTTGTTGCTGCCGGTGATGCAGGCTGCGATCGCGCCTTATAATTTTGCCCGGCCGGCTTTTCCCAAAGCGATGCTTGCCCGGCTGCTTGCCAAGCGGCACATTGATTTGCATCGGGACGGCGCTGGTTCGAACCTGGAGACGCACAAAATCCACGTACCACTGCAGACAAACGACGGAGTCCGATTCCAGTTCGACAATGCGGAATTTCAACTGCGTGCTGGCGAAGCCTATGAAGTGAACAATATCAGGCGGCATGGTGGCTGTAATGCCGGCGACGAGCACCGCATCCATTTTATTTTTGAAGTCTTTGACGCGCCGGCATCCAAGAAAATCACTTACTAACATGCTACAATATTAGCGCGCCTATCGATTGGATTTCGCATCCGAATTGGCTCTGCCGTTCGAGCCTGTGGACGCTGCGGAAGCTGCTGTGACTGTCATACGACGGAACATACCAGAGGATATGGAAGACAAAACGCGCAGTCGCGGATTGTGACGGGCGAAGCCGATCATTTCCTGGTCCAGAATGGCGATACCACGACCCATTCGATGAAAACAAATTCTATAATTCGAAGCTTATGCTCTGACAGTGTCCAGCCGACTAATCCTCGACCTTCCACTGCCCTTCTTCAATCCATTGATACAAATCGAGATCATAAGGAAAGTCAGCATAAACTCTTTGCCTTATCTCGTCGTCAAGGGTTTGATGGCGACGAATCCGTTCGCCTTGAGATGGATGGCTTGGCAAATTAAGAGGCCCTGACAGACCGGCCACCCGTTGATTTTGCCAATCCATCGGTATGTCCAATGATTGGCAAATTTCTGAGAGAAGTTCATTCAACTGCCGGGTGGTTGTCACCATCCAAAATTGGCGCAGAAGGGTTTTCGCCATATCGAACATTTGCCGATCACCAGCATCTTCTAGCTCGCTGCGCGACCATCGCTCGGCAAAGAAGCGAACTGCGCTGCTGCGCGGGTTGATACGGTATTGGGTGTCGTACCATTCCTCAAAACAGGCTGGGGCATGGCCGCGGCTATGCTGGAAGTTAAAAGCCGAGACGCAGCGTTCAGCAGGCTCGCGAACTGAAGTGAGATAGCGCGGCTCTCGTCCAGGGCACAAAAGGTGTATGCCGTAATTTACATTATGCCCAACAAGAACCCGCGCATTCTGTCTCTCCGTCAGCGCGCGATGGGCAAAGGATGTGCGGCAGTTTTCCCGCCTATACACCTCACCCCAATTGCTGAACTCGATAAAATCTTCGTCCATGGTCAGATGCCGCGCGAGATGCGCTGACACTGTAGTACCGCCGCTTTTCGGCAGATGCATGAAAATCAAAAGTGGATTCTGGTCTACCATTACGATGCCAGTTGGTAACCGAATTTTGCGAGCGTCCCACCAAATTTCGAAAGAACTGCATTAGCATCCTTAATTTCTTTTGCGGTCAAGCGAGCGATCTGCTTGTTGTTGTTGTTGACGATGGCGCCAAGCAGTTGCCCCTTCACCTGCACCTGTTTCGCAAAATCGATATCGCCCAATTCGGGTGCCAATTCCTCAATCTTGGCCGCCGCTGCCGCAGGATCTTCACACAAATCCTCGTACGTTATCGAGATACTTAAGTCGGCATATTGGTCGATATTGATGGCCTGCTGATGCAGAGATTTCCCAATATGGTTGGCGGCAACTTTCGCAATGTCTTCGCCGGGTGCCAACGGCTGCTGGTTCGCACGCCGTATAATGCCTTCGATCGCGGCATAGGGATTGCGCACGAGGAAGATGAAGCGGGGATCAGGAAATTGCGTCCTTAATTGGTCAACGATCAACAAGAATGGCGGTGATGATGTCACCAGTATCCTGCTCGATGATTTCTGATAATCTTCCCCGTTGCGGGCCTGCAACGCCCACGCGTGTTGGGTCTTGGGCCAATCATAGGCTGACGGATCACGAAATGCGCTTACCCACTCTGAGCGGCTTGCCCAAATCAGCCGCGTGCCGGTTCCGCGCGAGGACGGTCCGATAAAACCGGGGACATGCTGCCCCTCCATAGGAAGCGTGAGACACTGGCTGCCGGTTTCTATCAGAGTCCGCAGAAGCGTTGATCCTGAATTATTCGGCCCAATCACGAACAGATGCGTATCTATTACGGCTTCAGTCTCCATAGATTCGATCAGCACCGCCGCGTGCCGCACGCAAGTGCCAATGGGTAAGGAAGCTATCTTGGGCGCTATTCCATAATTTCAGTGCCGCAATCATGGTCGGGTTAGGCGGTCCGGACGCAGCCGACCATGATGCATGCCATGGCTTATGCGGACCATTGAAATGCAGCATAGCTGCAAAGGCTAAAGCGTCCGGTGCCGGAAATGGCGGTGTTCCAAGCAGGAGATTGAACCGGGCTTCGACGAGCGAGACCTCATCCGCAAAGTGCATGTTCAAAATGCGCTGATCGGTGAACGGGCTGCTATGACCTGTCCAGTTTTCCGGGGCTAGCGCTCCAATCAATGCCTGATGAACATCCGCCCCAAGGCATGATGCACCAATACGCATCATGCCGGCATTGAACGTATGCGGAAAAGCACCTTGCGGAGTTTCGTTGACGAGAAAGCTGTCGCGGTCGCGGTACTGGCTGAGCAAAGTCGAAGAATCGGGACATGCCAGCAATGGTTCGGCTCGATCGAACAGGTCGCGCACATCGTCTAGGAACAGCGTGTCACTGTCGAAAAACAAAATTTTGTCAAATCCCTTGATGGCGAAGGCATCAAGAGACAAAAACCGGTCCCGCCGGTTGGTCAATGATGGTTCTGCGTCCATCAGAATATCCAGCGCGCCGCTGAGCGAAGCACTGGCTGGATGCAGGACCACTGCCGGAAAATTCGATTTTAGAAGACGCTGTCCGTCAGCCGACAATCGTTCATGAATGACAGCAATTTCACCATCGAACCCGCTGTTTGCACGAAGGAAAGAGTGCAAAGCAATAACCGTCCCGTGAAGGAAATCGTTAGATGTTGCAGTAGCGATTGCGTCTCTAGATTTTGGAACCGAGTTTAGAGCCAACTCTACTCCGCCTTAAAAGTAAGCGTCATGCAAAGATGCCGGGCAGAAACACGCTCCCCAGCGATCAGCTTGGAGTATAAAAACTATCTTCGGCGCTGCTCTTAACGAAGCTACCGCCCTTCGTCTCGCGTACAGGAAGGAACGAGCTCAATACTGGCGGCACCCATTTTTCCCGGTCGTCAGAAGCACTGGTCTCATTTTGATCATTTTCCATTGTGGTCCAAATCCTTCAATCTATGCCTTTGCCGAACTATACGCCTGATATCAAAAACACAATCCCAAATTGCAATGATGCGCGCCACAGCGATCAGGCTTGCCAATCAAGCAATTGCAGCGCCCCGAACAGGCTAGAGGCTTTAGGTTTATGCAGCGGGAGCCCCTCCCTCAAACGGTTGCGAATGGCTCCCATGTCAAACCATTCGTCACGGGCTGAATCATGTCGCAACGGACCCAGCGCAGAAATAAAATCGGGCAACATCTGGTTCGCTGCATTAACAAGATACTCCACCCGTCCTAGCTCTAGTTTTGACTGGTTCCATGTAATCTCTCGCGGCAGCAGAGGCGCCACGGCGCTCCGCATTAGCCAGCGGTTAACGCCTCCTTTTCGAAACAATCGACTTGGCACGCCCAAAGCAAAATCTAGCACGCGGCGATCGAGCAAGGGATAGCGGTACTCGACCCCGTGATCGAGGCCGCTCTGCGCCCAATCTTCGATCCGCATGGTCAAATGGCCCGAAGTTAGCAACTTTTCCATCAACGCACGGTTGCTTGAAGCTTGCAAAACAGCACGCTCATATTTCCGCGATCGTTTTTGCAAGGATGGATTGAGATATCCGACCGGCGGCGATTCAAACCGTTTAGCCTGCGTACTCGCGATATTCCCGAATCGATTCCTGATGATTATCGCCGCCGCTCGCACAGCGCCTAAATTGTCAGCCCGCGCATCTTTCACAAACTCCCGCCAATGCATGCTGAACAGCAGGTCGGCTCGGGCCAGTCGTCCATTATGCGAGGCGGCGTCGTCCCCGCCCCAACCACTAAGAATCACTTCAATAGATTGCTTTTGGGCGGCGTGCTGCACTGGCAACTCATGGAACAGGTTTGCGGCGGTTGGTGCAAACAAGCCATCCGTGCGGAGCAAGTTCATAAGCAGGTCCGGGGCAAAGCCAGGTTGCTTCACGTCAATGCGCAAATGATCAGCAACAGCGTCCACCAATCGTTGTTCAAAATCGGATTGAGTGGTCGTTTGCGGCGGACTCCAGCTAAACCCGATTGGATCTGGTGCGGCTGTCTTTCGCCGGATATTCGTCGCCACCGCAGCCACTACGCCGCAATCCAACCCTCCGCTAACATGCACCCCAAGCGGCCCATCTCGGGGAGTCCGGTCAGCCACAGCCTTTTCGATCAGTCCGCGCAAGGCATCTGCGTAGTCTTCATCCTTGGCGAAGTGTATTGAGGCGGCGTTTTGGGGCTTCCAATATCTCTGTATCACGACACCTTCGGCAGAAGCCCTTAGGCTGTGCCCCGGCAAGAGCTTGCGAACATGCCGGAAATATGTGCGGTCAGGAAGCGGCATCATGCTCTTTGCGATTTTGGACGCAACTACATCCATATCAAGTGCGGCATCAATGAAGGGTGCATCGAGGACTTGTTGGATTGTGCTTCCTACTGCAAAGCGGTTACCGGACACCGCATAAAATAACGGGCGAACGCCCATATGATCGCGTGCGCAAAACACCGTTTGCTTCTCGCTATCTGCCACAATCAAGGCAAAATCGCCGAGCAGGTATTCAGGCACACATTCGCCCCATTTCCGCCAAGCCAACAAGATTAATTGTTCATCACTATGCTGTCGGCTTGTGCCGATCCGATCAGCCAGGGTTGCTCTGTCATCAAGCCGCCCATCGAGGACAAGCGTCATGGCGCCGTTTACAGCCATAGATTGCGGACGTGAAGTATGTACCGATAAAGGTTCACCGGCATTGCCTCCAAGCCAGTCATTGGGGGCCGCTGGATGCAGACTTGCTGCAATATGCGTACGGGTCGAAATGGTAAAAACTCCCGCAGGAATTATCTTATGGCTCGATCACGACTAACGCTTTTTCACGCAATACGGTAATAAATCGCGATACGTCATCGGCACAGTCTGCCGCTGACGTGCGATATTTGATCGCTAACTTTGCGCATATCTCATCGAGAGTTTTCGGCTCTTCAATGAGTTTCCAAATGGTCGCTGCACTATCACCTAAATCGTAATAATTGCCTCCTTCGAGATCCATCATCACGATGGATTTGTCCAAATCGCTAGACAAAACCGATGGGCTGCGAGCGACTTTACCTGTGATCGTTAGCATGCAAAAAACTATCCCGTAATTTTTGCTATTAGCCCTAGTCAAATCGATCGATGAATTCCAGTGCAAGTGTCAAATATCCTAGCCGTTGCATTACGGCACCATGCCTTTTGGTGATCCGGCCAACCTGATCTTTTGACAAAACGTCGCGCCACTGTCCGGCGGTTCCTGATCGGAAAAAGTCTGTCTGGTTCATCGCCTTTTCAGGAAACCCAGATACAAGCTCGGCTGCTGCCAACGCATCAAAATGTGTTGCAGTACATGCCCTTCGAAGCGTTTGCACATGTGGTTCGATCCCGCAAAACTCTAACACTCGCTTGAATGTCCCAGTGATGTCGGCCTGCATGTCTTCATATCTGACCAAACATACTGGTATCTCTGTCTGATCGAGCCAACCAGCAACATTATGTGACCAATCCGCCCATCTTTCTGGCAAATGAGTCGAGCCGATGCTGTTATAAAAATAGTCCTCCGCCATTTGCTCGATCGCTTCGTCGATAGATTTGCTGAATTGGTCAGCATAAGACAGCGCGATATCGAGAGGGTTGCGCACGATTTGGATCACCGCTTTCGATACCGTTGCCGGAAAAATCGACATTCCTTGAGCATCGGTTTGAAAACACGAATGGACTTTCAGGAAATGCGGATCGGCTACCTGTTCCGCGAAATCGCACCAAAAATCCGGAAGGGCGTTGTTCATCTCCAGCCACGTCAGTTCAGCTGACGGAATACCGAGAAAATCGTCAACAAGCTCGCGATTGACATGCTCGGAACCACCAATCAATTCGTTCAGTTGCAGAGTATCCTGTTCGGCAAAATAGGCGGTGAGCAACGCCCGCATCCAAGTATTTCCTGATTTTGGATAGGATGCCAGCCAGACAAGCGGCTTGTGTTGCTCCATCCTAGGCAATCACCGGTTGATAGGGTGCGATAGCCAATGCGTTTGTGATTTTTTCAGCGACTTCATCTGCACAAAATGGTGCCATTGGCCGCTGAACGCGGATCACTGGTGCACTCTTCGCCAAGGCGGTAGTGACGGAAAATTGGAAGGCCAACAAATTTTGGCATTTCAGGAAACGTTTGCGAAAGGTGAATCGCGAAAAAACTCCAAATGCCTCCGATTGAGGGATATGTGTAACCTCTATCTGGGGCTCGTTGTGCACCTGCAAGATGACCCCGCCTGCGACCTGTTCTGGCTGGTCGTGAAAGGTGCCAATGTTGAGGTAATATTTGCTGATGTTTTCACGCACGGATAGTAATTCGTCTGCGCTGTAACCGAAACCGCCCAAAGCGTCCGCCCACAACCGGGTAGAAGGATAGGCGGGAAGCGCGACAAGTTGTCCGTTCCTCAGACTTACCGGCGTAATATCGTCCGACACCATTGCAAAACCGCGCCTTGTCAGAGCCGTCATTGTGGTCGATTTCCCCGCCCCGGATTTGCCAAGAATCAACAAAGCGCCGCGATTGGTCGCGACGGTGCTGGCATGGAATGGCAGTGCGCCGCGCTGTTGCAGCAACGCACCCAAGGCGGAGCTCATCAGAAATGCGACAAGGTCGGAATGTGATGCAGTTTTGGTAGGATTGATCGTGATGATACAGCCCTCTTCGATAACATATTGCGCCACACCTTGGACCATCAGTTTGAACCAGCCCGAGCGCCCCGCCCATCTGTGGCTTGCCAACTCTTTAGCCTCTGCTGCATCCAAGTTCGCACCAAGGACAATCCGCACGTCTGCGCGGCAATCTGATACTTCAGGTAGTGGCAGCGCAATGGGGCTGGATATTGTGAGCTCATAGGCTCTGTGCAGAAATTGTGTCATCAAGCGCGATTGCCACTAACAGTGGCAAATTTGCAAGGGCGGAATAGTGAAAGAGCACAGGACATGCATCGCACTGTATATTCCAGCGCGATAGGCGAGCCTCAGCTATGGCCAACAAGATGAAGCTTTCTGCACCTACGCTTGGCCGGAATGGTCATAAAAAGCGTCAGCTATTAGGGGCTAAAAAATCGAGCTGCCATGTCGGAAATTGGGCGCGAAGCGGACATAGAAACGGACTGCTGAGAATGTCCGCAACTGAGGCGATTGCTGACTGGCCGCTTTTACAGCAAAAAAAATAGGGGCGGCAAAGCCTACCCGGACAGAAGCAATCCCACCACAAGGGCGGAAAAGCTCCAATCCGGGCAAACCTCTAATTTACACCCCCTTGGACCAGTTCACATCCATCTTGGCGGCTCCCGCTTCGGCTGCGGCCATGAGCGTATCGTTGGCAAGATGCGAGTAGCGGGTGGTACTGGCGACGCTGACGTGACCGATCATCTTGCCGACCGTGTATGCGTATGCCTTTTGCATCCGTAACAGCTTTTCCAATGATGCGGACCCAGAATTTTGTATCATCACCCCGCTGATAGAGCACCTCGATTTCGGCGGCCTCCTCGCCATCCCGGATGATTTTGGAAAGCGGATATTCGTTACTTTCAACTTTCCTGCCATCTTTATGAAATGATACCCATTCACCATAATTGTCTGCACTTGCGGAATGAAAGACAGGATGCTTGAGCATGATTTCAATCTGACTGTTCCCCATGAAGATTTTACCGTCATTATCGGTTACGACTACGCCAACCGGCACGATGTCCAGGACAGCCTCAAGAAGCTGGAGTCGCTCCGCTGTTCTGTCAGCATATTCTGCGCCATGTTTGTGAGCCTGCTCTGCGCTGGCCAATTGCGCCTGAAGGTTGAATATCTCTTCGCGAAGCATTTCTTTGGATCTGTCAGGCGAAACAATGACTTTCTTAGGTTGAAGCAGTTATCAATGTTTCTCTGCATTGAGGCTGGCAGGCAATTTGAGACAAATCCCTGTTGAACAAGCACGTATTGAACTCCAATTGATGACAGATACTTGGCGGTCACCTTTCGGCATTGCAAGCACAGATGTTCGATGACTTTTGTTCTGCTTTGTTTCCCTTCTCTGATGCCAATCGACGTCACTAACCACGCGGATATTCGGCATTGATAAATCGAGCTGCCAAGTCGAAATTTAGAATCATTTCAGGTCGGCTGCTTCTGGGCCGATACCGGCCAAAGATTCAATTTTTTGCGATTTTGGAATGGTGCATCGGGACTGGGAGTTTCTTGCGATTGAGCGAAACCCTCCGGCCGAGCGCACCTTTTGACATCGAGTGACCAGTTGATACCGGAACCGGAAAAATCTTAGTTTGATCCATAGGCTGTGTCTAAGCCTGTGTTATTGGTTTTTCTGATTAATTCCAAAGAAGTTAGAATCTACGAATTTCTTTATTGCTGCATTGTCTTCATCATTATTCCCGCCCGTATATTCCCATATTTCTTCATGCAGGACGACCTCTTTCGACCGAGCGTCAATTCCAATCAGTGCGATCGGCACTCCCGCAGCCTTTGAGATACGCAGGTACCCCTTTTTATATTCGCCTACTTTGCTACGAGTTCCTTCAGGCGTTATTCCCATCCAGACATTTTTGTTGCGATCGAACCAATTCACCATTTGGGAAGTCACATCTCTTTGTGACGAACGGTCAATCGGCACTCCACCTAAATACTTGAAGAAAGTACCGAACGGCCAGAGAAAGGCCTCTCTTTTCATCATAAAAGAAACTTTGAGCCCTACAGATTGCATACATGCCATGGCAATTATGAAATCCCAGTTGGACGTATGAGGCATGCCGACAATGATTAGCTTTTTTTCTGACGGTAACTTTCCGACCATTTTCCAACCGATGCACCGCAACACAAAACGTCCAAGCCAACGCGTGAATCCATTTCCCATACGTGGACTGGATGCCGAAAGTATGTTGTCACAATCTTCTCTCATCCTCAAAACTCGTTTTTTCAAGCAGAGACAACCGAACATAACTTGCGGTCAGGCTGTGAACAACTTAGACTGTATCAGACTGTTAGAGTTTCTTCGAAACCTTCGAACGCAATGATATCATTTTGCGAGATCGGAATACTTCGCGCGATGCTTACTGGCACGCCCATTTACCCGCTTTCTCCACATTCGAAAACTACCTGGTCGCAATTGACAACGCATGACTTTTATTACGTCACGTTCGCTAAGACCTGATTGTGCCTCTATCATATTAAAACTGATATTATCAGCCCACGCCATGGCTACCAGTTCAGAAGTTGTGATAACTCCGCTATCGTCTTGCTGCACAGAAGCTACGAAGTCATCTGAAAATGATTGTCCTGACATTATGCAAGGCTTAGAGCTGTTCTATTATCCACCCCAAACATCATCGTAACGGGCTGTTCCATCCTCGCGAGGGTAATCGCGATAGGACTTTAATGGTTGCTGAGAGGTTCTAAACACGCCAGCAGTTATGAAAATACCGAGAAGGACAGCCAAATGTCCTACCACTAACTCTCCATAATAAAACCAAGATCCGAGGGCTGTAGAAAAGATGGCCGTCCACATGATCGACAATATTGCCATAATTTGGAACCGTTGAACGCGTGGAAGGCTATTCAGTGGGTTGGACTCCGAATTCATCACAACCGCAATTGAGTTTTCATTGATTTGCTTGACATAATTTTGCATTAAAAGCTCCTGTTACTGCCCGATAGACACGTATCTCTCAATGAACATATCAATGGCTCTGGATATATTACGAGCGCCAAGGCAAATTGGATCATTATTAATTTCAGAAATCGACCGATCAAATGAAATGTTCATTTTGTGGCATTGATAAGGTCTGATTTTCGATGGCATTTACCGGCTTCTCAGCTAGTCGCATTAGAATTAATTTCCGTCTTCGCGCTTTAACCGACGTAGCTGCTTTATCCCGAAAGTGGGCATTCGATAGGTCGGATTCAGGCGGCCGTTCTTGCGGCGCTGGCAGACCGACCGCCTTCAAGATGAGGCATTTCAAAAGCAGAAGATTTAGGTTGTTCGCCTACTAAATTGGTTTGCAGCCCAATTGTAGCCGCACAAGTCATATGGCTGCACTGGCCGGCATAGCCTCAAATGCAAATCTATAAGTTTGGCTTGCTAAAGTGATCCAATCCCGCTGTTCGCACGTACGATCATTAGTAAACCAATCAAAGCGAGCCAGACATGTTTTATTTTCTTATATTTGCCGTAATCTTGTTTGCCGCTGGCGCTGCATTCGCGTTGATACGAGGATTGCTGGCCTTTTCGCAAATCGGAGAAGACATTGCTTCTGACAGCGACAGGGCTGAGAATTTCCGGAAGCAGAATGGTTACATGTTCGCGCGAGTGAAATGGCAGGCTCTCGCGGTGGTGGCAGTATTTCTGGTGGCAACCCTGGCTGGCGCGGGAGGATAGGCTCGGTGGCTTTGTGGCCGCAATGCCAAAGTGTCTTGTAGCGGCGATCAACTCCAATGAACCAGAGAAGTGGGCCTAGCCTTTTGCCTTTGTACCCTGCCGCTATGAGCCGATTGGACGCCAACTATTTTGACATTCCAGCGGCGTGTGGATCGGAAAAATAAATCCCCACCTAAATTGATCGCTGTTGAAAAACTATGCTCATCACAAAGATGCGCTCCGCCAAACCGACGGACCGAAGATCAGAATGGCTGCTGTCGTGGACGCGATCGACGCGATCAGGACGAGAATGGCTTTCATTAATCCGTACTCCAACTAATCGTCGAACAGGTCATTTGACGATTCGCATGACTTCCCAACGCTTTTTTTCCGTCGGCACGCTTGGTCCATCATATCCGGCAACAATTATCGATGAAGCTACCTCCAATTTCTCCATTTCCATGAAATCTCCAATTTTTGCCGCAGCTTCATCGATACGCGCTTGCGACCGTTGACCTGTAAATCGATATGCCACCCGTTTTTCAGCCGTTATCTGCACCAGTTCGATCTTGTCATTATTGGGAATGGGTAGCGTATCCATCGTCCATTTCGAAGGCATGGAAAATTGGACTGTGTAGGCGCCGACATCCTTCTCGGACGTCGTGACAGGCGCCGTCATCGCTATTGTTGTGGAGCCTGATCTTGCCTCTGTTGTTACCGGAGCTGTCATGGCAACATTGTCTGCGCTTTGGTTACCGCCAAAAATATATCCCGCCAATTGCCGAAAGCCCTTGCTGGATGCTTCGTCTGACGATCCGGCCTTTACCGTCACTTCAGCGGCAAGATATGGCGCATATCTGCGTAGCTCAACGCCGTTTGATTGTTTGAGCACCTCATATTTGGGTTGTTCAATATTTTCCTGGGCGTGTGCAATACCGATAGCGGTAAAAAGCCCCACGGCTGAAACCAGCAGATCGCGAATTTTGTTTAACATAATAGCGCCTTATATCCCGATGAGGGGCTTCAGGAGCCTCATGATCGGATTTGAGAATTTAAGACTGCCCTCAAGGGCGACCAGTGTGATGCATGGTTCTCCGTCATCATCAACGATCGGACGATGGGTGCAACTTTCGTCTTCGCGGTGAAGATCTCCCGGACCATAGGTTTCGTCGCCGACCTTATAGCCACCCTGCATGATCAGAGCCCATTCTTCGCCTTCGTGGGTATGACGGGGAACTTTCATTCCGGGAGGTGCCTTGAGCAAGTAAAGCTCTTCACCGTCATCATTGGACAGGGATGCCCGCTCGACACCAAAGCCAAGCTTTCTCCATTTCAATTCCTGTCCGGTTTGTTTCAGGAAATCTTCTAGGGGTGACGGAATCCAGGCATCTTGGCGGGTTGTTTCTGGGCACGGGTCGCCGGCGCTTTCCAGGCCTTGAGAAATCGGTGCAGCTTCCATTTTTTCCAATATCCGCTCAAAAAAATCTTTCGAAAGCGACTCGCCCTGAGCAGATTCCAGCAACGCGCCGCCCACCTGATCAATTGCCGCAAGACGCGACGATAATTCGGGTTTCATTGTCGACTGACAGGAAATGAGCAAATGTTTTGCCGACGACAATCCGCCTGCGCAATAGGAGGCAAGCCATTCTTCATCAACAGAATGGAAAGCGGTTTGTGGCGTATTGTTCATTGATTAACTCCGCGAAAATTCTCTAATTTTGATTTCATATTCTTGAGCGGCACCCGGATACGGCTCTTCACTGTACCCAGCGCCAAACCGGTTCGCTCCGCGATCTGGCTGTGTGAGAGGCCTTCAAAAAAGGCGAGATGCAATATCTGTTTCTGCTCAATCGGCAGCTTTGCCAGTTCAGCCTGCACTGCCTGTGCCGACTGCGACTGGTCATAACTCACATCGGCAGCTGCTACCGGAGCATCGGCCATCGTCGAAACGATGTCCGGCGCTGTCGGCTGCATGCGGTCATTTTTGCGTTTGTGGTCTATCCAAGCGTTGCGAACCATACGGAATATCCATGACGAGAAAGCGCCCTTGATGGGATTGAACTGATTTGCCTTCGTCCACACCGATACCAGTACGTCCTGAACGATGTCTTCTGCCGTGGATGATTGCTCCCCACGATACATTAGCCAAGCCTTCAGACGCGGGGCATAATGGATCGCGATTTCTTCTAGCGCTTCGCGGTCACGCGATCCGCTAACGCGCTGCATCAGAGCGGCGTCCTTAATCTGTCGTCCCGGCAAAGCCTTCACGATAGCGGACCCAGCGGACAAATTGTCCGAACCTTTTGTAGCCGTTTCACGTTGCAGGTGGTCACGCATCTCAATCTCCAATAACGGTGATACGGTCAAGCGCTGGTTTTGGATCATCATTCGGGCAAGTTTTTTTGCTGACTATACGGATCAAATCCGCTTGAAAAAAATCTTCACAAAAACTGATCCAGTTGGGCAGGCCAGCCGTAGACTTGGGGACAATCGACTGAACAACCACATAAAGGAACTATTATGACCATATCCAAAGTCTTGGCCAGCGCGTCGGCCGCTGCCATCACGTCCATGACGCTTTTCGCAATTGCATTGACGCCGGTAACTGCAGCATCGGCAAAACACCACGCCGAGATCCCGTCGGCGGACATTGTTGATACCGCCATCGCTGCCGGATCATTCAAAACGCTCACCGCAGCAGTGCAGGCCGCCGGTCTGGAATCAACACTGCGTAGCGATGGCCCTTTCACCCTGTTTGCGCCCACCGACGAAGCTTTCGCAAAACTTCCGGCCGGGACAGTAGAGACGCTTCTGAAGCCCGAAAATAAGGACCAGCTCGTATCGATCCTGACGTATCACGTCTTGTCAGGTAAGGTCTATTCCAAGAGCTTGGCAGGCAAACAAATCGAGGCTGCCACCGTGCAGGGAACAACTGTTTCGGTAGACGGAACCAATGGCGTCAAAGTTGACAACGCCAACGTGGTGAAAGCCGATATCAAGACATCTAACGGGGTTATCCACGTGATTGACACGGTCCTGATGCCCTGACTGAATAAACCTTCGAGGGTATCCCATTTTTTCCCTCTTCGATGGGTACCCTCTGCCGCCGCTACTCGTGTTCCAGTAGCGGCGGCTATTTTATTTCAACGACGTCCAAAGCACCTTGGATTTTTCGACCACCGCTTATTAAACGCAGACCTTCGAATTAGGAGTATCGTGCAAAAAACACTTTCTTCGCGCGCGCAGATTCTGGGGCTGGCCGGATTATTGCCACAACTCTTCGCTATTGTTGCAGCATTTGACGGCAAAATCCGCTTTATCGCCTTGAGCGGTGCGTTTTTATATGCCGCTGTGATTTTCAGCTTTCTAGGCGGGTTTTGGTGGGGCTTGGCCGTCGCCGCTCCCAAAGCACCCCAATGGATTTATGGCGTCGCAGTATTGCCAAGCTTGCTGGCTCTAGTCAGCGGCATACCATGGATGATCGGTTCAACTTGGCCCGGCCCGTCGCTGGCGTTTCTCGGCATCGCTATCATTGTTGCCCTGTCGGTTGATTTTAGGCTCAATTGGCTCGGCATGATGCCAGACTGGATGCTCCGCTTGCGGATTATATTGTCGACCGGACTGGGATTGACAACGCTCGCCTTGGCAGCGCTTTAAGCCAGAACCATTTTTGCGAGCGCCGTTCCGGACTGCCACGCACATTCTACTCTCGGTCCGATCAGCCAGTCTCCGCAAACGCCGATCTTCAGATCACCATTGTAGAGCGCGCTATGATCCGTTTTACCCGAACGTGCATAGCGCCATCGGTGGGCGGACGCGATCAACGGATCGGGAAGAGTTATGCCCAGCAGTTCAGAAAAGCGATCGGATAGTGCCGCGACAATCTGTTGCGGACTATCTTCCAAATGTTCGATCGACCAATCCGGAGATGCCTGTATGACCCAGCTATCCGGTCCTGTGCGGCCAGGCTTGTCCGAATTGCGTGCGGCCCAACCAATGACGATATCGTCACGCAAAGTTGCTCTGCTTGTATTTACCGGATTGGCGTAGGCCAGCATCAAGGTCCAGCAGGGAGCGGAAACCGTTTTTTCGGCCAGCGCCTGAAAATCGTGTTCCCACGGTTCCAGCAAAGACGCCGCCTGCTCCGCCGGTATCGCCAAAATGACGGCGTCGAATAGCGCCTCGATAATGTGTTCCTCGCTCGCCAGCTGCCAGCTGTCCCCTTGTTTTACCAACCCGTCTATACGCATGGACCATGCGACATCATGACGCGCCGCGAGCGCCTTGATCGGCGCGTTCATGGCGGGCACGCCAACCCAGGCGTCCGGACCCGCAGCAGCCCAAAGCGCCGCTGTACCGGACTCCTGCCATTGCTTTACCACGGTCTGAAATGCCGGATCGCGGGCGGTGAAATATTGGGCACCATGATCGAGGCTTACCTGGCCGACGGCAGTGTCTGCCCGCCGCGTCGACATGCGTCCTCCGGGTCCGCGGGCCTTGTCAAACAGGCAAGCCTGATGTCCGGCCGCGACCAAATGGTCCGCGCAGGCGAGCCCGGAAAGGCCTGAACCAACAATAGCAATTTTCATAACATAGGTCTTTCAGCCGTATGGTCTTGCGAGGAATATGTTCGCATAGGGAACCATAAGATATCGGTTCTCCAAGCTATCAGAACCCTAGGTTTTCCGAAGAGTATTGGATTTCGCAATATGTCCCAATGGACGAGTAGGAAAATATGAACAAGGTTGCAGTCTGGTATGATGGCGGATGCCCGCTATGTCTTCGGGAGATCGCATTTTTTCGGCGGCTCGACAAGAAGGATGCCATCCGGTTTGTCGACCTGACATCGCCCGATATATCCTGCCCTCTCGATCGTAAAGTCATGCTCGACCGCTTTCACGCCCGGGAAAATGACATCCTGCTGTCGGGTGCGGCCGCTTTTGCCGCGATGTGGCGAGCGGTGGCGCTTTTGCGCCCGCTGGGCATTGCGGCTCGGTTCCCAGGGGTTTTGCCCATGCTCGAATCTGCTTATCGGTTATTCTTGCGCATTCGTCCGCGACTGCAGCGCTATGCCAGCGGGCGGCTGAAGCCATGAGGCCTCGACCAGATCCGATCGGACCGGGACAGGAGAGCGTCTGGAACTACCCCCGTCCGGCGCTCGCCGAGCCATGTCCCGCGCGGATCACCATCGAGCATCAAGGACAGGTTGTGGCCGACACGCGCGCAAGCGTTCGCACGCTCGAAACCAGTCATCCGCCCACCTATTATATTCCGTTATCGGACATTGGCTCCGGCCTGCTGCGAAGGGCGGAAGGAAGCTCCTATTGCGAGTGGAAAGGCGCCGCAGTCTATTTGGATGTGGTTGTTGGTAAAACTATACTGCCGCGCATCGGCTGGAGCTATCCCAGCCCTAGTGCGGACTTTTCAATTCTGCGGGATCATATTGCCTTTTATGCCGGTCCCTTCGACCGGTGTCGCGTTGACGGTGAGATCGTGACTCCGCAGCCCGGTGATTTCTACGGTGGCTGGATAACCAGCAAACTGGCCGGCCCGTTCAAAGGTGTGCCGGGAAGCCGGGGGTGGTAAAAGCATGACTGACAATAGCAAGAAACAAAAAGACCGCACCGTCCCGCGCGGCAGATTATCCCGTCTTGGCCAATTCGGGCGTCTGGCCAGTGGTGTCGCAGGCGGAATGATTGCCGAAGGTGCTAGAAGATTGGCCGACGGGGAACGTCCCGCCATGCGTGATATGATGCTCACACCTGGCAACGTGGCCAGAGTTGCAGACCGACTGTCGCATTTGCGCGGGGCTGCGATGAAACTCGGCCAAATGATCTCGATGGATGCCGGAGATATGCTTCCTCCGGAACTGGCTGAAATCATGGCGCGGCTGCGTGATAACGCCCACCGGATGCCGCCACGGCAATTGCAGCAGGTTCTGGCTCAGCAATGGGGGCAGGACTGGCGCCAGCGCTTTGCCCGATTTGGCGCAACACCGATTGCGGCGGCATCCATTGGTCAGGTCCACAGGGCAATGACGCCGGACGGTCGGGACCTTGCGATAAAGGTTCAATATCCGGGTGTGAGGGAAAGCATTGATGCCGACGTCGATAATGTCGCGACGTTATTACGGGTTTCGAATCTCCTGCCGCGTGAATTGGATATTGCACCGCTACTGGCAGAGGCCAAGAAACAGCTTCGCGAGGAAGCTGATTATGTCCGGGAAGGTCGATATCTGGCCTTGTTTGGAGAGTTGCTGGTCAATTCACCCGATTATGTCATTCCCGTTCTCGACAATGAATTTACCACGGATCAGGTTCTGGCAATGAGCTTTGTCGAGGGCAAGGCGATCGAGACCCTTGTGGACGCACCGCAGGAGACCCGTGACGTAGCCATGCATTTGTTGTTTAAGCTGGTTATGCGAGAATTGTTTGAATTCGGGATCGTCCAGTCGGACCCCAATTTCGCCAATTACCGCTATCAGCCGGATACGCGCCAGCTGGTGCTGCTCGACTTTGGCGCAACCAGACAGGTCGATGCGAAAATAGCCGCCGGATATCGGCGGCTGATAACCGCCGCCCTCAATGGTGATCGTGACACGGTGCGGGAAGAATCGGTAGCAACCGGCTTTGTCGGCGCGGCAGCGGTCGCGCGGCACCGGGACCGGATTGATGCGATGATCGATGTCATCGTCGGAGAATTAAACCGGCCCGGCATGTTCGATTTCGGAGACCGGGGGTTTGTGAACATCTTGCGCGATCAGGGCATGGATGTGGCAGCGGACCGTGCAGCATGGCATATCCCGCCCACCGATTTGCTTTTTGTTCAGCGCAAAATCAGCGGCATGGCGTTGCTCGCGGCGCGCTTGAAAGCCAGAATAGATATTCGAGGCCTGGTAGCGGAACATTTTACCAGCGACGTAGCTGACGGTCTGGTTCCGGAAAGCTGAGCCATGCCAAAGATGCGAAAGAAAGCCGACCTGCCGGCCAAAACCTGCGAAGCCTGTCGCCGGCCGTTCGCGTGGCGGAAGAAATGGGCGCGTGACTGGGAGAATGTTCGCTATTGCTCGGATGAGTGCCGGCGGAAACGCTAGTCCAGATTGTCCAGAAAGCGCCGTGCATCCGCGTCGATTTGTGCCTTCTTGTCGTCGCTGAACTTTCCATAGCTGCTGACCATCATCGCCATACGCGGATTGCTGCGAAAACGCTCTGCATGCCGGCCGACAAAATCCCAGTAGAGATAGTTGAAAGGGCAGGCGTCCTTGCCCTCTTTCTTGCTCACGGAGTAGCTGCAATTTTTGCAGTAATCGCTCATCTTGTCTATATAGGATCCGCTGGACGCATAGGGTTTGGAGGCCAGCAGACCACCATCGCCAAACTGGCTCATACCCAAGGTGTTCGGAAGCTCGACCCATTCGAACGCATCGGCGTAGACTGAGAGATACCAGATATGCAGTTGCTTCGGATCGATGCCCGCGATCAATGCAAAATTGCCGGTGACCATCAGGCGCTGGATATGGTGGGCATAAGCTTCATCACGGGTCTGGGTGATGCAGGCTTTCATACAGGCCATATCGGTTTCGCCGGACCAGTAAAAGCCGGGCAGATCACGATCGGCCGCTAGTGCGTTTTGCTCTTCATATCCCGGCATCTCCCGCCAATAAATGCCGCGAACATATTCTCGCCAGCCAATAATCTGGCGGATGAAACCTTCCGCTGCGTTGAGCGGCGCGCGGCCTTTGTAATATTCATCCTCGACGCGGCGGCAAATCGCAAGCGGATCAAGTAGTCCAACGTTCAGGTAGACCGAAATCAGCGCATGAAAGAGAAATTTCTGATCCGCCAGCATGGCGTCCTGATAGTCGCCAAAACAAGCAAGGGCGCGCTCGATGAAGGCATCGAAGGCTTGTTCGGCATCAGCCCGCGTTGCGCCGAACCAATAGTCATCAAGAGATCCGAAATTATCGGAGAACCGTTCACCGACAAGGGTCAGAACCTCGCGTGTTATTTCATCCGGTTCGAAACGCAGCGGCTGTGGCATTGAAGCATCCTCTTTCGCCGGTTTTCGATTATCGCTGTCATAGTTCCACGATCCGCCTTCCGGCTCGTCGCCATCCATTAGCAATCCGGTGCTTTTGCGCCTGTCGCGATAGAAATTCTCCATGCGAAAAGTCTTGCGGCCCTTCGCCCATTTGTCGAATGTCGAGTGGTCGCAAATAAAGCGGTTATCAGGGTGGATGGTAACCGGAACGTCGAACGCCTGTTTCCAGCCGTCAATCATCTCCATGACGCGATATTCCGAAGCTTCGGTGATATGCACGGCCGTGGCTTGATGACGAGAGACGGCGCGCTTCACCTCGCCGGTGAAATTTCCTGAATTGCCTTCATCGTCCAGCGGTACATAATCAACCATCCAACCTTGGTCCCGCAGTTCTTCGGCATAGTGGCGCATCGCGGAAAAGATGAAGGCAATCTTCTTGGGATGATGAGGTACATAACTAGCTTCTTCCATCACCTCCATCATCAAAATGACCGAATTTTCTCGGTCAGCCTCGGTCAATGTCGGCAGGCTCGGTGAAAGCTGGTCTCCCAGCACGGGTATAAGGACGGTCATGATTCTGACAATAAGCAGCTAATGGCCCGATCAACAATGCGTTACAAAGTACAGCCGCCTTTTCCGACTCCTTGGACGACACTATATCCCAAATTGTTCCGCTGGGTTTTTGATGTGTTGAATTTGGTGAAGATCCGGTTCTCACCCAACTTTCTTACGAGTTGACTGAAGTTTAACGGCCGCTTTCGGGGAGATGCAGCTACTAAGCCAACGTCTGCTTATGGGCGCATTTCAGACCGGCGGCAATTGGGCCGTTGGCAGAATGGCCGCTATTGGACGCTGGGCGGTGGAAAGCGGACCTTCCGCTTCCGCCCCAATTGCGGACGATGTCTGGATTTTTTCTTAAACGTCTTCGGGGTAAGTGGGTACGCGATCTAAAAGCACATGATAGGCCATATCCGGCATCATGCTGACCAGCAACTTATCTTGCCAATGGCCAAGTGCATTTCACCAATCAGATTTGAACTGCGGCGCATCTTATGGGTTGGGAAAGGTGCGCCAAACATGACGCAATTTGTAACTTGTCCGCCCATCGGGGCGAACTATTAGGGGAGGAGTAACAATTCAAAATTATTAGTTATTCGGGGTTAAGACTATCATGTTCGCTAAATTGAAGACTTCGCTATTCATCGCTTCCGGTGTTACTACAGCTCTTCTCGCAATAAGCTTCCCCGTCGTGGCTGTACAGGCTCAGAGTGGCGAAGAAATCTTGTTCCAATCCCTCAGCGGCAATTATATGGTTCAGGTGATTAAATCAGGGGGCCGAGCGTGTTCAATACGCCAGTTTCGTGACGAACAGGGTATGAGCGCCATTAGCATCAACTATGACCGGTTCGGCGCACCACTCCTCACGGTTATCGTTCCGAATTACCCCGGCTACCGACAGGGCAATTTCGATATTCGTTTCGATATGAGTAACGGCGCTGCAAGGTCCAACATCACAATACCTAAAATGGGCCTTACCAACCCAGCTGCCGGCGCATTTATTTTGAATAAACAGATCTCGCGCGACCAAGTCGAAGCACTTCTGGCTAGTCCCACCGTCACAGCGGCAGCTCACAATGGTACAGAGATAATCTCTCTTTCAACGCCATCAGCTTTGCGGAGTGCAGCAATTCAGGAATATGAAAAGTGCGAAGGCACGATTGGGGAGAGCCCGCGCTAAGGGCATATCTGCCTCAAGAAAGCGCCGATTTGCACTTACGTTGCACTTTTAAAGTAAACGCATCGTATTGAGAGTTGAGGCAATTTTGCTTAGGAATACCAAGGTCTCTACCAAAAAATTAAGTCAGTCCGTTCTTCTATTTCGACTTCTTGTCGGGTATATTGCGATTGGGCACTTCGATGTCCGCCTCCCACCCAGTTCCGGTGGTTGGAACTGATTGCATGGAAAATAAAAACGGCTGGTCAGCTTCCGCCCCAATTGTGGACATTATGGAGCCCAGCAGCATGGCCTGATAGCTGCCATTCTTCTAATTTGCCTAATTTATATTCTCATAAACAAGAGGCGCCATAGCTGTTCATTCAATGATTGCACCGGAACCATTTCACGTTAAAGTCGCAATATTGCTGGGGGCATAACGTGTTGGGTTTCGAAACGAAGCAAGATATATTGTTGACGCCATTGGCAGCGGTGCGCGTTTCGCTTTTTGGCAGCTTCCAGTTACTGGCACCTGACGGCGCGGAAATAGTCATCTCCAATCGGCGCGCACGGGCTCTGCTCGCGATGCTTTGTCTGGCACCCGAGGAACCAATTGACCGTGACCATCTTAGCAAAATTTTGTGGCCGGGACGTTTTGAGGCACAAGCGCGAGCGAGTTTACGGCAATGTTTGTTGGATTTGGGTAAATTGCTGGCTGTAGCAGATTGCGACCTTTTGAGTATTTCTCGATCCCGGATCAGTTTGAATGTCAAAGCCGTCACAAGCGATCTCGCAGTTTTTGAGACCGCTCTCGCCAAGCAACAATATCTTGAGGCCACGAACCTGCTTATATCTATCGGAGCGCAGCCATTATTGGATCAGATGCATTTTGGCGACGATTTTGGGAATTGGCTGGATAGCCATCGCCGTCAAATCGAGTTGCGGCTACAAAGTGCGGTTTCGAAAGCCTTGTCAGCGTTAGAACGAAACGACGATTTGGTGGATCATGCGCAATTGCTGAATTCTTGGTCAGTGCGTTATCCCTCTGCTGATGCAATCGACGAAACCGATGGACGGACATCCGGCACCGTCAATAATGGGTCAGCATTAAAAGAACCAGCGAGCTATTCGGTTGGTGTCATTCCGCTCGAAAGCGCGGGTGCAAAGGACGAAAATTTGCTGGCTGATGATGTCAGTCGAGATCTCGTTTCCATGCTATCCCGCGCTCCGCACCTCAGCGTTGCCGCCTTTGATGCCGGTCTCAGGAGCAAGCTGGAGCAGTCCAGTCCTGCAGAAGTCGGGCGATCACTGAACGTCCATTATATTGTGTCCGGATCACTCGTATGCCGCGCGGATCGGTTGGTTTTGCGTATCGGCTTGGTTAATGTTTCGACCAATGCGCATATTTTGTCATGGCGGTTCGATGAGGACATAGACCAGTTCTATGCTCGGCTCGACGATTTCATGCTCGATCTTTCGACTCCGATTTTGAGTGAAATCCAGATTGACGGAGCATCCACAGCCCATCTGCGCGGCCAAAGCAATATCAACGGATTTGAAGGTGTGCAATCGATCGAGATGCTTCGTGCGCTCTATTCCGAAAGCCGAGCCAGCAAAATTGTCGAGCATTTTCGCGATTTGATTGAGCGTGAACCAGCCAACGCAGTGGCAAGAGGGTCGCTTGCGGTCCAGCTTGTCCAGAATGTCGTCAATCGATGGACCCATACTCCTGCTGCAACACAAGCCGAGGCATGCAGACTGATAGAAAGAGCATTGGCAATGGCGCCCAATGATCCCGATGTCCTGATGGCCGCCGGCATTGTTCCTGCAATGCTGGTCGATCCGCAATCTGCCATTCACTATCTAACCCGGTCGCTTGAGATCAATCCCAATAATCCGCACGCGCTGGCTGTCCTCGGGTGGCAGAAATGCATGCTATATCGGGACGAGACAGGTCTCGACATGATCCGTGCTGCCGAACGGAGGGCACCGCATCATCCGCGATTCTCCGTATGGGCGGCCTACCGCGCCATATGTGAGGTCAAACTCGGCAGATTGGATAAAGCGGCAGCGGCCCATCGAGAAGCCAGCGAGCGCAATCCGAATTATTATTCGCCCCATTTGCATGGTGCCGCATGGCTTGCGCTTCTGAAACGCGATGAGGAGGCGCGTAAGGCGATAGACAAGTGCCTGGCAATCTTGCCGCACCTGACCCTTGAAGATTATACAGCCGAAATCGAAAAGTGGGAACATATGCTTCCGGACTGGCTTACCCGGGAAGGGTGTGTCTCGGCGATGGGCCGGGTCTGGCCAAAAACAGAAAATTCGACTTCTTCCAACTAAACTGACGCTTTATTGACGCTTTATTGACGGTAGCGCCGTTGACCCAAAGTTACATTTGGGCGCATCTATAGCGCACTGAGATAGCAGACATAACTGGTGATTTGAACGGAACCGGCAACCACCGTTTCCGCAGCCGGGAGAACTGTGCCTGAAGATAGGGAGAACGCAAATGAAGCATTTCATCGTAGCCAACGGTATCGCCGCCAGCCTCATTCTGATGCCGCTTGCCTGATTAGGAAATCAGCAATGCCCACATCACCAACCCAGCTCGCCCATGTCGTTTACCGCACCCGCCGTTTTGAAGTGATGTTGGCGTGGTATGCCAAGGTATTCAATGCGACGGTGCAATATCAAAACCCGGCGCTGGCCTTCCTCACATTTGACCACGAGCATCACCGTTTCGCTTTTGCCGATCTTGGCGTGATCCGTCCGGGCGAGAATGATCCCAATGATCGCGGGATGATCGGGGTCGATCATGTGGCGTGGGACATGCCCTCGCTTTCCGCATTGCTGGAAAATTATGCCGAACTGAAGGCCGATGGCATCACGCCATATTGGGCGGTGAATCACGGGATGAGCGCATCGCTCTATTATGCCGACCCCGATGACAATCAAATGGAATTTGCCGTCGATTGCTTTGCCACCAAAGAAGAATGCACCGCCTATTTTAAAGGCGAACAGATAGCGGATAATCCGGTTGGAGTAGAATATGACCCAGACGACTGGCTGGCCCGGCTGCGCGGCGGAGAAAGCGCAGCGGATATTTTGAAAATCGACATGGCCGGAGAAGTCTCTCCCATTCGCGGGGCGATGACGGCCGGATGGTTCAATTAGCGGACTTCATATGGCTCTAATTAGGAAACCGATTTTTGCGGACGCTGCCCCAATACCGGGGCGGCAATTAACAGGAGAAGACGAATGAAACTGATGAAAAGGATGATGATGGCCACCGCCATAATCGTTGCCGCGCCGCTCGCGCTATCCACGCCCGCAATGGCAGATGATTTTCCGCTAGTGGCCGGTGATTACACGACCATGACTGGCATCTATATTCAGGATGGTGGAACGGTGGCCTATGCCAAATATCTAGCAAGTGAATGGAAGAAAAATCAGGACTTTGCTAAGTCCAAGGGCTGGATCAGCGATTATAAAATCTACTTCAATGTCGATGCACGCGATGGCGAGCCAAATATGTATCTGACGCAGACCTATCCCTATTGGCCGAGCGGAGCCGAAAGTGAAAAGCGTAACAAGGAATGGGAAGCTTTTGACAAAAGAACCAACGCGCAGCTGGATGCAGAATCCGGCAATCGGGCAAAATTCCGGACGGTCAAAGGTTCAATGACACTGCAGGAAGCGACAATCCGATAGCTTTAAAGCTTGGCCTCGGCGGATGATGTGACCCTTCATACGATCCGCCGGGACTAAAACTAGTCCGGCGGATGGTTTTGCGACCTGCCATCCGCCGGGCTATCCCTTCCAGACGCCGGAGAGTCTCCCATGCAAAGCCTTGCCGAAATTGCGAGAGATTATGCGGCTTTGATGGCAGCAGGCAAGACGCTGACCGCCGCGGAGCGATATTGGGCGAGCGATATTGTCGCGCTTGAACCAGCCAAATCCGGATCAAATGATCCAGCCGTCGCAAACGGTAAGCCAGCCGCCCTTGCCAGATTGAAGCGCTGGCTTGACGACAATGCGATGAGCGAAGTGCTGATTGATGGCCCGTTCATCACCGGCGACCAATTCGCATTATTCATCGACATGGAAATCACACGCCTCACCAATGGCCGCGCCACCGGCAAACGCGAACCATTCAGCGAAATCGCCACCTACATCGTGCGCGATGGGCAGATTGTTGAAGAGAGATTTTTCTATGGGTGAAGCTGCTTTAACGGGCGCTCAAACCGACACCACATTTCTCGGCCACCCGCGCGGGCTTGCGTATTTATCATTCACAGAGGCGTGGGAGCGGTTTTCCTTTTACGGGATGCAGTCGCTCCTGGTGCTGTATATGACGCAGGAATTGTTCCTGCCAGGCCATATCGAGAATATCGCGGGGATAGGCTGGTATCGCTCCATGCTGGAGGGGGCATATGGCCCGCTGTCGCCGCTCGCGCTCGCGGGGCAGACCTTTGGGCTTTATGCTGGGCTGGTCTATTTCACGCCCTTGATTGGCGGCTGGGTTTCCGACCGGTGGCTAGGTGCGAAGCGAACCGTGATTATCGGCGTGCTGCTGATGACGGCGGGCCATGCGGCGATGGCGCTGGATCAGAGTTTTCTGATCGCTCTGGGTTTGCTGACCCTCGGTTCTGGCGCGCTCAAAGGCAATATCGCATCGCAGGTTGGGCAGCTTTATCCAAAGGGCGATGAACGCCCGGCACAGGGTTTTGTCATCTTCAGCACCGGTATCAATATCGGTGCCATTGGTGGTCCGCTCGCGTGCGGATTGCTGGCGCAAATCTATGGCTGGCATGTCGGGTTTAGCACCGCCGGATTGTTGATGCTGATGGCGCTTGGCGTATATCTGAAGGGGCTGCCACATCTTCCCGAAGAACTGCATTCGACGCGCACGGCTGCCGTATCTGTCAAACTCACAAAGGCCGATTGGCGCAGCGTCGGTATATTGATGATCTTTCTGGTATTCCAAGTGCTTCTGGGGCCGGGTTATGACCAGCAGTTTAATATGGGTATGGTCTGGATCGACGCGGCAGTCGATTTGCAAACGCCGTTTGGGCCGGTGCCGGTGGCATGGTTCGTCTCGATCAACTCCTTCGGCACGGTCCTCGGCGCTTTTGCGGCGATTGGCTTTTGGCGCTGGCAGGCAAAGCGTTGGAAAGAGCAGAGCGACAATAATAAGATGGTTGTTGGGGGTCTGCTCTATGGAGTGGGCACGATGCTGCTAGCCATTGGATCAGCGGTTCAGGCACCGGGTTCGGTAAACATCGTCTTTCCGGTGCTCTCCTATTTCATCACGGGCGTCGGCTTCACTTGGTCATGGCCAACGTGGCTGGCGATCATGGCGCGCTATGCCCCGCGCCAAATTGCCGCGCGAATGATGGCGGCGGCTTATCTGGTCGTATTCTTCAGCTCAATCATCGCTGGCTATTTTTCGCGCTTTTACGAGACGATGGACCCCGCCCTGTTCTGGGCACTCAATGCTGCCGCCTGCTGGGTGGGCGCCGCGCTGTATTTCGCATTCGGTCCCATGCTGACGCGGGCGTTGGAGAAGACCGTGGCCGCTGAGCCATCTCCCGACCTTCTGGAGCAACCCGCATGACACAACCACAACTTACCCAAAACCACCTCCAAAAGAGTCTCGGCTTGCCCTTTGCGCTGGCCATTTCTGTTGGTGGGGTTATCGGAACGGGGATCATGCGCGCGCCGGGCGTGATCGTGAACGAGGTGCCTGTATTCTGGATTGCGATGACGCTGTGGGCGGTGGCGGGGCTGTTTATTCTGTTGGCGGCCAACGTCACTGCCGAACTTGGTGCGGCGCTTCCGAAGGCGGGCGGGCATTATGTCGCGGTCCATGCCGCGTTCGGGAATACGATGGGGCTGCTGTCGGGATGGACCAACTGGCTGGCGAATGTGGCGGGGACGACTGCAGTGGCAATTGCCTGCGCCGATTTTATCGGCACCATCAACCCGTGGGTTGCCGCGCATGTGCCATGGGCGGCATCGGCAATCCTGCTCGCGGTGACGGCGGCTAATTGGGTGGGCGTCCGCGAGGGGAAGTGGATGCAGATTATCGGCACGGCCATCAAACTCGGTTTGTTATGCGCCGTCGTGGGGATCGCGTTCTTGATCGATCCGGTCGCCGCACCATCTTCGTCGTCGGCGGCCTATGTCCCGGCAATGCCCGGTGGCGTTGCCGGTTTCATCGCTATCGTAACCGCGCTCCAGATCATCCTCGGCGCGTATGACGGCTGGTTCGGACCAATCTACTTTTCCGAAGAGGACAAGAACCCCGGCAGGAACATCCCGCGCGCGCTGTTCACCTCGGTATTCGTCATTATCGCTGTGTATTTGCTGGTCAATCTCAGCCTCTTCAAGGCGCTCGACATAGCTGGATTGCGCGCGTCCGAATTGCCGATGGCGCTGGTGATTGAGCAAGTATTCGGGCGGACAGGCAATATCGTTGTGGCTCTGATCGCGACAATCATGGCGCTGGTCACGCTCAATTCGATTGTGATGCCGACGCCGCGCATCCTGTTCGCGATGGCGCGCGATGGGCTGTTCCTTCAGTCCGCGACGCGCGTCAATCGCGGTGGCACCCCCACTGTGGCATTGGCCATATCGGCGTTGATTGCCTTTCCGCTGATATGGTCTGGTGGCTTCATCTTCGTGTTCAAGCTGACAGGGGCGCTGTCGATCTTCGCCAGTTCTCTCTACTTTGCCGCCTTCTTCGCCCTCCGCCGCAGCCAGCCCGATCTACCCAGGCCGTTCCGCGCGGTCGGCCATCCGGTCCTGCCAGCGTTGGCTCTTGTGATCAGCGTGTTGCTTCTGATCGCCTTCATTGCCGCCGATCCGATTAGCGGCGTTTCTATGCTGGGCCTGATAGCAATCTGCATTCCAGTGGGCATCCATCTCGGGCGGGAGCGCGGTCGCGCCGCCATTAGTGAAATGTGAATTGTATATAATCCATTGATACGGCAAGCGGTCTTTCCGCTTACTACCCCTTTACGGATGTGCGAGCGCGTGATCTCGGTCTTCAGCTTCTGAGCCAATTCAACTCGGGTTTCAAAGGCTTTGCTTCCAATTTGATACATACATCAAATTGGAAGCAAAGCCTTTGAAACATCACCTAATGGAAATTGGAAGGTCTGATCTGATCGATGATGATTTCGATATTGGCGTAGCGCCCGAATTTGGTGTATCAAGCAAGACATTGCTTTCTCTTATAGAACTTGGCCTTTCTAGAATGTCTGCTGTTGAACTCTATAAGAAGATTGCTCAAGATGACTTAGACAGAGCTGGCTGTGTTACTTGGATTAGACGTTACGCGCCCTTTTTTGAGGGCATGAATATTCCTAACCTCATCAGAAAAGAGATTTTAGACAAGGTCGCACTGGAAAATGAAGCTGGAAAATAGTTATGCCTGCAAAACCTGTTACAATTGGTGAGCACCACCTCGCCAAAAAGGGAGATGCAGTAGCATTTTTCCAAGAGATTCTTTATCGGTATGATCTCGGCGATAAAGTCTCGACCGATGACGAAGCGATCTTGAGACTACTCATAGACCGCCACCCCGACGCGGCGAGAAAAATCGACGTGGGCATAGCCAGTTTTAGTGTTCGTTCTGGCGATTTCGGCACTCGGTGTTTTTGGATTAATCGCATTAATAACACCACAGAAAAGATTTCATTCAGGGCGTGCCTATAGCCTGCGCGTTCTCTAGGTACTGGGCGGTCTTCCGGGATCGAAAATAGAAATTTACTGATAGATAGGACTGAACTCCCGACCTAGTCGATCCGAAACACTCGGTTATGGCAACAACTGGGAAGAAACCGCATAGCTGAAACCTAGTAAGCTCCCACGACCGCATGGCGTAAGACCCCTGCATCGCTTCAACCACCATCAGTGCGCTGACAACCATGAAATGGGTTGTTTTCCCAAGGCACCACCCACGCCATACCCAAGCGCGTTCCCACGCTAGAGCACTCCCCGTAGGGAATTGATTTCCACTAAGCTGAACAAATGGTGCTGCTAGAGAGAATTGAACTCTCGACCTCGTCATTACCAATGACGCGCTCTACCACTGAGCTACAGCAGCCGACCATTTTGAAGCGTCGGCGATAGCCGCCCTATCGGGCGGTTTCGACCGAACCGAGGCGCTAAGACCAAATGCTTGCGATCTTGTCAAGCGGAGTTGCGTTTTTCACGGGATAATGCAATCAGGCGCCATGCCAAAACCCCAGTCCAAATCAGAAAAATTACGCAAGGAAGCGGAGAAAGCCGAGCGATTAGCTGCTCAGCTTCGCGCCAATCTGCGCCTCCGCAAGGCACAGGCGAAGGAAATGGTTCCCGGCGATACCGAGGGCAAGCAGCAATCCTAAGATCAGGTCCTAGGCGTTAACCACTGCCCGCTCCGGCTTGATAATCTCGAAATCGCTGACCGCCTCGATAAATTTTGCAGATACCGGCGCGACCTGTTCGGTTGCCGGATCAAACCAGACATAGGTCAGCTTGACCACATTGAGCAATTCTTCCCCGCGCAAAATATACACCAGCAACGTATAGCTGGTCCGGCCGAACCGCGTGATTCGCACCGCGATGTCGAGCAAATCATCGGCCTTTGCTGACGCACGATAATCGACGTCGGCATGGCGCACCCAGTTGTCGCCGCCAAAATGGCGCGTGAAACTACCGAGCATATCGTTTTCGTCCCGCGGCCGGTCTGCCGCTACTAGCGCCCGCATATATTCGGTCATGCCGACATCGGCAAAGGCCAGATAATGGGCGTTGAAGACGATGCCCTGCAAATCGCATTCGGCATAGCGCACGCGCAACGGGGTGATCAGGCGAAAGCCGTCGCGGGGGTTTTTCTGTTCTGTCATGGCGCTGGCTCTTTCCCCAGCACCGTCTGGCTGTCAACCGGCTTTGCAATCAACGCGTTCAGAGCGGCGCGGTTTGGGCCTCCAGCCATTCCAGCGCATCGCATTGCAGCTGCGGCGCAATCACCGCACGCACCTTGGCATGATAGTCATCGACCCACTGGCGCTGGCTTTGCGACAACATATCGACCTCGATCAGCTTGCGCTCGAGCGGCGCGAAGGTCAGCGTCTCGAAGCCGAGCATGGTCTGCTCGCCGCCTTTGATCTCCCGCTCCTCGACGAGGAACAGATTCTCGATCCGGATGCCGAATTCACCAGCCTTGTAATAGCCAGGTTCGTTGGACAGGATCATGCCCGGCTGCAGCGGCTCGTTCAGGCCACTGGAGCTGGATATCCGCTGCGGTCCTTCGTGCACCGAAAGATAACTGCCGACGCCGTGGCCGGTGCCGTGGCCATAGTCCACGCCATCGGCCCAGAGATATTGACGGGCCAAAATGTCGAGCTGCCCGCCGGTCGTGCCTTTGGTAAATATCGCCTGATCGAGGGCAATATGGCCTTGTAGGACCTGCGTATAGCGCTTGCGCATTTCTGCGGTCGGTTCACCAACCGCAACCACGCGCGTCACATCGGTGGTGCCGTCGAGATATTGCCCGCCGCTGTCGACGAGATAGAGAGAATTCATCGCGACCGGCTGGTTGGTTTCTTCGTTCACGCTATAATGCGGCAGTGCGCCATGATCGCCCGCGGCAGAAATCGTGTTGAAGGACAAATCCTTCAGTTCCGGACTTTCATCGCGAAACTTGCGCAACCGGGCAGCAGCCGACAATTCATCCAGGGCGCCCTTTGGCGCTTCCTGTGCCATCCAGTGCAGGAATTTGGTCAACGCCGCTCCGTCACGCTTCTGCGCGGCCTTATGGCCGTTGATTTCGGCTTCATTCTTGATCGCCTTGGCAAGAATGGTCGGATCGCGATCCTTGACGATTGTGGCTCCAGCCTTATCGAGCGCTTCGAAAATGGCGGCAACCGAACGTTCGGGATCAACCGCAACGGTTTTGCCAGCCAGATCAGACAAGGCGTCGGCCAGTTCGTCATAATCGCGAATCTCGACATGATTGCCAAGATGTTCGCGCACCGCGTCGGTCAGCTTTTCCGGCGCGACAAACAGGGTCGCAGTTTCGTCTGCTCGAACAATTGCATAAGCCAAAGCTACCGGCGTATTCGCGATATCCTTGCCGCGGACGTTGAAGAACCAAGCAACCGAATCCAGCGCGGCGATGACCGTGGCATCATAGCACTTGTCGTTGAGCCATGTCGCGACATCCGCTCTTTTGTCCCGCGCCGATTTTCCGGCATATTGATCGCTATGGACCGCCAGCTTGTCCGGCGAGCGTTGCGGCTGGTCTTCCCAGACCGCATCGACCGGATTATTTTGCACGGCAACCAGTTCCGCGCCGGTCTTGGTCAGCGCCTTGCCGGCCGTATCCGCCCATTCGCGGGTGTGTAGCCAGCCGTCATAACCGATTTTCGAGCCTTTCGGGGCATTGGCGGCGAGCCATTCGTGCGGCTTCTGATCCGCTACATTGACATATTCATAGAGATTTCCGTCGACCTGGTCACGGACCTGGACGACATAGCGGCCGTCGATAAACATCGCCGCCTTGTCTTTCAGCACGATAGCTGAACCAGCCGAACCGCCGAAGCCGGTGAGCCAAGCGAGCCTTTGCGCATATTCGCCGACATATTCGCTCATATGCTCGTCACAGATCGGCACGACAAAGCCGTCGAGGCCGACTTTTTGCATTTGTTCCCGTAACGCTTTGAGACGGGCTTCATAGGTAGACATCAACATCGCCGAGCAAACTCCTTGAATAAGCTTATAGTGCAACACATAGGGGTTCCGGGCCCCATTCGCCACCTAAATCCGGCCGGAGATATATAGAGAATATGACCAAAAACCTGACTCGTGCGCCATTTGCAGAACAGCGTCCTCACAGCTACGAGCGGCACGGATATGTCGTCAACGATCCGTGGCACTGGCTGAAAGATGCGCGATATCCGGTTGTCGAGGACGAGGATGTGCTCGCCTATCTCAAGGCCGAGAATCAGTGGTTCGAACAGAATATGGCGGATCGCAAGCCGCTGACCCAGTCGCTGTTTCAGGAGATGAAGGCGCGGATCAAGGAAGACGATAGCTCGGTGCCGCAAAAGGACGGCGACTGGCTCTACTGGAGCAAGTTCGAGGAAGGCATGCAATATCGCCAGCATTGGCGCAAAGCGGTATCGGGCGGCGAAGACCAGCTGATGCTGGACGAGAATGTGTTGGCGGAAGGAAAGGAATATTTCCGGCTCGGCGCAGCATCTGTGTCGCCAGATGGCCGCTTGCTGGCTTATGCCTATGATGACAACGGATCGGAACGGTTCGAAGCGCGGGTCAAGGATCTGTCCAGCGGAGAACTGCTGCCCGACATCATCCCCGGCACCCTCTCGAGCCTGGTCTGGTCCGCCGACTCAACAATGCTGCTCTACGGTCTCGCCAATGAACAATGGCGGACCGATAATGCCCGGCTGCATGCTCTGGGAACCGATATCGCCGATGATGTCGAGCTGTATCACGAAGATGACGAGGGCTTCCGCGTCGGCATTGGCCTGACCCATTCGGAAAAATACATCGCCATCTCGACCGGCGATCACGAGACCAGCGAAATACGGCTGGTGCCGACCGACAATCCGCTCGCCGAACCGATACTGGTATCGGCGCGCCAGACCGGCCGCGAATATGACGTCGAGGAACATAACGGCACTCTTTATATCCTGACCAACGATGACCATGTGAATTTCCGGCTAGCCACAGCGCCGGTTGCCGACCCTGAAAACTGGACAACATTGATCGCCGGATCGGACGAATTTTATCTCACGGATGTCTGCACCTTCAAGAATTTCTATGTAACCGAAGGTCGTGAAAACGGCCTCGATCAGATTGAAATCCGTTCCTATGGCGATCCCGCCAAGGTCGAGCGTATCGCCTTTCCCGAGGCCAGTTATAGCGGCGGACTGGACGACAATCCCGAATATGATGTCGACAAGCTGCGGCTCGGCTATGATTCGATGGTCACGCCGGGCACGGTCTTTGACTATCACCTCAACGACAAATCGCTCGAAACGCTCAAGGTGCAGGAAATCCCGTCCGGCTATGACGCCAGTCAATATGTCACTGAACGGCTGATGATCGAGGTCCGCGACGGGACGATGGTCCCGGTGTCGCTCGTCTATCGCAAGGATACCAAAATCGACGGCAGCGCGCCGCTGCATCTCTATTCTTATGGTGCCTATGGCTATGCCGTTCCGCCAAGCTTCTCGACGACGCGGCTCAGTCTGGTCGATCGGGGCTTCGTCTATGCCATTGCCCATATCCGCGGTGGCGACGATCTGGGCCGCAACTGGTATCTCGACGGCAAGCTGACCAAGCGGACCAACACGTTCAACGATTTTGTCGATGTCGCAAAGGGCCTGATTGCCAAGGACTATACGAGCACGGGCCGGATCACCGCTTCGGGCGGCTCCGCTGGCGGCGAGTTGATGGGCGCGATCGTCAACAGTGACCCCGAACTATGGGGCGCCGTCGTGGCCCATGTGCCCTTCGTCGATGTGCTCAACACGATGCAGGACGAAAGCCTGCCGCTGACCCCCGGGGAATGGCCGGAATGGGGCAATCCGGTCACCGACAAGGCGGCCTTTGAGTATATCCGCAGCTATTCGCCTTATGATCAGGTCAGCGCGCAGGCTTATCCGCCGATGCTGATTACCGGCGGGCTCAATGATCCACGCGTCACCTACTGGGAGCCGGCCAAATGGACTGCCAAGCTGCGTGCGACCAAGACCGATGATAATATATTGCTGCTCAAGACGAATATGGGCGCTGGCCATGGCGGCAAGTCGGGGCGCTGGAATGCTCTGGAAGAAACGGCAGAAGAATTCGCCTTCATCCTCTGGCAAATGGGGATGGCGGAGTGAACCCACCGGAAACGGCCTTCGCTCTCTCAATCACCGCTCAACCCGACGACATAGACGAACTCGGTCATGTCAATAACGCGGTCTGGGTGCGCTGGATTCAGGATATGGCGACAGCGCACTGGAATGCGATCGCACCGAAAGAAGCCATCGAACAATATATCTGGGTAGTGACCCGCCACGAGATCGATTATCGCGGCAACGTCGGGGTCGGCGAGACAGTGACCGGACAAACCTGGATTTCCGAGCCGCCGAAGGGCGCGCGTTTTTGGCGCAATGTCAGTTTCACCGGAGCCGATGGCAAGATCAAGGTCGCTGCGAAAACCAACTGGGCGATTATCGATCGGGCAAGCGGACGACCCGTTCGCGTTCCCGCTGATCTCGCGGAACTGTTCCTGAGAAATTAGGGCGCCGGTATCGCGGTCGAAGGCGCAAGAGGTGAAGGCTGGTCCACTCGTTCCCCTTCCGCCGTACGCAATTGCTGCGGCTCGAGTATCGCAGCGGTTTCAATCACGTCCAGCGCGCGCCTGGCCTCGTTATAGCGCCGGGCCTTTTCCATCCATTGCAAGGATTCCTCATCCTTTTCGACTCCGGACAATTTCTCGATTTCCGCAATGGCGGCATCGACATTACCGGTTTCGACGTAGCGTTTCGCACGGATCAAGCGCTGTTGCGGCGCCGGGGATGGTGTACCTTCCCGGCGGATCACGAATAGTTCGGACAGTTCCCGCTGGAAATCCGCCCAGAAGCCCGCACCGCTCGAACCGGTCATCAGCGCCGGGCCCAGTTCGTCCAGTCCTGATGACAGCTCTTCCAGCGTCACCGGCTGGCGGGAGGCGTTGATAATAGTCGTCACCGCCTTGGGCTGCGCATCGCCGAAACGAAGCCGCAATTGGGGATCGATATAGCCAAGCGGAGATCCGCGATCGAGCGCACGACGCGCGGCAAAGGCGATCAGCAGACCCTCGGCCCGGGCAGCATTGCCCGAAGCGGCCTGCGCCTGCACATTGATCCGCGACAAACGATCTTCGAGGTCGGCAACGCGCACAGCAAGCGCGCGCTCCAGATCGGGTGTCAAGGTTGCTGCCGGACTGGCTCCTGCTGACTGTGCAGGCGTCGGCAAGACGCTACCGTCGGCATCGATACGGTTGGCAAGCGCGGTTGCCGGATCAGGCTTTGCTTTTGTGCCATCGCCAATGGCAACTGCAGCAGCTTCCGTGTCCGAAGTGCTGTCGAACGGATTGTAGCGGGACAAAATCCATCCGGTCAGAATCGCCCCTCCGATAAAGGCCACCACCATCAAAATCAGTACATTACGCGTCAAATTGCTCTTGCCAGTCGACGGCGAAAGCCTTTCATAATCGCGGCTCATTCCGGTTTTCCTTCCCGGCCCGGCCTCATGGCGAACCAAATAATCTCATTCACTCTGGCATAGTCGGGTCGCCAGAGACAGTAAAGACTCGTCGTCCGGATGGTCCGCCACCTGTATGCTCTTCCATCCCTGTCCTGCCGCTGCAGCTACTTTCGCGGAAAAGGCCACCACATGATGTTGGCCTCGCATTATGTGCAAGCGGTCAAGTTCGGTCACCAGATGCTTTGCCGCGCGGGCCGAGTGGAGCAGGATAACCGTTTCCGCTTCCAGACAAGCCGCGGTCTTCTGGCCTAACGCGATTGCTCGCGAGCGGTACACCGGAACGATATCGAGTTGCCGCTCGCCGGGATCGAGCAAACTATGCTGCTCGCCCGCCAGCCACAATATGCTTCGATATCGATCCGTCTCCAACTGGTTGAGAAGCTGCTGGCCACTGGAATCTCCGGTTTCCGCTATATGGAATCCGGCATTTTCTGCGACCCGGGCCGTTGCTTGACCGACCGTCAGAACCGGCAGCGGTTTATAGACATCCAGCTGGTCTCCGCCATAGGTCACTGCATTGGCACTGGTCAGCAGCAAGGCATCAAAATCCCCCGCCGCCGGGCCAGACCATATGATCGGCTCGACGATGAACAGTGGATCGACAACGGCCTGCAATCCCAGCCCCTTCGCCCGCCGCTCGGTCTGCAGCGCGCCTTCGAGTGGCCGGAGGATCAGCAGCGGCAGCGTCATCGGCCAAATACGGCCTTCAGCTCCGCGCTTGCCTGACCCAGCAGCTTGTCGGCCAATATGCCGGGGGCGGAAACATCGCCGGTATCGAAGCTGGACGTTGCTTCGACATGTTCCGATCCGTCGGGCAGCAATATCTCTGCCCGTAGATGAATGGTCGACCCTTCGATCGTTGCCAGCGCCGCAACCGGGCTATGACAATCTGCGGTCAATTGTTTCAGGAAAAGACGTTCGGCAATGACCGCACGAAATGTGTTGGTCGAAGATATTGCGTGCATCAGTTTGCGGACATGCGGGTCGTCGGATCGCGCCTCGACGCCGATCGCGCCCTGCGCTGGCGCGGGCAACATGATCTCGTCGGAGATATCACTTCCGACATCCTCCATATCTAGGCGTTTCAGACCGGCTGCGGCGAGCAGGGTCGCATCATATTCACCATCTTCGATTTTCTGCAGCCGGGACTGCACATTGCCCCGGATCAGCCGGATGTCGAGATCGGGTCTCTGCCGCAAAAGCTGGGCCTTGCGGCGTGGCGAAGCGGTCCCGACAATGGCTCGATTGGCCAGCGCGTCAATCGACTCCGCTCCGATCAGCCGGTCATGGATATCGGCCCGCTCCAGCATCGCCGCGAGAATGAATTCCTCCGGCCGGATGGTTTCGACATCCTTCATGCTGTGAACCGAACAGTCGATTTCGCCATTACCGAGCGCGTGATCCAGTTCCTTGGTCCACAATGCCTTGCCACCGACGTCAGCCAGCGCACGATCCAATATCTTGTCGCCGCTGGCGACCATCGGCACCAGTTCGACCTGATCGGGTCGCCAGCCATGGATGGATAGTAACGCATTGGCGGTCATTTGTGCCTGCGCCATCGCCAGCGGGGATTGGCGCGTACCGATACGCAATGGCCGGTCCAGACCGGCGAGAATCTCTTTTTTGGCGTTCTTGCTCATGATAGCGCTTGTCCTAATAGCTTGAGCGCCTAAGTAAAAGCGTCATGAGCCTGATCTTGGGAATTGAATCCAGCTGCGACGAAACGGCAGCCGCGCTAGTCACGTCTGATCGAGAGATTCTGGCGCACAAACTGGCTGGGCAGGAAGCAGCTCATGCTCCCTATGGCGGCGTTGTTCCGGAAATTGCCGCGCGTGCCCATGCCGAAATTCTGACGCCGCTGATCGCAGCGGCGCTGGACGAAGCAGGAAAATCGCTCGACGAAGTCGATGCGATCGCCGCCACCGCAGGCCCCGGCCTGATCGGCGGGGTGATGGTTGGCCTAGTCACCGGCAAGGCGCTGGCGATGGCCGCGGGCAAGCCGCTGATCGCCGTCAACCATCTGGAAGGCCATGCGCTGTCCCCGCGATTGGTCAATCCGGATCTGGCCTTTCCCTATCTGCTGATGCTGGTGTCCGGCGGGCATTGCCAGATATTGCGCGTCGAGGGCGTTGGTCAATATCGGCGGCTGGCAACCACGATTGATGATGCGGCGGGTGAAGCATTCGACAAGACCGCAAAAATATTGGGTCTCGGCTATCCGGGTGGCCCGAGAGTCGAGGCCTTTGCCCGGCAGGGTGATCCAGAGGCGGTTCCCCTGCCCCGTCCCCTGATCAAATCGAAAGAACCGCATTTCTCTTTCGCCGGGCTCAAAAGCGCGGTGGTGCGCGCCCACCAAAATGGCGCGCATAGACCCGAAGACATAGCCGCCTCCTTCCAACACGCTGTGGTCGATTGCCTTCGCGACCGGCTGGAAAAAGCGATTCGCGATCATGGCAGTTGCGCCCATCTGGTCGTTGCGGGGGGTGTTGCGGCCAACACGCCGATCCGCGCGATGCTCGAACAAGTCGCGGGGGAGCATAACATGGCGTTCACCGCTCCGCCGCAATGGTTGTGCACCGACAATGCCGCGATGATAGCCTGGGCCGGTGCCGAGCGATTCGCAGCGGGCCTGACCGATTCACTCGATTTTGTAGCCCGGCCACGCTGGCCGCTGGACCCGACTGCTGAAAAAGCGCGCGGTGCGGGGGTTAAAGCATGACTGCTGCTGCAAAAATAGGCGTCATCGGCGCGGGAGCCTGGGGCACGGCACTGGCGCAGGTCCTGTCCGAAGGACAAGACGAACTGCTGCTATGGGCACGCGAACCGGAAGTTATCGACCAGATCAACCGGGCCCACGAGAATGTGTCCTTTCTCCCAGGCCATCGGCTCCGCAACAACATATGCGCAACGCAGGATTTAGACGCAATAGCAGCCTGCGATGTGCTGTTGCTGGTCACACCGGCGCAACATCTACGCGCCACCCTGCAGACTCTGCCCGATTCCGACGCTGCGCTGATCATGTGCTGCAAGGGGATCGAGGCGCGCAGCCGGTTACTGTTAAGCGAGGTTGCCAAGATCGTGCGACCGGAAAATGACCTCGCAGTCCTGTCCGGCCCGACCTTCGCCCATGAAGTGGCGAAAGGCCTGCCGACTGCCCTGACGCTGGCTTGCGAAAGCGAAGCCCTGTGGGAACGGCTCAATCCCCTGATCGCCAAACCAAGCTTCCGGCCCTATTATTCCGACGATGTTGTCGGCGCGGAAATCGGCGGTGCGGTGAAAAATGTCCTTGCGATTGGCTGCGGCGTGGTCGACGGGGCCGGCCTTGGTCAAAATGCCCGTGCATCCCTGATCAGCCGCGGCTTTGCAGAAATGCTCCGCTACGGCGCCGCCCGCGGTGCGCGAGCGGATACGCTCGCCGGCCTGTGCGGTCTCGGCGATCTCGTGCTGACCTGTTCTTCAACCAGTTCGCGCAATTTTTCGCTCGGCAAGGGATTGGGAGAAGGCCAGTCGGCCGAAACATTATTGTCCGACCGGACCACGGTCGCCGAAGGTGCCTCCACAGCTCCTGTTCTGCAGCAGGATGCCAAAGCACGCCAGGTCGACATGCCCATTGTCGACGCTGTTTGCGCGTTGCTGGCTGGCGAGGCTGATGTTCAGTCTGTGGTCACCCAACTCATGAAAAGGCCGCTGGTTTCTGAACGCAGATAGACCAGCGAGCCATGATGATGACAAAATTCCGAAACTGCTATAGACAGCTATCCCTGAAGCGGGCCAACCGGAGAGCGATTTGAACAGTCCTGAACCATCAGGCACGGCTGGTGCAGCGCCACCGGAAGGCGACAAGCCAACTGACAAGAGCAAGGACGATATTGCCGCGCTGGCGAAAGGCGGACGGACCAATATATTCGGTTTTCTGCTGCGCCTCGCCGCGCGCCTGCCGTTTCTTTTTATCGCCGGACGTATCTATGGAGCCGATGCGCTGGGACGATTTGCCTATGCAATCTTGGTGGTGGAATTTGCGGCACAACTTGCAACCCTCGGTCTCAAGCGGGGACTGGCGGCGCAATTGAGCAAGACCCAGAGACCGCATGTTCATGTGGTCTGGGACGGCCTGCTGGTCAGCTTTCTTGCCTCTGCGGTTGCGGCGGGCATATTGATTGCCTTCCCGTTCATCATGTTCCCCAATAGCGAAATCAACGGCCTGGACCGGTTTCTGCCGCTCGTCATCTTCACCGTTGTCGGTGCGGACATCTCCCTGGCGGCCCTCGCCTATCGCTACGACATTGCCTCGACAGTGCGCGCACGGTCGATTGTAGAGCCCTGGACGATCAGTATCGCCGCTTTTCTCTTCTCTTATTATTCGCTCCGCGACGGCCTGATCATTGCCTATGTCGTGTCGATGGTCGCGGCACTGCTGGCATCGCTCTGGCCCTTGTTCAAAAGCTACGGACTGCCGCACGGCTGGCGACCAGAGCCGCTGAAAATTGCGAAGATCGCTCGGCGCAATATGCCGCTCGCGGCAGCCGACGCCGCCGAATGGGGATCGCGGCGGCTGGATCTGGCGATCCTCGGTCTGTTCGCTTCGCCAGCGATCGTCGGTATCTATTATATCGCCCAGCAAGTGGCGAGCCTGCCCCAGAAGCTCAAAACCAGCTTCGACCCCATTCTCGGTCCTGTCATCACCCGCAATCTCGAGGCAGGCAATTTAAAAGCCATTGCCAGCCAGGTCAGTCAGGTCGGCTACTGGATCATTGCCGCACAAATCGGCATTGCGCTGGCACTAGCGATCCCGGGAGAAGCCGTGATGGGACTGGTGGGGCCCGGTTTCGTCGGCGGGACCGGCGCACTGGCATTTCTACTCGCCGCCGAAGCCGTGGCGGCAACCGCTGTGGTCAGCGAATCGGCCTTGGTCTATATCGCGCGTCATCGCAATCTGCTGATCTCGCTGTCGATGCTATTGCTGCAAGCAGCGCTCAGCGTCGCCTTCATCCAGATCTGCATCTATCTTCAATGGGGACCATTGTTCCAGGCTGCGGCGGTCGCGGCAGCGCTGATGGTAGCACTCGCTTATGCGTCGGTGGTGAAAGCAATTTTCCTGTCGAAACTGCTCGACGCGCCGGTCAACGGCTGGCGCTGGACCTTGATGATCGCGGTCGGCGTCGCCAGCGCGGTCGGCTATCTCGCCACCCGTCTGCCCGAATGGGCGGAACTGATCGTCGGCATTCCGATGATCCTCGGCAGCTACGCCTGGGTCATCTGGAAATGGGGCTTTGGTCCGGAGGACAGGAAGCTCTTCAAAATGAAGGGCTGATCACCCCAGCCGTTTACTGACCAATTCCTTCAGATCCGCTTCCGGACGAGCACCAAAATGGGAAATCACTTCCGCTGCGGCGATCGCACCGATGGTCAGACATTCTTCCATTGGACGCTGCTCGATATAACCGCTCAGGAAGCCCGCTGCAAAAAGGTCGCCGGCACCGGTGGTGTCAACAATATGATCAACCGGCTCCGCAGCAACCGCAGTCGTCTTGCCATCACGAACCGCGATCGCGCCCTGTTCACTGCGTGTCACGATCAGAGTTTCGACCTTGGCAGCCGTCTGGGCAACCGCAGCGTCAAAATCTTCGGTTTCGGCCAGCATCATGATTTCCGCTTCATTGGCGAACAATATATCAATCTTGCCATCATCGATAAGCCCGGCAAATTCTTCCCGATGCCGGTCTACGCAAAATGTGTCAGACAGGGTGAAAGCGACCTTGCGGCCATGTTTCTTGGCGATATCGATGCCCAGCGCCATGGCGGCCTTGGGTTCGTCGGCGTCCCACAGATAGCCTTCGAGATAAAGGATCGCGCCGCTGGCGATCAAATCGGCATCGACCGCAGCAGGCGGCAGAAATTGCGATGCGCCGAGAAAGGTATTCATCGTACGCTGTGCGTCAGGCGTAACAAAAATCAGGCAACGCGCAGTCGGTGGCTCTTTGGCCAGCGGGGGCACGTCAAAATCGATGCCGGTCGCCCGAATATCATGGGCGAACACTTGGCCCAACTGGTCATCAGCCACCTGCGCGATGAGCGCGCACTGGCGACCCAGGGTCGACGCGCCAGCCAACGTGTTTGAACCCGAACCACCGCTAATTTCCCGCGCCGGCCCCATATCACGGTATAATTCTTCAGCGCGAGCGGCATCGATCAGCGCCATGCTGCCTTTGACCAGCTGCTCCTCGTCGAGAAAATCGTCGCTTGCTTGAGAGATTACGTCGACAATTGCATTGCCGATGGCGACGATATCATAACGGGCTTCGGTGGTCATAAAATTCCCTTTGAGCGGTTCGCGTTCTGTCGCGTGCGTTACGGCTTTGACCCGGAGCCTTCAAGCAGAATTGACGCTGGCCCGGCAATCGTGACATGAAGCGCAAATGTTTCAGGCCCTTGCACGTTCTTTTGCTCAACTCACCGACCGGACGATATTGGCAGTCCTGCTGAAGGTCATCCTGCTCACTATCCTGTTGTTCGGACTATTCGGCGTAGCAGCCTATTTCGGGCTAGTCTGGCTGTTCGCTTGGCTTGGCTGGACGGAAGGCGGATTTGCTGCTGCAGCTGGTGCAGCAATCATCGCCATATTAACCGGGCTTCTATTGTTCCGGATCGTCGCCATTTTCGTGCTCAACATCTTTTCAGATGATATAGTCGGAGCGGTCGAGCAGCGTTTTTATCCGGAACAAGCGGAAACCGCCAAACCGCCGGGCTATGTCGTCGGCATTAAAATGGGGCTCGCTTCCACTGGACGCGCGCTCGGCTATAATATTCTTGCCGCTCCGCTTTATATCTTACTTCTGGTGACCGGCATCGGTGTTCCGATTGTGTTTTTCTCGGTCAACGCCATTTTGCTAGGACGGGATCTTCAGGACATGGTCGCTGCCCGGCATGCCAGCGATTTCCACAATCTCGCTGCGGGCTGGAAACTCCCGAAGGTCGAGCGGTTTTTCCTTGGATTGATTACCGCGCTTTTGCTGGCGATACCCTTCGTCAATTTCCTTGCGCCGGTTTTGGGAGCCGCTATGGCTACCCATCTGGTGCATGGGAAGAAGAAAGAACAATCCACATGAAAGCCAAATTTCTTATATTGCTCAGCCTGCCTGCTCTCGCCGCCTGTGTCTCGACGGCGACTACGACCAGAAGTACCGGCCTGCCCGCCGTTTCGGGATCACCGCTCAGTTCCGTGGCAGGGCTAGATATCGTCATGGGTAAGACCGCCGATCAGCTGACTCGCCTATTCGGCACTCCCAAGCTCGACATTTCCGAACCGCCCGCCCGAAAACTGCAATTCGCCAGCGGCGCCTGCATCCTCGACGCCTACCTTTACCCCCAGGAATCCGGCGGGACCCAGCGGGTGACGCATATCGATACCCGCCGCAGCGACGGCGCAGCGGTCGACCGGGTCAGCTGCGTCAATGCGTTAAGGTTGCGCTGAGGCCAACTGATCAAGCGCCCAGCCGGCCGCTTCCCTGATCACTTCATCTTCATCTTTGAGGAGCGCCTGCACCGGCGCTACCAATGCTGCATCGCCGCTATTACCGGCAGCGATAAGGGCGTTGCGCACCATCCTGTCGCGGCCGGTTCGCTTGATCGGTGATCCGGAAAATACCTGCCGGAAATCGGCATCATCCAGCGCCAATATATCTACGAGTGCCGGAGCCGCCAGCTCCGCGCGCGGCAGGAATGCCTTGTTCGCCGCCCCCGCCTTCGCAAATTTATTCCACGGGCAGACTGCCAGACAATCATCACAGCCATAAATATGGTTGCCAATCGCCTTGCGATATTTATGCGGGATCGGTCCCTTATGCTCGATTGTCAGATAGGAAATACAGGCTCTCGCATCGAGCTGATAGGGCGCGGGAAAAGCGCCGGTCGGACAGACGTCCTGACAAGCCGAACAACTGCCGCAACTGTCTTTGCCCGGATTTGAAGGCTCCAGATCAAGGGTCGTGTAAATCGCGCCCAAAAACAACCAGCTTCCGTGCTCGCGACTGACAACATTGGTATGTTTACCCTGCCAGCCAAGACCCGCGGCCGCAGCAAGCGGTTTTTCCATCACCGGCGCGGTGTCGACAAAAACCTTTACCTCGCAATCCGCCTGTTCGACCAGCCAGCGGGCTGTCCGCTTGAGCGCGCCTTTCACCACATCATGATAGTCCTTGCCCTGTGCATAGACCGAAATACGACCGTGGTCGGAAACACCCTCCAGCGCGAAAGGATCGGTGGCAGGCGCATAGCTCATGCCCAGCATGATCACCGTCTGCACCTCGGGCCAAAGAGTTGCCGGATCAGACCGCTCGTCCGCCCGGTTCACCATCCAGAGCATATCGCCCTGACGACCGTCATCGAGCCATTGCTGGAGGCGCTGCTGCGTCCGGGGTCCAAGCGTTGCCGGAGCGATGCCGACAGCAGAGAAGCCCTCTTCCGTCGCCTTTTTTTCCAGCGCTTTGGTCAATCTTAACTTGTCATTCGGCATAGGCTGTCCCTATCAAACACTCCCGTCATATATGAAAGCCGTAAATGCACGCGCCCCATTCCGAATTTGCCGTAGAAGCTCGCAATATCAAAAAAAGATTTGATGGCGAGACAGCAGTGGACGGGATTAACCTGACGATCAAAAAGGGAAGCATATTCGGCATATTGGGCCCGAATGGTGCGGGCAAAACCACGACTTTGCGGATGCTGCTCGGGATAATCGACCCTGATGAAGGCGAACGTTTTCTGCTCGGATCGTCCGAACCGATTTCAAAAGCGCATCAGGTTGGCTATCTTCCCGAAGAGCGTGGCCTCTATCAATCAATGAAAGCCTATGACGCGATTGCCTTCATGGGCGCGCTGCGCGGTCTACCGCTGGCCGAGGGCCGCAAGCGTGGACGCAAGATGATGGAAGATCATGGCCTGGGGGATGCCGCCGACAAGCAGATCCGTCAGCTATCCAAAGGCATGGCCCAGACGGTGCAATTGCTCGGCACGCTTGTGCACGACCCCGATCTGATCATTCTCGACGAGCCTTTCTCCGGACTGGACGCGCTGAACCAGGGCAAGCTGGAGCGGTTGATCCGCGATCAGGCCGACAAAGGTGTCACGATTATTTTTTCGACCCATGTGATCGCACATGCCGAAAGATTGTGCGAAGAGATCGCCATTATCGCCGACGGCAAAATCCCGTTTAAAGGCAAGGTTTCAGCAGCGCGCGACCGGCTGCGTCCGCAAGTCCATCTCGAAACCCGCAATCTCGATGGCCCCTGGCGCAAAGCGATCCCTGCCGACTGCAAACCGCTCGGTCACAACTGGCATTTCACTTTGCCGGAAAGCGGCGTCGAGCCCTTGCTGCATGCCCTTGTAGAAGGCGGTGCCGGAATCGAATCCCTGTCGATCGAACGCCCCGGCCTGCACGATGCCTTTGTCCAGATCGCCGGCGAAGCGGTTGCCCGTAAAATGGACGCCGATGCCACAGCCAATGATATGGACGCCGCAGTATGATCGAAACCATCCGCGCCGCCTTCGTCATCGCCCGCCGCGATTTTACCGCAATCATATTTTCCAAATCCTTCTTTTTCTTTCTGCTCGGCCCGCTGTTTCCGATCGGAATCGCGGTTGCTGCGGGTGGCTTGGGAGCTCAGGTTTCTCAGGATATCGACAATCCTGTCATCGGTGTCGCCCTGAGCGCGGGAGAAGCGGAAACCCTGCTTGCGGCCCGATCGCGGCTATCGGAGAATCTGGGTACAAGAGCGCTGCCGGATCTTTTTGTCCTCAACAATTTTTCCGGACAAGAAACAGACATTATTGCAAAACTGCACAGCGAGAAATCGCTGACCGCTATCCTGTCCGGGACATTGGCCGAACCCGTGCTGACCGGTTCGGAACGCGACGTCAAACGATGGCAGGGCAAAATCGCCTTGCTCGCGGAGACCGCGCTTTCGCAGCCCACTGCGATCGATATCAAAACGACCTATGTCGGTCAGACCAGCAGTTCCAGCGAACGCAACCAGTTGCTGACGGCGCAGGCCGGTCAGGCAATCCTGATATTGCTGACGATGATTCTGGCGGGCATGGTTTTATCCAATCTGGTCGAGGAAAAGACCAACAAGATCATTGAAATTCTCGCCGCCGCCATCCCGATGGATGCGATATTTCTCGGTAAATTATTCGCGATGCTGGGAATGGCGCTTGTTGGAATCACGGTCTGGAGTACGATGGGATTGTCCGTAGCGCTTCTGGTTGGCGGAAACTGGGATGCCCTGCCTTCGCCCGCCGTCGGCTGGCCGCTATTCTGCCTGTTGCTGATACTCTATTTCTCGATGGCCTATCTGCTTCTGGGGTCGCTGTTTCTCGGCATCGGGGCAATGGCAACAACCGTCCGGGAAGTGCAGACGCTGTCGATGCCGGTCACCATGGGGCAATTGCTGGTCTTCTTTCTCGCTTATTCCTCGATCACCAAACTGGGCGAACCGGTAGAATGGTTCGCCGTCCTGTTCCCGTTCAGCTCTCCTTTCGCGATGATTGCGCGCGCGGCCCAGATGGATAATATCTGGCAACATGGTCTGGCGCTGATCTGGCAGGCGATTTTCACGATAATCATCATCCGTTTTTCGGTAATGCTCTTCCGCCGCAACGTGATGAAATCTGGCCAGACCGCCCGCAAAAAAGGTCTGCTCGCCAGAGTCACCGGAAAATAGTCTCGAGATTCACGCCATTTGCCGAAAAGACATTGACATTACTGTCAATAGCGCCAGATTGGACTAGTTTTGAAACGCAACCGATTGCTGCAACCAGCAACGGCAGGAGAGACTTATGGCATCCGTTCCCCAAATTGACCTTGATAACCTGACCACCTCGCCCACCGCCGATGAGGCGCTGGAAGGCTGGTACAAGCGCAATCCTCCCATCACAGATGGTGATCCCAACCCTTGGGATGTCAGCCGCGCCGAGCTGTACAGCAAGGATCTCTGGCGCAAGCCCTTTGCGGAAATGCGTGCGCAGGCACCGATTAACAAGGTCGAAGGCGGAGTGCACGGGGATTTCTGGAACATCACCACCTACAAACCGATTCAGCATGTCGAAGCGCTACCGGATATTTATTCCTCCGATGTTTCCCACGGCGGCATCACCATCGCGAATCCCGATTTCGATGATGCCGATTTTCAGCTGCCGATGTTCATCGCCATGGACCGGCCGAAGCACACTGGTCAGCGGCGCACCGTAGCACCGGCCTTCACGCCAACCGAGATGAAGCGGATGGAAACCGAAATCCGCCAGCGCACCGAAGAAGTGCTTGATGGCCTGCCATGGGGCGAAAAATTCGACTGGGTCGACAAGGTCTCGATCGAACTGACCACCGGCATGCTTGCAATCCTGTTCGGCTTTCCGTGGGAAGACCGCAGACTGCTGACCTACTGGTCCGACTGGGCCGGTGATGTCGAACTGTCGGTTGCCGAGGATTTGACTGAACAGCGCCGCCATATCCTGTATGAAATGGGCGCCTATTTCACCAAGCTGTGGAATGAACGGGTGGATGCAGAACCGACCCCTGACCTGATCTCCATGATGATCCATTCCGAACATATGCGCGACATGGATCCGATGGAATTCATGGGTAATCTGGTGCTGCTGATCGTTGGCGGCAACGACACTACCCGCAACACCATGTCGGGCGTGGCTTATGGTCTGGGCCAGTTTCCCGAAGAACGGGAAAAGCTTCAGCAAAACCCCGATCTTATTCCCAATGCGGTGCAGGAAATCATCCGCTGGCAGACCCCGCTCGCTCATATGCGGCGCACGGCGCTGGAAGATCATGACCTGTTCGGACATCAGATCAAAAAGGGCGACAAGGTCGTCATGTGGTATATTTCCGCCAACCGCGATGAAGAGGTTTTCCCGGAAGCAGACAAGATCATTGTCGACCGCGAAAACGCGCGGCGGCATCTCGCGTTCGGCTATGGCATCCACCGCTGTGTCGGTGCCCGTCTCGCCGAGTTGCAGATCCGGATACTACTGGAAGAAATGCACAAGCGCCGCATGCAGGTTAATCCGACCGGCAAGAATCGCCGCGTCCATGCCTGTTTCGTCCACGGTTTCCGCGAGTTGGAAGTAGAGCTTTCGAAATATTGATCAGTTCCCGTTCAGGCATAAATCTGTAACCAATCGCTGACCTGCTTCGAATGATTCAGGAATAGCGGAAAGGATTGCAGATGAAATCGCTTGATCGGCGCACCGTCATATCCGAAACTCTGGTTGCCGCCGGAGCGATTGGAGCTGTCAGCCTCTCGGGCCTGTTCGACAATGCGGAAGCACGAGCCGGTGGCAAATTCGCAATCAATCGGTCAGCTGACGAATGGAAACGTCGGCTGGGCGCCGCCCGCTATCGGATATTGCGTCTGGAGGGCACCGAACGCGCCTATTCCAGCCCGCTGAATGACGAAAAACGCAAAGGCGTCTATGCTTGCGCCGGGTGCAATCTTGGCCTGTACAAATCGGCGCAAAAATATGACAGCGGCACCGGTTGGCCGAGCTTCTGGGGTCCGATCGCCAAGGACCGGATTGGCACAACCAGAGACTACAAGATCGGCTATCCGCGCACCGAAGCCCATTGCGCGCGCTGCGGCGGACATCTGGGGCATATTTTCGATGATGGACCGAGACCCACCGGCAAGCGTCATTGCATCAACGGACTGGCGCTGAAATTCATTCCCGCCTGAACCGCAGCGATCAGCTTTCCGGAGCGTCTACCTGCTGCCAGAATTCCAGCTTGATCCCGTCACAATCGAGAATCCAAGCAAATTTGCCATAGCCTTCGTCAATATGGCCCAGAATCTCGAGACCCTTTTCCTTGAGCTTCTCGACATAGGCGTCCAGATCATCAACCCGCAGGTTGATCATGAACTGCGCCTCGCTGGGTTTCAGATATTCGGTGGTTTCGGGGAAATGACTGATCAGGCTATACGGTTTGTCACCCTTTTCATCCGACCAATTGAGCATCGGACCATATTCCCCGTCCAGTTCGAGATAGTCCTTATACCATTTGCGTGTTGCTGCCGGATCTTTCACCTTGTGAAAAATCCCACCGAGACCGGTGACCCTTGCCATTATAAACTCCGTGGTTCTTATTATCTGCGACCATCTCAATGTGCGACCATCGAGCAAAACCTATCATAGTTTACATTTGGTTAGGCAAGTCTTTTGCCGCCACACGCCAGATTCTCAAGCTATTGTCCCGAATATGGACAGAATGCAGCCAGTCCGGCTTCTTTTCTTTAGCCAGTCGGGCCCACAGGCCATCGGGATGTTTCTTCGCATAAATGGCCAGCTCCGCTTCATCGTCGCAGGCAACAATATAGCGGATATTGTGTGCTTCCAGTATGCCGCGCGCGACATCCGGTACCGAGGTGAATATCCTGATCTGGTCACCCATCGCCTGATCGTTGCGATGATGGCTGGTGGCGAGCACGCTATGCGGAGTCAGCAGCAAGATGCGCGGACCAAAATCAAAGGGTGCCAGAATATTGGAACGGGGCAAGGCGTTAAGCCGGGCAAGCGACTCGTCGCTCCTGCACATGGCGTTTTCCGGATTGTTCTCGGCTTTTATTTCCTCTGCGCTGACACTGTTGAACAGCGCCACGGCCAGCGGTCCCGGCATGATCAGCATCACGACCGCTGCTGTGGCGATTATACGTGTCAGCACATTGCTGATACCCCGCGCTTTGACAAAGGCCTGATGCACGGCCCAGGCCAGAAACGGCAGGGCAAAGGCCGCTGCAACCGCCGTGGCGCGCTGTACGAAAAACGACAACACCAATGCCCAGAGAAAGGCATAGCCGAGGATGAATAAATTGTTGCGGTCGATCTGGCCGGGCCGTGCACGGACGATATAGATCAGACTGCCCAGCCCGACGATGATCGATCCTCCGAGCAAGGTGACCATGGTCTTGCCATTCTGGTACCAGATCGGCAGACCTTCGAGGACGTTGACCAGCCAATATTCGCGGACAACCGGATCCATCGTGTTGAACGCCCCGCCGACACATTGCGGCGCCAGACTACAGAAGATGGCCAGTGCCACCACACCGGCTACGGCCAGGCTGAGGACGCGCAACAGGATATTCGCGGGCAGCCACTTGATCGCCGGCAATATGACAGTGGCCCCCGCCGTACAGGCCAGCAAATGTGCCGGGGAAAGCGCGTCACAATAGTTGATGACAATGTTGAAATTGCCCTGGCTGCCAAAATAGAAAAGGAAACTCGCAATCAGAAAGCTCAGCAGAGTCCAGAATAGACGAACTCCCTCTTCGGTCTGGAAAACCCAGCGCCAGACCAGGAGTACGATAAAGGCAGCCGATAGCGGCAGTCCTTCGAGTGATATCGAAAGCCAGAGCGCGAGCGCCACACCCAGCGCGATGCCGCCCTTGCGCTTGTCAGGCCAGAACATGGTCCACAGTGCAGCGAGCGCGAGCACGATCTGCCAGCCATGATGATCCACCCGCATCGGCCGGATCTGGGCAACAATCGGGACCGCGGTCGCGGTTAAGGTTGCCGCCAGAATCGCGATCGGGCGATCGAAAATCTGTTCGGTAATCTTGGCAACCAGCCACATGGCTACACCCAGCGTGATCAGCGGCACGATGACCATTGCCGCGGTTTCGGCGGTCGCCGCTCCCAACAGCGGTTTGAGCAACAGAAATACCAGAGCCAGCGGCAGTTCGATCCAGCGGGGCCAGTGCATCGGCTGGCTGTCCGGTTCGCCGATCCGATATTGGGTGGTGTCAAACCAGCTTTGTCCTGCGAGCCAGTCGCGCAGCTGCACCATACGCAGCTGATCGTCCGGATCCCAGCCGATGCCGGTCATGATCTGGCCACGGGTCACCAGTATCAGCAATGTGCAGACAGCTATCCAGACGAGTATGAAACGACTCCAGAGAAAGGACTTATCAGTGGTCATTCACCTGCCTCGTTCTTCCTGATGCGCCAGATGTTAAAAGGTCCGATCATCGGTAGCGGTTCCAGCCACTCGAAATCTTCTCCGGCCTGCACTTTCGCCCAAAACCCTTTTGGTGCACGGAGTGTATAATAATTAAGTTCGGGGCTGCCGTTACAGCCTATCAGATATTCTACTTCACGCCGGGCCATGATCGTTTCCGCTTGCTCTGGCGAACCAGTAAACGTCTGGATAACATCCTTCATGGCATATTGATTACGATGATGGCCGGTTGCGACGACACTGAGCCGTGTATGCTGCAAGATCAAAGGGCTCACATCCAGCCCGGTCATGATCCGTGCCTTACCGAGGATGCCCAAGGCCTGAATGGAATTTATGGTGTGACAGCTTAACGCTTCTTCAAGCTTGATTTGGTCGTCAATCGCGACAGCACCCTGCTCTTCGCTCGAGCGGTTTTGCAGGACCGAATAGACTATCGGTGCAACCACCGTTGGTGCCAGCATCATCGCACCAACAATCTTCAGCCCCAAGCGCGATACAAGACGGGACTTTCCATCGCTCGCTTTGAAAATCTGCAAGACCGCCGGTGCGACAATGACGTTCGCAACGCAGAGCACATAGACCGACACACGGGACACATAGATACCCACTACCGCCGATCCCAAAAACAACAGGAGCAGCAGCACCTTGTCACGCGGTGCTACCTTTTCATCGAACCTGAAAAGATAGACAAATCCAGCCAACCCGACGGCGATTGCTGCAATTATCTGCAACTGCCTGATATCGCCGATCTGCCAAAGCGGTAGACCTTCGGGCGTCCGGTTGAACCAATATTCGCGGACGAGAGGATCCAGGTTGCTGAATGCGTCGCCCGCACATTGCGGTGCAATCAAAACCACCGTTGCGATTCCCGTCGCTCCGGCGACCGCACAGACAGTCAATCTATTAACCAGTTTTCCATGCAACCCGGCCCATGACGCAGCGGATATTATGGCGGCAACCGACACAAGGGCGGCCAGATGAAAGGGAGAAAGAGCATCGCAATAGTTGGATTGAAACCCGAGCCCCTCTGTCACCAAGTACAGCAAGCCGGCTGTCCCTGCTGTTGCCACTAGCGCCAGCGGAAATTGATTTGCAAACCTCTGATTCTGTTCACCTTGCTCGGGAAACAGCCAGCGCAACGAGAACAATCCGAGAAACAGGATAACAAAGGGCAATCCCTCCACCGATATTTCCAGCCACGTCGCTGCCGCAATCCCCAGAAGGAAGGCCGCGCGTCTGGGTCGGGCGCGATCAATCAGTGCGAACATGCACGTCAGAAAGAGAACCAGCTGCCAGCCGTGATGGTCGATCCGCATGGGTAAAAGCTGGTTGATCACCGGAATGATGGCAAAGACCGACACTGCAGCAAGCAGCGCCGCCTGATGGCCGAATAGCCTTTCCGTGATTTTCGCGGTCAGCCAAAGAAGGACCCCGAGAGTTAGCAGCGGAACGATCGTTGCCGCGATTTGGCCAGCCACCATCGGCCCCAGGATCGGCTGCAACATAAGGACCAGCGCGCCAACCGGCACGTCAACCAAACGTGACCAGTGCATCGGACCACCGTCGGGCGGGTTTATTCGATATTGTGTGACATCGAACCAGCTCTGCCCGGCGAGCCAGTCCATGATTTGCACCATCCGCAGATTGTCATCGGCGTCCCCCATCTGGAACGCGATAATCTGCGACCATTGTGCGATGATCAGCAAGGTTGAGAGCACGACCCAGACAGCAAATATCTGCTGACGAAAATAGCGTGGAGAAAGAAGTGATGTCATTATTTTCCTTTCTCCGAGCGGTGCCTTCATATGCCTGCTGCCATTGACCCGATACGCAAATTAGCGCGCTCGATCGTCTTTTAGATACAGCCTTGGAAGAAATGTTCCAGCAAGTGTACTAATCGCTGACAGTGGAAAAAAGTGACCTGCCGCAAAATTCACTGCCTTCCGCAACACTCAGTTTCAGAATAATTTAGCCGAATATTTCTGGTGCATCTTCAGTCACCGGAAAACACCGAATTTTCGTGTCAGATAAACCACGAAGAAGCTCACAAAAACCGCCGATCCCTTGGCAACAACCGGCAGAAATCCGAGCTCGGTGAACCAGCTGACGATCGCCACGGTTATACCAAGGCCCAAAATGGCGGTGCCAATGAAACCAATGCGCTGAAGCTGCAATGCGCCGCCTAGCCTTTCCTTTCCGGGAAAGACGAAACGCGATGATATCATCCAGTGTATCACGATACCGGCGGAATAGCCCAGAGCCGATGCCCAGCCGGGTTCGACCAGAAAGGCCACAAGCACCATGAACAATGATACATCAAAAGCCAGTGAAACGATACTCGCCAGCAAATAACGGGTGATCGAAAATCGCTGCATAATGGCTAGCGGCGCGGGCAGGCTTCCTGCCCAAACGCCAACCATTGACCGTCTATCCTGTCCGCTGCGTTCCATCCTGGTTACGCCGCTTTGGATGGTTTGGCGTCAGGCACGGTTTCCTCGATCCGTTTCGGCACATCACGCATGCTTTCGAGCGCGGCGACACGGTCTTCGCTGATTTCTTCGGCAATGACCTGCTGTTCACCCTCGTCGCCGGATTCATGATATTCGGCGTCTTCGTTGACGTTCCAGACATTCCATTTGCGGGTGCCGGCTTCGATGTTCTCCACCGTCAGCATCGCGGTCATCATCGCGTGATCCTGATTATTATAGCGGTGCATGCCATTGCGACCGACCATGTGTAACGTCGGGAAGCGGCTTTCCAGATCATCGCGCATGGTGGCGACATTCCGTTCATAGCTGTCGTCATAGACCGGATAGGCCTTTTCCTGACGCACAACCGCGCCGCCGACGACATCGTCGGGATTGCACAGGCCCAGAATTGCCATTTCCTGCTTGGCGAGTTCGATCAGTTCCTCGTCGGACGAAGACCAGAGACCGTCATTTTCAAAACAGAAATATTCGAGGCCGACACAGGCGATATTCTCGTCCGGGACCATTTCGGGTGACCAGCTGCGGAAATTCTGCACACGGCCGACTTGCACGCGATCGTCGTGGATATATATCCAGTTGTCCGGGAACAGATCCTCGGACTTTACCTTGAGCGCCACGGTCAGAAAATCGCGATAGTTGAGATCCTGCGCTTCCGGCATGGATTTCGGCAGCGGATGGATACGGGTAGCAAGCTCGCGCATTGGCGCGCTTGAAATCACATGTTTCGCAGTGATGATGGTTTCGCCATCGGCATTCGTCGTACTCATCCGCCAGTTGCCGTCGGCATCCTGGGCCAGCTGTTTCAGGCTGTGCCCCATCAGCACTTCGTTGCCCTTGGCTTCGACATGGGCTTTTGCTGCATCCCACATCATGCCGGGGCCGAGGCGTGGATAGCGGAAGGTTTCGAGCAGGGTTTTGACTTCCTGTCCGTCATTGGGTTTCTTGTTGAGGCCGAGCGAACGTTTCAGACCGTCGGTCACCGCGTTCCACAGGCTCAGGCCCTTGATACGCTGTGCCGCCCAGTCCGCCGACATTTCGTCGCACGGCATGCCCCAGACCTTCTCGGTATAGGTCTTGAAGAAAATCGAATAGAGCTTGTAGCCAAACTGGTTAACGGTCCAGTCTTCAAAGCTTTTCACATTCTTGTTCGGAAAAACCTTGGCCTTGCCATAGCTCAGCATGCAAAGCGTCGAGCGCCAGATGCCGAGATTCCACAGGGCTTCAAAGGCACGCAGCGGATAGCTGTAGAATTTTCCTTCATAGTAGATGCGGCTCATCCGCGGGCGCTGGATGAAGTCGTCTGGCAGGATTTCATTCCACAGATCGACCACTTCCTGGCTTTTGGAAAAGAAGCGATGCCCGCCAATATCAAAGCGGAAGCCTTCATGCTCTACCGTCCGGCTGATTCCGCCGACATATTTCGGATCCTTTTCGATCACCTTGACCGAATAGCCCTTCTTCGAAAGCAGGTAGGCGGCGGTCAGGCCAGCCGGCCCCGCGCCAATGATGGCGACATCTACCGGAGAATTTTCGGGCGTGCTCTGTCTGGTCATAAAGTTCGTTCCCTGTTCATGGCGCGCGCATATCCGCGCCGTTCATGTTTCAGAAACAGGAGTGAACGAAATTGGTTAGCAGATAGTTAACATCGCCCTGAAATTTACAGTCCGCAAAAACAGCTTATTGGTCGCTGATCGGCGGAACCGGCTGCGGCGGTGCATCGACATCCGCCTCGTGCACCTCGATATGGCCGCGCCCGACGTGGCTCTTTCTGTAACCATAAGCGAAATAGAGCAGCAGTCCGATCCCGCCCCAGATCGGCAATACCAGCTTCGCATCCAGCGGCAGATTGTAGAAAAGCCCCAGACAGCCGACGATCGCCAGCGGTGCGACCACCCAGACCAGAGGCGTGCGGAACGGGCGGTGTCGCCCGGGATCGGTACGGCGCAGGATCAGCACCGCCACCGCGACCATTAGAAAGGCAAACAGAGTCCCCGAATTGGAAATATCCGCAAGCCGCCCCACGGGCAGAAACGCCGCGAATATCGAAACCGCGACACCGGTGATAGCGGTCACGATATGCGGTGTTTTCCATTTCGGGTGAATAGTTGCGAGCTTTTCCGGCAGCAGACCATCACGCGCCATCACGAAGAATATCCGCGTCTGGCCAAACAGCATGATCAATATGACCGATGGCAAGGCGAGGAAGGCGGCAATGCCGATGATATTGCCAAAGGCCGGATAGCCGATGTTCCGCAGCACAAAGGCCAGCGCCTCGTGGCTGCACACCAGAGGTTCGTGGCCCGCCGTCAGCAAGGCCTGACATTGCGCTGCAAAGGCGGTGCTGCCCGGCGCGAGCACATTCCCCGCTGCGTCGACAATCGGTTGCGCGCCGACGGTGCCAATCGCTCCCGCCGCGACCAGCAGATAGAAAACGGTACAGATAGCCAGGCTGCCGAGCAGCCCAATCGGCACATTGCGTTGCGGGTTCTTGGTCTCCTCCGCTGCTGTCGACACCGCATCAAAACCGACATAAGCGAAAAATATCGAGGCCGCAGCGCCGACCGCACCAAAACCGCGGCTTTCACCAAACCAGCCATTGGGCAGGAACGGATCGAAATTCTGACCCTGCATCATCGGCAGCGTGAGGACGATGAACATGGTCAGCGCCGAAACCTTGATCGCCACCAGCACCGCATTGACCTTGGCGCTCTCGCTGGTGCCGACCATCAGCAGAAAGGTCACCAGCAAAGCGATGATCAGCGCCGGCAGATTGATCAGCCCGCCCGGCGCATAGCCGCCAATCGTCAGCGCCCTCGGCAACTCTATCCCGGCATTGGCCAGAAGACCGACAAAATAGCCTGACCAGCCCACCGAAACTGCGCTCGCCGCGACCGCATATTCCAGGATCAGCGCCCAGCCGACCATCCAGGCCAGCAACTCGCCCATCACCGCATAGGTATAGGTATAGGCCGAGCCCGATACCGGCACCATCGAGGCCAGTTCCGAATAGCAGAGCGCCGCAACCGCACAGACCAGCCCGGCAATAACGAAGCTCCACATCATCCCCGGTCCGGCCTTCTGCGCCGCCTCCGATGTCAGTACGAAAATTCCGGTGCCGATAACTGCACCAACGCCCAGCAAGGTAAGCTGAACCGGGCCGAGAGAGCGGGTTAGCGCCTTTTTCTCTGCCGTGGCCAAAATCGCGTCGAGAGGCTTGATACGTCCGAAAAGATTGAAGGCCATGAAGCAATCCTATCCCGAAAAACTGCGCTTGGATTACGCCGATTTTTGCAATGCGCAAGAGGGATTCGTGTGGCAGATTATCCTTCTCCCTCAAGGGAGAAGGTTGCGCAGACTTGGCAGCTCGCTGCCTAGTCGAAGCTGGATGAGGGTGCTCCACTCTCCAGGTCCGTAAACCCTCACCCAACGCCGCCTAGCTGCCAAGCTGCAAGGCTCTATACCCCTCTCCCTTGAGGGAGAGGGGTAGTGCACGCTGTTCCGATAAAGAAGTTCGTCATACTGAACTTATTTCAGCATGACCGGCGCTATAAGAATTATTTACCGGTTGATCGGTGCTTTTTTAGTTCCCTTAACGCAACAACTAAGTCTCCGTAGTCAGCTGGTTCGTGTAGAAGTCCATCAGCATTCTTAGCAGTGCCAAAGGTTTCTTCGATGTCGTCAAAATACACTACCCATTCCGCATCGCAAGCGACGACATAGGCTGTTTCCCGGTTTCCAAAACGATCAATTTTGCATGGCTTAGGCTCAACCATATACTGATCAAACTCACTCCAAACCACGGGATCTAAACCTCGTTTTAATTCTACGAGAATTTCGACGACTTCTTCCTTGGTTGAGGGGGCCCAACTCATTCCATCACCGTCTTAACCACCAAATCCCTCGGTAGCACCGGCTCGCTCAGCAACCGCTCCATCGCCTTCCAGCGCCAGAACGGCGCGTCGCCCTGGGCTTCGATCCAGTCGCGGACCATTTCCATGCCGAGGCCATAGTTGATCACATAGCTGCGATATTGCTCGTTGAAATCGGTCATCTGCGCCGCGCGCTCGGCTGAGACCAGCTGATATTTCTGGTTGAGCGCGATTGCTTCGTTCCGCGTAATCTCGCCATCAAGATATTGCTGCGCAATCGTCATCCGCGCGCCGCTGAGCGCCTGCTTGGCAATCTGCAGTGCCCAGTAAGCCGCCGCCGTGTCGGGATCGAGGCCGGCCAGCGGATAAAGCACGTCGCGTTCGTAATCCAGTCGCTCCTGTCCATTGAACGCCAGTTCGATGCCGTAATTGGCCGAGCCTTCAGCGATCAGGCTTTGCGGCGAATAAAGCGGATAGACGGAGAATTCCTGCCAGCCACGCCCCTTCGTGAGATTGCGCTCGAGCAGCATATTATAGACATGATGGCCGGGATAGCCTTCGTGGCAACCAAGATCGACGGCGCGACTGATGAAGATCGGCAGATCGGTGTTGACCTGGATCAGGCTCTGATAATTGCCCTGATAATAATTATAGCCGCTCCAGCTCTTGCCGGTGACAAATTCCAGCTTGAAGTTTTCGCCCTCGGGCAGATCGGAATATTGCGCGGTCCGCGCCTTGCACTCGGCAATCGCGGTGTCGAACACGGTCTGCAATCGGTCCTTCGGGATAATATATCCATTTTCAAACGCGGCGACCCGTTCGCTGAGCGGTCCCTCGCCGGGCACGATATTTTCAATCTCCTCGAGCACCGGATCAAATTCTGCCAGCGGCCTGAGTTCCGGTACGACGCCGAACAGTCCCTTGGCCTCCTCGGCAAAGGCGAACGTCTCGCCCTGTATCATCGCGTGGCGGGTCACCGCCGCTTCCAGTTGCGCCGACAGGAAGCGCTTGCGCGATTCGATCAGCGGATCGCCACTAGCCGGCAATGCGTCCAGTCGCTCCATAAGGACGACAATCGCATTACCCAGCTCGCGCATGTCGCGCGGATCGGATTTCGCCGCCTCCGCCCATTCCGGCGGACCATAATAGGCGTCGACATAGCCAGCTTCCTGCTCACCCAGGGCAAGCGTGAGCTTTACATAATCACCCGCAATGGAAGCGAGTTCGGTGGATGCTTTCAACGCGACCGTATCGACGATCACCGATGGCGCTGCGGGTTCGGCTGCCGCTACAGGGACGGAAATCGCCAGACAGGCAGCAGCAGCGAGCCCGGTTGCTTTCACAGGGCATCTTTCAGTTTTTCCACTTGCGCATCGGGCAACACATCAAGCAGTTCCTCGGCTTCGTCCTCGTCCAGCGATTCCAGATGGCGTCCCTGCGGTGCGAAGCGCAATATGCAAAAGCCGATAATCGCAGACAGAACAGATCCGCCGAGGACACCGATCTTCGCTTCCTCGATCAACAGCGCATTGCCCGGGAAGGCCAAAGCACCGATGAACAGGCTCATCGTGAAACCGATACCGCAGAGCATCGCCACGCCATAGACCTGCAGCCAGCTCGCCCCGCCCAATCGACCGGCAAAGCCGGTTTTGACCGCGAGCCATACGCTGGCAAAAATTCCGATCTGCTTGCCCAGCAACAGTCCGGCAGCGATGCCGAGCGGCAATGGCGCAAAAATCTGCTCCAGGCCAAGGCCTTCCAATGAAACGCCAGCATTTGCGAAGCCGAAAATCGGCACTATCAGAAATGCACTCCATGGCGAAATCGCGTGTTCCAGCCGGTGCAACGGCGAATGCTCAGCATCCGGAGATGTCGGAGTCACCACGATCGGGATGACCATAGCGGCAAGCACCCCGGCGATGGTCGCGTGAACGCCCGACATCAGCACGGTATACCAAAGCAAACCCGAACCAATCAGATAGGGCCAAAGCTTGAGCACACCATTGCGGTTCATCGTGTACATGACCGCCAGTATAGCCGCGCTGGCCAATAGCGCTGCGCCATTGATCTCGGCGGTATAGACCAGGGCGATAATCGCCACTGCGCCCATGTCATCGACAATCGCGACAGTGACCAGAAACAGCTTCAGCGAGGTCGGAGCGCGTGGCCCGAGCAGCGCCAGTACGCCGATCGCAAAGGCAATATCGGTAGCTGCCGGAATCGCCCAGCCATTGTAAAGCGCGGGCACGTCCCTGACCACGAACAGATAGATCAGCGCCGGGACAACCATGCCCGCCGCCGCCGCGACCACAGGCAATCGCCGCCGCTCCCATGTGTTGAGCCGTCCGTCGACAAATTCACGCTTGATTTCCAGCCCGACGAGCAGGAAGAAAATCGCCATCAGCCCGTCATTGATCCACAAATGCGGCGTCATCGGCCCCAGTTTGCTCGACAGGGTCGGTCCCTTTATATCGTGCAAAAAATGGTGATACATGTCGTATAACGGGCTGTTCGCCACTATCATCGCCAGCGCGGCAGCCGCCATCAGCAATATGCCGCCCGCCGCTTCGCTTTTCAGAAAGTCGCGAAGTGCTGAATTTCTACCTGTGCGTGGCACTTTTTCTTCTCCCATGGGGGGTCTGTCTCGGAATTTCGATTTTCCGGGTCATGCGCAGGCCGGATGGTAAAATCAAGACCTGTATGCAGCGAATTTGGCTCTAGACGGCAACCAGATCGCGAACTTCTGCGGCAATGGTATAGCTTTTCTCGCGCGCGGCCTGATCAAATATCGAACCGGAAATGATCAGCTCATCGGCGCCGGTCCGTTCAACAAAGCGATCGACGCCTTGTTTCACTGTCTCGGGCGAACCTACAGCGCTGCCTTGCATGGTCTGCTCGAGCATTGACTGGGCCTGGGGTGGCAGACTTTCTCGATAGCCTTCGACCGGTGGCGGCATTTTGCCCGGATTACCGGTACGCAGCGCGACAAAGCTCTGCATCATCGAACTGGACAGATACTCCGCTTCCGCGTCGCTGTCGGCGGCAAATATGTTGAAACCGCACAACACATAGGGTTCGGCGAGCTGCTCCGACGGCTTGAAATCACGGCGGTAGATCTTCAGCGCCTCGTCGAGCATCTGCGGTGCGAAATGCGACGCAAAGGCATAAGGCAGACCCAGGGCTGCCGCCAGTTGCGCGCCAAACAGGCTGCTGCCGAGAATATATAGCGGGATGTTCGTCCCCTGCCCCGGTGTAGCCTGAATGCCAAGCCGGTCATCGCCTGCCAGAAACGCCTGTAATTCGAGTACATCGCGCGGAAATTCGTTCGCATCGCTGTTAAGATTGCGGCGCAGCGCCTGTGCCGTCCTTTGATCAGATCCCGGCGCACGGCCGAGCCCGAGATCAATCCGACCCGGAAACAGCGCCTCCAGCGTCCCGAATTGCTCGGCAATCACCATCGGCGCGTGATTGGGCAGCATGATGCCGCCGGCACCGATGCGGATGGTATTGGTCCCCTGCCCGATATGCGCCAGTGCCACTGCGGTCGCGGCGCTGGCAATGCCCTCCATGCCGTGATGTTCAGCCATCCAGTATCGCTCATAACCAAGCGCTTCGCCATGGCGGGCGAGCGCCAGCGACCGGTCTAGCGCGGTTCTCACATCGCTACCCTGCGGTACCGGAGAGAGGTCAAGAATGGAAAATTTTATGCGACTATTCACTGATCATTGTCCCGTTGCTGGCGTCATAGATAACGGCTTCGCTGCAATCCAACAATGCGGATCTTTGACAGCTGCAAAAAATCAGGAAAATTGGTTTATTTCTATTTGTAACGTTTTGTAAGATGATGTAAACTTCTAGGGCTAAAAAGACTTTGAATCCGATGATGCAAGCATTTCTATAGCAGAATCCTTGTGGTGGAATAGGGGGTGTTAAACAATGGTCATGCACATGGGCGCATGGGTGGCCTCATATTTCATCCTGTCGCTATTCATAACCGCGCTCTATGTTCGGCAGGCCAAACGGAGCAAATGGACAAAGTTTCTGCGGAAACATTTCTATTTTTTCCCGATCGTCCCGATCATCGTGCCATTTATGACTATATCGCGATTGATATTGGCAATTAACGGCGTGGTCTTTCGATCAATGCGCTGGATCTTCGAAAAACTGTCGGGGAAAAAAACCTATCGCCGGAGATACGGTTATTTCCGGCAGTAAATTTCTAACTGGCGCGGTATATTCACCGTGATCATCAACGGATCGGCTCTTTGCCCAACTGCCCCGCAACCTTGATTGCATAGCCACTGGGTACCTTGCGAAAGCCGAGCGTCGGCAACAGCAGGGTCCAGGCGCGGTCGCTGCCCGAGAGGAACAGCCGCGCGGTATAAAAGCCATTGCCTTCCAGTTTTAGCGTGAGCTGCTCCATGCCGGAGCCGCTTTGCAGCGGCAGAACCAGCACGCCATCCTGACAGACGGCATTGCCGAGCAGGCCCTGCTTGAGGTTCAGTCCGGGAATATTTGCGTCGAGCGATACCCGCACCTGCCCGCTGGCCGACTGGCAACGGCCACCGGCAAAGCTGATGTTGACCGCCTGCAGATCGATCGCGGAGGCCGGTAACGGCGCCAGTTGACGCCCGACGCTCAGCATTGTGGTCACGTCCCGCACCAGCAAACTGTTGCCTGACTTGCCGACGGTTGCGACCAGTCCGGGATCACCGGCGGCCGGCGGCCGTTCGAGATCCATCATCACCCGGCCGGTGAGCAGCGGCAGAACCCGCACCCCGGCATCGAGATCGCCGAGCGGAAACGGCCCGAGCTGAGCGCCCTCGATCCGGCCATTCCAGACAGATCCGCTGATCGTCTTGGCCGAGAAACGCGATCCTTCCAGCCCCGCCCATCCCACGGCAAGCCTGAGTGGCAGGAAGAACAGCGCCACGGCGATCACCGCCAGCAGGATCAGAACATAGGTCAATGCGCGGGGCACCTGCTTTCCTTCGGCTCAGAGTTCGGGCGAAAATTGGTCGAAATAGGCAAAGATATCGTCTTCCTCGCGGCTCGCTGCATCGCGCCATTTGGGAGCCGATTTGCGGTTGAGCAACGCGCCCTGCGGGGATAGCACCAACACGGTCGGCGTGCCGTTGATTGACTTGATACCAAAACGCCGGGCGATATCGATATTGCGATCCCGCTGGCCGACATCGATATAGACGATCTCATATTTGTCCTGCAGCATCGCGGCAAAGCGCGGCTCCGCGAACCAGCCGGCCAGTCCGCGGCTGTCATGGCACCAGTTCGCGCCCATGACGAGAATGACGCGTTTTTCTGTCAGAATAGCCCGGGCAAGCGCCGCGTCGACCGCAACCGTCGCATCGGTCGCTTCGTCATAGGGTCGCGCTTCGGGATGCCCTGCTTCAGCCGGTTCTGCCAGCAGCGCAGACGCAGGAAACAGGGCCAGCCCGGCAAACAACAAAAATATATATCTCATCCACCGGCTATTACACTTCCAGCGGCGTGAGGGAACAGGCTTTTGTCAGACCAAGGCCGCGCTTCATCGCAGGAAAGCTGCGAACAATCGCTGCCGTCATCGCCAGTTCGAAGCGAACGGTACGACCATATTGCACCTCTATCCGGTCGCCCAGTTCAAAGGCGTCAGGAGACTGGGTCGCGATCGCCTGGCCAAATGCGAAGGCCAGCGCTTCTTCCTCCGGCAGATTGTCCGGTCCCTTGAACCAGGTATTGACGGTTTCTCTGGGAACATCATCGGCAAGCGCCCAGTTTGCACAGCTGATCGCACAGGGACCGCAATCCTCAACCATATTGGCCCCCATCCGCGCGGCGTGGAACAGCAACGCCGGCGCTCCGTGTCGGTGCATCGACGCTGGCAGGAAATGCATGAATTTTTCAAGCGCATCACCGGGCGCGGCGGCGATCTCATCATGATATTGCCGCTCGCTTTCCTCTGCCTCCGCATTGGCAAATTTGAGAAAGATGGCTTTCGGAATGCCGGCGGGCGCCACTCGCTGGCGCGCGAACAGGATGCCAAGCGCCAGGAATACCAGCAGCGGCGGCCCCAGCACGCCCGGCGCATCGGCGATAAAAGCGTCGGGCGAGCAAATCCCGACCGACACTTCGTAAATGTGCAGCACACCGTGCAGCGACAACCACAAGGCTCCCGTAAAGGCTGCCAGCCAGCGCATGTGAATATTGATGCTCGCATAAAGCAGGATCATCCCGCAGGCCGCATAGGCAATCCCGATATCGCGGATGAAATGCTTGTTCGGCGGACCGGTGGTGATGACGGTGGGGATCGCGACATACCAGTCGAGCGGGCGGATGATCATGAACAGTCCGAACAGCAGTGCGAACAGACCAACACCCAGCACCAGCAACTGGGCAAGGCGGTCAAGCAGATCCGGCTTTCCCATCAGCATGCAATTTCTCCTTCAAATCATCCCGAGTCCATGTTATTCAGATATATATTGTCCGAATTAAACAGAGAGTCAAATATTGCAGATTTCCAAAGGCGTCGAATGGGCCGCCCATGCCGCGGTGATGATGATCGCACTACCGGAGAGCCGCGGCCTTAAAGCCGAAGCGCTCGCCCGCTATCACGAGGTACCGACCGCCTATATGGCGAAGCAATTGCAGGCGCTCAGCAAGGCGGGGATCGTGCAATCCTCGCGCGGTGCCCATGGCGGCTACCGGCTCGCAAAACCTGCCACCGATATTACGCTGTGGGATATCACAGCCGCAATCGAAGGCCATGCCCCCGCCTTCCGCTGCACCGAAATCCGCCAGAACGGTCCGTGCGGCCTCAAGCGAAAGGACTGCAAGAGCCCCTGCCAGATCGCTTCGGCTTTTGCTGTCGCCGAGCGTGCGTTTCAGGATAGTTTGAAGATGGTAACGCTCGCGGATTTGGGCATGCAGGTTTTACTGGGCTCCCGGCCGGAACATCTGTCGGATGTCGGGAACTGGCTAGATAGCGAGACGATGCCGCTCAGCGACAAAACGTGATGGGCCGTCTCCCCCCTATCCGCGCAGATGCGTATCGAAAAAGGCCAGCGTCCGTCGCCACGACAATTTGGCTGCCTCCTCGTCATAGCGCGGCGTCGTGTCGTTGTGGAATCCGTGATTCACTCCGGGATAGAAATGCACGCTATATTCCTTCTGATGCTCCGACAAAGCCTCCTCATAGGCCGGCCAGCCAGCGTTGATCCGCTCGTCATTTCCGGCGTGATGGATCATCAGCGGCGCTTCGATCGCCGGAACGTCGGCGGCTTCCGGCTGGCGTCCGTAATAAGGCACCGACGCGGCAAGATCCGGATAGGCCACCGCCAGCGCATTGCACACGCCGCCGCCGTAGCAGAAACCAACTGCGCCCACCTTGCCGGTCGAACCGTCATGATCGCGCAAAAATTCAAAGGCAGCCAAAAAATCTTCCATCAGCTTTGCGCCGTCCAGCGTCCGCTGCATCGTTCGCCCGTCATCATCATTGCCGGGATAGCCACCCAGCGGTGACAAACCATCGGGAGCAAGCGCCAGATAACCGGCCTTGGCCACCCGCCGCGCGACATCTTCAATATAAGGATTGAGTCCCCGGTTTTCGTGGATCACCAGCACCGCAGGCAGCTTGCCTGCAACCCCGGCAGGCTTCGCCATCAATCCATTGATCTTGCCATGACCTTCGGGGCTATCATAGCTGATCCGCTCGACCGTGATCGACGGATCATCCGGCTCGACCTGCGCCGCCCAGGCATAATTGGGTTGCAGCTGGTCAAGGATCATCGCGCCGGTCACGCCCGCAGCGGCAAATTTCCCGGCCTGCCGGATAAAATCCCGCTTCGAGATCGCGCCATGCACATAGCCGTCGAATATCTCGAGAATATGGGGGTGAAAGTCGGTTGCGCGTTTGCGGGTCGAAGTCATGTTGGATCATCCCTCAGCAAAGATTGGCAGAAACTCGGCTGAGCATAGCATAGAATGAATTTTTGCAAATCCCGTTCGTGCTGAGCTTGTCGAAGCACCTTGCCCCGCGTGGCACCTCAAGCTGCTTCGCTAATCCCCGCCTCGATCTCCGCAGCCTTCGCTTCAACCAGCTTGACGATATGATCGACCATATCCTCATCCGCGACATGGTGATCGGTGACGCCGGAGAGATAGACCATATGCTTGCCCTTGCCGCCGCCGGTGATGCCGATATCGGTTTCGCGCGCTTCGCCGGGACCGTTGACGACGCAGCCCAACACTGAGAGTGACAGCGGCGTACGGATATGTTGCAGCCGCTCCTCCAGCTTCTGGACCGTGCGGATTACATCAAAGCCCTGCCGCGCGCAGCTCGGGCAGCTGACCACCCGGACGCCGCGCGTGCGCAGGCCAAGCGATTTGAGCATTTCATAACCGACGCGCACTTCTTCTTCGGGTTCTGCCGACAGGCTCACGCGAATGGTATCGCCAATACCGGCCCAGAGCAGATTGCCCATGCCGATGGAGCTTTTCACGGTGCCGCCGATCAGCCCACCCGCCTCGGTGATGCCGAGGTGCAGCGGACAATCTACCGCATCTGCGAGCTGCGCATAGGCTGCAACCGCGAGGAACACGTCGGAGGCTTTCACCGCGACCTTGAATTCGTGGAAATCATGATCCTGCAATATCTTGATATGGTCGAGCGCACTTTCGACCAAAGCCTCGGGGCAAGGCTCGCCGTACTTTTCCAGCAAATCCTTTTCCAGGCTGCCAGCGTTCACCCCGATCCGGATCGCGCAGCCATTTGATTTTGCCGCGTCGATAACTTCGCGCACCCGCGCCGATGACCCGATATTACCCGGATTGATCCGCAGACAGGCCGCGCCTGCCTCTGCCGCTTCGATGCCGCGCTTATAGTGAAAATGGATATCAGCGACGATCGGCACGTTGCTGGCCCGCACAATCTCCTTCAGCGCAGCGGTACTTTCGACATCGGGGCAGGACACGCGGATGATATCGACGCCCGCCTCTTCGCAACGGCGGATCTGGTCAATCGTCGCCTTGGCGTCGGAGGTCAAAGTGTTGGTCATCGTCTGCACGGTAATCGGCGCATCGCCGCCCACCGGCACATCACCAACCATGATCTGGCGGGATTTGCGCCGATCAATATCGCGCCAGGGTCGCAGCGACGGATTATTTGAGGTCATATCTTTGCTCTTGTCAGAAGGGCCTGTTTGCCGGACATATAGGCTGTTCGCGAAGAAATGATAAGAGCCAATCGGGAGAGACGTCTGATGATCCGAAATTTACTGAGCCTGTTGGGGCCGACCCTGATGCTTTCGACCATGGCAACAGCGGCCCATGCGCAGGACGGGGTGGAATCGGAAGCCTATTGGTCGATGGCCATTCACGGCGGCGCCGGGACAATCGACCGCGACAAGATCACCCCGGAAAAAGATGCAGAAATCAGAGCAGCGCTGAACAAGGCCTTGGCGATTGGTTCCGACATATTGAAAGACGGCGGCAGCGCGATCGATGCCGTCACCGCCACGATCATCTCGATGGAGAATGATCCGAATTTCAACGCCGGCAAAGGCGCGGTCTTTACCTGGGACAAGACCAACGAGCTCGACAGCAGCATCATGGACGGCAGCGACCTGTCGGCTGGCGCGGTGGCCGGGATCAACGGTACCAAGAACCCGATATTGCTGGCCCGCGCGGTCAAAGAGCATAGCCCGCATGTCATGCTGTCCGGCGAAGGGGCAAACCAGTTCAGCCGCGAACAGGGGCTGGAACAGGTGACGCCGGATTATTATGCTACTCCTCAGCGGCTGCAACAGATTGAGGCCGTCCTCGCCAAGGAAATCAGCGCTGCCGATGTCGATTATAAATTCGGCACGGTCGGAGTGGTGGCGCAGGACCGCGGCGGCGATATGGCCGCAGGCACCTCGACCGGCGGCATGACCGGCAAGCGCTGGGGCCGAATCGGAGACAGCCCTATCATCGGCGCAGGCACTTATGCCGACAACCGTAGCTGCGCGATTTCGGCAACCGGATCGGGCGAATATTTCATCCGCCTCGGCGTCGCCCACGAAATCTGTGCCCGCATCCGGCTTCGTTGGTTGACGGCCATCAAGGAAGCGCAACTGGATGTGCCGAAAGACGCCGACGGCAATGATACTTATGTCGTCCACGGCAGCGAATTCCAGCTATCCGATGAGGAAATCCAGCAGATTGCCGATGACGTGATCGCCGAACTGGGCGAACTCGGTGGCGACGGCGGCATCATCTACGCGACGCCATGGGGTCAGGCCGGTTATAGCTTCAACACTGCTGGCATGTATCGCGGTCGGGCGACCAGCGAGGGCGAGCAGAGTGTCGCGATTTACGGCGATGAGTGAACAATTATTTTCCTCCCCGAAGCTTCAGCTTGGGGGAGGTGGCAGCGCGAAGCGATGACGGAGGGGCTTACTGTCATCGTTAAAAGCCCGACCACCAATCCGGCCTGTCCTACAACGGCACCGCGCGCTATGCTGGCAGGATGACGAATGCATCACCTACCCGGCCGACCGAGGCGGCATTTCCCAAAGGTTACACTAGGCGGCACCCTGCTTCGGCGCACGCACCGGTTTTCTGCGCCTCTCCGCCAAAGGTCACACAAAAAACAAAGATCTCTTTCTGTAAAGTTCACCCAGCCAAACGATAATTGTGAAGCCGAGCGCTGCAACAGGCGCGCGGACTAGGAACGGAGACGGAATGAATTGCGCAGTGCAAAAGGAGCAGAAATGAAAACACTGGCAAAAGCGATCTCATTGGGCTTCGCCCTATCCATGGTCACGCCGGTTTATTCGGCGGAACAGACACCCTCTTCACAATCTAAAAGCGCCGAAATTTTTGATGCCGGGCAAGCCTGGCAGGAGTTTGAAGATCAATTCCATCTTTTCTATGCCTATAGGCAGCGGAGCGACATTGATGTTGATGCACAGCTTGCGCGCTCAAAAGCCCTTGCCCTGCAAGCCGGAGACCGCGACGAATTTCGCAAGATCCTGCATCAGACGGCCCTGACCTTTTCGGACCCGCATTTCATCGTCGGTCCCTTCGACGAGACGGACTATTCGATCGTCCCTACCGGGTCCGATATTGCATCCCAATATCTCGGCGGTCGCTTCTATGTCGCGGATGTTCGCGCCGGTTCTGCTGCGGACGAGGCCGGGATTCGCACCGGCTGGCAGATTGTCTCCGCGGATGGCATCATCATGGAAGACGCAGCAACCCGGCCTTATGGAAAGCTGTTGCCCAACCCGACGGACAAACAGCTGAACTATGGCGCGATGCTGGCAGTCAGCGGATTGCGTAACAAGCCTCGCACTCTGGTCTTTGAAATCGGCGGGGAACTCCGGACGATCGACCTGCCGGCAACCTATGCGCTGAGCAAAGCCATAGACACCGGCCCTTTGCTGGAGACCAGCAGGAACGGCGATGTCGGCATCATCCGCATCAACAATGCGCTGGGCAATAATGATCTGATCCTGGCTTTCGATCAGGCGGTGCAGCGCCTGTCCGAAACCAGAGCCATGATCATCGACCTTCGCAACACGCCCAGCGGCGGCAATACCGAGGTTGCGCGCAGCATCATCGGCCATTTCGTGGCGGAAACACGATCCTACCAGATCCATGAAATCCCCAGCATCGAGCGGGAATTTACCGTGCCGCGCCGCTTTATCGAGCAAGTCAAACCGCGCAATCCGCAATATCCAAAGCCGATCGTCGTTCTTGGCGGACGCTGGACCGGCAGCATGGGTGAAGGGCTGGTGATCGGTCTGGATGCGGCTGCAGATGCCTATACCATATCGTCCGACATGGCGGATCTGCTGGGTGCGCTGTCCAATATCGATCTCGAAAAATCCGGAGCCCGCATGGATCTCGGCACGGAAACGCTGTTCCACGTCAACGGCACTCCGCGCGAGGATTATGTCGCCGATATGCCGCTGGAATCGGGCGACCGTGACGCCGACAGTACCGACCCCGCGATGCGCAGCGCGCTCGAATATCTCCGGCCCGGAATCAGCGCCGATTGATGCGTAGCCGATATTCCCGCTTCCCCTGCCTTAACCACTCGGTTAAACGCATGACATGACATGGAAACCGGAACTTGAAGAACTGGCCGAGCGCCAACGGCTCGCCGAAAAAATGGGCGGCGAGGAAAAAGTCTCTCGCCAGCATGGGCGCGGCAAGCTGGATGCACGGGCGCGGATTGCCGGAATTGTCGACGAAGACAGTTTTCGCGAAATCGGCAAGATTGCCGGACGCGGCACCTATGCCGAAGACGGGACCTTCGAGGATTTTGCGCCGAGCAACCTGATCTTCGGTCGCGCCAATATCGAGGGCCGCCCGGTCGTTGCGTCTGCCGATGACTTCACAGTGCGCGGCGGCGCTGCCGATGCGGCGCTGCACCGGAAATTCACCCAGTGCGAGAAAATGGCGCACACGCTGGGCATACCGATGATCCGGATGATCGACGGCACCGGCGGCGGTGGCTCGGTCAAGAGCCTCGAGGATATGGGCTTCACCTATGTCCCCGCCGTTCCCGGCTGGGAAGACATCATCAAGAACCAGGACACCGTGCCGGTGGTAGCTCTGGCATTGGGTCCGACGGCAGGCATGGGTGCAGCGCGTGCCGTCGCCAGTCATTATTCGATCATGGTGAAGGGGCTTTCGCAGATATTTGCGGCCGGCCCCGCAGTGGCTGCAGCGATTGGCGATGATCTCAGCAAGGAACAGCTGGGTGGCTCCGACATTCACACCACCAACGGCGTAATCGACGAGGAAGTCGCCAGCGAAGCCGAGGCCTTTGTCACCGCACGCAAATTCCTCTCCTATCTGCCGAGCAATGTGAATCAGCTATCCGCCCGTGCCGAGAACTGGGATCCCGTCGACCGCAAGGATGAAAGCCTGCTCTCCGCCGTACCGCGCGCGGACAAGCAGGTCTATTCGATGCGCAAGATCATTACATCGGTGTTCGATGAAGGCTCGGTGTTCGAAATGGGCAAGCGCTGGGGCCGCGCCGCGATCACCGCCTTTGCTCGGCTCGACGGCTGGCCGGTTGCGGTGATTGCCAATGATCCCAGCTTTCTCGGCGGCTCATGGGAAGCGAAATCCTCGGAAAAGGTCGAGCGCTTCGTCAAGCTGGCCGAACAGTTCCACCTGCCCGTCGTCCATCTGGTCGACAATCCGGGCTTCATGATCGGCGGCGAAGCCGAGCGCACCGGCACCATCCGCTATGGCGTCCAAGCGATGAACGCCGTCTATAAAGCGACCGTGCCATGGGCCAGCGTCATCGTCCGCCGCGCTTATGGCATCGCCGGCAGCGCGATGAGCAATGCCGAGAATTTCCAGTACCGCTTCGCCTGGCCGTCAGGTGACTGGGGCTCGCTGCCGATCGCCGGCGGTCTGGAGGTCGCATACAAGAGCGATATCGAAAGCGCCGAAGATCCGGCAGCGCGGCTGGCGGAGATCAAGGCGAAGCTCGACAAGGTCACCTCGCCCTTCCGCACAGCCGAGCAGTTCAGCGTCGAGGACATCATCGACCCGCGCGAGACGAGACCGCTGTTGTGCGAATTTGCCGATCTGGCTTGGCGGAAACTGGGGGCACAGTGAGCGCCTGACCAGATTGTAAAATATTCCCGCATATTTTCAGTCACTTGCGCCAGATGTGATCGCTCTCACCGGAAAATGGCGAAAATCGCCTATTGATTTCTGATCAACAGATTATCATTTCATCGACCAAAACAAACGGTTCATCGCTGGTACAGCAACCAAATGCCATTTGATGCGCAGTTAGCGAAGTAGGCTCGGCTCAAACGAGGAAGGAAGAAACGATGTACTTATCTCCTAGATCATTCATCAATCAGCCTGTTCAAGCATTGGCCGAGCAGGGACACGAGCGCGGTTATCAGCCGCTCTATCACCTCGATATCGTCAACCGCTGCCCCGGCTGCGGCAAATCGCACTGGCATGTCGGCCGGTTCAGCGCCGAATGCGCCCATTGCGAGACCGCATTGCCGCTGGCGATGGTTGCCAGCCAGCCGATGCAGCCGCGTTTCACCGAGCATTTCAGCAAAACCGCGTTCGCGGCCTGACCAGCCCAAGCCGCTTCAGTCCGCTTTCATCCGTGCAAGATAGGATGCCGCCGCATTTGACTTGATCCGCACCCACATCGGCTTGTGATCGGACAGTTGGAACGTGCGCCAGCTGCCCTTGTAATATTTCGTCAGTTCCGCGCCCCGCTTGTCCTTGCCGCCCGCTTTCTTGCGCAATTCTCCTTCATATTCCAGCGTATCACCGTCGCGATAGATCGATTTGAATATCTCGAAAATCCCCGCATTGGCTTTCTTCGGGTCATCGGTCTGCCGGTCGATAAAGTTCAATGTGTCGTCATCGGTCATGAACGCGATCTGATCATAATATTTGCTCAGGTCCAGATTGGACGGCCGGTTGAGCGCATTGGGAATCCGGAAACCATGCCGTTTCAGCGCGGTCATCGTTTCATGATCAGGGTGGACGATATTGAAATCCCCCAGCAAGATCAGCGATCGGCCTTCCTTTTGTGCCTGTTCGGCCCGGTCGGCGAAATAGTCGGCGACGCGGTCAATTTCCTGCACCCTTTGCTGCAGCTTCGATCCCGACGACGAGCCGTAGAATAGATGTACGGTGCAGATATCGAACTTGAACCAGCCGGACTGGAAGGCGGTGATGAACGGCGACCGCCGGAACTGCTTGCCCTGATATAGCGCCCCACCCTCTCCCGCCGTATCATCGGTAATCAGCATCTCGGTCGGCAGGACGATTTCGCCGGCAATATTCTGGAACCGCACCTTGCGCTTGTCATAGAGGTAGAGCAGCCGTTCGCCGCCGCTGCCGAGCTTGTGATGCGTCTTGTCCGACGCGATGAAATCATAGTCCGGGCCCAGCCGGTCCATCACCGCATGCCAGTCGTCCAGATCGACCACTTCCTGCACCGCAACAAAGTCGAAGCGCGACAATATCTCGGCAATATACATCAGGCTTTCCGGCAACCGTCTGACCTTGCCGAAATTGCGAATATTCCAGGTTGCCAGCAACAGCGTTTGCTCGCTGTCCTTGTCGGGCACTTCCCGGTCGAGCTGACCGATCAGCCGCTCAAGATTGCCGACGACGCGCGGACGGTCCGCCTTGGGGATATATTTGATATAATAATATTGCGGCATGCGGTTTCTCCCAGCTTCAAGAACCAAAACATGCGACCGTTTATCTTTTGCCGGACCATAGCTGATTTTGGTGCTGTAGGACAGTCTCGATCAAGCCGTGCCGTTCATCCCGAGCGTGTCGAACCGAAGGTCAGCGACGCCAGCGGCGGCTCCCGACGGGAGGGTCCTTCGGCAGGCTCAGGAGGAACGGGTTTTATCTCCGTTCGTCCTGAGCCTGTCGAAGGACGTCTCTCGTCTAAAAGCAATGTTCGACAGGTTCACCACTGACGGACCCCGCCCGACCCTAGATATCGCCGAACGACTTCAGCGCAGCCGGCGCGACAATATCACCCCATTCCTGCACGAAATGCCCCGCCTCCTCGATCAGCAGCGGCTCCGGGCAGCCGTTGATCAGCCCGTGCATCATCTTCATCACCGGCGGACCGAGCACCGGATCGGAACCGCCGATGGCCATGAAGCTGGAGCCGGTGAATTCGCTGCTCCAGAAACCGGCGGCGCGCTTGCTCACTTCGACACCGTCCATATCCGGCTCGACCGGCACCAGAGCGGGGAATTTTCGCGCGCCGGCCTGATAGCTGTCATCCGGATAGGGTGCATTATAGGCCGCTGTCTCCGCGTCGGTCATCTGCGGCGTGCCGCGCGCGATTATCTGGCCGGCGTCAAACACCGGCACAGTCAGCGCATATTCTTTCCACGCATTGAAACCATCACCCGCCCCGGTGCCGAGCCCGAGCGCGGTGTTCATGATGATCAGCCGCGAAAGCCGCGCCTTGAAAGCTTCGTCCACCGGCAAGGTCAGCCCGATCAACCCGCCCCAATCCTGAACCACCAAGGTGATGTTTTTCAGATCCAGCCGCTCGACCAAAGCCAATATATGATTGCGGTGAAAGTCGAACGTGTAGCTATCGAGATCGGTCGGCTTGTCGGAGCGTCCGAAGCCGAAGAAATCCGGACACACCACCCGTGCGCCCGTGGCAGTAAAATGCGGGATCATTTTGCGATAGAGAAACGACCAGCTCGGCTCGCCATGCAGGCACAGAAACGTTGTCTCCGCATCCGCAGGTCCGATGTCGACATAAGCGGCGCGTAGCCCTTCATAGCCAGGCAGATCGTCGACATAGTGGACCGGAAAATCAAAGTCCGGAATATCGGCAAAACGTTCATCGGGCGTGCGGAGGGCGGCGATCGTCATTGATAATATCCTTCTCGATTTGGCTCGGCATAGCAGAAGTCAGCAACCGCAGGATAGTGGCTCGCTGCGCCAAAGCTTGTCAAAGTTGCGACCACGGAACGCTTGTTTTGCGTGATGTTGGATAGAATATTGCGGATGACGGACATTATATTTCCGGCGGATAGAGAAAGCCATAACCGTGACCGAATGTACCGGGCAATGGTCTCTTTCCGCGAGGACCCGTCATTGCGAGCGGAGCGAAGCAATCCAGAGCCCCGCGTGCCGCTCTGGATTGCCACGTCGCCTGCGGCTCCTCGAAATGACGTTACACCTGAGCGTTGCATCAGTCGCCGTAATGGCGTTGGATGAACCGGGTTCAAAATTGCCTGAAAAAATTTTAGAATTTTACACAAACGACCCCTTTTGTTTTCTGCGACCTTTCCCTCAAGACTCTGGAATATAAGCAAATAGATGCCGCCCGAACCCTGCCTAGTGTAACCTTTAAAACGGCGCGCCGCCAAGCGTCGAAACATGAAGGGAGAGAGGCAGCAAAGACTCATCACGGCGCGGAGCATAAGCGCGATGGGGTGATGTAGGACAGTGGCGATTGAACAATGGAACAGGCCGAGCGGCGGATTTGACCTTGATCACGGAATATAAGCGAGAGCAGTTGCGTCCGATGCTGTAAATCCCATAAGATCAAACCCATATATTAATGATGATTATTGGAGCCACAGTTTGGGCCGATCGGAAATAGATAGCGAACCGATGGACGAAGCGAGCACGCTTTGTACATCCTGCGGCCTTTGTTGTGACGGCAGCTTGTTCAGCATCGCGCCGTTGGTTCCTGAAGATGGCTCTGTCGTGGCTCCGTTACGCTCGCATGAAGATGCCGATGAGCGCTATCTTTCACTTCCCTGTCCGGCACTGGACAGCGAAAAATGTTGCACGGTGTACGGCTACCGCCCCAGGATTTGCGGTGCTTTTCGCTGCGCTTTGCTGGACCGGCTGGATGAAAGAAGAATCACTTTGCGGGAAGCGATGCAAAAAGTTGCCGTGGCTCAGCAAAACAAATCAAGGACGCTCGCGGTGGTAGGCCAATTTGTCGACACTGATGGCCGGGGCATGAAAGAAATCAAACAAAGCTACAGGGACTTAAGCGAAGAGGACCAGACCCGCGATATACAATCCTATAAAGAAGGAGAGTTTTTGCTAAAAGCCTTTGGTCACTACCTGAAGAAACATTTTCTCCAACGATTTAGCGAGTAGGCCAAACTTCAGGATAACATCATAGCAAACGGACCGGTCAGCAAACAAAAATATATCTGTTTGCTGATAGTGAAAGAATGGCGCGGGGGGGGTCACAATTTCAAAGCTGCTAAAGTAGCACTGTCAGCGCGCCTCTAATATCAGTCCTTGAATTTTATGATGGCCCCAATAAGGTGGTGACCTCTATCGCCGAACTCTTTTTACCCTCAGTATAATCCTCCAAGACGATCTCGGTCAGCTCGGGTTTTTCATAGATTCGCTTGGCAGGTGTCGCCTCTGATTTATTGCTCGTCTTCATAGTCTGCCTTTCGATAAACATTACGATTAATTCACCAAGGCAGATAAAGTAAACAATAGGCGCACGCCGGTCAAGGTGATCTGTTCAAGCAGGCCACAGATCATCTGAGGACAAGCGCGATTCATCTTACCCGGAGAGAACACTCAACTCTGACGATTCACTCCGCGTTCACATCAAATATTCATCCAGCGTCATCTGCAGGCGCCGGATACGGGCTTCCTGATAGTTGCCGAGCGACTGGGCGCCTTTCTTCGAGGCCTTGGCGCCATCTCTCTGCATCGCGAGATTGTCGGTGTCCTGATCGAGTATGTCGGCGAGGACAAAGCCTTCCACGCTGGTGTAGCTATCCTCTATCTCGAGCCGGACCGGTTTCGCAGGGGCCGGGCGCTCGCCATTTTCGGGCAGCGGTTGCAGCAGCAGTATCTCGTGCAGGCAATGATCGACATCGATCGGGCGGAAGCGATAGCAGAGCCGGATGTTGATGCCGGGGAAGAAAAACATGTTGGGGAAAAGGAAATATTCGAGGCTGTCGATCATCTCGCTGGTTGATACGCCGGACAGGTCGACATTGAACTCGCTGCCATGTTCCTGGCGCAGCATTTCGGCATGGACTTTCCGGGCCGAGGCGCCCTCTGGCAGATCTTCGGGGTCGCGGCCGAGTTTCTCGAACAGCTTGGCCTCGCTGACCGGCTGCTTCAGATGCGGGCTGGGCACGCCGATCGCGTGCATGAAACGGCTGACATTCTTGCCGAAAATATCATATTGCGCATTGGCATCGCCGGCCGTGTAAACCGCCTGCGAATGGGTTTCCAATACATGATAGGCCTCGAGAAAAGCCTCCATCGCCATCTTCCAGTTGGCCGGCAGGACCTTCTGCGTGTGCAGAGCGACATAGCGATCATCCATCGGCCATTGCTTGAAATGGTCCGGTAATATTTCCAGATAATCGGCCAGCGGCGGCGCGTCGTCGTCCATGTTGATGAAGACAAAGCCGCCCCACAGATCGCAGCGGATCTCGGTCAGGCCGAAATTATCCTCGTCCAGATGCGGAAAGTCCCAGCGGCAGGGAATTTCCTTGAGCGATCCGTCAAGGTTGAAGGTCATGCCGTGAAAGGGGCAGCGTATATGCGGGCGTTTGGCGCCGCTGCTGCCCGCGTTATCTTCGGTCGCGAATTTCATGCCGCGGTGCGGGCAGCTGTTGACAAAGGCCCGTATCTTGCCGTCATCGCCGTGCACAACCAGGATCGAATAGGGGCCGACATCATAGACATGGCGATCGCCGGGCGCGGGAATATGCTCCTCGCGACAGGCCCATTGCCAGGTCCGGTTCCACATCCGGTCGATTTCGCGATCATGAACCTCGGGGTCGATATAGCGGTCGAAGCTGATATCCTCGTCACCGAGAAATTCATATTGCTCGGTCCGCATCGCGACTGGCGGATTGTCGCCGTCAGCATCCATGATATCCTGCATCGACGGTCCCGGGCAACGCGCCTCGCCCGGCGCGAGTTGAGGGTCGGAAGCTTTGGTCAGATCATAGGCCATTTGCGGGCTCCGGTTTGCGGTTCATTGCGATGCGGTCATAAAGCGGGTCGGACGGCTTGCGCGAACCGACGATCATCGGCGACCCGTCCAGAAAATCGTCGGTGCAAGGATCGTCGCGGACCCAGTCGACCAGTTCCGACCGATAGGCGAATTTCCAGATACCAGCGCGTTTCTCCAGCCGATCAACATAGCGGCCGCTGATGAACAGGTCGCGCTTCTCGCCCGCCTCGCCCGTCAGCTTGTGATAGGCCTGATAATAGACTTCACCATAAGCCTGGTCGCCGGACAGTTCGATCAGATGCTGGCCGAGCATATGATGGTTGCGGTCATGCGTTTTCAGGGCCTCGATGCAGAAATCGGCAAAGCCGTCCGGACCGCCTTCATAGATGCCGTAGCTCAGCAAGGCGTCGTCCCAGAATTGCGCGCGGAGCAGGTCGCGGTCCAGCCGGTCCAGCCCGCGCATATATAGCGCGGCCAGATCGCGGATCGCCAGATTGGCCGTTACGGCCTCCAGTTCGGTCGCCCTAATCGCATCTCTCCTGTTCTTTTGAGGCATAGTAGGCGCCGGATAGATCGGGTAAATTACTCTTATCGATAGCAGGAGGGTGACCATGGCGGATGACAGTCAAACAGGCGCGCAGGAACCGGGCCGCGTGCCAGGCGCAGCGGAACTGGCCGATCGCGCCGCCATTGCCGAGATCATCGCCCTGCACTGTCGCGGCGTTGACCGGGCGGACGAAGCAACGTTGAAGAGCTGCTACTGGCCCGATGCAACCACCGCTTATGGTCCGGACGCCGTGCCTGCCCATGGCTTCTGCGCCGAGCTTGTCCCGGCGATCAAGGCGTTCCGGCAGACCCACCATATGGTGACCAACATCCTTTACGCCTTTGACGGCCCGCAGGCGCGCGTCGAGAGCTATCTGGTCGCCTTCCACTATCTCGCCGGACCGGATGGCGAAGACAGCGAAATGACTTACCTCGGCCGCTATCTCGACCGGTTCGAGAAGCGCGGCGATGTCTGGAAAATCAAACATCGCGAACCGGTGATGAGCTGGAGCCAGAATGCCGCCACCACTCATGACGCCGATCATCCCGCCCTGTCCGCATTGCGTCAGGCCGCGCGCTTCCCGGATGATGTCGTCTATAAATAGCGCGCGAATCCACCGCCCGGAAATCCGCGCCCCTGCCCTGCGTGAACTTTACAGGACCGCCCGCTTTTCTTTTCTGCGACCTTTGCCCCGATACCGCAGAAAAAGGCCAAATTTCTCCAACAACACCCGTGCCTAGTGTAACCTTTGCAAAGCCCCTTCCCGGCGCGCCGGCGAGCAGGGACGAAGGCCCGCAAGAGATTCGTCACGATGCGCAGCATAAGCGCAGACAGCCCGTGTAGGACAGCAGATAGTCCGCTGCGCCGGCGCCCCGCTGTGGTATTTTTGCATCAGAAACGGGGCAATCGCGACTTATTCAGTTGCCGATGGAACGCCCGTGCGATTGGGCCGTTTCCTCTACTCGTCGATCTAGCGCGCCCTGTGTTCGGCGCAGCATCGACGGGAAGCCCGCAGCAATAGCGGGCATGACCGGAACGATCCTGTTCCATATCTAGTTAGTTGGAGTAAATTTATGAAATCCCCCATGATCACCCCCCTGATCCTCGCTTCCGTCACCGGCGCCTTTGCCGTTGCCACCCCGGCCGCGGCGCAGTCCGACTCCCCCTTCACCGGTCCGCGCGTTGAAATCCTTGGCGGCTATGACACGTTGCGTTCGGGCAGCGACGTTGATGTCGATACCGACAATGACGGCATTTTCGAAAATAACACGCTCGACCAGTCGGTCGACGGTTTCGCTTATGGCGTCGCGCTCGGCTATGATTTCGATGCCGGCCCTGTCGTCTTCGGTCTCGAAGGCGAATATATGGATTCGACCGGCCGTCAGGAAGGCGATGAAGATATTAACGCGCCGTTCGGCTACCGCGTCAACCTGAAGCGCGACCTCTATGTCGGCGCGCGTATCGGTGCCAAGGTCAGCCCGACCACCTTGCTTTACGCAAAGGGCGGCTACACCAACACCGCAGTAGAATCCCGCTTCCAGGACCGCGCTGAAGCTGACGGCGTAAACCTCAACTTCGACGACAGCCAGCAGGTTGACGGCTACCGTCTCGGCGCGGGCGTCGAGCAGGTGATCGGAACCGGCGGAAACGGCAACGGATCCGGCGCATTCGTCAAACTCGAGTATCGCTATTCCAACTATAGCTCGCTCAAATATAACGACACATTGTTCAACGACAGCAATGAAATCGGCGTCGACCTCGACCGCCACCAGGTTGTCGCGGGCGTCGGCTTCCGCTTTTAAGCCGGAGCTAGTCTAGCAACAGAAGGGCGTGCCGTTCGATGAGCGGCGCGCCCTTTTCTTTGTTTTCAATGCTACTGCAAATCCCGAGAGTGCCCCGCCATCAGGTGCCCGCAACTATTTCTCCGCCAGTTCCTTGACCAAATTCGGAGCCGGATAGATAGTTTCCAACGCCTCCTGCACCGCAGCAACAGAAACCGATACCGTCCGATTGAGCGCCGGATCATATCCGTAATTTCCGCCCAGCGAATGGATATTGCCGTCGAACGCCGCACCGATTACCGTGCCAGCTTTGTCGATCACCGGCGAGCCGGAATTGCCGCCGATAATATCGTTGGTCGAGACGAAATCATAGGTGATCGACGGATCGATCTTGTCCTTGTTGGTGACAAAAGCTGGTGCGAGATCAAAGGGCTCATTGCCGGTCGCACGGTCGAATGTGCCGCCGAGGGTCGTCGCTATCGGCACCTCGTTGCCCCGCTCCATCCAGCCTTTGACCTGACCATAGCTGATCCGCAGCGTGAATGTCGCGTCGGGATAAAGCTTGTCACCATAAGCGGCAAAGCGCGCGTCGGCGAGCTTCGCACCGGCGTTGGTCAGCGGACCGGCGTAATTTTCATCAATCTGCTGCTTGAGTTCGCGCTGGCGGGCTTCCAGTTTGCGTGCGTAGAGGATCATCGGATCGTCCGACGCCTCGATTGCGGCGAGGCCGCCGTCCCATAATTTCTGGCGCATTTCGGGATCCGCCAGTCCGGTATTGGTAACCAGCCGTTCGGCCAGCTGTTCGGGACTTTCCTTGCCTAGCAGCAGCTTCGTATCGGGATCGTCTGGCCCCAGATATTCTCGCGCTTTCGACAGACTCCATCCGAACTGCAGTTCGTCGAGCCATGGGTAGATCGGCCGCTCATCGAGCAGGCGTTTCTTGGTCAGCGGAAGCGCACTGTCAGTAAAGCCCGGCAGCCGCTCGGAGTTGGGTTTTGCGCTTTCCATCGCCGCCAGCACCAGAACTTGCGCATAATTGTAAAGATCGCCCGTTGGATCGGTGAAACGTGCGGGCAGATAATAAGAGCGATAAGCCTGCATCGCCGCGTCCACATCCGCCCACGGATCTCCGATAGCGTCATTGCCCGCGCTCTTCGCTTTCAGGTCGGATTCGGCATCGGCAAGCTTTGCGGTAAAGGCGGGATCGTTCAGCGCCTTGGTCCGACCGATATAGACTTTGAGCGAATTTTCGATGCCGCCCAACAGGTCGAGACCCTCGCGGTTTTTCTCCGGGCTTTCCGCCATCGCCCGGATCAGACGCCCGCGCAGTTCCGACATGATGGCGACCGTCACCGGCAGACGCACTTCCCGTTCAAAGGCAAGCTGGCTTTGCGTATAAAGCCGCGAGGTTGAACCGGGATTGCCGACCACAAAGGTAAGTTCGCCGTTCTTCGGTGCCCGCGGATTCCACTTCAGGTGCGCAGGGGTGGCAACCGGCTTGCCGTTTTCGTAGGCCCGCAAAAACGACGCATCGAGCGAATAGCGCGGAAAATTGAAATTGTCCGGGTCTCCCCCGAATGTTGCCGCGCGGTCCTCTGGCGACCAGGCCAGCCGTACGTCCGAATATTTCCGGTAGGTATAGAGTTTATACTGACCGCCACCGAACAGGGTTACCACCTGGCATCTTGTCGTCTCCGTATCCGTACAGCCGGCGCTTTCGATCGCAGCGATTTTCGCGTCACGCGCCTTGGTCAATGCCTCGCCGCTCAGGTCGCCGATGGCACCTGTAATATCGGCGGTCACGTCGCTGATCATGGTCACCACTTCGGCTTGCTGCCCGGCGCATTTCTTTTCTTCGGCCCGGTTTCCGGCGATAAAGCCGTTTTTCAGGAAGTCGTTTTCTTCGTCTGAATTTTGATAAAGGCAGCTTGCGACGCAGTGATGATTGGTAAGAATAAGCCCCTGGCTTGACACGAAGCTGGCGGAACATCCTCCGGTGAGACGAACCGACGCGGCCTGTACGCGGTCCAGCCATGCCTTGTCAGGTGCCCAGCCATAGGCCTCCCGCATCTGCTCTGTCGGGAAGGCACCGAAGGTCCACATGCCCTCATCAGCAGAGGCGGGCGTTGCTGCCGCGCCGATAAGGCAAATCATGCCGGTAGCGAGAAAAACTGAACGTGTGGTCATGAGGACTTGTCTCCTTGTTATGTTCAGAACCGGGGGATTTGACCAACTGTCCGAACTGCCAATATGCATTCCTTCGTTGCTTCGAAATCCGTTCCAAAGGGTAGGATGAGTTTAGCATGACGCGGCGAGTCTACAACGGAATTACCATATCAATCGCGACAATCTCCAACAAAAAAGGGGAGCGCGATCGCACTCCCCTTTCTTAATTCATTCAGGCAAGGGCGGCCTATGTTGCCGCGCCATCCTCACTATGCTTATCGCCTCATTTACCCGGTACCGGGAAGCCACGCTTCTTGAGGATATATTTATCCTCCGGACCGCGGCTGCGGAATTTGCGGTAGGCTTCCTTGCGCTCGGTTTCATTGCCGGTTGCCAGCAGAATCGAGCGGAAGCGTTCTACGGCTTTCGCATCCCACGGGCTGCCTGCTTCCTCGAAAGCGGCCCAGGTGCCCGCAACTGTTTCCCCGTCGGGTCCCTGACCAAATTCGGCGCGAGATCAAAGGGTTCATGACCGGTCGCGTGGTCAAACGCGCCGCAGAAGGTGGTTGCGACCGGCACCTGAATACCGCGCATATAATATCATAATTTCGATAGCTTCAGGCGCCCTATTGTGCGACGCTGACATCAGTGTGAATAAGCAAGAACCCACCTCCCTGCACCTGACGCTTCCCAACCGCCTGTCCTATGGCCTTGGCGGGGCGGTTTATGCGGTGAAGGAAGCGGCCTATGTCATGTTCGTGCTGCTGTTCTACACGCAGGTGCTGGGGCTGAGCGGGACGGCGACGGGGATTGTGCTGTCGCTCAGCCTGCTGTGGGACGCGGTGTCGGATCCGATGGTGGGCAGCTGGTCCGACCGGTTTAAAAGCCGCTGGGGACGGCGGCATCCGTTCATGATTTTCAGCACCGTGCCAATGGGGCTCGGCTTTATCGCGCTGTTTGCGCCGCCCGATTTCGTTCTGGACAGCCAGCTATGGCTGGCGGGGTGGCTGCTGGGCTGTTCGCTGTGGATCCGCACCGCGCTGACCTTTTTCTCGATCCCGCATTATACGCTGGTCGCCGAAATCACCCAGGATTATCACGACCGCAGCGCGCTGATGGGACAGCGTACGGCGTTCCTGTTTCTCACCACGCTGCTGCTGCCGTCGGCCTGTCTCTATTTCCTGTTCGACGAGGGTACAGGCGGCGATGGCCGGTTTATTGCCAGCAATTATGTGACCTATGGATGGCTGTCAGCAGTGATCGTCTGGATCACCGCGACGGCGTGCATTGCCGGCACCTGGAAATTTATCGGCCAGACACAGATAGATCCCAGGCGAGCGCCCTCCACTCCCGGATTTCTGGGATTGTGGCGCGATTTCCTTTCGACCTTCCGGAACCGAAATTTTCGTAACGTGCTCTATTACGACCTGGGCGTGACCGCGGCCTATGGCATCACGGTGGCGCTCAATATCATTTTCTGGACCTATTTCTGGGAACTGGAGGCGACCGAGACGGGATTGCTGCTCGGTATTTCGGTACTGATTGCCGTGCCGATCGCCATGATATTCCTGAAGACGGTTGGCCGGCGGATGCCCAAGCACGACATCGTCAAGTGGGCGGTCATTGTCATGCTGCTCGATCTGTCCTGGCCTTATCTGCTGCGCTGGTTCGCCCTGATTCCGGACAATGGCGATCCCGTGATATTCGCGATTCTGATCATCCAGAATGCGATTTTCATGAGCTTCTTCATATTGCGGATCGTTGCGATCAGTTCGCTGACCGCCGATCTGACTGACGAGCATGAGGCCGAAACAGGCCTGCGGCAGGAAGGCGGCTTCTATTCCGTACTGCAGTTCACATCCAAACTGGGTGGAGCCATAGGACCGCTCTATGGCGGCTTTGCACTGGACATGGTAGGGCTGGAAGAAGGCATGAGACCGGGCGCGGTTGAGCAATCCTCGCTTGATGTCCTCGTCCTGGTTGGCGCGGCCGCAATTATCCCGCTGATGCTGATAGCGCTTTTCTTTACCTTTCGCTTCTCGATGACCGAGGAACGGCTGCTGCAAATCCAGGCACTGATCGCGCGGCGGCGACAGGACGAATGAAAAGGGGAGCGCAATCGCACTCCCCTCTTCAAACTTCATCCTGACAACAGCGGCTCAATTCACCGCGTCGCCCTCGGCCTCACTCACCCGGTACAGGAAACCCGCGCTTCTTGAGGATATATTTAACCTCCGGATCGCGGCCGCGGAATTTGCGGTAAGCTTCCTTGCGGTCGGTTTCATTGCCGGTCGCCAGCAGAATCGAACGGAAGCGTTCTGCGGTTTCCGCGTCCCACGGGCTGCCCGCTTCTTCAAAGGCGGCCCAGGTGTCGGCATCCATCGTTTCCGACCAGAGATAGCTGTAATAGCCGGCCGAATAGGCGTCTGACGAGAAGAGGTGATTAAACTGTGGCAGACGGTGCCGCATCACGATCTCTTTCGGCATGCCGATTTCGGTCAAGGTCTCGCGCTCGAACGCGTCCGGGTCGGTGACCGGCTCCACGCGATTGTGCAGTTTCATGTCTACGATTGCCGAGGACAGATATTCCACCGTCGAGAAACCTTCGTTGAAGGTCTTCGATGCCTGGATCTTCTCGACCAGTTCTTTCGGGATCGGCTCGCCAGTCTTGTAATGGGTCGCGTAGTTCGAAAGAATATAAGGCGTCATCAGCCAATTCTCGTTCACCTGGCTCGGATATTCGACGAAATCGCGCGGCGTGCCGGCGAGACCGGGATAGGTGATGTCATAGTTGAGATAATGCAGCGCATGACCGAATTCGTGGAACAGGGTCGAGGCATCGTCGAGGCTGATCAGCGTCGGCTCGCCTTCGCCGCCCTTGACGAAATTATTATTGTTCGACGAGATCGTGTAATTGTTCTTGCCACCGAGCTTGTACGCGTCCTTGTAGGTGGTCATCCACGCGCCGGAACGCTTGCCCTTGCGCGCATAATTGTCGAAATATTGCACGCCGATGACCTTGTCGCCGCGCTTGACTTCAAAGGTGCGAACCTCGGGATCAAACACCGGAATGGTGCCGGTGGTTTCGGTGAAGGTCATGCCATAGAGCTTGCCAGCCGCATCGAACAGGGCGTCCATCATCTTGTCGAGCTGGAAATAGGGTTTGATTTCCGCGGCATCGAGATCATATTTCGCCTTGCGGACCTTCTCCGCATAGAAACGATAATCCCAGGGCGCGATGGTGATATCAGCGCCTTCGGCATCGGCAATTTCCTGCATGTCGGCGACTTCTTCACCGACGCGGGCGACGGCGGCTGGCCAGACTTTCATCATCAGGTCCATCGCCGCTTCCGGCTCTTTCGCCATCGTGTCGGCCATGCGGTAATGGGCGTGGGTCTTGAAGCCCAGCAGCTTGGCACGGTCGGCGCGCAATTTCAGGATCTTGGCGATGGTGGCGTTGGTGTCATTGGCATCGCCATTGTCACCGCGGTTGATATAGGCGTTGTAAACCTTCTCGCGCAGATCGCGACGGGTCGAGTTCTGCAGGAAGGGCTGCATCACCGAGCGGGTGTTCTTCAGCGCCCAGCCGGTCTTGCCCTGCTCTTCGGCTGCTGCCTTGAGCGAAGCGACAAAACTGTCCGGCAGGCCGGCGAGATCGGCTTCGTCGGTCAGGAAGATGAAGGTCTCTTCATCGGCCAGGACCTTGTTGGAAAATTCGTTAAATGCCTTCGACAATTCGGTATTATAGGCAATCAGCGTTTCTTTTTTCGCGCCGTCGAGCAGGGCACCATCGCGGACCAGCTGTTCGTAATTGCGTTCGACCAGACGGGTTTGCATCGCGTCCAGTCCGGCGGATTCGCGATTGTCGTAAACCGCCTTGGTTTTTGCGAGCAGTTTCGGATCGAGGGTCAGCTGATTGAAGAAAGCCGAGACCTTGGGCATCCATTCGCCCTGGATTTTGCGGATCTGGTCATTGGAAAGGTTGCTGCTGTGCACACCCCAGATGGCGAACAGGTCATTGGCTTCATTGCCGACCAGTTCCATCGGAACGGTGAAATTTTCAAAGGTCGCAGGGGCCGGATTATCGCGAATCGCGTTCACCTCGGCCTGGATCTTGACCATGGTTGCCTGGAAAGCGGCAGGGAAATCACTGACTTTCACTTCATCCCACGGCGGCACGCCGTCATAGGGTCCGGTCCACGGCTGGAGAATGCTATTCTCGCTTGTCTCGGCAGCTGCGGATTGCGTTGCGCTCATTTTGTTCAATTCGGCTGTTGTCATTTTTTTTCCATGATTGTCGGCCAAAGCGGGTGTCGCGGTCGCGCCGATCAGCGCGGCGCTGGACACGCCCAGAAAGATCTTACGGGTGGATATCGTGAATCGCATGTATATTTCTCCAAATAGGGAACCGCTGTCGCGGAACTCTCAAAAGCACCTGAGGTACATTTGGGGACGGTCTAGCCAAAGCGAAGCGGAAACGCAAAAAAGGTTGCGCTGGAAATCAATTATTAGACGAACGACTGTTTATTGACGATGAACGACATCGGAATAAATGGCTATTCCGGTCTCTCGGCCAGCAGAGCGCGCACCAGCGGCTGCAGATTTTCGTCATAGCGAGCCAGCATGACATGCTCCTCGGCATTTTCGAAATGGCTGATCAGCTGGCGGCCGTTCCAGTAATGCAGGGCAATGGCCGGCGGGTCGGCAACGATCATGTTGCGGCCATCGGGATGTTCGGGATCGATCGGGTTCAGATCGAGCGCGACTTGCGGCGCGGTCGAGGCACAGATCGCCAGGCTGATGTCACCCCACCATGTGGAAATATTGCGGTGCAAATGACCGGTGATCATGCCCTTGACCTGATCATGGCCGGCCACCGTATCGGCCAGCCGCGTGACCCAGGGCTCGTCGGGGTGGGTGGTCATCCACTCAATACCGCTCTCGACCGGCGGATGGTGTAGAATGAGGATCGTCGGCTTGTCCTGCTGTTCCGACAATCTGGCGGACAACCAGGCAGCCCGGGTTTCGCAAAAGGCACCGCCGTGACGCCCCTCTTCCAGCGTGTCGAGAAACAGCAAGCGGAGTTCGGGGGTATCGACCTCATATTGAACAAAACCGTCGGGGGCCGGAACATCGGGGAATTGTTTGTGAAACGGCGCCCGCAGATCGTGATTGCCCAGACACATGTGAACCGGAAAAGGCACAACGGACAGCGCATTTTCCAGCCGCTTGTAGCTTTCCTGGTCGCCGCGATCGACGAGATCACCGGTTGCCAGCAACAGATCGGGCTGCGGGGTCATCGCGCAAATCGTCTTGATCGCCTGATCGAGCCGCTTGCGGTTGAATTCTGCCGGATTTTCCGGGTCAAAACCCAGGTGAATATCCGTGATCTGCGCCATTAACATGGACGCCCTCCCCTTTTTCGCTATGCCCTATTGCCGGGCAATCTGTTTCTCCGGCTTTGTCTGTTTGTCTTTCTGCTGTTCCTTGATCAACCAGGGTGTCCCGTCATCGGCGTGATAATCATGGCACATGGCGCAGGTCGACGGGACGTCGGATGTTTTCTGGAATTCACCGCCATGACATTCGCGACAAGTCTTGATTCCCGGCAGCAATAGATCCGTGGCCTGCTTGGACGCCGGCGCATTGTGACAGGTTTCGCATTTTTCCTCGGTATGGGCGTCATGGCTGAACCAGCCCTTCTGCATATAGCGATCGGTCTGCGTCACCGGCTTGATGCCATAATCGACCCGCCCGCGGGCTGTCGGCGGGGTCACGCCGTGACAGTCGAAACAGGCGCCGCCGCGAGAGAATACTTCGCTGATAGCCATATTGGCGCGGCTCGGCCGGAATTGCACGGCGCGGGCATAGTCGCTGGCGACGCGGATGTCGTTGCTTTCACCCGGGCGACGGCGCGCCATCCCGCCAAGATTGATCGGCCGGGTCGGCCCGGTGGAACGATAATAAGCTCTGAGATCGGCCTGAACCATGGCTGGTTCGCCATGGCGCAAGGTCCGCACCGTGCCACCAATCTCGTCAAAGGCGAGGCTGTGGCACATGCTGCAGTCTTCCTTCATGTCGACCGGCTCAAAGCGCACGCCTTTCGGATCCGGCGTGTGGCAATCCTTGCAGACGAGCGAGGGACCGAAGTCATAATCTGCCGCCAGTCGGCGCCCCATTTGGGCGACACCGCCGGTTTTCGACAGATGCATGTCATGGGGGAATTTGAGACCGTTATTCTCGGTCGGCTTGTCATCGAGCGAGACACGCGTGCGCGGCGGATTCTTGCCGCCCGGGCTGACCAGCACGGCTGGCCGGAATTGCGGATGTTCAATGCCGAAGTCCGACGCATTTTCCAGTTTTGTGTCGGTCAACCGTGCATCCATCCCGTTATGGCAATCCGCGCAGAATTTTTGCGCAGTCGGTTCCATAGCACCAGCGCCTTCATGCTCGCTGTGACATTCGACACACCTGCCCGGCGGCTTGTTGAAAGCAGAGGCGAATGCGGCGCCGATTTTGCCGAAACCTTCCGGCTCGCCGCGCGCGGTCAGCAACCGCGGCTTGGCGGCATGGTCGTGCGCGTCATCTTCGTGACAGGTGAGGCAAGTCTTGTCCTGCACCGTGACAAAGGCATCGACATGACAGGCCTGGCAATCCTGCTCCAGCCCGTGATGCGCGCTGCTCAGCGCACCGGCCGACCACATGGTGTCGGCGTGGAACTGGTCGGGCCGTTCCTCGACCCCGCGCCAGGTTGCCCATGTATAGATCGGCCAGACAAGAAACGCGGCCAGCACCAGAGCGATGAAACCCCAGGCGCTTACCCTTTTGCCGGGGAGCAGGCCCTTGAGCGTGTAGAGCGTTGTTTCGCTGCGCGTTTCGGCGGAATCGGACAAGGCCTCGACCCGCTTGACGGTCAGGACAATATCATCGCCTTCCTCGCTGACGACGATGACATGGCCGCCGAAGCCGAGTTCCGCGCCGGCGGACGGATCTATGGTGACAGAAATCCGGTGCTTGCCGTCGAGCGTAAAATTCTGGCCCGACGTGCTTTCGACAATGATCTGGCCATCATCGCGCCTGCGGATGACGGCATGATTCGGATTGACCGCAAGATCGGGCAGATGGATCGCGTTCTCGGTGCTGCGACCGACGCCGATCTCATCGGTCGGAAACGGCTTGGACCGGGTAATCTCCCGGCCGGCGGCGGTGGTCGTGATCTGGCGAACAATGAAAGTCATATCGGGCTCCCCATCCTACCAGTAGAAAAACACGCTGATGATATGCGCGGTGAGCGAGGCGATCAGCGCGAAAGTCATCGGGACATGGACGAATAGCCAGACCTGCAGCATCGCCTTGAGCTTCAAATGGCGACGCACGCGGCCCAGCGTGGATTCCTTTTTCTCGAGCAGCGCTTCAACCTTGTCGAGCGGATCGTCTGTGCCCATTTTCGGCTGATAGGCGCGCTCGCGGCGCAGATCGGCCTGCGCCTGACGGGTTGCGCAATCGGGATATTTTCCGGAAATCCGCCGGAAGAAACCCCCGCCAAACGGATCCTGTTCGAGGGACTGTAGCACCAGAGTCGCGTGTTCCGCCGATAGCGGCTGGGCCGCTTCGTGCAGTTGCCGGTCAAGCGAACGGAGATTTTCGAGCATCTCGGCCTCGGTCATCTCGTCGCGATTGTCGGACAGCGCCTTCGGGATGGTCACGTAGAAATAGATCCCGACAATGCCGGAAATGATCACGATCATCATGAACACATAGGCGGCGGTATGGATATTCCAGCCGAGCTGGAAACCCGTATGCAACGTGCCGATCACGATCAGGCTGAGACCAAGATAGATATGCGCGGAGGTCCACGCCTTGAGCGACCATTGGCCAGGCGTCATCGCGCGCTTGCGCACGCCGAGCAGGGTCAGCCAGAGGATAAGCAGCGCGCCGATCGTCCCTAGAGTATAGCCGTACCAGCTTCCGCCATTGTGACGCGGTGACACATCAATGAACAGATAGCTGACGATGCAGATCAGCATGATCGCCGAGGATATTTTCAGCCAGCGGAAACCGGCGTGCCTGAGGAAGCCGTCGTGCATCGCGACTTTCTTGCGGCCGGACGGGGCAGTGATGGCGTTACCGGCCATTATAGGGAGCCCCCCTTGGCTGCGGGTTCGGTGGCTGGATGCACCGTTCGTCCTGAGCCTGTCGAAGGACCGGGTTCAATCTCACGCTGTGCTTCGACAAGCTCGGCTTGAACGGTGTGCAGGGGAGACAACAATCTCACACCTCTTCCCCTTCGAGCTTTGAAACAGTGAGAAATTCTTCCGGTGCCACGCGGATCGCTGCCCCGGTCGGACAGGCGCGCACGCAGGCCGGCCCGCCCTTGATCCCGGCGCACATATCGCACTTGATCGCCTTTTTGGGTTTCTCAATCGCAGGGTCACTATGGTCTGCGGCCCATTTCTTGTCCGGCTCGCCCGGCCCCGGACCGGCGCCAAAGAACAGCCAGTTGAGCAGGCTCGGTTTCTTCGGCGGCACCTTGTCCATGCGGATCACGCCATAAGGGCAATAGCGCTGGCAATTGCCGCAGCCGATGCAGCTGTCATCGATGAACACCTCGCCATCGGGACCCCGGTGAATGGCATCGGGCGGACAATCGGACATGCAGTGCGGATGTTCGCAGTGGCGACAGCTGGTCGGCACGTGCAGATGGGCATAGGTTTTGCCCGCCTCGCGATCGAGACGCGACAGGCCTTCGTGGCTGTCGGCGCAGGCTTTTTCACAATTGTCACAGCCGACGCACAGATTTTCATCGATCAGCAGCACATCTGTGGCTTCGCCGATGCCATTGTCGACGAGGAAATTGGCAATCCCCGAATACATGTCGACAACACCAGAGAAACTGTCCTTTTTCGCTTCGACAAAGGCGTTGATATCCTGGCGCGCGGCCATGTCCTTCTTCGCCTTGCGCATCAGATCGGGATGGGCGTCGAGCACTTTCTTGAACGCATCGCCGCTGATCTTGATGACTTCCGACTTGATCGCAGCCTTGACCGTCGCGGTGCGAAAGCCGCCGGCGATCAGCGTCATTTCGCCGACATAAGAACCGGCCGGGAGATAGGACAGAAACACCGGTTTTCCGCCAATCTGTTTCTCGACCACCATCGAGCCGACGCGAATGACGTAAATATCATTGCCCTCGGCACCTTCCTCGATAATCGTTTCGCCAGCGCGGATATTGATAATCTCGCTGGACTCGACGACCTCGGCAATATCTTCCTTGGTCAGGCCCGAACCGAACATCTGCAGCAATTGCCGTTCGGTGGAAATCCGGGTGATCGCACGTTTTGCAGCGGGGACCGACGCTTGCAGTTTCAGCGCAGCGGTACGCGGAATTTCGACCACGATGACATCATCTGCCGCCTTGATCGTCGCGCCGCGCCGTCGGCCCGAAATCAGACCGACTTCGCCGAAGATCGAACCCTGTTCAATCGGAACGGTGATCGAGGGATCCGTCGGATTGATTTCAACCAGAACCGAACCCTGTGCGATGGCGAAAAGCGAGCTTCCCGGATCGCTTCTCTCGAAAATCGTCTCGCCCCGGCTGTAGCTCTGCGGTTCACTGTCGAGCATGAATTCCCGCATCTGCAGCGGCGAAAGCTCGTTGAGAATGGTGATATTGGAACGGAAAAATTCCAGCCATTCATCGACCGACCGGCCTCGGGGCAAGTCGCTGAACTTCGCTTCGAGTATCGGCTCATCGGCAGGCTTCAACTCGGTGTTGCCGTTAATAAACTCGATAACATCATAGCCCTGGTTCATGCAGTGCTTGATCAGTGGATAGCCGGCCAGCGCGCCGATGACATATATGCCCTTCTTGGTGCTTTCGAACGCAGGGGACAGCTTGGGATAGGCCTCGCGATCCTCGCTGGTAAATTCGATCCCGCATTGCTCGACAAATTTGCGCGGCGGCGCCGAGCCCATGCGCGCGATGATCCGGTCGCACTTGATGGTTTCCTGACCGTCGCGGGTTTCCAGCACCAACTCGCCATCCTTGACCTCGGCCGGCGTGGTCTCGTTGCGGATATTGACCTTGCCCTGCTCGCCCGCTTCCATCAGCAGCTTTACATTGGCTTTTTTCGCCCGGGCAAATTCCGCCGAGCGGTTGAGAATGGTGACAACATTATTCTGCGCCGCGTCGGCAGCAAGGCCGAGCGCGTTCTCGATACCGGCATCGCCCGATCCGATCACCGTAATATGCTCGTCATAATATTCGCCGGGATCGTCGAGCTGATATTGCACCAGCTTGTTGTCGCCGCCGGGGCAGCGCATCAGATTGGGATTGCCCTGCGTCCCGATCGCCATCACGATGGCTTCGGCCAGCACCGTGTCACCGTTCTTAAGGGTGATGGTAAAATTGCCTTCGTCACCCTCGATCTTCACCGGCTCGGCATTATACATGACGTTGACACCATGACTGGCAGTCTGCTCGTCCCATGTGCCAAGAATCGCCTCGCGCTTGCCGGCGTCAAATTCCATGTCCGAGCGCAGCACCAGCTGGCTCGGCGTTGCCATGACATGCTTGCCCTTCTGATATTTGAAGATGGTATCGGAAAGATGGTCGGTTTTTTCCAGCAACACATGCTTGAGCTTCAGCTGTGCAGCGCGCCCAGCAGCGCTCATGCCCGCTGGTCCGGACCCGATAATGACTACTCGAAACTTGTCCGACACGCGCTTGCTTCCCCCTCTTGCTTTCCCCCGACCAACGCACCCTCATACGTCAAAGCGATCTGGTTCAGCTTATTATTCGGCTGTAGCGCGACCCAAAAGATTGAACTTTGGCAGTATCTTACCAAAAAGCCTCTTCATTGCCAGTGCAAAATATCACAGCAATCTCGGCGCTTGTCAGGCAGGTAACGGCTCCGTATCTCTGCGCGGGAATATGATCACATGAAATAGCTTGAGGATAGACCATGGCGAAATCAGCTCCATCGATGAATATCAGCCGTATCGCGCTGATTATAGCGGCCTTGCTAGCGCTCGGAGCGGTCGCGGTGCAGGTCTATCGCAGCATGAACGACGAATCCGGCGCCAGCACGACGGTTGCCGGAACCGAGACCGAAGCGGCGCCCAGCGTCGACCAGGTCATCGACGGTCTGGAAAAAAAGCTGCAGGAAAATCCTGATGATGCCGAAAGCTGGCGGATGCTCGGATGGAGCTATTTCGAAACCGGGAAATTTGCAGAATCGGCCACCGCGATGAAGCGCGCCACCACGCTCGACCCGGACAATCCCGAATATTGGTCGATGCTCGGCGAGGCTCTGGTGATGACGAGCGACGGACAGAAAGTGCCGGGCGACGCCACGGCCGCTTTCCGCAATGCCCTGAAATATGACCCGACAGATCCGCGCGCGCGCTATTTCCTCGCGGTAGAAAAAGACATGGCCGGTGATCATAAAGGTGCGATCAATGACTGGTTCGCGCTGCTCGAAGACACGCCCGCCGATGCGCCTTATGCCGCCGATATCCGTCGGGTGATCGGACAGGTGGCCGAGAATGAAGGCATTGATGTCGCCGCCCGTCTCGCCAAGGCCGCGCCCGCTGCGCCGACCGGCGGTATCACCACCGACGGCCCCGCGGTCGCCACGGCGGCGATTCCTGGCCCAAGCCGAGAGCAGATGAAAGAAGCCGCCGCTCTGCCGCCCGGCCAGCAGGAAGCGATGATCGCGGGTATGGTCGATGGCCTCGACAAGCGGCTGCAGGCCAATCCCAAGGATGCCAATGGCTGGATCATGCTGATCCGCAGCCGCATGCAACTGGGCCAGACGGTGCAGGCCAAACAGGCACTGGACCGCGGCTTGAAAGTGTTCAAGAATGACGGGGCCGAGGCAAAGCGGATCAGGGAAGCGGCTGCGGCACTAGGGGTCTAGTCGATAATGCCTCACTTTTCACAGAGGCTCCATCTCTACGAAAACCTAAGTTACAATCATTTACACGCTATGCCGTTGTGTTGTGACCTCTATGCTATATTGCCGGATTGGAATGAGGCGATCACCGGATTGATTTTCCATCCCTAGGGGAATGGAGCAAAAAAAAAGAATGTAGATATGGATTTGATAACAGCATCTTTACCAAATATGGCCGTTGAAAGCTCTTGAACGACCTGTCCAAAGCAAGGCTGGACCGCTTCGTCCTGATCGTCGCCAGAACCCGGCGGCAGATATCCCAGCATTTTTTCGACAATCTGGGAATCCCTGCTGCGCCCTGCCTTGATATCCTGCTGGCATTACACGCTGCTGATGGCGCTCCGTTGAACGAAGAAAATATTTCCGACTATATCTTCAGCGGCACGTCGGTAACACGCAGATATCTGGAGCTGATGGTCAGCAAAGGTCTGATTGAAGTGGACGACGGAAATGTTCGGCTGACCGCTAGTGGCGACAATGAACTGGCCAGCGTCCTGTCACAATTTCATACAGATTTCATCGAGCGAATCTTGTAGTTCAGATTCTATAGCGACCCACCACAACGGAATATTTCCCAGAAAACCCGGGCACCGCGATTTCTACCCCGCTTTCCGTCCCTGCGACTTTTCGGCTTCTGTTTTATCGGTTCGCGGTCGTCGGCAAGCTTCTCGAAGCCAGAGAGGAAATGATCCGGCAGTCGCCAACCGTGCCATCGCCGGAACATTGCAGCATGGTCGACAATTCGTCACGCAGCGCGGTGAGATCGGCAATTTTCTGTTCGACTGCGAGAAGATGTGCAGACGCGACTTCATCAACCGCATCACAGGGGTCGTCATTGTCATCGGCCAGTGTCAGCAATTCGCGGACCGATTTCAGCGTAAAACCCAGATCCCGCGACCGCCGAATGAACATCAGCCGCTCCAGATGGGAAAGATCATAGTCACGGTAATTTGCCTGTGTTCTGGCCGGCTGTGGCAGCAGTCCCTCCGCTTCATAATAGCGAATGGTCTCCACCTTCGTATCCGTTGCCTTTGCCAGCTCTCCTATTTTCATCGCTTGACCCTATAGTTACTACAGGGTGCATAGCTAGGGACGAATCGCGAATTGTCCAAGGAAATATGATGGCTGGAAATTGTTGTGGAAGCGGAACCGAGGATCAGGCCTCGCTGAATGATCCGCGCTGGCGGCTGGCTCTGTGGATCGCGCTTATCGTCAATGCAGCGATGTTCATCTTCGAATTTGCCGCGGGCGCTGCAGCGGATTCCCGTGCTTTGCAGGCCGATGCGCTCGATTTCTTCGGCGACAGCGCCAATTATGCGATCAGTCTGGTGGTCGCCGGCATGGCCCTGACATGGCGCGCGCGCACGGCCTTTCTGAAAGGACTGACACTGCTTGCTTTCGGAAGCTGGGTGCTGGTGACGGCGATCCTCGCCTTCATCAATGGCACTACGCCGCATGCCGAGATGATGGGCATTGTCGGCGCGATGGCGCTGGTCGCCAATGTCGGCGTTGCCTTGCTGCTCTACCGTTTTCGCACCGGCGACGCGAATATGCGCTCGGTATGGATATGTTCGCGCAACGACGCGATCGGCAATGTCGCGGTGATGATCGCGGCGCTTGGCGTGTTCCAGACCGGGAGCGCCTACCCCGATCTCGCGGTCGCCGGCCTATTGGCAACGCTGGCGATCAGCGGCGGCTGGCAGATTGTCTGGCAAGCCCGCGGCGAGATGCGGTCGGTAAGCGCGGAAGCGAAGAGGGCGCAGGATCGGTGAAGAGGGAAACGGCATCGCGTCGGTAGCGATATTATGAATCATTTCAGGGTCCGCTGAAGGCGCAGTAATCGCCCTGATATTGTGTTCCGAATTTGGATGCATACCTCGCTATCTTCATCACCCAGCAACAAAGATATTGACGCCTTTCGTTATTTCTGTAATTACAGAAATAACGAAAGGCCAACTCGCAATGGGCGTTGAAAAATATCCGGAGGCAATGGAGTTCATTCTTCATTGGGGTGAAATGGGGACGCATTGGGGAGCCAATCGCTCGGTCGCGCAGGTTCATGCGCTGCTCTATCTCAGCAACCGGCCGCTCGACGCAGAGCGAATTTGTGAAGCTCTCGGACTGGCTAGATCGAACGTATCCAACGCTCTCAAAGATCTGCAAGGTTATGGCGTTGTTAAACGGACTCATGTTCCGGGCGACCGTCGAGATCATTTCGTGGCGGAAACGGATTTGTGGGATATGTTCATGGCCATTAGCGCTGAGCGAAAACGGCGCGAGATTGACCCGATTATCTCGAAACTCGCCGATCTGGAACTGCGCTTGGCACAAAGCAACGAATTGCCCAGCCATATACGTGAGCGAATTGGTCGGATGCATGAATTTATCGGCACTTTGACCAATTGGTATGAGCAAGTGCGTGGATTGAAGAAAAGCACTTTAATTGCGTTGATGAAACTCGGGAGCAAAGTCGCTCGTTTCATTCCTGGCTCTAACAAAAACCACACCGAATAAGATTGGAGGAAGAAACATGCCGCCTGCGCAGATTTACATTTAGATATTTCTTAAATTACAGAAATTGCAGAAACCACACAATCGATCAGAAAGGAATTTGAAATGACCATCATTGCTTATAGCCTATATCTTTTTATCGCGATCAGCATGACCATCTGGGTGGCATTCACGCTGTCGGCCAATGGAAAAATCTATCTAATCCGGTGCTTTGGACATGACGATGAACTCGCGACGTCTATTAATCACCTGCTCGTTGTCGACTTCTATCTCGTAAATTTCGGATCTATCGCTCTGGCACTTAGTGCCGCAGGAACGGTAGAGAATACGGTGGAAGTCATGCGCTTTGTAGGTTGGTATGTCGGCATTGCCACGCTCGTGTTGGGTGCAATGCATTTTTTCAATATGACGTTGATCAGTCGCCACGGGCGCAAGGTTGCAGACTGGGTCCACGAACAAACAGCCCCGCTATAACCGCGATCAATAGAAACTGAAGCGTTACAACAGCGCAAGACTTTCTAGCCCCGCCGGAACCAATCCGGCGGGCTTTTGTTGGGTAGCCACTTCTCATTCGGGAATGCCTACCTGAACAATGGCTCGCCGAAACTCCGCAGCTTGCGGCTGTGCAAAGTTCCTGCTTCCGCCTCTTTCGCCAGCAGATCGATGGCGCGCAGCCCGATCGCGAGATGCTGACCAACCCGTTCCTGATAGAAAGCGTCCGCCATGCCGGGCAGCTTGATCTCGCCGTGCAGCGGTTTGTCGGAAGCGCAGAGCAGCGTCCCGTAGGGCACGCGGTAGCGATAACCATTGGCGGCGACCGTCGCGCTTTCCATATCGATGGCGATGGCGCGGGACTGGTTGAGCCGCTTGGCAATCTGTTCGAAGCGCAGCTCCCAGTTGCGGTCGCCGGTGGTGACCACGGTGCCGGTGCGCAATTGCTGCTTGAGCTTGGATTTGTCGATGCCGGTCTCTTCCTGCACCGCCTGGGTCAGCGCCAGCTGCACCTCGGCAATCGTCGGCAGCGGGATGCTCGGCGGTAGCACGTCGTCGAGGACATTGTCATCGCGCAAATAGGCGTGGGCAAGGACATAGTCGCCGAGCCGCTGGGTCCGGCGGAGCGCGCCACAATGGCCGATCATCAGCCAAACATGCGGGCGGAGAACCGCGAGATGGTCAGTGATCGTCTTGGCATTGCTCGGGCCGACGCCGATATTGACCAAGGTCACGCCGGGACGGCCGTCGCCACGAACCAGATGATAAGCCGGCATTTGTGGCGGCTTGGCGATCGGAGGAGCGGATGGCTTGCCATCCTTGCCGGTCGTCCGGTTGCCCGGTTCGACCAGCATGCTGGCTTTGCCCGACTTCACTTCCGCGAGGCCATATTCGATAAATTCGTCGACATAGCGCTGATAGTTGGTGAACAGGATGAACGGCTGGAAATGGCCGGGATCGGTCGCGCAATAATGGCGGATGCGGTGCAGCGAATAATCGACCCGTTCGGCGGTGAACAAGGCCAGCGCCGATGCTTCCTCGCCCTGAAAAATCTGGCCGCCATCGACAATCTCGTCATTGGTTTTGACCAGATTGGGCGTGTGGAAATAATTGGGCAGCTTCTCTTTCTTCGCCCGGTCGAGACCGGCACCGGCATCCTCCAGCGCAAAGGCGAGCGGAATCGGCGTGTCGGACAGTCCGACCCAGATTTTCGCGGTGAACGTGGTGTCGATCCGCTGCAGCTGGTCGAGCAGATAGGCGCGGTACAGCTTCGGTTCGGTGATCGTCGTGCGATAGGTGTTGATGTCGGCGAGATGGCCGGACGCCAGATGGCTGGTTTCGGTGGCCTGATCGGCGGGAATCTCGACACTGATTTGCGGGTACAGACCTTGCTGCCGGTCGTCCTTGGCCAGTTTCGACGTCGCGTAGCGGCGAAAGCGCGCTGCGGTGATTTCAATTTGTTCGGCGTAGAGTTTTTCAAGCAGGGCCACGGCTTCGGCGGGCGTGGCGCATAGGGTGGAATCGGTTGTCATGCAGTCTCCGTTACAGTTTCAGCCCTTTAACGGAAAAAAGAGGCAAAGGGAAAAACTAACTACGGGACAGGTCAAGGAAGCGCGCTGCCGCCTCGAATTCCGCCTGTTTGAGATTGCGCATGGCAACGGCCACGTCGTCACGGCCCCATTGCTGCTCCTGCCAAAGCTCCTCGAGATTCACCAGAGGCCAGAGCGTGTCGGTATCGTGGGTTTGTTCGACGAGGCCCAGCGTGGCGATCAGCGAGCCGGACAGGCCGACAAGCGAGAGCATCGCGGCGACGGTAAAGCCGTCCTGCGCCTCGACCACATTGGCCAGACGCGCGATCGTCTCTTCCGGCTGCGCTTCATATCGGATGCCGTGGATCAGATTGAAGCCGACATCATAGCGTTGTCGTGCCCAGTCGAGCAGTGGATCCCAATGTTCCGCCTGATGGTCGATCAGCGCCTGCTGGCCCTGATCAGCGCGATAGTAGAGCATGTCGCTGTCGGCAAAAGCGGCGATGCGGGAGACGATCCGCTCGCGTTCATTATCAACCTGATCCAGCGCGCCCTGCGCCAGTGCGGTCAGCGGCATCGACGCGGGGACGATGTCTTCTCCCTGCGCCGCCCATTCGGCGGCAATTGCATCGGCAAGACCGGAGGCAGGAACGGCCAGCGGATTGCGCTGCGGTGTTTTCATCGGCCGCCCGTCGAGCGCTATCGCATGGCCGCCATCGACCGGCGAAACCGATACGTCCTTGTAGAAACGTTTCATGGCGCGTCCGTGCCTTCTGCCGCCTTGGCGATTTCTTCTTCGGCAACCCGCGCGCGAATATATTTGCGAATGATCCAGACCGGCAATACCCACATTTGGGCAAGACCAAGAAAGACCAGCACATAGCCAGCCGGAGCGGGAACCGGCGGCAGCTTGTCCAGCACAATCGCCAAACCAAGCATCACCAGAACCACTCCAAGCAGCCGGATCAGGCTGATCAGCCAATGCACGGCTTTCGCCTGTTTTTCCTTCACGGGATCGGGAATATACTGATCCTGCACGTCTTGATCGTCAATCGGCTCGCTCATCGGTTCAATATTCCATGCAGGTCCGCCATATTGGCCGCCACTATTTCTGCGCCAGCGTCGATCAGTTCATGCTCGTCATGATAGCCCCAGTCGACCCCGACAGCGCGCACCCTGGCATTGACCGCCATCGCCATGTCGAAGCTGGTATCGCCGATCATCGCCGTGGTTTCCGGCGCTGCGCCGGCTTCGGCCATCGCCAGTTCGACCATCGCCGGATGCGGTTTGGACGGGTGCCGGTCTGCCGTCTGCAGCGTCACGAACCGGTCGAGCAACCCGTGCGATTCCAGCACATGTTGCAGGCCGCGATCGGACTTTCCGGTAGCGACACCCAGGACCCAGCCGGATGCTTCCAATTCTTCCAATGTCTGGAGCAACCCGTCATACAGCGGTTCGTGCAATCCACCCGCCTGACGCATTGCGGAAAAGCCGTCCTTGTAGGATTGCGTCACCGCCGCGACTATTTCCTCATCGCCTTCGGGGAACAGGCGAGCCACCGCTTCCATCAGGCTGAGCCCGACGATCCGGCGCACCAGATGGTGATCGGGCGCAACCAGACCGTGCTTCTCAAACGCCTGATCCATAGAGGCGCAGATATTGGCCTGGCTATCGACCATGGTGCCATCGCAATCGAACAGGGCTAGCTTGTTGCTCATGTCTCTCCAAATTCCTGCATCAGATGGGCCATGGCGCGACGCCCGGTTGCATCCAGCGCCTTGGCCGCATTTTTGCGAACCGCAGCCGGTTTGTTCTGGCCAAGCTTGGCGGTCGGGCGCCAGGCCAATATTTCAATTTCAAAGCCGACAATCGCGTCGACCATCTTGTCGAACTTTTCCGCATCCATCTTGTCCCGATGCCAGGGCGTTTTCGGCGCCAGCTTCGCTTCATTCTGTGCGCTGAGGTCATCCAGCAGACTGATCAGGCCCTCGCGCTCCATCTGACGGACCGTGCCTTCCAGTTCCAGCGCGAGATAATTCCAGGTCGGCACCTGATCGTCGATGCCGTACCAGTCCGGACTGATATAGGCATCCGGCCCGTTGATCACGCACAGCGCCTTGTTCTTGGCGATATGTCTGGTCAGCGCATTGCCACGCGACAGATGAAATTGCAGCGCCCCGTCACCGGTCGAAAAAACCGGCACATGGGCAACCCGCGGGCCATCCGGCGTTTCGGCAAACACCATCCCGAACCCGATTTCCGCAATCATTGCCTCGAGCGCGGCCCGCTCGTCGGCGTCCTGATGATCATTGGCAGATTTCGGCCATCGGAAGGCGGGATCGGGATGCATTATTTGGGTTTCTTGTGGAGAGCCTGTTTGACCTTTGCCTTGTGTGGCATGTTTTTCTTGTGCGTCGCCTTGCCGGCATTGGGTCGTTCACGCTTGGTCGGCTTGCCCGCCTTGGTCGGCTTGCCCGTCGTTTCCCCGCGACCGCGACGCTCGCCGCGTTTGTCCTTGCGGATCATCTTGGCGTGGGCCTTGGCCTGTTGTTTGCGGACCATCTTGCCGCCCGGCTTCTTCTCGTCGAGAGGAAGATCACCCAGAATCAGATCGAGCCCCAGATTGTCGATAGTTTCGGCGAAATGGGTTGGCAAATCTGCGGTCACGTCGAGATTGTGACCGTCGGGATGCTCGATCCGCAAACGCCGCGCGTGCAAGTGCATTTTGCGGCTGATCGTGCCGGTCAGGAACGCATCCTTGCCGCCATATTTGCCGTCACCGACAATCGGATGGCCGATAGCCGCCATATGCACGCGCAGCTGATGGGTGCGCCCGGTATGCGGCTGCAATTCGACCCAGCAAGCGCGGTTGCCGGCGCGTTCGATAATCCGGTAGCGCGATTTGGCCGACTGGCCGTTTTCTTCGTCGACATGCATTTTCTCGCCGCCGGAACCCGGCTGCTTTGAGAGCGGCAGATCGATCACGCCATCGGCAATCTCCGGCACGCCCATGACGAGCGCCCAGTAAACCTTGCGCACGTCGCGACCGGAAAAGCGTTTCGAGAAAAAGGCTGCCGCCCCCGGTGAACGTGCGAGCAGGATCACGCCGCTGGTGTCCTTGTCGAGTCGGTGAACCAGTTTCGGTCGCGATTTCGCATCATAGGTCAGCCCATCGAGCAGGCCGTCGAGATGGGTTGTAGTCTTGCTACCACCCTGCGTCGCAAGGCCGGGAGGCTTGTTGACCACGATCGCGGCCTTGTCCTTGTGAATCACCAGTTCGCGGGCAAAATCGATCTGGTCCTGTGACAGGTCCGATTTGGCTTTGGCAACGCGGCCCGGCCGTTCGATTTCCTGCGGCGGCACGCGCAGAACCTGCCCGGCCTTCACCCGATCGCCCGGCGAGACTCTTTTGCCATCCAGCCGCAATTGTCCGGTCCGCGCCCAGCGCGAAACGATATTGAACGGCACATCTTCCATATGCCGCTTGAACCAGCGGTCGACCCGGATATCGTCATCATCGGGAGAAACCGTGAATTGCCGGACATCGAGTGTCTTCAGCGCCTGCATCTGCTCCTTGGGCGAGCCCTGGGGCGATTCTTCCTCGGAGCCGCTTTCGGCTGTGGGGTCAAATCCGCTCATGCCAGTGCCCTCACCGCCATAAGGCCGGCAAACAGGGCCAGCACGGAACCGACGACGGAGACCAAGGCATATATCATTGCGATGCCCCATTCACTGCGTTCGATCATATTGAGAACTTCCAAACTAAAGGCTGAAAAAGTTGTAAAACCACCAAGCAGGCCAACGCCAAGCAACAGCCGCCACGGCTCATCGACAAAATTGCTGCGGGCCAGCACACCAGCCAGCACACCCATCAACAAACCACCGGTCACATTAGCGACAAAAGTGCCAATGGGATAACTCACGGGAGCAAGATGAAAGACAAGACGGCCGAGATGATAGCGTCCAGCCGCACCCATCGCACCGCCTGCCATGACAAGAAGGGTAGCGTTCATGGGCGTCCCTTAGTCGGCTTGAGTCATTTTTCCAAGCATATCATTGGTAAGCCACAAGCGAATGGCGGTCGCGAGGCCCGGCGGTTGCGCTGCGGCGATCCGCTCGACGTCGATCCGCGCGACCAATGCGTTTAGCGGCAGTCCCCGCGAATCGGAAGCAGATTTCAGCATATCCCAGAACAACGGCTCGAGAGAAATCGACGTTTGATGCCCGGCAATGGTGATGCTGCGCTTGACCGGCGGGTGGAAGATCTCGGGCTTTTCTAGATCCACCCGGACAATTCCCGCCGCACCAGTGTCTCCAGCATATTGATGCCGGTCTCGCTATCGTTGAGGCAGGGCAGATAGGCAAATTTTTCGCCGCCGCCGGATTCGAATTGCTCCTTGCCCCGTATCGCCAGTTCCTCGCAGGTTTCCAGACAATCGCTCGAGAAGCCCGGCGCAAAGATCGCGATATTCTTCTTTCCCTGACCAGCCAAAGCTTCCAACGTCGTATCCGTTGCCGGTTCAAGCCATTTCGCGCGACCAAAGCGCGACTGGAAGGCCACGACCAGTTCCCGGCCCATCTTCTCCGACAACAGCCGCGCGGTCTTCTGGCAATGGCAATGATAAGGGTCGCCGAGTTCCAGCGTGCGTTGCGGCATGCCGTGGAAGCTGGCGACGATAGCATCTGGAACGAAGTCGAGCGCGGCAATATCGCGTTCCAGACTGGTCGCGAGCGCATCAATATAGGCCGGGTCATCATGATAGGCTGGCAGAAGCCGGATCGCCGGTTGCCAGCGCATCGCCGCAATCGCGTCGAATACCGCATCATGGACGCTGGCGGTGGTGGCACCACTATATTGCGGGTAGAGCGGCGCGATCAAAATGCGGTCACAGCCCGCGGCTTTCATCGCGTCCAGCCGGGAAGCAATGTTCGGATTGCCGTAGCGCATGGCCCATTCGACCATCACGCCGTCTATTTTCGGGGCGAGTTTTTCGGCCTGCTTGCGCGTGTAGGAAGCCAGTGGCGAACCATCTTCAGTCCAGACCAGGCCATAAGCTTCGGCCGATTTGGCCGGTCGGGTGTTGAGAATGATCCCGCGCAAAATCGGCTGCCAGATGATCGAAGGTATCTCGACCACTCTCTTGTCCGACAGAAACTGCTTCAGGTAGCGTTTGACCGCTTTCTTTTCGGGTGCATCCGGCGTACCGAGATTGACCAGCAATAGGCCGATTCGCTTGGCCGCGACTGGCGGATGGTCTTTTGGCAATGGTCCGGTTTCACGCATGATTTAGGATACTTCCCCGAAAAGTGGTAATTGCCGAAGCCGGACACCAGTTGCCGAGAACAAGGCATTGGCAACCGCAGGTGCAACCGCGGGTACGCCCAGTTCTTCGTAACCGACCGACTCTTCCTCGCTTCTGACAAATTCGATCTGGATTGGCGGAATTTCGGCCAATCGCGGCAAGGACAGATCGCGCAGCCTTTTGGCCGTCGGCAGGCCTTTTGCAAAGCGGGTCGCGCTGCCCAGCGCCATCGCCAGCCCAAAGACAATGCCGCCCTCGATCTGTTGCCGGGCGATATCGGGGTGGATGATCCGGCCGATGTCGACGCTTGCCGAGATTCGACGGACCTCCAGACCGCTTCCGCCTCGGCTCGCACTCGCGATAACCGCAATATGGCCGCCGCGCATGCTGTGACAGGCGATACCCTGACCGCTGCGATCCAGACCACCATCCCATGCGGCCATGGCCGCGACACTGGTCAGGCAACGGGCAAGTCTCGGCTGATTGTCCATCATCTGCATGCGGAAGGACAAGGGCTCGATACCGGCCTTTGCCGCCAGCTCGTCGATGAACGATTCGAGATAGAAGACATTGCTGCTATGGGCGTTGCTGCGCCAGCTGCCGGTCGGCACGCCGACAAAGGCGCTATGATGATCGACGGTCAGATTGGGAATATCATAAGGCACTTCGAGGCCGGCCACGGCCTTGATATCGGCTTCCCCTATAGAAGAGCGCATGGCATCGACATTGTCCATGCCATCAAACAGCCGCCTCGCCTGTTCGCGCGCAGATGGCGGGGCGGCAATCTTGATCTGCATCGCTTCCACGCGCCCGGCCTTGGCCATCGCCGCATCCAGCCGCGCCTGGCTCGGCGCCCGGTAATGATCATGCATCAGATCTTCGGCGCGGGACCAGACCAGTTGCACTGGCCGGCCCATTTGCCTGGCGATCATGGCGACCTGTGCGGCTATTTCATTGTCGAGATTACGGTCGAACGACCCGCCGCTCAGCATCGGATAAAGCGTCACCCGTTCCTGCCGGATATTCAACGCGCGAGCAGCCGCTTGCACCGCTGCTACGGGCGCTTGCGTCGCCATCCAGAGTTCCAGGCTACCATCCTTGAACTCTGCCGTGGCTGTCCGAGTCTCGATCGGCGCGTGCAGCGCGGCGTCGGCGCGATAGCGCGCCTGAAACAGATTCTCGTCGGTAAAAGCGCCTTTGGTTTCGCCGCGGGAAACGAAGCGTGTTCCCGGCCCCTCGTCGAGCGCCTCTTGCAAAGACGCGTCGATCTTGTCGCTATCGGCCATGAAACCCTTCGTCTCGAAAACCGGGCTCATCTTGTCCAGCGCCCGGTTGGCGGCCCACCAGTTGGTCGCGACCGCAGCGATCCATCTGTCGCCTTTGACCACGTCGATAAAGCCGGTGATCTTGCCGGCCCCTCCGCGGTTGAATGATTTCAGCCTTGTCTCGCCAATCGGGCCCTGCCTTATCGCGGCAAACACCATGTCCGGCAGCCGGACGTCACCGGCAAAATTGGCCGAACCGTCGAGTTTGCTGGGCAGATCAAGGCGCGGAACATCCTGTCCGATCAGACTGCCGGCACCGGCCGTCCGCAACGGAACGGGATCGGGCAGGCTTTGACTTGCCGCATCGCGAACCAGTTCGCCGAAGCGCAGGGTCTTGTCTCCGTTGGCAATGATGCCATTTTCGACCGTACAGGCTTCCCATGAGACATCCCATTTGGCCGCAGCTGCCTTGGTCAGCAACACACGCGCTGCCGCGCCTGCCTCACGGAAACTTGCGGCGAAGGCAGGGATAGATGTGGAATCGGCGGTCAGCATGAACTGTTCGCGGATCGCCACATTTTGCGCGACCCACCGGACCGCAGCATTTTCAGCCAGTTTTTCGGTGCCTGCGGGCATCAGCGATTCGGCCCATTGCTCGGCCAGCGGGATGTTGCTGTAAAGCGGATTGATCGGTGCGGGCTCCACCGCGACCGTCCGCCAGTCGGCGCCCAGTTCGTCGGCAAGAATTTGTGGCAGGACGGTATAGACGCCCTGACCCATTTCGCTCTGCGGCACGACCACCGTGACCTGCCCGTCCTCGGAAATTTTCAGAAAAGCGCCAAAAACCTCTTCATTCTCGGTCGCGGCGACGTTCGGCTCATAGCTGCGCGGCCAGAATGCCCAGGCCACCACCAGACCGCCCAAAGCGCCACCTCCGATCAGGAATTTTCGGCGATTCAGTCCCGTCGATGAATTGTCGTCCTGCCCAAGGTCTGAATCAACCGCCACGATTCTACTTCAATAGACCCAGACGGGGTATTTCGATTTTCGGACAACGGTCCATGACGACCTTGAGGCCAGCGTCGGTCGCGCGCTTTGCTGCAGGTTCATTGATCACGCCGAGCTGCATCCAGACCGCTTTGACCCCGACTGCAATCGCTTCATCAACCGTTACACCGGCCGCCTCTGAATTGCGGAAAATATCGACCATATCAATATCGCCCTCGATATCCGCCAGCGATGCAACCACTGGAACGCCGTGTAACATTTCGCCAGCCAGAACCGGATTGACCGGGATCACATCATAGCCCTGGTCGAGCAGAAATCTGAGTATCTCGTTGCTCGCGCGCTCCGGCTTGGCCGAAGCGCCGACCAGAGCGATACGCCGGGTCGATGTCAGCAATGCGCCTATATCCTGGTCGCTTTCCAGCATCATGCTGATATTCCTTTCTGCTATTGGTTATCCAGCCATGTCGCGAGCTTTTTGGCAATATCAAGGAACGCCTGCCCGTGCACATCGTCAGCACAGGCCGGCGGCGTTCCACCATCGCTCGACTTGCGAATTTCGATATCGAGCGGAATGCGGCCGAGAAAGGGCATGCCCATAGTCTTTGCAGCTGCTTCCGCCCCGCCTGCACCGAAGGGATCGCTGACCTCGCCGCAATGCGGACATTGATAGCCGGCCATATTTTCGACCATGCCGATGATCGGGATTTTCGCCTGATTGAACAAATCAACCGCCCGGGTTGCATCCATCAGCGCCAGATCCTGCGGGGTCGAAACGATCACCGCGCCAACCGGCTTGTGATTCTGCATCATCGACAGCTGCACATCACCGGTACCGGGCGGCATATCGACGATCAGTTCCTCGACATCACCCCAATGGGCGTCGATCAGTTGCTCGAGCGCCTTGCCCGCCATCGGTCCGCGCCAGGCAATCGCCTGCCCCGGTTTCGCCAGATGGCCCATCGACAGCACTGGCACGTCATAATCATTGGGCACCGGAATCAGCTGCTTGCCTTCGGCCTCCGGACGCATCCCCTCACAGTGGAGCAGCCGCGGCTGGGACGGCCCATATATATCGGCGTCAACCATTCCGACCTTGCGGCCCATGCGCTTCATGGCAATTGCCAGATTGGCGGACAGGGTCGACTTGCCGACACCGCCCTTGCCGCTGGCCACAGCGATCAGACGGCGTTCGATCTTCTCGGCGGTCATCGCGATATCGACTTTCTCGACACCGTCGAGCGCCAGCAAACTGCCTTTGACGGCAATCTCGATCTGGCCGCGCTCGCGGACGTCCAGCCCGCCAACATTGAGCACCAGCGTAATCCGGCCTTCGGTGAATTTTACGGCGCTGAAACGGCCCTTGGCAACGTCGTCGAGCGCTGTTTCGATTGTGGAAATATCGGTCATCGGATCGACATAGTTACACTTTTCTCGGATTGACACTGTTTTTCTGGCGGCGTGCTACCTATAAAGAAACTATGAATGAAAATATTAACGGTGACGCGCGCCGCAAATCGATTTTGGGCTCAATATTGAACATGTCCGGCCCTTGGGGCAATAACGGCGACAGCGGCAATGGTGGCGGCGGTGGCGGTGGCCCTCGCAATCCGTGGGGCAATCCTCCCGGCGGATCATCCGGCGGTGGCCGCAAGGGTGCCGGCTCTCTCGAAGAACTGTTTAAAAAAGGCACCGGCGGCGGCTTCAAGGGCGGCATCCCGAAACGTCCCGGCGGACGGTCCTGGTGGCCTCTCATGGCAATCGGCTTCATAGTCCTCTGGGTGTTGCTGACCAGCATCCACCGCGTCAGCCCGCAGGAACGCGGCGTCGTGACATTTCTGGGTTCCTATTCGCGCACCCTGCAACCGGGTCTGCACTTTTCGCTTCCCACTCCGATGGAGCAGGTCACGAAAATGGACGTCGAGGAAATTCGGACAATCGATATTCCGGAAGGCGAATCCGAGAAGCTGATCCTGACCGGCGACCAGAATATCGTCGATCTCGCTTACTCGGTGCGGTGGAATATCAAGGCACCAGAATTGTTCCTGTTCCAGATCGCCGAACCGGAAGAAACAATCAAGGAAGTGGCGGAGGCGTCGATGCGCGCCGCCGTCGCCAATTTCACGCTTGATGACACCATTGGTTCTGAACGGTCCGAAATCGAACAGACGGTGGAACGGAATATGCAGCAACTGCTCGACGGCTATGGTGCGGGCGTTGTCATTCGCGGCATCGCGATCAAGAAGGCCGATCCTCCGGCTTTGGTCAACGATGCGTTTAAGGAAGTGTCCGCTGCCCAGCAGACGGCGCAAACCTATCTCAACGAAGCCCGCGCCTATGCACAGCAATTGACGGCGCAGGCGCAAGGTGAATCCGCGGCCTTTGACAAGGTTTACGAGGAATATCGACTGGCTCCGACGGTCACGAGACAGCGGATGTATTATGAAACAATGGAGCGTGTATTGTCCAAGGTCGACAAGACGGTGGTCGAAGTGAAAGGCGTGACGCCTTATCTGGCCCTGCCGGAATTGAAGAAACGCGCGCAGCAACCCGCGATTACGACCGTGGAGGGCAAATAATGGGACAGATCATGAAAAATCCCGTTGCGCTCGGCGTCATCGTCATTGCGCTGCTGTTCACCTTGCTGAACACGCTCATCATCGTCCCGGAAACACGGCAAGGCGTGGTTGTGCGCTTCGGTGAACCGGTCCGCATCATCAACCGCTATCAGAGTGGTGTCCCCTTCGGCCAGACAGGCGCCGGACTGCTTATGAAAATTCCATTTCTTGAACAGGTGGTCTGGATCGACAAGCGGATTCGCGACGTGGAGATGGAGCAGCAGCAAGTGCTGTCGACCGACCAGCTTCGCCTGCAGGTCGATGCCTTTGCCCGGTTCCGGATCACCGATCCGCTGCGTATGTATATTGCAGCCGGCAGCGAAGAACGCGTCTCTGAGGAACTTCGACCAATTCTAGGCTCTGCCCTTAGAAACGAGCTCGGCAAGCGTCCGTTTGCCGCCTTGCTGAGTCCGGAACGCGGTCAGGTGATGGATAATATCCAGGCCGGCCTCAACCGGGTTTCAAGACAATATGGCGCGGAGATTGTCGACGTGCGGATCAAGCGGGCCGACTTGCCCGAAGGCACACCGCTCGACAGCGCCTATCAGAGAATGCGGACTGCTCGTGACCAGGAAGCGCGGACGATTCGCGCCCAAGGCGCGAAGCAGGCGCAGATCATTCGCGCCGAAGCCGATGCCAGCGCCGCCCGGACCTATGCCGAGAGCTTTGGCAAGGATGCGAATTTCTATGACTTCTATCGCGCCATGAAGAGCTACGAAACGACCTTCCAGGACGGTGGCGAAAACGGTCCGCAAAGCTCGTTCGTGCTGTCACCGGACAATGAATATCTGCGCCAGTTCCGGGGCCGGTAAGGCATTTTGCCCACCAATCGCGAGATTATCGACGCCTATTACACCGCTTTGTCGGTGATGGACGTCGATGGTTTCGAAGCGCTGCACCATCCGGATGTGGTTTACAATGTGTCCGGCAACACGATTATATCGGGCCGATATGACAGCTTCGCCGCGCTGAAACAGGTTTTGCCTGCCATATTCGAGGCACTGGATTTCGAGCAGTTCCGCTTTGCGGAAAAATGGCGAGTGATGAACGACGGACCGGATGGTGCGACCGCCATCATGGAAGCCAAAGGTATCGCCCGAAACGGTCAGCGCTATGACCAGCGCTACGTGCATATCTTTTCGTTCCGCGAAGGGAAAATTGCCTCGGTCCACGAATTTTTCGATACGCAGCTGGCCAATGATGCACTGGGATTTTCGGGAAAACCCCGGTTTGAAACCGACGGTCCGTTTGAATTCTGACGTCCCGAAAATCCGGAACGGCAGCAGTCGACTACAAATGTCGTCTTTTCTGCACAATGCCGGTTTTTTTCTACGAAACGACGATTCCCGGCTTGCGAAAGGGCTTTTGCACACCCAAATAGGTTTGCATCGGGGATGTCTTGCGGTTCTGCGCTTAAGATCGGCAGACAAATATGCTAATATTCAATTTCCGTTCATGAAAATTGCGCCATTATTTCAGCGATTTTGAACGGATTTGGCGGCGACATCCATTTGCTCCGCCAGGATTTTGAGAGGAAGATATATAGTGCGTTACGCTTATGGAATTTCAGCAGCCTTGCTTTTGGCCGGCAGTGCAGCAACTCTGGCTGGCATTGGGCCGGCTGGTGCTCAGACCGCCGCCAACGACAGCTCGGTGATGCGCAATGTCGTACCACGCGCAAATGCTCCGATGAGTTTTGCAGACCTGACAGAGCAATTGCAGCCTGCCGTGGTCAATATCTCCACGACCCAGCGGGTTCGTGTGAACACCAGCAACCCCTTTGCCGGCACGCCTTTTGACGGCCTGTTCGGCAATCGCCAGAGCGGCGGCAGTGAACAAACCCGCGAGGCGCAATCTCTGGGTTCCGGATTCATCATTTCAGCAGATGGTTATGTCGTCACCAACAACCATGTTGTTGCACCGGGCAATCGCAACGCGACGATCGAATCGATCACCGTGATCATGCCGGATCGCACCGAATATGAAGCAGAACTTGTCGGCCGCGATGCGGCATCCGATATCGCTGTCCTCAAGATCAAGGCAAACAAGCCCCTTCCCTTCGTCAAATTCGGAGACAGCACCGGCGCCCGCGTCGGCGACTGGGTCATTGCCATTGGCAATCCTTTCGGCCTTGGCGGCACTGTGACCACCGGCATCCTGTCTGCTATCCACAGAAACACCGGTCAGGGCGGTGCATATGACCGTTTCCTGCAGACCGACGCATCGATCAACCGCGGCAATAGTGGTGGCCCGATGTTCGATCTCAACGGCAATGTCATCGGCATCAATAACGCAATCATTTCGCCAACCGGCGGCAATGTCGGGATTGGCTTTGCCATTCCCGCCGAAGTCGCTGCCCCGATCGTCGAGACGCTGAAAGCCGGACAGGCGATCGAGCGCGGTTATCTCGGTGTGCAGATCAGCGGACTGTCCGAAGATCTGGCAGACTCTCTCGGTCTGGAGAAAAATCTGGGCGAATTCGTCCAGCGGGTCGAACCGGGTGAAGCGGCCGCAAAAGCCGGTATCCAGGCGGGCGACGTGATCACCAAGGTGAACGGCAAGACGGTCACACCCGACCAGACCCTGTCCTATCTGGTGACCAATCTTCCGATCGGCACCGATGTTCCGATCGAACTGGTTCGCAGCGGCAAGACGATCAAGGTCACTGCGAAGCTCGGCAAGCGTCCTTCCGAAGAGGAACTGGCTGGCAGCACATTCGATCCGGATGCTGAAGATGATGCCATGGGCCAGAATGATGATGGCACCAGCGCGCAGGCCACCGCCGATGCGCTGGGCTTGTCGGTTATCGATCTGACGCCGGCCATCGCGCGGCAGATCGGAGTCCCGTCGACGCAAAAAGGCGTGGTCGTAACGACAGTTAATCCGAACAGCGATGCCGCCCAGAAAGGCATAAGGCGCGGATATCTGATCACCAGCGTCAACCGTCAACCGGTGACCAGTGCTGCCGAACTGGATCAGGCTATCAACAAGGTGAAGCGCTCGAACCGCGAGGCAGTTCTGCTGCAAGTTCGCCGTGGCGCGCGCGATCCGCAATTTGTCGCGGTCCGCCTGCAGGATAGCTAAACGCATATAAACACATGTAACAGAAATTGGCCGGCGCTTGACGCCGGCCTTTTTTTTGCGTCAAGTCAGGGTCAGCTTTGCAACATGATTGAGGAAATCCGCCGATGGCCGACGCAACAGAAATATTCTTGGGTCTCGGCGGCGGCGAGCGGCAGAGCCTCAACCTTTCCCGCGCTAATCGCCATGGTCTGATCGCCGGGGCCACCGGTACCGGCAAGACGGTCACGTTGCAGGGCCTGGCCGAGAGCTTTTCCGCCAATGGTGTCCCTGTCTTTGTCGCAGACGTAAAAGGCGACCTTGCCGGCATTTCCATGGCCGGTTCCGCGCAGTTCAAACATGCTGACAAGCTGGAGGGTCGCGCCAAGGAGCTGGGCATGGATGATTATGCCTATTCGGACAATCCGGCAGTATTCTGGGATCTTTACGGCAAACAGGGTCATCCGATCCGCACCACGATCAGTGAAATGGGGCCATTATTGCTGGCGCGCCTGATGGATCTGAATGACACACAGGAAGGCGTGCTCAACATCGTCTTCCGTTTTGCAGATGAACAGGGCATGCTGCTGCTGAACCTCGACGATCTGCAGTCGATGCTCGCTTATACCGCGGAAAATGCGAAACAGTTATCCGCCAAATATGGCAATGTCAGCAAGGCCAGCGTTGGCGCGATCCAGCGCCAGTTGCTCCAGCTGGACAGTCAGGGCGCGGGCCAGTTTTTTGGCGAACCCGCTCTGGAAATCGACGACTTCATCAAATGCGACGAACAGGGTCGCGGCTATATCAACGTCCTCGCCGCCGATCAGCTGATGCGCAGCCCGAAGCTCTACGCGACATTTCTGCTCTGGCTGCTCGCCGAACTGTTTGAAACATTGCCGGAAGTCGGCGATCCGAAAAAACCGAAACTGGTTTTCTTCTTCGATGAAGCGCATCTGCTGTTTGACGACGCGCCGAAAGCACTGGAAGACAAAATCGAACAGGTCGTGCGCCTGATCCGCTCGAAAGGCGTCGGCGTCTTTTTCGTAACCCAGAATCCGGTCGACATACCCCAGGAAGTCGCTGGCCAGCTTGGCAACCGTGTGCAGCACGCCCTGCGCGCTTTTACGCCGCGCGACAAAAAGGCGATCAAGGCCGCAGCCGACACGTTCCGGATCAATCCCGAACTGGACGTCGAGGAAGCGATCACCGAATTGCGCGTGGGTGAAGCGCTCGTTTCGACCTTGCTCGAGGACGGCGCACCGTCGATCGTCCAGCGGACGTTGATCAAGCCGCCCCGGTCCCGCCTGGGTCCGATCTCGGCTAAAGAACGCGCCATTATCAATTCAATTTCGCCCTATGAAGGCAAATATGATGAAGAGGTCGACCGGCACAGCGCCGAAGAGATACTCGCGCAAAAGGTGATCGACGCCACGGCAACAGCCAGGGAAGTCGAAGAAAAGGGTGAAGAAGAAGTCCGCAAACAGCCGCGCAAGAGCAAAAGCATCTGGGAGAAAGCATTCAGTCGCGGCGCAAAGGTCGCCATGGGATCTGCGGCAGGCATGGCCGCATCGACAATGCTCGGCAAAAAATCCCGGGCAAACCCGATGCGCACAGGCGTGACGTCGGCTGTAGGCTCAGTGGTTACCGATCTCGCCGGACCGATGGCAGGACGTTTTGTCCGCAATCTGATTGGTGGTCTGATGCGTTGATAGCCGGCTCACCAGCCTGTTTTCACGGCACCGACGGACTGACGCGACTTCAGTCTTCTACCCGAAAAAGCGGGCGACAATATCTTTCGCCAAGCGGGTCGGGCGCAAGGTATCGGCATCGATACAGCACCAGCTGGACTGCACTTCGGCGAGCACCTCTTCACCGCGACGGATGATCGTGCTGTAAAATGCCCGCGCTCCGTGAACTTTTTCGAGCAATACTTCGGCGATCACATCATCGTCCAGAAACGCCGGTTTCCGGTAGGTTATCTCGTGTTTCAGCGCCACCCAGAGATGGTCTGCTATCGCTTCGGAAGGCGCAAATTTCTGCCAATGCGCGACCACAGCTTCCTGCACCCACGTCAGATAATTGGCATTGTTGACATGTCCCATGAAATCAATGTCAGACGCCTCGATGGCAATGCTGTGATGATGTGAAATACTGTTCATATCATCAATATATAAGATTAGCGGAGGCCGATTGATAGGGCAAACTAGATTCATACTCCAGAATCCGGGAGCAGGTCGTCATATCAGGCAAGGCCAAGCTTGAAGTTTCTGAACGCCAGTCGCCGTTCCGCCGTGAAATTCCGGAACGCTGATGCGCCGTCAATCGTCGATAAAAATTCATCCACCGCAAGTTTGTCGGCATCAGGCAAATCCCGATAATAGTCCAGCGGCCGCTGCAGCATCCAAAGACTGAACGACGGCGCGATACGCTGTCCGGTTACATCCTCGACGGTAAAATCGGCCATCCCGACGGCACGCGGGATTTCTATATCCGGATTGGCCTCGGCCCAGGCAGCAAACAGGTCCGCGGTTTTCTGCAGGAATGGCAGTTGCTCCGCCATCATTTTTTCCAGCACGGGCACCAAGCTTTCCGGAATCTCGTCATCGGGCAGAAATTCTCCGGATAACGGCTGCTGCACATCAACCATCCGCTCGACCCACGCGGCAACTTTCGGCGCCAGGCGTTTCATGATCTCACCCGAAGCGGGATCGCGGTATAGATGGGCAAAAAGCGGTCCGATCAGGCCATAATCGCCAATCGAGGGACGTGAACCCAGCAGATAATCATATTGGGCAAAATGCCGGTCGAGATCGGCCAAAAGGGCTTCATAGCTGGCCTCGATCGCAGGGATGGTTTGCTCGTTAATCCCCAATATCGGACAAAAGCCCTTGAATGCCTGGCCGCGCTCGCGACCGATGGCCAGTTGCTCTTCCTTGCTGGCTTCCGGCGCTGCGACGGCGCCAAATTCGCCGTAGACCCATTCTTCATTATAGTTCCAGCGATAGTGCATCGCCGGGATCACCAGCCATTCATCACCGAACACTTCCATCAACAACGCCACCAGCCTCTGTTTCGGCGTGTCGGGATAGACGGACGGCCCGCCGATCTCGGCTTCGAAATGGTCGATGATCAGCGTCGTATCCTGCAGCGTTTCGCCTGCGTCGGTCACCATCACGGGGATGACGGGTCGGCCCACTTTCGGCACGATAATCGTCTTGTAGACTTCCGTGGTGCTGAGGATTTCTTCGTAATCCACCTCTTTCCAGTCGAGATAGGCCCGCGCCTTGCCGGAATAGAGCGACAGTGGTCCACCGTAGAATTTATGGGTCATCAGCCTCGTCCTCGATAAGATGCTACGCCCTGATCGGGCAACCAAAGTCCTTTGGGAGGTTCGCCCGATTGCCAGAATATATCTATCGGTATGCCGCCCCGCGGATACCAATAGCCGCCGATCCGCAGCCATCTCGGTTTCATTTCGTCGAACAGGCGCTTGCCGATGCCGACCGTACAATCTTCGTGAAAGGCAGCATGGTCGCGGAACGATCCGAGAAACAGCTTGAGCGACTTTGATTCGACGATCGTCTGGTCCGGCGCATAATCGATGACCAGATGGGCAAAATCCGGCTGGCCCGTCACGGGGCAAAGCGATGTAAATTCGGGCACGGCGAAGCGTGTGAGATAGAGCTCGCCCGCACGGGGATTGGGCACATAGTCGAGTATCGCCTCTTCGGGAGAAGCGGGCATCGAACTGGTCTTGCCTAGAAATTTCGGTGCTGGCGGTGCGGATGGTTTGTCGGTCATGCAGATTATCTAGTGCACGGGGCGCTTCATGTCATCACCTCTGCTGCATTCATCAACGGTTCACTGCTTTGGGCGGCATTTCGACCTGTAACTTTACAGGGACAGGGCTGTTCTTCAGACGATCAAATATAATCGGTTCGGCATGGTTTTGACCGGCGCAATTTCGGGATTTCTCCTGAGTGCTGCCGCTATGGCGCAGACGTCTGGCGAGGATCCATTGCCTATTCCGCAAAGCCGGCCCTCGGTGGAAAGCTATTCGCTGCCGCCCGGACCAGGCAGCAATCCGAAGCAGAATGGCTTGCAGGGGCCGGTCGACGCCGAAATTCCGCTTACCGCGCCGACCAATGTCGCGCCGTCCACCGCCCCAGCAAGAGCGCCATCGCCCGTACCGGCACAGAGCAGTTCGGCGGCCAAGCCTGCCACCACCGGCAGCACACCCGATCGGGTGCAACCTCCGATCAAGCAGGCTCCGCTCAAACCAGAAGTAGAAGAAGATATATCCGCACCGGAATCAGGTCCGCCACCAGCGGAACCGGTGGACGTGCCTAACGAAAACCGGGAGACAGCCGGGGCATCGGTAGATAGCGAATTACCTCCGACAGAAGCCGCAGCAGAATCTGTGCCGGAAAAAGCGACCAATGACTGGATGCTTCTGGCCTTCGCGGCGCTGCTGTTCGCCCTGCTTGGGGCTTTATTTCTTTGGCGGGCCAGCAGAGCCAAGCCGCAACAAGCGATCGTCACGGAGCCGGATCGTGCGAGTGCCAGTCCCACCGGTGACGCTGCCGAACCCACCGAATTTCTCCAACCAGCCCCCGCCATCACTATCGGTTTCCTGCCGCGATCGGCGAATACAACGCTGTTCAATGCAGTCCTTGGCTTCGAACTCACGCTCTCCAACCATGGCGGCGAAGATTTAAGCGATATCAGGGTCAGCGGGACTATGGTTCAGGCCGACGATCATGGCGCCCGCGATTCGATAGCGGCCGGCCTCTCGCTCTTGCAAGCGGTCCCCAATCTCACAACCGGAGAAACCGAGAAGATTGTCGCAGAATTTCGAGTCCCCCTGGCCGGCATTCATCCGATTTTGTTCGGATCTCAGGCCTTGTTTGTCCCGCTGGTGCAAATATCGATAGAATTTACCGATGCTTCCGGCTTTCAGCATTTTCAGACCACAGCCTTTCTGGTCGGTCAGGAACATCAACCGCCACGCCCCAAAATGGCGCCTTTTCGGTTGGATCTGGGGCCCCGCAGCTTTGCTCCCCTCGGCCATCGCCCGTTCTTCGCGGATTGAACTCTTCTGGTGAAGGCCAGTGATCGATATTGATCGGGTCGCGCTTCAGATGTTACCGTGACAACATGCCATGCAGAAAAACTACATAAGCGGTGGATTCGCGATGCAATGCGTTATAGCCTCGACGGCTTGAAATCGAGTCGCTAAACGGCGGTTAGAGTAGCGCAAATTATTGCGGGCATGAGGAGTTTAATATGGAATTGCTGGTAACGACCGAATGGTTGGCCAACGAACTGGGTGCGTCTGACCTGCGCATCGTGGACGCGACAAAATTCATGGCGGATGCGGGGCGCAACCCGGCAGCCGAATATGAGGCTGGCCATATCCCCGGCGCGGTTTTCATGGACCTCAGTGATCTGACCGATGGCAGCAACCCGATTGATAATATGCTGCCGCCGGCTGAAAAGTTCGCCAGCCGCATGCAATCGCTCGGACTTGGCGATGGCAGCCGCGTGGTTCTCTATGATGACAGCCCGCTCAAGAGCGCAGCCCGCGCATGGTGGATGCTCACCATGTTCGGCGCGCATGAAGTCGCGCTGCTCGATGGCGGTATTGCCAAATGGAAGGCCGAAGGCCGGCCACTGGAAACCGGCAAGGAAGCACTGCGCCACCGTCATTTCACCGTCTGGAAAGATGACAAGGATATCCGCACCAAGGCGGATATGCTCGCCAATTTGCACAGCAAGAATGAACAGGTCGTCGATGCGCGTCCTGCCGACCGGTTTAGCGGCGAAACACCAGACCCGCGTGGTAATGCAGCGTCCGGCCATATCCCCGGCTCGGTCAATATTCCGCACAGCGAATTCTTCAACGCGGACGGAACGTGGAAAAGCAGCGACGAGATCAAGGCGATCTTCAGCGACGCCGGCGTCGATCTCTCCAAGCCACTGATCACAACCTGCGGCTCGGGAATGACCGCAGCGGTTGTATCCTTTGCAGCAGCGATTGCCGGTGCAGAAAAAACCGCTCTTTACGACGGCAGCTGGGCCGAATGGGGTGCCGACGCCGACACCCCGAAAGAAACCGCCTGAATATGCCGGCGCTGCTGGAACTTTAATTGGCCGATAACGGCTCTGGTTCAAAAAAACCCGCGACCCAGGTTGTCACCGGAGGTCGCCGGAAAATATGGACCGGAGCCGTGGTCAATCCGCCCGTATGGCGGGGGAGCACGCATCTATACGACGATGTCGCCCATCTCCGGGACGGCCTGAAATCCAACGATGACGGCCGTTTCTTCTATGGCCGCCGCGGCTCTCCGACCCAATGGTCGCTCGCCGAAGCCCTGACCGAAATGGAACCCGGTGCAGCCGGGACCATGCTTTACCCGTCCGGTGTCGCTGCCATTTCCTGTTCCTTGCTCGCTGTCCTGCAACCGGGCGACGAAATCCTGCTCACCGACAGCAGCTATGATCCCAGCCGCAGCTTTGCCGATGCCTTTCTAAAACGCATGGGCATCACCGCGCGCTATTATGATCCGATGATCGGGGCGGATATTACAGATCTGTTCGGACCGGACACAAAAGCCATTTTGATGGAAAGCCCCGGTAGCCTTACGTTCGAGGTTCAGGATGTGCCTGCCATCTGCAAGGCAGCGCGGGCAGCGGGCATTGTAACCCTGCTCGACAATACATGGGCGACGTCGCGCTTTTTCCCGGCGCTGGAACATGGTGTCGATATCGCCATAACCGCCGCCACCAAATATATTGTCGGTCATAGCGATGTGATGATGGGCGCGGTCACCACCCACAGCAAATATTGGACCCGTCTCCGGCGCACCGCCCAGCAACTGGGTCAGGTGGTCTCGCCCGATGATGCCTATCTCGCCGCGCGCGGATTGAGGACGCTGGACGTCCGCCTGCGCCAGCATGAAGCCAGCGCCCTGAAAATTGCCCATTGGCTGAAGGATCGGCCCGAAGTCGGTCTGGTCCTGCATCCCGCTCTGCCCGATTGTCCGGGGCACGAGATTTGGAAGCGTGATTTCAGCGGAGCTTCGGGTCTATTCTCGTTTGAGCTATCGGATGGTGACGACAGGTCCCGTGCCGCGTTCATTGACGCACTGAGCCTATTCGGCATTGGTTACAGTTGGGGCGGCTTTGAAAGCCTCGCACTGCCGGTTGATCCGGCAAAGCATCGCACCGCCACCGAATGGGCCGGAAAAGGCCCGCTCGTACGACTGAATATCGGTCTGGAAGACCCGGACGATTTGATTGCGGACCTTGCCAAAGCTTTTGAACATTACCACGGTGCAAAGCCATGATCGATAATGCGTTCTCATATATTGAAGCTCTGACTCCTGACACACCGCGCAACGTCCAGTATATCGAAGGCGCCGTTGCCGCCGGACTGGTCATGCTGGCCCTGACTGCGGGCTGGTATCTCAGCAAATATATCGGTCCCAAGTTGCGCCACCTCTGGGAAGCGCGCGCGGGCTATGAGAGCGAACTCGCCGGCCGACGCATCCGCGACATGACACGCCGCGCAACCACATTCATCCTGTGCGGTATTTTCCTGGCTTTCTATCCCTGGCATCTGATCGCCCAGGTCGTCTTTTCGCTCACCATCGCCATAACGGTCGGCCTGTTCGCCAATGACCTGATCCGCGGCGTGCGGATGCCGGACTGGCTGGGGACCATCATCGGACTGGCGCTGTTCGTGAGTATCGGATCGGGTCTGGTCGGCGGTATCGAACCAATCACGCTGGCACTGGACAAAGTCGGATTCGGCATCGGATCGCGAAGGATTTCGCTACTCTGGATCGTCACCCTGGCGATGACGGCCGTTATCCTGCTGGCGGTAGCCCGCGTGCTGATGAAGCTGGTGGCTTATATCATCGGCAATAGCGAGCTCGACGCCGCACAGAAGGTATTGGGCCAGAAGCTGGCGACCGTTGCCATATTGGCCGGAGCCTTTGTGCTAGGCCTCGACGTGGTCGGGATCGATCTCACGGCTCTGGCGGTCTTCTCCGGTGCCTTTGGTCTCGCCATCGGCTTCGGCATGCAAAAGACGATCGGTAACCTGATCGCCGGGATCATCCTGCTGATGGACAGGTCGATCAAGCCCGGTGACGTGATCGCGGTCGGCGATACCTATGGCTGGGTCAACAAGATTGGCGTGCGCGCCGTGTCCGTCCTCACCCGCGCGGGCAAGGAACATCTGATCCCGAACGAGGATCTGATGACACGCGAAGTGGAAAACTGGTCCTATTCCAGCCCCAATATCCGGATCAGTATCCCGGTTGGCGTATCCTATAATACCGACATGGATCAGGCGATCGACCTGATGAAACAGGCCTGCGTCGATGTACCGCGCGTGCTCAACCATCCCAAGCCAGTGGTCTGGATGCTCGAATTTGGCGATAGCAGTGTCAATTTTGAAATTCGTTGCTGGATCAAGGACCCGCAATCGGGGGTGGGCAACTTCAGGGCAGCAATCCTCAAACGGGTCTGGGATCTTTTCAAGGAACATGGCGTCGAGATTCCCTTCCCGCAGCGTGATGTCCATATCAAGTCGTTACCCGAGGGTGGAACAGTCACGCTTGAAGCCGCTCCGAAACCGGTTGCAGCCCCGGCAGAATCGACCGCAAAAGACTGAAGCAAGATCGCACGATCCAGCGCCGGCGACGCACGAGCGGACGCCGGATGACGCTTTATTAATCAGCCTGAATTGAATTCGCCTAAATTTTAAGCGGCTGAAATCAAGTTTGTGGCGCAAGTGCAACATATGACGATTATGTCACCCTTCCTGTCATTTTATTTCTTGTGCAGCGCAACAATATAGAGCAGCTTTCTTGCACATGTTTAGAGACTGTTCGCGTTCGGGGCATCTGGCGTAATAAAAAAACAGCCTAGCAAATCCAGGAGGGGCGATACGCATTAACGAGAAAGGGATTTCCATGCGCACGTCTAATAAAATTACCCTTGGCGGAAAAGCCAAGTCAACTGTTCTCGGCCTCTCGGCCATTTTGCTGGCCTCTACGGCTGTACCAGCATTCGCTCAAGAAGCTGAATCTTCCAGCGGAATCACCGTTTCCGGAAATGCCGCAGTTACGTCCGATTACCGCTTTCGCGGTGTTTCGTTTTCCGATGGTGATATCGCCATTCAGGGCGGCATCGATGTCGCCCATGAAAGCGGTTTCTATATCGGAACCTGGGGTTCATCGATCGAGGATTCCGCAACCTTCGGACACACAGAACTCGACGTTTACGGCGGCTGGTCTGGCGAAGTCGCTTCCGGCATCACCTTTGACGTTGGCCTGCTCTATTATATCTATCCAAATGGCGAAGGTGGCATTGCTGGCCCGAGCGACTATTTCGAGCCCTATGCATCGATCTCCGGAACATTGGGTCCGGTCGAAGCAACTCTGGGAGCGGCATATGCGTTCGATCAAGCAGCAATCGGAGATGACGACAACCTCTATATCTACACCGATTTTTCTTCCGGTATTCCTGACACGCCAATTTCACTGAATGCCCATCTTGGTTATACGGACGGCACATTGTCGACAGCCACAGATGGAGACAATTTCGATTGGTCGGTCGGCGCTGACTGGGCCATCACCGAAAATCTCACCGCCAGCCTGATGTATGTCGGCGTCGGTGGTGTCAAAGTGGACGATTTCACGGATGACACAGTCGTCTTCACTCTCGGCGTAGCCTTCTAAATTCACATCGTCACGCTGAAAAGGGGGCCGCTCGGACAACCGGGTGGCCCTCTTTTTTTAACTGGCGGCGACAAGCTTTTGCGTCGCGGCGTGCCGGGGATGATCAATCACCGCCTGGATATCCCCTGTTTCGACAATCCGGCCCGCTTCCATCACCGCAATCCGGTGGCATAATCGGCGCGCCGCAGCGATATCATGGGTGATGAAGAGCAAGCTCAATCCATTCTCCACTTGCAGCCGGAGGAGAAGCTTGAGAATCTCCGCCCCGACCAGCGGATCGAGCGCCGATGTCGCCTCGTCCAGCACCAATAGCCGCGGCGCAGCAATAATCGCCCGCGCGAGTGCAACCCGTTGCGCCTGCCCGCCCGAGAGACTGGCTGGTAGGCGAGTCAGGAAATCTTCTGCCAAATCAACATCATACAGGGCTTGCCGCGCCATCTCGTTGCGCTCCGCCTTTTTCATGTCGGGCCGCAAGTTGCGCAAAGGTTCGGTCACAATATCGCTGACGCGCCATTGCGGATCGAGGCTGGCGACCGGATCCTGAAACACCGGCTGGATCAACCGGCGCATTTCCAGACCGCGCTCGCGGCGCTCCGGGATCGGCGCGCCCTCCCACAGAACTTCACCTTGGGTAACTGGTCCGATACCGGCAATGGCGCGGCCAAGCGTCGACTTTCCGGAACCGGAGCCGCCGACGAGGGCCAGAGACTCTGCTTGCCGTATCGTAATATTAGCGTTCACCACGGCGCGAACCTTTCCCCGACGCCAGCCGGGGCGAGGAAATTCGACGCCGACGTCTCTTGTTTCGACCAGCAGATCGCCAGACTGACGGAGCTTCGGTACTGCCTCATCAAGGCGCGGCGTAGCGGCGATCAGACGCCGGGTGTATTCTTCCGCAGGATTGGCAATGACGGCGCCAGTCGGCCCGGTTTCCACAACCCTGCCCTTTTCCATCACCACCAGTTGGTCGGCATGGCCCCCAACCGAGGCCAGATCATGGCTGACCAGCAGCATGCCCAACCCCTGTTCGGCGCGCAATTCATCGAGCAGATCCATGATCTCCGCGCGCAGGGATGCGTCCAGCGCACTGGTCGGTTCGTCAGCGATCAGTAATTTGGGGCCATGGGCGATAGCCGCGGCAATCATCACCCGCTGGCGTTCGCCCCCGGACAGCCGGTGCGGGAACTGGTCCAGTCGCTCGGCCGGCCTAGAGAGACCAACACGCTCGAGCTTTTGTGCCAACTCACGCCGCGACGGCCGCGCTGATCCCGCTTGCATCGTCGCTTCCTGTAGTTGCACGCCAACTGTCAGATGCGGTGTCAGCGCGGTCAATGGCTGCTGGAACACAAATCCGGTCAGTCTGCGGCGAACATCGCGAAGCTGAGCGGTATTGGCGGTTCCGAGGTCGGTACCGTCCAGCTTGATCGAACCGGAAGCGGAGCCCGGCGTTAGCCCGAAGGGCGTCAGGCAGCTCAGGCTCTTCCCAGACCCGGATGCGCCGATGATCGCCGTACACTGCCCCGCTTCTACGGTCAGGCTGACATTTTCGACCAGTCGCTTGCCCGCAATATCAACCGCCAGATTGCGAATTTCATACAGGCTCATGAGAACCGGTCCCGCAATCGTTCGCCTTCGATGGTCAGACAGACCAATATCAGCACCAGCAAGCCACCGGGCAGCAGCAAGCCGAGCGGTGCCATATCCATATCGTCAGCCCCTTCCTTGACCAGGATGCCGAGCGAGGTCAGCGGTTCCTGTACACCCAGGCCGAGAAAGGAGAGGAAGCTCTCGACCATCACCACCTGCGGCACGGTCAGCATCAGATATGCCAGCGCCACGCCGGCGATATTCGGCAATATATGACGCAATATGATGGTGATCGACGGCGTCCCCGCCGCCTCTGCCGCCAGAACGAAGGGCCTCTGTTTCAGCGCCATCACCTGCCCTCGGACGACACGCGCCATGGTCAGCCATTCGACCAGCCCGATACCGACGAAGACCAGCAATATCGACCGCCCGAAAACCACCATCAGCAGGATGACAATGAACATGAACGGCAATGCATAGAGACCATCTACAATCCGCATCATCGCCTCGTCGACTCTACCGCCGATCCAGCCCGCAGTCGCGCCCCAGGCGATGCCGACTATCAGGGAAACCAGCGCCGCTGCAATCGCCACCATCAGCGTGACCCGGGTTCCCGCCGCAAGCCGTGCCAGGTGATCCCGTCCAATTTCATCCGTGCCGAATATATGCGATCCGCTGAACGCCGGCGAGCGAACGGCATCCCAGTCGATCTGGTCATAGCTCCACGGGAGAAGAAACGGCAGCAACAGCGCCAGCGTTACGATCACCAGAACAAGGACAAGCGGGAAATGACGTTTTAGCAATGCCTCACCCTTCCCGCATTCTGGGATCGAGCCAGCCATAGATCAGGTCGGCAAACAGGTTGAAGAGGATGATCAGCGCTGCATAAAGCGTCACCACACCGAGCACGAGCGGATAGTCACGATTGAGCGCACCTTGGACGAAATAACGTCCCAGACCTGGCAGACCAAATACGGTTTCGACGACGACCGCCCCGGTCAAAAGGCCCGCCGCTGCCGGCCCCATATAACTCGCTACTGGTACCAGCGCGGGACGCAAACCATGTTTGAACAGGATTTTGGTTTCGAGAAGGCCGCGTGCCCGCGCGGTGCGGATATGATCCTGCTTGAGCACGCTCGCCAGTCCGGCACGGGTCAGCTTGGCAATCGCCCCCGACACCGGCAGCGCCAGTGCCACGACCGGCATGATCAGCCATGCGACACCCTGACCAGTACCCGACACGGGGAGCAAGCCAAGCCATAAACCGAATAACAGCGCCAGCGCGGGTCCGGTGACAAAGGTCGGCAGCGCAGTGGCGACCGTAGCCAGCATCATGATCGCCTTGTCCGCCGCTTTTCCCTCTCGCACAGCAGCAAACAGGCCGGCCGTCACACCGATCATCAGGGCAAGCAATATCGCCAGCCCTCCCAGCGTGAGTGAAATCGGCAGACCCTGCGCGATCAGTTCCGATACGGTAAAGTCCCGATAGACCAATGATGGCCCGAAATCCCCCTGCACCAGCCGCGAAATATAGAGCCACGCCTGTTCCCACAAAGGTCGGTCAAGACCATAAGCCTGCTGCAATGCCGCCTGCGTCGCTGGATCCAGCGGTCTTTCCCCGTCAAACGGCCCACCGGGCGCCAGCCGCATCAGGAAGAAAGACGCCAGTATGATCACCAGCAGCGTTGGTATGGCCGTCATCAACCGCCGGGTGATCAGGGCAAGCACCTGCCGCTAGAGCTCCATCCCCGCAAAACAGGTGCGTACTTCCTGCACAAACAGCTCCGGTACTTCCATCGCGGCGAAATGGCCGCCTTTTGCCGGCTCGCCCCAGTGGCGCAGATTCTTGAACCGTTGCTCGGCCCAACGGCGCGAGGGGGTGATGATCTCGTTGGGGAAGATGCTGCACCCGGACGGTATGTTGACCGGATCGACATTCGGCGCACCGAAGCTTTCGCGGTACAGCCGCGCCGAGGAAGCGCCGGCGTTGTTGAGCCAGTAGATCATCACATTGTCGAGCAAATGGTCGCAATCGAAATTTTCATCCGGGGCTTTGGCATCGTCGGCCCAGCCCTGGAATTTCTCCATGATCCAGGCCATTTGCCCGACTGGAGAATCGGCCAGACCATAGCCCAAAGTCTGCGGCCGGGTCCGCTGGATTTCGGCATAGCCGCCCCCCTCGGTCTGATAGACAGCAAAATGGGCCAGCGCCGCCTGCTCTTCGGGCGTCGGATTGGTCATAATCTCTTCGGAAGGCTGTCCGACGACGACCAGATTGACGTGGATGCCAGCACAATGGCCAAGATCTTGCGCGCCGATAACCGAGGTCACCATCCCGCCCCAGTCGCCGCCCTGCGCGAAATAGCGGTCATAACCGAGCCGGGTCATCAACGTGTCCCATGCTTTCGCGATTTTTTCGAGGCCCCATCCGGTCGTGGTCGGCTTGCCGGAAAACCCGTATCCGGGTAGCGACGGCACCACCAGATGATAGGCATCCTTCGCCTCGCCACCATAAGCAACCGGATCGGTCAGCGGGCCGATCACATCCATGAACTCGACGATGGAACCCGGCCAGCCATGGGTCATCAGCAAAGGCCGTGCATCAGCCTCCGGCGAGCGGATGTGCATGAAGTGGATGTCGACACCGTCAATCTCGGTCAGATGATGACTATACTGGTTTAGCGCGTCCTCACAGCGCCGCCAGTCATAGCTGGTCCGCCAATGTTCGACGATGGTTTTGACATAGTCGAGCGGTATGCCCTGCGACCAGTCATCAACCGGCTCGGGATCAGGCCAGCGCACATGGCGCAGCCTTATGTCGAGATCATCCAGTGCGGTCTTCGGGATATCAATTTCAAAGTCTCTGATTATCTCGCTCACAAACTATCCTCTTCCTGTCCGCTCGCCCTGACCCTAACGCCGGACGAATTCTCGATCTTTGTTCTAGTCCGAAAACCCGAAATTGAAAGCAGTCTGCCTACATTGTCGGAACCGGCACTTCGCCGGAATAGTCATAAAAGCCCTTGCCTGTCTTGCGGCCGAGCCAGCCGGCTTCGACATATTTCGTAAGGATCGGCGCAGGACGATATTTCGGATCGCCGAAGTCGTTCTGCAATACGCGCAGGATTTCCAGCAACGTATCGAGGCCGATCAGATCGGCCAGCGTGATCGGCCCCATCGGGTGGCCGAGGCCAAGCTGCACACCGCGATCAATATCTTCCATCGACGCCGTGCCTTCACCCAATGCGAAGAAAGCTTCGTTGAGCATCGGCAGCAGGATACGGTTGACGACGAAACAGGGTGAATCTTTCGCCATAACCGGGCTCTTGCCGACGGCTTTGGCAAAATCGCTGGCCATCGTGGCGGTCTGGTCGCTGGTCGCCAGTCCGCGAATGACTTCAACCAGCCCCATCAGCGGCACCGGATTGAAAAAATGCACGCCGACAAAGCGCGACGGATCTTTCACCGACTGCGCCAGCCGGGTGATCGAGATTGACGAAGTATTGCTCGCGAGAATTGCCTGATGGCCGAGAACCTCGGAAGCCGCCGCGAAAATCTGGCGTTTGACCTCTTCCCGCTCGGTGGCCGCTTCGATGATGATGTCGGCATTGGCCATTGGATCAAGCTGGACGATCGGTTCGATTCGGCCGAGCGCGGTCTCGGCCGCCTGCTGCTCGATCTTTTCCTTTTCCACCAGCCGCGCCAGCTGCTTGGCGATACCGGCCTTGCTACGTTCGGCAATCTCCATGCTGACATCCGAAAGATAGACATGATAGCCTGCCTGAGCTGAAACCTGAGCGATACCGGCGCCCATTTGTCCCGATCCGATAATGCCAATTGCTTTCATTTCATGCCTTTCGAGCTGTTCTATGTGTTTGAACAAGCCACTAGCGATTGTCGATCAAACTGGCTAGATTGCAATTATGCCCCCTATCAATTTCATCGCCGGAATATTTGCGTTAATCACCGCCAGTGGCGCGCTACCGGCTCCGCAGCCGGGTGAGATACTTACCTTCAAGGACTGGACCGTGGGCTGCGACAATGGCGGCAATTGTCAGGCCATTTCGTTGGTCCCGGATGACGAAGGGGCCGGTTTTGATGGCTGGGACGGACCGGTCTCGATCGTACGCACCGCCGGCAGCGATGATATTTTCAAGATTCGCGTCCTGTTTCAGACCCAGGATATCGACCGCTACAGGATGAATATCGACGGCAAGCTGGTTGATACCGGGCCGATTGTGCAGGGCGACTATCCGATTGAGATTGTCGGCAAAGATGCCGAAAAGGTGGCGAAGGCCATTATCCAGGGCAAACATCTTGTCATAGAGGGCCCCCGCGGCGAGAATATCACCCAGATCTCGCTGGCCGGTTCATCGGCGGCCTTGCGCTATATGGACGAGAAGCAGCAGCGCGCCGGAACCGCTACGGCGCTGGTCGCAACAGGATCGCGCGCCTTTCAGCCCGCGAATATTGAAATTCCGACGATCATCGTCGACCCATGGGATACTGCCAAGCTCGCCCCGGAAACAGGCGATATTGTCGCACTGGTCGAAGAGTCCCGATGCAAGGACGAGCGCTATGGACTGGTCGAGGATCAAGTCTTTCCGCTCGGCAAACGCGGCAATAGATTCCGGGCGCTGGTGCTGATTTCCTGTGGCTCGGGTGCCTATAATTTTTCCAGCGCGCCCTATATCGGCGAATATGTCGAGAATGAACGTGCCACCAGCGACTGGACTTTTGCTCCCGCCAAATTTGACCGGCAGCCGAGCTGGGGCGGCGAAGGCAGTGATCCTTTGCTGGTCAACGCCAGCTGGGACGAACAGGACCAGACAATAAGCAGCTATGGCAAGGGCCGCGGTCTCGGCGATTGCGGGAGCGCAGAAAATTATATCTGGGACGGGGACATGTTCCGTATGGTCGATGCCAGCGCGATGCCGGAGTGCCGCGGTGCCTATGAATGGATCACCATCTGGCGAGCCCAATATCGCAAGCTGGAACAGGCCGCAGCACCAGCAAAATAGGCGTCAGGGCGCGTATTTGAGCGGGTGCGCTTCTACCAGCATCAGCGTGAAATAATCCTGCTCGTCGCTCCATTCGTGTAATGGCGTCCAGCCGCCCGCCCGCAACATCAGGCGGGCATCGCGCAAGCCATATTTGTGGCTGTTCTCGATGTGGATTTTCTGACCCTCGGCCATTTCATGGACATGCCCGTCGATTGAGAACCGGACATCAGCCTGTGCTTCGAGATAGATTTCCACCCTGGCATAAAGATCGTTCCAGACGGCCACATGCCGGAATTTGTCGCAGGGAATATCACCGTCCAGTTCGCGGTTGATCCGGTGGAGCAGATTGAGCGAGAATTGTGCCGTCACGCCAGCAGCATCATCATAAGCGTCAACCAGCGTCTGAATGTCCTTGATCCGGTCAAAGCCGATCAGAAGCTGAGCGCCCTCGCCCAGGGTCTCCCGCATGAAGCGCAGCAGATCCACAGAGGTGCGCGCGATCATATTGCCAATCGTCGAGCCAGGGAAAAAACCTAGCTTCGGCATGTCGGCAACAGCTTCGGGCAGCGCGACGCGGGTCATGAAATCCGCTTCGACCGGATATATCGGCAGGTCAGGAAATTCTTCCTGAAGTAACGATGCGCTATGCTCGAGAAACTCGCCCGAAATGTCGATCGGCACATAAGCGGCCGGATCAATCGCCTTCAGCAAATGGGGAGTCTTGACCGAACTGCCGGAGCCGAATTCGATCACCGCCCGCCCCGTCCCCACGGATGCGGCGAAGGCGGGTCCGTTCGCCTTGAGAAGCTCTGTTTCCGTGCGGGTTGGATAATATTCCGGAAGCCCGGTAATTTCCTCGAACAATTCCGAACCGCGCCGGTCATAAAGCCAGCGCGCCGGAATGGCATAGGTCTGCTTGTCAAAACAGCGCCTGACGTCCTTGCGAAACGTATGATCGACGAGCGAAGTAGTCATGTCCATGGGGTCGTCCTTTGCGTCAAAGGTCTTTGGCGAGCCGCAGTCCACAGAACTGCCAGCGCTGGTGAGGATAAAAGAAATTGCGGTAACTGGGGCGTATATGGCCGGGCGGCGTAGCAATGCTACCGCCCTTCAGGACAGATTGCCCCGACATGAATTTCCCATTATATTCGCCCACTGCGCCTGCAGCAGGCTTGAACCCGGGATAAGGCAGATAGGCACTGCCGGTCCATTCCCACACGGCACCGCTATTGGGCAGGCCATTGTTCGCGGCCACCTCCCATTCGGCTTCAGTCGGCAAACGCGCGCCTGCCCATGTTGCATAAGCATCGGCCTCGTAGTGGCTGACATGCTTGACGGCCGCCGCCCGATCGAGACTGTGATTGCCGGCCAGTCCGAACTCGCTCCACTCCAGATCAGATTTTCTGTTCCAATATAATGGCGCTTCAATCGCCTGATTCTGGACCCAGGCCCAGCCGTCGGACAGCCAGTGGCGGGCATCGCGATAGCCGCCGTCTTCAATGAACGCGAGCCATTCGCCATTGGTCACCGGCCGATTGGCAAGAGCATGCGGGCGGAGCAGCACCTCGTGGCACGGGCCTTCGCAATCAAAGGCAAAGCTCCGTCCTGCATGTCCGATCTGCTGGATGCCGGCCTTGCCTTCAAGCCATTGCAGGGGGCCGGAATCAGCGGCGCGAGCGGGCGCTTTGTCAGAATAAGCAGGCTTCAACGGGTTGCGGGAAAACAGATGGAGAATATCCGTCAGCAGCAATTCCTGATGCTGCTGTTCGTGATGGAGCCCGAGCTCGACCAGATCGAGCAACTCTGCCGAGAAGCCCTCCATCGCGTCTGCCATCGCCTTGTCGACATGGGTGCGATAGTCGATCACTTCTGCCAGCGACGGACGAGTCAGCAAGCCTCGTTCAGGCCGCGCGTGCCGTGCGCCTTCGGCTTCATAATAGCTGTTGAACAGATAGGGGTAAGCCTCGTCGAACAACTGATAACCGGCAACATGATCGCGCAGCAGAAAGGTTTCGAAAAACCAGCTGATATGGGCCAGGTGCCATTTTGTCGGAGACGCATCATCCATCGACTGCGCTGTCGCATCGGCGTCACTCAGACCTTTAGCGAGTGCGACCGAATGGCGCCTGACATCCCGGTAACGATCCAGCAGAACGGTCGATCGGGAAATATTTTCGGCGTCGAGCGAAGGCGGGAACGGGCGTTGCGGTTGGCTTGCGATCAATCCTACTCCGGTGGAAGCTCGGGTTCTTGATGGAACATAGAGCGAACGATGATTAGGTCAACAACGCATATTCGCACCAGTTGGTTGCATATATTCGCAAGGCGTTGCGCTTTTGCGCTAGCGCGATGCTCCCGGCACCCACAAAATATCATCCTTGCCGCCATTATTCAGCGCCCGTCCGAGCACGAACAGATAGTCCGAGAGACGATTGATATAGGCCAGCGCCTGCGGGTTGATGGACATGTCTCTGCCAGCCGCGACACAGGTGCGTTCGGTTCGCCGGGCAACGGCGCGGACAAGATGGACCGCCGCAGCGGCCTTCGCGCCACCAGGCAGGATAAAACTGGTCAACGGATCAAGCTCGGCAGTGGCCGCGTCGATTGCTTTCTCCAGCCGCTCCACTTGTGATGGGACGACTCTCAGCACCATTTCTGATGGAGCAAAATCATCACCGTCGGCTGCCGGCGTTGCCAGATCCGCACCGAGATCAAACAGGTCATTCTGGATGATACGCAATGTCTGGACCAGCGCCTCGTCGGTGATTTCGCAAATCGCTACACCGAGCGCGCTGTTCAATTCATCGACATCGCCAATCGCCGCCATGCGCGGATCATTTTTGGCAATGCGCGATCCATCGACCAGCCCGGTCGTACCGTCATCGCCGGTTTTCGTGTAGATTTTATTGAGCTTTACCATCGGGAAAGCGGCCTAGCTCTGGCCACCCGCCACAGCCAGCAATATCACCACCAGGATGATCGCAATCGCCTGATATTTGACGCGGGCAAACATCATCTCGTTCTGCTTCTTATGTGACGCGGTAATGCCGTCTGCATCGACGTCGCCCGGTTCCATATTGGCGAAGGCGATCAGCCCGCGCACGAGTGCATAAACGACAGCGCCTGCGGCTGCGATGATCATCAATATCAAAATATAGCTCATATATTCACCTTAAGCCTGGGAAAGGGAGATTCCAACAGGGAAAATTCCTGCTCTGAGTTCCTGCACTAACCTATATCCGTCTTCGCCCGCAGTCCGCAATACGGACAAAGAGGCAGATCCCCGGCTTTTGGACAGCTTTCCACCATTTTCATCGAGCAAAAGCGGATGATGGAAATAGGTCGGCGTCGGCAAATCCAGCAGCGCCTGCAGCAAACGATGGATGTCGGTGGAAGCGAACAGATCGTCCCCGCGCACGACATGGCTGATCGCATCGCGAGCATCGTCAAGCGTCACGGCAAGATGATAAGCCGCCGGCATATCCTTTGGCACCAGGATAACATCGCCGAGTCGTTCGGGATCGCTCGATTGCTCGCCGTGCCGTTCATCCGTCCATCTCAGTGGTCCGGAGATCGCGGCCGCTTTCGCCACATCTAGCCTCCAGCTGTGCGGCTCCGTTACCGCCCGCTTTCTGGCCAATTCCGGGTCCAGATGCCGGCAAGTTCCCGCATAGATCGGACCATCCGGCCCTTCCGGCTGCGGACCGTCCTCCTGCAATTGCCGCATGTCCGAGCGGGTACAAAAGCAGGGATATAGTAGCCCCATCGCCTTCAGCCGGTCGGCGGCGGCAGCATAGCTTTCCAGCCGTGCAGACTGGAAAATCACATCCCGGTCCCAGTCCAGACCCAGCCAGCGCAGGTCGTCGAGTATCGCCCTGACGAATTCGGGACGACTGCGGCCGCCGTCGATATCCTCGATCCGGAGCAGAAACCGGCCACCCCGTGCCCGGGCGAAGTCATGCGCCACCATCGCGGCATAGGCGTGGCCCAAATGCAACAATCCGTTGGGGCTCGGGGCAAAACGCACCACAATATCTGGGTTTAAATGCGTACTTGACGTCATAAGCCGGATATTGTTCTTTGTGTAACAGTCATGTCACGTTCTTAGGCATAAAGAGCAGACAGTAAAGGACAAGGGAGACAGACGCTTATGTATCACCCCGACCTGCAAAGGCATCCGGAAAGCTGCCCCTCGCTCGTCCTCAACGCAGACTATACGCCGCTGTCTTATTATCCGCTCAGCTTGTGGCCCTGGCAAACCGCAATCAAGGCCGTATTTCTTGACCGGGTCGATATTATTTCCAGCTATGAGCGCGAAGTGCACAGCCCCAATCTCGACATGAAAATCCCGTCGGTGATCGCGCTAAAAAAATATATCAAGCCTTCCGAATATCCGGCTTTCACCCGCTTCAACCTGTTTCTGCGCGACAAGTTCGAGTGCCAATATTGCGGATCACCCGAGCATCTGACCTTTGACCATGTCATCCCGCGCCGCCAGAAAGGCCGCACAACCTGGGAAAATGTCGCCACCGCCTGCCTGCCCTGTAATCTCAAGAAGGGTGGCCGCACGCCCAAGGAAGCGCATATGCAGCTCGCCAATCGGCCGATCAAACCAACCAGCTGGCATCTCCAGGAACATGGCCGGGCTTTCCCGCCCAATTTCCTGCACGATACGTGGCATGACTGGCTCTATTGGGATATCGAACTGGAAAGTTAGGCCGGTTCAGGCCTTATGCCCGGAAATCAGACGTAGCGCATCGGCAGTTTTTGCGTATCTTTGCGCTTTTGCACTTTATCCAGCATATTTTCGACGACCACCACCAGTTCGTCGGGGTCGAACGGCTTTTTCAGATAATCCGTTGCACCCGCCTCCAGCGCAATACGTTCATCAACGGCGGAAGATCTTCCGGTGAGCATCAGCACTGGGGTCGCGAACAGCTCGTGATGGTTGCGGATCCGCCGAACGACCTCGACTCCGCCCATTCCCGGCATGCTGCAATCCAATATGATCAGATCGGGATTTTTCGCCTTGGCAACCTTGAGCGCAGTAAGTCCGTCGCCGATCACGCCGATGGCATGACCCGCATCCATCAGCGTATCACGAACGATCTCGGCGACAAGTTCGTCATCCTCGGCATAAATAATTCGCGCCATTAGAAATCTCCTTGATCGGGCAAACTAGCGGAAACTGGTTCATTCATGTCCTTGTCTGCTATTGACGGCGGTCAGGCCGTTTGGTGAAGCACCTTATCCGGTTCATTCAGCTTGCTTTTATCAATATCACCGCCCGAGACGCGCGTTTGAAAATCGAGGTTGGCAGCGGCCCGGCCGAAATCGTCGTCGCCGAAAACCGTCAGAACCCACCGGTTCATGGGCAAATTGGGTTAATTGCCCGAGACGCCCCGGGTGGAACAAACTCCTCGCCGTTAACCTTGATATTTTTGGCAATGCTGACCGGTTCCGCTGGCTGTAAACTCTTTCGGATCCTGGCCGTACTGTCTCAGTCGCGGATGCCGAGGAACCGGAACGTCTGACCGAGACTGTTAAAAATCCCGTGCGCGAAAATCAGCGGCATGATATTTTTGCGTCCGAACCAGAGGTAAAGCCACCGGCGCCGGTGATCAGGGCGCCGTACATGCCCTGATAATAATAATGCCGGTATCCGAAGAAAATCGAGGAAAACAGGGCGGCTACAATATCGGCTTTCCATCCGCCACCAAGGGCGGTGCTCGTCCGGTCAATGACAAAAGCGCGGAACAGCAGTTCCTCGAAAAACGAGCCATGGGTCCAGACCAGCAGCATGATTCCGATATAGGCTGCGAGGTTGCCTTCAATATGGTCAAACCGCCCGCCCGTGCCGACATCCTCGAAAAATGCATTGGCAAACAGCTGCATCAACTGCGTTGCGGCGATGAAAGCGGCCATTGAAAGCAGCGTAAGGCCGATCGTCTTCCACCAGTTTTCAGGCCAGCGAAGCCCCAGGTCTTTCCATCCGAGCCCGCTGCGCCGCAATATCATGGTCGCAACCACCATCGCCGACAATGTGGATGCCGGCCCCGCATAGAGATAGCTGAACGGCAAGACCGATTGCTTGACGATGACGAGCACCGCCAGAATTGTCAGCAGGTCTAATAGCGCACTACCGTCAAACAGTTTTGCCTGTCTCGTTAAAACGGGTTCAGAATCCGGACTGCCTGACATATAAACCTATCCTCACTCACGGTGTATTATATAGGTATAACACTGGTTATTATTATCGCAACCGCACAGAATTTCTTGACCGTTACGACGGTGCAGTGCAGCATATAGGCATGACCCAGCCCCTCACCGTAAGCCAAAACCCGGACATCAAATATCTCGGCAAATTGCTGGGCGATGTTATTCGTTCCTATGGTGGGGAGGAACTGTACCGGCGCACCGAATATATCCGGTCAACCAGCGTTGATCGCCATCGCGGCCTTGCCGATGCGGATGCGATTGATCCTGGTCTCGACGCGCTGTCACTCGATGAAACGCTCGCCTTTGTGCGCGGTTTCATGCTGTTTTCCCTGCTCGCCAATCTCGCCGAGGATCGCCAGGGCGTTGCCGCTGAAAAAGGCGCCACGGTTGTCGAGGCAATCGAACTGCTCGCCAGCGAGGGCGTTGACCGGGAAGCGATCCTGAAGCTGCTCGACGATGCGCTGATCGCGCCGGTACTGACCGCCCACCCGACCGAAGTGCGGCGCAAGAGCATCATCGACCATAAATCCCGCATTGCCGAACTCCTGATGATGAAAGACGAGGGGGAGACAGAAACACCGCAAGGCGACATGCTCGACGCCGCTATCCTGCGCCAGATCGCCTTGCTTTGGCAGACCCGTCCGCTGCGCCGCGAGCGGCTGTTCGTCACCGATGAAGTCCAGATTTCGCAGAGCTATATGAAGGATGTGTTCCTGCCTGTCCTGCCCCGGCTCTATGCCAAATGGGAGCGGACTCTGGGCGCGCGGCTACCCAGTTTCCTGAAACTCAACAGCTGGATTGGCGGCGATCGCGATGGCAATCCCTTCGTCGACGCCGGTGCCATGGAAGAGGCGCTTTCGCGGGCCGCCGAAACCGTGATCGGCTATTATCTGATGTGCGTGCATACATTGGGCGCAGAGCTGTCCATTTCCACCGAGCTCGCGAATGTACCCGACGCTGTAATCTCGCTGGCCGAAGCCAGTGGCGACGATTCGCTCAGCCGCAAGGACGAGCCCTATCGCCGCGCATTGTCCGGCATCTATGCGAAATTGTCGGCAACCCATCTCAAGCTTTGCGGTCATGTACCGGGCCGCGCGTCGACCATTACAGCCCAGGCCTATGACAATCCGCAGCAGTTACGAGAGGAACTGGTGATTCTTGCGCAAGGCCTCAAGTCGGCCGGCAAGGGTGTCTTCGCGACATCCGGAGCGCTTGGCCGCCTGATCCGGACAGTAGAGCTTTTCGGCTTCCATCTCGCCACCCTCGACATGCGCCAGAACAGCAAGGTCCATGAACGTGTCGTCGCCGAACTGCTGAAACAGGCGGGCGTCGAGGATGATTATCTGGCGCTGGACGAAGCGGCACGGGTCAAGCGGCTCCGTGCCGAACTGGCCAACAACCGGCCGCTGGCCAGCCCGTGGATCACCTATAGCGACGAGACCGCAAAGGAATTGTCGATCATCCGGGCCGCTGCCGAAGCGCACCGGAAATATGGCCCCGAGGTCATTACCAATTATAATATCAGCAACGGCGAAAGCGTGTCCGACATATTGGAAGTCTATGTCCTGTTGATGGAGACGGGTCTCTATCACGCGCCGACCGAGAACGACGCATCCCCGTCCTGCCCGGTGATGGCGGTGCCGTTGTTCGAGACCGTGGCCGATCTGGAAAATGCGCCCGAAGTGATGACCGATTTCTTCGCTCTTCCGGAGATGCACGCGCTCGCGAAAGGACGCGGCCATCAGGAAGTGATGATCGGCTATTCGGACAGCAACAAGGATGGCGGTTATCTGACCTCGACCTGGAGCCTGTTCAAGGCGAGCGATGCGCTGACTCCGATATTTGCCAAGGCGGGCATAAAAATGCAGCTCTTCCACGGACGCGGCGGGGCCGTGGGCCGTGGTGGCGGCTCGGCCTTCGGCGCGATCAAGGCGCAGCCCAAGGGAACCGTCGCCGGCCGCATCCGGATCACCGAACAGGGTGAAGTGATTGCCGCGAAATATGGCACCGAAGATGTGGCAGAAGCTAATCTGGAAGCGATGACTTCGGCCGTGCTGATCAATTCGCTAGAACCTGACCGGACCGACAGCAAAGTGCTGGCCGAACACGCGGCGGCGATGGACCAGATCTCGCAAGTCGCGTTCTCCGAATATCGCGATCTGGTCTATGGCGACGACAGTTTCCGGACCTTCTTCCGGCAGATGACGCCGCTGACGGAAATCGCCAAATTGAAAATCGGCTCGCGCCCGGCCAGCCGGACGAAAAGCGACAAGATCGAGGATTTGCGCGCCATTCCCTGGGTGTTCAGCTGGGCCCAGGCCCGCGTCATGCTGCCTGGCTGGTACGGTGTCGGACAGGCGCTCAATCGTTTTGAGGACAAGGCGAAGCTGAAAGACATGGCGCAAAGCTGGCCATTCTTTCAGGCGTCTCTGTCCAATATGGAAATGGTACTGGCCAAGTCCGATATGGGCATCGCCGCCCGTTATGCCGAACTGGTCGAGGATCAGGACATGGGTCAGGCCTTTTTCGGCCGCATCCGTTCGAGCTGGTACCAGACCCGCGACATATTGCTCGATATCACCGATCAGCCGCATCTGCTGGCGAAAAGCCCGGCGCTGTTCAACAGCATCGAGTTGCGCCTGCCCTATATCGAGCCGCTCAACCATCTCCAGATCGAGCTGATGAAACGCCTGCGCGCCGGGGAAGATGACACGCGCATCGGCGAAGGCATCCAGTTGTCGCTCAACGCGATCGCTACCGCGCTGCGCAATAGCGGCTGACTTTTAGCTGCATTTGCGGCCCGCGCAGACAAATATAGTGCGCGGACCGGAAAGCGATTCTTCCGAGCATTTTTGTCAGTCGCCTGCGCTGTCATCCCTGCCTAGACTTCTCCGAAATCAGGAGAGATTCATGGCTGTCGAGACCAAGCGTAGTTTTTGCCGTTTTTGCCACGCAAGTTGCGCAATGATCGTCGAGGTGGAGGACGATAAGGTCAAATCCGTGCGCGGCGACAAGCAGGACCATCTGTTCCACGGCTATACCTGCATCAAGGGCCGCCAGCTACCCGACATGCACAACCTGCCCGACCGAATGATCACCAGCAAGATCCGTCAGCCGGACGGCAGTTTCAAGGACATCTCGACCGCCGAAGCGCTCAAACTGGCGGGCGCGCAGATGAAGAAAATGGTCGAGGAACACGGCCCCCATAGCATCGCCGTCTATTGCGGCACCAACGCCTTCCAGAACAGCGCCGTGCTTGGCACATCTTATGCCTTTGCCCAGGGCATCGGTTCGCGCAACTGGTATACCAGCGTCACCGTCGATCAGCCGGCCAAGGTGTTCACCACCGCGCGCTATGGCATGTGGATGGGTGGCGGCAACGCCTTCACCGAATCCGATGTTGCGATGTTTGTCGGCAATAATCCTATTGTCTCCCATTATTCCGGCGGCATGCCAACATCCTCGCCATCACGCGGCCTGCGCGATGCCAAGGAACGCGGTCTCAAGGTTATCGTCGCCGACCCGCGGGTCAGCGAAATGGGCAAATTGGCCGACATCTATCTGCCGGTCAAACCAGGTGAAGACCCGGCTCTGCTCGCCGGGATGCTCAACGTCATTTTCGAAGAGAAGCTCTACGACCAGAATTTTGTCGCAGCCCATGTCGATGGCGTCGAAGAACTGGAAGCAGCGGTCAAGTCCATGACACCCGATATCGCCGCGAAACGCGCCGGGGTCGACAAGGACCAACTCGTCGCTGCTGCCCGTATGTTCGCTGGCGCCCACAAGGGTCGCGTCGTCACCGGCACCGGTCCGGAAATGGCTGGCAATGGCACGCTGACCGAATATCTGGTCGCCTCGCTCAACATCCTGTGCGCCCGCTTCAACCAGGAAGGCGAGAAGGTTTCGGCGCCGATGGTATTCAATCCATTGATGGGCGGACCGAAAAAGGCCCAGGTTGCACCGAAAATGCCGACCTTTGGCGAAGGCTTCCCGAAATCGCGGATCCGCGGCCTCGGCCATCTCGGCAAGGAAATGCCGTGCAATGTGCTGGCCGATGAAATCCTGACACCGGGTGAAGGCCAGATCAAGGCGCTGATCTCGATCGGCGGCAATCCGGAAATCGCTTTCCCCGACCAGCAGAAAGTCCGCCGCGCGCTGGACGAATGCGAATTGTTCATCCAAGTCGATCCGTGGATGTCGGCCAGCGCCAAGCGCGCCGATATGATCCTCGCGCCCTCCATGTGCCTGGAACGCGAAGACATCAACAATGTCTCCGATGCCTTTACCGAGGAAGCCTATGGCCATTATACCGAAGCGATGGTGCCCGCTCCCGGCGACACGATGGACGAATATGAAATGCTGTGGTGGCTCGCCAAACATATGGGCATCGAAATGAATTTTCCCGGCGGCCCCGTATCGATGGACGAATGCCCGGACAAGGCGACCGTGCTCGACCTTATTTCCGAAGGTTCGCTGCTCAAGCCGAGCAAGGCCAAAGCCGATGCAGCGGCGCTGGAGCGCAAGGGGGCAGCGATCACCTATGAGGAACTGCACCCCGTGGTCGGTCCGGCCGATCCGGATGCGCAGGAGAAATTCGATCTCAACGCCGGCGCAATGCCCAGCGAGCTTCTCGACTATGCCGCCAATGATCCGGTCGAAAACGGCTTCGACTTCCGCCTGATCTCCCGCCGGTCCAAGCATCGCTACAACAGCAACGGTCATACTTTCCCGAAACTGGTCGAGAAAATGCCGACCAATCCGGCCTTCTTCAACCCCGCTGATCTGGCCGCAGCAGGCATAGAAGACGGCGCAATTATCGAAATAACCTCACCGACCGCCTCGATATTCGGCCTTGCCAAAGCAGACGACAAAGTCCGCCAAGGCGTTATCTCGATGAGCCATGCCTTCGGCGACAGCGAAGCCGGCAAAGGCGACGTGATGACCAAGGGCGGATCGACCAACCGGCTGATCGTCGACGACGCCCATCTCGATCCAATCACCGGGCAAGCGATGCAGAGCGCGATTCCGGTCAGAGTGAGCGCGGCATAGATCTAGAAAATAGCGGAGAATTCGATAGCTGGAGGGTCTGCGGCATCTTGTCGCGCCTCTCGGCTTTGACTTCGCATAACGCCAGTCTCTTGATGACCGGTCTCTAGATGAAGCGCGATCAGGCCGCTTGTGGCTGCCATCGTCCATCCAGAAATTGGCGGGCTGTGGGGTCGGCAGATCCTGCCAACCACAATGCGCCAATCATAAGATCTAGTTCGGGAGGATCGAATGGATCAAGTCCCGAACCCGGATAGAATGTGACTTCACCGAATTTTGGCTTGCCAGCGATTTCATAAAAATCAATGCGTGCAAAATCAAACTCACCGGCAACTTTTTCGGCACCATCCAGAATTTTTGCCAAATGCTCGGGCGCGGATGGAAGATCGCGATCACCAAGCCGGGAAATCTGGTTCCATTGTCGATCAAATAATATCCACCGGTGGTCCGAATCGCGATCCAGATGAACTTGAATGAAGGCCGCCTTGCCGGCGAACACGTAAATTTTATAGTCGATCGGAAGCTCGGCAGCGCTACCCAGATAGGGTTCTACAATATAGGCTCGCGGGATGTCGCGATAGGCCCACTCATCAAGCCACAGCCCATAAGGGGCACGCGTCCATCTGGCGGACTCTCGTCGTGCCTTTTGCCAGTCGGACTGATCGCGACAGACGATATTCTGATTGCAGCCGTGGCTTGCCTTCAGGATGAAGGGGTAAGGCCATGACGGATGTTCCGGCAGGGTCCGGCCACTCCAGTAAGTCGGAATGATCCATTCCCCGCCCAATAGATGTCCAATCTGCTTTTTCACCGCGATCTTGTCCGCCATCACCGGCATCATCGGATTGTGATCGTAAAGTTTCCGCCATTGGACAAGCTCTGAAAAGCGCTGCGGATTCAGCAAGTCCGGCAATCGACCATGCCGCCACCAATATATAATATATATTCGCAAGCGGGCAGAAGGGATCAGCCAGTTTGGCAAGGCAGGCAGGAACCGCAGATTCACCGTTATCTTACGCATGATCGTCCGTCCGGTTCCTTCTGTCTTTATCGGTATCTGTCCATGCCCCGAGAGCGGGAATCAAAGCCAAGTGGTAACGACGGAATGGATACACCTGCGATATGGAATCCGGTCTATCATATTTGCCAATCGACTTTAGCGCATGAATCGCGTCTTTCCTATCGGCAGGAAGAGGACCGGAAACATGCCGATGACGCAAGCCTATATCGATCAGATGAAACGCCTGATGGAATGGGAAGCCTCCCGCAAGGCGCCGCCCGAGGATTTCCCGCGGTTACCGGATTTGCCAGCAGGTCGCTACACGTCCCAGGAATATTACGACCTGGAGCAGGAACATCTGTGGAAAAAGACATGGCTGTTTGCGGCCCACATCGATGAAGTGCCCGACCCCGGCTGCTTCATGAAATGGGAACAGATCGGCGATCCGATCATCATCGTCCACGGCATGGATGGTGAAATACGCGCTTTCTACAACACGTGCCGCCATCGCGGCGCACCGGTGGTCACCGAAGAGAAGGGCAAGGCACCGCGGCTGATGTGCGGCTATCACAACTGGACCTACAAGACCGACGGCACTCTGGTCGGCGTAACCGACAAGCAGGATTTTCCGCCGGATTTCGATCTGTCTTGCCGCAGCCTGATTCCAGTCAAATGCGAGATGCTGGGCAATCTGATTTTCGTCAACTTTGACGAAGAAGGGATGCCGCTTAAACAATGGCTCGGGCCCGTCTGGGACGAGTGGAAGGAATTCCGCTTTGACAAGATCAGGCTCGCGGCCCGCCATAGCTTCGACCTGAAGTGCAACTGGAAGGTGGCGATGGAAGCCAATATGGAGGTCTATCACGTGCCCTTCATCCATCCCGACACGGTAGCGCCGCTCGTCGACAGCAAGCGCAATGTGAACACCATCTATCCCAATGGCCATGCCCGGATGCTGGCCCCGGCACCGCAGCAGACCGACCGCGAACATGTCCGCGCCATCGATAGCTCGCCCAACTGGCAGGAAATTGAAGGCGTCGGTGAATTTGGCCGGACCTGCACGCAAAGCTACACCATGTTTCCCAACTGGGTGTCGCCATTGAGCAATTATTTTGTGCCGCCGCTGATTTTCTGGCCGACTTCGCTCAACACGACGCGGATCGAGCTGGTGACCATGGCGATGGACTGGGGCGATGGCCCGGCACCGGACCTCTGGACCGTACCGGACGAAAGCAAGCCCAATGGCCGCGACATGTCGCCGATCATCCTCGAAGACACGCAATTTGGCGAGATGATCCAGAAATCGATGGAGAGCGACGGCTTCAAAAGCGTGCCGCTCAGTTATCAGGAAGCGCGCATCTACAGCTTTCACCAGACGTGCGACAAGATGATCGGCCTCAACCGGGTGCCGGAACATCTGGCGGTCGAGCAGGTGATTGGCGAGGAATGGGTCTATCCCAATGATCCCCGCGTCGCCGAAATGGAACAGATGGAAGCGGCAGAATAGCGGCTTAAAACCGCCAGCACCACAGGACAGCAACCGGGAGAAACTAATGGGACGCGTGCAAGACAAGATCATATTATTGACCGGTGGCGCGATGGGGCTGGGCAAGGCCGCCGCACAGCGCCTGATCGACGAAGGCGCGCGCATCATAATCACCGATCACAACGCCGAAGCCGGAGCCGCAACGGCGGCAGAGCTCGGCGACAATGCCGAATTTCTCGAGCAGGATGTCACCGATCCGGATCGCTGGGGTGAAGTGATCGCCCATGTCGAGGCCGAATATGGCCGGCTGGATGTGCTGGTGAACAACGCCGCAGTCACGGTTTTCGGTTCAATAGCGGATGTGAGCTACGAGGATTTCAAGCGCTGTTACACCGTCGATGTCGACTCGATCTTTCTGGGTTGCAAGACGGCCTTACCTCTAATGAGCAAGACGGGCGGCTCGATCATCAACCTTTCATCGGCTGCCGCGATTAACGCCAGCGCCGATCTGGTCGCTTATAACAGCGCAAAGGCTGCGATCCCGATGCTGACCAAATCCATCGCACTCTACTGCGCGCGCGAGAAAAACAAGGTTCGGGTCAATGCGGTTCTGCCCGGCACAATCATGACCCCCAATGTTCGCAGCGTTATCGACGGAACGCCAAATCCGGCAGAAACCGAGGAATCCTTCGCACTCGCCCAGCCGGTTGGTCATATGGGCGAACCCGATGATATCGCGCATCTGATCGTCTATCTTGCTTCAGATGAAACCAAATTCGCCACCGGAGCGGCATTTGCGGTCGACGGAGGCCTGAGCATCTAGCCTGTCAGACCGATCAATGGATAAAGGCAATGTCGTTATATTGCAGCAAAGCCTAGCCTTTCGCGCACCAAATCCCTAAATGCACAACCATGCATTTTCTCGATCAAGCCAAAATCTATGTCAGCTCCGGTCAGGGCGGGCCTGGCGCTGTCAGTTTCCGGCGCGAAAAATATATTCAATATGGCGGTCCCGACGGCGGCAATGGCGGTAAAGGCGGCGATATTGTCTTCCTGGCGGTTGAAGGCCTCAACACGCTGATCGACTTCCGCTATGCCCAGCATTTCAAAGCCCCGCGCGGCAAGGGCGGCGCTGGCCGTAACCGGACCGGCGCAGGCGGCGAGGATCTCGTCGTCAAAGTACCCGTCGGCACGCAAATATTGTCGGAAGACAAGGAGCATGTGCTGCTTGATTTCACCCACGAGGGCCAGCAAGCGATGTTCCTCGAAGGCGGAATCGGCGGACGCGGCAATGCCAGCTATAAAAGTTCGACCAACCGCGCGCCGCGCCAGCACCAGCCCGGTGAACTCGGCGAGGAAGCAGCCGTCTGGCTGCGACTCAAGTTGATTGCAGATGCCGGTCTTGTCGGCCTGCCCAATGCGGGCAAATCGACGCTGATCAACAAAGTGACCAACGCCGGCGCGAAAGTAGGCGCCTATCCGTTTACCACCATCCATCCGCAACTCGGCGTAGTGCGGCACAAGAGCCGCGAATTCGTGCTGGCCGATATCCCCGGACTGATCGAGGGCGCGGCAGACGGAGCCGGTATCGGTGACCGCTTTCTCGGCCATATCGAGCGGTGCAAGATTTTGCTCCATCTCATCGACGCAACCGGTGATGACCCGGTAAAAGCCTGGAAGACGGTGAGCAAGGAACTGGAGAAATATGGCGGCGGACTTGCCGAGAAGCCCCAGATACTGGCGCTCAACAAGGCCGACTTGCTGGACGACGAGCTGATGGCCGACATCGCCGATCAGTTGCGCGCAGCCGGTGCGGAACATGTGCTCCCGGTATCGGGTGCCACCGGCGAAGGCCTGGACGCGGCTCTGGACAAAATTCTTGAAGCGGTTGGTGAAAACAGCTCGATCGAACGCAAGGGTCAGACAACGCTGACCTCAGGCAAAGAGGATGTAGCCAAGGATTGGTCGCCACTGTGAGCGCCGCAAAGCCGGACACGATAGTCGTCAAGGTCGGGTCTTCCCTGCTTGTCGGCGAAGACGGCCAGGCACGCCGCGACTGGTTGAGAACGCTGGTTGCAGACATTGCCAAACGCCATCAGGCAGGTGACAATCTTATCATCGTTTCATCGGGATCGATCGCGCTTGGCGCGCGCAAACTTGGTCTGGAAAAAGGCGGCCGGGCGAGCCTGGCCGATGCCCAGGCAGCAGCCTCCATCGGCCAGATTGCATTGAGCAGCCTTTGGTCAGAGCTGCTCGGAGAGCATCAGCTTACCGCCGCCCAGATGCTGCTCACGCTCGACGATATGGAAGATCGCAAACGCTATCTCAACGCGACCGCGACACTGGAAAAGCTGCTCGAACATCGCGCCATTCCGGTGATCAACGAAAATGACAGCGTCGCCACCGACGAAATCCGCTTTGGTGACAATGACCGGCTGGCCGCACGGGTGGCCCAAGCTGGTGGAGCGGACCGGATATTGCTGCTTTCCGATATCGACGGCCTTTACGATCGCAGGCCGGACAGTGAAACCAACGGACAATTTATCGGCGTGGTAGAAACGGTCGACGATTCGATCATGGCGATGGCAGACGGCTCATCCTCATCCGGATTGGGTTCGGGCGGAATGACGTCGAAGCTGGAAGCAGCAAAAATCGCCAATCTCGCCGGAATCGAACTGTCGATCATCTCGGGACGCGAAGAACATCCGCTGGAACGCTATACGCTGACCAATGTCGGCACATTGTTCAAGGCAGGCGACGGCGCCAATGCCCGCAAAGCCTGGCTGGGCGGGCGTCTTACCTCGGCCGGATCGATCACCATCGATGCCGGTGCGGAGGCCGCCTTGCAATCCGGCAACAGCCTGCTGGCGGCAGGGATCATCACGATTGACGGCCAGTTCGAACGCAGCGATGTAATCGAAATCAAAAACGAAGACGGTCTGACGATCGCGCGCGGTCTGGCCGAATATAATGCGCTCGATTGCGCCAAGATCATCGGCCGCCGCAGCTCCGAACTGGAGCCGCTGCTTGGCTATGCCCCGCGCAGCGCAGTGGTTCACCGCAACCAGATGGTGATGGTCTAGTCACCATGACCGTAGCCGCTCAAAAGACAGTCGCGATCACGGGCGCGACAGGCTTTGTTGGCAGCCGGATGCTCAATCTTGTGGTTCGGGAAGGATATGACGCGCGCGCCCTGACCCGGCGCAAGCAGGATGACCGTCCGGGCGTCACCTGGGTACGCGGTGCACTGGGCGACAAAGCAAGCCTCGCAACATTATGCAGCGGCGCGGATATGGTCCTGCATATCGCCGGCGTCGTCAACGCACCTGACCGAGCCGGTTTCGAGGCCGGGAATGTCGCAGGGACACTGGCCGTCATCGAAGCCGCCAAACAGGCCGGGGCCAAGCGCTTCATCCATGTCTCTTCGCTGGCAGCCACGCAGCCGCAGCTGTCAATCTATGGCGAGACCAAGGCCAAGGCCGAAAAACTGGTGAAAACCAGCGGCCTCGACTGGACGATCCTCCGCCCGCCCGCCGTCTATGGCCCGGGCGACGGCGAATTTCTGGATCTGTTCAAAATGGCCCGACTGGGGTTCGTGACCCTGCCGCCTGATGCTGACGGCCTTTTATCAGTGATCCACGTCCAGGATCTGTGCCAGGCGCTGCTTGCGCTGTTGCCGGAACGGGAAGATTTTACTGCTGAGATTTTCGAGGTTGATGACGGCAAGCCGGGCGGCTGGACGCAGGCCGGTTTTGCCAAGGCGATAGGTCAGGCGATAGGCAAACGCGTTGCTACGGTGGGCATACCAAAATCCCTGTTGCGTCTCGCTGCCAGGGCGGACCGTCTGGCCCGCGGCGACAAGGCCAAGCTTACCGCAGACCGGGTCAATTATTTTTGCCATGACGACTGGACGATTGACCCGCAAAAGCGCCTGCCGACGCAATTGTGGCAAGCAGAGATCGAAACGCGGCAGGGCCTGAAGGATACCGCAAAATGGTATCGCCACAACGACTGGCTGTAGTCAGACCTGGAGAATCGGTCCGGCGAACTGTTCGTAAACATAGGTGATGAAGGTCAGCGTCAGGCCGATCAGAAATACCCGATAGGCCCAGCCGAGAAAACGGTATTTCTTCTGTTCCAGAATCTGCCCCATTTGATAGATATCGCGCAGCATCGCCCGATAGGTTGATTCCTGGGTGCGCAATTCCTTTTCCAGCAGGAGGTCGATGAACTCGTCTTCACTGACTTTCGAAAAGCCGCCAAAGAACAGCATATTGGGAGAAGTGTCTTTCCGCGGCCTCACCGATGGCATCACCGCCAGTGCCGCCAAGCCGGCGGACCCGAAGGCCGAAATAGCGAGAATCAGAAGCGGCAGGGAGATATTGCCGGCGTGGCTTTGGCCAATGGCGAGCGTGAACACGACAAAGGTCGCGCCAATCAGCATATTCGCCTTGTTATCCGCCATAACGCTCAATTGCACATGATGTCGCTGGGTGGTGCCAAGCGCGTACACAACTTCATCCGGCCATTTGCTGCCTTCGTCCATAAACACTATCCCCCAGAGTCGACTGCGATACGGCAGAAGCGTGGCAGAAAGCACATGCTTGGGCAAGCCAAGGCACGCATTGTGCCGCTTTTACGCCTTATTCACTTGCCAATGGTGCGCATGTCTTGGCAAAGGTCAGGAATAGCAATTTTGAAAGCATATTATGGCAAATCGCGACGAAATCATGACCAAGATCAGCGAATTGATCGGGCCGTTCAACAATAAGGGCGTCGATCTGGCCGCAGGCACGACCTTTCAGGGTGATCTCGAATGGGACAGCTTGACGGTCATGGACTTTGTCGCCGCCGTCGAAGACGAATTTGATATCATCATCACCATGAACATGCAGGCCGAGATCGAATCCGTCGGCCAGCTCGCCGATGCCGTCGCAAAGTTGATGGAAAACTAAAGCCAGACACCCGTTCGCCCTGAGGAAAACTAAGGGTCGCACGAGCGGGTAGTTGGTACTTCGACAGGCTCAGGACTAACGGAAGTAAAGCATGACCGATCTACTCAGTAAATTTGATCCGCTCATTCAGGAGCGTGAAAATCTCCTCGCCACGGGCGTCAAGGACCCGTTTTCGCTGGTGATGGAGGAAGTCATCTCGCCCACTGTCGCCATTTGCGATGGCAAGGAGACCATTCTCCTCGGCACCTATAATTATATGGGCATGACCTTTGACGACGACGTTCGTCAGGCGGGATTGAAAGCGCTCAAGGAATTCGGTTCCGGCACCACCGGCAGCCGGGTACTCAACGGCACCTACAGCCTGCATCGCGATTGCGAGGAAGCGCTCAAGGAATTCTACGACATGGACCATGCGATGGTCTTTTCCACCGGCTATCAGGCCAATCTCGGAATCATCTCCACGCTCGCCGGCAAGGGCGACTATGTCATTCTCGACATCGACAGCCATGCCTCCATCTATGACGGCTGCGCTATGGGCAATGCCGAGGTCGTCGCCTTTCGCCATAACGATGTCGAAGCGCTGGAAAAGCGCCTGAAACGCCTCCCCGCCGAAGCCGGCAAGCTGGTCGTCCTCGAAGGCGTCTATTCAATGCTCGGCGATGTCGCACCGCTCAAGGAAATGGTACGCATCTGCAAGGAAAACGGCGCGATGGTGCTGGTCGACGAAGCGCATAGCATGGGCTTTATCGGCGAGAACGGGCGCGGCGTGTGCGAAGAACAGGGCGTGATTGACGATGTCGATTTCATCATCGGCACGTTCAGCAAAAGCGTCGGCACGGTTGGCGGCTTCTGCGTCTCCAACCACCCCAAATCCGAAATTTTGCGGCTAGTTTGCCGTCCCTATGTGTTCACCGCCAGCCTGCCGCCCAGCGTCATGGCAACGGCGAGCACCTCGATCCGCAAGCTGATGCACAGCGGCAACAAACGCGCGCATCTGTGGGAGAATAGCAAAAAGCTCCACAAAGGCCTACGCGATCTCGGCTTCACCCTCGGTACACCGGAAGCGCAAAGCGCGATCATCGCAGTGATCATGCCCGATCTCGAAAAAGGCGCGATGATGTGGCAGGCGCTGCTCGCCGAAGGGCTTTATGTGAACCTGGCAAGACCGCCAGCGACACCCGCGAATATGACTCTGCTACGCTGTTCATTATGCGCGGAACATACAAGCGAACAGGTCGACCAGATATTGGGCATGTTTGAAGCGGCCGGGAAAGCGGTCGGGGCGATTTGATGCCAGTCAGAAATAGACATCAGATTCAATTGTTTCTGATCGCTATTTTCTCTATTTTTGGCTTAGCTGCATGTGATGCCCAAAAAGCCCAAGCTCCCTCGGATGAACTCATAACAGAAACAAAGTCTATCGAAGTCTATCCTCACGCCAAGTCGGTACGTTTATTCATTGAAGACCGACCACTCAACGACGATGGCTTCTTTGGTATGGGCAATGTCGATGGGGTCGAGTTGACTTCCGAGCAACGAATGATGTTTGAAAAAGCCATCTTTCGTCAAATCATCGTTCAACGTCCCGAAAGTGGCGAAGGTGCCTACGAAGAAGCATGTTTTATTCCCCACCATTTCTTCCGATATTTTAATGAATTGGGAGAAATGGTTGGCGAAATAGAAATTTGCTTTTGTTGCGATGGAGGGTTGGCCAGTCCGGCATTGATCGAACCTGCGGATGATCAGTGGGTCGAATATGACATAGCAACAATCAAGAAATTGGTTCAATCGATGGACCTTCCAACGGACGTAAACTGTAATGAATAATCCCATCCTCATCGAACAGCGCGGCGCGATCGAAATCCTGGCGCTCAACCGCCCCGAAAAGCTCAACACGATGAACGAGGAAATGATCTTTGCGCTGCAGGATTATTTCCGCGGTCTGCAGAAGCGTCTGGATGTCCGTGTCGTTCTCTTCCGCGCAGAAGGCCGCGCCTTTTGCGCGGGTCTCGATATCGGTGGCTGGAAGAATGCCGGCTCGCGCGGGCAGGTCCAGCACGTCTGGAACACCCAGCGTTCGATCGCCACCGTGATGCAATTGATGCGGCAATGTCCGCAGCCGATTATTGCGCTGGCGCAGGGCGCCGCCTGTGGTGGCGGTTTCTCGCTGTTACTCGCCAGCGATGTTCGCTTTGGCGCGCCATCGCTCAAAATGAACGCCGCCTATATCAAGATCGGTCTCGGCGGCTGCGATATGGGATCGAGCTATTTTCTGCCGCGGATGGTCGGCGCGTCAATTGCGTCGGAACTGATCCTGACCGGCCGGTTCATCCATGCCGAACGGGCGGAGAAACATGGCCTGATCAGCGAGGTTGTCGACGAGGACAAGCTGCTCTCGACCGGCCTGTCGCTGGCCGAAGAAATGCTCGACACCGCGCCAATGGGTTTGCGCCTGTCTAAGGATGCGCTCAATCGCAATATCGATGCACAGAGTTTCGAAGCCGCCCTCGCCATCGAAGACCGGCAGCAGGTGATGCTGTCGATGACCGAAGACAGCCGCGAGGCGGCCAAGGCGTTTTTTGCGAAGCGGAAGCCGGACTACAAGGATCGGTGATTTCTCGTCATCCTGAACTTGTTTCAGGACCCCGTCACTCTTGCCACCATCTTCCGGTTTAGACGCCTAAGGTCCTGAAACGAGTTCAGGATGACGGACCTATTTAGTTGAATAGCGTCATTTAATCGCCCCACCGGCAATCAATCGCGGCAGCATCACCAGCGCACCCAATATCGGCCACTTGCGTTGCCACGGCTTGATCACATAATCGGTCCCGGCGTGACGATTTATCTTCCAGGCGAGATAATCGATGCCGCCGGCATAAGTGGCGGACGCCTTGGCCAGTCTGGCGAGAGTCAAAATCTTGCCGTTGCGCCGCAATTGCCGCCATCTTTTTTCAACCGCATCGCGAGAGGCGACAATTTTGATCTTCTTGCCCCGCGCTTTGTCCCGTTCGGCAATCGCCGCCATCACGGCCGGTCCAAATCTGGCATAACGTTCGGGATCGGAATCGACGACCGAATCGGAACGATCCTTCCGCTCGGCGCGCAACTCCGCACCATAGGTCAGTTCAAAACCGCGTTTCCAGAGCGCGGCTATTGTATGTTCCGTATCGATATCCATCATCGGAAAGCTCATGTCGAACAAGGTTATTGCGGCGCCTTCAATCGCCTCGACCGCATGCGCCTGTGCCGCTTCGTCCGCTTGCCAGACCAGCCGCGAGGGCTGTGCAAAGCGGGCCCAGACGCTGACCGCGCTGGCACCAATCCGGTTCAGTCTGTAAAAATCCTTCTCGCTGAGCACCGCCACCTTGGCGACCAGTCCGGCATGTTCCGCCGGAAATACATTGGGTGGTAACCGCTTGTTCGCCCCCGCCAGCCAGCTTTTTCCATAAGCCGCCTCATAGTCCGAAACGATCAGGTAGAAATCGAGCATCTGCCCGTCGAGCTGAGTTGTTCGCAAGCAGGAGCCATAGAACAGCACCGCTCGCGATGCGTCGCCATATTGCGCCGCAATCGAGGCCGCAAAAGCCGAGACCCGCTTATCAACGGGCTCGGCCAGTTCCTGCGCAATTAATGATTTGAGATCGCTCACGCGAAACGTCCTAGCTCAGGCGGCTAGCCGAAGGAAGGATACCGGCTTGGTTGATTTCAGCACGATCGGATGGCCTGGCTGGGCCGAGAAAAGTTCGCCGTCCATCAGCACATTGCTGCCCTCGCCCTCGATGCGGATCATATCGCCGCGCTCGAGATGGATGCCTTTCTGGACATTTTTGCCCAACCGTCCGAAAATCACCGACAGCAAAAAACGCACGATAGAACTGGCGCGCTGGTCAATCGCCAGAAATTGCATCCGGCCAATCGCATGCTGGTTTCGCATCGATCGTTTCATTAGCAGAAGCTTTTCCAGCGTGGTGACGATCAGCACGGCAAAATTGCCCTGAAACTGGCCATCGCGGATCAGCGATATCTTGATCGGTGTCGATCGTTTGGGCAGGAATTTCCCTCTTATCCCGAACAGGACCGATGCAAGCGCGGCAAAAACCGTCAGCACATGCGCCGCCGCGTTTGGCAGTCCCAGCGGGTAGATCTTGTGGCGGCAATAGAGAATGAACTCCGACAGACCGGCACCGCCGAGAAACATGCCGAGCACGACCTTGCTATCCTTGCTGCCATCGGAGAGCGCGATAAGCTCGCGGTCGACCAGATGTTCGTGCAAATCATGCTTGGCCAGTTCGACAATGCGCTCGAGCGCTTTCAGCGGATTGCCTTCCGAACCGAGATCGAGCGCGATCAAATTGGTCTTGCCATTGGGCAGAACCGCGACCGGCGGCGGGTTGTCACCAAAATGGCCACCCTGGTGCAATTCGGTCAATGCCGCCTGTACCGTTCCGTCGCCACCGTTGATGACCAGCACTTTCGGTTTCACCCGGGCAATGGTTTCCAGCGCCTTGGCAATTTCATCAACATGATCCACTTCATAGTGGAAAACATCGCTGTTTTTGACGCAATAAGAGCGCACTTCTGGCAAAATTGCCCGGTTCCCGGTCGAGTTCGGATTGGAAAGAAGTGCGACATTTGCCATGAATTAGCCCCAAATTATCCGGCGAGCCCGGTGCATCACATATATTTCATTGTGATGCGGATGGATTTAACCTCATTGCCGATCGCAAATTTGGTTTTCTTGTAGCTTGGCTTGCCAAGGTTGAAGATGTTGATGCTCGGATTGTTCGACATGCCGCCGCCGTCGCTGGTCAGGTCGGTCTTGCCGTTACCGTTAAGATCATGACGCACGGCAATCGCATATTCGCCGGCCTGGCTGAACGGCAGGCAGAAGGTCATGTTTTTCGCGCTGACGGGGACTTCGATACGAGACAACCAGGCACCGCTTTTCAGCCATTCGTCCTTGGTACCGCGATAGCTCTGGACGCGGACCCTTCCGGTAGTTTCCTTCAGACCCTCAATTTCGACTCTTACAGCAGGGCCTTTGCCCGACTGGCAACGGCGCATGTCATTGGGTATCTCGCGGCCTCCAGCGAATGCCGGGGCAGAAGATAACAAAATAGTGGTCGATAATGCGATGGATGCCGCAAATTTCAACATGACGTAGTAACTCCTAGTCGTTATACCCGCGCCATTACTCCGGCACGGACAAGAATCAGCCCCCCGATCTACCGATTGTTATGGATTTGATTTGCGGCGAAAACATGGTGAGAGGGAGACAACAAGTTGAAACTGCTGACTTCCACTGATCGCTATCTAGCAAAATTGATCGCCGTGCCTCTGTTCAGTACATTGGTGATCGCGGCCATGCTGCTGGTGCTGGAAAAAATGCTGCGTCTTTTCGATTTTGTCGCGGCAGAAGGCGGCCCTGTCAGCGTGGTTTGGCGGATGCTGGCCAATCTGATACCCGAATATCTTTCTCTCGGCATACCGATCGGCCTGCTGCTCGGTATTTTGCTGGCGTTCCGACAGCTTGCGCTCAGTTCGGAACTCGATGTTTTCCGTGCCGTTGGCCAGGGTTACGGACGGCTGCTCCGGGTGCCTTATATGTTCACAATCGCCTTGATGCTGGTCAATCTCGCACTTGTCGGCTTCATTCAGCCACTGTCCCGCTATTATTATGAAGAACTACGCTTCGAATTGCGGTCGGGTGCGCTCGGTGCCTCCATAAAGGTCGGCGAATTCACCAATCTGGGCAGCCGGATGACCCTGCGGATCGAGGAAAGCCGCGACAACGGCACCAAATTGAGCGGGATGTTCGTCCGCGCCGAGAATAAAAAAGGCCAGACCGTCTCCGTCACGGCGAAACACGGCCAGTTTCTGGCGACCGACGATCCCGATACGATCATCTTGCGGCTGACCGATGGCGTGCTGGTCCATGATGCCCCGAATTACGAAAAACCGCGCATCCTGAGTTTCAGCAACCATGATTTGCCGATCGATTTGCCCGATATCGAGAGCTTCCGCTCGCGCGGCGGCAAGAATCTGGAATATACGATACCGGAACTGGTCCGGGTCGGACAGGACGAAAACCGCCCGGTTGCCGAACGCAATGAAAGCCGCGCCAATTTCCACTTTCGCATGGTCGAGGTGATGATGATGTTGCTGCTGCCGCTATTGGCGGTGGCGCTGGCTGTACCCCCGAAACGCTCCAGCTCCGCGCTTGGCGTTTTTCTGTCGATCATCATGATTGTGACCTATCACAAGGTCAACGAATATGGCGAGGATGTCGGGGCGCTCGGCCTTATTGACCCGATCATAGCCTTGTGGCTGCCCTTCTGTCTGTTCGCCGCGCTGATCATGTGGATGTATCATGTTGCAGCCCATGTTCCCGGCGGCCAGCCGATCGGTGCACTGGAAAAGGCCTTCTCCAAGTTCGGAGGCGTTTTCAAGGGCTTGCTGAATTTCAATCGCAAACGCGCGTTGATGAAGGAATAGCCGGATATGGACTTTTTCCCCTCCCGGACACTGGCCATCTATATGGCGAAAATGTTCATCGTCCGGACGCTGGCGGTGCTTGCATTGCTCGTACTGGTACTGCAGGCGCTCGACCTGCTCGGCGAGAGTGGCAAGATCATGGCCTATCAAGGCAATGGCGAAGCCGAGCTCTGGACCTATGTTTCCCTGCGCGCCCCGCAGCTCGTGGCGCGTTTTCTGCCCTTTTCCGTGCTGCTCGGGACGATCATCACCCTCGCCACCTTGAACCAGAATAGCGAAGTCATCTCGATGAAGGCCGGCGGCCTGTCCGCCCACCAGATCCTCGCGCCATTGATCGTAACCAGCATGGGCGTGGCGCTGGTCTCGTTCGTGTTCAACGAAACAATTGTCGCCCCATCGACCGCCCGATTGTCGCAGTGGGAGAAAGTCGAGTTCGGCCCGATTCCGGCGGAAAGCAACGTCCGCACCAATGTATGGGTAAAGGATGGCAATAATCTTATCAACGCGCGAACGGTGACCGGCCGCGGCAATGATGTCGTGCTGCAAGACATCACCATCTACAATCGCACCGGGAACGGACTGAAAGGCCTGATGCAAGGCGACGAAGCCCGGTTCACGGACAAAGGTTGGAAACTCACCGACGTCACCCAGTTTGATGTCAGCAGCGGAACCGAAGAAAAGAAAGCCGAGATATTGATCGGTGATTCGATCCGGCCGGACCAGTTCACGCTGACGAATGTCGACGCGGACAGCCTGTCGATTTTTGCACTGCACACAGCCATTGGTGAACTCGAGCGCGCGGGCCGCCCGACGATGAGCCTGAAAGCCGGCTGGTGGCACAAAATTTCCGGGCCGATGTCTTCGATCCTGATGCCGTTGCTGGGTGCTGTCGCCGCTTTCGGTCTGGCCCGGTCCGGGCAGTTGTTCCTGCGCGCCGTGATCGGCATGGCGCTCGGCTTTGCCTATTTCGTCGCCGATAATTTCGCGCTGGCGATGGGCAATATCGGCGCTTATCCGACCCTATTGGCAGCCTGGGCGCCGTTCATGCTATTTTTCCTGATCGGCGAGACGGTGCTGATCCGGACCGAGGAATAGCTGCTTCAGTTTCTGCCTGCGCTGCCGCGCACCAGTCCCGTGATCAACTTCCATAGACTGCCGTGATCCGCCCGGTAGAATTTGGAATCGGACGGCAATTCTGCCGCGATACGCCGGTGCGCTTCGCCAAGACTATGATAGGGAACACCCGGCAGCAGATGGTGCAACGCGTGATAGCGCAGCCCAACCGGCGCCCATAAGGCGGGCAAGGTTGCTGGCGGCGGCACGTTGACACTGTCGAGATATTGCCCCGTCACGCTCATTTCCTGACCATCATTCTCCCAGAGATGCGCGACCAGCGTGCGAATCTGGTTGAGCACAACGCTGCCCGACATCACGCCGAGGAATATCAGAAAAGCGCGCATGGAAATGACGTCGGTCGCAACCATGGCCAGCAGGGAAATAGACCAGATGCTCGCGCCAATTTCGCAAGCGAGCCAGCGCCGTTTAAGGTCGCCTTCGGGCGGCTTGCGGCGAAAGTCGGGATTGATGATCAGGCCAGAATAGCGTTCGACCACAATCCTGCGCAGCGGCGGAATGATCGCGGATAGCGGCGACAATATCGCATAGCGGAACAGCAACGCCACCGGTGCCAGCGCCGCGACAATCACGAATAGAGGCACCGACCAGGGCTTCATCAGTGCCAGCGGCAAATATTCCGGATCTTCCACCGTGCCATATTTCTTGGTCCGGTGATGGATGCTGTGAATGCCTTCATACATGAACGACGGGATCAGCATCGGTACGCCGAACAAGGCGTTCCAGGCGAAATGAAAGCCGGGGAGCGCATTGCGGCGGACGTGCGTCAATTCGTGAATGAAGCTGCCCGCGCGATAGAGAGCGAGGACCGCAATCAAGCCAAAGGCAATCGCGAGAACAGTGGACGGGCTGACAATCGCGCCGGCGAGGGCACCGTAGCCAACAACCACAGATGCCAGAAAATCAGCCCAGTAAACTGCGGCCTTGGGCGTGTTGAGATCACGCGTGACCTTGGCCGCAGTGCGGATCAGTTCGACATCTTCGGGAACCGGGACAGCGGCATTGATCCGGCGCGGGTCTACCGCAGCCGTTGGCGTATTTTTCGGAGAGATGGTTGTCGTACTCATAAACACCTGCATAATTGTTGGATGGCCTAGAGCAACATATCGTGGCGACATCATGGCAAGGACAAGACCGCAATGGCGCGCCTGCCCTTGACATTGCGTCTCGATTAACGCCACAGCCAGCCGCTAATATAGAAGGATCAAATATGGTGGCCACTCAGGATATAGTCGTAGAACCTGTCACTACCAAGGCCCAGACCAAGCAGTTCATCGATATTGCCTACAAGCTCAACGCCTCTGATCCGCATTGGGTTCCGCCGCTCCGATCCGAATTCGCCAAGCTGATCACGCCGGGACAAAATCCGTTCTTCGAACATGCGCGGGTGCAATTATTCCTCGCCCTCCGACGGGGCAAGGTGGTCGGCCGGATCAGCGCGCATATTGACGAGCTGGCGCTGGAACAGCCGCCCGAACAGGGTATGGGACCCGGAACCGGCAATTGGGGGCTGATGGAAGCAAGCGATGAAGCGACCATGCACGCCTTGATCCATGCCGCCGAAGACTGGTTGAAAGATCAGGGCATGACCCGCGTGCTTGCCCCGATCAGCATGTCGGTCTGGGAAGAACCCGGTCTCTTGACCGAGGGCCATGACCATAGCCCGATGATCATGATGGGCCACCACAATGAAGAATATCAGGGTTGGATCGAGAATCTTGGATATCGTGTCGCCAAACGGCTCGTGACCTACCATCTTCCCGTGGAGGATGGCTTTCCTGATCTCGTCAAACGGATCGTGGCATCCGGTGAGCGTAACAAGCGACTGAAAATCCGCAAAGTCGACAAGAAATATTTTGATCGCGATGCCGCAATCATCATGAATCTCCTGAACGACGCATGGTCAAGCAATTGGGGGTTTGTCCCGATGACCGACCGGGAGATCGAACATGCCGGCAAAAGCCTGAAACCGATCGTCCATGAAGATCTGATCCGGATTGCCGAACTGGAAGGTGAGCCGGTAGCCTTCATGATGACGCTACCCGATATGAACGAGGTGCTCAAAACCATGAAGGGTTCGCTATGGCCCTTCGGCTGGGCCAAGCTGCTATGGTGGCTGAAATTCCCCAAATCCAATTCGATGCGGGTGCCGTTAATGGGGGTTAAAAAAGAACTGCAAAACAGCCGCCTGGCCAGCCAGATGGTGTTCATGCTGATCGAATATATCCGTCGCGATGCCAAGCTGAATTTCGGCACCAAGCGTGCGGAAATCGGCTGGATATTGGAAGATAATCAGGGGATGGTAGCGATTGCAGAAGCGATTGAAGCGACCATCAACCGCGAATATCTTATTTATGAAAAGCCGATCACCTAAGCGAAACCGTTATTAATCGCCGTCAGGCGCCTCAAATGTCCAGATCGACCCACGCTGGTGTATGATCGCTGGCTTTCTCCCGGCCGCGATACTCCTTGTCGACACCGCAGCTTTCGAGGCGATCCGCGGCAAGCGGGCTAAGCAACAGATGATCGATGCGAAAGCCCTGATCGCGTTGCCAGCCGCCGCTGCGATAGTCCCAATAGGTCCAGATATTGCCAGCCGGATAGGTGACACCGAGAGCATCGGTCCAGCCGTCGTTTAATATGCGCCGATAGCCCTCACGGCTTTCCGGCTGCATCAGCGCGTCATTCTGCATCGCCTTGACCGAATAGACATCATTGTCGCGCGGGATGACATTATAGTCGCCGGCGAGCACCGCAGGCACCTCTTCCGCCCAGATTTCTGCGGCACGTTCCCGCAACCGTTTCATCCACCGCAGCTTGAAATCGAATTTCGGACCCGGGTGGGGGTTACCGTTGGGCAGATAGATGCTGGAGACGCGGACTTTCGAACCGTCTTTGGCACTGATATTGGCTTCGATATAGCGGCTATGCTCGTCTTCCGGTTCGCCATCGAGGCCACGCTTGACCTCTTCCGGCACCTGATCGCGCGCCAATATGGCAACGCCATTGAAGCTCTTCTGGCCGTGCCAGATCGCGCCATAGCCAATTTCCTCGAACTTGTCGGCGGGGAAGCCCTCGTCCTGCGTCTTGATTTCCTGCAGGCAGGCGACATCGGGCCTGGTCTCTTCAAGCCACTCCAGCAAGCGCGGCAGGCGTGCCTTGATGCCGTTGATATTGTAGCTGGCTATTTTCACTTAGACAGAGAAGCTGGAGCCGCAGCCGCATCCAGACGCAGCATTGGGATTGGTAACCTGAAAGGCGCTGCCGCCAAGCGACTCGACAAAGTCGACGGCGCTACCGCGCACCAGATCGAGGCTGATTTCGTCAACAACCAGCGTTACGCCAGCTTCCTCGACCGCGATATCATCCGCTTCGATGCCGTCGGCGAGACCGAAACGATATTGAAATCCGGAACAGCCCCCGCCTTCGACCGCAAGTCGCAATATGGCTGCTTTGCCCTGTTTTTCGGCAATGGCAGCCACGCGTTTGGCGGCATTGGGGGTCAGGATGATATCCTGCTCGAGAGTTGTAAGGGCCTGGTTCATATTGTTAAGATAGGGAGAATCAAAAGGAGCGGCAAGCCTTAAGCTCAAACCGCTCCCTTATGCACCCTCTCCCAAAGGTGTAAAATCGATCTTATTCGGCTGGGCCGCCCAATGCAACGCCGGAATTCAGCTTCTGCGCGATCAGGAAATCATTGGATTGCATGAATGGGATGGGATTGACCGCTTCGCCGGCAATCCGCACTTCATAATGCAGGTGGCTGCCAGTGGAGCGACCGGTCGAGCCCATGAAGCCGATCAGGTCGCCGCTCTTGACGCGGGCGTTTGCTTCAACATTGAGCCGCGACATATGGCCATAACGGGTCTGGATGCCGTTGCCGTGGTTGATTTCGATATATTTGCCATAGCCGTTCACCCATTGGGCGCGGCCGATGATGCCGTCAGCGGTAGCATAAATGGGAGTGCCGATCGGTCCGGCCATATCAAGGCCCTTGTGATTGGCGCGGCGACCTTTGAAAGGGTCGGAACGGAAACCGTAAGAACTGGTCAGCGTGAAATCTTTCACCGGCTTTCTCGAAGGAATGGTGAGTTTCACCGCTTCAATCTTGCCCTGGCCGCTCCAGTTGTTGAAAATCATCTTGAATGCTGGGTCCGCTTCGCCAAGAGCGCTTTCAGCTGCCTGGCTTTTCAGCACATCAACCGGGATGCTGGCTTCTGCGGCTGCTTCCGCTGATGCGGCGGTGGAAAAAATCATCGCCGATCCGAGAAAAGCAATGGCTGTGATCTTGCTCACAGATTTCTTAAATAAAACTACTATGTTTTCGGTCATATAATGATCGAACCTTTTATTTGCGACCCATGAAATCCATGGCGTGAATTTTGCGGCGGAACCTTCGCCCCCGTTGTGCGTTTACGGGTGTAAATTCATTCGGGTTAATTATTCAACACCATAATAATATTCTTGGGTCAGACCGGCTGCTCGGCGCGCTGAGTCGTTAAATGGAGGCTTTAACCCGCCTTTGAAGTGGGTTTTTACAAGATGTTTCCAATGGTCATGCGGGGCCAGATTGTCTCTTTCGCAGGCATATTCGAACCATTTCGTGCCGAAAGAAACGTGGCAAATCTCGTCATTATAGATTCGATGTAAAACCTTTGCCGTCAGTTCATCGCCCTGTCGTTTGAAACGCTCGACTGTCTCCAGGGTCACGTCCAGTCCCCTCGCCTCGAGCACCATCGGAACGATGGCGAGACGCGCCGAAGCATTATAGGCGGTATTTTTTGCGCTATCCCAGAGACCATCATGAGCGGGAAGTGCGCCGTAATGACTGCCCTGATCCCGCAACCTGCGATCCAGCAAGGCAAAATGCATCGCTTCTTCCGCACCGACCCGCATCCAGTCATCCGTGAATTCTCGCGGAAACTCTGCGCCGAACCGGCCGATCATGTCGAAGGCCAGATCAATCGCGACAAATTCGATATGGGCGAGCGCATGGATCAGGGCGACCCGCCGGGGTACCGAGGTGCCTGTGCCGCGTCTTGGCATGTCGCGGGGACGCATCAACACCGGATGGCCGGGCCGCGCCGGAATGTCCGGCATGATCTCGCCAAAATTGTGAGTCAGCCTCGCCAGCCGCCATTCCCGCGCAGCATGGCGCGCGGCCATCACCTTGGCGGTGGGATCAGCGGTCTGAAGCACGCGCAGAACGGCTGCGCCTACAGTGATCGGTTGAGTCATTTCGAAGGGTTTATGCCGCCTGCACCGCAGCCAGAACCTCTTCCGCATGGCCCTTGACCTTCACTTTCGGCCAGGCCTTGAGCACAGTACCGTCCGGGCCGATCAGAAAGGTCGAACGGATAATCCCCATATAGGTCTTGCCGTACATTTTCTTTTCCGCCCAGACGCCGATTTTCTCGAGAAACTCGGTGCTTTCGTCGGAAGCGATATCGACCGTCAATTCCTGTTTGGCGATGAAATTCTGCTGCCGTTTCGGCGAATCGGCAGACATGCCGAGCACTGCGGCACCGGCTTTCTTGAATTCCGGCAAGAGGGCAGAAAAATCCTTCGACTCCGTTGTGCATCCGGGCGTGCTGGCTTTCGGGTAGAAAAACAGCACGAGCTTCTTGCCGGCATAATCGGATATCTTCACCGGGCTGCCATCCGGCGCCACCAGTTCCATATCCGGTATTTTGTCGCCCACATCGATCATATTATGTCTCCTAGAATTTCATCGGGGTCCGGCCGCAAGTGCCTGTTCCACTCGTCAATAACGCATTGCCGCGCCTGATCATAGCCATCGAGCAGCGCGTCCCAGCTTTCCTGCCCCGCAGCCTTGGCGATCAAGGCCCGGCTGGTTTCCGGCGGAAAGTCGCAATCCGGAGACATCAGGCGCAGGGCCACCAGCAAGCGTGTCATCAATTCATGCGCGGTGATCATATCCTCACCCAGATGCCCCGCGGCGACGAGCGCACGCACCGCTTTGCCGAGCTGCGGATAGAGCGCCTCACCGGTTTTCAGCTGCAGGAAGTGGACGATAAACTCCCAGTCGACCAGTCCGCCTTCCATCATCTTGGTATCAAGCGGACCCTTGGGCGGCTTGTGCTCGACAATATCGAGCCGCATCTTCCGGACCGCCTTGCGCAATTCCTCAGGTTCGCGGGCCTTGCGCAAGATTTCACGAATCTTCTGTTCCAGTTCGGCGCGGTTCGCTTTGTCGCCATAGACCGGTCGCGCCCGGGTCAAAGCCATATGCTCCCAGGTCCAGGCGCTTTCCCGCTGGTATTTGTAAAAGCTCTCAAGGGTCACCGCCAAAGGCCCCTGGGTTCCGGATGGCCGCAGCCTCGTATCCACTTCATAGAGCGGTCCGGCGGCGGTCGGCACCGAAAGCGCCGTCACGATCCGCGCGGTCAGCCGGTTATAATATTGGGTAGCCCCCAATGATCTGTTGCCGTCGGACTCTGCGCTATGATCGCCGCTGAACAGGAAGATCAGGTCCAGATCCGAAGCATGGGTCAAGGCCTCTCCGCCCAACCGGCCCAACGCCAGAATCAGCAGAGCACAGCCAGGAACCTTTCCGTGAGTCTCTTCAAATTCCTTGATTGTCGCGTCGGTCAGCACCTGAATCGCCGCTTCCGCCACCCGGGCATAGCCCGCCGATATATCCAGCGCATCATGATGCCCCTCGATCAGCTGGACCCCGAGCGCAAAGCGTTTTTCACCGACGCGGGCCCGCACCCGGTCGAGCAGCATCTGATAATCATCGCCCGGTTCCATCCGGGCAAATTGTTCGGCAAGCTCATCCACCGACGGGGGCAGGTCAAGCGCGGTAGCATCGATCAGACCGTCGAATAATTCTGCGCGCTGCGCCAAAGCATCGGCCAGCACCGGCGCATGGCTTAGAATCTTGCCGAGCAAGTCGAGCAAAGCGGGCCGGGCTTCCAATATCCGGAAGAAATTGATCGCGGTCGGCAATTTGTCGATCAGGCTATCGAGCCGCGCCAGCGCCTTTGTCGAATTGGGTGCGGTGGCGATTGCATCGACCAGATCAGGAAGGATAGCCTCGAAAGACTCCTGAGCCGCAGCAGACCGCAAGGCCGTCACCTTGCCGCTCCGCCAGCGCTTGATCGCCTGCAGAAAACTCTCGCCTTCGAGCAAATTTTTACTGGCGATTACAGCAGCCAACTTTTCTTCATCAGTCGGCAGACGTCTGTCATCTTCCGGTTCGATCAAATCATCATAAATATTGCCGACCGCATCGATATGCGGGGCCAGCAGGTCGAGCAATTGCTGGCCGGTTTCCATCCCGTGCAGCCGCGCCACGCGGTCGAGATCCGCTGCAGCGTCGGGCAAACTATGGGTTTGCTGGTCGTTGACCATCTGCAGACGATGTTCGATGACCCGGTAAAGTTCGTAGGACTCGCTCAGAACCCGCGCTTTTTCACCATCGATCCGTCCCGCCTTTACCAGCGCCGCCAGCGCATCGCGCGTCGCCGGTACCCGCAAATCCGGTTGCCGCCCGCCAAAGATGAGCTGGTGCATCTGGGCATAAAATTCCGTCTCGCGAATCCCGCCTCGCCCGCGTTTCAGGTCAAAGCCCGGTCCGAATTTCTGACCCGCCGCATAATGATCACGGATTTGCGCGGTGACCGAGCCGATATTCTTGATCGCTCCATAATCCAGCGACCGCCGCCAGATGAACGGATTGATCGTTTCTAGAAAATATTGCCCCAGCCCGGGGTCACCGGCAGCGGCCCGTGACCGGATATAGGCCGCCTGCTCCCACGCCAGCGCGCTCGATTCATAATAACTGATCGCCGCTTCGACCGGCAGCGCCACCGGACTGACTTCCGGCGAAGGCCTGAGCCGCATGTCGACCCGGAAAACATAGCCGTCCGCATCGCGGGCGTTGAGCGCCTCGACCAGCTGCTGGCCGATCCGCCGCGCTGCGTCACTGGGATCTTCCCTGCCGCGAACCGGAATTTTATCGGGATCGTAAATGAAGATCGGATCGATATCCGACGAATAGTTGAGTTCGCGGCTGCCGTGTTTGCCGAGGCCAATGATCGAAAAGCCTTCCAGCTGCGCATCGGGATAGCGGGTCGCATATATATCGGCCAGCGCCTCATCCAGCGCCCGGTCGGCAAAATCCGAAAGGCGCGTGATCACATCGGTCAGTGACAATTGTCCGGCCAGATCACCAATCGCCAAAGTCAGGGCCAGAGCCCGCTTTTCGCGGCGCAATTTTTGCCGGACATTTTTGGCACCTTCTCCGGCGCTGCCGACATATTCCAGCGCTGCCTCGAGATTTTCTGCGGCGAGCAGATCGGTCAGTTCGGGCAGTATCTGCATCGCCATCCCGAGATAAGGCGCATTATCGCGGGCGCGGTCCAGCGCATCCTTCAGGTTCGTTTTGTCCGGTAGCCCGACAATCATGACTTCAGATAGGCGCTGCGGAATTTTAGGGCAAAATCAGCAAATGTGCCCTCGGCAATTGCGTCGCGCATGCCTGCCATCAGCGATTGATAATAAGCGATATTATGCTCGGTCATCAGCATCGCCCCCAATATCTCTTTCGCCCGGATCAGATGGTGCAAATAGGCGCGGCTGTGGTTCTGGCAGACGGAGCATGCGCAATTCTCGTCGAGCGGCGCCAGATCCTCGGCAAATTTGGCGTTGCGGATATTGAGAGCCCCCTGCGCGGTAAATGCCTGGCCATTGCGACCGGACCGGCTTGGCAGCACGCAGTCGAACATATCGACGCCCCGCTCGACCGCGCCGACGAGATCGTCCGGCTTGCCGACGCCCATCAGATAGCGCGGCTTGTCGGCGGGCAATTGACCCGGCGCATAATCGAGCACATCAAACATCGCTTCCTGCCCCTCGCCGACAGCCAGACCGCCAATGGCATAGCCATCAAAACCGATTTCGATCAAAGCCTCCGCCGAAGCCGCCCGCATTTCCTTGTCGAGCGAGCCTTGCTGAATGCCGAACAAAGCCGCTCTCGCCGCATGCTCTTCGCCGCTGTCGAAGCCGTCCCGCGACCGCTTCGCCCAGCGCATCGATCGTTCCATCGATGCCTGTGCTTCCTCGCGGGTTGCGCCATTCTTGGTACATTCGTCGAACGCCATGACGATGTCGCTGCCGAGCAGCCGCTGAATTTCCATCGACCGTTCCGGGGTCAGCATATGGCGCGAACCGTCGAGATGGCTCTGGAATTCGACGCCATTTTCGCTGAGCTTGGTCAGTTCCGACAGGCTCATCACCTGATAGCCGCCGCTATCGGTCAGGATCGGTCGATCCCAGTTCATGAACTTGTGCAATCCGCCGAGACGCGCCACCCGCTCCGCGCCGGGACGAAGCATCAGGTGATAGGTATTGCCGAGAATGATGTCCGCACCCGTTGCGCGCACGGTCTCCGGCTTCATCGCCTTGACCGTCGCGGCTGTTCCCACCGGCATGAACGCAGGCGTGCGAATACCGCCGCGCATCATGCTGATCTTGCCGGTCCGCGCCTTGCCGTCGGTTGCGGCGATGGAAAAGGAAAAGCGCTCAGCCATGCAAATGCCCGATTTTCACTGCGAGACCAGATTTTACGGCCTCGATTTTGTGTTTTGCTATTGTTGGTGTAACCAATGGTCCGTCCTGTTCGAATATTTCAACATCTGTGCAGGATGGGCGCAGATTCTCAAAGACCTAAATCGGGAGTATTTTATGATAAAAGCTACAACACTTGGTTCCGCAGCAACCGCACTGATCGCGGCAGCCGCTCTTTCCGCCTGTTCCGGCGGCAGCACCGAAGCAGCCAGCGAAGGCGCCGAAGCATCAAGCGGCGAAGTGACCGAAGTCGCGGCAGCGGACCAGGAAAAATGCTACGGCATCGCCCTGGCCGGTGAAAATGACTGCAAGGCTGGCGAAGGCACCTCCTGTGCCGGTACGTCCGTCGTCGACTATCAGGGCAATGCCTGGAAAAATACCGACGCCGGTGATTGCGAAGCCATGGGCGGATCGCTCACCGAAGTTGCTGACAACGACCCACCGGTCGCTCCAGCAGCGGCTCCTGCTGAAGGCTAGACCTTCCGGGACGTGAAGCAAAAAAAGGGCGGCTCGATTGAGCCGCCCTTTTTTGTTCGAGGTGCATTGTCATTACAGCGTCCCGCCAAGCTGTAGCTTGCGAAGAACGCAAACGTTTAGCTTGGCAAACCGCTGATTGATTTCACTTCCATGAAATCCCTCAGGCCATAGACACCGCCTTCACGGCCGTTGCCGGACTGCTTATATCCGCCGAAGGGCAAGCCGGGAGCCGGTCCCCAATTGTTGACGATGACCATGCCGGCCTTCAATTGCGGCGCAACCGCGACGGCTGCCGCCGGATCGCCGGAAATCACGGCGGAGAGACCATATTCTGTGTCATTCGCAATCTCGATTGCCTCTTCGAGATTATCATAGCTCATCAGCGTCACCACCGGACCGAAAACCTCTTCCCTGGCGATCCGCATATTCGGCGTCACGCCACTAAACAGCGTCGGTTTGATATAATAGCCGCGGTTCACATTGGCAGGCAGATCAGTGCCGCCGGTTTCCAGCGTGGCACCCTCGTCAATCGCGGACTGGATCAGATCCTGGATCTTGCCATATTGAGCCTTGTTCACAACCGGCCCCATATGTCCGCCTTCAACGGTCGGGTCGCCCACTTCCTGACTCTCGACGATATTCTTGACCACGGCGATGGCTTCGCTGTTCTGGTCCTTGTGCACCAATACGCGGGTTGGCGCGATGCAGCTTTGACCGCTGTTGACCATCACCCCGGCAATAGTCGGTGGCAGGACTTCTTCCAGCTTGGCACCGGGCAGCACCAGATTGGGCGATTTTCCACCCAGTTCCTGATGCACGCGCTTGACCGTATCGGCAGCCGCTTTGGCCACCAAGATACCGGCGCGGGTCGAGCCGGTGAAGCTGACCATATCGACGTCGGGATGCGAGGAAATCGCCGCGCCAACGGTCGGACCGTCACCCTGCACCAGATTGAATACGCCGGGCGGAACGCCTGCTGCATCCATCACTTCGGCGAGAATGGCCGCGCTGCCGGGACATTCTTCGGATGGTTTCAACACCATCGTATTGCCGCCCGCCAGAGCCGGAGCGACTTTCAACGTGATCTGGTTCAAAGGCCAGTTCCACGGAGTGATCATGCCGACCACGCCGATGGGTTCATAGGCAATCATATTGGCACCGACTTTTTCGGTAAATTCGAAAGTCTTCAGCGCTTCCAGTGTACCCAGAAACCCGCCAAGACCGGCTGGGGCCTGCGCAGCATTGCCGAGGCTGATCGGCGCGCCCATTTCGACCGCCAGAGAGGCGGCGATGTCGGGCATGCGCTTTTTATATTCTTCAATGATCCGTTCAAGCAGGGCGAGCCGCTCTTCGCGGGAGGTCTGGCTGAAGCTTTTGAACGCCGCTTTCGCTGCGGCGACGGCGGCATCAACGTCGGCCTTGGTGCCAAGAACAATCTTCGTGCCCGGCTCTTCGGTTGCCGGATTGATGACCTGATGCGGCGTACCGCCGATAGAATCGACCCATTGGCCATTGATGTAATTCTGTTCGTAGCTATCCATTGTCATCTCTCCGTTTCGAAACTTTTATAATATTCACTGTCATGCCCTGATTCGGCTTGATATTCCACTAGCAACAAGGCCAGCGCTCATCAGCGCATGACCAACTTCTTTTAACAACCGCCGAAAGCTAACGCGATGTCCATTATGCAAACCTGCCCGAAATGCGGCACAGCCGTTCCGTATACGAAAGCCCTCTGGGGTATGGGCACGCCCTTTGCTTGCACGGGCTGCGAAGCTATGTTGATTATCCACAAGAATTACTGGATTCCCCTCTCGGGTTTCACTCTATTTTTTTTCGCTAAATCAGGGTTGGATGGATGGCCGGAGACCACTGTCCTGTTTTTGGTAATTGCAGCGCTAGTTCTGTTGCTATCCAAGTTTTTTATGCCTGCCGTGATTGTAAAAGAGTAAATATCCATCCGGAATGCTGTTCGCTGTTGCCCTGTGGACGAACTTACCAAGAAAATTCACACTTCCGGCAGCAGCAGACTGGAATCCCCATAGCTGTAGAATCGATAACCCCCGGCAACCGCATGGGCGTAAACCTTTTGCATCGTCTCCATACCCATCAGCGCGCTGACCAGCATGAACAGGGTGGATTTGGGCAGATGGAAATTGGTCATCAGGCCGTCGATCGCACGGAATTTATAGCCAGGCGTAATAAAGATATCGGTGTCGCCTTCGAACGCGCGGATGATGCCGTCTTCGCCCGTCGCGCTTTCGAGCAGGCGCAGGCTGGTGGTGCCGACTGCGATCACCCGGCCTCCGGCTTTGCGTGCTGCATTGAGGCGGCCTGCGGTTTCGGCGTCAATCCGTCCCCACTCGCTGTGCATCTTGTGCTCGTCGGTTTCGTCAACCTTGACCGGCAGAAACGTCCCCGCACCAACGTGCAGGGTCAATATTTCACTGCCCACACCGGCCTCGGCAAGCGCGGCCAATAATCCGTCGGTGAAATGCAGCGCCGCCGTCGGTGCCGCCACCGCACCCTTTTCCTTGGCGAACATCGTCTGGTAATCGTCGGCATCGCGCTCGTCGATCGCCCGCTTGCTGGCGATATAGGGCGGCAGCGGCATGGTGCCTGCCCGTTCGAGCAGCAATTCGACCGGCTCGTCGCCAAGGAAGTGCAGAATGAAACTGCCGTCGTCCAGCTTGGCTTCCGCTTCTGCCGATACGTCCATGCCGAAATCGACAATTTCGCCGACGCGCAATCGCTTGGCGTTGCGGATGAAGGCCTGCCAGCGGCGAAGGTCGACCCGCTTGTGCAGCGTCGCACCGATCTTGGCCTCGCCGCGCGTCCCTTGCAATTGCGCCGGAATGACCTTGGTATCGTTGAAAACCAATATGTCTTTGGGACCCAGCAATTGCGGCAGGTCGCTGACAATATGGTCGAACAGTCGGTCGCCATCGACCTGCAGCATTTTCGCGCTGTCGCGCGGGACGGCTGGCCGCAGCGCGATCAGCTCCTGCGGCAGCGCAAAGTCGAACAGATCAACGCGCACGGATTACTCTAGGGATTGATCGGCGCGTTCAGGTCATCGACCGAAAACGGCGCTTCGGAAATATTGTCCAGGGCACTCGGTAGAACCGGCGGTTTATTGTCTGCGGCCACCGATGCCTGCAATATCCGGCTCGGATTGACCGGCGGCTCACCGCGTTCGATTGCGTCCACATATTCCATCCCGGCAGTCACGCGGCCGAACACCGTGTAATTTTTATCGAGGGAAAAACGCGGGTAAAAGACGATGAAAAACTGGCTATTGGCGCTGTCTTCGCCTTGTGCCCGCGCCATCGAGACCACCCCGCGCACGTGGGGGAAATTGCCAAATTCCGCTTTCAGGTCTGGCAGGTCGGAGCCGCCGGTACCGGTACCGGTCGGATCGCCGGTCTGCGCCATGAAACCTTCGATCACCCGGTGGAAAATAATACCGTCGTAAAAGCCCTGCCGCGTCAGCATCTTGATCCGCTCGACATGATTGGGCGCCATTGCCGGAAACAGCTGTATCGTTACCCGGCCACCGGTCGACAGATCGAGGTGCAGGATATTTTCTTCAGCGGGAACAGACGCAGGTGCCGGTGTCTGCTCCTCCGCTTCCTGCGCATGGGCAGGAAAGGAAGCCAGAAACAGGGCGGAGATGGTCAGTAAAAATTTACGCAGCATGGCATACTCATTTGGTATCGAGGGCTGGGAGAGAAACTGGTCTTTGAACGATTCCACCTTTCTCCGCAATGAATTGCTGGAAAAGCCTATTGATCGCCCTTCAGGCCGATCTTTTGCACCCTTGCGGTGATTTCATCGGCCACAAGCGGCGTCACGAACTTGTGGATCTCGCCGCCGAACATGGCAATTTCCTTGACCAGACGCGACGCGATCGGCTGCAGCGAGACATCGGCCATTAAAAATACGGTTTCGATATCGCCGTTGAGCTGCTGGTTCATGCCCGCCATCTGATATTCATATTCAAAATCGGCAACAGCGCGCAGACCGCGCACGATCACGCCGGCACCCTGTTTCTCGGCAAATTTCATCAGCAGCATGTTGAAACCGACGACCTCGACGCCATCGCCCAGATCGGCGGTTTCCCGGCGCACCATGTCGAGCCGCTCTTCGTCGGTGAACATCGGCGATTTCGAAGGATTGGTGGTCACGCCGATCACCAGCTTGTCGACCAGCCGCATGCCGCGCCTGATGATGTCCATATGCCCCAAGGTAATGGGATCAAAAGTTCCCGGATAAACGCCGATTCTCATATCCCGTCCTTCCCGCCTAGCGGTCTCTAGTAATTGTATATTCTGCAATGGCGCGGAGCAAATCCGCTTCTTCGCCATAGCCGTTCAAGTGAGATTTGGCCTGATCCACCAGCATCTGCGCCTGCTCTTTGGCCCGATCCAGTCCCATCAGGCTCAGAAAAGTTTCCTTGCCGGCTTCAGCATCCTTGTGGAGCGCCTTGCCCGCCTTTTCTTCGTCGCCTTCGACATCCAATATGTCATCGGCAATCTGGAAGGCGAGGCCCAGATCATGGGCATAGCCGCGCAGACTGGTCCGGCCTTCGTTCGCGACCCGGCCAAGAATCGCGCCTATTTCAACGCAGGCACCGATCAGCGCCCCGGTTTTCAGCTGCTGCAGCCGGGTTACGGTCGGAAGATCAAAAGTGGAATTTTCCGCCACCAGATCCATCATCTGACCACCCGCCATGCCAGCCGGTCCGGCAGCCTTGGCCATACAGGCGGTCATCTCGGCGCGGATGAAAGGATCATGATGGGTGCGTTCGTCGGCGAGCAATCCAAAGGCCAGCGCGTGCAGCGCATCGCCAGCGAGAACGGCGGTCGCTTCGCCGAAAGCGATATGGGTGGTCGGCTTACCCCGGCGCAGATCATCATCATCCATGCAGGGCAGATCATCGTGAATCAGCGAATAGACATGCAGGGCCTCGACCGCCGTGGCGGCGCGGATGGCGCAGGATTCGTCGACGTTGAACAGTCTGGCCGTCGCCATCACCAGCACCGGTCGCAGCCGTTTCCCGCCACCGATCGCCGCATGGCGCATCGCTTCATATAGTTCGCGGCGGGCGTCGTCCGGGACCTGCAAAAGCGTATCAAACTGCCGGTCGATCGCGGTGGCAACCCGCCCCATTTCCCGCAAAAGATCCGAATTATTGTTGGCCGCCACAGGCTCAGTCCGCGTCAAAAGCTACAGTGGCTTTTGGTTTGCCATCGCGATCGAGCGTGATTTTCTCGATCTTGGCCTGCGCGGCTTCCAGCCTTTGCTGGCACAGGCCGCGCAATTTTTCGCCTTCGCTATAGAGCGCAATCGACTGGTCTAGCGGCACATCGCCGCTTTCGAGTTTGCGGACGATATCTTCAAGGCGCTTCAGCGCGTCCTCGAAATTCAGTGCGGAAAAATCTTCTTTGGTTTCGCTCATGGCGAAATTCAATGACGACGCTTTGGGCCGCGGTCAAGGGCTGGACTTCACTATCGTCCACTTCCGGTGTAGCTCCCGAAAGAAAAGCTGGGAGAAGAAACATGTTCATCGGTCATTTTGCGCCCGCCATGGTCGCCGCAACCCACCCAAAGGCACCGGGGCTCGGCACGTTGTTTGTCGCCGGACAGCTTCTGGATTTCGGCTTTTTCGGCCTTGCGCTGGCCGGCATAGAGAAATTTCGGATCACTCCGGGGATCACCGAAATGGTGCCGCTGGACCTGTATGACATGCCCTATACCCACAGCCTGCTGGGCAGCGCGATCTGGGCTGCGGGTTTTGCCCTACTGATCTGGTTGTTCACCCGCAACCGGACCGGCGCGCTGATTGGCGGCGCAGTGGTGCTCTCGCACTGGTTTCTCGACCTGCTGGTCCATGCGCCAGACCTCACGCTCGCCGGATCACCGCCGAAAATGGGCTTTGCGCTGTGGAATTATCCGCTGATCGAAATGCCGCTGGAGCTGGCGATCACCTTTGGCGCGCTCGCCTTTTTCGTAATCCGCACGCGGCCAATTGCGCCCAGCTCGAAATTTGTCTTAGTGCTTTTGGCCATATTGCTGGCGGCTTTTCAGGCCGTTAACTGGTTTGCTCCGGAACCCGAGGCCGCGACCCCGGCAATGATGATAACCGCCCTGATCGCCTTTACCGTCGCATCCGCTGCCGCATTTCTGGTCGGCAAGACGCGCATGTTAAAGCAGGTCTGAGCGGGCAAGCGCAACGACAGGAAAGCAGAATACAAATATGACCCAATATATCGCCGCCTATTTCATCGCCGCCATCGTCTTCGGCATTCTCGATTTTCTCTGGCTCAGCAATATGGCGGGGACCCTATACCGGCCGGTGATCGGCGAGATCATGGCGGACGAGTTCCGCAAGGCACCGGCGATGATATTCTATGCAATCTATCTGTTCGGTATCGTCTGGTTCGGAATCAAGCCAGCGCTGGCCAGCGGTCAGTGGACCACAGCCTTGCTCAACGGCGCTTTGTTCGGCGGGATCGCTTATGCAACCTATGACCTGACTAGTCAGGCTGTCCTGAAAGTCTGGTCGACCAAGATCAGTCTATACGACATTGCCTGGGGTGCTTTCGCGACCGGCGTGACGGCAGCACTGACCGCTTATCTGGTGCTGAAATTTGTGAAGGCCTGACGCTACCGGACCGTCAGCGCTTCGGCTTCGCGGTCAATTGCTCCATTCTTCCCGGCAGCAAGGAAAATATTTCACGCTTCCGACCCGGTGAAGCCGATCCCCATTCGGCGATTTCCGACAGGCTGCGGCCGCAACCCACGCACAATCCGCTGGGACGATCGATGGTGCAGATATCGTTGCAGGGCGATTTCAAGAGGATAGCTGCTCGTCAATCTGGCCGAGCCGTTCCTTGCCGAAATACATCTCGCCATCGATATACATGGTCGGGATACCAAAGGCCCCGCGCGCCACGGCATTTTCGGTGTTGTCGATCAGAGCCTGCTTAATCGCCGGATCCTGGGTCTGCGCCAAGAGGTCAACCGCATCAAAACCGCCGTCCTCCAAAATCTTGCCGAGCGTTTCACCATCGGTCACGTCCAGCCCGTCTTCCCAGATCGGAGGCAGGAGCAGTTCGATAAACTCCGCGCGCCTTGCCGGTTCGAGTGCGATTAGCATCCGCAGCAATGTGATTGTGTTGAACGGAAAATGCGGGTTCATCTTGAATTTGGACAGGCCGTGTTTTTTCACAAAGCGACCCAGCTCAAGCATCGCATATTCGTTCTTGCCCTTCACTTCCGCATCGCGGATGAACGGCGGCGCATTACCGGTCAGCTTGTGCATCCCGCCGAGAAAGGCCGGAGTGATTTCGATCGTCGCGCCATGTTTTTCGGCGATGTCTTTAAGCGGTTGCCAGATCAGATAGGCATTGGGGCTGACGAAATCGAAAATCAGCTCGATGGTCTTGGTCATAGATTGTTCCTTTGACGCGAACCATAAAGCAGCGCCACGAAACATCAATTCCCTCTAGGCGAAATTGTCCCGCCTCGTTAAAGGGTCTTCATGACCACAGACACGCTGATTACCGAGCCCCAGATCTCCACCGAAACCGTGCGGGAGCATGGCCTCAATGCGGAGGAATATCAGCGCATATTGAACGCGCTCGGTCGGGAGCCGAATATCACCGAACTCGGCATCTTCTCGGTCATGTGGTCGGAACATTGTTCCTACAAATCTTCCCGTCTGCATCTGAAGAAACTACCGACCACCGGCCCGCAGGTAATTTGCGGCCCCGGCGAGAATGCCGGCGTGATCGACATCGGTGACGGGCAGGCAGCTATCTTCAAGATGGAGAGCCACAACCATCCTTCCTATATCGAACCCTATCAGGGCGCGGCAACCGGCGTCGGCGGCATCCTCCGCGATGTTTTCACCATGGGCGCGCGGCCTGTGGCCAATCTTAACGCATTGCGTTTCGGACGGCCCGACCATCCAAAGATGAAACATCTGGTCAAGGGCGTAGTCGCCGGTATTGGCGGCTACGGCAATTGCGTCGGCGTCCCGACGGTTGGCGGCGAGACCAATTTCGATCCCGCCTATGACGGCAATATCATCGTCAACGCGATGACCGTCGGTGTCGCGGACGCGGACAAGATTTTCTATTCGGCAGCAAGCGGCGTCGGCAATCCGATTGTCTATGTCGGCTCGAAAACCGGCCGCGACGGCATCCACGGCGCGACCATGGCCAGCGCCGATTTCGGCGACGATATCGAGGAAAAGCGTCCGACCGTGCAGGTTGGCGATCCCTTTGTCGAAAAGCTTTTGATCGAAGCCTGTCTCGAACTGATGGCCAGCGACGCGATTGTCGCGATCCAGGATATGGGCGCGGCCGGCCTGACCTCTTCATCCGTCGAAATGGCGACCAACGGCGAAGTCGGCATCATTCTCGACATGGACAAGGTGCCATGCCGTGAGACGGAAATGACCGCTTACGAGATGATGCTCAGCGAGAGCCAGGAACGCATGTTGATGGTCCTGAAACCCGGCCGCGAGGAAATGGCCGAGGCGATTTTCACCAAATGGGAACTGGATTTCGCGGTGATCGGCGAAGTTACCGACACTCGCCGGATGGTGCTGACCCACAAGGGCGAAACCGTCTGCGACATTCCACTCGGCCCGCTCGCCGACGACGCACCCCTCTATGACCGCCCGCATCTGACCCGGGAAGAATATGCTGCGCATATCAATATCCAGCCGCTCGGCGACATTCCCGAGAGCACCGATATCGGTGCCGATCTGCTGAAGATGATGGCCAGCCCCGCGCTCGCTTCGCGCCGCTGGATCTGGGAACAATATGACAGCCAGGTCGGCGCAGACACCGCCCAACGCTCCGGCGGCGACGCGGCAGTGGTTCGCGTACACGGCACCAACAAGGGCCTCGCGATCACCACCGACTGCACACCCCGCTATTGCAAGGCCGACCCCTTTGAAGGCGGCAAGCAGGCGATTGCCGAAGCCTATCGCAACCTCTGCGCGGTTGGCGCCAAGCCGCTTGCGACCACCGACTGTATGAATTTCGGCAACCCCGAAAAGCCGCATATCATGGCGCAATTTGTCGGCACCATCGAAGGCATTGGCGAGGCCTGCAAGGCGCTCGACATGCCGATCGTATCGGGCAATGTCAGCCTCTATAACGAAACCACCGGCACAGACGGCGTCAGCCACGCGATCCTGCCAACACCGGCAATCGGCGCGGTCGGCCTGATCGACGATCTCGATACGATGATGACCATCGGCTTCAAGAATGAAGGCGACTTTATCGCCACCATCGGGTTCCATTATGAAGAGCTCGGCCAATCTGTCTGGCTGCGCGAAATTCACGGGCTCGAAGTCGGACCGCCACCCAAAGTCGACCTCAAGGACGAGCTATGGGCTGGCGAGATCATTCGCGAACTGATTGCCGAAGGCAAAGTCACCGCCGTACACGACATCAGCGACGGCGGCTTGGCTGTCACCCTCGCCGAAATGGCGCTGGCCGGCAATCTCGGAGCGGAAATCGACAAAATGACCAGCGCCTTTGCCTTCAGCGAAGCGCAGGGCCGCTATGTCATCACCTACCGCAACGAAGATGATCTGGATCGCGAGAAAGTACCGTTCGAGAAAATTGGCCAGGTGAAGGGTGATCAATTGGTCCTGAATGGCAAGCCGGTTGCTGTGAGCGATCTGCGCAATGCGCATGAAAGCTTTTTCCGTGACTGGATGGAAGACTAGCCCCTCCACCACTGCTTCGCAGCGGTCCCTCTCCCCATGCCTGCGGCACAGGGTGGAAAAGTTCGGTTTGACAGTTTTGGCCTAGGCATCCCCGAATAGCGCCATTTGTGATACATCTTTCCTCCCTGTTGCGAAGCAATGGGGAGGTGGCCTGCGCAGCAGGCCGGAGGGGTTATGGCAAGAACAACCAGACAGATCATCCTGAAGGCCAGGGAGCTGCGCAAAACCATGAGCAAACCGGAGATCATGCTTTGGCAACAACTCCGCAAGAAACCGCTCGGCATAAAATTCCGCCGGCAGCACCCTATCGGCTCCTATATACTGGATTTCTATTGTCCGTCGGCAAAGCTGGGGATCGAAGTCGACGGCATGGCTCACGATATGGGAAGTCGCCCCGAGCGCGACGAACGGCGCGACTGGGCCCTGTCTCAAGAGGGTGTCGAAACGATCAGAATATCCGCGCAAGAAGTCTTGGATGATCCGGCAGGTGTTGCTGACCGCATATTGCGATATATTCAGAGTCTGGGCTAAACCTCTACCCCTCCACCACGCTACGCGCGGTCCCCCTCCCCATTGCTTCGCAACAGGGAGGAAAACATCTTTCCTCCATGTGCCGCAGGCATGGGGAGGTGGCAACCTGAAAGGCTGACGGAGGGGCCATGGCACGCATTGCGCTAACGCCACGCAGTTTACCCAAGTAATTCCAAACATGTAACCAATCGTCCCGCCGCGCGTTATGGAAGACAACGCGAAAGGACGAGCATCATGGCTTCAGGATATTCCGGCACACCCCTGGCAAAAAAACTGTCCCTCAAGGACGGGATGCGCGTCTGGTTCTCGGATATGCCGGACAGCATTCAGGCCGAGATAGACGAAAGCGACCTCACTCTGTCCGAGGAGAAAGTTCCCACCCCCGGTATTCACTCTGCCCATATATTCGTGACCGAACGCAAGGACATGGAATCCCATCTAGCCACGCTGCGCGAGATGATCGATCCCGCGGGTCAGGTCTGGGTAAGCTGGCCGAAAAAGGCTTCCAAAGTCGAAACCGATATCACCGAAGACACGATCCGTGATGTCGCCCTGCCGATGGGCTTTGTCGATATCAAGGTCTGTGCTGTGGACGAGACCTGGTCGGGGCTGAAACTGGTGATTCGCAAGGAATTTCGCTGATAAATCCTCCCTGAAGCGAAGCTTCGGGGAGGGGGACCATCCGGAGGATGGTGGAGGGGTATTTACGCGCGTTGCCCCTCCGAGCCGCTTCGCGGCCCACCTCCCCATACCTGCGGTATAAGGAGGAAATCTATCTAAGCCGTCTGCGCCAGCATATCATATGGATCGACATTGCCGGCCCGGAACTTCGCATGCGCTTCATGATAGAAATGCGGCGTCTTGATATGCAGCCGCTTGCGCAATGCATCGAGTGGCTGGGCCAGAAGCTCGGCAATATTTTCTTCGTTGATCCGGGGACAGGCCTTGCCCATTTTCTGGCCTTCGCGGATCGCGCTGAATATCGGCGCGTCGCTCTTGACCTGCTTCTTCATGTTGAGACCGGCGGCATAAGCGATAAAGACATTTCCCAATGACGGGTTCTGGCCATAAGTGAAGGCCAGCACACAGGCTTCGCCCAGCGCATCACGGCCATAGCCGGTCAACACGTGGAGCAAATCATGGGTGTCGCGCTGACGGAAACCATACCATTCGATCAGATCGCCATATTTGCGCGGGCTAAACGCGTCATATTCGGCGATCAGGCCAGCTGCGCTGAGCCCTTCTTTTTCCATGAAGTCGCAATAGGCGTGGGCCAGACTACCCGCTGGCATTTGCCGCAAGCGATCATGATCGTCGAGCAGGGCCGCGAGTTCGGGTTCGCTTTCCAGCAGCGCCTTGCCCTTGTCGCTTTCGACAAAGGCCTTTGCATCCTTGCGAAATCCGGGACGCGGAAGCGATTCAAAAATATGGAACACCTGTGAGGTGTCTTCCTTGTCCTTGATCAGCTCGCGGAAATGGTACAGCGCCTTGAGCGGACGAAAGCGGGATGCCGGCCGATCCGGATGCACGAACGGCATTTGCGAATCACTTGGTGCGGAGAATTTATGATCAATTTTCATAAGGTCTATATGTCTCTTACTAACATCCATGTCAATAGAGGATAGATGCTTTCCTACAGGCCACGGCTCCGCTATCCAGCGATCATCCGGTTTCGGCCTGTGAAAAGGTTTTCTTGGCCCTAACTTTGACAAACTTTGAAACGGGAGACGGAAATTTGCAGCCGCATGACACCCTGCCCTACACCGAACTGCCGGACTATTCCGACGCCGAACGCGTAGCGCGGTCAGAGGCTTTTTATCAGGCGATCAAGACCCGGCGGACCTGTCGCTTTTTTTCTGACGAGGCCGTTCCCCGTGCGGTCATCGCCAATGCCATCATGGCGGCTGGCACCGCGCCCAATGGCGCCAATCACCAGCCCTGGCATTTCGCGGTGATCGAATCGCCGGAAAAGAAGAAGGCCCTACGCGCCGCCGCCGAAGAAGAAGAGCGCGCGTTCTACGAGAGCAAAGGCAGCGACGAATGGCTGGAGGCGCTCGCGCCGCTCGGCACCGACGCCGACAAGCCGTTTCTCGAGACCGCACCCTATCTGATCGTCATCTTCGGCCAGCGCAAAGGCGGTATGAACCCCGGCGAGATGAAGCAGAATTATTATGTGGGCGAGAGCGTCGGCATTGCCACCGGCATGCTGATCACCGCCCTTCACGACGCCGGTCTCGCCACGCTCACCCACACGCCCAATCCGATGAAATTTCTGAACGAAGTCTGCGATCGTCCGGTCAACGAAAAACCGGTGATGGTCCTGGTGGTCGGCAAACCCGCCCCCAATGCGACGATCCCCGTCCACGCGACGATCAAGAAGCCGCTGGACCAGATCGCCAGCTGGCTATGAGCAACCTTCGTCCGGAATATTCCGTTCGTGCCGAGCCTGTCGTAGCACAGCCAGTAGCAGCAACTATCATTTGCCTCGGTCCTTCGACAGGCTCAGGACGAACGGTGCATCGATGAGTATAGGTCCTCCCTCACCCCGCTATCTCGAACTCGACGCCTTGCGCGGTTTTGCGGTTATGGGGATATTGCTGATGAATATCGTCGGCTTCTCGATGCCGGAAATGGCCTATGTCAGCCCCGCGGTCTATGGCGGCACCGAACTGCCCGATACTATCGTCTGGGCACTGTCCTACGTCTTTGTCGATGGCAAGATGCGCGGCCTTTTCACGATATTATTCGGGGCGAGCATGATGCTGGTCATCGAGCGTGCACAGAGAAACGGTGAGGATCCGGCTAAGGTTCACTTCTCCCGGATGACCTGGCTGGCGATTTTTGGCCTAGCGCATTTCTTCCTCTTGTGGGCCGGCGACATTTTATTCCTCTACGCCGCCGTCGGCTGCATTGCCTATTTCCTTCGCAACCTGACCGCAAATGAACTGATGCGGCGGGCCCTGCTGATCTTCACTCTCGGTTTTCTCGGCTATACGGTGATGTTCGGCAGCCTGTTATATATGCAATATCAGGCCGGCTTGCCCGGAGCCAGCGCCGCCGCAATCGAAAATGTCGCCGAGGTCATCGCCAGTTTTGACAGCTCGACCGCCGCCATCACCGCGGACATCGCCCTTCATCAATCCGGCTTTATCCCGATATTTCTCGACAAGATTCAGAATGATCTGTTCGGACCATTTGTCCTGCTGACCTATAATCTGGCGGAGACCCTGCCGCTGATGATGATCGGGATGGCTCTTTACAAGAACGGTTTCATCACCGGGCAGTGGACGACCGAGCAATATCGCCGCTGGGGCACGCGGTTGACCGCCATCGGTACGGTCATCCTGACGGCAATTGCATTCGGCCTGATCTACAGCGATTTCGCCATCCTGCTGATGGTCAACGCCAGCTATGCATGGAACTGGCCGTCGCAGTTGCTGATGACCATCGGCTATGCTGCATTGCTGATTGGTCTGATGCGGACATTCCAGGGGTCGCCCTGGATGATGCGGGTCGCAGCCGTCGGTCGCGCCGCCTTCACCAATTATCTCGGTACCAGCCTGTTGATGACCTTCATCTTCTACGGCTGGGGACTGGGACTATATGGGTCGGTCGGAAGGGTGGAATTATATCTGTTCGTGCTCGGCGCCTGGGCGCTCATGCTGCTGTGGTCGCAACCCTGGCTGGTTCGCTTTCGCTATGGCCCGCTGGAGTGGCTATGGCGCAGCCTGGCGCGGCGTCAGCTACAGCCGATGCGACTGTCATGAGGGATCGCTGGCTTCTTCTGCCGTACTCATCAGCTCTTCATCGATAAACGCGCTGGTATAATTGACGCTCAACTGCTCGTACAAATCGAACCGGGAGACGATTTGCAATTGATCCTTCTCATCATTCATCTGTCCTCGCGGCCGCCCATCCGGCGAGTAAGCCAAGCTCCGCAAATCGCCTGCCTGATCGCGCTGGAATATCGAGCAAATTACCGGCGAACTAAGACTACCTACCACATTATACATCACGATCGCTTCCGCCTCTGCTTCCAAAGAAGCATCGTTCTCGGGATCAAACGCCGTTCCGGAATATCGATACACGGTCACATGATCCGATGCTTTTTCAACAGGGTCTTTCATGCAACGGGCGTTGCCGACCTGTATCTCTTCATCGGCTTCAAAAAGCACATGGTTCGGACTGATGGCAATAAAGATACCCCGCTTGGCGTCGAGCGGGCTCACGGCTTTCGGACCTGCCTGAACGAATTCCCAATCAGAAAGAAGTCCGGCAGGGATTTTCCCGAAGAATTCTAGCGACGGCACTTCTCCAAGCGTCAACAGACCGTTATTTCCTAAGCCGCCAGGCAAGGACTCGATATGACTGAGCAGATCTATACCCCTGGTTTTCCAGTCTGCTTCTGCTCCTCCCGTCGGCACCAGGGCGGCGCGGACTTCGGTTGCAATCGATTCCCGAATCTCTTGCAGCTCCTCGGCCATTTCCGTCTGCATGATCTGCCAAAATTCGGCGACCGGCGATAGAATCGGATCTGCCACCGCTTCCGCCTCGCTATTTTCAGCCATTGGCGGCGTGGATGCTGGCACGCTAGCAGCATGGGCGGGCGTCAGGATCAGTGCCGCGCCAACGGACACAAAGCAATTTAAAAGTCTACGCATCACAAACCTCGCTGTCGAACGTGGCTCCGGTGTAATCGATAATCTTTACATTGGAAGAATTTCCTAATAGACACTTTGCTATTGCGATCTATTCTCATTAGCGATATACGAGTCGCAGAGAGGAACCGAGATGGTTGTTTGCGTCTGTAATGCGATTAAGGAAAAAGACCTCAGAGCCGCTGTCCGCAGCGGTGCGGAAAGGCCTTCACAGGTCTATGCCCAACTCGGCCGCAAGCCGAAATGCGGACAATGTCTCGCTTTCGCCCAGACGATTATCAAATCCCAACTTGCGACCGCTTAGCATTCTCTTTAGCAAATCATTGAAATAATTGCGTTTTCTATAAACGCCGCCCTTTCGCTTCATAGGGCAATGCTGTATAGGCTTTCCCAACAGATTCACTGTCAGTCGGGAAGGACGCTGCCATGAAGGGCGATACAAAAGTCATCGAGTTTCTCAACGAAGCTCTGAAAAACGAACTCACCGCAATCAATCAATATTGGCTTCATTATCGCATGCTCGACAATTGGGGCGTGGCCAAACTGGCCGAATTCGAGCGTCACGAATCGATCGATGAAATGAAACATGCGGACAAGCTGGCCGAGCGGATTTTCTTCCTCGACGGATTGCCCAATTTCCAACTGCTCGGACGCCTGAAGATTGGTGAAACGGTGGAAGAAATCCTCAAGGCCGATCTGGAGCTGGAATATGAAGCGCTGCCGATGCTCAAGGATGCGATCGAATATTGCGAGAGCGTGCGCGATTATGTCAGCCGCGACCTGTTCGCCGAGATTCTCGAAAGCGAGGAAGATCACGTCGATTCCCTCGAACAACAGTTCGATATGATCGAACGGATGGGAATTGAAAATTACATCCAGCTGCAGTCGAAATCGGTCGAATAGACTGGTAGCAAGGGTTTCAGCCGAACCGGCGACCAAAGCCGGTCGGCTGGCGTTCCTGGACCAGCGGACTGGCGCCCTTTTCCAATATCGCCAGAGTGTCCTCGAACATCGGCCGTAAGGCCACCACCAGTTCGATAAGCTCGTCGGGCGTCTCATGATGCTCGACGCAAGCGCGTGCGGTCATTTCGATTGTTTCTGTGGTCAGACTGAGTTGCAGGCCACCCAGTTGCAGCGCCTCGCCTTTCAGCTTGTGCGCCGCCAGCACCATTGCGGCGGGGTCGTTGGCGCGCATGGCCTCTTCGATTCGGTCGACAGACTGGATGCCGTCTTCGCGAAAATAACCGAGTATCCGGACAAAATTCGGGCCCAGTGCCGAACGGGTTTCGGCACAGACCTTCCAATCAATCAATTCGCTTTCCACTGGTCCCACGGAACGCTCCCGGAAAAATAGCGAAAATACGCTAACCTCCCTCAACCTAGGGCGAAACTGGTTAACACTCTGTTACCGGGCGCGACAATAGCGGCGAGAATCTGATGCTTTGTTCAACAAGCTACAGAAAAATCATTCTTTTTCGTGATAGGGGTTTTTCGGCGCGCGGATGATCAGACGCACCGGAACGCCGCCGAAGCCCAATTCGCGGCGGATGCCGTTGATCAGATAGCGCCGATAGCTCTCCGGCAGATCGTCGACTCGCGTCCCGAAAATCACGAATGAAGGCGGCCGCGTCTTGGCCTGCGTGATATAGCGCAATTTGATCCGCTTGCCGCCGGGCGCCGGTGGCGGATTCTCGGAAATCGCATCTTCGAACCAGCGGTTGAGCTTGCCGGTAGAGACCCGCTGCGACCAGATCCGGCGAACCTCGAAGGCCGCCTTCATCAACTGGTCGATACCCTTGCCGGTAAAGGCCGAAATAGCGATTAGAGGCACATCACGCACCTGAGCCAGTCCGTCATTGAGCGCCGCTCTTATGCCGTTGAACAATTTGCTCGGCCCTTCGGCGACATCCCATTTGTTGATCCCGATGACGACACAGCGACCTTCCTGGATCGCATGGTCGGCAATGCGCAGATCCTGCGCCTCCAGACCCTTTGTGGCATCGAGCAAGAGCACGACCACTTCGGCAAAGTCCACTGCGTGACGGGCATCGGCAACGGCCAGCTTTTCCAGCTTGTCATTGACCTTGGCCCGTTTGCGCATACCGGCTGTGTCAATAAGGCGCACCTGGCGGTCGGGCGCTATGCCGTCGAGTTTCTCGTCCTCGGTCAGCGCATCGTCATGCCAGACCCAGTCAACCGTGATACTGTCACGCGTGATACCCGCTTCCGGACCGGTAATCAGCCGGTCTTCGTCCAGCATCTTGTTGATCAGCGTCGACTTGCCGGCATTGGGGCGGCCGACAATCGCCAGTTTCAGCGGGGCCGATTCATCAGTCGGCTCTTCGGAAGCCGCCGCTTTGAAATTCTCGACATAGGGCTGGATCGCCTGAAACAGGTCGGCCATGCCGTCGCCATGTTCGGCGCTGAACGGGATCGGGTCGCCGAAACCGAGCGCATAGCTTTCCAAAATTCCGGATTCTGCCGCCTTGCCTTCGGCCTTGTTGACCAGCAAAACAACGGGCGTTTTTGCGCTTCTGAGCCAGCGGGCGATTTCCTCGTCGAGCGGCGTCAGGCCAGCGCGGCCGTCGATGACGAATATCGCCAGTTCCGCTCCGGCCACCGCGAGTTCGGTCTGCTTGCGCATCCGTCCGGGCAGGCTCTTGGCATCCTCGTCTTCATAGCCGGCGGTATCGACGACATTGAATTCGAGACCTAAAAGATTGGCGGCCCCTTCCCTGCGGTCACGGGTGACCCCGGGCGTATCGTCGACGAGCGCCAGCTTCTTGCCAACCAGACGGTTGAACAGCGTTGATTTGCCGACATTCGGTCGACCTATGATTGCGATATTGGGCAGCATGGAGCCGGTCCCTGTCCTTTGCTTCTGAGTCTCAGCGGAACGCGGAAATCCGGCCACTGTCGTCAAGAATATATAGCATGCCACCCGCAACAACCGGCGGCAGCGAAACGCCATCATCCAGTTCAAACAGCGTCTGGCTCGATCCCTCACCCGGCGAAATTGAAACGACATCGCCTTCGGTGCTGGCAACAATCAGACGATTACCAGCCAGGATTGGCCCCGTCCAGTTGACCGGGTTTTTCTTCTTCTTCTCGTTCTTGAAGGCGGCGAGCTGGCTGATCCAGCGGACCTTGCCATTCGGCCGTGCGATGCAAAGCAGTTTCGCATCATCGGTCAGCACGAACACCCATTCACCCGCAACGACGGGGGTGGTGATTCCGGCAATATTCAATTCCCATATCCGCTGGCCGGTAACCAGTTCATAGGCCGCCATACGGCCGCCCTGCCCAAGCGCGAAAATACGACCGCGATCGATCACCGGATCGGCATCGATATCGGACAGGGTTGCCACCGAGGTCGAAATGCTGGTCCGGGCTAGCGCATCATTCCAGAGATTGCGGCCGTTTTCATAACGATAGGCAGTCAGTTCGCCCGAGCTATAGCCGGCGACGACGGTGCCCTGTCCGGCAGCAGGCGCGGCGACACCGAAAATTCCGGCGAGGCCGACCGTGCCAGCTTCATTCCACTGCACCGACCCGTCAGCCATTGAGAGCGCATAGATTTGGTTGTCCTGTGTCATCACATAGACATTGCCGTTGGAAATCGTCGGCGAGCCGCGCAATGGTCCAGCCGGGCGCACTTTCCATATCTGGCTGCCATCCGCCACGTTCAGCGCGACAACATCGCCAACGCCATTGGTCGCGTAAACGACATTATCGAGGACGCTTGCGCCGCCGCCAAACCGCGATGAGGCTCCATCGCCCTTGACTTCGATCTGCGAGGACCAGATTTTCGCACCGGTCGCGGCATCAAAAGCATGAACCATGGCTTCGGTGTCGGTCACGAAGAGCCGTCCGCCGGATATAACCGGTGCTGCTGCCAGCCGTTCCCGTTTGGTGGTGCCGCTGACATTGGCGGTCCAGACCCGTTCGAGACTGCCCGGCAATGCAACATGGCCCATCGATTTGCTCGCGTTGCCGCCCGATTGCGCCCATTCGCTATTGGCTACGGGAGCCGGCAGGATCACGGCAATCGAGGCCAATGCTTGATCGACTTCCGCACCGCTTTCGCCGCTCAATATCGGAGTCCGCTTGCCGAGCGTAGGCGTGTTCTTCTTGTCTTCGCCATCGCCGCCGCCCAGGATGCTGCAGCCGGACAGCAAGGAAAGGGCCAGCAGGCTGGCGATCATTGTCTTACCGGAAATCATTCCTTGGATTCTCCCTCAGTCGCTACCACGACAGGCGGCGCAACTTTTTTATCATCGCTGTCCAGTTCGACGGCGTCAATGCCCTCGACGCCCGCCATCTGCAAAGCACGCGACCGGATAGTGGCCGGAACGCTTTCATCTTTCGCAAGCTGGGCGAAAAGCGGGCCGGCCAGATCGGATTTGTTCAAATTCAGATAAGAGATTGCGACCATTTCGCCAGCGCTACCGAACCACGGGTTGCCGGGCACGGCCAGCGGCTTGAGCCGGTCAATCACTTGCTGGGGCTTGAGCGTATCAAATTCGGTCGCAGTCTGTCGGACAAGAGCCAGATCGCGAAACGGTTTCGGCAGACTGTCGTCAGCAGCGACCTTCGCATAACCGGCGATTGCCTTTTTCGGATCATTTTTTTCCAGAGCAATATTAGCCTGGAGCAGCTGCGCCGCAGCGCGATAACCGCTCTGCTCGGCTTCCATCAAAGGCTCGAGCGCGGTCGCGGCACCATCCAGATTATTCTGGCGGATGCTGTCGATAGCGGCGACATATTCCTCGCTGCGGAAACCGGAATCTTCATTCTGGCTATTCTGCCAGAATATCCAGCCAGCCAGCGAACCCAGACCGATGATGATGGCGGCGAAAATCCAGATCCCGTAACGCGTGACGATATTTTTCAGCTGGTCCTCGCGCACCGCTTCATCGACTTCGCGCAGAAACACCTGTTCTTGCTGGTCCGGCTTCTCTTCCGGTGCTTTATCTTTGTCTTTGGCCAAGCTGGCTTCCTCAAATCTGTTTCGCGTACCCTGTTCGCCGGTCGAACGAAGGCATTATGCAATCGGCTGTCCTTTAGCGTCCGCAATAGCAAATGTAAAAGTCTATTGACCATTTCCACAGGCTGAACAGCGATCGGGTTAAAACGGAGAATTATGTTATTTTTTCGGCTGATAGAGCTGGTCCGGCCCCGGAAAGCTACGCTCCCTGACCTCTCCGGCATATTGTTCGGCGGCCTGATCAATTTGTTCGGCAATATTGTGATAGCGTTTCACGAAGCGGGCGGTGCGGTCGAACATACCGAGCATATCTTCGGTCACCAGCACCTGGCCGTCGCATTGCGCGGACGCGCCGATGCCGATCGTGATTGCATCCACCGCCTTGGTCGCTTCGATCGCGATCGGCTCGAGCACGCCTTCCAATACGATCGCAAAGGCACCGGCCTTGTCCAGAGCGACCGCATCACCGACGATCTTCTTGGCTTCTGCATCACTGCGTCCGCGCGCGGCATAGCCGCCGAGCACATTGATTGCCTGAGGGGTCAGGCCGACATGGCCGACCACCGGGATGCCGCGCTGAACCAGAAAAGCGACGGTCTCCGCCATCACTTCGCCGCCCTCGAGCTTGACCGCGGCGGCCCCGGTTTCCTTCAGGATATGGGCTGCGCTTTCATAGGCTTTCTCCGGCGAGGCTTCATAGGAACCGAACGGCATGTCGACGACGACGACGCTATGGTAGCTACCCCGGACCACCGCAGCGCCATGGTTGCACATCATGTCGAGCGTGACCGGAATCGTCGAATCGAGTCCGTAAATCACCTGCGCCAGCGAATCGCCGACCAGCAGCATGTCGCAATGCGCGTCGAGCAACTGCGCCGTGCGTGCGGTATAGGCGGTCAGCATGACCACCGGCTCCTCCGTCACCCCATCGACCTTGCGACTCTGGATTTTCGGAACGGACAGGCGCCGCATCGGCTGTGGCCGGGGATTGGCGCGACTGGTTGATGTATCGAGTTTGAAGGTTGTGGACATAGAATATGTTTAGCCTCACTTGTCAGATAAGACCAGTATACTGTTGCCGCGATTGCCCATTGCCTTGAAAATTATATTGCGGCACACTTCTCCCGTCTCGCGACTCACCAAAATCTGATCTCCATTCATTGGAAATATTCATGCCTGTGGCCCGTAAGCCAGAGTCCATTTTGCTGTTCGTCGCCTTCATCGTGTTCATCGACATGATGGGCATCGGTCTGATATTACCCGTCATGCCATCGCTGATCGAGGGGATCACCGGCACAACGATCGATCGCGCCGCCGAAATCGGTGGCTGGCTGCTATTCGCCTATGCGATGATGCAATTTCTGTTCGCCCCGATCATTGGCGGCCTGAGCGACAGATTCGGCCGCCGGCCGGTGTTGCTGGTAACACTGTTTCTGCTCGGACTTGATTATGCGATCATGGCCTGGGCACCGACATTGATCTGGCTGTTCATCGGCCGGATATTGTCCGGGATCATGGGGGCGAGCTGGGCCGCTGCCAATAGCTGCGTCGCCGATGTGACATCGCCTGCGGAGCGCGGCAAATATTTCGGCATCCTGGGCGGTGCTGGCGCAATGGGCTTTGTCCTCGGCCCCGGCATCGGCGGTGTGCTGGGCGAATATGGTGACCGGTTGCCGTTTATCGCCGCATCAATTCTTGCTCTGGTCGGGACCGGTGTCGGCATAATTATATTGAAGGAAACACTGCCGAAGCAGAAGCGTCGGCCCTTTTCGATCACCCGGGCCAATCCGATGGGAAGCATCATGCAGATGAGCAAAACCCCGCTCGTCCTCGGCTTTCTGTCGACCATATTCGTGCTCCAGCTGGCGGCGCAGGCGCAGATTGCGATATGGGCTTACTGGCTGATCGAGCGGTTTGACTGGAGCATCTTGAAAATCGGGCTGAGCGTCGCCCTGTTCGGCATATTGCTCGCGCTGGTCCAGGGCATATTGACCGGACCACTGATCAACAGGCTTGGCGAAAGACGAGCTGGCCAGTTCGGCTTGCTGTTCGGGATCCCCGCCTATCTGATCTTCGCCTTCGCGCCCAATGACTGGTTTGTATTTCTGGGCATCATCGTTGGAGCGGCAAGCGGCTTTGCCTTTCCGGCGATGCAACAGATGATGAGCAGCCGGATCAGCGAGGATGCGCAAGGTGAATTGCAGGGATCCATTGCCAGCACGATCAGCCTGACCTCGATCATCGGCCCCGTGATGATGACCGGCGTATTCGGGGCTTATGCCGACAAGGAAGGCCTCTATTTTCCCGGCGCGCCCTTCATTCTGGGCGCCGCGCTGATGGTCGTTTCCATATTGATATACGCGGTCACCACCCGTCGCCACTATTCGGCCGCAGATACCGCCTGAGCCGGATTGTCGCTGAACAAGCCGTCGATGCCCGTCGCGAGGAAGGCACGGATTTCGCCTTGCAGGTCGCCCGGCTCGCGCGGATCGATGCCGCTCTTGAAATCGGTCGCCAGAAAGTAATTTTCGCGGCGGAAGGTCCATGGATGAACCATCAGGCCGGCCTTGTGCGCAGCCTCGACCAGCCCGGTCGGCTCGCCCAGTTGGCCAATGCCGTTTCGACCGATCACCATATCTTTTGACGGTCCGATCCCGACGGCATAGTTGGCCACGTCCTTCAAACCCGCCGCCGTGACCATGGATGCATAGCTTTGTCCAGCCATGTCCGGCGGCCCGCCTTCGCTCGCCACCAGCTGCACCAGCCGGACGTCGGTTTTTCTGGCCAGTGCCTTCAGATTGCCGACCTCGAACGACTGGATGAACACCGGATCATCCTTGCCATCATAGCCATATTGTTTGAGCAATTTGAGCATTGGTTCGTCATGGCCCCGTCCCAGCGCGTTAAAGTAGCTGGGATGCTTGGTTTCCGGATAGACGCCAATCCGCTTGCCACTTTTGGCACCATGCGCTTCGAGCAATTGCAGTATTTCCTCGAAAGTCGGAATTTCGAAGCGGCCATCATATTGCATATTCGCCGCCCGCAGATCGGGCAGCCGCTCCTTCGCGCGCAATGTCTTCAGTTCGGCGAGGGTGAAATCTTCGGTGTACCAGCCGTCATGCTCCGTGCCGTCGATCGTCTTGATGGTCTTGCGACCGGCAAATTCCGGCCTGTCGGCGACATCCGTGGTATCGCTGATGTCATTTTCATGCCGGGCCACCAATATGCCGTCGCTGGTCAGCACCAGATCGGGTTCGATAAAATCCGCGCCCTGCTCGATCGCCAGTTGATAGGCAGCCAGCGTATGTTCCGGTCGCTCCCCGCTGGCACCGCGATGGGCGATGATAATCGGAGGCTCTCCGGTCAATGTCGCTATATTCATCTTGGATTCTCCCGCCTGCTCCATCCCTGCTCCGCATCCGGCGAGCGCCAGCGCGAACAGTATCAAAAGAACAGGCCGGACGCGCATCGCTAACCGACCTCGACGCCGTTCCAGAAGGCGATCCGCCCCTCTATTTCGGCGGCAGCTTCTTTCGGCGCGGGATAGAACCAGGCTGCGTCCTCGTTGATCTCGCCCTCGACGATCAGGCTATGATAGGACGCGTCGCCTTTCCAGGGGCAGTGGCTGGTCTTGTCGCTATACATCAGATATTTCGACCAGACGGAATCGCGCGGAAAATAATGATTGCCCTCGACCATCACTATATCATCGCTGTCCGCTATCACCGCACCATTCCATTTTGCCTGAACCATGATCCTGTCACCTTATATCTAAACCGGGCGGGGCCAACAAAGTTTATCAGCGCCATCCCTAATATTTCCGAAGCCAGCAAAGGCATTCGACAATCAGGGTAAAATGGATAATCGCTACTGGCTATACGGCCATAAGGGCGGCTGGATTGCCGAGGGTTTCGCGCAACACGGCAATTTCAGCCAACCGGCAGCCCTAGCTGTTGCGCGCCGTCAGGCCCGCAGCTTCATAATCCGATGCCTTGAAACCGACGACCAGCTCGTCGCAATGTTCCAGCACCGGCCGTTTGATCATGCTCGGATTTTCCGCCATCACCATCACCGCGGTATCGTCGCCGATATTTTCCTTCACCATGTCGGGCAGCTTGCGGAACGTCGTACCGCGCTTGTTGACCAGCGCCTCCCAGCCTACCATCATCACCCACATTTCGAGCTTTTCCTTGCTGATGCCGGACTTCTTATAGTCGTGAAAAACATAGTTGATGCCGTTGCGTTCCATCCAGTTGCGCGCCTTCTTGACGGTGTCGCAATTGGATATGCCGTACATCTTGGTTTCGTTACTCATGGGTCTGGTCCTGTTTCTGCTGCGCTTTGAGCCAGAGACAGATGTCATTGACCGGACATCGGTCACATTTGGGGCTCCGGGAAGTGCAGATTCGCTTCCCGAACTGAATTAGCCAGAAATGGCCGTCGCGCAAGGCCCAATCGGGACTGCGCGCTTCCAGCTGTTGCGCGGTCTTGTCCGCAGTCTTCGCATCGGTCAGGCCAATCCGGTTGCAAACCCGGTGCACATGGGTGTCCACGGCGATCACATCGGCGCCAAAGGTGAAGCTCATTACTATATCCGCGCATTTCCGGCCGATGCCCGGCATCGATAACAAACCTTCCCGCGTATTCGGCACGACACCGCCATGTTCCGCAAGCAAATGCTCGCAAAATCTACGGATGTTCCGGGTTTTCATATTATAAAGCCCGCAAGGTTTGATCGCCGCGGCAATATCGCGGTCGTCCAGCGCCAGCATGTCTTCCGGCGTTTGCGCGAGCGCGAATAGAGCGCTGGCGGCCCTGGCGGTGTTGCGGTCCAGCGACTGGGCCGAGAGCATGCAGGAAATGCAGGACCGAAAAGCGTCGGGCTGGCCTTTGGGGCCCTTGGCATCTTTCGTGCGCCCCGGCATCGCTTCCGAAAGGCGGCGATATACGGTTTCGACCTGCTCATCATTTATCATAAGGGCGCACCCGTCTCGCAATCAGCCCGCACCGGACAGGACGGACAATCCGGTCGTTTCGGGCGGCAAAACGTCTGGGCGAGGCGTTTTCCCAAAAGATGGTGCTCGTCCAGATCCTCCGCTGACCATTCAGGCGGCAATAGCGGCATCAGCTCGTCATAAGCGCGCGTTGTATCGGCCTTGGGCGCCGCCAGCCCCATGCGCTGCACCACCCGGCGATGGCCGGAATCAAGCACCAGTGCTTTGCGATTGAAGTGACTGGTGTTCATGATGCCGGCACTGATCTTCCGCGCGATCCCCGGCAAAGTCTCCAGCCAGTCCATGGCATCCGCCGTCTCCATGGTTTCAAGATGGTCCAGACTGGCCTTGCCACACTGCGCGATAATTTCCTGCAGACAGGCCTTTAGCCGCTCCGCCGCCATCGCCGGAAACGTCGCGGTTTGCAGCTTGGCCTTCAATTCCTCGAGAGGCGCCTCCGCGGCGCGCTCCCACGAGCCATATTCAGCGATCAATCGATCCGCATTATCATTGGACACAGCAGTTTTCGCGCGCGCGCCGATAACGCCTTGCACCAATGCCCACATCGGATCACGGCGCTTGTCATCGGGCCGGATCACCCGGCCAAACTGCGCGATCAACCTGCTGTGCATCCGGCGCAATATGGCGGTGCGATGATCGGGACCCAGGTCTAGTTGCATCACCGGAATATGGGTAAGCCGCTCGTCAGTGGCAAGCCTCCACACGGGTTACTCACAGCGGTTTCCGGTGCTAGGCCTTCACATAGCCTTCGGACAATTGGCGGATTTCATGATCCGGGTCAAACCACGGCGCGCCATCCGAACGCCAGATATGGGCATCGGGCCTTTGCGTGATTTCCGTATCAACACAGCCCATTCTCAGAAGAACCATATTCGCCTCCCGCCGCTCCGCAATCAATTGTGACCCGCAGCGCGTGCAGAAATAGCGGTTCTTCCCCGGTGATGATTCGAAGCTGTTCCGGACCTCTTCACCGCTAGTCCATCTAAAAGCGCCATGCGCGATCGGCATAACGCTGGAAAAGGCGGCGCTATGGGCCTTCCGGCAGGTCTGGCAATGACAGTGAATGATCGGCCCATTGTCACAATCCGCTTCATAGGTGACCGATCCGCAAAGACAGCTTCCCTTGATCATTTTCGCTTCCTTCCGCGCGCCAGATTAAATCAGATATCGACGACAATCTTGCCGAAATGCTTGCCCGATTCCTGATGGCGGAAAGCATCGCCGAGATCGGCGAGCGGGAAAGACTTGTCGAGCACCGGCTTCAGGCCATTGGCCTCGATCGCTGCGATCATGTCCTGCTGCTGCGCCCGGCTACCGACGGTCAGGCCCTGCACGCGCAGGTTTTTCGCCATCAGCAGCGCTGTCTGCACGGGTCCGGCAAAACCGGTCAGCACACCGATCAGCGCGACATGGCCGCCAATGCGCGTCGCCATCATCGACTGGTCGAGCGTACCCGGCCCGCCGATTTCAACAACGCAATCGACGCCCTTGCCGCCGGTCAGTTCGAGCACCTTCGGCCCCCAGGCCTCGACTTCCTTGTAATTGATCAGATGATCGGCGCCGAGTTCCTTCAGCCGCTTCAGCTTCTCGTTGGACGAAGAGGTCGCGATCACCGTCGCGCCGGCCGCCTTGGCAAATTGCAGCGCGAAGATCGAGACGCCGCCGGTGCCCTGCACCAGCACCGTGTCACCCGGCTTCACGCAGCCATCAACGAACAGGGCCCGCCATGCGGTCAGGCCGGCGCAGGTCAGGGTCGCAGCCTCGGCGGCGCTATAGCCCTCGGGTGCCTTGGTCCACGCAGTGGCGAGGCCGACCGCCTGCTCGACCGCATAGCCGTCAATGCCATCGCCGGGCACGCGCTTGAAACCGCCTTCGGGCGGCGCACCGTCGATCCATTCGGGAAAGAAGGTCGAGACCACCATATCGCCCACCGCAAATTCGCTGACGCCATCACCCACCGCAGTGACTTCACCGGCGCCATCGGACATCGGGATGCGGTTTTCGGCGGTCGGGATCATCCCCTTGACCACCGCATAGTCATGATAGTTGAGGCTGGAAGCGCGCAACCGCACCGAGATTTCGCCGGGTCCCGGCGCTGCCGGATCGGGCAGATCGACCAGCTTGAGATTGTCGAGCGAAGCGGGGGCGTGCAGTTGAATGGCTTTCATGGCGAGTCTCTCCTGAATTTAATTGTCTGATTAAAGTCAGGTCTAGTGTCGCGGCGGCGGGTGGTCAACAACTGCCGGACCAGGCCCGCTCTCTTGACAAAAGGTCACTTAGGTGTCATTTTGACACCATGGCAAAGACGATCAAGATTGACGACGAACTGATGGAAGTCATCGGCCGCGAAGCCGAGATGATGAGCCGCTCGCTGGCCGGGCAAGTCCGCCACTGGGTGCGAATCGGGATGAGCATCGAGAAATCCCGTTTCTTCGACCAGTCGCGGGTCGTAGAGGCATTAAGCGGGAAATTGGCTCCCGACGCGCTGACCGCCGGTGAACAGGAAGCCTATATCGACGGTCTGCTTGATGCGGCACGCTCCGGCACGGTCGAGCAGCGCAAATTCTTCGCCGGACGCAAGGCAGAAGGGCTGGGAGTTGGACTGCGCGACGGCAAGATTAGCCGGGAAAGCGATCCCGCCAACTGATGGCCATCGTCGCCGGCCGCCCGACCTTGTTCCTGATCGCCGGACCCAACGGCGCCGGCAAGTCGACCTTTTACGAGACCGTACTGGCACCGCGCATCGCCGCGCCCTTCATCAACGCCGACATCATCCAGCGCGACGAGCTTGCCGATCCCTCGCCCGAAGCCTCCTACCGCGCCGCGGAAATTGCCGAGCAGAGGCGCCGCGACCATATGGCGGCGGGCCAGTCGTTCGTCATGGAAACCGTATTCTCGCATCCCTCGAAACTGGAACTGTTGCAGGACGCGCGCGATGCCGGATATCGCATCATCGTGTTTCACTTGGTTCTGGCTTCCGCCGATCTGGCGGTGACCCGCGTTGCTGCACGCATCGAAGAAGGCGGTCATTCGGTGCCGGACGAAAAGGTCCGCCAGAGATTCACCCGCAACATCCCCTTGATCCGTGAAGCCGCAATGCTCGCCGACCGCGCCATGATCTTCGACGCCTCGGCGCTCAACGAGCGGCCGGTGATGCTACTGGAACTGGTGCAAGGACAGGTGGCGCGAAGGGCCGGTGAAGTACCGGATTGGTTTGAAGGGGTTTACTGGGATCTGGTTTGAATTGAGGTAGAATTGCTTGAGACCGGCCGACGATACACCCCGTTCGTCCTGAGCCTGTCGAAGGACCTGATGCGCGCGTATGCTGATCCTCGTCACCCTCAACTAGTTACCGGGTCCATTTCTATGGTCTTGCTGGCGGTGATCGTGTCACAATAGATACTGAAACGAGTTCGGTATGACGATTTTTCTGAAACCTGATTGTTAGTAATTTTTCCTGAAAAATCGCCAGAACCAATGACCTAAGCAAACAATAATCAACGCAGCCATCATCCAAACCAATTGGTAAAGTCCGCCCAACCCGAGCCATGGGTGTACGTGATCTTCACCTAACAATTGAATCATTCTAAAAATGGGAGGAACAAAAATGAGTAACTGCACAAGGAGCAAATAAGGCAGCCACTGACGCGGTAATTTCAACGCGGCTACTACAAAAATGACCACCGGGATGAGAAATATTTTATCGCTATTACATTGGTCGAACGAATAAAAATATCGGGCCCATCCGGGAAACATTCGTTCCACCAAGATTGACATTGCAATCAAGTAACTAATGGGAATGCTAATTCCCAAAAACCTTAGCAAGCGGCCCACCTAGGCGCGGCTCCTCACGTCGCCAAATAAATCGGGCGTGCATCCCCCGGATGCCCGCTCTTTCCGATTTATTCCCACTCAATAGTCCCAGGCGGCTTGCTGGTATAATCATAAACCACCCGGTTGATCCCCTTCACCTCGTTGACGATCCGCGTCGATACGCGGGTCAGGAAGCTGGCGTCGAAAGGGTAGACGTCGGCGGTCATGCCGTCGGTGCTGGTGACGGCACGCAGGCCGCAAACGTTATCGTAGGTGCGCTGGTCGCCCATTACGCCGACGGTCTTGACCGGCAGCAATACGGCGAAGGCCTGCCAGATCGCGTCATATAATCCGGCGCTGCGGATTTCCTCAAGATAGATCGCATCCGCCTTGCGCAATATATCGCAGCGTTCCTTGGTCACTTCGCCGGGAATGCGGATCGCGAGGCCCGGTCCGGGGAAAGGATGCCGTCCGACAAACTGGTCGTTCAGGCCAAGCTCGCGACCGAGATCGCGGACCTCGTCCTTGAACAATTCGCGCAACGGTTCGACCAGCTTCATGTTCATGCGTTCCGGAAGCCCGCCAACATTATGGTGCGACTTGATCGTCACGCTCGGCCCGCCGGTGAACGAAACGCTCTCGATCACATCCGGATAAAGCGTGCCCTGGGCCAGGAAATCCGCGCCGCCGACACGGGCCGATTCCTCGTCGAACACTTCGATAAATTCGCCGCCGATAAATTTGCGTTTCTTCTCGGGGTCAGAGACACCGGCAAGGCCCTTCATGAAACGTGCCTCGGCATCAACCACAACCAGCGGGATATTATAATGGTCGCGGAACAGGGTTTCGACCTGCTCGCGCTCGTTCATCCGCAGCAGGCCATGATCGACAAAGACGCAGGTCAGCTGGTCGCCAATCGCTTCGTGAATCAGGATCGCCGCCACCGAACTGTCGACGCCGCCGGACAGGCCGCAAATGACTTTCTTGTCGCCAACCTGTTCGCGGATTTCGGCGATCTTGGCGTCCTTATATTCCGCCATCGTCCAGTCGCCGGCACAGCCGCAGACATGACGGACGAAATTGGCGATCATCTTGCCGCCGTCGGGCGTGTGCACAACCTCGGGGTGGAACTGCGTGCCATAATAGCGCCGCTCGTCATCGGCGATCAGCGCGAAAGGCGCGCCTTCGGTGGTCGCGACAATCCGGAAGCCCGGCGCGAATTCGGTGACCTTGTCACCGTGGCTCATCCACACCTGATGCCGCTCGCCGACCTTCCAGAGGCCATCGAACAAGACGCATTCTTCGCTAATCTCGATGAAGGCCCGGCCAAATTCGCCGCCAAATTCACCGCCGGCACCCGATTCCACCGTGCCGCCAAGCTGGTGCGTCATCACCTGCTGGCCATAGCAGATGCCGAGGATCGGCAGGCCGCTTTCGAAAATCACATCCGGCGCGCGCGGGCTGCCTTCGTCGGGCACCCCGGCGGGCGATCCCGACAGGATGATTCCTTTGGGTTTCAGCCGGTGAAAGGCCTCTTCCGCAGTGTTGAACGGAGCGATCTCCGAATAGACTCCCGCCTCGCGCACCCGGCGGGCGATAAGCTGCGTGACCTGAGAGCCGAAATCGACGATCAGAATGGTTTCTTCATGAGCTATGGACATGGCTTAGGCGCTTAGTGGGCCGCCCCTTTTGAGTCTAGTGCCTTTGTCGAATGTCGCCGCAAAAGCCGGCCCGCCTCAGCCCGTAGCAAGTTCGCCGAGGAATACCGCCAATATCACGCCGATTGCCGTGGCGACACCGGCCATATGCTGATCCTCTTTATAGGCTTTAGGGAAAACCTCGGTGGCGAGCGAGGCGACCACCGCGCCAGCGGCGAAACAGCGGGTCGCGGCCAGCACATGCGGGGAAACGCCTTCCAGCGCGAAATATCCGATGATCGCTGCGGCTGACAAGATCAGCGCGGTCATCGCCCAGAGCCCCAGCGTTTTGCCCCTGGACAGCCCGTTGCTGACCATCTGCTTGGCCCCGCCTGCGGCTTCGGGAAGGTTGGACAGCAGGATCGATCCGGCCAGCGCCGCCACTTCAATCGGCGCCGCCCCGATCAGAGCGACCCCGAGCGCCAGATTTTCCGGCACACCGTCGAGCGTGATCGCCGCCAGCAAGCCACCGCCGCCTTCCGCTCCCCATTTTTCATCAATCCAGTAATCGACGACGGAGAATACAGTCGCTCCGGCCGCAACCGAGCCCAGCCCGACCCAGAGATTGCTTTGCTCGACGGCGGGCTGGATCATCTCGCTGACCAGCGAAACAATCAGCGCACCGCCGGCCAGGGCAATGACAAAGCCTTCGGTCTTGCTCGATATTTTGCCGTAAACGCCCCAGAGCGCGCCCGCTATCAGCGCCGCCGAAACCACCACCACGACAAGAAAGGTCATCAACATGGATCGGTAACGCCCCTCTTCAAACTAGGTTGCCTCGACAAAATAGCCGAGCGGTGCCCCTGCCTGCGCGGGGGCACATTCTACCCCTCGACCATATCCCGCAACTCTGTCTTCAATATCTTGCCTATATGACTGCGCGGCAATTCGTCGATCAGACGAAGCTCGGAGACCCGCTGGGTCTTGCCGAGATTCGCGTTGGTAGCGGCCTTCAGCGCCTCCAGGTCCAGCGTCACCCCGGCATCGGCGACCACAAAACCGACCGGCGTCTCGCCCCATTGCCGCGAAGCCACACCGATCACGGCGGCATCGGCGACACCCGGCTGCGCCATCAGCGCTTCTTCCAGATCGCGCGGATAGATATTGAAGCCGCCCGAGATGATCATGTCCTTGGTCCGGCCCATCAGGGTGATGAAGCCATCCTCGTCGACCTTGCCGATATCGCCCATCCGCTGCCAGCGGTCGCCGTTCTCGTCATACCAGCTGGCTTCCTCGGTCTTCTCCGGCTGGTTCTTGTAGCCCGACATCATCGTCTGCGACCGGCCGACCAGCTCGCCCATTTCACCAGCGGGCAGACGGTTGAGCTGCTCGTCGATCGTAATAACCTCGCTGCCGCCCCAGGCGATGCCGACCGTGTGCAATTTGTCGGGATGCTCGTGGCACAGCAACAGACAGACCACGCCGCCCTCGGTCATCGAATAAATCTCGATCAGCCCGCCCGGCATGCGCTTCAGCACTTCCGCCTTGAGCTCCGCAGAGAAAGGCGCGCTGGTGCAATATTTATGCGTCATGGCACTCAGATCGAAATCGTCAAAACCTTCGAAATCCATCAGCCGCTGATATTGGACCGGCACCAGCATCGTGTGGCTGGCACGATGTTCCTGCGCCAGTTCCAGCCAGCGCTGGCAATCGAACTTGCCCATCAGCACCAGCGTCCCGCCATAGGCAATGGTCGGCGTGAGCAGCGCCAGCGTCGTATTCGAATAGAGCGGCGTCGATAGCAATGTGACCTGCCCCGGCTGACCATAGCCGGTCGCCTCACCCACCGCCGCATGATACCAGCGCATCTGGCGGCTGTGGACAATGCCCTTGGGCGTGCCGGTGGTGCCGCTGGAATAGATGATATTATAGGGGTCTTTCGGGCCGGCACCTAAGTCGGCCGGCGTCGCACCGTCGCCTGCCATCCAGTCGAGGATCATCGGTGCGTTGTCTGTTGCCTGGTCCAGCATGACATGTTTGAGCGCAGGCAATTTTTCGCCACTCTCCAGCAGTTCGGCACGCTTGGCACTATCGATAAACAGATGCATCGCGCCGCTGTCCGCCATCATGTTCGCCAACTGCGTCGGTGTCGCCGAAGTGGTCAGCGGCGCCGCACAACCACCCGCAACAATCGCGCCGAGATAGGCGAGCGCATAACGCACCGTGGTCGTCCCGAGAATCGCAACCGCCTGCCCCTTCTGCAGACCATCCGCCTGCAACTGCGCCGCAATCCGGTTGACCTGCGCAGCCGTTTCAGCCCAGCTCAGTTTCTCATCACTGTCATCCAGCGCGATCCGGTCGGGCTGGTTGACGGCATGGGCGTTGATCAGATCAGCGAGATGGCCAAAGGGCTGCTCGAGATAGCGGGCGGGTTCTATATATTTCATCAAGCGATTAATTCCGCATATCGGCTCGAGATGCAATCGCTTTCGGCGCGGCTTGTTCTTTTGAACAGGTGGGGAAAATTTTCACGCGAAGACGCTAAGGCGCTAAGGGTGATGGTTATTGACGATGCGTTTGAGACCCAGTTTGAAGGTCGGTGCGCCGAAATTCATCAGTCGCGGCAGCCTAACCCGCGACCAGCACCACATAAGTGCTCTCGACCCAGCCGCTCTTGCACGGGCCGTCGTAATTGCGTTTGGCGCGCACCGGAGAGGATACGCCGCAATCGACGGGCGCGCTCGCCGCAAGATCGGCTGGCTTGTCGTAGACAATGCCGAACCATTGCTGGTCGATACTGCGGGTACAGATGTAAACGGTCTGGCCGGCGGCAAGGCTGTCGATTTTTTCGGCGGCGTCAAAGGGTGCGCTGAGCACCGGCAGCGATCCGCTGACATGGCGGCCGACTTCGCCGACCGACTGGCAGGCATCGAACCGCGGACCGCCCTCGCCGATGCGCACCGGCTTGGCCGTCGGCCCGGTCTCGACCCGCTCGGTCCTACCGGTCGGATTGTCGGTATAGGAGCTGCTTTCGGCCAGATCGTCGCTGACCTGGGTGGATTCGGAGCAGGCTGTGGTTGCCAGACATAAAAGGGAGACGGCGAGCAGGGTATTGTTCATGGCCATGGTTTAGCGCAAAAGCGGGGCCTTTGGGAAGCTGCGATTAAATTGGGGCAAGGATAGTCTCGGGGCTGAGCTGGTCGCAGCCAATTCCGTTGCCTTTCGCATCCAGCCCCCGACGAACATTGCTATACCGTTCGTGTTGAGCCTGTCGAAGCACCTGCGCGGTCTCCAGCGTCCTTCGACAAGCTCAGGACGAACGGTGCGCAGCCAGGCTACTGCGCGTTCAGCATGCACGGCGCATGTGGCAACATCGATGGGAATATACGATCCCTCACAGCACAATCTGCGTCTGCGTCACCACCGCCACCAACGTTCCGTCTTCCAGCGTAATTTTTGTCTGCCAGACCGACTGGCGTCGGCCGACCTTGAACGGCACTGCTTCGCCGTAGACGATGCTGCCCTCGGGCGCGGCGTTCAGGAAATTGGTTTTGCTTTCCGATGTCGTGGTGCCGTTCGATCCCTCGGGAAGATTGGCAAAACCGCCGAACGCGCCGAGCACATCGGCAAAGGTCATGACCGCGCCGCCATGGATGCTGGGACTGCCGCGCCCGTTTCCGGCGGTGCAGATTTCCGGTCGCACCAGCATCTCGCCGCGGACAAGGTCCTTGCCCATTTCGGTAATCGTGATGCCCATCGTTTTGGCAAAGGGCACCATATCGGCAGGATTGGTCATATATTGGTTCCTCTAGGTCATTTTCGGTCATCATTTTGCGCAAAAACGGGAATAAGATCCCTGTTTTGCACAAAGGCGCGACGTGACAAAGGGCTTTCCAGCATAGGCTTTCAGGCCTTCACCATCCCGTCATTTCCCACCCCTATCCATTTTGATAATCAAGGCTTTGTGCGATTATTGTCTTTCCAATCTCAAACCAATATAAAGCTCTGATTTGACGCGATTTTAATATCCCGAAATCCTACATTTCCCTTGGGTTTGCCGGTTCCAGCGGCTATGGTTGCGGCATGAATGACATCAGCAAAAACGAAATGCCGGAAGATGCTTCCAAATCTTCCAATCAAAACGAATATGGCGCGGATTCCATCAAGGTTCTTAAAGGCCTGGACGCGGTCCGCAAACGCCCCGGAATGTATATCGGTGACACCGATGACGGCAGCGGCCTGCATCACATGGTGTTCGAGGTATCGGATAACGCGATCGACGAGGCCCTCGCCGGCCATTGCGACCTGATATTGATCACCCTCAACGCCGACGGCAGCGTCTCGGTCGAGGACAATGGCCGCGGCATTCCAACCGGCATGCACACCGAAGAAGGCGTCTCGGCAGCCGAGGTCATCATGACCCAGCTGCACGCCGGCGGCAAGTTCGAGAATACCTCCGACGACAATGCCTACAAGGTCTCCGGCGGCCTCCACGGCGTCGGCGTATCGGTGGTCAACGCGCTATCGGAATGGCTGGAACTAGACATCTGGCGCGACGGCAAAGAGCATAATATGCGCTTTGAATTCGGCGATGCCGTAAGGCCGCTGAAGGTTGTCGGCGATGCCCCGGCCGCGGACAACAAGACCGGGTTCAAAAAGGGGACTAAAGTCACTTTCTTCCCGTCTCCCGCGACCTTCAAGATCACCGAATTCGATTTTGAAAAGCTCGAGCATCGCTACCGCGAACTCGCTTTCCTGAACAGCGGCGTGCACATCATATTGCGCGACGCGCGGCATGAAGAGGTGAAGGAAATCGACCTGTTCTACGAAGGCGGGATCGCTGCCTTTGTTCAATATCTCGACCGCAACAAGACGCCGCTGGTGCCAGAGCCGATCGCCATTCACGGCGACCGCGATGATGTCATCATCGACGTCGCGCTGGAATGGAACGACAGCTATTATGAAAATGTCCTCTGCTTCACCAACAATATCCCGCAGCGCGACGGCGGCACCCATCTGGCGGCCTTCCGCTCGGCGCTGACCCGGACGCTCAACAATTATGCCGAAAGCTCCGGCGCGCTCAAAAAAGAGAAGGTCAAGCTGACCGGCGACGACATGCGCGAAGGTCTGTCCGCCATCGTGTCGGTCAAACTGCCCGACCCGAAATTCGGCTCGCAGACCAAGGACAAGCTGGTCTCGTCCGAAGTGCGCCAGCCGCTGGAAAGCCTGATGGCTGACAAGCTAGCCGAATGGCTGGAAGAAAATCCGCAAAATGCCGCAATGGTCATCCAGAAGGTGATTGATGCCGCTGCTGCCCGCGAAGCGGCTAAAAAAGCGCGCGAGTTGACCCGGCGCAAAGGCGCGATGGATATCGCTTCACTGCCCGGCAAGCTTGCCGATTGCCGCGAAAAAGACGCGAGCAAATGCGAACTGTTCCTGGTGGAAGGGGACTCTGCTGGCGGATCGGCCAAACAAGGCCGCGACAGCATGTATCAGGCAATCCTGCCGCTCAAGGGCAAGATCCTCAACGTCGAACGGGCCCGCTTTGACCGGATGCTCTCGTCCAAAGAAGTCGGCACACTGATCCAGGCGATGGGCACCGGCATTGGCCGTGACGATTTCAATCTGGAAAAGCTGCGCTATCACAAGATCGTCATCATGACCGATGCTGACGTCGACGGCGCGCATATTCGAACCTTGCTGCTGACCTTCTTCTATCGGCAGATGCCAGAGATCATATTGAACGGTCATCTCTACATCGCCCAGCCACCGCTCTACAAAGTCGGCAAGGGCAAGAGCGAGGTCTATCTCAAGGACGACAATGCGCTCGACCAATATCTGGTAAATGCCGGACTGAGTGGCATGATCCTGCAAACAGCCGAAGGCGCGCGGAGCGGTGAAGACCTGCGCGGTCTGATCGAACATGCCCGCAGAATGCGCAGCCTGATGACTTATGTACCGCGGCGCTATGACAGCACCATTGTCGAGGGAATGGCGCTCACCGGCGCTCTCAATCCGGATCACGGCAATGCGGAACGGCAAGCCGCAGTCGACGCGACTGCTGCCTGGATGGACAAGGTTGACGAGGAAGGCCGCTGGTCGGGTCAGGTTTCCGAAGAAGGCGGCTATCTCTTCCAGCGTTTCTGGCGCGGCGTCACCGATCATCACATTATCGAAGCGAAATTTCTGGAAAGCGCCGAAGCCCGCAAACTCCACCGCCTTGCATCCGAAGAATCCGCGACCTATAATAGCGGCAGCCGGCTGGTCAAATCGACTGCCAGCGACGCGGAAACTGCGGACGAGGATGGCGTCGGGTCGGAAGGTACTTTGATCACCCGCCCCTCCGAACTGCTCGACACCGTCATGGCGGCAGGCCGCAAGGGCCTCGCCATTTCCCGCTACAAGGGTCTCGGCGAAATGAACGCCGAACAGCTTTGGGAAACGACCCTCGATCCCGAAGTGCGCTCGCTGCTTCAGGTGACCGTAGAACAGGCCGATGTGACCGATGATATCTTCACCAAGCTGATGGGCGAAGTGGTTGAACCGCGGCGCGAATTCATCGTCGACAATGCGTTGAACGTCGCCAATCTGGACGTTTAGCTTCGCCTGACCTTAGGCCTTTGGGCCATATGGCGAAGGAGCATTCTGTCGGTTAGATGTCTGCTGCAATGATGGCGAGACAGACATGACGCATAGCCTCGGTGACGAAGCAGGATCGATGAGCCACGTAACCGTCTGGTATGATGGCGCCTGCCCACTGTGCATCCGGGAAATCGCCCTGATGCGCAAACTGGACCGGCGCGACGCCATCACCTTCATCGACATCGCAACGCCAGCTGCATCCTGTCCGCTCGACCGGCAATTGATGCTCGACCGCTTTCACGCTTCGGAAGACGGGCAGATATTGTCAGGCGCGGCAGCCTTTGCCGCCATGTGGCGTGCCATCCCGGTCATGCAGCCACTGGGCCAGCTTGCCCGCATTCCGGGCGTGCTGCCGATCCTCGAAGCCCTGTACAAACAGTTCCTCAGGATCCGGCCGCACTTCCAGAAGCGGTTCAGGCCGATAGACTAGGGTCAGGACGCGGCGGCGACAGCCCCCATCATCAGTTCCTGATCCTTGCGGGTCGGATTGCCGCGCAGGCACAGCCCGCCGTTAACCTGCAAATTCTCGCCGGTCATGAAACATTCGTCGCTGGCCAGGAATACAGCAGCGGCAGCGATATCTTCGCTGGTTCCGATGCGACCGAGCGGATAGCGCGCTTCGAACGATTCAACCAGCCCCGGCACCTGATCGACACCGGCCGTCATCGGCGTCCGTGTGAGACCGGGTGAAATGCTGTTGGCTCTAATCCCGCGATCACCAAATTCATGGGCAACGCAGCGAATGATATGATCGGTGGCCGCTTTCGTGCCCATATAGGCGGCATGATCATTTAGCATGATCGTCGCGGTGGCCGAACTGATCTGGATGATCGATCCGCCGTCATCCATCGCCTTGATCATTTCCTGATAGAATTGGAATGGCCCGACCAGCTGCAGCGCCGACATCGTTTCCAGCTCTTCCTTGGTGTTTTCCAGGAAGGGTTTGAGAAAGCCCAGACCGGTCGCATTGATGGCAATATCAACGCCGCCCATCTTGCTTTTGGCGCTCTCGCCAAGAGCCTTGATATCCGCCTCATTGGTAAGATCACATAGCGCATAATGGCCGCCGAGTTCTTCAGCGAAACGTTTCAGTTCGTCCTCCTTGCGTCCAGCAACCAGCACGTCAGCGCCTTCATCGTGCAGGCGCTTGGCAATCACCTGCCCCATATTGTCCCGACCCGCAGCTCCCAAAACAACCGCTCTTTTTCCTTCTAGACGTCCCATGCAATCCGCTCCTTTGATTGATTTTCCGTGTCTTCTAACGGTCACTCTATGACCGTTGCCACTCTCATTATGGCTATTCATTAGCCGCAAAAGAAAAGGCCGGGTACAGCAAGCTGTCCCGGCCAGTTTAGATCAACAGGAAGTTAATCAGAATTTAAATGCAGCTTCCACAAAAACCTGGCGACCACGATTTTGTGTCCAGACTTCATCATCACCCACGCCTGGCTCGAGGAACGGACGACCTGCGCTGGTGTTGATCCAGATTTCGTCGGTCAAGTTTACGCCAACCAGGGACAATTTCCATTTCCCGTCTGGATCACCTACAGAAATCGAACCATCAATCGACACGTAGCTGTCCTGTACAGTGTCGGATGCTGAATCTTCGTTGGTGAAGTAAGAACCGCTATATTGAAGGTTACCGTTTAAGCCCACTTCCACGGCATCACCCATGGGTATGGTCCAATCAAATGCCGCATTCGCTGCAAATTTTGGAGCACGTGCTGCAGACCGGCCGTTAATATCTTCACCCGAGGTTGTCACAAACGGAGCGGTAAATTCTGCATCCGTATAAGCGACAGAACCGGAAAGGTTCAAACCTTGTACTGGTGTGCGCCATCCCCATTCAACATCAACACCCTGCGTCGTTAGCTGGCTGGCGTTGAAGGTCTGGAACTGAACCGCTGCGGCATCAAAATTCTGCACCTGAAGATCATCAAATACATAATAGAAAACCGAAGTGTTCAAAGTGATTGTACGGTCCGCAAACTGTGTCTTAACACCGATTTCGCCGCCCAATCCCGTTTCGGAATCAAATTTCAACGCATCCGCTACGCTCTGACGAACAGCCGGGTCCGGATCGTTAAATCCAAGCAGGCTGTTCGATGGCAGCGCGCTATTGTCGATGCCGCCCGATTTAAATCCGGTCTTGAAAGACGCATAGACGTTGATGTCCGGCGTCGCCTGATATTTGATCGATGCTTCTGGCGAGAAGTTCGAGTCCGAGAATTTGATCGGTCCCGAGAAGAAACCGCTGCTGATAAAGGCAGGCGTCGCGGACAGGAACGAATGAACATAAGGAACGCTGATCGTCGAAACCTTGCTTTCGTCGGTCCAACGCAAGCCGCCGGACAGCTGCAACTGGTCTGTCAAATCCAGTGTGGCACTGGCGAAAAATGATAGCGCTTCGGTTTTGGTATTCTGTTTTTTATACCAGTCATAAGTGAAGCCGGTGACCGGATCGGGCGCCACGAAAGAGATGTTCACACCCTGTTGTGATGTATTGAAATCAATATCTCTGGTTTCGTAAAATGCACCCAGCATGAAATTAAACATACCGTCAAAGTCACTGGTGATACGCAATTCCTGGGTATATTGCTCGGTCTTATTAACCGGGTCACTACAACCTGCGTTACCGGCAACACCAGGCGAAAGCTCACCGGTATAAGCATAACAATCGGTGTCTACTGCATCCAGGCTGAGATAACCGGACACCGATGACAATGTAAGCGTCTCGCTCAGATCAAGGTCCCACTTCAATCGGCCAAAGAAAATGTCCGTTTTGCCGAATGGTATGCCATTTTCAAAACTCGTATTGTCGCCACCGGAGCCGGTTGGAACATTGCTGACCAATGCGGCAGCGCCGTCTGACATGCCGTAAAGACCGTCAGTGGCATTACAATCCGCGTTGGAAGGAATAACGAGCGAACCAGACAGCAGGTAAACGGGATCGGCGACGCCATTGGCACCACAGCTTATGTCGGTATGGGAATCAGCACCATCACTTCTGTTTCTGACGTAGTTCAATTTCAGATTTGCGTTGAAATTATCAACTGGATCCCATTGCAGCGTTGCGCGACCGACAAAGTTGCTAAGACCCCGACTGTCTCTGAAAGTACCATCAGGATTGAACGCCGGCGTGCCGGGTTGAACTTTCACATAGTCTTCAATGTCCTGATACTGCCCCGCTACGCGAATACCGAGTGTGTCGGTGAGCGGTCCGGAGATATGGCCACCGATGGTGTAGCCATTTTCTTCAAATTCGTAAGAAGCCTTGCCAGCCACTTCCCATTCCCGGGTAGGGTTGGCGGAACGGATAGCGAAAACACCGGCAGACGCACTTTTACCGAAGAACAGCGATTGTGGTCCTTTCAAAATATCGATTTGCTCGACATCAAAAAAACCGGCCTGAACGATCCGCATGGTGCTGACCTGAACGCCGTCAAAATCAAATGCCACGGCAGAGTCAAATGAAGCGGAGATATTGGAAGAACCAACGCCTCTCAAGCTGATCTGACCACCGGAACCGGAACCACCGACCTGCACGTTGAGCGCGGGAACGCGGCTTACCACGTCAGCGATTTCATTGACCTGGAATTTTTCAAGCGTATCGGCGCCAATGGCGGTCACAGTCACCGGTACTTCTTGCAAGGATTCAGTTTGCTTACGGGCTACAACGGTGATCACGTTGCTGTCGTCCCACGCATCAGCGTCCTGCGCTAAAGCTGGCGTAGCAAGCCCGGCGAATGCCAAGGTTGCGACGGACCCCAATAATAGTGATTTGGCTGTCTTGCTTTCCAAGACTGAATTTTTATGTGACGGATCTCTGGTCATTGTTCTCTCCCTATGGTCGATGTTTTTCGGCTGAAGCCTGCTCGAAGATCGGTAGCGGTTATGCTCGCCTTCCATTGGCGCGGTCTTAAGCGTGAGTTCCGGATCGCTCTGCTAGCCAATTTGATAGCAAATGCGGAGAACTGTGATTTTTGCGCAACATTTGTTCGTTTTCTGCCATTAATCGGCAATGGCACTAGCGATAGTGCTAACGATAATAGGGATTGCACCGACCGATATCTCGACGCCTATAGCGGGGTAACAGTTCAGAATTCGGAGAGAAACAAAATGGATCGCCTCAATGGAAAAATTGCCATCGTAACAGGAGCCGGTTCGGGCCTCGGAAAAGCGATCAGCGAAACATTTGCTGCAGAAGGCGCTCGAGTCGTTCTGACCGACATTGATATGGAAGCCGTCACAAAGGTTGCCGAAGCAATTGGCGCCAATGCAATTGCTCTTCAACAGGATGTTGTTGATGAGCACCGCTGGGATGAGATATTCGCGGCAACGGCTGACGCATTCGGCGCGCCGCATATTCTGGTCAACAATGCCGGTCTCGTCATTCCCGGCACGATCGAGGATTGCTCGCTCGAACTGTTCCGCAAACAGACTTCTATCATGCTCGACGGTGTATTTCTGGGATGCCGTAGCGCGATCAAAGTGATGAAATCTAATGATCAGCCCAGCTCAATCATCAACATGAGTTCGATGGCGGCCTTACAGGGCTATTCGCCATTCGTCGCCTATAGTGCAGCCAAAGGCGGCGTCCGGTCGATGACAAAATCGGTCGCTCTGCATTGCAAGGAACAGGATTATCCGATCCGTTGCAACAGCCTCCATCCGGCCGGCATAGATACGCCGATGGTACGGCAGGAAGCGGTCGGTGCGGGTGGCGGAGAAACCCCGGCAACCGGAATGATAGAGATCGGCGAACTGGGTCACCCCAATGATGTTGCGGCTCTATGCGTCTATCTGGCCAGCGATGAATCGCGCTTTATGACCGCTGGCGAATATCCGGTCGACAATGGCGTGCTCTACAAGCCAGCCTGACCTCAGGAGGCGGCCGCCCCCATTGCGGCCGCCATCTGGTTCTGGAATTCCGCGAGATCGAAATAGTCACGCCATTTGGCGATTTTGCCTTCGCGCATTTCGAACGTGCCCATCACGCGGATGGCAATCCACTGTCCGTTGATCCGGAACTTGTCGGTGCGTTCGGTCAACACCGTGTCGCCCTCGGCGACAATGTGGTGGACGATCCATTCCGCGCCATCGGAACCCATGCCGGAGCCATCAAAGAATGCTTTGACCGCGTCGATACCGACACAGGGTTCCATCGGGATATTATGGTAGAAAATATCGTCCGCCATGGCCGCATAGATTGCGTCATAATCCAGCCGGTTCCAGGCATCGATAAAGTCGAGAACCTGTTGCTTGCTATCGGACATGGTCAAACTTCCTTCTATTCTGCCGGCGATACGTCGAGGATCATCTTGCCCTGATTGGCCCCGGAGAATAGTTTCATGAAGGCAGCATAGCTGTTTTCGATACCCTTATCGATATCCTCGTCATGCTTGATCTTGCCCTCGGCGAGCCATTTACCCATTTCTGCAATGCCTTCGGCAAACCGGGGTGGATAATCGCGAACGAGGAAGCCCTTGATCGTCGCCTGACGCGAGATCAGATACCAGAGATTGCGAATACCAACAGGTTCCGGACTGTTATATTCGCTGATCAGGCCGCAAAGCACGACGCGGCCATATTCGTTGATCGCAGTGATCCCGGCGTCGAGAATTTCACCGCCCACATTTTCCCAGATGATATCGACACCATCGGGGGCTGCCGCCGCGATTTCCTTTTCCAGGTCGGCCTGGCTCTTGCCGCGATAGTCTATCGCTGCATCGAAACCATAATCCTCGATCAGGCGGCGACATTTATCTGCGCCACCGGCAATGCCGATAACACGGCAGCCCTTGATCTTGCCGATCTGGCCAACCAGCGAACCAACCGCACCAGCGGCGCCGGTTACCAGCAAAGTGTCGCCAGCCTTGGGCTTGCCATCGTCGATCATGCCGAAATAGGCGGTCATCCCGACCGCGCCGAGAACCGACAGAAAATTGGTCGGAGACGGAACCAGCGAGGCATCTACTGGCGATGTAAATCCGCCAGCTTCGACCACGGAATATTCTTCCATCGCGCCTAGACCGACAACCCACTGCCCAACTGGGAAGTCGGGGTTTTCGGATTCGGCGACCCGACCGACGCTGCTGGCCGTAACCGCAGCGCCCAAAGCAATCGGCGGCATATAGCTTTCCGCATCGCTCATCCAGCCGCGCTGGGCCGGATCTAGAGAGATATAATGATTGCGGACCAGAAACGAACCATCAGAGAGTTCCGGCAAATCCTCCTCGATCAGCGCAAAATCGCTTTCCTTGGGCTCGCCAACCGGGCGACTGACGAGCGTGAATTTGCGGTTCGTGGTCATATATTATCCTTCATTCGCGATTTGGTGGGATTTCTTGATTTTCTTGGCGAGCGACCATTTGTGGACTTCGGTCGGGCCGTCATAGACGCGGAAAGCGCGCACTTCGCGGAACACTTGCTCGACCACTGTATCCTTGCTCAGTCCGGTACCGCCCATCACCTGGACGCAATTGTCGGCGATGCGGAACAAAGCCTCGGAAACAGCAACCTTAGCCATCGAGCTTTCGGTGGTGCCCAATGCGCCGGTATCCAGTACCTCTGCGCACCAGTCGATCATCAACTCAGCCTGCTTGAGATCAATCTGGTTCTGCGCCAGCATGAAGCCGACACCTTCATGGTCGATAAGCGGCTTGCCGAATGCTTGCCGTTTGCAGGCATAGTCAATGGCAATTTCCTGTGCCCGGTCACAGCAACCGAGCCAGCGCATGCAATGAGTCAGGCGGGCCGGAGACAATCGAACCTGCGCATATTTGAAACCTTCACCGCTTTCGCCGAGCATCTGGTCGGCAGGAACGCGGAGATTATCAATATTCACAACCGAATGGCTGCCGGGCATCGAGCTGTCGATCGTGTCCAGCACCCGCTCAATCTTGATCGCCGGATCGGGAAGGTCGACGAGAAACATGGTCGCGCCTTCGTCAGACTTCGCCATGATGATCCCGACCTTCGCGCCTTTTGCGCCGGTGATGAAAGTCTTGCGGCCATTGATCACCCAGTGGTTGCCATCGGGCTTCGCAGTCGTCTGCATCATCATCGGATCGGAACCAGCGCCATTTTCACTGGCCGGTTCGGTCATGAAAAAGGCCGAGCGTTCCCGTCCGGAAACCAGTGGTTCCAGGAACCGCTCTTTCTGCTCCGGCGACGCGCATTTTCCGAGCAGATACATATTGCCCTCGTCCGGCGCGAACGTATTAACCGCCAGCGGCCCCAGCGGCGACAATCCGGACTTGCGCAAAACAAGCGCCGTTTCCAGATGCGTCAGATGGCTGCCATCCTCGCGAATATGCGGCGTCAGGACACCGGCTTCCCTGGCGAGCACGCGCATTTCCTGGACCAGCTCATCGGTCGGACCGTGATCCTCGCAGCGCACGTCCTTTTCATAAGCAAAAATTTTGTCGCGAACGAACTTCTCAACCCGTTCAGCCATGTCATGCGCCTCGGCGCTGATTTCTTTGGTCATCGAATCTCCTATCTTTGGAGAATCGTTACGGCAGATACGCCCGGTGCGCCATAGACTTGGGTATAGGCGGTTTTGGGATCGCCCGGCACCTGCCGCGCGCCCGCTGTTCCTCGCAACTGAACGACATTTTCATATACCTGGCGCAAACCGGACGCGCCAACCGGTTCGCCGCAAGCGAGACAGCCACCATCTGTGTTGATCGGCAAAGTGCCGTTGATCTCGCTGCGTCCTTCGAGCAGCCACTGCTCCTGTTCGCCGGGCTTGCAAAATCCGTTTTCCGCCATGTGCATGATTTCCGCACCGGATTCCGTGTCCTGCAGCTGGGCGATATCAATATCTTCCGGCCCCATGCCGGCCTGTTCGAAGGCCGCCTTGGAAGCTATTCCGGTTGCTGTTCCACCCCGTTCGTTGTCAATCGATGCGGCAAAGACCTCGAAGGATCCGGCTGGCCGCGTACGCATCACGGAAGACTTGAGCCGGATTATCGGAACGCCCAATTCCCTGGCCTTTTTCTCACTCGCCAATATCAGCGCGACAGCCCCTTCCGCAGGCGCACAGAACATATATTTTGTCAGCGGGTCGCAGATCATCGGCGCATTCATGATCGTTTCCAGGTCAACCTCGCTGCGCCGCCATGCATGATCGGTTTTCACGCCGTTGCGGAAGGCTTTTTGAGCAACCCTGCCGAGCGTCTCCCGGCTGATATTATGCTCATGCAGATAGCGCATGATCTTCGCACCGAAAAACTGCACGGTAAGCATATAGCCGGCTTCGCCATACCAGTTGGGCAGACCGTAATCTGACGGGTCGGCGTTAAATGCACCGCGCGGATGTTTATCGAAACCGACCGCCATGCCCATTTCATATTCGCCCGACTTGATCGCGCTCACCGCAGCGTTGAGGGCCGATCCGCCGGTCGCGCAACCATTGGAGACATTAATAAACTGGATGCCGGTCAGGCCCAGCTGCGACACCATATTATCTGCGCTGCCCGAAGCCGCCGAACCGCCAAAGGCGAACTCGACATCTTTCCATTCGATACCGCTATCGGCAAGTGCCTGCCTGACCGCGAAAATTCCCTGGTCCATGCCGTCACGTCCTTCGGTCCGGCCAAAGGGGTGAATGCCTGCTCCTACGATGCAAACGTCTGACATGATTATTCTCCCTGAACAGGTTTGAAGGCATGGATAAGCAATTGCTCTTCTGGCGGCGCATCGGGATCCAGCGGGATCACCGTAAACTCGACCTCCATGCCGATTTTGACATCATCCGGGTCAATACCGGTTAAACGCGATTCGACCATCGTCTGGCCCGGCAGGCTGACATAGGCGACCACATAAGGTTTGAATTTCTCGGGCTCAGTGGGTCCGATATAAGGGGGCTTGGGCGGAAAACGCTGAACCGTATAGGTCCAGACTGTCCCGCGCGTGGCCAGCGCTATCGGTTCGATATTGTCCGCCGGATTCAATGGCAGGGGAAAAAATATCTGCCCGGTTTCCTTGTTTCGCGCACCGATGAGTGCGTTCATGTCCTCGGTAAACAGATTGTCGGCAATCGGTTGTGCGCTCACGAAGATCTCTCCCTTTTCTGTACATCCTATAAGGGGGAAAGCGGGAAGCCATTAACTGCCAAAACGGCTAGGATAATCACGCGCTAATAGCCAGGATGCACTGCCAGCATACCGCCATCGACCAGCAGATCGCTACCGGTGACAAAGCTGCTGTCATCGCCCGCCAGATATACGGCGGCTGCGGCCAGATCACTGCCTTGCCCAATCCGGTTCATCGGCGCCATGGCGGCTGCCATTTCGACCATGCCAGGAACACTTTCCGCCGCCGTGTCGATAATGGCGGTGTGAGTCGCCCCGGGAATCAGATTGTTGCACCGGATATTCAATCCGCTCTGCGCGCAATGGACCGCCACCGATTTGGACAACATCCGCACCGCGCTTTTTGAGGCTGTATATGTCACATCACCAGGGAGCGCCGCGAATGCACTGGTCGAGGCAATGTTGATGATCGAGCCACAGGACCCGCCGGGATTCTCTTTCATTGCGGCAATCGCTTTCTGGCAACCCAGCATCACACCGGTCAGATTGATGCCAAGCAAATGGTGCCAGCTTTCGAGATCGACATCCTCGATAGTCTTGCCGATCACGATTCCGGCATTGTTGACCAATATATCCAGCCGACCATATTCGTCTTTGACCTTCTCCATCACCCGATCCCATGCTTGGGCATCGGACACATCCTGAACCATGAACATTGCTCCGGCCTCGTCAGCAACGGATTGACCAAGACCTTCTTGAACATCGGTCGACAGGACTTTGGCACCCTCCTGCACAAAACGCGCGACCGTCGCCGCACCAATACCCGATGCGCCGCCGGTCACTATCGCAACCTTGCCCTCCAATTGACCCGACATATTCTTCTCCCTATCAAATTCAGCAGAGGCTTATCTGGCCCCGACACTCTAGTTCCGGCATAATCTTAAACGAAAGGATGCTTGATGCTGACGCCGGAACATATGACGCAAATCGTGGACCAATATCTGGCCGCGATAAATGCAGGCGACATGCCAGCGGTAATGACAATTTATTCCGATGATGCGGCAGTCGAAGACCCGGTCGGCACAGAGCCGAAACGTGGCGACGATATCCTGGAATTTTATATCAACGCATTTTCCGGCGGCGCCAAGGTCGAGCTGACCGGTCCCGTGCGCATTTCGGAAAAGGCAGCTGCTTTCCCGTTCCGCGCCGAAATCAAACGGCCGGGAGATCAGATCCTGATCGTGGACGTGATCGACATTTTCGAATTTGATCCAGCCGGCAAAGTGCGCAAGATGACGGCCCATTTTGGTCCTGCCAATGTGACCGTCAGAACCGTCTAGATCGCTCCGCGGCTGATCAAAAGCCGGAATTTTTGGCCCAGCGATCACTGTGAAAACCGGCGTCGCCAAACATCTGCTGGGCGACATGCACGCGCTTGAAGTAAAGGCCGACATCATATTCGTCGGTAACGCCAATGCCGCCGTGCATCTGGATCGCTTCCTTGGTCGCAAGCTGTGCGACTTGGCCGGTCTTGGCCTTGGCCAGCGAACAGGTGATCCCGGCACTGTCAAAATCCTCGTCGAGATCCTTTAGCGATTTCAGTACTGCCGACTTCATCATCTCGATCTCGGTCGCCAGATGGGCTGCCCGATGCTGCAACCCCTGAAAGGACCCGATTTTCTGGCCAAATTGCTCGCGTTCCTTGAGATAGTCCGTGGTAACCCCGAAAACCTGCTGCGCGGAACCGGACATCTCGGCGCTGAGCACCGCGCGGCCGGCAGATAATATGCCCTCCAGCGCGCCATAGCCGCCATCCAGTTCGCCCAATATATCATCGCCGGTAACTTCGAGGCCGTCGACCGAAATATTGGCAGCGTTGCGGCTGTCCACCATCGGTGTTTGCTCGCGCGTTATTTCGGGCGCATCTGCGTCAACCAGGAACAAAGTGATGCCGTGCGTATCGCCTTGCGCTCCCGATGTGCGGGCAGCGATGATCAATTTGTCAGCGACATGGCCGTCGGCAACAAAGGTTTTTGCACCGGAAAGGGTGAAGCCGTTGCCAGAAGGTTCGGCTGAGAATGCGATCCGGCTCGGATTATGCCGCGGCCCCTCATCGACAGCCAGAGCAAATAACTTCTCGCCGCTGCTGATCGCCGCGAGATTTTCCTCTTTCTGCTTTGCCGATCCATATTGCTGGATCGCGGTCGCGCCCAGAACGGAAGTGGAGAAGAATGGCGAGGCGGTAAGATTGCGGCCCATTTGTTCCGCCAGCACCCCGGCACCGACATAGCCAAATCCGCTGCCGCCATGTTCTTCATCGACGATGATTCCGGCCCAGCCCATTTGCGCCATTTCCGACCAGAGTTCACGGCAGAACCCGTCCGCGGGCTTGTCGTCGCGAACTTTCCGGAATGCGGAAACCGGAGCTTTCTCCGTCAGAAAACCGCGCGCGGCATCCTGCAGCATTTCCTGTTCTTCGTTGAGTATCAGCAGCATGTGTATTTCGCCCTATTCGCTCGGCAATCCCAAGACGCGCTTGGAAATGATGTTAAACTGGACCTCCGTGGTGCCACCAAGGATCGAATAGGCCCGGTTGTAGAGCCAGTTATTGGCGAGGCTGCCATATTCAATACCATCTTCACCGATAGTTGCCGCAGCGGTGCCTTCGATATCCATACGCAACTCGGTGCCACGCTTGGTCAGCTCGGAAGCGACATATTTCAGCATCGACGATTTCGCGCCCAGACCGTTGCCCGCATTGGCTTCGTCGGTCATCCGCTCAACGGTCAGATTATAGGCCCAATTGTCGAGCTCTGCCTGCGCTATGCTTTGACGCAGAGCAGGATCGTCGAGACGTCCAGCGGCATCCAGACCGATTTTGTCGGCAGCAAATTTGCCGAGGCTTTCCGGTCCGCTCGTTCCGCGCAAGGGCGACATCGTACCGAGCATACCGCGCTCGTGTACCAGCAGGTTCTTCGCCACATCCCAGCCGCGATTGACTTCGCCGACGACGGACGCGTTGTTGTCGCCATAGCTTTTCGGCACTTTGACATTGTCGAAAAATGTCTCGCAAAATGGTGAATGGCCGGAAATGAGCACGATCGGCTTCACACTGATGCCCTCGCTCGCCATATCCATCAGGATGAAGGTTATGCCTTTATGCTTTGGAGCATCGAAGTCGGTCCGTACCAGACAGAAGATCCAGTCGGAAATATCGGCGTTGGATGTCCAGACTTTCTGGCCGTTGATCAGCCAATGATCACCCTTGTCCTCGCATTTTGTCTTGAGCGAAGCCAAATCCGACCCGGCACCCGGCTCGGAATAGCCCTGACACCAGCGAATTTCGCCGCGCGCAATCCCTGTCAAATGCTGTTCTTTTTGCTCGTGCGTCCCATAAGCCAGCAAAGCGGGGCCGAGCATCGAAATACCGAAGTTGCTCAGCGGTTTACGTGCGTCGATTGCCTGGCGCTCTTCGTCAAGAATCTTGGCTTCGTCAGCGGAAAGGCCCGCTCCGCCATATTCCTTGGGCCAGGTCGGTACAGTATAGCCCTTGGCCAATGCGCGCTCGAACCAGATTTTCTGCGCTTCGGACTGGAACTCCCACTGGCGTCCACCCCAGCACTGGTTTTCAGCGGTGATATCCCCGTCGCGCATTTCTTCGGGGCAGTTTTCTGCCAGCCATGCCCGCACTTCTATGCGGAATTTTTCCGGATCGCTCATGACCTAACCTCTCGTGACAACCATGTCATATGTCAGCCTGCATGATGCGGGCACTGCGCATTTAGTTAGCGATATCATCGTCTGCATCAGTCCAGACGAAGCATTTGCTTGCCGAAATTCTGGCCTGCGAACAAACGCCGCAATGTTACGGGAATATTGTCAAATCCTTCCTGGATATCTTCTTTGAAGGTTATTCTGCCTTCCTTGATCCATTGCCGCATGCGTTTTTGCGCTTCGGGAAATTCGCTCGCATAGTCGGATACAATAAAGCCCGACATGCTTGCCCGCTTGAAGATCAGGTTGAAGTAATTTTCGGGTCCAGCCGGCATGTCGCCCTGCTCGTAGCGGGAGATACCGCCGCAAATCGCAACGCGCGCGTGCATGGCAATATGGGCCAGTGCATCATTGAGGATCTTGCCGCCGACATTGTCGTAGAAGACGTTGATCGACTGGGCGCAATGTTCCTTCAATTTCGCCCGAACATCATCATTCTTATAGTCGATCGCCACGTCATAACCGACATCGTCGATCAGCCATTTGCATTTTTCTGCACCGCCAGCGATGCCAATCGTCCGGCATCCTGCGATTTTGGCGATCTGCCCGACCATTGAACCGGTTGCACCGGCTGCGCCAGACACGACAACCGTATCACCTGGCTGCGGTCGGCCATGTTTCAACAATCCGAAATAAGCTGTCATCCCGGTGGTGCCGAGCGCTCCCAGATTTGCGGCAAGCAAATCATCATCGGGAACCTTGTTCAATTCACCGCCGGGGACATGCGCATAATCCTGCCAGCGCAACATGCCCATTACCTTGTCACCAGCCGAAAAACCGGAATGCCGCGACTCGATGACCGTGCCGACGCCCGATCCGCGCATCACTTCACCAATTTCTGTAGGCGCGACATAGCCGCCGATATTCTCCATCCAGCCTTTTTGCGCCGGATCGAAACCCAATATCTCGGTCTTCACGAGAACATGACCTTCGGCGCATGACGGCACTTCGGTGACCACTTTTTTAAAATCATCGTCAACGAGCCCGCGTCCTCTGGGACGTCCATTGATCAGCCACTGCCTGTTGTCGGTCATTTTTTCTCTCCATTGGAAGACTTGGAAAGGTGTTAGACGGTTTCTTCCAGTCAACCGAACTGCCAGCTTTGATAGCTGGCGGACTGGAAATATCGATTGCATCCAGCTTGCCTGCGGGTTGCTCGTGCATGATCCGCGCTTTTCCGCCATAGTCCCGCGAGCAACAATGTTCGACTGGGCGCAGCCTAATCGCGGCTCACTCCCTATAACAATAGTGGCGGGCCAGCCCGCTCGCGCTATGAAGTTTTCAAAGAAAGCGTCCCCTCCAGAGGGCCGCATTACAAAGGAGCAAAGCCATTGGCCAATAGTGACATGGCGGACAAAGACGTCCTCGTTGATATTTTCACCCGCGCCGACCTGATCATGCAATCGGATATCAAATTCCGTCAGATGATTGGAGCGGGTCAGTTGCAAATCGTCTATTATCCCGTACGCGGCCAGGAAGTCGTGTCTTCGGCGATGATGGCAGCGGTGAACAAGGAAGATTATCTCGTCACGATTTATCGCGGACTGCATGATCAACTCGCCAAGGGCATTCCTTCCAAAGACCTATGGGCCGAATTTGCCGGCAAGATGGCAGGCACCTGCAAGGGCAAGGGCGGGCCGATGCATATTACCCATCCTGAAACCGGAGTGATGGTCACGACCGGGATTGTCGGCTCGGGCATCCCGATTGCCAACGGCCTCGCGCTTGCCAGCCAGCTCGACAAGGACGGCAAGGTCACGGTCTGCTGTTTCGGCGATGGTGCGACCAATATCGGCGCATTCCATGAAGGCCTTAATATGGCCCAGGTCTGGAAGCTTCCGGTTATTTTCCTGTGCCAGAACAATCTCTATTCCGAACACACCCCGATGTCTTTCGCCACCAGTTCCGATTCCATCAAGCAGCGCGGCGAAGGCCTTGGCCTGCGCTCGGTGCAGGTGAACGGCAATGATGCCAGCGCAATGTATGCGGCAGCAAAAGAGGCGGTCGAATATGCGCGGGCGGGTCACGGACCAACATTGATCGAAGCAATGACCTTCCGCTTCCACGGTCACCTGCTTGGCGATACCAGCCATTATATTCCGAAAGAGGAAATGGAGCAGGCGAAGAAGGACGATCCGATGCCGATCCTGCGCCAGCAGTTGCTCGACCTTCAGGTCAGCGAAGCAGATATCGCCGCGATTGAAGCAAAAAATGCCGCGATCATAGAAGAAGCATCGCAGTTTGCGCTGGATGCACCTTATCCTCCGGGCGATGAATATCGCATCGATGTCCTCGACGTGGAGATAGCAGCATGACCGATACAGCCGAAAAACCGAAAGACATCATGTTTGCTCAAGCCTGCAATATGGCCTTGGCCAAAGCGATGGCAGACGACCCCAAAGTCATTCTGTTGGGCGAAGATATCGCCGATGAACAGGGCGGCGGCGTATTCAAGGTGACCCTCGGCCTGTCCGAAAAATTCGGCACGGACCGCGTGCGTTCCACCCCGATTTCCGAACAGGCGATCGTTGGCGCAGCGGTTGGTTCTGCCATGGTCGGTTACAAACCGGTTGCGGAAATCATGCTGATGAACTTCATCACCGTTGCGATGGACCAGATTGTCAATCACGCGGCAAAGCTTCGGTTCATGTCTGGCGGACAGACCACCGTTCCGCTGACCATCCGCACCACGACCGGTGCAGGCACCGGTCTTGGCGGTCAGCATAGTGACATGCTCGAAGCATGGCTTGCCCACGTTCCGGGCCTCAAGGTCGTTGCAGCATCCAACCCGGCCGATGCTTATGGCCTGCTTTACTCCTCGATCATGGATCCCAACCCGGTGATCTTCATCGAGAATACGCCCGGCTATTTTGTCAAAGGCCCTGCTCCTGCACCGGACCACGTCGTACCGCTCGGCAAGGCATCGGTACCTCGCGAAGGCACGGATATTACGCTGATCGGCTATGGCAGCAGCATCAGCAGATGCCATGGCGCTGCGGACAATCTCGCCAAGGACGGTATCTCCTGCGAAATCGTCGACCTGCGCACCATCGCCCCGTTTGATGAAGAAACGGTGCTGAAAAGCGTTGCCAAGACCAAGGCTGCAGTCGTTGTCCACGAAGCGGTCCGGAATTTCGGCGTAGGCGCAGAGATTTCCTCGCGCATTCACGAGGAACTGTTCTCCGAACTGAAGGCCCCTGTCGGCCGTGTCGGATCTGGCTATGCGCCGGTTCCTTTCTCACCAGCGATCGAGAAGGCCTGGATGTTCAACCAGGACGATGTCGAACGTGAAGTACACAAGATCTTAGGGTAAAATTACAATGGCAACAGAAATACGCATTCCGAAATTGGGCTTCAGCATGGAATCCGGCATTCTCGCGGAATGGCTGGTCGAAGACGGCGCGGACGTAACCGCGGGTCAGGAAATCTACGCGCTGGAAAACGAAAAATCGACCCAGGAAGTCGAATCGCCAGCAAGCGGAAAACTGAAGATCATCATCCAGGCGGATGGGGAAGAATATCCGGTAGGCGAATTAATCGGAACGATTGAATAACCAAGACCACGCAACTCCACGGACCTATCACTATCGTTAGGAATGTTTGGTTGACTACAAAACCAAACAACGCGACACACAGAGAATAATAATAAGTGTCGCAAGGAGTAGAGTTGGATGGCTGCGAATTTTATCGCCGAGATTCCCGAAATTGGTCGGAAACGGTTTCGCGAGAATGTAGATAGTGTCACCATTACCAATCCAGCGGAGATCCGTCCCGCTGCAGAGGCTGTGCACAAAATCGCGGAATCCTATGGATTTCGTATCGCTGTATCGGCCGACATTTCATCCAAGGCACATCTCGTCGATGCCGACGGCAATCTGATCAACAAGGATGTTTTCGGCTGGGTCGCCGAAGGCGAACGCTGGTGGGAAGATACCCGCCTTGCGCTCAGTTCTCCCCTGCCCCGTGCCTGCCGCTACGAGAGCGAACCAATCTGGTGCAACGCCGAGGGGTTTCACGGGCATTGGCCGAATGAATATCTCGACAAAATCGATCTGAAGGATTTTTACGCCCAATCCCAGACCTCCAAATCCCACATATTGATTCCCGTACATCTGCCATTCGGCCAGATCGCGGCCGTCAGCTTCTCGACGCTTGAACATGGCATAACCGATCTCACCGAGGCCTATCGGCTCTATTCCGACTTTTTCGGGATTGTCACCGGCCGCTTTGTGACCGGCTATGTTCTGGCAATGCGCGAAAAGCACCGGATGCCGGCCAATTGCATCCTGTCAAAGCGCGAAGCAGAATGTCTGCACTGGGCCGCGATCGGCAAGACCGACAAGGAGATCAGCATGATCCTGTCGCTCAGCCATGCGACGATCCGCTATCACGTCAACCGGGCCGGGCAAAAGCTGAACAGCGTAAACCGTGGACAGACGATATTCAAAGCCGGCCAGCTGGGATATCTCGGCGCGACCGACTAGGGTCTATTTCCGCAATATGGCGAAGACCGCGGTCATCGTCATCAGCACAGCATCACCGCAGACAATCTGCCCGCTGCAGTAAGCGGTGCGTTTGCTGATCCGGTCGATGTTCGTATAAGCTTCGACCCAGTCATCAAGCTTCGCAGCAGCGAGAAAATTGGTGTTCAGATTCATCGTTGCCACCGGCAAGCGAGGCCGTTCGGCTTCGTGAACCTGCAGGCTGAGCGCTACGTCAGCGAGCGTCCCGAGAATGCCGCCGTGCGCGACGTTTATGTGGTTGATCTGCCCCTTGTGGATCCGTGTCCCCACGACGATGCAATCTTCATCGGATCGCACATAATAGGGCCCGGCCATGTCGAGAAACGGGCTGGAAAATTTCGCTCGTTCAAAACCGGCCGGGATATTATCGGCAGACAAACTATCCAAAGTCAGGCGACCGCCTTCTTCGGGCTTTTCGGTGGCTCTTCGGAATCCAGCCACAGGTTCAGCGTCTCGTGAAAATGCCGGAGCTTCGATTCCTGATATTGCGCGAACAGGGAGACCCCGTCCGGCTGGCTTTTCACGCCTTTTTGCATCGCCTTGTGATTGAGATAGTCCTGGTTAAAAATCTTGTTCAGATAGCTGCCAAACTCTGTCGCCTGCGTATAATCGTCATGCAGGTCGAGGAACGTGCATTTCGCTGGCTCTGGACGCTCTGCACCTTCTGGCAACGGGACCATGAACATGACTTCATGCAGCGATTGCTCCGGATTGTCGCCATCGGGACGGAAACGGTAGAAAATCGGATTGAAGTCCGCCCAGGGGCTGATGTTCGGGAATACGCTATAGAAAATCGCATCGACGAGATCAGCATCGCTGATATCATCAACCATGTCGCCCCAGGCGGGACGCATTTCCTCGCGTCGTGCCTGCGCCGCCTCGTCACGCATGGCGTGAGCGGAAACGTCGGTATGGACCATCGGCATATTTTCATCATCCGGAGCAATCTTGCCACCGATCCAGTTGCACATATGCGGATCTGCAGATGTCACATCACCTTCAATATAATTGGCCTCCATATCGAAAATGCCGCTCTTGCCGTTCGGCAAAGAGACTTTCACCCGATTTTCTTCCAGCCGCTCGAACTTGTGCTTGCTGATCGGGTGGACGAAACTCTGGAAAGCTTTCTGATCCGGAAAGGCTGTCGGATCGGGATTGACCAGATCGGTATGGGGGCTGGGCTGACCATGGGCAGACATCGCCCGGGATATATTGTGCCAGACATCATATTTGCTGTTTGCGTCAGCAAAGGCCGGCATCAGTTCCGGATGGGTGCCGACCACATGATAGGATTCCATGAACGCTTCCTGGGCAATTTTCCAGTTGCACGGCAGCCGCTTGATCATATGCGCCGCTTTGAAACGCCGTTCGAAAGGAATCTGGAAATGGCGATCAATGTCACCAAGGAAATCTTCGAGCGGTTCGCAATCGGGATCCGGATTGATAAACACGAACCCGCCCCACTCACCGACGCTGATTTCCTTCAGGCTGTGGGTTTCTTCGCTTACCGAAGGAAAATCCCATTGGCATGGCACTTCTTTCAACTTGCCGTTCAGTTCCCACGACCAGCCATGGAACGGACAGCGCAGCGCCTTTTGACCCTTTTTGTGATTGTCGCAAATCGCCCGGCCGCGATGCATGCAGCTGTTGGGATATGCCTTGATCTCGTCTTCCGATACCCGGACCACCAGAAAGGAAAGCCCGGCAATATCATAAACGAAAGTATCGCCGACATTCTTTATATCATCCTTGTGACAAGCCATTTGCCAGACGCGTTTCCAGAGTCTCTCGACTTCGCGATCATGCTCTTCCTTGGTCCAGTAGCGGCTGACCTCGACGGTAGTGACGCCAGGCTCCATCGGCGATTCTTCAAGAAACACAGCCGGCGGCGCGACTTTGTCGCCTTCCAGCAATTCCGTATAGGAAATCCCGTTTGACCGATTATGTCCGGTTAAAGTCTCAACCATCATCTTCTCCTGAAAACTAAACGTCTTTGTTTCGATCAAAATAGCCTAAACAAGCCACTCGGCCACTAGTGAATCTGGCAGCATCGCCTGTTGTTTTTGAGAGGTTAGCCCCCGGCGATTACCTGTGTATCTTTGCATCATATAGAGACGGAAGCGAATCCGCCCCGAAGGAGAAATTTCACGTGAAGCTTTATTCCAGCCTTGGCCCCAATCCACGTTTTGCCCGTATGTTCATTCTCGAGAAGGGTATCGACGTCGAACGCGTGCATATCGATATCCTGACGGCGGAAAACAGGCAGCCGGACTTTGCAGACAAGAACATCCTCGGTACCACACCGGTGCTCGAACTCGATAATGGCTTCATGCTCAGCGAGATCATGGCGATCGCCGAATATCTGGAAGAAACCCATCCCGAGCCAGTTCTGATCGGATCAACTCCTCTGGAGCGCGCCGAAGTGCGGATGTGGACCCGCCGGATCGATCTGGAAATTGCCGTGCCGATGACTCTCGGCTTCCGCGGCGGCGTCGGTCGTCCAATGTTTGAGCCGCGAATGGATGTGGTTGGTGCCGAAGGCGCAGCAGATCTCTCCCGCATGTCAGACAATAAATGGAAATGGCTCGACGGGCAGCTCGAGGGCAAAGACTATATCTGCCAGGACAAGTTCACCATGGCCGACCTGATTGCCTATTGCTTCATCCAGTTCGGCTATACGATCGGCTGGTCGCTGCCGGAAGGCACGGACAATCTGGCAAAATTTGTTGATCGGATTGGCCAGCGACCATCCTCGAAAGTCTGGCAGGACAGCGAATGAGCGAGACTCCAGCCTCTCTCGCCAAGCTCGGCACGATCATGCAGATCAGCTATGTGCCGGACGATTATGACGCGGCGCTCGATTACTGGACGCAGAAAATGGGCGCAGGTCCGTTTTTCCACACCGAAAAAGTCGAGGTGGAAAATGTCAAATATCGCGGCGAGCCGTCCGATATCCAGTTCTCTATGGCAATCGGCTATTGGGGCGATGTCCAGGTCGAACTGATCCGTCCGAATAATGATGCACCGTCGATGTTCAGGGACTGGCGAGAAAAGGGCCTGCAGGGTGTCCAACATCTCTGCCTGATCGTCGATGATCTGGACCACGCCCGCGCACTAACCAAAGAAGCTGGCGGCGAAGTGATCCAGGAAGTCAGCCTGCCCGGCGGTGTCGGTGGCGCCTTTTATGCCGATTATGGTGGTGGCCCCGGTACAATCATCGAATATCTGCAAATCCCGCAAGCCGGCCTCGACGGCTTCGGAGCCATGCGCCAGATGCATCTCGACTGGGATGGCAAGACAAACCCCGTGATAGGAAAAGAATAGATGAGCGAAGCTCCAGAACGCCGTCCCGACCAGAAACCGATCCAGTGCGTGCTGGTCGCCGCCGGCAAATATCATGATATCGATTACGCCAGGCTGGAAGTGCTGAAATTGCTCGCCGAGGATGACCGCATCCGGGTGCGGGTATTCGAGGATTACGAAAATCTCGACGCGATCAAGAATGCAGATTTTCTCGTCAGCTATACCTGCGATCTGAAACCCAGCGAAGCGGCGCAGAAAAATATCCAGGATTTTGTCACAAGCGGCGGGCGCTATTTTGCCCTGCACGGCACAAACTCGGTCCTGCGTTTTCTGGAAAGCGGTCTGGTCGATGCGCCCGATGAAATGCCGGTTTTTGCCGACACGCTTGGTACCCGCTTCCTTGCACACCCGCCGATCATCCCGTTCACCGTCGACAATGCTCAGCCCGATCATCCGCTGGTCAAGGGCATTCCCAGTTTCGAGACAGTTGACGAACAATATCTGGTGCAGACTCGCGCCGAACTCGATGTGCTGCTCGACACCGAATATAATGGTACGGATGATATCAGTGGCTTCGTTCACAGCGACGTCGAGAAGAGCCGTCATCCGGTTTTCTATATCCGCCGGATGGGCGAAGGCGCAGTGCTTTATCTCACTATGGGCCACTGCCGCGGCCATTATGATATGGATCCGGTGATGGATTGGTGGCCCGAAGTGGATCGCTCGGGCTGGCAGCAGCCGATCATTTATGATCTGCTGCGCCGCGGGATCGGCTGGAGCTGCGAAACCGCCATAACAAAATTTTAACCCCGATTTCACGAAACACACAGGAGAATAAAATGGATTTAGGACTCAAGGGCAAAAAAGTCATTCTCACCGGCGGAAGCCGTGGCCTCGGGCGCGCGGCGCTGGAACATTTTGCTGCGGAAGGCGCTGATGTCGCCTTCTTCTCGCGCAATGCCGAGCAGGTCGCTGCCGCGAAGAAAGAACTCGAAGCCCATGGCGGCAAGGTGATCGCCGATGCGCTCGATATGACCGATCTCGACGGCTATGCCAAATGGCTTGAAAAAGCCGCCGGCGAGCTTGGTGGCTGCGACATTTTCATCCACAATGTCAGCTCGTCCGGTGCCGGCGCAACCGGTGACTGGGAAGTTACTTTCAACACCGACATCCTCGGCGCGGTCAAAGCGATGGAAGTGCTCGAACCCTATCTGGAAAAATCAGACGACGGCAGCGTGATCTTCATGTCTTCCACCGCAGCGTTCGAAACCTTTGTTGCGCCACAGGCATTCAACGCGATGAAAGCCGCGCTGATCACCTTCGGCAGCCAGCTGAGCCAGTCGCTCGGCCCCAAGGGCATTCGCGTCAACATGGTTTCCCCGGGCCCGATCAAATTCCCCGGCGGCAACTGGTCGCAGATTGAAAAGGGCATGCCGGAATTTTACGAAGGCACAAAAGCCGGCTTTGCACTGGGTGATTTCGGCACAGCCGATGACGTCGCCCGCGGCGTCGTCTTTCTCGCCAGCCCGGCGTCCAGCTATACCACCGGCGCGCATCTGGTCATCGACGGCGGCTTCACCAAACGCGTTCAATTCTAAATTAAAATGCTTCCCCTTCCCGATGGAGGGGGAAGCTTGATCTTCCCTTTACGTGGTTCCGTATCACCCCCGAGGGCATAAGCCCGATTTACGGTCGCCCCCGCTGATAGGGCTACCTCGCCAAAACCTTCATTGTGATCGCTCACCCAATGATTTTATGATGCAAGCGATCCAAAGCGCATTATAGCGCGCGTCATGTCGACACGGCCATCAGAGAACACCCGAACATCCACGCTTTGGGCAGCCATGCCCTATCTCGCTTTATTTGGCGGAATGGTGTCCCTGGCGGTTGGGACCTCCTTTGCAAAACAGTTGTTTCCGGTGATTGGCGCGGAGGGAACCGCCGCGCTGCGGGTCAGTCTGTCGGCCCTGATATTGCTCTGCGTCTGGCGACCCTGGCGTTCCAGGCTGAACCGGGCCGATGCAGGGCGTGTGCTCTTATACGGGCTCGTGCTGGGACTTATGAACCTTACATTCTACCTGTCGCTACGGACCATTCCGCTGGGACCGGCCATCGCGATCGAATTTACCGGACCATTGGCTCTGGCGTTAATTCATGCGCGGCGCTGGATCCATTTTCTCTGGGTGGGCTGTGCAGTGGCAGGCCTGGGACTTCTGCTCCCTCTCCGCGGCGGCATATATGCGTTGGATCCCGTAGGCGTTGCTTTCGCAGCCGCAGCGGGTCTGTTCTGGGCTCTATATATCATTTTCGGAAAAAGCCTGTCGCACATGCACGCAGGACAGTCCGTGGCACTCGGTATGAGCACCGCTGCTATCGTTATCCTGCCCTTCGGCATCATGGGCGCCGGAACGGCCTTGCTATTACCGTCCGTCCTGTTTTTGGGCCTAGGTGTTGCGCTGCTATCCAGCGCCTTGCCTTATTCCCTGGAGATGATTGCCCTGCGCCACATCCCGGAGCGAACCTTTGGCGTCATGCTGTCTGCGGAACCGGCCATAGGTGCGATCGCAGGCATGTTCATTCTCCATGAGCAACTCAGCGGCCTGCAATGGTTTGCCATCGGCTGTATAGTAATAGCCTCTATTGGCGCGCTCCTGACGACAGAATCAGATAATCCGATCATCACGCCCGGTGCGCCGGCATAGAGGACTGATTGCCCTAGCAAGCAAATTTAGAGGCCTGCTGAACCAGACATCCTGTTCGAATCATGCATGCGCGAGCGCAAAATCCAGCGCCGCACAAACGGCCGCGACTTGCGCTTTGTTGCACTCTTCAGGCGTTGCGCGCTCGCTGTCCGGATAAACTTCGGTAGTTGTCCTGAACCGGGCATCGGTGATCGCCCCGCACATCGCATATTTGGCTTGCGGATATTCGATCACGCCGTGAGCGACGACGGGTGAACCTATAATCATATTATTTTCATCCGGCGGAGCGATGTGCGTCACAGCTTCAACCGCGGAGATTATGGACTGCTGGAAGGCAGGTTGCGGGCCCTCGCTATCGTCAACCAGATAGAAACCGTCAGGTATGGAGTCCGGCATAGAGCTATTGCCGTCTCGCGCGGCCAAGGCGGGACGAAACTCGGTCTCGTCGCTGTCGGTGGTTTCGTGCAGGTCGATATGCAAAAGAAACGGTCCCTTCTGTGCCGCAACCAACGCCATCAGCGCGGCGCACTCCAGCGCCTGGCTATCGGCTTCGAAATTGCGATTGGGATCCAATGCATCGTAATTCCAACGATTGACGCGTTCGTAAGCCCAGGGGCTGATGCAAGGCGCCACCAGCAGATTGACTTTGCCAGCATAGTTGGCTGCGCGGGTCTCAAGGAATTCAAGCGCGCCCATGATTCCGCTCGTTTCGTATCCGTGGACTCCGCCAGTTACCAGCGCTGTGGGCAGAGCCGGATCGTGAGGACCGTTGCGAAGCGCGAAGAGCGAATAGGTTTCACCAGCATAATCGAGTTGACCATAGGGGATAATCTCAAACTGGTCAGCCAGAGCCTCGATCCGCGGCACCACGTCCGCGGCGTACCGGCGCTGGACGGATTGACTGGCCCGCCATTGCCTCCGCTCCTCCTCGCCCCATGGCTGGCCCGGAATTCCTATCGGATAAAAAGGGGTGCTGTTCATTCTGGTCTCACTGGCTAGGTTCGCAAATCACGGCTTGCGAGTTGCGCTGCCAATTCTAGACGAATTTCGACTGAGTGCCAGAGTTGGTGTCCGCTTTCAGAATAATACAGCTTCCGAAAACAAGCGGTTCATCTCTCCATCACTTCCCTTTGCCGGTAAAAGCTCCGATCCTCTGATGCATATCGGGACCGTGGCCTTCGCTCTCCATCACTTCCCACTGCAGCCCGGCATCGAGCGGACCGCCATCGGTCGCCTCGAGCAAACGTTTGTTAGCGGCGTGGGAGAACCCGGAATTGGCGACAATCTTGCCGGCAAGTGCCGCAATCTCGGCGTCAAATTGCGCGAGCGGCACGGCATATTCGGCCAGACCGATACGTACCGCTTCCTCGGCGTTGATCATGTCGGCGGTAAACATCAGCCGTTTGGCGGTAGCGATCCCGACCCGTCGCGGCAGTCGCTGGCTCATCCCCCAGATCGGGGTCAGCGCCCATTTCGCATGGGTATCGCCAAAGCGGGCGCTATCCGCTGCCAATATGAAATCCGCCGCCAGCGCTACTTCCAGCGCGCCCGTATAGCAATGGCCGTGCACCGCCGCGATCACCGGCTTGGGCAGTTTTTCCAGCATCCGCAACGTCTCTGAATGCCAGCCACGCGAAGGCACCGCCTCGCCTTCTGCAATGTCGCCGAGATCATGTCCGGCTGAAAAACATTTCCCCGCCCCGCGCAGCACTACGCAACCGATATTATCATCTTTACGCAGGTCCTCGACATGGTCGCGCAGCTCCTTGAACATCGCCACGGTCAAAGCATTGAGCTTGTCGGGGCGATTCAGCGTCAACAGCGTCCAGCCATCCTGATCTTCACGCAGTACGAGATTAGTCATGGCTTCACTCCCTTTGTCGGACACCGTTCGTGCTGAGCCTGTCGAAGCACCTCTCGACGAGAAGTGCCCTTCGACAGGCTCAGGGCGAACGGTAAAATATCAACTATAAAATGCTATCGATCAGTTGACCGCCCGGTCCTTGCCCTCCCAATAAGGCGCGCGCAGGTCCTTGCGCAAGATCTTGCCTGACGGATTGCGTGGCAGGGCGTCGATAAAATCGATCGATTTCGGACATTTGAAACCGGCAATCCGCTCGCGGGCATCGGCAATCAGTTCGGCTTCGGTCAGTTCCTGCCCGGGCTTGAGCACGACACAGGCCTTTACCGCCTCGCCCCATTTTTCATCGGGCACCCCGATGACCGCGACGTCGGCGACCTTGGGATTGGCATAAAGCGCATTTTCGACTTCTGCCGGATAGACATTTTCACCACCCGAGATGATCATGTCTTTCAGCCGGTCCTGAATATAGAGATAGCCGTCTTCGTCGAGAGAGCCGGCGTCGCCGGTGTGCAGCCAGCCATCGGCATCAATGGTTTCGGCTGTGGCTTCCGGACGATTCCAGTAACCTTTCATATTCTTGGTAGAACGCGTCGCGATTTCGCCGATTGTATAAGGCGGCAAAGCCTCGCCCGTCTCCGGATCGATGATCTTGATCTCGACACCGGGGAGAGGCGTACCGACCGAACGCATCTTCTCGTTGCCGTTCACATCATGGTCTTCCGGATTAAGCGTGGTAATCGTCCCCGATGTCTCGGTCATGCCGTACATCTGGACAAAACCGCAGCCGAGCACATCCATCGCCTGTTTCATCAGCTCCAGCGGGATCGGCGACGCGCCATAGGTGATATATTTGAGATTGGAGAAATCGACATCCTTGGCCCGTGGATGATTGAGCAATATCTGGATCGCCGCCGGGACCATGAAGATTTTCGAGATATTATATTGGGCGATCAGATCGAGCGCCTGGGTCGGATCATATTCCGGCAGCACAATGGCGCTACCGCCGGTAAACATCACACCCAGCCCGGTGCCGGTCCCGCTGATATGGAAGCAGGGCATGGCAAGCAATGTAATCTCGCCCGGAATCGGCTTTTGCCAGTCCATCAGATCATCTTCGGTAACACCGGAACTGCGGGAAGAGAAGATCGATCCGCTGGTCATGATCGCGCCCTTGGGATGCCCGGTGGTACCAGACGTATAAAGCTGCAGCGCATCATCTTCTTCAGTGCAGGACACCATCGGGTCAATCGCATCAAAGCCATCACGCCATGACGGATAGCTGGCGAAATCGCCCTCGGCTTTCTCGCTGCCCAATATCAGTTCGACATGGTCCATATCCGCTTTGATTTTACGCACCAGATCATCGAAACCGGGGCCGATGAAGAGAATCTTCGCCTGACAGTCATTCAATATATAGGCGACTTCCGGCGGTGCCAGACGCCAGTTGACCGGCACCATGACCGCGCCCAGCTTGGCCGCACCGACCAGGATTTCGAAATAGAGATGGCTGTTCTTGCCCATATAGGCGATCCGGTCGCCCTTGCCGACGCCTCTGGATGCCAGAGCCTGAGCCGCCCGGTTGCTGCCTTCATCGAGTGCAGCATAGGTCATCTCGTCATCTTCATAGGTGAAAACCACAGAGTCCGGTTGTTCCTGTGCGTGAAAACGCACAACATCGGCGATGGAAATAATGTCTTCTTCGGTCATGCAATTGTCCTCTTTGCGCGATTCTGTGATCGGCTTTTCCATGGAATACATAGAGAGGCTGTCACATGATACAGCCTAGCAGATTGACTAGCCGCGATGCCCTGAATCCGGTGGCAACGAAACCGCTAGCTGCTCTAGGATCAATCCATGCGCAAACTGGCATTGCATCAGATCACCATGATGGACGGCGGACCGGAACGGCTTTTGCGCTTTGCCGCGGAATCCGGACTGGACGGCATCTGTCTTTTCACCGCCTCACCGCTCGACGCAAATGGCATCCCCATGTTTCCGGTCGTGGCAGCTGAGGCTGTGAATTCCTTCAAAAGCCTGCTTCGCGACCATGATGTGCGAATCATTAATGCGGAATATTTTCCGGTAATGGCCACACAGGACGTCGCAGCCTATTTACCGGCCATCACCCTGGCTGCAGAACTGGACGCCAAGCGCCTGGTCAGCCACATCCATGAAACCGACCGGCACCGCGCCGAGGATCAACTTTTGCGGCTTTGCAATATGGCTCTCGACCACGGGCTTGAGGTTGGCCTCGAATTCACCGGCTTTTCTGCCGGCTGCAACAGTCTGGACGATGCCGTCGCGCTGCATGGTCGCGTGAACCAGCCCAATCTGAAGATCGCGATCGATGCGCTCCATCTTTTCCGCACAGGCGGCACGCTGGAACAGGTGCAGGCCGTCGACCCGGCGATCATTGGCTACACGCAACTTTGCGATGGTCCGGATTTCCGGCTATCGGGCGATTATCTCGATGAAGCGATGAACCGGATGATCCCCGGCGAAGGTGTCTTCCCGCTGAGCCAATTGGTCGCCTTGCTGGGACCGCATGTCGATATCGACATTGAAGTGCCCAATTTTGCCGGTCCTTCAGGTTCAGAGGCAAAAACATGGGCGCGACGCGCCATCATCGCCAGCCGCGACCTGTCCGACTAAGACGGCGGGAGCTTGGGAGATTTGACCGGCGGCAAGTCCGACAGATCGAGCCAGTCATTTCCGGACTGGTCATAAAGGCTATCCAGCACCGCGAAGGGCAGCCGAAATGGTCGCCCCCAACCGCTGTTCCACATCGCAACCACGCCGCTGCGCGCCACCGGATCGAATATCATCGTCGAGCGGAAGCCGTCCACCGCGCCGCTATGCCCGACCAGATGCCGACCGGAATAGGTGAAGCTCCGCCAGCCCAATCCGTATGACGGCTCCCCGAGCGCACGAGCGAGATCGCCGCTATATGGGCGTTTGGTCCGGACCAAGGGCGCATGCGCCAAAGCCAGTGCCTCGCCCGACAGGACATCCTTGTTCTCGCCCATTTGCGCTTGCATCCAGCGCGCCATATCGACGATGTCGCTGCTCACCCCGGCGGCTGCAGGAACCCGCCAGTAGGATTCCGACAGGGTCCGCACCTCATCACCACGATGCGGCCGCGCCCAGCTTTTGGCACCAGTCAGGCCGGTCATGCCAAATTGCGCGCTCTTCATGCCAAGCGGCCTGAACAACTGCTGTTGCACCGCATCAGAATACAGAGTTCCGGCGGCCTGTCCCAATATCTCGCTCGCCGCATCAAAGGCGATATTCTGATAGCTGTGACAGCTGCCCGGCACACATTGCAACGGCGCGTCGACAAGCTGCGTACGGAGCAGGCCGGGATCCTGACCATCCTCCAGCTTGCTATCATAGGCATTTTTGGTGAGGCCGGTCCGGTGCGATAGCAATTGCGCCAGCGTGACCTGCGTCTCGGCATTGCCGGGCAAGCGAAGGGACGAATGCCAGCTGCTCAGCGGAGCTTCGAGATCGACTTTGCCTGCTTGCGATAGTTTTGCCGCCAGCGAACCCGCGACGCCTTTTGAAACCGAGGCCCAGCGGAACACCGTATCCGGCATCACCCGCTTGCCGCTATCTTTGTCCGCCACACCGTAAGTACCAATAAAGCGGAGCTCGCCGCTCTCGACAATCGCCACCGCCAGCCCGGCCATTTCGGGCTGTGCCGCCAGCACCGTAAAATCGCGGTCGAGGCCACGATAATCAATTCTGCCGTGCCAGTCACCGGCTGCGACCGGCAGCTTCTTTTCAGCTTTCGGCTGGGTCAGCACGGGCAGCGGAAAGCCGGTTTGCCGCTCGACAAGCGTACGATAACCATACCAGCCGATGAGCAGCAGAGCCGCCAGCCCGAACAGCAGCGCCAGAGATTTTTTCACGTTCAGTATCTTATAAAGCTAATTCATAGGCAGCGGTGGTTTTCGCAGCGACATCCTCGGCGCTGATACCCGGAGCCAGTTCGATCAGCCGGAACGGGCTGTCATGGTCAGGCCGCTGGAAAACACATAGATCGGTGATGATCATGTCGACAACATTGGTACCCGTCAGCGGCAGCGTGCATTCGGGAATGAACTTGGGGCTGCCATCCTTCGCGCAATGGTCCATCACGACAATGATTTTCTTCACGCCGGCGACCAGATCCATCGCGCCGCCCATGCCCTTGATCATCTTCCCCGGGATCATCCAGTTCGCGATATCGCCATTTTCGGCGATCTCCATCGCACCCAGCACGGTCAGATCGATATGACCGCCGCGAATCATTGCAAAACTATCGGACGAACTGAAATAGCTCGACGAGGGCAATTCACTGATCGTCTGCTTGCCGGCGTTGATCAGGTCGGGATCGATCTCGTCCTCATAGGGAAACGGTCCGATACCGAGCATGCCGTTTTCGCTCTGCAAGGTAACCTCCACGCCCGGCGGGATATGGTTGGCAACCAGCGTCGGAATGCCGATGCCGAGATTCACATAATAACCGTCATGCAGTTCTTTCGCCGCCCGAGCGGCCATTTCATCGCGAGTCCAGGGCATATTCATCCTTCTTTGTCATCTGGTTTGGCTGTCGTTTCCTTAGTCGCTTCCACAAGAGGAGGCGGTGTCAGAAACCAGCCATTATCGAACATATGATTCAACGTGATCGCTCCGTCGGGCTCCAGCAAATAGTCATAAAGCTCGTCGAAATCAGCACGGTCGTCGCCCGCGATGGCGACAATGCAATAGTTGCGCGCTGCATCCCAACGCCGAACCTGTTTGCGATCTTCCCCGCCGCGGTCAAGAAAAAGAAAATCATCCGATTCGGAATGTGAAAATCCCGCCTCGTTGAGGATGGCCGAAATCCTCGCGGATGCGGCAACCGGTTGATCGGACAGCCAGATCACGCTGATTTCGGCAGAATGCAGATTGTTGAGTGCCTCAACCAGACCGTTCTGCCGGTAAAGCGTCTCGGCTTTTATCAGGTCGCCACCGGTCGGACCATCAAGATCGATGAGCACGGCCAGCGGCTTGCCCCCGCATTCCATGGTTTCCGGCGTAAAAATATCCACTCGCGGAACCAGCACCACCGATTCGACGCCCTCTCCCGCTTCCTGTCTCGCCGATTGTGTCAGAGCATGAGCCGCAAAATTGGCATAAGGTGAAGCGCCCGGCCCCGATGATGGGAAAATTTGTGAACCATAGTCGGCAGAATTATCGTCAAGATTCAGCTCCGCAATTTCAAAAGCGCCACCTTGTCCGGAGAAGCTGTCATCTTTCGCGGGCAATCCGGTCGCACTTTCGCCGTCAAGCCCGATCGTCACGGAACCTACTGGGATCGCCAGATCAATCGCACCAGACGCGACCAGTTCCTGCTTCGCCCGGGAGCGATCAATTTCATTCTTGCCGATCGTTCCCAGAGCCGCCAGCGGCAGCAGCGCAGCGACGCAACCGGAGAGCAGCGGCAAGGCTGTCAATATAAGGAGAGACAGGCGGAATTGCGCCATCAGGCGTCTGCGCGCTCCCGGGTCATGCGGAATTCGATTTTTTTGTCATAGGGCGCGCCACAGATCAGGCGTTTGACATAAATGCCGGGCAGATGGATGCAATCCGGATCCAGTTCGCCGACTTCGACAATTTCCTCGACCTCGGCGACACAGATCTTGCCCGCAGTTGCCATCGGCGCGTTGAAATTACGCGCGGTCTTGCGAAACATCAGATTGCCCGCCTTGTCGGCTTTCCAGCCCTTGATCAGGCATAGGTCGGCGAAAATGCCGCGCTCGAGAATATAGGTTTCGTCATCGAAATCCTTATGCTCCTTGCCCTCGGCCACCTGTGTACCGACACCGGTCTTGGTATAGAAGCCGGGGATGCCCGCGCCGCCGGCACGACACCGTTCGGCCAGTGTTCCCTGCGGACAGAATTCCACTTCCAGTTCACCGGACAGGAACTGCCGTTCAAATTCCTTGTTCTCGCCGACATAGGACGCGATCATCTTCTTCACCTGCCGCGAGCGGAGGAGCTTGCCGAGACCTTCATTGTCGATGCCGGCGTTGTTGGAAGCGATGGTGAGGCCCTTGACCCCGTCAGCCTGGATCGCGTCTATCAACCTTTCCGGGATTCCGCACAGGCCAAACCCGCCGACGCAGAGATGCATTTCGTCAAACAAAAGGCCCTCAAGCGCGGCCGCCGCATCCGGATAGATTTTTTTCATAAACATGCTTTCCTGACTGATTGCCCGCCATCTAGCGCAGGAGGCGCACGAGCGTCCAGAATAGAATATGTTTGAAGATGCGAATCGGTTATGCGCACTCTCATGTTGCGCTTGCTTGCCTGCCTGTCACTATTCTTTTTTTTGGTACCGGTCACTTACGTGCGCAGTCCTGCGCCCCCGGCAAATGACAGTCAGTATATCGCTCTCGAACCGATCGCGCTCGACGCCAGAACCCCCGCCCGGACCCGGGTCGGGCGTCTCGCCTTTCTGGGCGGCTGGAAAATTACCAGCGACAATGGCGAATTCGGTGGCATATCTTCAATGCTGGCACTGCCGGACAACCGTTTCCTGATGCTCAGCGACAATGGCACGCTGGTCGGTTTCACATTGGACGAGGCAAGACACCGGGCGATCCGGCCATTCATTGCCCCCCTGCCCGACGGTCCTGCTCCGCCTAATGAATATGCAAAGAAGAACTGGGATTCCGAATCCTTTCTCCATGATCCAAAGACCGGCCAGTTCTGGGTCGGTTACGAGCATCAGCACAGCATCTGGCGCTACGGCCCCTCCTTTGCCCGAAAGGAATCCGTGAATTTTCCGAAAGCGATGCAGAAATGGCCAGACAATGGCGGCGCAGAAGCCGTGCTTCGTTTACGCGATGGTCGTTTTCTGGTTTTTTCAGAATCGGCAGAATATTTCAAGGGCGGCTATGAAGCGCTGATCTTCGAGGCCGACGCGTCCGAACCAAATAGCAAAGCCGCGCTTATGGGCTATCGGGGGCCGAAGGGTTACAGGCTGACCGACGCGGCCATTCTTGATGACAAGACAGCCTTGATGCTGCACCGGCGTTTCACGCCATTCGACGGGGTCTCGGCGATATTATCCATTGCACAATTGGCGGATTTCCAGCCGGGGAAAGTCGCGACATCGATTCCGGTCGCCACGCTGAAACCGCCGGTCAAGGTCGATAATATGGAAGCCCTCGCAGTCACGCGGGACGGCGACAAAATCATTGTCTGGATAGCATCGGATGACAATTTCAGCACGCTGCAGGAATCGCTGTTTTTCAAATTCCAGCTATTGGATGCTGAAAACAGCGGAAAAAAGTCCGGTCCCAAACGTCAAAACGAAAAAGCCGAGGCTAGCCCCGGCTTTTCAACGTTCGAATCAGATTGATCGCTTAAGCGGCCGCAACCTGCTTTTTCACGATTTCCTTTTTGATGCGTTTTACACGCAGGCTCAACTTGTCGTCCTTGGTTTTCAGCAACCAATTGTCGAGGCCGCCAACATGTTCCACAGAACGCAGGCCGTGGGTCGAAACACGAAGCTTCACGCCCTTGCCGAGTGTATCGGACAAAAGAGTCACATTTTGCAGATTGGGCAAAAATGTCTTCTTGGTCCGGTTTTTGGCGTGCGACACATTATTGCCTACCAGCCGAGTCTTACCTGTCAGTTCGCAAATCCGCGACATCGTAAAAGTCCAATTTCTTGTTATTGAGTGATTCCCAGCGGGAAAGAGCGGTCACCTAACCGTAATCGTGCCATGCGTCAAGCATATCGGAGGCATTTTGCATGATCCGGCTCAACTCCGGCTCACCTATGGTCTTCGTGTCGGTTCCGCGCTAATCCATATACATGTTGGCAGCAAAATATACCTCTTTCATGGGCGATGCGCTGGATTTGGCCCATGCAGCCATCACCGTCGATGAAGTGCCGGTCGGTGCTGTGATCGTCCGGGACGGCAAAATCATTGGCCAGGGCCATAACCGCACCCGCATCGATCATGACCCCACTGCCCATGCCGAAATCGTGGCGATTCGGCAGGCGACAGAGTTTCTCGGCAATGACCGGCTGGAAGACTGCGACCTTTGGGTGACGTTGGAACCCTGCACCATGTGCGCCGGCGCCATTGCCCATGCCCGCCTCCGCCGGCTTTATTATGGTGCGGACGATCCCAAGGGCGGCGCCGTCGACAGCGGTGTCCGGTTTTTCGATGCGCCGACATGCCACCACAAGCCCGAAGTCTATGCCGGAATAGACGGAGAGAGTTCCGCCACATTGCTGATGGAATTTTTCCGCAGTCGCCGGGATTAAAGCCTAGTGCACAAAGCGCGCGACGACATCGCGGTAGCTGCGACTGACCTTCACCTGCGCGCCTGATCCGAGCACCAGAAAACATTCGCCATTGGTGTGCGGCTTCACTTCGCGGACCTGGCTCAGATTGACAATGGTGGAGCGGTGCACCCGCTGGAAATGACGGGGATCCAGACGTTTCTCCAGATCTTTCATCGTTTCGCGCAGGATCAGGCTGTTGTCGGCGGTATAGATGCACATATAATCGCCAGCGGCATCGATTCGTTCGATCGTATCGACATCGACGCGGAAAATCTGTCCGCGATCTTTCACGTTGATCAGCTTCTCATAGCGATTCGCCGACGCAGGTTCGTCGCTATCCTCGATATTGGCCATCGCGTCGGGAGCCACTTCGCTGAGCACATTTTTTAGCTTTTCCAGCTCGGCGCCGCCACGTTTTTCCAGCAGGCGCTTGCGCACCCGGTCAATTGCGTCGGCCAGCCGGTCTTCCTCTACCGGCTTGACCAGATAGTCGATCGCTTCCGCTTCGAAGGCGCGAACGGCATGTTCGGAATAAGCGGTAACGAAAATGAACAGCGGCGGTTCGATTTCCATGATCCCCTGCACTACCGAAAATCCGTCAAAGCCCGGCATCTGGATATCCAGAAACACCAGATCGGGTTTCAGGGTCTTGATCTTGCGAATCGCTTCACGGCCATTGCGACAGGTGTCGACAATCTCGATATCATCAAATTTCTCGAGCCGGATCTGCAAGCCCTGAATCGCCAGCTTCTCGTCATCGACTAATATTGTCTTGATCGTCATGTTTTTAAATCCTTATGCTGAAATGATGCCATCGTCCGTGCATTTACCGGTTCCCGCTGATGGTCATCACTGGATGCATGCTCCCCAAAAATAGTCTCGTTTCTCAATTGTTCGTCGGTTGCAGAGTGATCTGCCGCTTCCCGTTCGATCTGTTCTCTGGTTTCAAATGGCAAGGCGATGAATACCGAAAAGCCTTCGCCAGGAGACGAACGCGTTTCAAATATCGCGCCTTCTCCATAGGCCTGGTTTAATCGCTCCTGAATATTACCGAGACCGACGCCGGTGGAACCGGATTTTCCGGTCGTCGCGCCGACTTTTCCTGGCCCGGTATCCGACACGGTGATGCGCAATTTATCCCCGTCGCGATGGGCGGAGACCGAGATATCGGCGCCTTCCTCCTGCGGTGTCACCGCATATTTGATCGCATTTTCAACCAGCGGCTGGAGCAATAGCGATGGTAGCAACGCATCGCGCACCGCCGGATCGATATCGAAATGGGACCGTAATCGTTCCTCGAAACGCATCTTCTCGATATCTAGATAGAGATGCAGGGTTTCCACCTCCTGCGCCAGAGTCACCCGGCTGTGCACTTCGTTGACCAGCGTATGGCGCAGAAAGGACGACAGGCGCGACAGCATGGCATTGGCCGGTTCGGTCTGTCGCAGCAGCACCAGCGTCGAAATGCTGTTCAGCGTGTTGAACAGGAAATGGGGATTGAGCTGATAGCGCAGCATCGCCAGCTGCGCCCGAGTCGCCTGCGCTTCCAGCTGCAGAAGCTGGTCATTTTGCTCCTCGACCCGGAGGAAGAAATTGATAGCGTAATAAAGCGCCGACCAGGCACCAAGCAGCATGATGCCGAGGAATAGCGAACCCAGAAACAATGTGCCAAACGCGGTTTCCGATGTCGGATTCTGGATGAGAAAAACCCAAGCGTCGATGAAGGCATATAAAGCGGATGCAACCGTCAATATCGCGGCGGTGGTGCTCCATGTCACAATCGGACGGCGGTGAATCAGATTCTTGTAGACCACCGACAGCAGCAGGGAGATCGAATAGCCGGTGATCGTCGAGATAATGACCGGCACCAGAAAGCTCAGCGGCAGTCCGTTGGAGATTCCGCCGATTGCGCGCAAGATGAGTGCACCGGCCCAACCCGCGGATTGCAGGTTCCAGAATGCGCGGTTCTTGTTGCCAAAAAACGGCTGGGGACGAATTTCCATAACGGCCATCGCGCTTTCTATAGCGGGCCATTGCCGCTTGGGGAAGAATCGCCTATCATTTGCGCAAATAAGACGACAAATGTTCCGTTTTTCGCGCGAAATGCAAAGATATTTATATTATCCGGCGACAAAATGCGGCTGAAGATCGGCAAAAGATAAAGGAGAATATCATGGGTGGTCCCAACGAAGTCCGGGCAAAATTTCCTTCCATGGCAGAGGGCACACAGGAAGACTGGCAGATTATCGGCGGCCATTTTGGTCCCTTTGCCAGCAAGGTCGCCGACCGGGTGCTCGACCATCTGAAATTGCTCGACGGCGATTTCGGCGGTTTTCCGATCGACCGGATGCAGCATAGCCTGCAAACCGCAACCCGGGCGCATCGCGATGGTCGGGACGAGGAATATGTCGTGATGGCCTTGCTACACGACGTCGGGGATACGCTTGGTACCTATAACCATCCCGACATCGCAGCGGCGATTCTAAAACCTTTCGTCAGCGAGAAAAACCACTGGATCGCGGAAAAGCACGGCATTTTTCAAGGCTATTATTTTTTCCACTATCTCGGCCAGGATCGCGACATGCGCGAACAATATCGCGGCCATGAGCATTTTGATGATTGCGCGGAGTTCTGCGAAAAATATGACCAGACGGCGTTTGATGCCAATTATGACACCGCTCCGCTGGAGTTTTTCGAACCGATGGTTCGCCGCATCATGGCACGGCCGATTAACAGTATTTACGCAACCGTCGAATAGCGCCGGGCGGCCAAATCCTTCACGCCGCTGACGATTCGCCAATTTCCCTGAGATGACGGACAACCATATCCTCGCGGTTGGTACCGTCTGCATCCGGCTTCAATTCTGATTCATCGATCCAGCACAGGTCGTCCATTTCCAGGACCCGGTCATCATGCCCGCGCATGGTGATTTTGCGGATAGGCTGGCGGTCGCGCGAATCGCACAAGATCGGGTTGGAGGGAACGCCGGTTTCCCATCGTTCGCCCCATTGCCGCATCGCGATCATCGTCGGCAACAGATCCTGCCCCTTGTCGGTCAGCCGATATTCGACTTTCCTTTTGTCATGATCGCAGGGACGACGAGTCATGATCCCCGCTTCCACCATCCGGGTCAGCCGGTTGGCCAAGATATTCCGGGCGATACCGATCTCAGACAAGAAATCCTCGAAATGTCCGACACCGTTGAGCGCCGCACGCAATATCATGAAGCACCAACGCTCGCCGATGACCTCCAGTGATACGGGAAGGCTGCACTCACCGCCAGCCAGACTCGATAGATCTTCTCTGATTTTGTCCATGTAGCCATTCCTAAACCAGTTTTCTGGTGAGTGCGAAAAAAATATACGTTTTTAGTTGCAACTTAAAACCTATTAATCTAGGTATTGATTCGCAACCTAAATTGCAACCGGAATTTTCTCCCCATTGGTCCGTACAACAGGACCTCGAAACTGACGAATAAGAAAGGAAATATCATGCTTCTCTCCCAAAGCCCACTTCGCGCCTCTATGTTCTTCTCCATCGCGGCGATGACATCCCTCACCCTGTTTACTGCCACGACCGCTGAAGCACGTAGCACGCCGATCGCTTATACAGCCGAATTGCAAGCCCCCGTCGAAGCCGCCCAGGAAATTATCAAGGGTACCGTCATCCGGTGCGACGGCACAAAATGTATCGGCGGAAAAAGCAGCTCCGCGCCGCGAACGATCTGCGCCAAGATCGTCGATGAGTTCGGCCCGGTCGCCAATTTCGCTTATAAAGGCGAATCCTTTGACGCCGAAGCGCTCGCCAAGTGCAACAACTGATTTAACAATCCCCGTCTGACCGGCCTTCTCGCTCCCCATGGCAGCCAGGTTTCTGGCCCCCGCCGGTCAGCTTTAGCGCCGAAGCCATGACTTGCTTCCCTTCCCCGGAGACAAGCGGCGGCTTCGGCGCTCTTTTTTGTTGCCCCAGCCCCAAAAGCGCACCATCTTCACCATATGCTGAGACAATATGAACTGGTGGAGCGAGTACGATCCTATGATCCCGATGCGGACGAGGACCTGATCAACCGCGCCTATGTTTTTTCCGTGCAAAGACATGGCAGCCAGAAACGGGCCAGCGGCGACCCCTATTTCAGTCATCCCATCGAGGTCGCCGGCCTGATGACCGACCTCAAGCTGGACCAGCAGACGATTGTAACCGCGCTGCTCCACGATACCGTCGAGGACACGCTCACCACCTCTGAAGAAATCAGCAAATTATTCGGTGCGGAAATCGCCCGGCTGGTTGACGGCGTGACGAAGCTATCGAAAATCGAAGCCCAGACGGATAACGAGAGAGCCGCGGAAAACCTGCGCAAATTCCTGCTGGCGATGTCCGACGATATCCGCGTGCTGCTGGTCAAGCTAGCCGATCGCCTGCACAATATGCGGACGCTTCATTTCATCAAGAGCGAAGAAAAACGGCTGCGGATCGCCCACGAAACCATGGATATCTACGCGCCGCTGGCCGAACGGATCGGCATGTATGAATATATGCGCGAGATGCAGTTGCTGGCCTTCGAGCATATGGAGCCGGAAGCCTATGACACAATCACGAAAAGATTGCAGGCGATCAAGGAAGGCGACGACGGCCAGGTTGATAAAATCGCCCAGTCGATCCAGAAAGCGCTCGAAAGTGGCGGACTGGTGGCGGAGGTCAGCGGACGGGAGAAACATCCCTATTCGATCTGGCGCAAGATGCAGGAGCGGCACGTCAGCTTTGAGCATCTGACCGACATCATGGCGTTCCGGGTGGTGACCGACAATAGCGCCGAATGCTATCGGGCGCTTGGCATCTTGCACGAGAAATGGAAAATGGTTCCCGGCCGGTTCAAGGACTACATCTCCACGCCCAAGCGCAATGGATACCGGTCGATCCACACGACCATCATGCACGGCAATAATATGCGGGTGGAAATCCAGATTCGCTCGCAGCGCATGCATGAGGACAATGAGTTCGGCCTCGCCGCGCACTGGGCCTATAAACAGGGCAACCGGCCCGATGGTCAGGCCGGCTGGATCCGGGATCTCATAGAAATTCTCGATCAGGCGGAAGATGCCGAAGAGCTTCTCGAGCATGCCCGGTTGGCGATGTATCAGGACCGGATTTTCGCTTTCACCCCCAAGGGCACTTTGCTGCAAATGCCCAAGGGCTCTACCACCGTCGATTTTGCTTATGCCGTGCACACCGATCTCGGCAACCAGGCGGTTGGCGCCAAGGTCAACGGCCGGCACGTGCCATTGCGCACCCAGTTGCAGAATGGCGATGTCGTCGAAATCCTGAAATCCAAGGGACAGGAACCGCAGCCGGGCTGGCTGTCCTTTGTCATCACCGGCAAAGCGCGGGCCGCAATCCGCCGCAACGTCCGGTTCAAGGAACGCGACGAGATTGTCGCCATCGGCACCGAACTATACGAGGAAATCATCGAACGGCTACCCGGCAAGATCGGCAAGCGCGCGATCAAGGCTGCGCTGAAACGGCTGGACATGAAAGAGCCGGATGATCTGATGATAGCGATCGGCACCCGCCAGCTCAGCGATCGCGAAGTGATGGAAGCGATCATTCCCGGCAGCGTCCACGACAATGACGACGAACGGCTATGGCCGGAACAGGATCGCGCTATCTCGATCAAGGGCCTCACCCCCGGCGTCGCCTTCGACCTAGCCGAATGCTGTCATCCCGTGCCCGGAGACCGCATCGTCGGACTGCGGCGCAGCGGCCAGAATGTAGAAGTCCATACGATTGACTGCCAAAGTCTGGCGGATGGCGTCGATGCCGACTGGGTCGATCTCAGCTGGGGCAATGAGAGTGACGGCGCAGCCGCGCGGCTATGCGTGGTATTGCACAACAAGCCGGGTACGCTTTCCGAAATGGCGGGAATTTTCGGCTTCCACAACGCCAATATCCTGAACCTGCGCCTGTCCCATCGGGACGGCCCGTTTCATACGTTTGACGTTGATCTGGAAGTGCACAACGTCCACCATCTGATGCGCATATTGTCTGCCCTGCGCGCATCGGAAGCAGTCGCCCAGGCCGAACGCACCTGATTCGGATTTTCAGCTATTCTCAAGGAGCAGGCGGTGGTCCGCCAGGGACGCCTTGCGCCTGCATCTGCTGACGCAATTCTTCCATCTGCTCCGCTGAAATAAAGTCCAGCAGAGTGACATCAAAAATGAGCACACTGTCCGACGGAACCAGATCGCCGGGAGACGATTCGCCATAAGCCAGGTCGGACGGGATCCAGACGCGATAGTCGCCGCCCTTCTGCATCAGTTGCAGCGCTTCGGAGAAACCCGGAACAACGGCGCCAACCGGCATCGGTGTCTGCTCATTGGCATCGAAAACCGTGCCGTCGCGCAACGTGCCTTCATATTTGACCAGAGCCGTATCGGTGGCGACAGGCGATGGCCCCTTGCCCGCCTTGATAACTTGATATTGCAGACCTGATTTGGTCTGGACGACGCCGGACTGTTTCGCATTGTCCGCTAGAAACTCTGCATTTCCCGGTGGCGGGAACAGCTTCTCCCACCCTGACTGGATAAATTCGGTCGGACTGGTTTTTTCCGGAATTGCAGCGGCTAGTGCCGCTAGGGAAACAATGCCGAGCAGCAGACCAAGCAAGAAAGGCCTGATAGGGGATGACGGCCTGGGGGTTTTTTGATTCGCGGCGATATCGGTCACAACCTACTCTCCAAAAACAACTATAGGCGAGGTTATTATTGGCCTGGAATTTGGGGATTGCCTGGAGGGCCCTGCGCCTGCATCTGCTGACGCAATTCTTCCATTTGCGCCTGCGATATAAAGTCGATCAGAGCCACATCGAAAATCAGCATGCTATTTGGTGGAATTTGCTCGCCGGGAGAGGCTTCGCCATAAGCCAGTTCGGACGGAATCCAGATGCGATATTCGCCGCCCTTCTGCATCAGCTGCAGCGCTTCGGAAAAACCGGGGACGACGGCGCCAACCGGCATCGGCGCTTGTTCGTTGGCATCGAAGATCGTGCCGTCGCGCAGCGTGCCTTCATATCTCACCAGAGCCGTATCGGTGGCGGTGGGGGAAGGCCCCTCGCCCGGCGTGATGATTTTATACTGGAGACCTGATTCGGTGGTTACGACGCCATCTTCATCGGCATTGGCGGCCATGAACTGGTCATTGGACGCACCGGTCACAACGGCATTCTGGGTTCCCGTATAAGCGAGAAGCAGTGCAGCGCCCACTATCAGCGCCACACCGACCCAGATCTTGGTCAGCGAGCCCTTTTTGATGGGATGAATCGGAACCGTCGTGACAGACATGGGCAGGCTACCTTATTCTAGTGGAGCCGAAGCGCTTAAATCAGACCGTCGCGTTCCATGCGCTTGCGGTCCATCTTGCGGGCACGGCGCACGGCAGCAGCCTTTTCGCGGGCACGTTTCTCGGATGGCTTTTCATAGTGGCGACGAAGCTTCATTTCGCGATAGACGCCTTCGCGCTGCAACTTTTTCTTGAGCGCCCGGAGGGCCTGATCAACATTATTGTCGCGAACCATGATTTGCATAAGACTAAGTAACTCCGTTCAAATTTCGTAGCGGTCCAGAAGCAATTTCTTCCGGCCTATATTAGTGTAAAAGCCATAAAAAAGGGTTTGCCGCAGAATCAATCTGCTTCAATCTCGCGCCGCCTATCAATTTCTCGGCACCGAGGCAAGCTTTTACGCGATTCAATGCGCGAATGACAGCAGCTTTGGATTCGTCTTTTCACGGCTTTGCTATAGGTTGATGCATAGAGACTATAAAAACCGATTCGAGGAGAGAAAAAATGGCCACCGCGATCAATATCCAGTCCAGTTGCAGCGAAGCAGAATGGAAAGCCCGCCAGCGGCTCGCAGCCTGTTACCGGATTTTCGCCTATCTCGGCTGGGACGAAATGATTTTCAACCATATCACCCTGAAGGTGCCGGACGAGGATGATGCCTTTCTGATCAACCCCTATGGCCTGCATTTCAGCGAAGTTACCGCTTCGACCCTGGTCAAGATAGATATCGACGGCAACACGCTCGACGGCTCGACCTATCCGGTCAACAAGGCCGGCTTCACCCAACACAGCCTGTTCCACCGCGAACTACCCGATGTCCATGCGATCATCCACACCCACACGACAGCAACCATGGCGGTATCCTCGGTCGAAGGCGGACTACAGCCGATAAACTTCTACGCCGCCGCGATTGTCCCGCGCCTCGCCTATCACAAATTCGAGGGCATCACGGTGCACGAGGACGAAGGCCCGCGCTTTCTCGCCAGCCTGGGCAAGAAGCGCATGATGATGCTCGAGAATCACGGGCCTGTGGTCATGGGCCGGACGTTGGAAGAAGCGTTTCTCAACCACTGGGTGCTGCAGCGCGCCTGCGAAATCCAGATGCAGACCCTGTCGATGGGCAAGCCGCTGATGATCGGCGAAGAGGTGATCAAGAAGCACCTTGAAAATCTGTCGCAAGCCTCGATTGATCCGATGCAGCAGGGCGTTCCGGAATTTGATGCCATGGTCCGACTGGTCGATCGCGAAGACACAAGCTGGCGGGAGTAAAATATCCACGTTCGTCATGCTGAACTTGTTTCAGCATCTCTTATTGCATAAGCCACTCGCAGGAGGTCCTGAAACAAGTTCAGGATGACGAGCAAGACGCTATGACCAAATTTACCGTCAATGATCGCCCGGTTTGGTACCGGATGGACCCGGATACGCCTTTGCTCTGGGCGCTGCGCGACGCGTCCAATCTGACCGGCACCAAATATGGCTGCGGCACCGGCGACTGCGGCGCCTGCATGGTCGAGGTCGACGGCGAAGCGATCCGTTCCTGTCTGGTCACCATTGGCGAGATGGAAGGCCGTTTTGTCACCACCATCGAAGCGCTGTCGCGCGATCGCAGCCATCCGGTGCAACAGGCTTGGGCGGCAGAGAATGTCCCGCAATGCGGGTTCTGCCAGTCCGGCATGATCATGGCGGCGGCGGTATTGCTGAAGAAAAACTCCAATCCGTCAAAAGCCGCGATTGACGAAGCGATCACCAATATCTGCCGTTGCGGCACCTATCCGCGCATCCGCGAGGCAATCCAGCGCGCCGGTCGCGTGGCGCGGGGGGAAACCGTGCTCAGCGCCGCCCCGCCGCCGGGGATTGATCCGGAAGACGCCGCCAAGGCGGTTCCGGCGCTTACGCCCGGGAAGTGAGTAGTTCACCCGCGAAGGCGGGTGTCCATCCAGAACCTTCAAAACACGCACCAGCGGGAATTTTGAAGCGCTTGTTGACCGCAAAGGACCGAACCCCTCCCCAGTTGCGCGCTGGCTGCACTGTTCGAGATGGACCCCGGCCTGCGCCGGGGCACAGGTCCCCTTAAAAACCGAATTTCACGGTCAGCCGCGCATTGAGCGGCTCGCCGGTCGAAATATTGTCATTATTATGGACCGATGGATAATAAGTCTCGTCGAACAGATTCTCGACATTGAGCTGGACCTGCACCTGCTCGCTCACATCATAATATAGCGCGGCATCGACCCGGGTGAAGGCCGGAATGCGAACGCTGTTGTCATTGGTGGCAAATTGGCTCGACTGATGGGTCACCCCGACACCGGCGGCAAATTGCTGCGTGAAATCATATTTCGTCCAAAGCGAAATCATATGTTCCGGTACCTGAAACAGCCGCAAATCCTGACCGCCAACACTGGCCGCATTGCGCTGCTGGCCGTCGAGATAGCTATAGCCGGCGTTGATCTGCAGTTGATCGGCTAGTTTACCAACCAGCTGGAATTCCACTCCTTCGGTCCGCGATCCCGACAGGGTGCTATTGCCCTGGTTGTCGAGCAGGATCGACTGGTCATCACGGTCGAGACGGAAAAGGGCTGTGGTCAGGCTGAGCCCCGATGCCAGATCCCATTTCACCCCGATTTCGTAATTTTCGAATGTTTCCGGTGCGAGATTGGCATTGCTCGGAGTCAGGGTCAGAAACTGGTCGCCGGAACGCGGCAGGAAGCTTTTGGCATAGCTCGCATAGATCGAGATATTCTCCTGCGGCTTGTATATTGCGCCGAAACGCGGCGAGAATTTCTCGTCCGTCCGGCTGAGCAGCAAGCTGTTCTGGATATCATTCACATCAAGATCGAACCGGTCAAAACGCACACCGCCGATGATCTCGAAATGATCACCGATGCTGATCTGGTCCTGCACATAGAGGGAGAGAAACTTAAGGTCGGACATCGTGCTGCGGTTGAAGACAGGAAACGTGAAGGATGGCACGGCAATCGGGTCGGTCAGCGGAATCACGACCTGGTCATCACTGCTGGAAGCAAAGAATATATCCCGTCGTGCATTGGCGGATTTCTGCTGGCCGATCTCGTAACCGAGCAGCAGACTGTGACCCAAAGAGCCGGTGTCGCCCGTCCACAACAAATTACCCTGGCTGATGAAATTCTCGCGGTCGGTCGTGTCGACATATCCGTCGAGGGTGACGGAATTGGCAAGCGGCGTCAGTCGGATGTCGTTGCTGACCGCATCAACCGGATAGACGTTGCGATAGAGCTTGTCATAATCGCCATATTGCGTGGTTGAACTGAAGCTCAGCTCATCGGTGAACTCATGTTCCACGCGCAACTTGACGATATGCGCCTGCAGCGTGGTGCGGTTGGTTCCGGGCTGGCCGAACAATGTGTCGCGATATCCGGTGAGCGGGCCACATGGGTCGGCAAGCGAACAGCTATTGCCAGCCGCGCGGAGTTCCGCAGGATTACCACGGTCTACGCCGCGGTCATCATCGACATATTCGTAGGACAGCAATATCCGGCTATTGTCGCCAAGCTCGGCCCCGAAGGTCGGGTTGATCGCGAAGCGCCGGCCATCGAAAAAATCACGATGGTTGTTGAACTCTTCATATAGCCCATTGATTCGAAAGGCTGCCGTTTCGCTAACACTCAAATTCAGGTCGCCGCTGAGATAATAAGCGCCAAAGCTGTCAACGCTGGCGGTTGCTTCGCCAAACTGACGATCGGCAATCGGTGATTTGGCCACACGGTTAATGATACCGCCCCCACCGCCGCGACCAAAGATCATCGCATTGGGGCCCTTATGGATCTCGACTCGCTCGATATTATAGAGCGGCCGGAAATATTGAACGTCATCGCGAATGCCGTCGACGAAGAAATCGGCGGTGGTATTCTGGCCCCTGATGGTGATCTGGTCGCGGTTTCCTTCACCCTGGCCGATCGATGCACCCGGTGTGTAGCGAAGAATATCGCCAATATCCTGAAGCGCCTGATCGTCAAGCTGCTCGCGGGTTACGACCGAGACGGTCTGCGGTGTATCAATCAGCGGTGTGTCGGTTTTCAAGCCCGCGCTGCTGATCGCAACATAGCCTTCTTTTTCACCGGTTACGATAATCTCCTGATCATCTGCGAAGCCTTCTTCCAGCGCCTCTGCGGCAGCGACATGGACTGGACTCGCTGCAATCGCGGCGAGGCTGACAGAAACAAGGAAGCGCAATGGACGGCGCGGAACAATAATCACAAACAATCTTCCTGACATTAAACTAGGCTGAACAGCCATTCTGCTAATGAGAATGGTTTTCACATGCAATAGCCAAGCTCGCTTCCCTCGGGTTTTCTTTGAACCAACCCGCCTATTCGTGTTTATGAAGCTCTTTTGACGAATCGGGAAAGAATCATGAAAGCAACTATCTGGCACAATCCGAAATGCGGCACGTCCCGCAAGACATTGGCGATATTGGAGGAAACGCCCGGCGTTGACCTGACCGTGGTCGAATATCTGGAAAACCCGCCCAGCCGTGCCAAGCTGGAACAGCTTTACAGCGATGCTGGAATGACCCCGCAGGAAGGCCTACGAGTGCGGGGTTCTCCGGCCGATGAGCTGGGACTAACCAAAGACGACACCACAGCCGACCAGATTCTGGATGCCATGGCCAAGGAGCCGATGCTGATCAACCGGCCGCTGGTCGAGACCGACAAAGGGGTCAGACTGTGCCGCCCGCAGGATATCGTACAGGAAATACTCTGACACGATTTTCTTTCGGCGGATTTGAGTAAAACAGACCGGGAAACACAATGTCGGTAATCGCAGTGTACAGCATGAAAGGCGGCGTCGGCAAAAGCTGCACCGCAGTGAATCTGGCATGGAACAGCGCCGTCGGCAGTTCGCGGCGGACATTGCTCTGGGACCTCGACCCGCAAGGCGCCGCGTCCTTCATCCTGAAGGGTGATCGGTCGGAAAAGGACCGCGCCCGCGCCATGGTCGCCGGCAATGTCAAACCGGACAAGTTGATCAAGCATACGGAAATAGAAAATCTCGATCTTCTGGCCGCGGACGTGTCGCTACGCGGCCTCGACCGGCTGTTTTTCCAGATCAATAAAAAGCGGCATCTCGGCAAATTGCTCAAGGAAATGGGCAAGGATTATGACCGGATCATTCTCGATTGCCCGCCCGGCCTGACCGAGACCAGCGAGCAGATCTTGCGCAACGCAGATATCGTGATTGTGCCGACGATCCCGTCGCCACTGTCGGAACGCGCGCTCACCGATGTCCAGATGTTCCTGAACAGCAACGGGAAAAAACACGCTCCCTTGCTGCCGGTATATACAATGGTCGACAGGCGCCGATCGATCCACAATCAGAGCCTGGCCCGGAAACCGAAATGGCCGGTCATCCCGATGTCGAGCGCCGTTGAACATATGACGAAATTGCAGCAACCAGTAGGCAGCTTCGCACCGCGCAGCCCTGCTGCGCAGGCCTATGCCCGAATCTGGCGCGGTATTGAAAAACGACTGGCGAAAAAATAGACCGGGAAAGTCCGCTCAGGCGGTCTTTTTGCTATATTCCAGCTGCCCGGGTTCGAACGAACTGAACAATTCCCTGGCATCGGCAGCGATCATCGGACGACCGAAATAATAGCCCTGGATTTTGCGGCAACCGAGCCGCTTGATCATCTGCACTTCTTCTTCTGTCTCGGCACCCTCGGCGGTCGTCGACATGCCCAGTGCATCCGCCATCGCGACAACAGCACGGATGATGGCAAGGCTTTCGGGAGCATTTTTGGCCGCGCCCTGAACGAAGCTGCGATCAACCTTGATCGTCGTGAAGCGGGTTTTGCGCAAATAGCCAAGCGAGGAGTAGCCGGTGCCGAAATCGTCGAGCGAGAGGTTGATGCCCAGAGCGATGATTTGATCGAGCACTTCTGCAGCGCCGTTGCCCTCGTGCATGAAGATGCTTTCAGTCACCTCTATCTCGAGGCGGCTGGGAGGAAGCCCGCTTTCCTCGAGTGCGGACACCACCATCGACAGGAAATTGACTTCGGTCAACTGGTCCGCGGACACATTGACCGCGACTTTGACCGAGGACGGCCAAGCCAGGGCTTCCTTGCACGCAGTCCGCATCACCCATTCGCCAATCGAGACGATCAAGCGCGCTTCTTCTGCTATCGGCACAAATTTCGCTGGAGAAACAACGCCAAATACCGGGCTGGTCCAGCGGAGCAGCGCCTCGAAGCCAACCACGCCGCCCGAATCAGCGCTGACAACGGGTTGGTAGTTCAGCGACAGTTCGTCATTCTCCAGCGCCTTGCGCAGAGCCATTTCCATGACCCGCCGCTCTTCCGCCTGGACATGAAGCTTCGGCTCGTAATGGGTGAAGGCCCCGCCGCCCTGGTCCTTGGAGCGATATAGCGCGAGATCGGCGCTGCGCATCAGCATTTCGACCGTGCGTCCGTCGCGCGGACCGATCGCTGTACCGACGCTGGCGCCTATGTAGAGCGTGTGCTGGTCGACTTCATAAGGCCGCGAAAGCGTATCGATAATCTTTTTGGCCAGCAATTCCATATATTGCGTATCGCTCGCCTCTTTGATGACGATGGCAAATTCATCTCCGCCGAGACGACCGCACAGCTCGTTGTCGGTCATGATCGACCGCAAACGGTCGGCTACGCGGGCCAGCAAACGGTCACCCACCGGATGACCGAGCGTGTCATTGACCGCCTTGAACCGGTCAAGGTCGATCATCATGAAGCCGCAGCGGCCATTCCATTTTTCGGCGGTTTGCATAGCCTTGCTGACCGCGTCGGTCAGCTGCAGGCGATTGGGCAGTCGGGTAAGCGTATCAAATCTGGCCAGCTGGGAAATCTTGTCCGCCGACTGACGCTGTTCGGTTATGTCCGACCCGACACCGCGGAAGCCATGAAACACGCCGTTATCATCGAGTTTCGGCGAAGCGGATAATTCCCACCACCGGGTTTCGCCATTGATCTGCACGGGCACCAGCATGTTGCTGAAGCTGTCGCGCCGTTTCAGCTTGTCCGCCAGTTCGTGCAAGGCGGTCGAGAAATTTCCGCTGTCCCAGGATTCGCCGGCGACCAGTTGCAGGAACGGCTTGCCTTCGATCTCCTCGGTCGGCTGCCCTATCGCATGGGCGAAGCGCGGGGAGACGTGCATGATGCGACGCGATGTATCGGTCTGCCAAAGCCAGTCGGCGCCGGTATCCTCAAATTCCTTGAGCAACAGACTGACCACTTCGCCTTTCTCGTTGAGACTGGCTTCTGCGATCCTTCTGTCAAGAAATGACCGGCCGCTCATCAGACAGGCAGAGATCAACAGCACTGCGATCGCCAGAGAGGCCAAAGCCAGATGGAGGCTGCCGATGTAAAGCCAGCCGAAAATTGTTGCGGCGCTGGACGATGATATGAATAAAATGCTGCTGAGCGGCATATTTGACAAAAGCATCGCGGAGCCCACCATCAGGCATATGAGGGTTGCCCATACCGGTATCATGGTCATCAGGTCCGAGCTGAACGCGAACAGCAGAAAGCCCGCGCCCCACAGAGAGCCACCGGCCAGGGAAACGAGATAGAATATCGTCAAGTCAGAACGATTGATGGTTTTTCGCTGCCACGCAGACGCTTTGCGATACAGCAGGTGAGCGTAAATATATACCGCGGACAGACCCAAGAGCCACAGACCAAGAAACAGAATATTGACCTGGCCGACACCCAGTTGCACAATCAGCAGACCGCACACGATCGCGGCGACAATCTTCAGCAGACCATGCCGGTTATTGCCATTGAACTGCAGCGCACGGATACGGCCCCAGTCGATCCCGTCGGGATCGGATAGGCCGAGCAGTACACTGACCGGGATTACCCGCGGCAGGCCGGATTGAGCGATTGTTCTTAACACCGCTCGTCCCTACAACGAAATTCTTAGCGAAAAGTAAGGATCGGCCTAAATATTTTCGCGATTTCCGATTAGCGCATTTTCAACCGATTCACGCAGCGATCGCATATGGCTGAATATCGCCCGAAAGGTAAAGGTTTCGAGCCTTTGCCCGGCTCAATTTCCCGGAACTGGTTCGCGGCAAGGTGCGCGGTGGCACCAGTTCGATCACACAATTCATGCCGGTAATGGCTCTCACCTTTTCCCTGATCTCGTTCCACAGCCGCAGCCGTTCGATCTCGTCCGAGGTCCGGCATTGCACGAGCACGGCGGGTGTTTCCTCGCCGCCCGGCGTGGTGATGGCAAAGGCGGCTATGTCTCCGGCCTTGAAGCCGGGCAATTGTTCCACCGCCCATTCGATATCCTGCGGCCAGTGATTTTTGCCATTGATGATGATCATGTCCTTGGCGCGGCCGACAATGTAAAGATAGCCGTTCGACAGATAGCCCATATCGCCGGTATCGAGCCAGCCGTCGACCAGACAGGCATCTGTCGCCTCCTGATCGCGATAATAGCATTCCATCACCGCCGGGCCCTTCATCCAGACCTTGCCGACGGTTTTTTCAGCCAGAACCGCTCCGTTTTCTTCACGGATTTCGAGCAAAGTATCGCGAACCGGCTTGCCGCAATTGACGATCGCGCGGAACCGTTTCGGGCGACTGCCGTCGCTCTTTTTCTCGCCTGAAAGCTCGGTTTCTTCCACCAGTTCCACTTCCATGCCTTCGCCCGATGGCATCAATGTCACCGCCAGCGTTGCTTCGGCGAGACCATAGCTCGGCAGGAAGGCCTTGGCATCAAATCCTGCGGGCGCGAACGCATCGGTAAACCGCTGCATGACGTCGGGCCGGATCATGTCGGCGCCATTGCCCGCCAGCCGCCAGCGCGAGAGGTCGAACCGTTCCTGCACATTGGACTGGCTGCCAATGCGGCGCGCGCAAATTTCATAGCCGAAGGTTGGCGAAAAGCTGCAGGATGTACCCGAGTTACGCGTAATAAGGTCAAGCCAGGACAAGGGCCGACGCGCGAAATCCGCAGTCTTGAGATAATCAGTAGAAACCTGATTGGCGACCATCGACAGGAAGCAGCCGACCAGACCCATGTCATGATAGAAGGGCAACCAGGAAATACAGCGATCTGTGTCGTTGATAAGCATGCCGTGAGCGTGCGAACCCAGATTGTGCAGTAACGCCTTGTGGGAAACGGCAACGCCGTGCGGGAAACGGGTCGAACCGCTGGAATATTGCAGATAGGCGATATCGCTGCTGTCGGCTTCCGGTAATTCCACGTCAGGCGCATCCTGCTCCGCAAAGGCGTCCCAGCCGGCGATCGGGATGGAGCGGGTCAGGCCGGCCGGGCCTGCCAATTCCGCAATCTCGTCCGGAAACAGCAACAGAGCGGGATCACAGCTGTCCAGCTGCACACCGATCTGGTCGATATAGCTTTCCTTGCCACCGAATGAAGTTGGCAATGGCAATGGCACCGGCAACGCGCCGGCATAGACAGCACCAAAAAACAGCGCGCAAAACTGCGGCTCGGTATCGGCAATCAGCGCCACCCGGTCACCCGGCTTTATACCGGCAGCGATCAGGCGTTTTGCCGCCGCCAATGCATCGTCCCGCAGTTCGCTGAACGGATAGGCCCGGACCAGCGACGCCCGGGCATCGTGAAAGTTGAAACCTTTTTGCCCCTTGGCTGCATAGTCCAGCGCATCCCCCAGCGTATCAAAATCGGAGAAGCGGCGAGGAAGTTCATCCAAGGTCGGGGTTGGTGTCAATTCGGTCATCCAATATCCATTTCCGGGAGGTCCAGCCTTCCCAAAATCAATCTCATTCGTTCTAAAAGGGAATAAACTGTCATTTTACCTCCCATTCAGCCGCTTCTATCAACATCAATGGTGACCTCTGGCGTTTAAATTTCGGCCCGACTGTGGCACAAAAAGGGCAAACGTCATAGTTGAAGGTCAAATCGTTGAAAAACAGCGTTAAAACGTTAGATCAGGAGAGCTTGCATCGGCTGGCTATACGCTATGTCGAGCGATATGCAACGAGCCGGAAAAAACTGGCCGATTATCTTCAGAGGAAAATTCACGAGCGGGAATGGCAGGACGAGGCCCCTCCCGCGGTCGAACAACTGGTAGAGCGTTTCGTCGAGCAAGGTTATATTGACGACGCACTATACGCCCAGACCAAGGCTGCATCCCTCACCCGACGCGGTTACGGAACCCGCCGCGTCTCGCACGCGCTTTACCAGGCCGGGATCAGCGAAGCGGACGGACGCGAAGCCTTTCAGAACAGTGAAGCGAACAAATGGGCCGCAGCGGATAAATTTGCCCGCAAGCGCAAGATCGGCTGCTATGCCGAGAGCCAGCAGGACGCCGACAAATGCCGCAAGCAATTGCAGGCTTTCCTGCGGGCAGGCCACGACTTCGACCTGGCATCCCGTTTTGTATTCGCCCGACCAGGCGAAGAAATAACAGTGGAAGACTAGTTCGCACCAGCGCAAGTAGATTGCCCCCAATAATGGGATTGGCCTCTTTGGCGTCAAGAATCGCCAGCCTAATAATATTATGATATATGGTGCCGACCGAGTCGGAATGTGTTAGATTTTTGATTTGGCGTAGTTTTGTTCGGAGATGCATAGTGGCAAGCTTGTTTGCGGAACCTGACCCAGCGGGTCATCGCGCGCCCCATGACAGCGAGGACGATCATCCATCAACCAGCAGCGAATTGCTGCGCGCCACCGGTCGCGTAAAATGGTTCGACAGCCATCGCGGTTTCGGATTCATCGTCCCCGAAAATAGCGATTCGGACGATCAGGACCCCACTCCGCATTCGGATATATTGGTCCACTGGAGTCTGCTTGAATCCCTCGGCACACGCGAATTGCCGGAAATGGCGATTGTGACCTGTGAATATGCCGTCGCGCCCAAAGGGCTGCAGGCGACGAGAATTCTCGATATCGATCTTTCCAACTGCGGGCCGAAAAACGATGCGCCGGCAGCGACAGGCTCTCGTCAGGCGATGCATATTGTCGATGACGATTCCGCGTTCCTCAATGCCGAGGTAAAATGGTTCAATCGCGCCAAAGGCTACGGCTTCTTGGTGTGCGACGAGTTCGACGGCGATATTTTTCTCCATATGGAAACGCTGCGTGACGCCGGAATTGCTGAAATTGTTCCGGGCCAATTATTGCTGGCCCGTATAAGAGACGGAAACCGCGGTCATATGGCCGTGCAAGTCTGCCTGCCTCCGTCGGACTGAAAAAGAGACACACCCGAATGATCAAGATTTCAAAAGCGATTGCGCTTTCCCTGACGCTGCTTAGCCTAACCAGCATATCCGGCTGCTATGCCCGGACCAGCGATAGCACGGCAACCAGCCCGCAAAACGGATTGCCTGTATCCGAGGCGGGCCTCAGGCAGGTTCCGCTCAGCATCCGGACATCTGACACGACCCATGATTTCATTGTCGAAGTGGCAGAAAGCAGCGCCCAGCAAGCCCAGGGCCTGATGTTCCGGACCCGGCTGGCACCCGACAAGGGCATGATTTTTCCTTTCTCCCAGGATCGCGTCGCGGGATTCTGGATGAAGAATACCGTGATCCCGCTCGATATTATCTTCGTTCGCCGGGACGGGACGATCGAATCGATCGCCGCCAACACCACACCTTATTCGCTGGAGTCGGTTCGCTCCAACGAGCCGGTTGGCGCGGTGCTCGAAATTGCTGCAGGCCGTGCGGCTGAACTGGGTATCCAGCCGGGCAACACCGTCACCTGGCAGTGATGATATCGACAACCGCGAACATCCGTCCTGTTTGACATTTTTTCATTGCGAAGCGCATGGCTGCGGGGCTAAGCGGACGCCATGAACATATTGGCGAAAATATTCACTTGGTGGGACGGCGCAACGATCGGCACGGCCCTGTTCAGCGCCCGCAACGGCAAACGCGTCGGCGAAGATGTGTTTGGCAATATCTATTATCAGGCAAAAAAAGCCGGAACCGGTCATCCTGCCGGGCAGCGCTGGGTCATTTATAATGGCCCCAATGATGCCAGCCGGGTGCCGCCAGAATGGCATGGCTGGCTGCATCACAGCTATGACGAGATTCCCGAAAGCCATTTGCCGCAAGCGCGCATCTGGGAAAAAGAACCGAGCGGAAACCTGACCGGGACCGCACAAGCCTATCGCCCGGCCGGGGCACTGGAAGAAGGCGGTCACCGTGCCGCAGCAACCGGCGACTATGAATCCTGGAACCCCGCCGAAGCGGAATGACGGGCATGATGCGCCACTCCATTTCATTCTCGATGCTGGCGGCAATGCTGCTATTGTCGGGCTGTGGCTGGTTCAGCGACGACAATATCGATGAACGTGCGACCGGCCAGGCCGCCGAAAAAGGCGAGGTTGCTGCAACCGATGGTGACTTGATCGCATCGGTGACCGAGCAGATCGGAACGCCAATGGCGGAACGCGTCGCCACCCTCGGCTTCCTCAACAAGCGCAACGGCCTCACCCGGGATCTAGAGCTGCGGCCGGGCCAGTCGATCCGAATCGGACGTGCGATCGTCCGCTTGCGGGCGTGCGAGCGAACAGCGCCGTGGGAACTGACACCCGAACAGGGCGCCTTTGTCCAGCTGCTGGTCAACGACCGGCCCTCCAATCGGTCCGGCGAAGATCAATGGAAGCGGGTTTTCTCCGGCTGGCTGTTTCGCGAATCACCCTCGCTGAATGTTGTCGAACACCCGATCTATGATGTCTGGGTCAAGAGCTGCGCAATGAGCTTCCCGGGCGAGGAGGATCCACCCGAGGATTCGGTCAATCCGACGGCACCGCGCACATCTTCGTCCAATCTGGCCAACAGCGTATCAAGCGCGCCGAATGAAACCGTGCCGGAAGCCCCGGCGCCTCCGGTTGCTGCACCCCAGCCTGCGCCAGCCGCCAGACCGGCCCCGTCGACGAATAATCCACCGGAAGATCTGATCGGCGACCTGATTGCGGAAACCGAAGACGGCGCATAGCCTCTTACCTTTCCGAGATCCTCCAGATAAGCCTCCTGGCTGATCTCAATCGCCCCCAATGATGCTAGATGATCGGTCATGAACTGGCAATCGAGCAGCGGAAATCCCCCGACTTTCAACCGGGCCACCAGCCACGCCAGCGCCACTTTCGACGCGTCGCTGGCGCGCGAGAACATGCTTTCACCGCAAAATGCGCCGCCAATCGCCAGGCCATAGAGACCGCCGACCAAGTTTTCCTGTCCGGTTTCGGTGTCGCGCAACCAGCATTCGACGCTATGCGCATGGCCAAGCTCGTGCAGCTGGTTGAACGCCTCTTCAATCTCTGCATTGATCCAGGTTTCCTTGCGATCGGCTGCTTCTGTCGCGCAAATCCCGATCACATCGGCGAAGGCGGTGTCGGTCGAAACCCGGAACCGGTCCGATCTGATGGTTTTGCGCAGCGAGCGCGACATCCGGAAATTCTCCAGCGGGATGATCGCGCGGGCCTTGGGTTCCACCCAGAAAGTTTCCGGATCATCCCGGGCATCCGCCATCGGGAAGATGCCCGAAGCATAAGCTTTAATCAGGAGATCGAGATCAATGGTCATGAACGGGGGATAACGCGGCCAGAACCATTCGCCCAGACCGAAAGTGACAAAGATTTCCGGCCATCAAACCGCCATCAGGACGCGGGCTTCCTCGGCAATTTTCTCCGCTATCGCTGCATATTCGCTGGCAAAGCCGGCATTGGTGCGCCAGGCCGCGCCGATGCTGCGGGTCACCGACCAGCCTTCGACGTCGAGCAACGCGACATCGCCACCGCGGGCGAGTTCGGATCGCACATAAAGTTCAGGCAATATTGCCAGCCCGAGGCCCGAAGCAACCATCTGCCGGACGCTGTCGAGGCTGGTGCCCTCATAATCCCGCAGCAGATTCATGTCATGCTGCTGACACTGGCGCGCCACATCGCGATGCAGATGATGGCGTCGGTCCAGACTCAGCACCGGCGAGCCTGCCAGGTCGGCAAGTGTCAGATGTTTCTGCGATGCCAGCGGATGGTCGGGTGGCGCTACCAGCATCAACGGCTCACGAAACAGCGGTTCGATATGCAGATTCTCTCCCTCGATCGGCAAAGGCCCGAGAAGCATGTCGATAGAGCCCTTGGTCAGTTCCATCGCTTGCAGATCGGGTATCCCCTCGCGCATGTAAAAGCGCAGGTCCGGGCGGCTGCGGTGCAGGGCCGCGATCACCGGTGGCATCAGATAGGGCCCGAGCGTCGGCGAAACCCCGAAGCGCAATATTCCGGCCAGACTGTCGCTCGCCCGTTCGGCGAGATCGCGAATATCCTTTACCTCGACGAGGACTTGGCGCGCACGCGCGGCAATCTCACGGCCCACCGGTGTCAGCTCGGCACCATGGGTTCGCCGTTCGACCAAAGTCACACCCAGTCTTTGTTCAAGCGTTCGTAGCTGATGGCTCAAGGTCGGCTGCGAAGCGCCTGCGGCTTGAGCAGCCTTGCCGAAATGGCCATGATCGGCAACCGCAACAAGATACTCAAATTGGCGTAAAGTAGGCATAGCGCAATTCCATCCCATAGAATAAATCTATCGATTCTTACGATTTCATTCGATTGGAGTTATCACGTGCTTTGCACCATATCAACTCTATCGATGCTGAAGCACGATAGAAAGAGGATATGCCGTGGAACAATATACCAACAGCCTGATCCGCAAACATCGTAAACTGGGCGACCGGATCGCGAACCGTGACGACCATGTTGAACAAGTTCGAGAGCTGAGAGGATTACAGCGCAGTCTGGCCGAACGCATCCGCAAAATTCAGCGTGGAGCCCAATATCACCGGCCCAGCGAAACCGCATAGCCCCGCCTACCCTTCCCCCAACTCCTGGGGCGGCAGCACTCCCTCAACTGCTGGCCGCCCCGATTTTTATAACTGCTATTCTGAAACGAGGATGATGCCCCGATGGTGAAAAAGATGAATGCAGCGTTGCGGGAATTTATTGCCCAGGAAACCAGCGCGGGCATTATATTATTCTGCGCTGCCGTGGCGGCAATGGTCGCGATGAACAGCGCCTTCAATCCCTATTATCTGGCCTTTCTCGACATTCCGGTGGCCATGCAATTCGGCGCCCTGGAAATTGCCAAGCCGCTGTCGCTCTGGATCAACGACGGGCTGATGGCGATCTTCTTCTTTCTGGTCGGACTGGAAGTGAAGCGCGAACTGCTCGAAGGACAGCTGTCCAGTATCGAGCAAGCCTCGCTGCCCTTCATTGCAGCGATTGGCGGCATGGCGCTCCCCGCTTTGGTATTCCTCTATTTCAACTGGACCATGCCGGAGAATATCAACGGCTGGGCGATTCCGGCCGCGACCGACATCGCCTTTGCGCTGGGCGTACTCGCCCTGCTCGGCAAACATGCGCCGGTTTCGCTGAAAATATTGCTGCTTGCGATCGCGATTATCGACGATATCGGCGCGATCATCATCATTGCGCTATTCTATACCGCGGAAGTATCGAGCTTCTCGCTGTTGCTCGCCGGTGGCGGAACCATATTGTTGTTCGCGATGAACCGGCTCGGTGTGATTCGGACCGCACCCTATATATTGGTCGGCACGTTCCTGTGGATATGCGTTCTGAAATCCGGCGTCCACGCCACACTGGCCGGCGTTATTGCTGCGCTGGCAATCCCGCTGAACGCCAAAGACGGCAGTTCCCCGCTAAAACATCTCGAGCATTTCCTGCACCCCTGGACCGCCTTTCTGGTATTGCCGATATTCGCCTTCGCCAATGCCGGCGTATCGCTCGCGGGGTTGCAAATCGCCGATCTCATGGCACCGCTGGCGCTCGGCATCGCTGCCGGACTGGTCGTGGGCAAGCAGGTCGGCGTGTTCGGCTTCATGTATCTGGCGACCAGAATCGGTCTGGTGAAGCGCCCGGCCGGCGTCACCTGGCTGCAACTCTACGGGCTCGCCTGCCTGACCGGAATCGGCTTTACGATGAGCCTGTTCATCGGCAATCTCGCCTTTGTCGATCCGGAGCAGATCGAAACGGTCAAACTGGGCGTGATCAGCGGTTCGGTGGTTTCGGGACTGCTCGGATATTGCCTGCTGCGCTTCGCCTCGGCACCCGATCCTGCCGTAAAAGCAAAGCCGGCCTGATCGTTCCCCGCACTCAAAACAACCATATCGAATCTGTCGGCAATCGCCACAAAGCGTGATACAGCGCAATCATGAAGCGACAATTCTATCTGGTAGCCGGACTGGCTTCGCTTGGGCTGGGCGGCATCGGTATCATCTTGCCGCTGCTCCCCACGGTGCCGTTCATGATTCTCGCAGCCTTCTGTTTCGCCAATAGCTCGCCGCGGCTGGAAGCCTGGCTGGTCGAGCATCATGTCTTTGGCCATCATATCAAAAACTGGCGGGAGCGGCGGGCGATTACCCGGCGCGGTAAGTGGGCGGCGACGGTCGCTTTTGCGGTCAGTTGCGTGATGGCTTTGCTTTTTGTCAACCTGCCCTGGAACCTCATTCCGATTGCTGCGGCGTTAATCAGCGGCAGCTGGATCTGGACGCGCAACGAGCCCGATTCGGGAAAATCACCGGAACGCGCCCCTGCCCATAAAGAATAGTTTTCGCTGCGCGCGAATCTGATATTCTCGTCCCGAATTTAGGAGAGAATTATGTCGCGGCAGCAATTGTTGGAAATGACCCGTTCCCTGATCGAACATGGCAAGGCGGATACAATGGAACTGGTCGACGAAGTCGTCTCGGTGCCGGCATCCGACTATACCGATGAAGCGCGGTATGAACGCGAGAAGAATCTGATCTTCAAACGATTGCCACTAATGATGGCGCCATCCTGCGAACTTCCCGAGCCGGGCTGTTACAAGGCGATGGAAGTCGCCGGCATCCCGGTGCTGATGACACGCCAGAAGGACGGGACCGCACAGGCGTTCCTGAACAGCTGCACCCATCGCGGCAATCCGGTGGCGCAAGGCACCGGCAAGGCGTCCCGTTTCACCTGCGGCTATCATGGCTGGACTTTCAAGAATGATGGCGAATTGCTGGCCATCGCTTCACCGAAGGATTTCGGGACCGTCGACAAGGCGTCTTTCTGCCTGCAGAAATTCCCGACGCTGGAGCGGGCCGGCCTGATCTGGGCGACTCTCGACCCGGACAGCACGCTTGATATCGAATCCTATCTCTGCGGTTATGACAGCCTGCTCGAACATTTCGGCTTCGACGGCTGGCACCTGTTTGACCAGCGGACTATTCCGGGACCGAACTGGAAGACCGCCTATGACGGCTATCTCGATTTCTACCACCTGCCCGTCCTGCACAAGGACACGTTCGGTGCCGACTTCTTCAACCGCGCCAATTATTTCGCCTGGGGTCCGCATCAGCGAATCTCCTCGCCATCGAAATTTATCCAGAAAACCGGCAGCGACGAGAAGCTGGATCTCACCGAGATCGATGAAAAGGACTGGCCGATCGACGCACTGCTGCAGGGCGTCTGGACGATCTTCCCGCATATCTCGATTGCCAGCTTCTATGGCGGCGGCGGACGTGGCGCGCTGATATCACAGCTGTTCCCCGGCAAGACCGTCGGCGAAAGCTTCACCACACAATTTTACGTGATGGAACATGAACCGACCGATGATGCGGTCCGGCAAGGTGCGCGGGAGCAGTTTGACTTTCTCGAAACCGTGGTTGCGGAAGAAGATTACAAGACCGGAAAACGCCAGCATGAAGCGCTGCAGTCCGGCCTTATCGACAAGGTCTGGTTCGGTCGCAATGAAGGCGGCGGACAGGTCTTCCACCAATGGGTTGACCGCCTGACCGAAGCCGATGATGCCGAATTGAACCGGATTTTCGCACCGCAGTTGCAAGCCGCGGAGTGATCCGCAGCAAGCCCCGGTTCAGGCGTTGCGATAGTCCCTGACCGGGGGCAGTGCCTCTTTCCATTTGGGTTGCTCGGCGCGCAATTTCTCGAGCATCTTCTCCCAATAGGCGTCGGTCTTGCCCTTGAACTGGATATCGAAATCTTCCTGCGTCCGGAATTCGAGTAGCTCGACGCCCTCGTCGCCGATCGTATAGGTATAAGGCGTACCGGCGGGCAGGAAAAAGCCGTCACCTGCGGCCATTTTTTCCGTGCCCATACGGATATCGCCGCTGATCAGATAGTAGAGACAATCGCTGTCATGGCTGTGCAATGGCAAGGGATAGCCGGGCTTGAACCAGACATAGTGGAGCGAAAAACCGAAGCCGCTGAACAGGCATTTCAGCACGGCGCCTTCACCAATGCCGGCTTCGCCCAATTTGGCCGCGCCGTCCAGAATCACCGGGTCGTCATCGACATAAGACATATGTCCCGCTTCATCGAGACTGGGTGCATCCTTGCCCCGGAAGATCCGCAATACCTTAGGCGGTTCGGGCTTGTTTGAAACGGGAGCGCCAGCGTCTGTCATATCTTCCTCCGGACCAGAATGGGATCATGACGTTAACAGCAGTCACCCCGTCCGGGAAAGCCGGTAAAATGCTAGGCGCGATCTAGGGCATCTGATATTTGGCGACATAATGATCCAGTACCGCCGGATTGAGCCGGTTTTTGAACGAGCAGCCGATGCCCTGATTGCCATGTCGGACCACCTCGGCCTCGAGCGCGCCAAGTCCCGGCAATGTCAGCCAGCACAAGGTGCCGGGATGCGCGGTCAGCAAAGCGTCGCAGGTAAATCCGGCAAGCGACATGTCGGTCACTTCCACCGGAAAGCTGCTGGAGCAGGAAAAGCGCATTTTACCCGGGATCGATATCCGGTGGCGCGGGGCACATCGACCTGCTTCGGAGACAAGCGCATATTGCTTTGCTGGCTGGTTGTTGACGGTGGAAATCGGTGACCTGCGAACCAGGGAATCTGTCATTTCTGTCTCCTTAGCGTGGCATTCGCTATGGCGGTCGCTCCCCTGGTCAATGGAGAAACCGCGACAGACACGGTTTCGACCCTATGGGTAAACCCTCTCTTCCCGCTTCCGGTAAACAGCGGCTCGGTGGAATTTAACCATGGAGTGATTTGGCCGTCCGGGGCACAATCACGCTTGCCGAAAGCATCCTGGGACGCTAAGGCGCGCGAACCGGCTGTATCGCAAGGGTGATACGGCCCGTGCAGGAGTGTAGCTCAGTTGGTAGAGCATCGGTCTCCAAAACCGAGGGCCCACGGTTCGAGTCCGTGCACTCCTGCCATTTTCTCCATCAACAACTGAAATCTTCATGACCCAGTTTATTTCCGCCATCAGCCTGATTGTTCCTGACTATGATCAGGCTATCGCCTTTTATGTCGGCCTGATGGGTTTCGAACTGATCGAAGATAGTGAATTGTCCGAAGACAAGCGCTGGGTTCTGGTGGCGCCGCCGGGCAGCACCGAAACGCGGCTGCTGCTGGCGAAAGCAACCAACGAAGCGCAGGAAGAGATTATCGGCGAGCAGGCTGGTGGCCGGGTCTTCCTGTTCCTCGAGACCTATGATTTTGAGGGCGATATCGCGCTGATGGAACGGGCCGGCGTGGACATCATCGACGGGCCCCGAGTCGAAAGCTACGGCAAGGTAGCGGTGTTTCGCGATCCCTTCGGCAATAAATGGGACCTGATCGAACGGCACTAATATCCGATGCCGTAGCGTTACTGATCTCAGTTGCCTGAACCCCAGTTTTCTGCCATGTTTTCCCGATGATCGAGCAGAAAACAGCACCGACGGACGGGACGACATTGGAGCCTTTTCTGGGCGGCAGAAGCTTCGCACAATGCTGGGAAGAATATGAAACCAACGGCTATGTGATCTTTCCAGGGATCATGCCTCCGGAAGAGGTCGAACGGCAACGGGCGGCGCTGCAACCTTTTATCGAAGCCGACATTCGCGGACGCAATGTGTTTGAAGGCGTCGAGTCCAACCGCATTTATGCCATGCTGGGCAAGGACCCGGTCTTTGCCGATCTGGTCACCCATCCTCTGCAGCTTGCTTTTGCAGAGAAGGAACTGGGCAAGTCCTGCCTGCTGTCCGCCTGTCTTGCCATCAACCTGCACCCCGGCGAAACCGTTCAGCCCTGGCATATGGATGATGATCATTGTCGTCAGCCGTCTCCCCGCAAGGCGCTGGGCGTCAGCACCTTCTGGTCAATCGATCCGATGACCGAAGACAATGGCGCGACCGAACTCATTCCGTGCAGCCACAAATGGGGCAAGGTCGAGCTCAACGGTGCCAACAGCATTTCCGATTTCACCACCAAGGGCAGTAGCAACCAGGACGTTGACCCGGGCGCGCATGAAGACGCTATCAAGGCCGTCATGCCCGCCGGATCGCTGATGATTGCCAAGGGCAATTTATGGCATCGCGGCGGCGCCAACCGCTCTGACCATTCGCGGCTGATTGTGACGCCGCAATTTTGTCCGGGCTGGATGCGGCCACTGGAAACGATGTTGCTCGCTGTACCGGCCGACAAGGCAGCCGCCTTGCCTAAGCGCGCGCAGGAATTGCTGGGCTATTCGATTCACGAGCCTTTCATGGGCTATGTCGATGGCATGCACCCGGGCCGGGCATTGCCGCAGAATTAAGCTATCATTCACGGAGACAGCCGATGAAAGCCCTGGAAAGCGACGCGCCGCTGATTGTCTATGTCGACATCAAGAGCCCTTATGCCTTCGCCGCCATCCGGCCGACGCTGGCGCTGGAAAAGTCGCTGGATATGCGCTTTGACTGGCGGCCGCTGACGCTCGATATCCCCAGCTATCTGGGTTCGGCGCGCAAAAGCAAAGGCAAGGTCGTCGAAAGCACCCGCAGCGCCAGCCAGTGGGTGGGAATCAAATATGGCTATCGCGATGCGCGCCGCTATGTCGAACGTCAGGGCCTGATGCTCAAGGGCACCGAGAAAATCTGGGATTCCTCGATCGCCAATATCGGGATTTCCTGGGTCATGCAGACAGATCGTGACCGGCTCGGCGACTATTTCGAAACGGTCTATCCGCCCTTCTGGCGGCGAGAGCTGGATATCGAAGATATTGCCGTAGTCGAAGCCTGTCTCGAACAAGCTGGCATCGACTCAGCCGGCTTTGCCGCCTTCGAGCAAGGAGAGGGCCGCGCCCGGCATGACGATCTGCAAGCCCAACTCCACCCTAGCGGCATCTACGGCGTACCGACCTATGTGTTTGAAGGCACGATCCTGTTCGGCCGCGAGCATCTGCCTTATGTCCGCTGGCACTTGCAGGGACGCAAGGGTCCGGCACCCGACGTCGCTTATGAGATAGATTGTCTGGAGCCACTACCATGCTGACCGTCTTCATCGATTTCAAATCACCCGCGTCGTTTCTGGCGCTCGAACCGACATTGGCGCTGGCGCAGGAAACCGGCGTGCAGATAGACTGGCTACCCTTCTCGGTCAGGCCTTTTTCGATCCCCGAAGAACAAGCGGAAGAGACAGTCGGCGAGCGGCACCGCCGCGTCCGCGCCATTGCCCAGCGCGACACCCATTTGCATTATGCCAGGGTTCAGGGGCGGGAAATGCGTTTTTCAAAGACGCCGGCGGGCAGTGATGCTGCCCTCGCCGCCATGGCCGGTATCGACGGTGACCCCGTGCCGTTTATCCGCGCCGCTTTCGCCGCATATTGGACCGAGCAGGCTGACCTCGACGACGAGGCTGTCGTGGCAGCGCTGTTATCCTCGCTCGCCATGGCTCTGCCCGATTGGGAAACGGGCCGCGAAAAACTGGTTTCCATCCGCGCCAAGGCAGAGGAATCCGGAATTTTCGAATCACCTTCTTATGTCATTGCAGACCAGCTATTTGTCGGCCGCGAGCATCTCCCGTGGATAGGCTCGCTGATAGAAGCGGCACCAGTCGGGTAAAATCCGGTTCTTTTTCTTGCGAATCCGGGAATCTGCGTATAAAGGGCTGGTTCTTTCCGAAACCATGCATATATCCGAACACAGTCAAATGACTGACACCCGGAGTTTATGTGGAAACCGGCGAGAAAGTTTAGGGAATCAAGCATGGCGAAAGTCAATCCAGGCGAATTCATGAATCAGGTCAAGGCCGAGACCAATAAGGTCGTCTGGCCTACATGGCCCGAGACCGTCCGTACGGCGATCCTCGTGCTGATCATGACCACGATACTCGGCCTGTTTTTTCTCGGCGTTGATTCGGTTTTTAACGGGATTGTAGCCTGGCTCCTCAGCCTTGCATAAACGCCCCACTCAGTTTTTTTAGGTTATTCGCATGGCACGCTGGTATATTATTCACGCTTATTCGGGCTTTGAACACAAGGTCAAGGAAGCCATCGAGGCCGACGCCAAGCGTCTTGGCCTGACCGAACTGGTCGAGGATATTGAAGTCCCGACCGAAACCATTACCGAAGTCAAGCGCGGCAAGAAGATCCAGTCGGAGCGGAAATTCTTCCCCGGCTATGTTCTGGCCAAGCTGGAAATGACCGATGATGTTTATCACCTGGTCAAGAACCAGCCCAAGGTAACCGGCTTCCTCGGCAGCAGCGGCAAGCCGCAGGCGATCAGCGAAAGCGAAGCCGCCCGCATTCTCAACACCAAGGAAGAAGCCGCCAACGCTCCGAAAGAACGGATCACGGTCGCTTACGAAATTGGCGACGAGGTCAAGGTCAAGAGCGGCCCATTCAACAGCTTCAACGGCATTGTCGAGGAACTCGATTTCGACAAGAATAAGGTCAAGGTTTCCGTGTCCATCTTCGGTCGCGCAACTCCGGTCGAACTGGACTTCGGAGAAGTCGACCTGATCAGCTAGTTTTCATGCTGCGGATATGATCCGGAGCACAAAGAAATTCCGGAGCTTGCTCCAGAATACCAGTGTGGGAGGAGGGTTCGCTCTCCGTTTGACCACTTAATTTGCGGGTGCGGCAATTTCGCCAATCCCAAAAGAATGAAAGGACAGCCAAATGGCTAAGAAAATTGATGGTTATATCAATTTGCAAGTACCTGCCGGTATTGCAAATCCATCCCCGCCAATCGGCCCGGCATTGGGTCAGCGCGGCGTTAACATCATGGAATTCTGTAAGGCGTTTAACGCGGCTACAGACAAGCTTGAAAAAGGGACGCCGATCCCGACCAAGATTACGGTCTATGGCGATCGCAGCTTCACCTTCGAAACCAAGACACCACCAGCCAGCTACCTGATCAAGAAGGTCGCCAAGCTGAAAAAGGGTTCAAGCGAACCGGGCAAAGTCTCTGGCGGATCGATCAAGTCTTCGCAGATCAAGGAAATCGCCGAAACGAAAATGGCCGACCTCAATGCCAACAGCATTGAACAGGCTATGAAAATCATTTCAGGCACCGCGCGCTCGATGGGCGTAGATGTGGTGGAGGGATAAGAATATGGCGAAACTCTCCAAAAAAATGCAGGCGATCAACGAAAAAGTTGACCGTGAAAAACTGTACAGCATCGATGAAGCTATCAAGACGCTGAAAGGCCTCGCTTCTACCTCGAAGTTTGACGAGACACTCGATGTCGTGATCAATCTTGGTGTCGATCCCCGTCACGCTGACCAGATGGTCCGCGGCGTGATCTCGCTGCCAGCCGGAACCGGTAAAACCGCCCGCGTTGCAGTATTTGCCAAGGATGCGAAAGCAGACGAAGCACGGGAAGCGGGCGCCGATACGGTTGGTGCTGAAGATCTGATGGAAGCCATGCAAGGCGGCGACCTCAACTATGATCGCATCATCGCGACCCCTGACATGATGGGCCTCGTCGGCCGTCTCGGCAAGGTTCTCGGTCCAAAAGGCCTGATGCCTAACCCGAAACTCGGCACGGTTACCCCGAATGTCGGCCAAGCGGTCAAGGACGCCAAGGGCGGCCAGATCGAATATCGCGTCGAAAAAGCCGGTATCATCCACAATGGCATCGGCAAGACCAGCTTCTCCGAAGCCGATCTGCGCAAGAATTTCGATGCGCTGGTCAACACTGTGGTCAAGGCAAAGCCAGCCGGCGCCAAGGGCAAATATGTCCGTAAAGTCGGACTGAGCACAACCATGGGCCCGGGCCTCAAAATCGATCTCGGCGAGATTGAAGGCGCCTAACCCGTCGCACGTCACCCCGGCAAAAGCAGGGATGGCTTGAACAGCTTTTAGAAAAAGGCCGGGCGCAAGTCCGGCCTTTTTTCATGCGCCATATTTTCTATAAGGACCGATATGACAATATTGCAGATCAGCGCGGACCTATCCTACCGCCTCCCCGCGCCCTGCACGATATTGGTCCAGGTCGAGGCGGCAGCGACATCCGACCAGACACTCGTCGACGCGCATATCGATATCGGCCCCGCCAACAACAAATCCGTGGTCCCGGCTCATGACCGGATCGGCACAAGGCTATGGACCACGCAGCAGGAACAGCTCACCGTCTCCTACACCGCGAGGGTCGCAATCGATCGCCCCAATCCGGATTTCACCACTCTGCCAGCCACCGCCCTGTCAGACCTGCCGGGCGAAGCCGTGCCCTATCTGTTCAACTCGCTCTATTGTTCGGTCCATGCCTTTGACCAGGTCGTCACCAGCGAATTTTCCGGTCTGAGCGGCGGCCCGTTGGTCGCTGCGATGGCCGGCTATATCGGACAGACCATGACCTATGGCTCCGATGTCGATAATGCCAACAGCAACGCCGAGCAGAGCTTTGCCGCGCGCAAGGGCGTCTGCCGCGATTATGCCCATATAATGATCAGCATGGCCCGCGCCGCCAATATCCCCGCGCGCTTCGCCAGCACCTACGCCCCCGATGTCGAGCCACAGGACTTCCACGCCGTGCCGGAAGTTTTCCTCGATGGCCGCTGGCACCTGATCGACCCCACCGGCATGGCGCAGGCATCCGACATGGCAGTCATCGGCATCGGCCGCGACGCCACCGACGTCTCCTTCCTCACCGCCTTCGGCAGCATGAATATGGTCGAGCAAAGAGTGAGCGTTTCGCGCGTCTGAAGCGCGAACCGCAATTTCCAGCTTTCAAAACGCAACATTTTTCCTTTAAGATTGCTCCCGAACGACTCCCGGGAGGAAAATATGCACAAGGGCTCCTGCCTCTGCGGCGCCATCCATATCGAAGTCGTCGGCACCCTGCCCGAGGCCGATGCCTGCCACTGCAGCCAGTGCCGCAAGCAGTCCGGCCATTATTGGGCCTCGATCGACGTCCCGACCAGCGCCGTCACCATCAACGGCGAAGACCATATCCGCTGGTATCAATCCTCGGAAAAAGTCCGCCGCGGCTTCTGCGACACCTGCGGCGCATCCCTGTTCTGGGACCCGATCCACCACGACAAGATCGCCATCGCCATGGGCTGTTTCGACCAGCCGACGGAGACGAAAATCTGGAGCCATATATTTGTCGCGGAGAAGGGCGATTATTATGAGATTGAAGCGGGGGTTTTGCAGCGGGATCAGTGAGTATGACGTCCGACTTATTGTTGGTTCGATCCCGAATGCCGATGTTCATTGAAGCTCTGCAAATATTGCTTCGATTTCTTCGATAGTTGGAGGACGACTATCATCTGCGAGAAAGTGGAGAGCTTCTACCGTTTCGTCTTCGGCAAAGTCGAAGTCTTCACTCATAATCAAGCCGTCTGCTAGATAGTTGGCCACCTCAATCGGCAGTTCATTGGCTAGCACCGATTTGAAAAGACGGGCAGCATGATTTCGATTAATGATCGTAAGCGGGCCGTCGTTTACTATGATGTTGCCGAACCCTTTAGTTTTCAAATCGTCGATGCATCGATCAACCTCTACCTGCACTTCTTGAAGAAATTTCCCTGCGGACATTTCTCCGCGGAGAAAAGAAATGATCGAAGAATGCTTCATGCCATTCAAACTATCAACATTCCCAAAGTCCGCAACATATCGATCCGCCCAGCGCCTAATTTTACGCCGCGAGCTGACATCCAAAATCCCACCCACCCTTGACATCCCCGCCCCACCCGTTAATGGCACCCCTACAAATTGTGCTTCCCTTAAAAGAATCACAATTTCCGTCCGAGACAGCGGGTGAGGGGAATTTGCCTCTCTTAATTTCCAGCCTAGACGGGGATCAGTTTTTTCGTGTGGAGACACACGGGCACGCAGCCAGCGTTTTTACAACGCGGCAGAGCGACCAAAACCCCCCTTCGGATTATATGGAATTGGCTCAGGCTAATTCTTTCGCTCGTCACCCCTGCGCAGGCAGGGGCCTCGATGGTCCGGGACGTTTCCTGGCCTGTCGAGATCCCCGCCTTCGCGGGGATGACGGTTACTAGTAAGGACTGCGCGTCAAAACGCAGTCCACGTGAAGGAGCAAAATATGGATCGTGGTCAAAAGACCGAAGCGGTTGTCGCTCTGAACGCTATTTTCAAAGACGCCGGTGTTGTCGTGGTAACACGCAACCTGGGTCTGACTGTGGCTCAATCTACCGAGCTGCGGACGAAAATGCGGGACGAAGGCGCAAGCTTCAAAGTCTCTAAAAACCGCCTTGCCAAGCTGGCTCTGGAAGGAACCGACTATGCCCCGATAGCAGATATGCTGACGGGTCCGGTCGCACTTGCCACATCGGATGATCCGGTGGCTGCTGCAAAAATCGCAGTGGCATTTGCAAAAACCAACGATCGTTTGGAAATCGTTGGCGGCGCAATGGGCGACACCCTTCTTGACGAAGCTGGCGTAAAATCTCTGGCTGCCATGCCTTCGCTTGATGAACTGCGCGGAACGATTGTTGGATTGCTTGTTGCACCACAAACGAAAATCGCTCGGGTTCTTGTCGAGCCGGCAACCAGTGTTGCACGCGTACTCAGCGCTTATGCTGCTACGGGTGAATGAATTTAACTTTTCAAATATTTAGAAAATTGGAGCGTATTTAAAATGGCTGATATTGCAAAACTGGTCGAAGAACTTTCGAAACTCACCGTCATGGAAGCGGCTGAACTGTCCAAGGCACTTGAAGAAGAGTGGGGCGTTTCTGCTGCCGCTGCTGTTGCAGTTGCTGGTCCAGCGGCTGCTGCTGGCGAAGCTGCTGAAGAGCAGACCGAATTTGACGTAATCCTGACCGGCGACGGCGGCAAGAAAATCCAGGTAATTAAGGAAGTCCGTGCGATTACCGCTCTGGGCCTCACCGATGCCAAAGCCCTCGTCGAAGGCGCGCCTAAGGCCGTCAAAGAAGGCGTTAACAAAGCCGAAGCTGAAGAAATCAAAGCGAAGATCGAAGCAGCCGGCGGTACCGTCGAACTCAAATAAGCCTGACGGTTTATTGCAAAAATTTGGGGTGGTTTCCGGTTCGGAAACCGCCCCTTTTTTATGACATCAGCCATGGAGCCCGCGCCCGCTAGCCTCATCTCACCCCGACTCGCTTTTGTTGCACAATGATTGACACGGCCCAACCGCTGCGCGACTAGAACGGTTCGTGCTTCCGGGGGACAAGATGACCGAAAATCAGGACCTGATCGATCTCGTGCGGACGATCCCCGACTATCCAAAGCCGGGCATCCAGTTTCGCGATGTATCCACCCTGCTGCTCGACGGCCCCGCTTTTCGCCAGACGATTGACCGGATGGTCGCGCTGGTCGATCCGGACAGTTTCGACCTGATCGCGGGCATAGAGGCACGCGGCTTCATCGTTTCGGCAGCGATGTCCTACGCGCTGGAGAAGGGCAAGATCATGCTGCGCAAGCCGGGCAAATTGCCGGGCAAGTCGGTTAGCATCGACTATGCACTGGAATATGGCACCGACCGGATAGAGATGCATGTCGATGCGATCCAGCCCGGCCAGCGCGTGCTGCTGGTCGATGACTTGATCGCTACCGGCGGCACAGCCATGGCCGGTGTGGAGCTATTGCGCGGACAGGGCGCCATTGTCGAACAGGCGCTGTTCATCGTCGACCTGCCCGATCTCGGCGGCGCGCAGAAACTCGCCGCCGCCGGAGTGAAACCAACCGCCCTGATGGCCTTTGCCGGTGATTGACCATATCGCGATCATCACCGGTGTACAGGACGAGGCGGATGCCTTCCAGCGCGACAGCTCGGTAACGCGCATCGACAGCCCGCTGGGCGCCATCCGCCAGCTCGAACATGCTGGAAAGCGGGTTTCGGTCCTCTGCTCCGGTATCGGCAAGGTCCACGCCGGTGCCGCCGCCCTCTATATGCACAGCCAGTTCCGGCCGGACCTGTTGCTGGTGATCGGCACCGCTGGCCATGTCAGCAGCAGCGAGGGCGACTGTTTCTATCTCAGCGAGTCGCTGCAGGCCGACTATGGCACGCTCGAAAAATTCGGCGAGCATGACGGCTTCACCCATTATAACGCCGGTGCCTGGCCGATTGGCCCGCCGGACTGGAAACCCTTCACCTCCCATCCGATGCCCGAAGCCCTCGCCCTGCCCCGGGCGCGGATCGCGACCGCCGACTGTTTTGTGAAATGCCCCGACCGCTCCGGCTATTTGCGCGATGTGCTCAAAGCCGATCTGGTCGACATGGAGACTGCCGCGGTAGCCCAGATTGCAGCTCTGCTCGACATCCCGTGGGCGGGGATCAAGGCAGTAACCGACGGCGCCAACAGCGACAGTTCCGGCGACTTTCACGCCAATCTCGAGCGGGCCGCCAACCGCGCCGCCAGTGAGGCAGCACGGTTTTTAGAATTGCTTTAGCCGGCCCCGCCGGTTCTGAGCTTGTCTATTCAGACCTCAACCCGTTCGTCCTGAGCTTGTCGAAGGACCGCCGCGGACGGATCTCCAGCAGCAGGAAAGTCTAGCTCGCCACCCAATTGCCGTGAAATCCCGGCGGAATGCGATGCGGCAGATGGATTACAGCTTGCGGTGCTCCAAGAAAATCATCCGCGTTGAGGATTTGCAGCTCGGTTGTGTCTTTCGCTGCATCGATCACCAGACCGATCAGCCAGCCTTCGTCTTCTGCCGCATCCGCTGAGCGCGGCACGAACACAAATTCACCTGGATGACGACCAGCACCGAAATCGCGCACCAGCTTGTCGCCGCTCTCCAGATCATGTTTGAACAACTCGGTGCCCGCCATATCGAGCTCGTCGGGGCGTCCCGCCAGCGCGATGTCATAGATATAGCGATAAGGCTGGGTCGCCGTCCGCTCGTCATAGCGCGGGAATTCCTGCGGCCGGTCGTCAAGAATCTTGCGGTCGACTTTCTTCGCCACCGGATCGACGGTCCAGCGTTCCAGCCGCGACCATTCGCCGCCGGGGCCAAAGGTCGTCCGTGCGTAGGTGCTTTCGTGCACCACGACATCGACGATCACCTTGCCGTCTTCGGTCTCGAACGCGCCAGCCGGATGATAGACATAGCAGGGTTCGACATCGCACCAGATGGTGTCAGCACCGGACCCGTTGCGCGGGCAAAGACCGACCCGGGCGCCGTGCTCGGGATTCCAGTCATAGGGAAATTCAAAACCGGCCAGCATCCGCTTCATCGAGAATACCGCAGGCAGATCGAACACCAGCACATATTTTTCCGTGATCTGGCAATCGTGGATCGATGGCCCTTCCTTGACCGCAATCGGTTCCTGCCGGGAGACTCTGCCATCGTTGTCCAAAACTACGTGCCAAACGGTATCAAATGTAGAAGCATTGTAGCAAATTGCATGCATTTCGCCGGTTTTGGGATCAAAATGGGGATGCGCGGAAAAGGCGTGGTCGAGCGTCCCGTCGAACGGATTATGCGCGATTGTGTCGAGTTCGTCGGTCAGTTCCACCGGAAAACCGCCCGCTTCGACAATTGCAAAGGTCCGACCGTTGAGACCGATGATATTGGTATTGGCAGTATCGGTCCGCGGATTGCGGGCACCGGGTTTGCGCTCTTCACCAAGCGCATCACTGACCTTGTTCGAGCGGATCCAGCGGTTGCGATACCACTCGGCCTTGCCCCCTGCGATCCGGACACCGTGAGCCATGCCGTCGCCGACAAACCAGTGGTAGCTGCCTTCATCAGGCGCGCTGGCCGGATTGGGCCCGATCCGCAGATAGCGTCCGTCGAGCTGCGCCGGAATTTCGCCTTCAACCTTCAGATCGGCCAGCGTCAGTTCCTCGGTCATCGGCTTGTGGACACCGGTCAGATAGGGATGCCCGCCCTCGGGCGTGGCCAGCCGCTTGCGGTTGAAATTCGTAACGGCGCCCATCACCGGGGTGACGGCGGCGCGGATGGTTTTTTCGATTACAGAAGCCATGGATAGTTCCTCCTAGTTGAAACGGATATCGGCGATAGTGGTGATTGCCATTGCCAGCAAAATGAGCCCGCCGGGATGCGGCCGGCGGAGCGCGGCGATGTTGGCGACTCCGGACAGCGCAAAAATAACGGCGGCGACGATCGGCAGCAGATCGCTGCCGGACTGCAGACGGTTGAGCAGCACCGCTATGCCGAGCCCCGCCCAGGCCAGCGACGGTATATGAAAGACCGCCCGGATAATGTCGCGCATCGCCTTGGCTGCCAGCAGACCGGTCGTCCGTTCTCTATAAAGCGGCCCGAGTATGACCCGTTCGCCAAGCACCGAATGGGCAATCGCGACGATCAGCCCAAGCAGCGCAACGATGGTTGCATAAATCGGCATTGATGAAGCTTCCTTCCGCCTTGGCAAATCGACTCGCGATGTTTATGCTGTTAACATGACGAGCAATGATAACAGTGTCAACATAAGAGTTCCAGCAAGCAAAACATGCTTCCAAATCTTCCAATGTCAGGCCTTCCGATGAACGCGCCCTATCATCACGGCGACCTGCGCGCAGCGGCGCTGCAAATGGGGATGGAGCGGCTGGAAAGTCAGGAACAGCCCGATCTCGGATTGCGCGCTCTCGCCCGCGATCTAGGGGTTTCGGCAACCGCGCTATACCGCCATTTTCCGAACAAGGATGCCTTGCTCGATGCCCTGGCGCTGGAGGGCCTCAACCGGCTCGGCAGGAACCAGGCGGAAGCTGCCGCGAAAGCCGGTGGTGGCCACGACGGCTTCGCCGAAGTGGGTATCACCTATGTCACATGGGCGGTCGAAAACCCCGCCCTGCTGCGGCTGATCTACAACCGCGTCGGTCAGGTCGATCTCGCCGCCGATGATCCCTCCGCCATGGGCGAAGCCTTCTTCCAGCTCCGCGCCGGCATCGCCGCGACCATGCCGGACGAAATGTCAAAGGACCAACGCGCCGCCGCTGCGCTCCACGCATGGTCGCTGGTCCACGGGCTCGCCATGCTGATCCTCGACGGCCAGGTGGCCTATGATCCGGTGATGGTCCGCAAAGTCGTGTTGATGACGGACTTCAGAGACTGCTGAATTATCTCTCGACCAGCTCCGACTATCCCATTGTACTTAACCTGCTTTTTACCTGCTTCTGCTAGCTCTCGAGTGCGAGCCACAAGCGGGAATCACAACAAAGCGAATGACAATTTTTTTCAACACAAACGATCGGCAGGGAAAGCTCCATTATGTGGTCGTTTTTGGCCTGATATGCGTTTTAGCGGCGCTGGAACTCGCGCTCGCCGACCGTAAATATGGCTTGTTCACCGGCGGTTTTGGCCAGTCTCAGGCGGTTGATACGCTGACCGAGCGCTGTCTCTTCCTTACGGGCTATATTTCTTCCATTGCGCTGCTGATCATCGGCATATGGTGGATCATCGTCCGGTTGTTTCGAAGCAATAAGTCCTGGCCACCATTGTTCTTTCTCGTGACGATCGTGGGTGGCGGCTATGTGCTGCTGCTCGCCCTGACCTTCCAGCTGCATCAATATTTCAGTGATACGATGAGCTTTGCGCTGATGACCAATCTCGGTGGCGGCAGCCTGACCGATGCGCTGCTTTTTGCGTCCAACGAAATATTCCTCGGTGTCGCCGCGCTGGTTCTGGGTCTGATCGCCTATATCTATATATTCCGGCTGTTAACCCGAAAGTCCCCGGTCCGCGCCAGTCATCTCAGATGGCCGGCCCATGGTCGCCTCTTCGTCGGTCTATTTGTCTCCACTTTGCTCCTCGCTATCGCTGTGCCCACGGCTTCTACCGACGTGCAAAATGGCCTGAACCGTACCCTCGCCTGGGGGCTGTTCACAGAAACCGCAAACAAATTGACCGATTTTGACCAGGACGGCTATGGCTGGATTTCCAGCATGCCGGATCGCCACCCGTTCAACAGTTCGCGCTATCCGCTGGCGCTGGATATTCCCGCCAACGGCATCGACGAGGATGGCTATGGCGGCGATCTGCAGCTGGCGCCGATTGCACCGCAACCGCCAATCACCTTGATATCCGGCAAGCGCCCTCACCTCGTCCTGATCATCATGGAGAGCGCGCGCTATGATGTGATCGGCAAGCGGATCAACGGCAAGCCGGTTGCGCCGAATCTGGAAGCCATCGCAAAATCAGGCAGCCTTGTCTCTCCGGCTTTCAGCCATGTCGGCTTTACCACCGCCTCGCTCAAATCGCTTTTTGGTGGAGCCCTGCAACCGGCAGACGGATCGCCCTCGCTGTTCCGCGAGCTCAAAGCCAGCGGCTATGAAATATCTGTTTTCTCCGGCCAGCCGGAAGATTTCGGCGGCATCTCCCAGACGGTCGGCATGCGAGAGAATGCCGATGTCTTTATCGACGGCGACAAATTGAAACATCTGCGCGCCTTCAGCAACGGCGCCCAAGGTTCGATCCTGATCGACGAGAAGCATCTGCTCAAAGCCTTTGCAGAACATTATCAGCAGCCATCAAAATGGGAGCAGCCGCAATTTCTCTATTTCAATTTCCAGTCTCCGCATTTTCCCTATTTTCACAAGGGCATGCCGCTCAACCTGACCGACAGGCCTTTGCCCCGGTCCGAGATCAGCGCCGGCAACCGGGATCAACTGCAGCAGACCTACTGGAACGCGGTCTATTATTCGGATCAGCAGTTGGGCGAGCTGGTTTCCCGGCTCAAGCGGGATGGCATATGGGACGATAGCGTCGTTGTCATAACCGGCGATCATGGCGAAGACCTGTTTGAAGACGGCTTTCTGGGCCATGGCCACAATATCAATATCCGCCAGAACGGCACATTTCTGGTCACCAACCGCCCGGGTGTCACCGTCGACGGCCCTATTGGCATGAGCGACTATCGCGCCATCATATTATCGCTGCTCAAGGACGAGAAACCGGATATCGCGGCAAAACCGGTGCTGATGACCGTCGGCGATCTCCAGCGAGCGACGCAAATCGGCATTGCGGAAGGCGCATCGAAGATTACATCGTTGCGGCTCGACACCGGCGAGGCCTGCATGGTCGAGAAGAAGCAATGCGCAAATGTCCGCAAGCTGAACGGCGCTTTCAACGAACGCGTCAATCGCCTGATCCGTACCTGGGGCTCGGCACGATGGCAAAACAGAGCGAACCAGCAGAGCGATTGATCGCGATTGTCGCAATATAACGTCTCCGGCGCAGACAATCTCCGATACGCCCCCTTGACCAAAAGCCCGCATCTCCCTATATCCCGCGCTCACCACAGATTTCGAGACAGGGCGTGCAGTCGCGCGGCGCGCCAGAAGAAATGAAATTTGCACGGTTTTCAGGACGCTAAAAAGCTGCAGTTTCCCACTTTGGGAGACATGCGGCTTTTGTTGTCTTGAAGCGCCTCCATAAATTGATTTTCCGCCGGTTTTCCGGCGATGGCGAGAAGGCAAAATTATATGGCTACCCAAGCAGCTTCGGTCAAAACGACGGCTCCGACCCCCACCCGCAAGAAACGCATTCGCAAAATCTTCGGCGATATTCACGAAGTCATCGAAATGCCGAATCTCATCGAAGTTCAGCGCGAATCATATGAACAGTTTCTGCGTTCTGATCCCTCGATCGGATATGTGTCTGGCCTCGAGAAGACGCTGCGCAGCGTTTTCCCGATCCGCGATTTTGCCGGTACCGCCGAAATGGACTTCGTCAACTATCAGCTCGAAGATCCCAAATATAATGTCGAAGAATGCCGTCAGCGGGGCATCACCTATGCTGCGCCGATGAAGGTCACCCTTCGCCTGATCGTATTTGAAGTCGATCCCGAAACAGAAGCACGCTCGGTTCTCGATATCAAAGAACAAGACGTTTATATGGGCGACATGCCTTTGATGACCAAGAACGGCACGTTCGTCATCAACGGCACAGAGCGCGTCATTGTCAGCCAGATGCACCGTTCGCCCGGTGTCTTGTTTGACCATGACCGCGGCAAGACCCACTCGTCCGGCAAATTCCTCTTCGCTGCCCGCGTTATTCCTTACCGCGGTTCATGGCTCGACTTTGAATTTGACGCCAAAGACATCGTCAACGTCCGTATTGACCGCAAGCGCAAGCTGCCGGTGACCGCATTGCTGCGTTCGCTTGGTGATGCCATTCTTGAAGTCAAAGAAAAGAAGCCTGATTTCAAAGTCGGTGAAATGGTTCGTGTCGGCGGCATGAAGCAGCCTGCCGAAATTCTTGAAATCGAAGGCAATCTGATCACGATCCGCGAACCCATGGGTGCGATCGAATTCAATGGCGGCAAAATCGAAGACGAAGGCCGCACCAAGAGCGCTGAAATCGTCAAGATCGTCAAGCAGGGCTATTCGGAAGAAGATATCCTCAACCTGTTCTACGAACGCATTGTCTACAAGCGCGCGAAAGACGGCTGGACCATTCCTTTCGTAGCCGAGCAATGGCGCGGACTGAAGCCAACCTTTGACATCGTCGACGCACAGAGCGGCGAAGTCGTTTTTGAAGCAACCACCAAGATCACGCCGCGCGCCGCGAAAAAGGCCGAATCCGATGGCATGAAAAACATCGTCATTCCGACCGAGGAAATTTTCGGCCGTTACAGTGCCTTTGATCTGATCAACGAGAAAACCGGCGAGATTTACATCGAAGCCGGCGACGAAGTAACCGCAGAAAATCTCGAGAAGATTGATAATGCCGGCATCGATGCGCTCGAACTGCTCGACATCGACCATGTCACAACCGGTCCGTGGATCCGCAACACGCTGAAGGTCGACAAGGCTGAAGACCGTGACGGCGCGCTGTCCGACATCTACCGCGTCATGCGCCCTGGTGAACCACCAACGCGCGAAACCGCAGAAGCTTTGTTCGAAGGCCTGTTCTTCGATCCGGAGCGCTATGACCTCTCCGCCGTTGGCCGCGTCAAACTCAACATGCGTCTCGAACTGGATGCGCCGGCTGATTATACCATCCTGCGCAAGGAAGACATTCTCGCAGTCGTCAAAACCCTCGTCGATCTGAAGGACGGCAAGGGCGAAGTCGATGACATCGATAACCTCGGCAACCGTCGTGTCCGTTCTGTTGGCGAATTGCTGGAAAACCAGTATCGCGTCGGCCTTCTCCGCATGGAGCGTGCCGTCAAGGAGCGCATGAGCAGCGTTGACGTATCCACCGTGATGCCGAACGATCTGATCAATGCGAAACCTGCGGTTGCTACCGTTCGCGAATTCTTCGGCTCCTCGCAGCTGTCGCAGTTCATGGATCAGACCAACCCGCTTTCGGAAGTCACCCATAAACGCCGCGTGTCAGCGTTGGGCCCCGGTGGTCTGACCCGCGAACGTGCCGGCTTTGAAGTCCGCGACGTTCACCCGACCCACTATGGCCGTATCTGCCCGATTGAAACGCCTGAAGGACCGAACATCGGTCTGATCAACTCGCTGGCATCGTTCAGTCGCGTCAACCAGTACGGTTTCATCGAAACGCCATATCGGAAAGTCGTCGACAACAAGGTTACCGACGATGTTGTCTATCTCTCCGCCATGGAAGAGCAGAAGCATACCGTGGCTCAGGCAAACGCCGAACTGACCGCAGACGGCAGCTTCGTTGAGGAAATCGTTTCCTCGCGTCAGGCTGGCGAATTCCTGATGGCGCCACGCGATATCATCACCCTGATGGACGTTAGCCCGAAACAGCTGGTGTCTGTTGCCGCCTCGCTCATTCCGTTCCTGGAAAACGATGACGCCAACCGCGCGCTCATGGGATCGAACATGCAACGTCAGGCTGTGCCGCTGGTGAAAGCCGAAGCACCGTTTGTCGGAACCGGCATGGAAGAAACCGTGGCCCGCGACTCTGGCGCTGCGATTGCCGCGAAACGCGCCGGTATCGTCGATCAGGTGGACGCCACCCGTATCGTCATCCGCGCATCGGGCGCTGTCGAAGCTGGACGGTCCGGCGTGGACATCTACACGCTGCAGAAATTCCAGCGTTCCAACCAGAACACCTGCATCAACCAGCGTCCGCTGGTGAAAGTTGGCGAAATCGTCCAGCAGGGCGACACGATTGCTGACGGTCCATCCACCGATATGGGCGAATTGGCACTGGGCAAGAACAGCCTCGTCGCCTTCATGCCTTGGAATGGCTACAATTATGAGGATAGTATCCTCATCTCCGAACGGATCGTGAAAGACGACGTCTTCACCTCGATCCATATCGAAGAATTTGAAGTCATGGCCCGCGACACCAAGCTTGGCCCAGAAGACATCACCCGTGACATTCCCAATGTCGGCGAGGAAGCGCTCCGCAACCTCGACGAAGCGGGCATTGTCTATATTGGTGCGGAAATCGAACCTGGCGATATTCTCGTCGGCAAGATCACGCCCAAGGGTGAATCGCCAATGACGCCGGAAGAAAAACTTCTCCGCGCCATCTTTGGTGAAAAAGCGTCTGATGTTCGCGACACCTCGCTGCGTCTGCCGCCCGGCGTTGCCGGCACGGTCGTCGAAGTCCGTGTGTTCAACCGCCACGGCATCGACAAGGACGAACGCGCTCTGGCGATCGAACGCGAAGAAATCTCGCGCTTCACCAAGGATCGTGACGACGAACGCGCTATCCTCAACCGTGCGACCTTCAACACGCTGAAAGACATGCTGATCGGCCAGACCGCGACTTCCGCGCCGAAGCCAATGAAGAAAGGCGCTGAAGTCACCGAGGAAAGCCTGTCCGAACTGGAACAGGTCGACTGGTGGAAGATTGCGGTCAAGGATGATCAGGTTCAGTCCGATTTCGAAGCCACCCGTCAACAATATGACGAAGCGATCAAGCTGATCAACGAACGGTTCGAAGACCGTCGCGAGAAGCTGGAACGTGGTGACGAACTGGCTCCTGGCGTATTGAAGATGGTCAAAGTCTTCGTCGCGGTGAAGCGCAAGCTGCAACCGGGCGACAAAATGGCCGGTCGTCACGGCAACAAGGGGGTTATCTCCCGCATCCTGCCACAGGAAGACATGCCATTCCTCGAAGACGGTACGCCGGTTGACATCGTGCTCAACCCGCTTGGTGTGCCTTCGCGAATGAACGTCGGACAGATTTTCGAAACCCACTTGGGCTGGGCCGCACGTGGTCTGGGTCAACAGGTTACCGAAGCTCTCGAAGAGTGGAAATTGGCTAACCCCGATCCACAGGCTGCGCCTCCACCAGACGCGGTCAAGGAACGGCTCAAGGTCATCTACGGCGAGCAATATCATGAAGATATCGATAGCCGTGATACAGCCGAGATCGTCGAAATGGTCGGCCATCTGCGTCACGGTGTCCCGATGGGAACGCCGGTATTTGATGGTGCCCATGAAAGCGATATTTCCGACATGCTCGAACTGGCAGGTCTGGATCGCAGCGGTCAGGTCAATCTTTATGATGGCCGTACCGGTGACAAGTTCGATCGCAAGGTGACCGTGGGCTATATCTACATGCTCAAACTGCACCATCTGGTCGACGACAAGATCCATGCTCGCTCGATTGGTCCATACAGCCTTGTCACGCAGCAGCCTCTTGGCGGTAAAGCGCAATTTGGCGGACAGCGTTTCGGGGAAATGGAAGTCTGGGCATTGCAGGCTTACGGCGCGGCTTACACGCTACAGGAAATGCTGACGGTCAAGTCCGATGACGTTATCGGCCGGACCAAGGTTTACGAAGCGATCGTCAAGGGTGACGATACGTTCGAAGCCGGCGTTCCGGAAAGCTTCAACGTTCTGGTCAAGGAAATGCGGTCGCTCGGCCTCAACATCCAACTCTCCAGCTTTGGTGACGATGATGATGAAGACGGCGACGGGATTGCGATAGCGGCGGAGTGAAGCGCTAGTTTCACGCCACGCAGCATTTCAAATTTGGGGCGTAAGCCCAAGAGGAATTAAGACATGAATCAAGTAACAAATTTTGCAAATCCGATCGCAAAACCGGAAACATTTGACCAGATCCAGATTGGTTTGGCCTCGCCAGAGCGTATCCGCAGCTGGTCCTTTGGTGAAATCAAGAAACCGGAAACCATCAACTACCGGACCTTCAAGCCAGAGCGCGACGGCCTGTTCTGTGCGCGTATCTTTGGTCCGGTAAAGGATTACGAATGCCTGTGCGGTAAATATAAGCGCATGAAATATAAGGGCATCGTCTGCGAAAAATGCGGTGTTGAAGTCACGGTGACCAAGGTTCGCCGGGAACGTATGGGTCATATCGACCTAGCCGCTCCGGTCGCGCATATCTGGTTCCTGAAATCGCTGCCATCGCGCATCGGCCTGCTGCTCGACATGCAGCTCAAGCAGTTGGAGCGTGTGCTCTATTTCGAAAGCTATGTCGTTATCGAGCCCGGCCTGACCGCTCTGGAAAAATTCCAGCTACTGACCGAAGACGAAATGCTCGAAGCACAGGATGAATATGGCGAAGACGCTTTCTCCGCCGGCATCGGTGCAGAAGCGGTCAAGATCATGCTGCAGGACCTGGATCTGAAGCAGGAACGCGACGATCTGATGGAAGATCTGCGGACGACCAAGTCGACGCTGAAACCAAAGAAGATCATCAAGCGCCTGAAAGTGGTCGAAAGCTTCATCGACTCCGGCAACAAGCCGGAATGGATGATCCTCGAAATCATTCCCGTGATCCCGCCCGAGTTGCGCCCGCTGGTGCCTCTCGATGGTGGCCGTTTCGCAACCTCCGATCTCAACGATCTCTATCGCCGCGTCATCAACCGGAACAACCGTTTGAAACGCCTGATGGAACTGCGCGCACCGGATATCATCGTCCGTAACGAGAAGCGCATGCTTCAGGAATCGGTCGATGCGTTGTTCGACAATGGCCGTCGTGGCCGTACCATCACCGGTGCCAACAAACGCCCGCTGAAATCCTTGTCCGACATGCTCAAGGGCAAACAGGGCCGTTTCCGTCAGAACCTTCTCGGCAAGCGCGTCGATTATTCCGGCCGTTCGGTTATTGTGACCGGTCCGGAACTGAAATTGCATCAATGTGGTCTGCCGAAGAAAATGGCCCTGGAACTGTTCAAGCCGTTCATCTACGCGCGCCTTGACGCCAAGGGCCTTTCGATGACGCTCAAGCAGGCCAAGAAATGGGTCGAAAAAGAGCGCAAGGAAGTCTGGGACATTCTGGAAGAAGTGATCCGCGAGCATCCGGTGATGCTGAACCGCGCACCAACGCTTCACCGTCTCGGCATCCAGGCGTTCGAACCGGTATTGATCGAGGGTAAAGCCATCCAGCTTCACCCGCTGGTCTGCTCCGCCTTCAACGCCGACTTTGACGGTGACCAAATGGCGGTCCACGTTCCACTGAGCCTCGAAGCGCAGCTGGAAGCACGTGTCCTGATGATGTCGACCAACAACATCCTGTCACCAGCAAACGGCAAGCCAATCATCGTTCCTTCGCAGGATATGGTTCTCGGTATCTATTATCTTACAATGGATCGTAAAGGCGAGCCGGGCGAAGGCATGTTGCTGGCTGATATGGCCGAAGTGCATCAGGCACTGGAAATTGGCGCGGTGACCTTGCACTCCAAGATCACCACCCGGGTTCCGCAAACCGATGAAGACGGCAAGCCGATTCTCAAGCGTTTCGACACCACTCCTGGTCGTCTGCTGATCGCTGAATGTCTGCCGAAATCGCATCTGGTTCCATTCGACATCGTCAACCGCTTGCTGACCAAGAAAGAAGTCGGCGACGTGATTGACCAAGTCTATCGTCACACCGGCCAGAAAGACACGGTCCTGTTCGCTGATGCGATCATGGGTCTGGGCTTCCGCCACGCCTGCCGTGCCGGTATCTCCTTCGGTAAGGATGACATGATCATTCCCGACTCCAAGGATGCTACCGTCGCCGAAACGCGTGAACTGGTGGCTGACTATGAGCAGCAATATCAAGACGGTCTGATCACCCAGCAGGAAAAATACAACAAAGTGATCGACGCCTGGTCCCGCTGTGGTGACACGGTTGCGAACGCGATGATGGACGAGCTGGCTGCGACGCCAGAGGACGAAAATGGCCGCGAGCGCGAGATCAACGCGATCTACATGATGAGCCACTCCGGCGCACGTGGTTCGCCAGCACAGATGAAACAGCTGGGCGGTATGCGCGGTCTGATGGCGAAACCTTCGGGCGAGATTATTGAAACACCGATTATCTCGAACTTTAAGGAAGGCCTGACGGTTCTCGAATATTTCAACTCCACCCACGGTGCCCGTAAGGGTCTTGCGGATACGGCGTTGAAAACGGCTAACTCGGGTTATCTGACTCGTCGTCTGGTTGACGTTTCTCAGGATTGTACGATTGTCGAAGAAGATTGCGGCACCGAAAATGCACTGGAGATGAAAGCCATCGTCCAGGGCGGTTCGGTTATCGCATCGCTCGGCGAACGTATCCTTGGCCGCACCATGGCTGAAGACATTATCGACAGCAAAGACGACAGCGTTGTGATCAAGTCGGGCACGTTGCTCGACGAAGCGGCCATCGTCGTGATCGAAGAGCTCGGTATCCAGTCGGCGCGCATTCGCTCGCCGCTGGTTTGCGAATCCAAAATGGGCGTCTGTGGCACCTGCTACGGTCGTGACCTTGCTCGCGGTACACCGGTGAACATCGGTGAAGCGGTTGGCGTTATCGCGGCACAGTCAATCGGTGAGCCAGGCACGCAGCTAACAATGCGTACCTTCCACATCGGCGGCGCGGCACAGCTCAACGAGCAGTCCAATCTGGAATCGGTTGCAGAAGGCCGTGTCGAATATCGCGACATGCCGGTCATCGAAGACAAGAACGGACGCTTCCTGTCCTTGGCGCGTAGCGGTATCATCGCCGTGATCGACAATGACGGTCGCGAGCGTTCTGCCGACAAGGTGCCTTATGGTACCAGCGTGCTGATCAAGGATGGCGCGGTGGTTCACCTGGGCGATCGTCTCGCCGAATGGGATCCGTTCACGATGCCGATGATCACCGAGAAACCGGGCGTCATCAAGTTCCAGGACGTCATCGAAGGCAAGACGATGACCGAACAGACCGATGAAGCCACCGGTATCGCACAGCGTGTGATCATGGAATATCGCGCCTCTGGCCGCGGTGCCAATAAAGAGGACTTGCGTCCCCGCCTCACCCTGTTGGATGAAAATAGCGGTGAATCGGGTCGTTATATGCTCGCCAATGGCGCAACCCTGTCCGTCGAAGATGGTGCCAAGGTTGCTGCTGGTGACGTACTGGCACGTGTCTCTCGCGAAGCTGCGAAGACCCGCGACATTACGGGTGGTCTGCCACGTGTGGCCGAACTGTTCGAAGCGCGTATTCCGAAAGACAATTCGATCATCGCAAAAATCGACGGGCGGATTGAATTTGTTCGGGATTACAAAGCGAAGCGCAAGATCGCGATTGTTCCGGAAGAGGGCGAACCAGTCGAATATCTGGTGCCGAAGACGAAAGTCATCGACGTTCAGGAAGGCGATTTCGTCAAGAAGGGCGACAACCTCGTTTCCGGTTCTCCGGATCCACATGACATTCTCGAAGTTCTCGGGGTTGAGGCGCTGGCCGAATATCTCGTTTCGGAAATTCAGGAAGTCTATCGTCTGCAGGGCGTGAAAATCAACGATAAGCACATTGAAACGATTGTTCGTCAGATGCTGCAGAAAGTTGAAATCACCAACGGCGGCGATACCACGCTTCTTCCGGGCGAGCAGATCGATCTCGAAGAGATGCTGGAATATAACGCCAAGCTGACCAAGAAGCAGGAACCTGCTGCCGGTAAGCCCGTTCTCCTCGGTATCACCAAGGCGAGCTTGCAGACCCGGAGCTTCATCTCTGCGGCTTCTTTCCAGGAAACCACCCGGGTGCTTACCCAGGCGGCTGTCGAGGGCAAGAAGGATCAGCTGATCGGTCTCAAGGAAAACGTGATCGTTGGTCGTTTGATCCCGGCCGGTACCGGAGCGGGCATGAACCGTGCGCGTATCGCCGCAACCAGCCGCGATGCGGCACTGCGGGCGCAACAGCAGAAAATGCTCGACGCGATGCAGGCTGCGGCTGATCTGAAAGCGGAAGAAGTGGCAAATGCCGCGGCTTCTGCTCCTGCTGCCGAAGCCGAGCCAACCGCTGCGGACGTGTTCGGCGAAACACCGGTCGAGGAAGCCTTGATTGCTGCGGATAGCTCCGAAGAACAGCATGCTGCCGAATTGGCACAAGGTGATGAAGCTGCAACAGGCGATTCACATATGGCAAAAACCATGGGTGAAGGCATCGAAGCAAGCGACACCGAAGCTGCTCAGACTGAAGACGACAAAGACGAATAGTCTTCCCGGTCCGAAACTGAATTGAAAAAGGCCCCGCTGGATACGATCCGGCGGGGCCTTTTTTCATCTTGATGCCACGAGAGCGATCATATCGGCTAGAACCGTATCTCGCAAACCGACATCTTTCCCTGCACCGTGGTCCGCCACTGACCGGTCCATTCACCGCCCTGCGATGCGGCTACCGCCGGACATTTTCTCTGCGCATCCTGCTGGTTCCAGATCGGACCGGCATTGATATCGCGGGTCCGGCTGGCCGGAGGACGGCCCGGGCGCGATCTCGGCCGGGACACTGTCCCCTGCCGCGAACTCGACGTGATCCGGTACAGATCGGACATGGCACCGCCGTTCTGGCCATAGCCGACCCATTTGCGATGCAGGTCCAGTTGCAATTGGATATTGCGTGATCGGTCATCCAGATAAACCGACCACTGGTCACGACCGGTTTCAATGAAACGGAACGTGGCCTGGCCACGGTCATTATATTCGGTCCACCGCCCCGGGCCGGTCTGCTTGAAGCTACCGCCGGAGAAGAACACCTGCTGGACATTGCGTCCATCTGTCACGGCGGGCGGCGCCGGAGACGGCGCACGCACCCGGCCTTCGTTGCGATACGCGCTGGCGATGCGGTAGAAGTCGCGCTTCGGTCCGCCATTGTCGCCAAGCAGAATCCATTTGCGATGGATGTCGATCTGCAACTGCACGTTGCGAGATGGATCGTTGAGATAGACCGACCAGTCATCCCGACCGGTCTCGTTAAATGTGAATTTCACCCGCCCGTCGGCGGCATATTCGGTCCACGTTCCCCTGCCGGTATTCCGAAAATGCCCGCCATTGAAGCGCACTTCCGAGACATTATATCCGTTCACGCCCTGTTGCTGCCTCTGGGCAAGCGCTGCGTCGGGAAAGGTCAGGGATGTCGCTCCCAATGCGGCAACGGTCAGGCCCATTGCCACCGCTCTGTTTAGAAACTGCATGGATTCTCCACTATTGTTGGCGCGACCCGGAAGCGGGTTGGCACAAAGCGGACATGCTTATCAAGATTCTTCGGATTTTATCTGGCAGTCCGCCAGCGCATGGTTGGCGGACTGTCTGCTTGCCGATGCCAGAGCGGATCAGGCCGATGTCACTTTCTGGAGCGCCTGGTCGAGCGCCGCTTCGCCCCTCATCATCTGCTGGTCCGCCGCGACAACCGTAACATCGGTGATCCCGACAAAGGCCAGAATATGGCGCAGATAACCGGAAGCAAAATCAATATCGCTGCCCACTTCCGTACCGCCCGATGCGATCAGCACATAGGCTTTCTTGTCCGTCAGCAGTCCCTCGGGGCCATTGGCGGTATAGTGAAACGTCTTGCGGGCGCGGGCGATCAGATCGATCCAGGCCTTGAGCGCCGCCGGCACCGCGAAATTATAGATTGGCGTGCCGATCACCAGCGTGTCGGCGGCAACCAGTTCATCGACCAGAGAATCCGACAAGGCCAGCTCTGCCTTCTGCGCGTCGGTTCGCTCGCTTTCGTCAGTGAAGTTCGCGCCCACCCAATCCTCCGTCACGAAGGGCAGGACCTCGGTAAGATCGCGGGTGACGATCTCGTCCGGTGCCAGCCTTGCGATCAAGGCGTCGGTCAGGGCGCGAGAAGATGAGTCGGCTTTGCGGGCGCTGGCGTCAACACGAAGGATATTGCTGGACTGGGTCATATTATTGGTACCTTTTGTTTGGATTTGAGACAAAAATGAGAGGGACGCTCCGGGGCAAGGGGGATAGGGAGCGTCCCTCCGGACGCGGGGGAGTTAGTCTTGGGGCTCCCACGCTTCGACAAAGACAAATTCGGCCTTGTCAATTGCTTCGATCTGCAGCGACGAGATGCCCCGGATCGCCAGGGAATCGCGAGGCCCCACCAGTTCACCATTGACCCGAACCTGACCGGTAGAGCCGACCAGATAGACATGGGCGCCAACGGCAACCCGATGATCGACAGTCTTTCCTGCGCTGAGCGTAGCGCCATAGAGACGCGCATCCGCACCGATCATCAGCGCACCGCCGTCGATATCCTCGTCAAAACCACTGGCGAGTATTTCCAGCTGACCGGAGCGTTCGCCCTTGGGAAAGGCTTTCGTATCCCAGCGGGGCTCACCGCCAGCGGCGCGGGGCTCTATCCAGATCTGGAACAGACGGGTCTGCTCGTCCTCAAGATTGTACTCACTGTGCATCACGCCGGTGCCGGCGCTCATCACCTGGACATCTCCAGCCTCGGTGCGGCCTTCATTGCCCATATTGTCACGGTGGGTAATCGCCCCTTCGCGGACATAAGTAATGATTTCCATATCCTTGTGGCCGTGCATCGGAAATCCGGTTCTCGGTTTGATCTCGTCATCATTCCAGACCCGGATCGGACCGAAACCCATGCGGGCGGGATCCCAATATTTGCCGAAGGAAAAATGATGCCGGGCCTGCAGCCAGTCGTGGTCAACATGCGCCAGCTCCTTAAATTCACGTTTCTCGATCATCGTCTTTCTCCTTTCCGGGCGGACTTCGTTCCGCTCGACTTGAGATGGAGATAGGATGATCCATTCGTTTCCAAAATAGACAAAATAGAATTTGATTGTTTCCATATATGATCTAATATTTGCCCATGGCCTTACCCGATTATGAAGCATGGGCGATTTTTGCGGCGGTTGCCCGGCTCGGCAGCTTTACCGCCGCCGCGCAGGAACTGGCGCTCTCCAAACCGACCATTTCGAAAGCTATATCCCGACTCGAACAGTCGCTCGGCACCGTCCTGTTCCACCGCACATCGCGCAAAATTTCGCTGTCCACCGCAGGCAAATCGCTTCTCCATCATGCCCAGCAGATTGCCACCGACGGCGAGGCTGCGATGGAGGCAGCTCGCGATACAACCCATCTATTGCAGGGACAGGTACGTCTGGCCGCACCCCTCAGCTACGGCCTCTCGCATCTGGCACCAGTCATCGCAGACTTCATGTGCGCTTATCCGGAGATCACCGTTGATCTGCAGCTCAACGATGCCCGGATCGACCTGATCGAGGAAGGATTCGATTGCGCAATCCGGATTGGCGCGCTGCCCGACAGCAGCCTGAGGGCGATCATGCTGCGCAAGATGGCGGGCTATTTCATAGCTGCACCGAGCTACGTGGAACGCAAGGGCGAACCCGAAACACCGGCGGACCTGAGCGATCATGATTGCTTCATCTATTCGAATACCTTGAGTCCCGAGCTGTGGCCGGTCACTGGCCCGGATAACCGGATAACCAATGTGCGCGCCAAATGCCGGTTCCGCAGCAACAACGGCGATGTCATGCTGCCAGCGCTGATTGCCGGACGGGGAATCGGATATTTGCCCGATTTTCTCTGTCGAAAGGCACTGGATGCCGGCGACCTGATCAACATTCTTCCGGGTTGCCATATAGGCGATATCGCCATTAACATAGTCATGCCCCCTTCCCGCTTGCGACCAGCCCGGGTGGACGCACTGGTGGACTTTCTGAAGGACAATTTGCGCTAGCCGAGAGTAACGGAACAGAGACCAGCTCATTTCGCTGTCCTACATCATCGGGATTTTGTATCTTGCCCTGATGACCAATGAAATACTGATCAGCCCAATGGCGACAAGCTTGTTGCCGGTGGACATTTCAAATGGTCCGGGTGGCGCGTTTTTTGGCTAAAATTGCAGGACAGCAATATTTTTCCTTAACACTGTAAAGTTTGTAAAGTTCATCAGGAAGACAGGCCCGAATATTAATGCCTCTGGAAACCATATTCCTTTTTGTCATCGCTGACCTGATGTTTTGTCTCACCCCGGGGCCGGCCACCATGGTCACCGTCAGCCACGCCTTGCCCCATGGTCCGGCAGGAGGCATGCGCGGCGCTCTCGGGCCGATTGTCGGCGTCAATGTCGGCAATTTCATCTGGTACGCCCTGACCGCTTTTGGCTTGATTGCCTTGATCAACACCGTTCCGACCGCTTACGCCCTACTCCGCTGGATCGGCGTCGCCTATCTGGCGTGGATGGCGTTTCAGATGCTGAGGGGAGGCACCAGCGCTCTCGCCAGACAATCGGCGAAAAGCGCCAGTTTCGGCAAGGGATTTGTCAATGGCCTGGCGGTGCACATGTCCAACCCCAAGGCGCTCCTATTCTATACCGCGTTCATCCCGCCATTCATCGATCCGACTGGCAATTTGCTGCTGCAATTCGCCATCCTCGCCGGCCTGACCGTGTTCACCGAAACCACTGGCCTGACCTTTTACGCCGCCCTCGCGTCAAAGGCGCGCAATCTCGGCAATGCCGATCAGGCGCAGCCGATGTTTCAGAAAATCGCAGCGGCAATATTGCTTGGCGCAGCGCTGATACTGGCCTGGTGGAACCTCACAGATAGCGCGCTCCAGAGCGCGTTCAACCTGCCGCAAGGCGCAACTGGTTAGACATATATGATGATCCGAATCTGGTTTTCTCTACTCGCTCTCGTCTCTGCTGCGCCATTGTCGGCACAGGAAGGGCCTGATGACGGGTTCGACGCCGAAACGATTTTAGCGCTCAAGGGCTTGCAACTGCTGGACCAGCGAATGAATGCGATCGGTTATCGACTGGTCGATGCCAATGCACCCTATTGCGATCAGAAAATTGCCAGGACCGGTTTGCTACTCAATGATGTCGCCCAATATGCCGATCAGGAAACCGCCCGTTTTGCGCTCGGGTTCAATGGTTCGATAGGAATCACTGCGGTCGCTCCGGACAGTCCTGCCGAATCCGCAGAATTATCTCCGGGTGACACCCTGCTGGCGATAAACGCGATGCCCATCGATGACATAGCAATCGACGATCCCGAGCTGTCCAACGAACAGCCGGTCTATCGCAGGGTTGCGGCGATCAATCGGCTGCTGGAACATGCCCTTGCCGACGCCAATGTCCAGTTGACCATCTCGCGAGGCGGTATCAGCAGGACTGTTCCGATCGAGCCCGTTTTGACATGCCCGGGACGATTCCAGATCCGGGTCAGTGCAGACAGGAGTGCAACCGCCGATGGGAAGATGGTCAGTGTTTCATCGCGCCTTGCCGATTATTTTCTAAGCGATGACGAATTTGCCGCGGTTGTCGCGCATGAACTGGCGCATAATCTGCTGAAACACCGAGACCAGCTCGATTCGCAGCAGGTCAATCGCGGCTTTTTCGGGCAATTGGGCAAGAGCGCCCAGCGGATCAAGGACACCGAGATCGAGGCAGACCGGTTGTCGGTCTGGCTGATGGCCAACGCCGGCTATGACCCGGAGGCTGCGGTCGGCTTCTGGACCCGTTATGGCAAGGAGCATGGCAAGGGGATTTTCTCTGCCTCGACTCATTATCGCTGGAAAAAGCGGGTGCAGTTATTCGAAGAAGAAATCGCGAAAATGGCGGCGATGGAACCTGTCGACGGCAAATATGCGCCGCCGCTGCTGACCGGGGCCGACTGACTCAGTCGTCGTCCTTGTAAGCGTCCTTGCAATTGCGGCGCTCCTGTTTGTTGCGCGCTTCATCGAGACAAAGGTCCCGCTGCTTCTTACGGTCGGCGAGCGCCTTGCGCCCCATATCCTCTTCCCTCTCGGACTGGGTCTGGGTGGTCGCATCCACCGCGGTTTCGACCACCGTCCCCGCAACCCGGAAAGGTGCGGTAACAATCTTGCTGACGCAGCCGGACAATATCAAGGGAATGAGAGCCGCCGAAAATATGGGTGATATGCGCATGATATACTCCTCAGCTACTTTGGTCCGGCGTCATGATAGCCCGGAAAGGTTCACGACTGAGCCAGCAATTTCTCCGCGATCACTCTTATGTCGCCACCAATTTCCGGATGGGCCAAGGCCATCGCCAGATTGGCTTCGACATAGCCCTGCTTGGATCCGCAATCGTAACGCTTACCGTCAAAGGTCATACCATGAAACGGCTGCTGGCCGATCATCTGCGCCATTGCATCGGTCAGCTGGATTTCACCGCCCGCACCCGCTGCCTGCGTTTCCAATATCCGCATCACTTCTGGCTGCAGGATATAGCGGCCGGGAAGGATCAGATTGGACGGCGCGGTTCCGGCCGCCGGTTTCTCGACCAGCCCCTTTACCTCGGTGATCGGACCATCGCGATAGCCCGGATCAATAACACCATAAGAAGGCGTGTCCTCGATCGGAATCTCGAGCGCGCAAACGATATTGCCGCCAAGCTTTTCATAAGCACTGACCATCTGCTTCATGCAACCGGGCGAGCCGACCATGAATTCGTCGGGCAGAAAAATGGCAAAAGGCTCATCGCCGATAATATCCCGCGCGCACCAGATCGCATGACCGAGCCCCAATGGCTCCTGCTGCCGGACAAAGACGCAGTCGCCGGGCTTGAGCCGGGTACCCTCGAGCACCGACCGGTCTTTTCCCCGATCAGCCATATTGCGCTCGAGTTCAAATGCCATATCGAAATGATCCTCGATCATCCCTTTGCCGCGGCCGTTGACGAAGATCATCTGCTCAATTCCGGCCTCCAGCGCTTCATCCACTGCATATTGCAGAAGCGGGCGGTCGACGATCGGGAACAGTTCCTTCGGCATCACTTTGGTCGCGGGCAGGAACCGGGTTCCCATTCCGGCAACAGGGAATACGGCTTTTCTGATCGGTTTCATAAGTCTGTCCTAGTCCTTCAACTTGTTGGCGAAACTGGTCCGCAATTTTTGCAGTTTTGGCGGGATGGTGGCGACACAATAAGGGTTGCTGCGTCCCTCGTCAGCCCAATATTGCTGATGATAATCTTCCGCCACATACCAGGGCGCAGGTCCCTCGATGGTGGTCACAATCGGTTCCGCGCGGCCTTCTGCAGCCCGCTTTATTCCGGCTTCTGCTTCGGCGCGCTGATCATCATCCAGCGGGAAAATCGCCGACCGGTATTGCGTACCGATATCGTTGCCCTGACGGTTGAGCTGGGTTGGGTCGTGGGTTGCGAAGAAAATGTCGAGCAGATCAGCGTAACTCACCACTTCACCGTCAAATCCTATCTTGATCGCTTCAGCGTGACCCGTGGTACCGGAACAGACCTCTCGATAAGTGGGATCGGGCTTGGCTCCGCCAATATAACCGCTTTCGACGGAACTCACCCCGGCAATGTCATTGAACACCGCCTCGGTGCACCAAAAACAGCCACCGGCAAAAATGGCTTCCTGCTTTGCCATAGAAACTCCTTTATGCGGTGGCAGCATCGCCCCCGCTATTTACGTTCTTATTTGCTTCATCGCGCCTGGCGACAAGAAGATACATGGCGGGTGTGACCACGCGAGACAAGAGGGTCGAACTGATCAGCCCGCCGATGATGATCGCCGCCAACGGTCCATATAATGCGCCGCCCCATAGCGCGAGCGGAGTCAATCCGCCGATTGCGGTGATGGAAGTGAGCAATACCGGCAGGAAACGGACTTCACCGGCCCGCTCGATTGCTTCGCGCAATCCCATGCCCTGGTCCCGCAATTGCGCCGTAAAGTCGACCAGCAATATCGAGTTTTTGATCTCGATGCCGATCAGCGCGATAAAGCCGATAATCGCCATGACACTCAGTGAGTTGCCGGTAATCAACAGCGCCAGAAGCCCGCCGAAGGTCCCGAGCGGGATAACACCGGCAACCACAATCGTTTCCCGAAACCGCCGGAATTCGGCGACCAGAACCGCCAGAATCAGCATCAGAGCGGTGATGATCAAGGGACCGAAATCTCCGAAAGTCTGGCCAATTTTCTCCGCCTCGCCGCCGACCGACCATGTATAGCCTTCGGGAAATTTGATCTGCTCCAGCCGCTCGACGGCGCGGTCATTCACGGTCGACGGGATTTCGCCGAAGTTGACTTGCGCCGTAACCAGCACCGTTCGTTGCAGCTGGTAGCGCTGGATTTGCGGCGTAACATTGGTGAGCTTGGGATCGGTTATCTGCGACAGGGGCACGGGATCTCCAGCCCGTGTGGCGAGATAGATCTTGTCCAGCACTGACATCGGTAGGCTGCCCTCGAACGGGAACCGGACGGTCACCGGATAATCATCCCCTTCCTGATCGCGAAAGGAAGCCGCCCGTTCGCCGCTGATCGCCAGCCGGATGGCACGGCGCGGCTCGCCAGACGGAATATTGAGCAGTGCTGCTTTCTTTTCGTTCAGACCAATGTCGAGATCGATCTTGTCGGTCTCCACCGGATTGACAATATCCCGCGCGCCAGGCGTTTCCCGCAAGACGTCGGCAATCGTGCCGGACAGTTGCTTGAGCTTGTCCAGTTCCGGTCCTGCCACCCGAATCACGATTGGCGCTTCCACCGGAGTGCCATTCTGGAAAAGTTCGATCTTCACGCGAGCGCCGGCGATCTGGTCGAGTTGCTTGCGCAACCGATCGATCATCTTCGGCCCTTCGCTTGTGTCCCATTTATCAAGTACGGCCAGCACTTCACCATAGTTGACGCGCTCGGCCTTGGGGCCGACGTTGTAAAATACCTGCGGATTGCCATTGCCGATATTCTCCGCCCGCACTTTTATGCTGGGTTCGGTTTCCAGGATATTCGTGACTTCGGCAACGATTTGATCTGTTCGATCCAGACTGCTCCCCTGCTCCGCTTCGACCGCGACCCGGAAATAGGGTGCATCGGCAAAGGGAAAAAGTGAAAAGCCCAATATCGGAACAAGCGCGAATGCCGACAGGCACAAAGTCAAAGCCAGCGCTACCGTCTTGACCGGCGCGCCCAGAGCGATGTGCAGAAAGGGCCGGTAGAACCGCTGGATTTTATCATTGACCCAGCGCAGCGCCCGATTGCCTTCCGGGTCTTCATCCCGCCGCAACATCCGGCTGGCCAGAAACGGAATCAGCGACAGGGAGATCAGCAGCGAGGCAATCACGGTCGCGATAATGGCGATGAAGAAGGACTTGGTATAGGCTCCGGCACCACCAGGCAGAAAGAGCAAGGGTACAAAGGCCAGCACAAGAACAGCAGTAGATCCGATCACCGCTGCGCGGATTTCCAGACTGGCATCAATCGCCGCCTGCGTACGCGTCTTGCCCATGCGCAAATGCCGCGCGATATTTTCTGTCACAACGATGCTGTCGTCTACCAGCAAGCCCAGAGATACAATGAAACCCGCTATGGAGAGCTGGCTGAGATTATATCCCATCGCATAAAGAACCAGCAGACCGGAGGCGAGCGACAGCGGGATCGATATCATGACGATCGCCGAGGATCGAAAGCCAAGCGGAAGCAGCGTGAATATGACCAAGGCAATGGCGATCGTGAAGTCGCGCGCCAATTCGCTCAATCGCCGTTTCACATCGCGGCTCTGGTCGAACTGCATGACCAGCTTGATGTCGGGCGGCAGAATTGAACGCTGGAGCTCCAGTTCGATGTCCAGCTCGTTCTTCAGCCGTGTGACGTCAACGCCGTCTTTTTGCGTCACCGTGAGAAACACGGCGCGCTGGCCATTATGCCGGGTCCGGTAAATCTGTTCCTCGGCACCCCAGCTTACTTCGGCGACATCGCCAACGGTCAACAGCGACCCGTCCGACGCCCGCAGTGGCAATCCCCGAATGGCATCGAGGCTTCGGAATGCACCGCCAGCTTCGACGTTTAATCTTCGTTCTCCGCTCTGTACGGCACCGCCAGGAATATCGGCACCGCCCTCACGCACAGCATCGGCAATTGCGCTGGAGGGAACGCGCAGTTCGGACAGGCGGTCCGGCCGGACTTCGACGCTGACTTCCGGCTGCGGCAGGCCAAAAATCCGCGATTCCCGAACGCCAGCATTACGCGTGAAGACATCCACCATATCGTCCGCATATTTTTCCATCCGTCGCCAGGAAGCGGTTTCACTGACCAAAGCCACTTGCATGACCGCAGCTTCGGTCGTCCGGATCTTGCGATATTCAAGCTTCTGCAATTCCGGGGGAAGCTGATCGCGGATCGCGGAGACTTCGCGTACGACGTCATCGAAATAGCCGTCAACGTCACCCGACCATTCGCTGAATTCAACGGATATGGAGGTGCCGCCGTCAGTGCTGGTCGACCGGACTTCGACAATATCGTCCAGCCCCTGAACGACTTCTTCAATCGGCTTGGCGACCGTTTCTTCCATTTCCTGCGCATCGGCGCCGGGCTGGATCGCGATGATCTTGACAGCGGGAATGGGAAAATGGGCATCAACAGCCCGGGGAATATTATTGAATGCAGTAAGGCCCAGCACAACCAGAAGGGTGAATAAAACAAGGCTGAGTTGCCAGCGGGAAATGACGAACCGGGCAAGCATATCAGGCCCGACGATCCTCCTGATTCAAAAGCGCCGTCATCGCGCTGCCCGGATGGGCTTGATCAAATCGCCATCCCGCAGCTTCTCGACACCGCGAGTCACAATGACTTCCCCTTCCGTCAGTCCAGACAGAATTTCGAGGTGTTTGTCGGCCAATTTGCCAATCTGGACATTGCGTTGCTTCACCCGGTTTTTATCATCCACCACGAACACCAGGCCTTCACCGGTGCGAACACCGAATATCGCATTGGCGGGGATCGCGAAGGTAGCCTCGGCCTCGCGGGACACTTGTACTTCGACCATACCCAATTGACCGGAACGCAAACGGTCGCCGGCCGGAAGCAGGAAATTCACTTCGAAGGTCCCGGTCCGCGCATCCGCCCGCCCGTCCTTTTCGCTGACCACGGCATCAAGCGGCGTTTTGGAGACGGCGGACAGCAGCACTTTAGCCGGCATACCGACGTTTATACGACCAGCGTCGGAGTCGGTCATCGGAACCCGCAGCACAAAGCCCTTGTCGATTTCGCCCAGCACCATCGCGGTCATGCCGGCGGTCACAATTTGACCTGCGTCAATATTCCGGGACAGGATGATGCCGCTGCTCGGTGCGCGGATATAGGAAGTGCGGCTGGCAAACTCCGTCGCCTCGATGCGGGCCCGAGCTGCGCGCGCGGCCGCTTCCGATTGTTCGAGCCGGGATTTTGTTACCCAGCCTTCTTTGAACAATTTCTCGATACGACCATATTCCGCTTCGGCACGATCGCGTTCGGCACGCGCGGCGCTAAGGTCCGCGGCAACCGTGCTGTTATCCAGAGCGGCGAGAATCGCACCGCGCTTCACTCTGTCGCCTTCTTCGTAACGGACCGACGCGACTTTTCCGCCGGTGGTAAAACCCAGCGCCGTTTCCCGGCGCAACCGGACGGTACCGGCGGCATTCAGGGTCTCGCTCTCGCTGGCTGGCTGGACCGTTGTCACGGCTGCCGGAATCGGATCGGTTGACTTGGGTTTTGCTTCTGGTTCGCTGACGCTGCATCCGGTCATAAAAACCAGACCGCCCAAAATCGATATTATCGTTCTGCCAAGCGTCATGTTGCGCACTACCACCCCTAATGAATTTGTCTTAAGTCGCTATCGGGCGCGGACCAATAGAAAATTGTGAATTCAAACCAAAAAGGGCCGGATTATTAAACCCAGCCCTCCAAATGTGTTATTAAAGAGTCAGTGTTAACTTTCTGTGCCGACGATCTCTTGGCCGGATCCACCCATGACCTTGTAGACGATACCTGCCAATATGGCCCCGGCAATGGGCGCCACCCAGAATACCCACAATTGGGTCAGTGCGATTCCGCCCTCGATCAACGCGGGACCTGAGCTTCTCGCAGGATTAACCGAAGTGTTGGTCACCGGAATGCTGATCAGATGGATCAGCGTCAGTCCCAGGCCGATTGCCAAGGGCGCGAAACCTGCCGGTGCCCGGCCATCGGTCGCACCGAGAATGATCATCAGGAAGAAAAAGGTCAGCAAGACCTCGATCGCGATCCCGGCTGCCATTGCATATCCACCGGGCGAATGCTCGCCGACGCCGTTGGACGCCAGACCGTTTACCGCAATATTATAATCCGCATTGCCCGAAGCAATCAGATAAAGCGCGGCGGAGGCAGCGACTGCGCCTGTAACCTGTGCGATAATATACACCGGAATTTCATGGGCCGGAAAGCGCCCGCCCATCCACAGGCCGATGGTGACAGCAGGGTTTAGATGGCACCCGCTGATATGGCCGATCGCATATGCCATTGTGACGACCGTCAGTCCGAAAGCGAGAGATACGCCAAGCAGACCAATCCCGACTTCCGGGAAAGCAGCGGATATCACTGCGCTACCGCACCCGCCAAAAACAAGCCAGAATGTCCCCAGAAATTCAGCCAAAGATTTTTGCAATGCTGTCATAATATCTTACCCCTCGCTCCGGTTTGCAGCGTCCTTCGCCGCCAACCATTTAGACTTTATCGCAAAGCGGCAGTTCCACCAAGGTGGCGACCTGTAATACTATGTAAACGCCACGCTATTCCGGGGTTGCCGCACGGCTCAGGCGATCATTCAACGCGATACCGATGCCCTCCTCGGGAACAGGGGCCACGGCAATTCGGGGCTTCCCGCTCGCGTCTGCATCGTGGAGCGCGGCGAACAAAAGGCTGGCGGCCTCTGCGAGGTCTGACAGCGGCGACAGGTTCCGGTGCCCCGATACCGGTCCAAAGCCGATATGATATTCATCCGGGGCGGCGGTTATCGCATTGAGGCGTAGCGGTTTCGACGGCGCATAATGCGACAACATCTGTCCCGGCGCCTCGATTTTTCCAATTTCTGCCAATATTGATGGTTTGCCAGCGATGGCTTCCAGTTGCGCCTGCGTAATCGGGCCAGGCCGCAAAATTCGGAAATTCCCGTTCGCAATTGCGATGATCGTCGACTCGATGCCCTGCTCGCACGGACCGCCATCCAATATTATCGGTGCTTTCCCGCCCAGACTGCGCGCGACATGGTCCGCTGTGGTCGGGCTGATCCCGCCGCTGCGGTTGGCCGAAGGGGCTGCGAGAAACAGTCCCGATTCTTTGAGCAATTCGCGCATCACCGGATGCGCAGGGCAACGCAGGGCAATCGTGTCCAGACCAGCAGTAACGGCAGCAGTGACCGGGCAGTTTGCAGCCTTCGGGACGACGATGGTCAACGGCCCGGGCCACAGGGCCTCAGCAAACAAGACCGAGAGATCATCGAATCGCCCCAGTTTTCTGGCCGCTGCCAGATCCGGAACATGGACGATCAGCGGGTTGAAATCCGGGCGGCCCTTGGTCCGGTAAATCTCCGCCACCGCCGCTGCGTTGGTCGAATCGGCGGCCAGACCGTAAACAGTTTCAGTGGGCACCGCGACCAGTCCGCCCTCGCGCAAGCGGGTGGCAGCTTCGCCAATCGTCGCTGTGCCGTAGCGGCGCGCTTCACCGTCAATATGATCATTTGAGCCGGACATGGCCCTGCGCTATAGCCCAGCGTAAATTCAGGCAACAACGGATAGCAAATTGATGACTTTTACAGCCCCCGGTCGCGAACAGAATTTTGTACTCAAACATATCGCCGATATCGGCGAACTGGCGAGCCATGATCGCTTTGCCGGTGCGAGCGAGGATATGGTCGAGGCGATTGTCGAAGGCATAGGTCAATTTGCCGCAGGCGAATTTGCGCCGCTCAACCGGATTGGCGACACCGTTGGTGCGCGCTGGAACGACGGCAGCGTGACCATGCCGGACGGTTATAAGGAAGCTTATGCGCAGTTCGTAGAAGGCGGCTGGGCATCGATCGACGGACCAGAAGATTTTGGCGGCCAAGGCCTGCCCTATTCATTGTCGGCGCTGATTCTCGAAACTTGCGGAGCGGCCAATTTTGCTTTCACCCTTTGCCCGATGCTGAGCTTCGGTGCGATCGAGGCAATCCACGTTCACGGATCGGACGAGCAGAAAGCCCAATATCTGCCCAATCTAATTTCAGGTGCATGGACGGGCACAATGAACCTCACCGAGCCGCAGGCTGGCTCCGATGTCGGCGCCCTGCGCTCTACCGCAGAGCCGATTACCGAGGGCGAACATGCTGGCAAATACCGGATCAAGGGTCAGAAAATCTATATCACCTTTGGCGAACATGATCTGACCGACAATATCGTCCATCTGGTGCTCGCCCGTACACCGGGAGCGCCGGAGGGAACGCGCGGCATTTCTCTGTTCATCGTCCCCAAATTTCATCTTGATGCGGACGGCAAGCCCGGCGCACCCAATGACGTGACCTGTGTCTCGATCGAGCACAAGATCGGTATCCACGCCTCACCAACCTGCGTCATGGCTTATGGCGAGCAGGGCGAGTGTATCGGCGAAATGATCGGCGGCGAATTTGGCGGCATGAAGGCGATGTTCACAATGATGAACAACGCTCGCATCAACGTCGGTTCGCAAGGCGTGCAGATCGCCGAACGGGCGACCCAGCAAGCCAGCCATTATGCCACGGAACGGGTCCAGTCGGCCCGTGCCGGAAGCGGCAACAAGGAACCGGTGGCGATTATCGAACATCCCGATGTGCGGCGGATGCTGTTGCGCTCGAAGGCCCTGACGCAAGCAGCCCGCGCCCTGCTCTATTATGCAACCTCGAGTGTCGACCGTGCCACCCTCGGCATCGAAGGGGCCAAGTCCCGCGCCGAAATCCTGACCCCACTGATCAAAGGCTATGGCACCGACATTGGCAATGAAGTCGCCTCGCTCGGCGTGCAGGTACATGGCGGCATGGGCTTCATCGAGGAGACCGGTGCCGGCCAGCATTTCCGCGATGCGCGGATCGCACCGATCTACGAAGGCACCAACGGCATTCAGGCCGCCGATCTGGTCGGCCGGAAATTGGGTCTGGATGGCGGCGAGGCGATGACAGCGCTGATCTCCGAAATCCGCGCGGAGGCCGAAGGCGAAGAAAACCTGCTAGCACTGGCCGACACCTGCGAACATATCAGGCAGTGGATGGCCAGCGGCGATGCGTCGATCGATGACCGGCTGGCTGGCAGCTATGCCTTCATGACGATGTTGGCGACCGCGACCTGCGGCATGCTGATGAAAAAGCAACACCGGATTGCGACCGCGGAACTGGCCGGAGGCGATGACAGGTTCCTCAAGGCCAAGCTGGTAACCACACGCTATTATCTCGACCATCTGGTACCGGAAGCGCTCGGCCTGAAAGCCGCAGCCATGGGCGGCGCCGATATATTATACAGCCTGAGCAGTGCCGAGCTGGCTGGCTGATCGTGACTGACGAAAACAATAAGGATGTGCTGGAACGCATAGCCAATGCGCTCGAACGTCTGGCCCCGCCAGCCGCCAACCCTGTTGATCTGTCATCGGGCGACGCGTTTCTGTGGGACGGGCGTACTCCCAAGAGGATTGCCCCGTTCCAGCCGACCGATATCGATCTGCTCACCGGCATTGATCCGCAAAAGAGCCGCTTGCTCGATAATACAAGCCGCCATGCACAGGGCCATGCAGCCCATGATGTGCTGCTCTGGGGGTCTCGCGGGATGGGTAAATCGGCGCTCGCCAAATCGGTGGTCCGGGCGTTGCAGGCGCAAGGCAAAGATATTGCGCTGATAGAGGCACCGTCGGATCATCTGGAGACGCTGCCGGCTCTATTCGAACTACTCGCTTCGACCAAGCGGAGCTTCATTATCTTCATCGACGACATCGGGTTTTCCGAAGGCAGCGGCGAACCGCGTACACTCCGCTCGATGCTGGAAGGCGGAGCGAGCCAGCGGCCCGCCAATGTCCGCCTATACATCACCTCTAACCGGCGCCACATCGTATCGCGCCAGATGAGCGAACAGGATGATCCGGTTAACCCGCGTGACGCGGTCGATGACCAACTGGCACTGTCCGATCGTTTCGGCTTGCGGCTGGGCTTTCACGCCGCATCGCAGGATGATTATCTTGCGATCATCGCCCGCTATGCCGAGACCCATGGCCTGGACTATGATCGCGACGATGCTCTGCTATGGGCGAAACAGCGCGGCAGCCGGTCGGGCCGGGTGGCATGGCAATATATTGTCGAACTGGCCGGTCGCGCCGACAAGTTTCTGGCCTAAGCCTATTTCTCTGCCGCTGCGGCCGGTTTGGCAGCGCCTTTGCGCGAGACCCGCCAGATAATTCCGCCGACATCGTCACTAACCAGCAATGCACCGGTCTGGTCAAAGGCGACCATTGCCGGACGACCGCGAGCCATTTTTTCATCGTCGACAAATCCACTCAGGATCGTTGAAGGCTTGCCTTCCGGCTCGCCGCGCTGGTTGAAATTGACATAGACGACATCATAGCCGGAGAGCGGCTGACGGTTCCACGAACCATGGCGCGCGACGATCGCACCGGAGGCAAATGGCTTGCCCAGCGCCTGGCCATGGGAGAAAGCTAGGCCCAGCGGCGCGACATGCGCGCCCAGGGCATAATCCGGCCGACGTTCATATTGCCGGTGGTCGAGGTTTTTCGGATCGACACGCGGGTCGACATTGCCGCCCCAGAAATGCCAAGGCCAGCCGTAATGCGCACCCCAGCGTACTTCGGTGAGATAGTCCGGCACCATGTCGCTGCCGAGCATGTCGCGCTCGTTGACCACGGCATAGAATTTGTCGGTGCCCGGCAAATAGGCCATGCCCACCGGATTGCGCATGCCATCGGCATAGATGGTCTTCTTGTTGGTCGCGAGTTCAACCCGCAAGATGGCAGCACGCTGTTTTTCGATGTCCATGCCGTTTTCGCCGATATTGCTGTTCGAACCGACGGAGATATAGAGATATTTGCCGTCATCGCTGGCGAGAAGATCGCGGGTCCAGTGATTATTCGGTGCCCTGGCATTCAGATTGGCAACCTTGCGGCCCTCGGCGGTGATTTTCGTATCGCCTTCAACATAGGGATAGGCATAGACTGCGTCGGTATTGGCGACATAGAGCGTGCCATCGATCAGCGCCATGCCGAACGGCGAGTTGAGATTTTCCAGAAAGGCGAATGTCTCGTCAACCTTGCCGTCCTTGTTGCTGTCGCGCAGCAGGCTGATCCGGTTCGCCGATTCGGTTCCCGCTCCGGCCTTGCTCATCAGATTGCGCATGACCCAGCCTTCGATGCCCTTGTTGGTGCGCGGCGGGCTGTTGGTTTCCGCTACCAGCAGATCTCCGTTGGGCAGGCGGAACATGCTGCGCGGGTGATCCAGTCCCTCGGCGAAGCGCTCTACCACAAGGCCTTCGGCTGCAACCGGGCCCTCGCCCTCGCCCCAGGGCTCTGCTTTTGCAATATTGATGGTCGGGAATTTTTCCGTACGGACACTGGTCAGATCCGGTTCCACGCCGGTGGTCGCCTCGAGTGGCAAGCGGGCGGTATCGCCACGGGTGAAATAATATCCTGCGCCGACCCCGAGGACGATAAGCAGAATTGCGATATTTCTAATATGTTTCAGCATGAACCGATAATAGGTGGCGTGAATCGTCCTGACAAGCGCGGTCTGAAATGCTCAGCGGCCTTTCCACCAGATCAGCAGCGCCGCCAGCACGCCAAGCGCCAGCCCGGCCAGTAAACCGGCAGACGGCTGCCCCATATAGCCGCCAACAAAAGCGCCGACAATCGCGCCAATCGCAATGAAGACACCGCCGCCATTGCGATTTTTCGAACCATCGCCGGAAGAATTGGAAGCATGTTCTGAGTTTTCAGGATTCATGACCGGAGCCCTAAACCACAACAGAGCGCATGACCAGAGCTTCCCAACGAACTTATGATTAACATTCTGGTAACCCTAGCTTTTGAAGATATTTCCACCGGTCCACAGTAGAAGTCACGGTCAGGTTGGAGGCGAAGAAGCCTCCGGCAACAGGAGCCATTAATGCAATTACCCGTATTCATTGACTCCACCCATTACAGCGATGCCGAACGGCTGATCACCAACTATGGCGAGGAAGCCGGTCTGGAAGCAGCCAATCGCGCCGACAAGAGCCGGTCGCTGGGCAACCATCTTCATTATTGCAAATGGCGGCAAGTCGAACGGCTGTGCATCTTGCTGTCAATCGACCAGTCGGTCGGCACCGTGCACTAGGCGCTATCGATCGGGGTTGCAGACGATACTGGCAGCCCCGTCTGTTCTGACCGTGCAATTGGGCCTTCCGGCAATATTGATTCGGCCGGTGCCATTATTGGTTATAATCGCCTCCCGCGTCACCTCCATCTGGCTGCTTGCCGGGCCGCGCTGGATGAGCGTGAGTTTTTCGACAGTCAGCTCCGGGCTTTCAAACATGCTGGCCCCTTGCAGTTCGACCCGCGCGTCACGAACCTTGCCAGCCATGGTTACCTGACCACCGCCGGTCATTGCCAAATCCAGCCGGTCCGCATCAACCGCATCAATTTGCAATGTGCCAAAGCCGCCGAGCCGAACGCGCGGGGTGCGGCCGGATAATTTGTCGAGCGTCACCCGGCCTGATCCGAGATGCGAGATATTGCTGATGGCGTAGCTGCTGAGATATAGGGTGACCGGCCCGTCACCATCATAATTATCACCGTTCAGCGACTTGGGCCGCACCGACACGATCAACTGCTTGCCGTTTTTTTGCAGCGAAACCCGGTCCAGAAGTTCGCGGGTCTCGCCTTCCGCCCGGGCCGACGGGCCTTTGCCCGACGTCAGTATCACGTTAACGCCATTGCCGATCCGGATATCGTCAAAGCCGAACAGGGAGAATTGTCGTTCCGCAGCCTCTGCCACCGCTGGCAGCAGCAAGGCAGCGGCCAGCAGCACTATCGAGAGGAACCTCATGTTGGCCGCGCCTCGCCAAATTCCATCCAGCCGAGCCAGCGCGGCGTCTTCGGTGCATAATGGCCTTCATTTGCCGTTAGCGTATAGCCATTGGCTTCGATCAATTTCGCCACCGGCCGGTGCAGGTGACAACCGCCAGCGATATGTTTCCAGACCGGCTCAATACGCCGCTGCCATTTTTCCGGCCCCTTGTCGGGCGCTCTGCCATGTTCGAGGAACAGGATCTTGCCGCCCGGTTTCAAGACCCGCCGCATTTCCGAAAGCACCTGCTGCCCGTCCTGCACCGAGCAGAGCGTGAAAGTGGTCAGCACCGTGTCGAAGCTGGCATCGGCAAAGGGCATGGCTTCACCGATGCCGTCGCATATCTCCATGTCGAGGCCGCGTTCGCTTGCTTCCTGATGAGTATAGTCTAGCAATTCTGCCGACGGATCGAGACCGGTCAGCTTATTGACCTTCGAACGGTCATAAAATTGCAGATTGATCCCGCCGCCGCAGCCGAGCTCCAGCACATCGCCGTCGGCTTTTGGAACGATCTGGCTGCGGTCTTTCATCACCTCAGGCTGTGAACAAGCATAGCGGATCAGCTTTGGAACCGCATATTTTTCCCATAGATTCGGCATCACCAGCGAATCTGCCACATGTGTGACAGATCGCCAAGCGATTTCAGCCTGATGGCTCCGTGATCAGTCGCAGATAATGTCGCCAGAGCCCATAGACCGCGACTTGCACTGTGCATCGCCGTGGATCCGGACATCACCGGAACCCATGACCTTCGCATCAACCGATCCATCCGAAGACAGCTCGACATCGCCGCTACCGGCGACCGATATGCTGGCGCTGCCGGCGTTGAGATCCTTGCCACTAATATCACCGGAACCGGCGATCGAGATATCGATCGATTCAGCCTTGCCGGCCAGAATCAGATTGCCCGATCCGGCGACCTTGGAATTCAGCGAAGCCGTTTCTACTCTGGCGACGCGGATATTGCCCGAACCGGCTATGCTCAATTTCGTGGACTCGGTGGTCATCGCGTCAATTTCCATATCACCCGAACCAGCCAGCTTGGCACTCCGCAAAGCGGGTGCGCTGATGTAAATCGTCGCGGCACCGCTATCGCCCCAGGACAGACCGTTAGTTTCGCGACCAATCTTGATCTCGTCGCCGGAAATCTTGAAGCGCAATTGCTCGACCGCCTCGTCATCACCCTCGGCCCGGATCGAATAGCCGCTACCGGTGGTGAAGATGATATTGTCGGGACCGGCAAGGGTTATGCCCTCGAACGCACCCGGATCGCTATCGCTTTTACCGATAGGACTACCGTCGGCAAAGCTGCTGCCACCGGTGCTGGACGCGGCATCACCGACGGCGTTGGCGATCGAGCCTTCGCAAGCCGCGAGCGCCAGTAGCGGTACCAAAAACAATATTTTCTTCATCCGTGCCTCCGTTGCTGTATTAACATACTAATACGCCTATGGCCGAAAGAGATCAAATTAAAAATTCGCTTTGTTCCGGACATGAAAAAGGGGCTCGCACATCGCTGTGCCAGCCCCTTTTGAATTTCGACGAACGCCGGAACGTTATCGATTAATCTTCTTTGACTTCATAATATTGCGGCGCAGCAATATTGAGGATTTCGAGAATCTTCGTCAGAGCCGTCGGCTCGTCGGTTTCTTCCATAGCTGCCAGTTCGCGAGCCAGGCGGCTGGATGCCGCTTCGAAAATCTGCCGTTCGGAATAGCTTTGCTCCGGCTGGTCATCGGCGCGGAACAGATCGCGGGTCACTTCGGCAATCGATACCAGATCGCCCGAATTGATCTTCGCTTCATATTCCTGTGCCCGGCGCGACCACATCGACCGCTTGACCTTGGGCTTCGCTTTCAGTGTTTCCATAGCTTCGCGCAACGTTTTGTCCGAGGACAATTTGCGCATTCCGACGCCTTCTGCCTTGTTGGTCGGAACCCGCAAGGTCATCCGTTCTTTTTCAAAACGCAAAACATAAAGCTCGAGTTGCATGCCTGCAATTTCTTCATTTTGCAGTTCGACAACCCGGCCAACGCCATGTTTTGGATAAACAACATAATCGCCCACATCAAAGGACAGCACATTCGCAGCCATAAAAAGCCTTTCTTGGATCAATGGAAAAGAACGCTGCTAACGTTCGAATTTCGTACAACTTGACGAAAAAACCCTTCCGTACATATATTTAACGACCGAACACCACCCGCTTCCTCAGGTGTCCAGCCGCCAAGTGATGTACCTGTAGCAGATTCGTCACAAAAAAGCAATTTATCGTTGCATTGTACAACTGATCTTGTCCGAAAATGCCGGTTTCAGGCATTCGGTGCTTGGCATTTCTTCGTCGCAGTGCAGCAAATTAACTATGACCGAAGGAAAGGCCAGCTAGAGTCCGAAATTAATCGCCCTGCCCAGGTTTCTCGGAGAAGAAGGCTTCGAACTTGCCTTCCATGCCCTTATACTCTTCAGCATCGGCCGGTGGATCGCGGCTAACCGTGATATTCGGCCATTCTTCGGAAAATTTGGTGTTTACCTCGAGCCATTTTTCCAGACCGTCTTCGGTGTCGGGCAGAATCGCCTCGGCCGGGCATTCGGGTTCACAAACACCGCAATCGATGCACTCGCTGGGGTTGATGACCAGCATGTTGTCGCCTTCGTAAAAGCAGTCCACCGGACAAACTTCTACGCAGTCCATATATTTGCATTTGATACAGTCTTCGGTAACAACGTAGGTCATCTGGTCTTAAACTCCCCAATACCAGCCCGCCATTCAGGGCGGCAGATTTGTCCTAGCTATTGCGCAATTTCTGACACGTCAACAGTTGGTTTGGCCGCTATTTCAATTACCAGTCTGTAATATCTCATAACAGGATTGCGCCTGCAAAGCGCTGCTGCGGCGTTGCGGCAGCGCGATGATGCGAATCACATGCACGTCATTGCCCTGCGGGACCGTGAGAATGTCGTCCTGCCGAACCTTGACATGCCCTCTTTCGATCCGCCTGCCGTTCAGCCGGACATGTCCTTTTTCTGCAAGCTTGCGCGCCATCATCCGGTTATGGGCAAAGCGCAGATACCAGAGCAGCTTGTCGATCCGCAGCGCGGGAGGCGCTGCGGGGATGCGATCCGATGCTCTGCCGTTCAAGCCTGCATCCTATTTTTTCATGCTGTCCCGAAGCGCAGCCAGTTCGGCAAAGGCTCCACCTGCGGTAGCGAGCACAGGCTCCGCTTTGCGTTTGACCGGCGCACCTGTACCCTTTTTCTGGTGCTTTTCACGGGGTTTGAACTGGCTCTGGTTCTTCTTGCGCGCCATGCCCTTCCAGCGCCAATATTGCACAGCCGCGTCCGGTTCTTCCGCATCGGGTGTGGCTTCAGCGGGAGCTTTCTCTGCCTCTGCCACTACAGTCTCGCTCGGCTCAGCTTCTGGCGAAACGGACTTTTCCGCAACCGCTTCCGTCTCGGCAGTAGCAGCCTCGGGTGACGCGCTGTCGGTGGCAACTGGCGGCACGACCGGCGCCGGCTGGTCGGTGGTTTTGACAAATCCTGCCAGATCGAGCAGCGCTTCATGGCAGGCCTTCGACAGGCCCAATGATGTCGCCAAAGCCGGGTCTACGGCAAAAACCGCGCCCTGCTTGCGGGCTTCATGGGCCTGTTTCACCAGCCGTTCGACCATGTCTACCCGCACATATTCATCGGTAATCTTGCGAAAACCGAGCCGGGCGGCGTGATCGACAGCCGCGAAATTCCCTTCCTTGAGATGCACGGCATTATCCGGCGCCTGCTCTATCATCGGCTGTGCGTCATAGGCTGAGAACAGGGCAGTCCGCCAGAGCACCGCACCCGGCTTCATCAGCGCGTGATGGAAAATATCGAGCGCGCCAAATACCAGGCCAGCGCGCCGAGCATGGCCGCGCATATCATTGTCCAGGGCGCGGACAGCCTGATCTATTTCGCGCCGCGAGAGAATCCCGCCCGCATCGACAATTTGCGCAAACAGCGCGCGCACCGCCGGCGGGGTTTCCGGCTCGTTGGCCAGCGCGTCAATTTTTACCAGTCCCTGCAGATGCTTGGCCTTCATCGCATCGACCCAGGCCTTGACCCGGTCCATCACCTTCTGGCTGTCCTCGGAGGTCATGTCCTTGATCGAGCGGTCGAACTTGATCTCGGGTTGCAAGAGAGTCTTGCCCTTGGCGAGGACCGCTAGCCGGCTATCGCCCCAGAGAATCGCCGGTTGCCCGGCGGCGTCGGGAACCAGCTCCAGAACGGTGTCCGGTGCCTTGGCAAGAGCGTCTGCATTATCCGTCATAATCCGTCCCAAATATCTTTCTGCCGCGGCCAGCAGCATTTTTCGATCTTCTCTCCGGCTATCGGATGGCACGACAAATTGAAAGCCCTTGAGTGTTCCTATTTCCTGTCCCTCGACCAGGACCTTGCCATCATCATCGACGACGACATCCTGATGCAACATATCTTTGAGCAGACCGCGCATCAACACCCGTGTCCGTTTGTCGACGAAACGCTGGGTCAACTGGCTGTGCATCGCATCGCTCAGCTTGGACTCCAGCGCGCGGGTGCGGTCGATCATTGCTTCCGGCTGCTCCACCCAGCGGGATTTCTGCGCGATATAGCTCCAGCTGCGGGCGGCCGCGATCCGTGCGCCCAGTGTCGCAATATCGCCCTGAACATTTTCGAGTCGCGATATTTCTTGAGCCATTCTGGCGTGGGGAATGCGACCCGATCCGCTGGCGAGATGCGGCCAGAGCGAAGCGACAAAGCGCGCCTGATGATCGGCGCCGACCTTGCGAAAATCGGGAATGCAGGCCGCCTCCCAGAGCAGGCGTATCTTGTCCGGTGACAGGGCATGACCGGCCACGGCCTGATCCTGCGCTAACCGTTTCAACACCGCCAGATCGACCGCTTCCGGTGCCGCGTGCAATCGCCGGCCTTGCGGCGCTTCCTCCAGCGACCGGATCAGCCGGTTGACCGAACCGAAATCCGGTTCGGCATTGCGCCAGTAGAGCCATTCCAGCTTCGGGAAGCGATGCGATTCGAGATTTTCGATATCTTCCGGCTGCAGTTCGTCCGACGTGGCGAGCCCGGTCAGCACCCCGAAACTGCCGTCTTTCTGGTGACGTCCAGCGCGCCCGGCAATCTGCCCGATTTCGGCGAGGGTGAGCTGCCGGCGGCGGCGGCCGTCAAATTTCTTCAGCGCGGCAAAAGCAACATGGGTGACATCGAGATTCAGCCCCATGCCGATCGCATCGGTGGCGACGAGATAGTCGACCTCGCCATCCTGATACATTTTTACCTGTGCATTGCGGGTCTGTGGCGACAAGGACCCCATGACGATCGCCGCGCCGCCATGCTGGCGCCGCAGCATTTCGGCGATCGCGTAGACATCTTCCAGCGAGAAGGCGACAATCGCCGACCGGCGTGGCAGTCGGGATAGCTTGCGCGGTCCGGCATAGCTCAGGGTGGAAAAACGCGGCCGGGTGACAATCTCCGCATCGGGCAGCAATGCCTCGATCAGCGGCCGCAGGCTTTCCGATCCGAGGATCATGGTTTCTTCACGGCCCCGCACGTGCAGCATCCGGTCGGTAAATATATGGCCGCGCTCGGGATCGATGCCGATTTGAGCCTCGTCGATTGCGACAAAGGCAAATTCGCGGTCCATCGGCATGGCTTCTGCGGTGCACAGATACCACTGCGCGTCTTTCGGGATGATTTTTTCTTCGCCGGTGACCAAGGCCACGCGGTTCGCCCCTTTCAGCGCCACCACGCGGTCATAGACTTCCCGTGCCAGCAAGCGCAGCGGAAATCCGATCATCCCGCTGGAATGGGCACACATGCGTTCGATGGCAAGATGGGTTTTGCCGGTGTTGGTCGGGCCGAGGACGGCGACAAGAGACGACTGAGAGAACCGGGACATTATCTGTACAACAGCCGATCAGGCGCGCAGTTGCAAGGGGCTTGAATCAAAAAGCGCAGGTGCGGACCGGATAGCCGTGCTTTTACACGTTTCACCGCATGTAAACCGCCTGCACGGCGGCTTAATTTGACTTTAACCAAGTTCCTGCACAGAGGTTGCTCATATACAGGATGCAAAGTCATGAATTTGCATCACCAAGGGGTTGGTTTGTTCAAGAGTATCGACGATATCGACATGCAAGTTCAGGGGTCTGCAGCCATCGCAGCCAATCCCCTGCCGTCGGCGATCCCCGAAACGATATTTTCCAGGAAAAACCTGGCCGAATGGCGTGAATATCTGTCCGAACTCGACTGGGTGCCCGATCTTGGCGTGGATATCGGCAGCCCGACCTGGTTTCGCGGTCTGGTAACCCTGACCGCCCTGTGCGGCTTTGCAATCAGCTGCCTTCCCGATTTTGGTCCGATTGCCGGACATCGCGCCGATCCGCTGAGCGGCTTTCGCGCCGATCAGGCCCGTTCGCAAATGATCGCGCCGCTGGCTTATGGTTCAGACACCGGCATACGGATGGCGGCAACCGACGCGGTGCGCCCACTGGCAGAAAGCCCGGAACGACCATCAATCGAACTGGTCGCCACGCTCGGTCGCGGCGACAGTCTCCGCCGGGTGCTGCAACGCGCCGGGGTCGCCAGCGACGAAGCCGCGCAGGCCAATGACCTGATCAGCGGTGCGGTTTCGCTCGGCGATATCAAGCCCGGCACCAAGATCGATGTCGTCCTCGGCCGTCGCCCGGCGAAGAACCAGGCGCGACCGCTCGACCAGCTGGCGTTCCGCGCGCGCTTTGACCTCAATCTCGAAATATTGCGCGACGGCAGCCAGCTGAAGCTCAACCGCAAGCCGATCCTGGTCGACGACACGCCGCTGCGGATCAAGGGCACGGTCGGCTCGAGCCTCTATCGCTCTGCTCGCGCCGCGGGTGCTCCGGCCGATGCGGTACAGAAATATCTGCAGGTCATCGGATCCAAAATGTCCGTATCGCGCGATATTCGCAGCACCGACGAATTTGATATCATCCTGTCCTATCGCCGCGCCGAAACCGGCGAGGTCGAAGTCGGCGACTTGATCTATGCCGGCCTCGAACGTGGCGGCAAGGCTCAGGCACAAATGTTGAGATGGCAGAGCGGCGGACGCACCAACTGGTTCGAAGCATCGGGCGTCGGCCAGTCGAACGGCGAACTCGCCCGGCCGACCAACGGACGCATCACCTCCAACTATGGCATGCGCCGCCATCCGATCCTGCGCTACAAGCGCATGCACAGCGGCATGGACTTTGGCGGCGGCTATGGCGCGCCAATTTATGCGGTTACCGACGGCAAGGTGGTTCATGCCGGTCGCAAGGGCGGCTTTGGCAATTATGTCAGATTGCAACATAGCGGCGGCCTGGCTTCCGGCTATGGCCATATGAGCCGGATCGCGGTGAGCAACGGACGCCGCGTGCGCAAGGGCCAGATTATCGGCTATATCGGCTCGACCGGCCTGTCGACCGGCCCCCATCTCCACTACGAACTCTATCGCGGCGGACGCACGATCAATCCCCGTTCGGTGAAATTTGTCGAGCGCGCCCAACTGGGCGGACGGGAGCTGCGCAACTTCAAGGGCGAGCTGCAGAAATTGCAGCGCGTCGAACCGGGCGCTGCTCTAACCACGCTGAAAAGCGCTTCTGCGCACGCCGAACCCGAACGCGAGATCAACCGGCTCAACAAGCCGCTCAAGAGCTAGGCCCGGACCACCCGCCACCAAACAGTTTCACAGAAGAGTTGAGCGCCGCTGCCTGCTCGGCTAAGCCTTTTCCATGACACAACACGCTTCATTCCCGCACACCCGCCTGCGCCGCACGCGCACCCATTCATGGAGCCGGGACATGGTCCGGGAGACGCGTCTGACGCCCTCCGACCTGATCTGGCCGCTGTTCATTACCGAAGGCACAGGCGTGGAAGAGCCGATCGCATCGCTGCCGGGCGTTTCGCGCTGGTCGGTCGACGGTATCGTTGAACGGGCAAAGGAAGCCCGCGATCTCGGCATCCCCTGCCTCGCGCTATTTCCCAACACACCGGCCGAAAAGCGCAGCGATGACGGCAGGGAGGCGCTCAATCCCGACAATCTGATGTGCCGCGCCACCAAAGCGGTGAAAGACGCGCTGGGCGACGAGATCGGCATTCTCACCGATGTCGCGCTCGATCCGTACACCAGCCATGGCCAGGACGGGCTGCTCGATGACAAGGGCTATGTCGCCAATGACCGCACGCTCGACATGCTGACCAAGCAGGCGCTGAATCAGGCCAATGCTGGCGCCGATATCATCGCACCATCCGATATGATGGATGGCCGGGTCGGCGCGATCCGTGATGTGCTCGAACTGGCGCATCACCATAATGTCCAGATCATGGCTTATTCCGCCAAATATGCCAGCGCCTTTTACGGCCCCTTCCGCGACGCCGTGGGATCGGGCGGGCTGCTGAAGGGCGACAAGAAAACCTATCAAATGGATCCGGCCAACAGCGATGAAGCGATTCGCGAGATTGCCTTCGATATTGCCGAGGGCGCCGACAGCGTGATGGTCAAACCCGGCCTAGCCTATCTCGACATCATTTACCGTGCCAAGTCGGAATTCAACATACCGGTCTTCGCCTATCAGGTGTCCGGCGAATATGCGCTGATCAAGGTCGGAGCCGCAGCCGGCGTCGGCGACCATGACGCGTTGATGATGGAAAAGCTGCTCGCGTTCAAGCGGGCAGGATGCTCCGGTATCCTCACCTATTTCGCCGCCGATGCAGCGCGTTTGCTCCATGGCTGATAAAGCCACCGATATTGTTCTGGAAACCGAACGGCTGCTCCTGCGCAAATGGCGCAAAAGCGATATCGAGCCGTTTATGGAGCATCTCAATACCCGCAATGTGATGCGCTGGCTGGGCGGCGTGCAGAGCCGCGAGAAATTCGACGCCGCGATGGCGCGGCTCGAAGGCTATGACCGCGATTTCGGTCACACATTCTGGATTGTCGAGCGCAAGTCTGACGGAGAAATTCTGGGATTTTGCGGCCTCAAGCGAGTCAATGCGCCGCAGCCGAAACTGACCGGTGCCCATGAAATCGGCTGGCGCTTGCGCGAAGATGCCTGGGGCCATGGCTATGCCAAGGAAGCCGCAACGGCCTGCATGGACGCAGCGTTCAGCCGCTGGAACGCGCCCTATGTCGTAGCGCTGACCGTCGCCGGCAACGAACCAAGCTGGGGCCTGATGAAACGACTCGGTATGCGCCACCATCCCGAGCTGGATTTTCACGACCCCAATTATAGCGAAGATCTGAACCCGACCATTGTTTATAAAATCGAAGCTGATGTCTGGAATTCCAAAGCATGACCAATCCTCTCATTCTGCCGTTCAACGGCAAAAGCCCTAAAATCCATCCCAGCGCCTTTATCGCGCCCGGCTGCAAGATCATCGGCGATGTCGAAATCGGCCCCGAATCGAGCGTCTGGTATAATTGCGTGATTCGCGCCGATGTGAATTTCATCCGGATCGGCGCGCGCAGCAATATCCAGGATGGCACCACCATCCATTGCGACAGCGCCACACCGGCGACGCCCAATGGCAATCCGACAATCATCGGCGATGATGTGCTGGTCGGTCATATGGTGATGCTGCACGGCGCAACGCTGGAAGACCGGGCCTTTGTCGGCCTGAGCACGACGGTCATGGACGGCTGCGTGATCGAGGGCGATGCGATGCTCGCCGCCGGCGCGACCCTGACCCCGAACAAGCGCATTCCGTCCGGGCAGCTATGGGCGGGTTCGCCAGCCAAATATATGCGCGACCTGACCGAACCGGCAATCGCCGGCATGCGGATGGGCGTGGCCCATTATGTCGAAAATGCCAAGGCGCACAAAGCAGCGATCGACGCGCTAGCCTAGCGCAGCCGGTTCTTCATCGCCTCGATATCAGCCTGCTGCCGGTCGACTTGCGCCTGGACCGAGTCGCGCTGCGTGGCGATGATGGTGGTGCCTCCTGATTCGTCTTCGGCCGTCTCGCGTTCGAGCTGCTCTCGGTAAAGCGAATCGATATCGGCCAGCGCCTCGACCGAAGGACTGCGCTGTATCTCGAGCGCCGCCAGTTCCATATGCGCCACAACCCAGGCTTCGCTCGACTCCGCCGAGCCGCGGGCCGCATCCACCAGCTTTTTGACGGCCGGAAGTCTGGCCCGGTATTTTGCATCCGCAGCGCTGCTGCTCGCCACCGCGGCGCCCAGCCTGGACTGCAAATCCGCTGGCAGCGAAGAAATGGCGGTAGCGGGGGCAGCCGCGTCGTCCGTCACCGATTCGCGTTCATAGGGACGCTCGAGAAGCGACGGAAAATCGCCTTGCTGCATCGCGCAACCGGACAGTGTAACTGTGATAATCGTCACCAAAGCGGAGAGTTTTTTCATTGCCCTGTCTTTACGAGAGGGTTATCCGGTCTGCAACGGCGAATCTCCAAACTGGAAGCGGGGCATTGTCGGACCGCCTTGAATAGCCCAAAATTGCCTTAAGCTGGTTGACAGTGCCAGTTCCATCGGTTAGCTGCCCACTCTTTCCAGCGTGAGCCGAAAGACTCGCGTTAACGGCCTTGTGCGCTGGAACCATAAATTTGAAACGGAAAAATAGCCATGTTCGCAATTGTGCGCACCGGCGGCAAACAATATCGGGTTGCCGCAGGAGATATTATCGCAGTCGAAAAACTAGCTGGTGAAGCTGGTGATTCGATAACCTTGGATGACGTTTTGCTTGCCGGTGACGGCGACGACATAAAGGACGTCAAGGGTCTGACCGTTGCGGCCGAGATCATCGCCCAGGAAAAAGGCGAGAAGGTCATCATCTTCAAAAAGCGCCGCCGGCATAACTATCGTCGGAAAAACGGCCATCGCCAGCAACACACGGTGCTGAAGATCAGCGCCGTTGGTTCTGACAAGGCGCCAAAGAAAGCCGCTCCCAAGAAGGAAGCTGCTCCAGCCGAAGAAAAGCCGGCCGCGAAAGCCAAGGCTGCTCCAGCTGAAAAGGCTCCGGCCGAAAAAGCGCCAGCGAAAAAAGCTGCTGCGAAAACCGAAACCAAGCCAGCTGCTGCCAAGAAGGCTCCAGCTAAGAAGCCAGCAGCCAAAAAGCCGGCTGCGAAGAAAGAGGACTAAACCATGGCACATAAAAAAGCAGGTGGTTCATCCCGCAACGGACGCGACTCAGCAGGTCGTCGTCTGGGCGTAAAGAAATTTGGCAGCGAAGCTGTTGTCGCCGGTAACATTATCATCCGCCAGCGCGGAACGCAGACTCATGCGGGTCGCAATGTCGGTATGGGCAAGGACCACACATTGTTCGCGCTCGTCGACGGCAAGGTGGAATTCCACAAGGGCAAGCTCGGCCGCAAATATGTGTCCGTCGACCTCATGGCAGAAGCCGCAGAATAACCGGATAATCGATAAAGGGTTATCCTCCAGCAGGATGACCCGGTAGGTTCGACAGAACCACCAATTTCAGGGAGAGGGTCATCCTCTCCCTTTTTTTGTCTCTCCCTGTCATAACGTCACGATCTTGTAACGGGTCCGCTCTAGCGGACTAATCATTCAAGTCGGGGGCGTCGCGAATATGATGATGGAGAGTCCCGATGTTTGCCATAACACCAAGATTGCTTCTACGGCCCGGCTGGCCCGAGGATGCCGACGCCTTATTCAATGCAATCAATGATGAAGCGATCATCCGCAACCTTGCGAGCGCTCCATGGCCCTATAGACGCGATGACGCCGAACAATTTCTCGTCAGTCCGCGCCCCGTGGTTCATCCCAATTTTCTGATCTTTCGCCGCAATGGCCAGACTCCCCTGTTGCTGGGCTGCATGGGGTTTGACGACAAAGGCGAAGGGGTTCTGGAACTGGGCTACTGGATTGCCCGCGGTCACTGGGGCCACGGTTACGCGACCGAGGCTGGTCGGGCGGTGCTCGACATTGCCCGGACGCTGGGCCACCCGGAAATCAGGGCCGAGCATTTCGCCGACAATCCCGCTTCGGGTAAAGTGTTGAGGAAACTGGGCTTCAGGCCGACCGGCCGGTCCGCTCCCCGCTTTTCAAAGGGCAGAGGGGGGAAAACCGACGCGGTTCAGTTCACCCTTTCCCTGTCGGAAGATGATTCGGCAGATGGAATCATGCGAGACCTCGCCGCGTAAAGATAGCCTCAGGCGACTTTCTTCAGACGGCCTGCGCGGGGTCGGCCCTTGATCGGCGTGACCTTCGCCGAGCCTGCCGCTTCATCCATGATCGCCGCTTCATATTCGCTCTCGGCCAGCCGGATGAGAGGCCGGTCGTCGATATCCCACGGGTGGAAACCCGGTTTGAAAAACTGCAGCAGCGGCCACAAGGTCCGCCGGAACGGCGCATCGCCGAGAAATGCATAATGGACCAGCCCGAACCATGCGCGTGGTCCCGAAATACCGTCCTGGCGCAGCAGATCCAGAACGCCTTTGGCCCGGTTCTTGGTAAAACCCAGCGTGATTTTGGCCATGAAGCTGCAGCGGACAAGCCAGCATTTCAGAGGATTCCAGTCCCTGGTCACATGCAGCCAGGTATCAAAGGCGACACCCTTATGCTCAACTTCTTCCGAAGCATGCCATAGCCAGAGTTTGCGCTGGTGCTCGTCGGCATGTTCAAAATGTTTCGGGTTGGCAATCACTTCTGCGGCCAGAATCGCGGTAATATGCTCGATACACATGGTCGCGACGAGATGCGCGATTTCCGGCTTGGTCCGAATCGTGTTGACCACTCCGCAAATCGCCTGTTCCAGCCGGGTAATATCGAAATCACAGTCTTTCAGATGCTCGTTGAAGCAATGATGTTCACGGCTGTGGATCGCTTCCTGCTGGATGAAGGCACGGATTTCCTGCTGCAATTTCGGCGGCACGCGCTTACGAAATTTTTTGATCGATTCGATGAAAAATGTCTCACCTTCCGGAAAGGTCACCGACAGCGCATTGAAAAAGGCGGACGCATAAGGATCGCCACCGACCCAGCGGCGCCGGCGGATCACGGCGCTGGAAAAATTCCGGTTGCGGGGGTGGATATGAAGATCGGAGGGCGTCGCGCTTTTCTTCTGCGCCTTAAATTTGGCCGCTGCATGAGCGAGTGGTGGAGCGATGTCCATATCTGGCTATGTACCTCCCAGTACCCTGATAAAAGTGTGCGATCAACTTTTGGTTAAGCGCTGCTTAGACAAGGAAGGTTAAGGTTCGGCATCCCAGGATGCTTTACAGACGTGGTTAATTATCGGTTTATCTCACCGAAATCCGCAGAAAAGCTGGATATTGAAATATGAACGGGCTTGACGCCCTATGGTTTATTTACGCCGGTAGCGGAAATACCATACATCATGACCCTGACGGCGCGCCTTGGCTTCATAGCGCGTTTCCGGCCAGCCACCGGGACGGATCATCCAGTCCTTCGGACTTTCGCACAGCCAGTCAAATTCGTCGCGCTGGTTCATGATCATGCAGGCCCATTCCAGATAGACCGGATGGTCGGTGCCGAAACGAAACTCGCCGCCCGGTTTCAGCTTCTGCGCGATCAGGCCGATCGGCCCATGATTCATGAAGCGCCGCTTGGCGTGGCGCGCCTTCGGCCAGGGATCGGGATGCAGCAGATAGACAAAGCTCAGCGCGCCATCCGGGATCCGCTCCAGCACGTCGAGCGCATTGCCCATATGAAGGCGGACGTTGGCCAGATGGCCGTCGCGGATATGCTGCAGCGCTCCGACCACGCCGTTGAGATAGGGTTCGCAGCCGATGAAACCGTGATCGGGCAGCATGTCGGCGCGCGCGGCAAGATGTTCCCCGGCGCCGAAGCCGATTTCGAAATGCAGTGGACGGTCGCCGCCAAACAACGACTTAGACGACACAGGACCTTCTACCGGCACAGCGATTTGCGGCAGCAGCTTTTCAACCAATCCGACCTGCTGATCACGCAAGGCATGACCCTGCCGCCGGCCGTATAGCTGGCGAATGGTGGTAGGATCACCTTCTTTAAATGCGGTCATCGCTCGGAAACTTCTACGGGCAAGATCGTCTCTAGATAGCGGCTTTCAGCGCATCCACCAGATCGGTCTTTTCCCAAGTGAAGAAATCACCCTCAGCCTTGCGCCCGAAATGGCCATAAGCGGCGGTCGCGCCATAAATAGGCTTGTTCAGGCCGAGATGGGTGCGAATGCCCTTCGGTGTCAGACGCACCAGCTCCGGCAATATTTCTTCCAGTCGCTCTTCGCTCACTTTGCCGGTGCCATGCAGGTCGACATTGATCGACAATGGCTCGGCGACACCGATCGCATAAGATAGCTGGATCGCGCAGCGCTTGGCGAGACCGGCGGCGACGATATTCTTCGCCAGATAACGGGTGATATAGGCTGCCGAGCGATCGACCTTGGTCGGATCCTTGCCGGAGAAGGCGCCGCCGCCATGGGGGCTCGCGCCGCCATAAGTGTCGACGATGATCTTGCGTCCGGTAAGACCGGCGTCGCCGTCCGGACCGCCAATTTCAAAGCGGCCGGTCGGGTTGACGTGAATCACCGTCTTGTCGGTGATAAAGCCTTCGGGCAGCACCGAGTGGAACACGCCCATCACATAGTCGCGCAATTCCTCGTAAAGCGCCGGATTGTCGCTGTCCTTGTAATAGCCCGGCGCGTGCTGCGTCGAGACCACCAGAGCAACGGCCTCTACCGGTACTTCATTGACATAGCGCAGGGTCACCTGGCTCTTGCTGTCAGGCTCCAGGAACGGGGCTGCGCCACTGTGACGATCCTTGGCCATCTGCTTTAAAATCTCGTGCGAATATTGCAGCGTTGCCGGCATCAGGTCCGGCGTTTCGTCGCTGGCATAGCCGAACATGATGCCCTGATCGCCAGCGCCTTCGTCCTTGTTGCCGCTTTCGTCGACGCCCTGCGCGATATGCGCCGATTGCGGGTGCAGATAATTTTCAAATGTCAGATTCTGCCAGTGGAACCCGTCCTGCTCATAGCCGATTTTCTTGACGGTTTCGCGGACAACGGTCTGGATTTCCTCCTGCGCGCCCGGCGCCCAATTGCCGTCCGTATCGATCATGCCCGAACCGCGAACTTCCCCTGCAAGAATCACCCGATCTGTTGTGGTCATGGTTTCGCAAGCAACCCGCGCTTCCGGATCCTTCGAAAGAAACAGATCGACGATGGCATCCGAAATCTGGTCCGATACTTTATCGGGATGGCCTTCAGAGACCGATTCGGAAGTGAATATAAATTCTGAACGCATGGCAAAATCCTGATTTTGGGCCGAAACGACATCAGCCACAGGGACATAAGGAAAAGTTTATATCTACTTTAACGGGCACGCACGCGGATGGCAATGGCAGATAGAAGCAAAATCAGCGCCAGAGCGAGCGGCAGGATATTGCCATAGCTCGCGAACAGCGTGGGTGCCTTCGCTTGCGGCAGACGGCTATCAATCCGGCCCGCCTCACCCATCGGCACATGGGCTCTGACCGTTCCGTTCGCGTCGATCACCGCCGATATGCCGGTCGGAGTCGAACGGATCACCGGCAGCCCCTCTTCGATCGCCCGCAAACGCGCCTGAGCCAGATGCTGCGGTGGCCCCCAACTGCCGAACCAGGCGTCATTGGACGGGTTGAAAATAAATTCCGGACGGTTTTCGCGGTCCACGACCTGGCCTGAAAAAATAATCTCGTAGCAAACCTGAACCCCCGCCTTGCCAAACCGGCCAAGATCAATCGAACTAGCGCCAGGACCGGGCCAGAAATCAAAATCACCCGGTGCCAGACGGGACAGGCCGATAGCCGACAAAAGCGGCCGCATCGGCAGATATTCACCATAAGGCACCAAATGGGACTTGTCGTAGCGTCCGATCAACTGATGCCCGGAATCCATAGCGAAGACACTGTTGCGGGCACCGACCGCACGTCCTTCCGCTTCGTCAAATTCGAGCTTGAGCGCGCCCAGCACCAGCACATCACCGGGCTTCATCAGTCCGCCGAGCTGCTGACGGACAAATTCCGGCGGGCGACCATAATAATAGCGCGCCGGATAACCGGTCTCGAGATAATCGGGAATCGCCGCTTCGGGCCAGAAGATGATGCGCGGACTGTCATCTTCGCGGAGTGTCAGTTCGGCCAGCTTGGAGAGATTCTGCTCTTCATAACCGGCCTGCCATTTATCCTGCTGCCCGATATTGGGTTGGACCACGGTGATCAGCGGCTGGTCCGATAAAATTTGCTGCTGGCCATGCGGGACCACCGAAAGCCCGGCAAAAACTACCAGCGGGAGAATCGCGGCTTGCCATCTTTTCTCGGCTAATAGCCAAAGACCACCGGCTCCTGCAAACAGCAGAGCGGATAGACCATAGGTTCCGATAAACATGCTGAGACTGGCCATCTGGCCGAGCGGGAGGGCGATCACCCCCAACGGATTCCAGATAAAACCACTGAACACCCAGCTTCTCAGCCATTCTGTGATGATCCACATCGCTGCCATTGCCAGTACGAACGTGCCCGGCCTGTCCTTGCCAACCCAAAACGCGCCCAAAGCAGCCAGTGCCGGAAATACCGCCAGATAAAGCGACAGCAGAACCACAGCGACATAGCCCAGCCATTCCGGCATCGCCGCCTGGAAGGTAAAAGCCTTTGCAATCCAGTTCAGGCCAATGATGAAATGGCCTACCCCGAACAGCCAGCCAGTGAAAAAGGCCGCTTTGCGGCTCTGCGCCTGCATCACGATCGCCATCCACAAGGCCAGCATCAAGATCGTCAGCGGCCCCAGGTTCAGCGGCGCGAAGCCGGTTGCGCTCAAGCCACCCGCGAACAGCGAGATTGCGTAGGGATGGCGGGCGATCATTTCATGGAGTTTTGACACCAGCGGCTTTTGCCGTGTTCGCGATCACCATTCAATTGCTAATTGCCCGAACCAGCATTTGCTTGCTATCGTCCGGACATGAAGATCATCACCCTCCTGACGCTTGCGCTGGCGCAGCCGGCGGCAAGCCAGCCAGAACCGCTGAGCGAAATCCAGCAGCGCGACCTATCCTGTGTCGCCGTGCTGGCGATCATCGCCTCGGAACAGGAACGCGGTGTAAGCAGCGCGCTCGACTATCCCCTGCTCTCGGAGCGCGGGGCAACTTACGCCGGACTGGTCGGGGAACGGATCATCACCGAAACCGGAAAGACCCGAGAACAAGTGCGGCTGGATTTTCTGGCGGCCGTCTCCGCCAAACAACAAACGGCCGTCGACGCAGCGGACCCGAATGCGGTGGTAGAAGCGGAGATGGCCAAATGCCTGCCATTGCTGGATGCTGCAGTCCCGCCAAAGCCCAAGCCCGACCTGGCCCAGTGCGCCGGAATGCTGCAACTGGCCTATGACGAGGTCCACGACCGCGAGGGTCTGTCCAAGACCGCGCAGGATCTGAAAACGCTGGCTGCTGTGCTCGACAGCCGTGCCCGCGACCAGATGCGCGCCGAGGGACTCAGCGGTTCGGAGAGCGACATATTATTGACCCGGAGCCGCGAATCGATGCTGGCCGAAGCCAAAGAGCGGGAATCAGCAGGACTGGGTTCCAATCTGGATTTCGAACATTGTTTCACTCTTGCCGCTCCCGAAGATAAGCAGAGAAAATATGAACATTGAGTCCCAAACGGCCTTGCGGCCCTTCCATCTGGCCTTCCCGGTAAATGATCTCGACGCTGCGCGGACATTTTATGGCGAACTGCTGGGTTGCGAAGAAGGTCGCAGCGACCCGTGCTGGATAGATTTCAATCTGTTCGGGCATCAGATCGTCACCCATCTCGACGAGAATTTTGCCGCTCGACCGATGGTCAATCCGGTCGATGGCGAGCAAGTCCCGGTACCGCATTTCGGCGTCGTGCTGACCATGTCTTCATGGCAGTCTCTCGCGGACCGGCTATCCGCAGCGGCAATCGACTTCGTTATTCCGCCGACGATCCGCTTCGAGGGACAGGTCGGCGAGCAGGCGACGATGTTCTTTCATGATCCGAGCGGCAATGCGCTCGAGTTCAAGGCCTTTGCCAGCGACGATCAACTGTTCGCCACGGATTGAGAGTCAGGGAAGCCTAGGCTTCATGATCGCATTTCCAGCGTTCCAGAGCATCTTCCAGTTGCCGTTCTGCCATGTCGCGAGCGGAATCTCTGGGTAGGCCGAGCGAGCCGGAAAGACGATCGCCGATCAGCGCGTCACCCAGAGCCATCAGCACCAGAGCCAGCGTGTCGTCATGCTTTTCCCGGTCTTCATGTCCGCCTGCGCCAATATCATCTACCAGCACATGAATGGCATCGACAATCGGGTCGAGCGCGTCTTCGTTGCCGGTCAACATCATCCAGGACCAGAGCGCTGCTCCGCCCTGTTTGTCAAACGCGTCGAAAGTGAGGTCGACAATGTCGCGCACTGTGCCTTCGCCGGTACGCGATTTCAGGATCGCCTGCGCAATCATCCCGCAAACTTCGTCGGACAAATAGACGGCAAGCGCCTTTTGCAGGCCGGAGGCCGAACCGAAATGGTGCAATAGATTGGCGTGGGTCCGGCCGATCCGGCCGGCGACAGCCTTCAATGTAACCGACTGCGGGCCGGTTTCGATCAGCAGATCGCGGGCCGCTGCCAGCGCCATGCCACGGCTTTCTTCGGGCGAGAGACGTCTCTTTGCTATTGACATTTATGTAAGTAGCCTTATTATCATCGCTGTTAGCTATAGGCCGCATTTCGCATAATGGAAACATCTGATGAATATGCCTAATTCCCTCAGCGCCGAACCGGAATCCATTTACACCCCTACACCTGCGGATCATGAGATCACGCCCCGCGACCGCCGTTTCGGGCGGGAAGAAGGCTATGACCCCGGGAAATACTGGCAAAATGGTGATCCGGTCGCGACCGCTTTCTACAATTGCCTGTCGCTCACTTTCCCGCGCGGCGAGGCTTTCTTCATCGAGAGTGTGCGAGAATTTCGCAATCACACGCCGCAAAAATTGCAGAAAGAAATCCGCGCCTTCGTTCAGCAGGAAGTGATCCACAGCCGCGAACATCTGGCGCTGAACCGCCGGGTCGAGGAAAACGGCTATGACACCAGCCGGATCGAACAGCGGATTACCGAATCGCTCGCCATGACCAAGGGCCGGCCCAAGATCACCAATCTGGCAGCGACGATGATCCTCGAACATTTTACCGCGATCATGGCGCAGCAGTTTATCGCCAACCCGCTGCACTGGAAAGATTCCGATGAGGAAACCGCCGACCTGTGGCGCTGGCATGCACTGGAAGAGATCGAGCATAAGGGCGTCGCCTATGACACCTGGCTCTACGCGACCCGGGACTGGAGCCGCTGGCAACGCTGGAAAGTGAAGGCGCTGATGATGCTCGTCATCACCAAAAATTTCTGGGGCAACCGCTGGAACGACACGCTCGATCTGCTGGCGCAAGACGGCATGACCGGATGGCGGGTGAAGCTCCGGCTGCTGAAATTCCTGCTCGTCGCGCCGGGCATAGCGCGGGCGATCATCGTCCCGTGGTGCAAATTCTTCCTGCCCGGATTTCATCCGTGGAATGAAGACGACCGGCATCTGATCCAGCGCGCCGAAAGCGAATATGAAGCGGCGATCACAGGACGGCCCGCGGCCGCCTGACGTCAGGATCAGACCACAGCGGTCAATGCGCCGCTTTGCTCATATCCACTTTTTCGACCCATTCCGGAAAGAAGCTGGGTTCGCGGTTGGACCAGCCGGGCGCGGTCGCTGCAGCTTCGCTGATCGATTGCAACAGGCCCTTGCGGGTTTTCGGGTGCAGATGCGGGAGCGATGCTGCCGCGCAAAAAGCGCCGGGAAGCCAAGGACGCGAATCCGGGCCCAGCAGACGCTCGTAGAGAAAACGAAAGGCGGGGAAACTGTGAATGCGGCCCTGCCCCAGATCATAGGCAGCGAGCGAAATCAGCGAAGGCATGAACGCCTCGATACTGTCGATAGCGCAATCTTCGGGAATCGCTTTGCGAATGTCGCGGATGCGCCGGTATAGAGACATCTGGACCTGGATTCCGGCTTCTTCGACCTTGTCGCGCGACCATGTCTCCACCGCATCGGAACGCTCGAGCCCGACATCCAGCGACCGGCGGATATAGCGCTGGGTCGCGGAACTGAAGCTCGCAAATTCCTTCATCTCGGCCAGCGTCATGGCGCCGGGGACGGATCGTGTTTCCTTGGTCATGTCGTCACAACTCCTCGTGGACTTATCCCACGAAGACATTTGGCCCAAACATGGTTAGTAATTGGTTAAATCAGGCCTGACTAATTCTCCGTTGACCATCCAAAGTCTGAAAATTGCGCGCCAGGCTTATAAAGTTTCGACCAACCGCAAGCATGGTTCGACCGGTCACGATTCCCCTAGAGACAATTGATACCATATTGGCCTAAGCTGCTGCGCAACCATGATTGAACGCATATGAGAAAATTTGAACTGGGAAACCGCAGGCCGTCGGTCGGACATCAGGTAGCCATCCTGTCGATCCTCGGATTCTGGTTTTTCTACATGATTGTCCTGACGCTGCGGGCGTCGATCGGTGACTGGCCGGCGCAAGGCGAAATGGTGATGCGACGGACTGTCGTAACCGTTTTCGGCATCGGCGCCACCTATCTGCTCTATCTGTTTCTCCGGCAGTTCGAGGACAAGGCCCTCTCCACCCGGATCATCACGGCCTTTGCCGCCGCTATTCCGTGCGCCATCCTCATTGCCTCGTTCAACCATTATATCTTCAACGTCTATTATCCGGAAAATCTGTGGGACGAAGCGCATGTCGAGGAAATGCGTAAATATATGGAGCAGGATAATCTGGCGTTTAAGGCAATTTTCGAAGATGCCACTTCCCGCTTTTTCTTCATCGTCAGCTGGACATCCCTATATCTGACGCTGAGCTATGCCGGCAGGGTCCGGCAGGTCGAGCGCAAGGCCGCCCGCTTCGCGCAGGCCGCGCAGGATGCCGAACTGCGGTCGCTGCGCTATCAGGTCAATCCGCATTTCCTGTTCAACACGCTCAACAGCCTCAGCACCCTGGTGATGCGTAGCCAGCCGGAAGAAGCCGAAGAGATGATCCTCAACCTCTCGAAATTCTATCGCACCAGCCTGTCGGGCGATCCATTGGAAGATGTGCCCTTGTCGGAAGAGGTGCATCTGCAAAATCTCTATCTTGATATCGAGGCGGTGCGCTTCCCCGAACGGCTCCGGACAAAGGTCAATATTCCCGACGATTTGCTCGGCGTGCTGGTGCCCGGCCTGATCCTGCAACCGCTGGTCGAGAACGCGATCAAGCATAGCGTCGCGCATAGCAAACGCCCGGTGACCATTGCGATAAGCGCCCGGTCAGATGGCGACAATCTGATCCTGACGGTGGCGGATGACGGCGATCCGCGACCGGTCGATCTGGACGATGACGGCACGAGCAGCGGCATTGGTCTGGCCAATGTCCGGGACCGGCTGGAAACCCGCTTTGGCCAGCAAGCCGGTCTGCAGACTGTACGTCCGGCAGAAGGTGGCTATATTGCGCAGCTGACCCTACCGTTGATGCTGGATAATCCATGATCGAAGATATCGAACTCAAACCGCTGACAACGCTGATTGTCGATGATGAACCGCTGGCGATCGAACGTCTGCAGCTGCTTTGCGCCCGGCAGCCGGAAATAAACCTGATCGGCACTGCCAGCGATGGCGAAGCGGCGCTGCGCTTGACCGAACAGTTGAAACCCGACCTGCTGCTTCTCGACATCGCGATGCCCGGCAAGGACGGGCTGGATGTCGCGCGGGCCCTGTCCGGCAAGGCCGACGCGCCGGCGATCATATTTGTCACCGCTTTTGACCGTTTTGCAGTCGAGGCCTTTGACGTGGCAGCCATCGATTATGTGCTGAAGCCGGTCGAGAATGCGCGGCTGACATTGGCTATCTCGCGGGTCCGGGAACGCACGGCGGAACCGCGCGGCGACGGGGCGGAAGATTCGCCCTGGGCGGAAGAATTCTGGGTGCCCTATAAATCCGAACTGCGCCGCATCGTCGCTTCCGAAATCGACCGGGTCGAGGCCGAACGCGACTATATGCGTCTGCACGTCGGTCCCGTCAGCTATCTGCTGCACCAGACCATCACCGGCCTGGAAGAGCGGCTCGATCCGGAAGAGTTTATCCGGCTGCACCGCTCGCATCTGGTCCGGCGCGACTGGATCGCCGGCCTGCGCCATGACGGCGGCGGCGTATGGATGGCCTGCCTGAAATGCGGCACCGAAATCCGTATCGGCCGGACCCATCTGGCGGAAGCGAAAAAGCTGGCTGGCAAATAGCCGGGCCCGAATAGCCCGGACGCCTAGAAGCTGTAGCGCACCGAAGCGGTCGCGCTGCTTTCATCTTCGTCGACCACCGCTATGCCGTCACGGGCAATCTGCGCCTTGCGGGCGTTGACGCCCAGATTGGTCGACAAACCGCGGGCGATATCATAGCGCACACCGAGAGACGCCGCGCTTTCCGACGTTCCGTCCAGCTGGCCATAATGGCCGGCAGCGAACAGGCTGTTGCCCCATCGATGGATCCGGTCGTAGAAATCGTCAAAAGCAAGTCTCGAATTGCCGACACCGCGCCGCCGTCTCGTCGCTTCGCGCACCAGACCGTCGACATTGCCGAAAGCAAGGCGACACGAGATAGGCGCAAGATACACCGCCGCCACAACAGCACCGCTCTAAGTCTGCTGTTCACCGGATTCAGTAAGAGCGAGCGAGGCAAAGCATCCGATTATGCCATCAGTGCCCGCCAAAGCGCAGGCGTATGCCGCCGTTGAGGATGAACCCTTCCAGCGGTCCCCAGGCATCCACCGTCCACTGACCGCTCGCGGCGCGCTGCGGAAGGACCAGCGGATCGTAACGCGACTGCCGCACATCGAGCAGGTTTTCGGCATTGGCAAACAGGCTGATCTTGCCGACCACAATCTCTCCCAACAGCCCCAGATGGACATAGGCACGCGAGCGGGTGCGGAACGGATCGTCCTCCAGTTCCTGCCGGCCGGTATAATAAGCCTCGATACCGATCCGGCCCTTGCCATGTTCCTCCCACATGCCGACCAGGCCGCCGGTGTGCCGCGGTGTCAGCGGCACACGCTGGCGTCCTGCACCGGTCGGGTCGGGCTCGGTCGCATCGACGAAGACATAGCTTCCGGTGACCGTGAAGCCGTTCTGCTTGAACCGCAGCAACAGTTCGGAGCCGCGAATCCGGGTGGTCCCGCTGCCGTTGACCAGACGAACCCGGTCAGCAGCGACGTCTTCAAGTCTGGTCGGGTTTTTGATGTTCGCGCCGAACAAGGTCACATTGGCTTCCCACGGCCCGTCGGCATAGCCCATGTCGAGCGAAGCGGTCTGCGCGGTTTCCGCTTCCAGATCACCAAGCGGCTCCAGCCGCGACAGGCCGGCGGCCTCGATCTCGTCGACAAAGGGTGTCGGCGCGAAGAAACCCCCGCCGATCGATCCCCTTACGGTCCAGTTGCCCGGCTTGTACAAAGCCGACAGTCGGGGGCTGAACTGCGTGCCGAATTCGTCATGAAAGTCGACCCGGGCGCTGGCAGCAAGCGTGAGGTCATAGGTCGCCTCCTGCTCGATCTGCGCGAAGACTGCCGGGACCTTGTAGCTATAGTCGAAGGCCGGAAAGCGGTCCGAGCGGAAGCCGTCTGACTGGTAAGCCACACCGCCGACCCAGGACGTACTACCGCTGGTTCCTGCAACAGAAGCCTCGACGAAAGCATTGCTGTGCCGGTCATCTTCGACAACCGCGCCAAAGCGATGAAGATGCTCCTGCCGCATGGCAGAGGCTCGCAAATGCAGACTGACAAGCTCGCTAATCGGCTTTTCCGCGACCAGCCCGGCATCATATCGCTCGGTATCCTGCGCTTGCACGAACGTCGTGCCGTCGGGGACAGTGCGTCCCGGAAGCGTGCCGCCCACCCGGTCCTCGGTCATCGCGCAGAGCGTGACGTACAGGGAAGAGCCGTCCTCGCCATTCCACTGGAAGCGCGGTCGGGCAGTGAAGCGATCATAACCAGCCATATCATACCAGCCGTCGCCATCGAGATCCTGACCGCTTTGCCGGTGCGCTCCGGCGGTCAGGGAAAGGCCGCTATTGGCGCTGATCGGCCCGGCAACATAAGCGGTCAGATCCTGCCCGTTGCGGGTGGTTGCATTGGCGAGAATGTCGGCTTCGAACTCATCACCCGGCCGCTTCGAGACGAGATTGATCACGCCGCCCAGCGCCGATGCGCCGTAGAGGGCCGATGCAGCCCCTTTTATCACTTCCACCTGCCCGAGATCCGTTGGCGGAATCTGCAGCAGCCCCAGCGACGCCGCCTGACCGCCATAAAGCGGAAGATTGTCGGCCAGCAATTGCGTGTACCGTCCCTCGAGCCCCTGAATGCGGATATTCGCCGCCCCGAGCGCAGGCGAGGTTACCTGTACCCGCACGCCGCCAGTCTCGTTGACCAGCATGGCGATGTTTCCGGGCCGCATGATCGCCTTTTCTTCAATCTCTTCACCGGCAATGACTTCGACGCGGATCGGTTCGTCCTGGACACGGCGATTCAGCCGTGTGCCCTGGACAATGATATAGTCATTTTCCTCTTCCGACTCATCGTGGACCTGGCCTGCCTCGACTCGACCAATCACTTGCGCAGAGAGCGGTATCGGGAGGACGAAAACAGGCAAGGGGCAAAGCAACAGAAAACGCAGGCGGCTGGGGATCACGACAACAGTCCTTTTTGAACAATATCAACGCGGCGGCCTATGCACCCTCTAGTGGCTATAGGGTCAAGCCATCCTGAAAAGCGAATGGCTGAATTTTACGTGGCAAACGGCAATGACCTCGCGGACATCTTCAACATATCCGGCAAGATACACCCCCTCTTTCCTACAGTGTACCATATCGGTTATATTGCGGTCTTCTTGCAACCAAAAAAATTGGATAAGGATATGATCGACCAACCGTTCCCCAATGATGCTCCCCAACCCCCGACACCAAGCTGGACCCCTGAAAAACAACGTGAATTCCTGGAAGCGCTCGCACGTTGCGGCTCGGTCAAGGCGTCAGCCGCCTATGTCGGAATGAGTCGCGAAGGCGCTTATCGCTTGCGCCGACGGCAGGAAGGGCGCGCTTTTGACCGGGCGTGGGATGCAGCGCTGATCCATGCCCGCGATCTTTATACCGAAACTCTGCTCGAAACCGGGCTGCACGGCTGGACCGAGACGGTCTGGTATCACGGCGAGGAAGTGGGTGAACGGACGCGCTTTTCCGCCGGACTGCTGCTCGCGGCGCTGGCGCGGCTCGATGCCAAGGCCGATGGTCTCGATCTGGCCGGCGAGCCCGCGCGCGAGGCGGCGGCAGATTTTGACGCAATGGTCGAAGCAATCGGCGAAGGTGATGATTGCTCTGCCATGCTCGAAGCGCAGGATCGCGCGGCGCAGACCCGGCGGGCACCGCCGCCGAACCCCTATATGGCCGGATCAAGCGATGATGAGTTGCTCAACCGGCTCGAAATGTTTCAGGAACGCGAGCGGATCGGCGCAATGGCACCGGAAGACGTCGATACGTCCGATCTCGATCCATACGAGGCGGACGACTGGGATGATCTGCAATGGTCGCGCGCCGAGCGCAGCGGCATGATGGATCAGCCCGGCTTTTGGGAAAAAGCCAATCCCGTCGGATGCGATGATGACGGCCGCGACGATGACGACTGCAACGATGGCTCTGATGATGGGAATGGCCCGGGTGAGGATGGTCCGTCTTTCCACTAAAGGGGGTGTGACCCGTGTGACCCTGAATAGCGTCGACACCCCGTGTTCAGCCTTGCACGAGAAACCCGTCGACAAGCAATCCGCGACAGGCCTATCCTCCTTTTTCTTTCGCCACCATCATCGGACCCTGCCTTGCTATTGAATATTCTCATCATCCTGTCGGTGATCGCCACCGGTTTGCTGCTGCTCGCGCCGCGCCTGTCAAAGTCGCAGGTCTGGCGCGCAACGGTGACGCCACTGGCCTCGATCATCGGCAGCGGATTCCTGGTGCTCGCGCCGATATTGGTATCGGATTACGGCTATATCGCCCCGCTGATCATGGCCGGACTATGTCTCGGTGCCTATCTGTTCGGGGCGGCGATCCGCTTCAATATCTTTCACCGCAATGTCCGCGAACCGGTCCAGAACGACGGGATTGACCGGCTGGAAATTGCCGCTTCCTGGGCGCTGGTCTTCGCCTTCACCATTTCGGTCGGCTATTATCTAAACCTGTTCGGCGCCTTTGGCGTCAGCCTGACCGCGTTCGACAGCCCGGCCAATGCCAAGCTGCTGACCTCGGCCATCTATATACTGATCCTGATCGTCGGATGGACCCGAGGGTTCAAGGCGCTGGAAAGGATGGAATATAGCGCCGTGACGCTAAAGCTGGCGATCATCGTCGGCCTGCTGGTCGGACTGACCTGGTATTTCTATCAGAAGGCAAGCGCCGAGACGCTCTTCATGCATCCGCCTATGCTCTCCGGCTGGCCCGCGCTCACCCTCGCCTTCGGCCTGATCATCACGGTGCAGGGTTTTGAAACCTCTCGCTATCTAGGGCGAAACTATGATGCGACGACCCGGATCAAGTCGATGCGCCTCGCCCAGATCGTCAGCGCGGTAATCTACATGATCTACATCGGACTATTTGCCTATAGTTTCGAGCGTGAACAATTTGCCCTGACCGAGACCGCGATTATCGACATGATGGGGATCATCACACCGATCCTTCCGCTGCTGCTGGTCGCCGCTGCGCTGGCGGCGCAGTTCAGCGCCGCGATTGCCGATACCAGTGGCTCGGGCGGGCTGGTCGAGGAACTGACCAAGGGTCATGTCAAGGCGCGCACCGGCTATGCGATATTGGTCGGCATCGGCCTGCTTTTGACCTGGAGCGCCAATATCTTCCAGATCATCGCTTATGCCAGCCGTGCCTTCGCGCTCTATTACACGCTGCAATCGGTGATCGCGGCGCGGCGAGCCTTCCTGATAAAGGGTGAACGGCTAAAGGGTTTCGGCTTCATCCTGCTGGCGATGCTCGGGGTGATGATCGTGTTGTTCGGCAATGATGTCGAATCGTCGAACGCGTGAGCAAGCGGCGAAACGGTACGCCAGGGCAAGCCGGCTAGGCGATGACCGTCCGCGGCCGCGCCTGCCGATAGGTGCCGAGTATCCGCACGCTGTTGCAGTGGAAGCCGAGTTCGGCGAGCGCCCGGTCAATCGCCGGATCGCCGGGTGCGCCCTCGATATCGGCGAAAAATTCGGTGGCGGCGAAGCTGCTGCCCTGCTGGTAGCTTTCCAGCTTGGTCATGTTGACGCCATTGGTCGCGAAGCTGCCGAGCGCCTTGTAGAGCGCCGCTGGAATATTTTTGACCTCGAAAATGAAGGTCGTCATCACCGGCCCATTGGGTTCGGGTATCGCCGCTTCCGGAGCGAGCACGACAAAACGGGTGATATTGTCCGGCGCATCCTCGATCGCATCGGCGATCGGCTGCAGGCCGTAAATTTGCGCGGCAAGCTTGGGCGCGATGGCAGCGGCATGCGGATCATCCTGCTGGGCAACGAAGGCGGCGGCGGCGGCGGTATCGGCATAGGCCACGGGAATGATCCCGCGCTTGCGGAGATAGTGGCGACACTGGCCGAGCGCCTGCGGATGGCTCATCGCTGTGCGGATCTCGGCATCAGCCGATCGCGCCATCAGGCAATGGCTGATCTGCATGAAATATTCGTCGACGATATGCAGGCCCGATTCGGGGAGCAGAAAATGGATATCGGCGACCCGGCCGTTGAGAGAATTTTCGATCGGAATGATCGCGCTACCCGCCGTGCCATGCTTCACCGCATCGATCGCATCCTCGAAGGCGAAGCAGGGAACCGGCAGGCCGTCCGGCGCATAGTCGAGCGCGGCGAGATGGGAGTTGGCACCGGGCGCGCCCTGAAAGGCAATCGCCTTTTCCGGCTTTTCAGCGCCTTTTTCGGTCATTTTGCGGACCATGCCCAATGCGTTTTTCGGAAAACTGTCCATCTCGTCCCTCTTTTACGCTGCTGCGATAGTCGAACCGGATGCAGCGGGGCAAGAGGGAAGTGGCCCGCCCGTCAGGGGGGTGTACATTTCGCATGGGCCGTAGCATAATTTACGGCAATTGAGGCCTTGCGTTGGTCCGTTGCTCTCTTTACAGACAGCACAAATTTGGCAGGCCCTTGGCCGCCGCTCACTCAGGGGTTTGAGAGACAATATGAGCAACAATAACACCATCGCAGGTTGGGTCCTGGCTGGCGGCATCGCTGCCCTCGGCTTTTCCATTGTCAGCGGAAAATATTTCCACGCCGGCAAGCACGAACGTCCCGAAGTCATGGGCTATGTGATCGAAGGTGTTGAATCCTCCGGTGGCGCTGCTGATGCGGGCCCGTCGATCGAGACCCTGTTGCAGACAGCCGATGCCGCTGCCGGTGAAAAGGTCTTTGCCAAATGCGCAGCCTGCCACACGATCAACCAGGGCGGTGCCAATGGCATCGGTCCGAACCTTTATGCTTCCATGGGCAAGCCACACGGCCATGTCGCCGGCTTTGCCTATAGCGACGCGCTGAAAAGCGTTCCCGGCAACTGGGACTGGACGAGCATGGACGCCTGGCTGACCTCGCCGCGCAAATATGCCAATGGTACGAAGATGACCTTTGCCGGCCTCGGCAAGGCTGAAGACCGCGCCAATCTCATGGTCTATCTGAATGCGCAGGGGTCTAACATTCCGCTCCCGGCTGCACCGGTGGCCGAAGAGCCTGCGGCAGACGAAGCAGAAGCAGAAGCTGGCGTTGATGCAGAAGCCCAGGAAGCGGTTGAAGCGGACGCAGCGGCAGCTGAAGAATAAGACGAAGCCCGGATTGCCCGGCAGCCTGAATGGGCTAGTCGCAATCCAGCCCGTAAAATTGCTGGATAATATCCCAGGCCTCGCCTGCAGTTTCGACAAACTGGAACAGCTCGAGGTCCTTGCGGCTGATCGTGCCTTCGTCGGCCAATGCGTCGAAGTTGATCACGCGATTCCAGAAATCCTTGCCGAACAGCAAGATCGGCAGCTTCTCCATCTTGCCGGTCTGCACCAAAGTGACCAGCTCTAGAAATTCATCCAGCGTGCCGAAGCCGCCCGGAAAAACCGCGACCGCTCTGGCTCGCAGCAGGAAGTGCATCTTGCGCAGCGCGAAATAGTGGAACTGGAAACTTAGCGACGGCGTGACATATTCATTGGGCGCCTGTTCGTGCGGCAGGACGATATTGAGCCCGATCGACTCCTCGCCGGCATCGGCAGCGCCGCGATTGGCCGCCTCCATGATCGAAGGGCCACCGCCGGAGCAGACAACAAAATCGCGTTTGCCATTTTCTGCAATGCCGCAGGCGCTGGCCAGCCGCGCCAGATTGCGGGCCTCATCATAATATTTGGCTTTCTCTTTCAACCGCTCGGCAATTCTGCGCGATTCGTCGTCAACCGCCGCCTCGATCAGCGCATCGGCCTTGTCCGGCTCCGGAATCCGAGCCGACCCGTACATCACCAGGGTCGAGCCTATGCCGGCTTCGTCGAGCAGCATTTCCGGCTTGAGCAGTTCCAGTTGGAAGCGGACGGGCCGCAACTCCTCGCGGAGCAGGAATTCGGTATCCTGAAATGCCAACCGGTAGGCCGGGTCCCGGGTCTGCGCCGTTTCCAAATGGGCCTTTTCGGCAAATTCGGCTTCCTGCTTGGCACGGTAAAAGCGGCGGTCGTGGAGATCTTTATTGGTCATGCCCTAGCCCTAAAGCATAGATTTGTGACTGGCCAGTGGCCTTATGGTCCTATCGACAATATCCGTTTCCACTCATGTCGAGATGGAAATGGTCGCGGTGCGCTGCATTGTAATTGGGACTGAGAACGGTGCCAAAGCGCTTGCAGGCGCTGTCATGGATCGCGGCGAGGAACTGCATTTCCCGACGGCCGCTTTTCCAGTTATTCTCGACCGTTATCCGGCGACCGTCGGTGAGTACGAAAGCGGAAACGTCGATCGCATTGGCGTGCGCGTGCTGCGACAATTTGCCCGACCCGGCGATATTGCGGCAACTATAGCTGCCCATGGTCTCGATCCGCTTGAGGTCGCTGCCGAGATATTTGCGGGCCGCGCGTTTGACGGCATATTCGGTCCAGGCGGCAAATTTGCCGGCCAGTTCGCATTTGACCGGACCGAGATTGGTGACATCAGCACCGACATCGAGCAGCTTGATACTGTCGATCTGGCTGCACCCGCCGCTGAACTGACGGTTGGGCAAGGGAGAGAAGCGGACGTTCGCCTTGCCAAGATCGCTGAAACACTGGCGGGCGGAGGGTGTGGGATCGAAAGATCCCAGACCAGCCGAGGCCTGTGGCCGCGGCGATTGACCACTGCTGCCTACCGGAATTGCCCCGCAAGCGCTAAGCATCAACGAGCCGAGACCCAAAACTCCTATGGCCCGCCCGCGACGTCCAATATTCGATTTCATATCCATGACGGACGCAATGACAGAAGATGGTTAAATCCAGACTGAAACTCATGGTAAATGAAATCTTACCGACGACCTGACGCGATGGATGCGACAAATTACTACAAATTTATACTAGACCATCGCGTCTACAAAACCCATGATCAGCCCATGTTCTTTCTGTCGTGCGAGGCTTTAGATTTTATGGCAAATAGCAGGACAGAAGCCAGCAGTGCGAATCGCTGAAAACCGATAAGACTTGGAGACAATGAAGATGAAATATACCGTAATAACCGCCGCCGCAGCTGCTCTAGTTGCCACTGCAGGCCTGTCATCCCCTGCCCTCGCCACCGGCAAGATGACATGCGACGCCGGACCGGAATCCGGCTGGAAAACCCGCACAGAGCTGGAAGCCGCGTTGGTCAAGCAGGGCTGGACAGTCAAAAAATCCAAAGTCGATGGCGGCTGCTATGAAGTCTACGGCACCACCCCCGAAGGTGATCGCGTAGAGGCCTATTTTAACCCGGTATCATTAGAAAAACTGCTGGTTTCAAAGCGCGGCAAGATTCTTTTCCAGAAGAAATAGCCGGTTTCATCCGCAACCAAGATCACGCTTGACATGCTGCGGCGCACAAGACAAAGCGGCGCCGGGCCACGCGGTCCCAACGCCGCGCGAGCTCTCTGTAAGGAGAAGCGTTTAAATGACTGATACTAATGTACCGACGCCAGAATTGCGTCCTGACTGCCCGAATTTTTCTTCGGGCCCTACAGCCAAATTCCCCGGCTGGTCCCTCGACAAAATCAACACCATCGCCATGGGTCGCTCGCATCGCAGCGCCACCGGTAAAGCTCGGCTGAAATATGCCATTGATCTGAGCCGCGAACTGCTCGGCATCCCGGACGACTATCTGATCGGCATTGTGCCGGCTTCCGATACCGGAGCCGTCGAACTGGCGATGTGGAATATGCTGGGTGCCCGTCCGGTTACCGTTGCTGCGTGGGAAAGCTTTGGCAATGTCTGGATTCAGGACGCTGTAAAGCAGCTCAAGCCTGCCAATCTGACCGTCCTTGAAGCCGATTATGGCGAAATTCCCGACCTGACCACGATCGACAAGGGTGATGATGTTGTCTTCACCTGGAACGGCACGACCTCGGGCGCAAGAATTCCCGATACCGACTGGATTGCCGCCGACCGTGAAGGTGTCACCATCAACGACGCGACCAGCGCCGTCTTTGCCCAGCCGATGGACTGGTCCAAACTCGATGCAACCACCTTTAGCTGGCAGAAGGTCATGGGATCAGAAGCCGCTCACGGCATGCTGATCCTCAGCCCGCGCGCCGTCGAACGGATTGAAAGCTACACCCCGTCCTGGCCGCTGCCGAAAATCTTCCGCGTGAAGAAAGGCGACAAGCTCAACACCGCGATTTTTCAAGGGGCTACGATCAATACGCCTTCGATGCTCGCGACCGAAGATTATATCGCTGCGCTCGAATGGGCAAAGTCGATCGGTGGCCTGTCCGAACTGCACGCCCGCGCTGACCGCAACGCCAAAACCGTTCACGACTGGCTCGAAGCCACGCCGTGGATGCGCAATATGGTCAGCGATCCGGCCAAATGGACCAACACCGGCGTCTGCATGGTGTTCCAGGGCGACTGGTATGAAGGTCTGAGCGACGATGCCAAAGCCTCCGTGCCGAAGAAAATTGCCGCGATGCTCGAGAAAATGGACATTGCGTATGATTTCAATGGCTATCGTGATGCGCCGCCTTCGCTGCGCATCTGGTGCGGTTCGACCGTCGAGCAGGAAGACGTTCGCCGTCTGCTGCTCTGGATCGAATGGGCCTATGCTCAGGTGAAAGCCGAAATTTCCTAATATATGTGTCGCCCCGGCCAAGGCCGGGGCCCACGCCAATGTCCGAGATATGCCGGCATTGGTTCGGAGGCCGCCCTGCGCTGGCCTGACGATCCCAACAAGGAATCCAAGATATGCCAAAAGTACTTATATCCGATAAAATGGACCCGAAAGCCGCCGAGATTTTCCGCGAACGGGGATGTGAAGTTGACGAAATCACCGGACTGACGCCGGAAGAGCTGATCAAGATCATCGGCGAATATGATGGCCTCGCCATTCGTTCTTCGACCACCGTCACACCCGAAATATTGGCAGCCGCAACCAACCTGAAAGTGGTTGGCCGTGCCGGTATCGGTGTCGACAATGTCGATATCCCGGCCGCTTCTGCCAAGGGTGTCGTGGTCATGAACACGCCATTCGGCAACAGCATCACTACCGCGGAGCATGCGATCGCGCTTATGTTCGCTCTCGCCCGCCAGCTTCCTTCGGCCGATGCCTCTACCCAGGCCGGCAAATGGGAAAAATCCAAATTCATGGGCGTGGAACTGACCAGCAAGACGCTTGGCCTGATCGGCGCCGGCAATATCGGTTCGATTGTTGCGGAACGCGCGATCGGTTTGCGGATGAAAGTTGTCGCTTATGATCCATTCCTGACCGAAGAGCGCGCGGTGGAAATGGGTGTCGAAAAAGTCTCGCTTGATGACCTCCTCGCCCGTGCTGACTTCATCACCATGCACACGCCGCTCACCGACCAGACGCGCAATATTCTATCGGCTGAAGCCCTTGCCAAAACAAAGCCCGGTGTCCGGATCATCAACTGCGCACGCGGTGGCCTGATCGACGAGGTGGCTTTGAAAGAAGCACTTGAATCCGGCCATGTTGCCGGTGCTGCGCTGGACGTCTATGCACAGGAACCTGCGAAAGAGAACGCGTTGTTCGGTACGCCGAACCTGATTTGCACACCGCATCTGGGCGCGTCGACCAGCGAAGCACAGGTGAATGTAGCGATCCAGGTAGCCGAACAAATGGCCGATTATCTGGTCAATGGCGGCGTCGAAAACGCGCTCAACATGCCCAGCCTCTCGGCGGAACAGGCGCCGAAGCTGAGGCCCTATATGGCGCTTGCGACGCAGCTCGGCTCTCTCGTCGGCCAGCTGGCAGCCGACCAGATCAAGGGCGTTGCCGTTGAAGTGGAAGGCGCAGCAGCCGAACTGGACCAGAAGCCGATTACAGCCGCAGTGCTGGCCGGTCTGATGCGGGCCTATAGCGACACCGTCAACATGGTCAACGCACCCTATCTGGCGAAAGAACGCGGCCTCGACGTCCGCGAGATTCGCCATGAGCGCGAAGGCGACTATCACACGCTGGTTCGGGTATCGGTGACAACCGACGAAGGCGAAAAATCGGTTGCCGGCACCTTGTTCGGATCTTCCGGACCACGACTGGTCGAGATGTTCGGCATCAAGGTTGAAGCCGATATGGAAGGCGACATGCTCTATATCGTCAACCGGGACGAGCCAGGCTTTATCGGCCGCGTCGGTTCGACGCTTGGTGAAGCGGGCGTAAACATCGGCACGTTCCACCTTGGTCGTCGCAGCGATGCGCCGGGCGGTGAAGCGGTATTGCTGCTTTCGATCGATTCGCCGGTGGAAGAGCCAGTTTTATGGTCCGTTTGTCAGCTGGAAGGCGTGAAGACGGTCAAGGCATTGAAGTTTTAATTCTGTAGCAACGTAGCAAAGAAAAAGGATGGCCTGAGCGGTTGCTTGGGCTATGGAGCAGGGCCATGCAAAAGCCATCCAATCTCTTGCCCGAAGGGTTCCACGACGCGCTGCCGCCTTATGCCGAGGCGGCATCGCGACTGGAACGCGATGTTCTCGATACACTGGCCAGCCATGGCTATGCCCGGGTAACGCCACCGCTCGCCGAATATGAAGATGGCCTGACCGAGCGGATGCAGGGGGCTTCCCGTAACGACCTGATGCGCCTGGTCGATCCGATTTCTCAACGCACCTTGGCGCTACGCCCCGACATGACTGTACAGATCGGTCGAATTGCAACGACCAGTCTCGCCGACCGGCCGCGTCCACTAAGGTTGAGCTATTCCGGCCAGGTTTTGAAACTGCGCTCAGGTCAATTGCAGCCAGAACGTAGCCGGTTGCAGATTGGCGCGGAACTCATCGGCAGTGATAGCGTCATAGCCGCCAGCGAAATTGTCTCGGTTGCGATTGAAGCGCTGGAACGCGCGGGCGTCTCCGGCATCACAGTCGACTTCACCATGCCCGACCTGATCGACATATTGGCGGCAGGCCCGTTACCATTGAACGAGACACAGATCACCGAAGTGCGCGGCGAACTGGATATGAAGGATGCCGGCGGCCTGAGCGCTATTGGCGCAACCGGCTATCTCCCGCTGATCGAGGCGACAGGCCCGTTCGACGAGGCAATGGCGAAATTGCGCAAATTCGACACGGGTGGCCGACTCGAGTCTCGGCTCGATGGCGTTTCCCAGATCGCTGAAAGCATCCGGGGCAAAGCCAGCCTGACACTTGATCCGACCGAACGACACGGCTTTGAATATCAGAACTGGTTCGGCTTCACACTTTATGCCGATACATTCATCGGCGCATTGGGTCGCGGCGGCAGCTACGAAATCATGAGCGCGGATGGTGGATCCGAGAAAGCTGTCGGCTTTTCACTTTATCCCAATCCGTTAATCGAGGCTGGTTTTGGAGCAAAGGCGAGCGACCAGATCTTTCTGCCCCTTGGCCACGACCGCTCAGCCGCAGCAGCGTTAAGAGAAGAGGGCTGGCGCACAGTGGCGGCCCTGTCAGACACTGACCAGGCCGAAGCACTTGGTTGTTCCCACATTTTGAACGGCGATCAGCCGGAACCATTATAAGAAAGTGATTCAATGGCCAATGTAACGGTAATCGGCGCACAATGGGGTGATGAAGGCAAAGGCAAGATTGTCGACTGGCTGTCCGAACGCGCCGATGTCGTGGTCCGCTTTCAAGGCGGTCATAACGCCGGCCATACGCTCGTCGTCGATGGCGCGGTCTACAAGCTGTCCCTGCTCCCCTCGGGCATCGTCCGCGGTGCATTGTCGATTATCGGCAACGGCGTCGTACTCGATCCATGGCATTTGCGCGAAGAAATCGCCAAGCTGACGAGCCAGGGCGTAGCAATCAATACCGATAATTTTGGTATCGCCGAAACCTGCCCGCTGATCCTGCCGATCCACCGCGATCTCGACGCGATGCGGGAAGATGCCAGCGGCAAGGGCAAGATCGGCACCACCCGGCGCGGCATTGGCCCGGCCTATGAAGACAAGGTCGGTCGCCGCGCGATTCGCGTTTGCGATCTCGCCCATCTCGACGATCTGGGACCACAGCTTGACCGGCTGTGCGCACATCATGACGCGCTCCGCGCCGGCTTTGGCGAACCACCGGTTGATCGCGAGCGGCTGCTGAATGACCTGAAGGAAATTGCCGACAGTGTTCTGCAATATGCCCAGCCTGTCTGGAAACGGCTCAATGAAGCGCGCCGCGACGGCAAGAGAATCTTGTTCGAGGGCGCACAGGGCGTGTTGCTCGATGTCGATCATGGTACCTATCCGTTTGTTACAAGCTCCAATACGATTTCCGGTACCGCTGCGGGCGGCTCCGGCATTGGGCCTTCGGGAACCGGCTATGTGCTCGGGATTACAAAGGCTTATACAACGCGCGTGGGTTCCGGTCCTTTCCCGACCGAGCTGGATGACGATATTGGTCAGCGGCTTGGCGATCGCGGCCATGAATTCGGTACCGTCACCGGTCGCCAGCGGCGCTGCGGCTGGTTCGATGCGGTTCTGGTGCGGCAAGCTCTGGCCGTATCCGGAGTGGCCGGCATTGCCCTGACCAAGCTGGACGTGCTGGACGGCTTCGAAGAGCTGAAAATCTGCGTCGGCTATGAACTCGACGGCGTGACTTATGACTATCTGCCACCGCATCATCAGGATCAGGCAGCGGTTAAACCGGTTTACGAGACGCTGGAAGGCTGGAACGAAACCACCGCCGGTGCCCGCAGTTGGGCCGACCTGCCGGCGCAGGCGATCAAATATATCAGGCGGGTCGAAGAGTTGATCCAGTGCCCGGTGGCTCTGGTGTCGACTTCGCCGGAGCGCGAAGATACGATATTGGTGACGGATCCATTCGCGGATTGAAGCTGCCGCTTTATCTCGAGCGAGGATTCTGGATGCATCGTTGTCATGAAGACGGAAACCGGCAGAAGTCGGGCATTGTGCCAGTGAATATATCCTTATGTTAGACGAAACCAGTTCGGAACTGACCCATCTGATTCAGCAGAGTACCAAATTGCGGATCTGGGCCCGCTCACGACTTTGGGCACAAGTGCTCATCGCGATGGTGATCGGCATCGGCACCGGCATGCTGCTGGGCCCGACCGCCGGACTGGTCCCGATTTCTACGGCCAATATGATCGGAGACTGGCTTGCCCTGCCCGGCCAGCTTTTTCTCGGCCTGATCGCGATCGTTCTGGTGCCCTTGGTTTTCGCATCCATCGTCAGCGGACTTGCCGGTGCCCCTTCAAATCAGGCGATGCGAAAGCTGGGCGTCCGGCTCGGACTGTTCATCATCTCGACCACCTTCGCTGCCGCCTGGATCGGCATTTATCTGGCTCGCCTGTTCGAGCCGGGTACCGGACTCGAAATGCCGGTAGAAGCGGTTCAGGCCGATGTTCAGATGTTCGACATCTCCAGATTACCGGATCTGGTCGCCGGCGTTCTGCCTACCAATCCGGCCGCTTCCGTAATCCAGGGCGATTTGCTGGCAATCGTGATTCTTGCAGTGCTAACCGGGGTTGCCGCCAGCCAGATTCAACGAGAGAAGGCGGAACCTCTCCTCTCCGTGCTCGATTCACTGATGTCCATTTCCATGACAATCGTGAAATGGGCGATGCTGTTATCTCCGCTCGCCGTTTTCGGGTTGATGGCACAGCTGATGATCCAGATCGGGCCGAATTCGTTGCTCGGCCTGCTCAACTATGTCGGCACGGTCCTCCTCGGGCTGGCGCTTCTCTTCCTGATCTATGCCTTGCTGCTGAAGCTGATCGGCGGGCTTGAATTCCGTTCCTTTTTCAAAATAGCCGGCCCGAACCTGCTACTGGCATTTTCCACGTCCAGTTCATCTGCGGTCATGCCGAGCACGATCCAGACCGCACGCCGGTTGCATGTGCCGGACGATGTAGCGAACCTGGTGGTTCCGCTCGGTGCGACCATGAACATGGCGGGCACCGCTCTCTATCAAAGCATTGCCATATTGTTTCTGGCGCAAATATCGGGCGTCGACTTAAGTCTCGCGGAAACATTGCTGCTGGTCGGTACTCTGGTGGCGTCATCAATCGGAGCACCAGGAACGCCCGGCGTCAGCATTGCGATACTGGCGAGCGTGGCAGCTGGCTTCGGCATACCGGCTTCTGGACTGGTTATCATTCTTGGCGTTGATAGGCTGCTGGACATGTCCCGAACCGTTGTGAACGTGACCGGCGATGTCACAGCGGCGGTGCTGATGAAAAAGGCGCTCACCTGAATCATTCTGGTTCGGTTATCGGGTCAGACCATATTACAACGGCAAGTCTTACCTAGACATCGTCCGCCGAGATCATTTCCTCACGGTCGATCTCGCCGGTCATCGCCGCCACCGTCACCGCAACAGCGGCATCACCGGAGACATTGGTGGTCGTCCGCATCATATCCATGATCCGGTCGACGCCAGCGACAAAGGCGATGGTTTCGAGCGGGACGCCGACGCTGCCGAAGACCAATGCCATCATAATCAAGCCCGCACCGGGAATACCGGCGGCGCCAATTGCACCCAATGTCGAGGTGATCGAGATCAGCAGATAGTCGCCCCAGCTCAAATCAACGCCGAATATCTGGGCGCCGAACAAGGTGGCCAAACCCAGATACATGGCGGTGCCGTTCATGTTGATTGTCGCGCCGAGCGACACGACAAAACTCGCGACCGAGTTGCTGACACCAAGATTGCGTTCCACACAGCGCAGGGTCACCGGCAGGGTCGCGTTCGAGGAAGCTGTGGAATAGCTGACCGCAATCGCATCCACGATACCGCGGAAGAAGTCGATCACCGGCAATTTGGCGACGAACTTGATCATCCCCGAATAGACGATGCCGATAATCAGCAGGCAACCGAGATAGTTGAGCCCGACCAGTTGCGCCAGCGAGATCAAGGCGTCAGTACCCAGCGTACCGGCCACCCATGCCATCAGCGCGAACACGCCAAAAGGTGTCAGTTCCATCACGATCATCGTGACTTTCTGCATCACAATAGCACCGCTATCAAAAATCTTCGCCAGCGGCTTGCCGTCTTCCTTGGCCATCAATATGCCGATGCCGATCAGCAGAGCGAAGACGATCAGCGGCAATACGCGAACATCGGCCATCACCTGCACCGGACTGTCGGGCACGATAGAGAGGATCATATCGACGGCGGTCGCATCATTGGGTGCAGGCGTAGGCCCCATTTCAATGGCATCGGTATCAACGCCGTACCCCGGTTTGAAAAATGTGCCGAGCGCGAGTCCCAGCCAGGCCGCAATCTGTCCGGTAATCACGAACAGAATCATCGCCCGTCCACCAACGCTGCCCAGTTTTTTGAGATCTCCGAGCGCCGCCACGCCGGCCACCAGCGAGAAGAAGATCAGCGGGACGACCAGCATCTTGATCGCCTTGATGAAGAAATCGCCGATCCATTTGATGGTTTCGGATTCAGGCCCCCAGATCAGGCCGGTGATGACACCCAGAACAAGTGCCGCGATCACCCGTTGCCAAAGCGGAATCTTGAACCAGAATGCCAGCATGTAATGTTCCCCGTATTTTCCCGGCCCAAGCCTATCGTCAGCAGGAGAGCGCGGCAAGCCTTTAGGGCTGAACTACATCCAGAAGCTGATTGCGAGACAGGTTGACAGTCCGACACCAAAGGTCAGCGGAATGCCGGCCTTGAAAAAATCGGTGAACCGGTAATTGCCCGCCGCGTACACCAGCGTGTTGGTTTGATAGCCGATCGGCGTGGCAAAGCTGGCGGAAGCCGCAAACATGACCGCGATGACCAGAGGCCGTGGATCGACACCCAGATCATTGCCCAGCGCGATGGCAATCGGTGTAATTATGATGGCGACCGCATTGTTTGTCACAATCTCGGTCATGATCACCGATAGGACATATATAGCAAATACCAGTCCCCAGGGCGGCACTTCCCGCAAAAAGGGCGTCAGTTCGGAAACGAGCAGGTCGACACTGCCGGCCTGCTGCAGGCCCAGACCGACCGCGAGCATCCCGAATATAAGCACCAATACATTGCCGTCGATCGATCCCCAGGCTTCCTCGGCGTCAATACAGCGCGCCAGCAGGATAGCGCCGACCGCGAGGATAGCGGCGACCGCCAGCGGGATCACATTGAGTGCGGCGAGAACCACCACTGCGACGAGAGCCCCGATAGCAATCGGCGCCCTGTCTCTGCGAAAAGCACGAATCTTCGTTTGCCCTACCCCGAATAAATTGGGATTTTGATACATGCGGTGGATATCTTCGCTGGAACCGGTCACCAGCAACCGGTCGGCCGCGTGAATGCGTGCATTGGTCAGATCAGAGCGTGGCAGATTGCGATAACGGGTCATGCCCAATATCCGGACATCGAGCTGCGACAGGAAGGGAATGTCATATAGCCGGTTACCGATGCTGGGATGGCTCGGTGCCACCGTGGCCTCGACCAGTTCTTCGCCCAACGGCCCGGCGTCGCCCTTGTGAACTATGCCGACTTTGAAATCTTCTGATTCGCGCAGCGAGATCAGTTCGGCGAGATCCAGTTGTACAACAATCCGGTCGCCTGCCCGAAGTTCATGAAAATCGAGGTCATGGCGGATGTAACTGCTCAACCGCTTGACGGCCGTGACCTCCAGCCCTGCCCGGCGCAGTTCGGGGACGGCGGAAAGCTTCTTGTCGATCACCGACGCCTTGCGACGGACCGTCAGTTCGGTCAGAAAAGCGCTTTCGTCACTGCTGTCAAACTGGCCTCTGACATCGCCACTCGGCAGCAGCCAGCTACTGAACAATACCATCATGATTGTCCCGGCAACCGCTGCGATCAGTCCGTAAGGCGTGATTTCGAATATACCGAAGCCGGCCAACCCCTGATCGCGCGCGACCGCATCGACGATCAGGTTGGTCGAGGTACCGATCAGCGTGGTCGTGCCACCCAATATGCAGATGAAGCTCAGCGGGATGAGCAGTTTCTTGGACGAGAAGCCGGTCGCCCGCGAGAGACGCAGGATGATCGGAATCAGAACGATCACCACCGGCGTGTTGTTCATGAAGGCAGAAGCAACAAACGCCCCGAGAAACATCTCCGCGACCGCCAGCTTGGGTCGTCGCTTTGCGCGCTTGATGATGAAACCGGCAATGGCATCTATGGTGCCGGTGCGTAGAAGCGCACCCGACAGGATGAACATCGCGGCAATGGTGATCGGCGCCGTGTTGGAGAAGACCGAAAACAGGCCATCGGAATCGATGATCCCGAGAAACAGGAACATACAGGCACCGAGCACCGCGACCACCGCGGCGGGAAAGCGCTCCATGATGAATCCGGCGAACAGAAACACCAGGATCACAAGCCCGATGATCGCCTTGTTTGCCTGGATATATTCATCGATGATATGAAGAATAAGGTCGATCATGGATCAGGCGCATCCTTCAATGTAACTTACCGGCTCGGCTAATCCAGCACGAAAGCTTTCTACCTGTTTTGCCGGACTGGGACCGCCAGATAAATCTGATGCAAATTCGCCACCGCTATCATTCGGTGTTCTAGTTTCGAAGATCATTTTATAACGACGATCGCGCGATTCAAGCACGAGATATGATCCCGACTTCCCCAAATAGGGATGATGTTCCATTTGTATCCAACTGCCGTAAATCGAATTTACCGTGACTTCACTCATCCCGATTTTAGCACCCGATCTGGTTTGATAATCATCCGTATCAACCTCGATCCGGCCAAGGTGGCCATCCACTATCATGAGTCCAAGGTTAGGGTGCTCTGGAATTTTCCAATATGCGCACGCGTTAGCTTTAACTTCTGGATAGGCATCATATTCGAGGGTCGCACCGAATTTACTCTGCAGTTCGCTAACCGACATGCCTATCCTGATATCTCCCAAACCCGTAAAAGTAAGTCCCGGCGCAGATGCTCCAGTTAGTGCGAGAGCAGCGATGGGTAAGGTTATGAATGAAATCAGTTTCTTCATCCACATTGCGCCCGGTGCAGCAACTTCTGATCGGCGAGAACCAGCGCCATCATCGCTTCGACGACCGGAACGCCGCGGATACCAACACAAGGATCATGGCGGCCCTTGGTCGATATTTCGGTCGCCTCGCCTGCGGGAGTAATGGTCGGTACGGGCGTCAATATGGAACTGGTCGGCTTGAACGCTACCCGACAAAAAATCGGCTGGCCTGTCGATATTCCGCCAGCGGTGCCACCGCTATGGTTGGCCAGAAATTCTGGACCGTCTTTTCCGGGCCGCATCGCGTCGGCATTTTCTTCGCCGCGTAGTCGGGCGGCGGCGAAGCCGTCACCGATTTCAATACCCTTGGTGGCGTTGATCGTCATCATCGCTGCGGCAATCTCGCTATCCAGCTTGGCATAGACTGGTGCTCCCCATCCCGCGGGTACGCCAACCGCTTCGCAGGCAATAATCGCGCCGATGCTGCTGCCATCCTTGCGCGCACCATCGACCAGCGCTTCCCAGCGCTTCGCGGCTTCTGCGTCAGGGCAGAAAAACGGGTTTTTGCCGATCTCATTGGCATCAAAATTCGCAGGATCAATGGCATCGCCGCCGATTTCCGCAACCCAGGCCCGAATCTTCACTTCCGGAATCACCAGCCGTGCTACTGCACCGGCAGCAACCCGCGCCGCGGTTTCGCGGGCACTGGAACGGCCACCACCGCGATAGTCGCGAAAGCCGTATTTCTGATCATAAGCATAATCGGCATGGCCGGGACGATAGGCTTTGGCGACTTCGCTATAATCTTTGGAGCGCTGATCGACATTCTCGATCATCAGCGAAATCGGCGTGCCGGTCGTCTTGCCTTCGAAAACGCCGGAGAGAATTTTGACCTGATCCGGTTCTTGGCGCTGGGTCGTATATTTCGACTGACCGGGACGCCGCGCATCGAGAAACGGCTGAATATCTGCTTCGCACAGTTCCAGTCCGGGAGGACAGCCGTCGACCAGCGCGCCAAGCGCAGGTCCGTGACTTTCTCCCCAGGTGGAAAAGCGGAAAGCATGGCCAAAGATATTAAAACTCAAAACTCGCTCTCCGCGCTGAAAAATTCAATATTATTTTCGAAAGGACATTTCACGAAAAACCGGCGTTGATCAATCCAATGTGATATCCGGTGCGTCTTCCTGCTTCATGCCGACTGTATGATAGCCTGCATCGACATGATGGGTTTCGCCGGTGACGCCAGAGGAGAGGTCGGACAGGAAATAGAGAGCCGAAGCGCCGACATCATCAATGGTGACATTGCGCCGCAACGGTGAATTCAGCTCGTTCCATTTCAATATATAGCGGAAGTCGCCAATTCCGGAGGCTGCCAGCGTTTTAATCGGTCCGGCGGAGATTGCATTCACCCGGATTCCGTCAGGGCCGACATCATGCGCCAGATATTTGACCGAGGCTTCGAGTGCGGCCTTGGCTACGCCCATGACATTATAGTGCGGGATGACTTTTTCGGCACCATAATAGGATAAGGTGAGCATGGATCCGCCCGCGCTCATCAACGCAGCGGCGCGTTTGGCAACAGCGGTAAAGCTGTAGACGCTGATATTCATGGTCATCAGAAAATCGTCCAGCGTCACATCGTAATATTTACCGCGCAGCGCTTCCTTGTTGGTGAAGCCGATCGCGTGGACGACAAAATCAATCTTGCCCCAGCGTTTTTCAATCTCGGAAAATGCTGCATCAAGCTGGTCCATATCGCTGACGTCGCAATCAATCAGGAAATCGCAGCCCAGTTGTTCTGCCAGCGGCTTGACGCGCTTGGCCATCACTTCGCCCTGATAGCTAATCGCCAGTTCGGCTCCGTCCGCAGCCAGGCGCTGTGCGATACCCCAGGCCAGTGACTTGTTATTGGCAAGCCCCATGATCAAGCCGCGCTTGCCCTTCATTAAATCACTCATCGCCCCGGTCTCCTGAAATCAGATAATCGCCGCTGATAAACGCTATCCGAATGATTTTCCAGCGGATCATTCACTAACCCCGTTTCGCGAGGGCCGTTCGGCCAGCGCAGCGTTTATCTCGGCGCCGATTACCATGCCGAGGCCGACAAGGTAGAAAAATATCAATGTGATAATGACACCGGCAAGGCTGCCGTAAGTAAGCTGATAATTTGCAGCATATTTTAAAAACACCGGCAGTAATCCGGTGATCAGCAGCCACCAGCCGCTGGTAAAAACCGCCCCCGGCCATTTGGGATATTGGCGTGGCCTATATTGGCGGGGCGTAAGCAGGCGGAACAATAGATAAAGCGTCGCAAACAGGACCAGAAACGGAATGGCGTTGGAAAGCGAAACCCAGAGCGCATCGCTTTGGACAGCGGGGAAATAGGTGCCCAGAAATCCGCTGATACCCGCCACTACGAATCCCGCGCTAAGTGCCAGCATCGCAAAGAACACCGAAAACAAAATGAGCACGGTCGATGTCAGGCGATATTCCCAGAACGCGCGCTGCGCCTGCACGCCATAGGCACGGTGGAGAATCTCCCGGATTGTCTCGATCAGACTGGTCGTGGTCCACAGTCCGACGATCGCGCTGAGCCAGAGCAAAGGTCCGGTGCGTGCGGTCATCGCGTCTCTGATCGGATCATGCAGCGCGCTGGAAACCGAAGGTGGAACCGTCTTTAGAAAGGCCTCGACAAAATCGGTGCCGACAGCTGTCTGGCCAAAACCCCCTACAATTGCCGCAGCAACAATGAAGAAGGAAAACACGGCAAGCAACGACAGATAAGCAAAATTTCCGGCAAAAGTGAAGCCGTCATAATAGACGCCCACAGCGGTTCGCTTGAGGATGATGAAGGCACTGCCAACCAGATCCTCGTCGGTCAGCTTTTCGTTGGCATCATCGCCGGATTTTACTGACTCTTTCGCAACCTGCCGCCGGGCTTCGGGAGAAAGTTTAGACATGGAAAATCCAGGCCAAGCCTATACACCCATGCCGGCACGGGGATTTTCTTCTGGATTCCAGTCCTTGACAAATTCCGCGAGCTTTTCATCTTTTTTCGGCAAGATGATCATCAAAGTGACTAGCTGATTTCCGCGGACACCCGATTTCCCATGGAAGCCTCTGTTTTTCAAACGCAGCGTCTTGCCCGAATCCGATCCGGCAGGAATGGAAAGCATCACCGGTCCATCCACCGTGGGAACCTTGATCTTGGCGCCTTCCACGGCCTCTTTCAGACTGATCGGCAGTTCCAACCTGATATTGTCACCATCGCGTTTGTAAAAGGGATGGGAATTAATATGGATCGTGACAATGGCATCACCATTGCCACCCGGTCCTTGCCGGCCCTTGCCGCTAAGCCGCATTTGCGTGCCTTCTTCGACACCCTTGGGCAGGCTAAGATCAATAGTCTTGCCATCTTCCAGCGTGATACGCTGTTTCTGGAGCGTTGCAGCAGCGATAAATTCGACCTTTAGCCGATACGCAACATTGGCACCCTTGGGTGGCGGTGCACTACGCTGGCGGCCGCCAAATGGCGAACTGTCGCCGCCTCCACCACCAAAAAGGCCTTCAAAAATATCGCCAAAATCCGCGCCGGCATTGCCGAAATCATGTTGCTGGCCGCCAGGACTGCGTTGATATCCGCCGCCACCACCGCCAAAGCCGAAAGGCGCAGTGGGATTGCCCTCCCCGTCAATCTCTCCGCGATCGAACTGGCCCCGCTTTTCCTTGTCCAGCAGCAGGTCATAGGCTTTGGTGACGTCGGAGAAACGCTCCGTCGCCTTGGGATTATCCTTGTTTTTGTCCGGGTGCAGTTCCTTGGCGAGCTTGCGATAGGCAGACTTGATCTCCTTGTCGCTGGCACCCTTGGCAACACCCAATGCTTGATAGGGATCTATCATTATTTGACCTTTTTCAAATCCTTACCATGCAGAGATTGGCATTTATCGCCAATTTTCAACTCTGCTGTCTTATTCGGGCATAACGGCATCTGCAACCTTGTTGTGCCGCGTGAAACGCAGCAGCAGATAAAGAACCAGCCCCAATGGCCCCAACATTAGAACAAACAACAAGATAGGTATCTGCATCCAGCGTGCAAACCCGTATTTATCCGCATTGCGCGCAACCCATAGACCGACAAACAGATCAAACGCGAGATAGTGGATCCATCCCACCGTCGCCCCGCCAGGGCTGGACAGCAGTTGCTGGACACCCGCCAAGGTTGAAAAGTCCGGAAAACCGCCGCTGCCACCATCAATCATGCCGGTCATCAACGGGATGATGATCACTGCATAGGCACAGGCCAGAAGACCGATGCCGCCGTAGAACAGCCCGGTCAGTATCGCTTCCCCGCGTGGCGCAAATGCAAGAATCAACCACATCAGCAATGCGTAATTATTGCTGATCGTAAAAATCAGGTCCCAGTTCATGATGCCCACCCCTTTGCAATATATCTAGCAGAAACCCGCGCCGTGTCGCAGATCAAATTTTTGTTTGTTTGCGGGTCGTCGACAGGATGTTACAGAATGACTCATGACCAATCCATTTTCACTATTCGACACGTGGTTCACCGAAGCACGCACCACCGAAATCAATGACAGCAATGCGATGACGATCGCCACCGCCGATGCCGACGGGCAGCCCTCAGCGCGTATGGTGTTGCTTAAAGGCCATGGCCCCGACGGCTTCATTTTCTACACCAACCAGCAAAGCCGCAAGGCCGGCAATATCGGTGAAAACCCCAAGGCCGCGATACTGTTCCACTGGAAAAGCCTGCGCCGCCAGATCCGGATTGAAGGCCATATCTCGACGGTAGCAGATAGCCTGGCCGATGCTTATTTTGCTTCCCGAAGCAGGGATTCGCAGCTCGGGGCTTGGGCCTCGGACCAGTCCCGCCCGCTCGTTGATCGAGCCACCTTCGAAGCCCGATTCGCGGAAATGACCCACCGGTTTGACGGTAGCGATGTTCCCCGCCCCCCGCACTGGTCGGGCTATCGTCTGACGCCTGCGCGTTTCGAATTCTGGCAGGACCGGGCGCACCGGTTGCACGAACGGCGGACCTTTGTCCGCGACGGTGACGACTGGACGGAAGGACTGCTCTACCCATGACAAATTTGCCTTATTATCATGTCGATGCTTTTGCCGACCGTCCCTTTACCGGCAACCAGGCAGCAGTATTGCCGCTCGAAAGCTGGCTCGATGACTCGGTTCTGCAGGCCATCGGCGAGGAAAATAATTTCGCCGAGACCGCCTTCTACCTGCGCGACGCAAGCGGTGCAGCAGATTACGAACTGCGCTGGTTTACCCCTACGATGGAAATCGCGCTATGTGGTCATGCAACGCTGGCCAGCGGGCATATCATATTGTCGCAGGATCCCGAGCGGCAGCAGGTAACATTCCGGACAAGAAAAGCCGGGATATTGACCGTCAAGCGCGACGGTAGTGGCTATGCGCTAGACCTCCCGGCCTACGCCCCTGCGGTAAAAGAAATGCCGGAGATTGTCGCACTGGTCGGTGGTAGCCCGGTCGAAACCCAGTTTCACGCCGGACGCTATCATGTCCTTCGCTACAAAAATGCCGACGAGGTACTGGCGCTCAAACCGGACCTGAAAGCCCTCGCCGCCCTCGGCAATGCGCAATTTATCTGTACCGCACCCGGCAAGGACACCGATGTGCTCAGCCGGGTGTTCGTCCCCGGCGGCGGGGTAGACGAGGATAGCGTTACGGGTTCGGCGCATGCCGTGCTTACGCCCTTTTGGGCCATGCAATTGGGCCGCGACAGCTTTACCGCTTATCAGGCAAGCCGGCGCGGCGGCTATGTCAATTGCCGGCACGACGGCGACCGGGCGTGGCTGGGCGGGAAATGTGTGACCGTTGTGGAAGGTGCATTTCGCCTGTAGCGACCCGACGGAAGCGCCAAAGGAAGCGGACGTTTAGCCCCTAATCGGGAACAGCGCCATGATCCGGCCAATCTGCGCGCTCATCGGTGCAAGGACATCATCTTGCGTCTTGCCAAGCCGGACCACCGTCAGCTGTTGCTCGGGCGAAACAACAATCTGCTGTCCCAGATGACCAAGAGCGGCAAATATCGTGTCAGGTCCGTTGTCGGGAAATAATATCTGGTTGCGGCCTTCGGGTCGTTTCTTGTTGAGCCAGATATGGCCGCCATAAGCAGGATCGTTTGGCGACGATTTTTTCATGAATTTCACCCAGCTGACCGGCAAATGCTGAGCGCCTTTGCGGGCGCCGTTGTGACGCAGGAATTCTCCGAACGTAGCATAATCCCTTGCAGTGGCATGAAGGAAGCTGCCGCCCAGAAATGTACCATTCGGATCGAATTCCGGATAGGTGCCATCCATTCCCAGGGGTTCGAGCAGTCGCCCCCGAATGAAGCGCAAGGTGACATCACGCCGGACCAGCGGGTCGGTGCTCTCGGTCAAAGTACGGGTAATGATGTCGGAAAGGATGATGCTTGTGGCGCTGCTATATTCGAACTTCTCGCCCGGCTTTGCTTCCATCGGGCGGGCCTCGGCATAAGCGGCTGTATCCTGCGCGCCATCCATGAACAGCATCCGGTTTGTATCTGCCTCGAAAACGGTCTTCCCGTCCTCTCCGGCCACTTCCGTATGATCGAGGCCGGATGACATGTGAAGCAAATGACGGAGGGTTATGTCGCCACGCGGGTCGCCGGGTCTTTGCCACGCGGGCACGGGAGCAGGGTCATCAAGCACCAGCCGCCCATCCGCGACCAGAAATCCGATCAGCGCACCGGTAAAGCTTTTTGCCATCGACCAGCTGATGAACCTTGTGTCTTCATCATAATCATCGCCATAGCGCTCGGCGATAATTTCTCCCTGGTACATGATCAGAAAGGCCCGCGTCTCCGCCATCGCCGGATCTTCGAACAATGGCGCAATTGCCGCATCGAGACGCGCCTTGGCGATCGGGCTGCCGTCCGAGATATAGGCCAGCTCCGCGGCGCTTTTCTGTGGTGCCGCCTTGGTTTCACCATTCCCTCCGCAACTGGAAAGGGCAAGCATCAGGGCCGGTATCAAAGCGAGTTTAATCTTGTGCATATTGCATCGTTGCACCAATAGAAGCCGCTATGGCAACTGTAAAAGACACATCCCGAGCGCCCCGAAGCAGGATGCGGATCGCGCTATATGCCGCTGCGCTGTTCCTGCTCATCCTGATCGCCTTGTTCGCGTATAATTACAACAGCATCAAGGGACAGCTCGACGTCGGCACCGGTTATGGAGCGCGGGTTGCCTGTTCCTGCCACTTTGTCGGCGGGCGGGATATCGAGGATTGCGGCAAGGACTTCGAGCCGGGCATGGAAGTGATAAGCTTGTCGTTGGATGAAGAGCGCAAAAGGGTGACGGCCTCTGCCTTGCTGATGGAGACGGCTACTGCCGAGTTTCGCGAAGGCTGGGGCTGCGTGATGCTAACCGACGAACAGGTACAGGCCGAATAAACTAGACTTCGGCGCCTGCCAGCCATTGCTGCTCAACCGCATCGGTGCAGTCTATCCAGCCGCCACCCAACACCCGTTCCTTGTGATAGAATACAGCGGCTTGCCCCGGAGACACGCCGAATTCCGGATTGTGGAATTGCAGCTTTTGCCCTTCCAGCCGGGCCAGAGTCGGCTTGGCCATCGAACGGACTTTAACATCGACCGGGCCAGCATAGTCGCCGCCGATCCAGTTGATGTCGCGAAGAGAGGCTGACGCAATCGCCAAAGCGGCTTTCGGGCCGACAATCACGCGTTTCGCTTCTGGCTCCAGTCGAATCACATAGAGCGGCTCGGCCTGTCCGCCGATTTCCAGTCCCTTGCGCTGACCCACGGTATAATGGATGAGCCCTTTGTGCCTGCCCAAGGACGTACCATCGATATGGACGATCTCGCCATCATCATCCGCGTCCGGACGCAATTTGCGTACGACGCTGGCATAGTCGCCATTGGGAACGAAACAGATATCCTGGCTGTCAGGCTTGAAGGCCACCGCCAATCCCATGTCTTCGGCAATTTCACGCACCTGCGTCTTGGGCATATCGCCGAGCGGAAAACGCAGATAATCCAGCTGATTTTGCGTAGTTGCGAACAGAAAGTAGCTCTGGTCGCGAGCCGGATCTAGCGCGCGGTGCAATTCAGCCCCGGTCGGTGTCTCAACCCGGCGGACATAATGTCCGGTCGCCAGACAGTCGGCGCCCAGTTCGCGAGACAATTGTAGAAGATCGGTGAATTTGACGCCCATATTGCACTGCACACAGGGAATCGGTGTCCGGCCGGCCATATATTCGTCGGCAAAGACATCCATCACCGAATCCTTGAACCGGCTGGCGTGGTCAAAGACATAATGGGCAATGCCAAGCCGGTCGGCGACAGCGCGGGCGTCGCGAATATCCTGTCCGGCACAACAGCTGCCGACCCGCCCCACGGCTTCGCCATGATCGTAAAGCTGCAGGGTAATGCCTATGGTTTCCGCGCCGGTACGCGCCGCCAGGGCCGCCACGACGCTCGAATCGACACCGCCCGACATGGCAACCACAATGCGCTTGCCTGTCAGGTCATCGCCCAGCTGAAAATTTCCGCTAATTTTATCCATCATCACAATTGCACCCCTTAAAGAAATCCCGCCGCTTGCGCCAGCGCAGCGAACATTTCCCTTTCAGAACCCCGATATGATCCATTTTGGCACGAATTGGCTCGATACAAGGAAGGATTGCTTAACTTCTCCTAAGGCCTCGTAAACATCCCTTTTACACTAGTTTATATCTTCGCTGCTAGACCGGCGTCTATGGAAATGAACTTCCCCCATAAAGGCTCGCAATGGCCAGAGCTTGATCAAGCCCAAGATGTTCCCGCCCAGCTTGCGGATCATCAGGCGTTGCTTGCGAAAGCCATTGCCAGACAGACATCCAGCCAGTCGGCCCGGAAGTTTGTTGCAGCTAGACAAGGTCCGGGAGGCGGCAAGCGGGCAATCCACGCTTCCTTCATGGATGAGCGGATGGCTTTTTTCGCCGGACTGCCTCGTTCAGACATGACCGGCCACAAGGAAGAAATATTGTTCAGGACCGGGAGTTTTCGGCCTGATCTGGCTCAGCAGGAAATTAAAAAGATGCAAGAATAATCGAATTTATGAACGCGACGTTTACCTTGGCAGTTCAGGTAATCGAAAAGCTCTGCCGGTACGAAGGCCAGACGTAACGGGAAACGGGGTAAAATGCCGAAAGGCAAAATTGAGGGTAGTATGATTGAAAACCAAAAAATAAAACCAGCGCAAGTTGTCGGGCCCCTTGGCGAACCGCTCACCATTGATGATTTGCCGAAACCCGGTACGACTCGCTGGGTCGTCCGCCGCAAGGCGGAAGTCGTTGCAGCAGTAAACGGCGGCTTGCTGACCGTTGATGAAGTTTGCGACCGCTATGACCTGTCTCTGGAAGAATTTGCATCCTGGCAACGGGCTGTGGACCGGTCGGGCATGCCCGGACTGCGAGTCACCCGAATCCAGCATTACCGCGACTTGTACGAGCGTCAGCAGAAATATTAACCGGTATCTGCCCGGCATAATATTCCAGACAATATATATTGAATAGGGCCGCCGGGCATGTTCCGGTGGTCCTTTTTTATTCCTTCAAGTTGAAGCATTAATCGTTTATGTAATTGTATTCGCGAGTGTAAAGAGTTTATATTCGCATATAATCAGGAGGTACATATGGGTTGGATTATTGCATTGATCGTTGGCGGTATTGCGGGCTGGTTGGCAAGCATGGTCATGGGGCGTGATGCTTCCATGGGCGTTTTCTGGAATATCATTGTCGGCATCATCGGATCGATAATTGGCAATTTTGTCGGCGGCTATTTCGGCTTTGGCGGCAGTATCCAGGAATTTTCGATCATCGGTTTGTTCACCGCTTTTGTCGGTGCGGTTGTTCTGTTGCTGATACTCAACGTTATCCAGCGTGGTCGGGTGCGCTAAAACTCGCTCTTCAGCAGGAAATTTTGGAATGAGAAGGGCCGGTTCGTTCGCGAATCGGCCCTTTCATACGATGATGTTGATCGTTGATCGAAACGGGGCTTGAAAAACTGGCCGAATCCTGTTCCGGCTTGCTGCCGGTGCTATATTTATGTAACACAGCTGATGAAAATCCGGACTGGCCGGAAAATCAGCGATTCTTTTGTGTATTGCAGTGCGAAAATGCGATAAGAGCCCGACTGAAGAGTAAAAAAATGAACTATGAATCCACCATCCCCAGCGAAGATATCGCAACTCTCGACGATGTCGAAGCGCGCAGCACCAATCGCCGGCGGCTGATCATCACGGTTGCCGTCGTCGTGGCGTTGCTGCTGGCCTATATCGGCTATAATTATTTTGCCGGTGGTGCCGTCGAAGATGATGCAGCGAGTCAGGCGCCAATGGTCACGGTCATGAGCCCCGGCAAGCAGCAAGTTGTGCGAACCATCAATGCGACGGGGACCTTGGCAGCGCGACGCGAGATCCAGGTCAGCGTAGTCGGTGAAGGTGGTCGCGTAACCAATGTCTATGTTGACGCTGGCGACTGGGTCAAACAGGGTCAGATCATGGCGACCATCGACCAGTCAGTCCAGTCCCAGCAAGCAGCGAGCCTCGAAGCATCGGTTGGCGTGTCTCGCGCTGATCTCAATCTGGCGCAGGCCAATCTCGATCGCGCGGAAAAGCTTGTCGACCGGGGATTTATTTCCAAAGCCGATATTGACCGGTTGACGGCGACACGTGATTCCGCAGCCGCCCGCTTACGCGTATCTCAGGCACAGTTGAACGAAGCCCGTGCACGCAACGGCCGGCTGAACATCGTCGCTCCCAAGGCTGGTTTTGTTTTGGAACGCAACGTTGAACCGGGCCAAACTGTCACGCAGGGCAGCGGAACTTTGTTCCTGATGGCACAAAATGGGGAAATGGAATTGCAGGCGCTGCTCGGCGAAAGCGACTTGGCCAATATTTCCGTGGGCACCGTTACACAGGTCACTCCCGTCGGGACCGACAAGGTTCTCACCGGCCAAATCTGGCAAATTTCTCCGACTATTGATCCGCAATCGCGTCAAGGCATAGCCCGCATTTCGCTGGGCTATGACAGCGCCTTGCGGCCAGGCGGCTTCGCCAGCGCGCGCATCCAAAGCGGAACATCCGAGGCTTCGGTCATACCTGAATCGGCATTGCAAAATGATAGCAAAGGAAGTTTCGTTTATATCGTTGGAGCGGACAATAAGGCGGTGCGGCGCGACGTCACTGTCGGTTCGGTGTCCAGCGCCGGGCTTTCCATTACTTCCGGTTTGAACGGAAATGAAAAGATAGTGCTCCGTGCGGGCGGCTTCCTGAGCCCTGGCGAAACCGTCCGGACAGAGGTTCAGAAAAATGCTGGCGGCGCCTGATCTGTGCGCGAATTTGAGGCCTGATCGATGAATCTTCGCAATATATCCGCCTGGAGCACACGCAATCCGGTCGTGCCGCTGGTACTGTTTGCCGCGCTGCTGTTTGCCGGCTTGCTCAGTTTCAACCGCATGGATGTCGTGGACAACCCGGATGTCGAATTTCCGGCTGTGTCCGTTCGGATCTCCCAACCCGGTGCCGCACCAACGGAGATTGAAAACCAGATCACCCAGAGGGTCGAGGCGGCGGTCCGCTCGATCAGCGGCGTCAAGAATATCAGCTCTACTGCCAGCGAAGGCAGCAGCAGTACGTTCGTTGAATTTGAAATTGGTGCAGACGTAAACGACAGCGTCAACGAAGTTAAAAATGCCGTTGACCAAGTCCGCGGATCCTTGCCGGACGGCATATTGGAGCCGCAAATATCCAAAGTAGACGTGGCAGGCGGACCGATAGGATTCTTTGCTGTCAAAGCCGACGACATGACCGTCGAACAGCTCAGCTGGTTTGTCGATGACACGGTTGCCAAGCAACTGTTGACCGTCAACGGCATGGCAGAGGTCAACCGCTTTGGCGGCGTCGATCGTGAAATCCGTGTTATTTTGAAGCCAGACCGGATGCAGGCGCTGGGCGTGACCGCCAATCAAATCAACAGCGCGTTGCGCCAGGTGAATATAAATGCTGCCGGCGGGCGGGCCGAAGTGGGCGGCACCCGGCAATCGGTCCGCGTTTTGGGCAATGCCGATGATGCCTATGAGCTATCGCAAACGCAAATAGCCCTGCCCAACGGCCAGATCGTAAAATTGAGCGATGTCGCTGACGTGACGGACTCTTTTGGCGAGCGCAGTTCGATCAGCAAGGTCAAGGGCGTGGAGGTTGTTAATTTCTCGATGGACCGGGCGCGCGGCGCTTCCGACGTCACAGTTTACGATGCGGCGATCGAAATCATGGACAAGATCGAGGCAGAAAATCCGGGCATTGAATTCATTCCGCTCGGCACCAGCGTCGACTATACCAAATCGCAATATAAGAGCTCGATGCTGGCCATGATCGAGGGTGCCATTCTGGCGGTGGTCGTGGTCTTCATTTTCCTGCGTGACTGGCGCGCAACGGTCATCTCGGCCATTGCCATTCCATTGTCGGCGATCCCGACTTTCTGGTTCATGGATCTGCTGGGGTTCAACCTCAATTTTCTCTCTCTACTGGCGCTCGGCCTGGTTGCAGGTGTGCTTGTCGACGATGCCATTGTGGAGATCGAGAATATCGTGCGCCATATGCGCATGGGTAAAACCGCCTACCAGGCATCAATCGACGCTGCCGACGAAATCGGACTCGCGGTCGTCGCCACCTCTTTCTGCATCGTCGCTGTGTTCTTGCCGGTCGGGTTGATGCCTGGAATATCCGGTCAGTTTTTCAAGAACTTCGGGATTACGGTCGTTGTATCGGTCCTGATGAGTCTGGCCGTCGCGCGTATGATCACGCCGATGATCGCTGCCTATTTCCTTAAGGCCAAAGGCCATGCAGAGCATGGCGAAGGCGTCTGGATGGATCGCTATATGCGCTTGCTGAATTGGGTATTGGACCGTTCCGAATCTGATCGTATTCGGCAGACGCTGGTCCCCGCTAAAGCGGCATGGTGGCAATATCTGATCGGCTTCATTCTTTTCGCTCTGATCTTTGCAGCGTTCGTCGGCGTGGCACAAATGGTCGGGTTCATGATCAATGATCTGATTGCCGTTGTGATACCCAGCGACTTTTTAAGGGCGCTATTGAGCCTCGTCTTCGCTGTCGTGGCGGGTCTCGCGGCGGCCACTTTGGTCGCTATCGTCATCCGGAGGGTCGCGAGCGCTTTGGGCAGCGGCTTCGCCGACTGGTATGCTTACCGCGCCGGCCGGTTCCGCGCACGGGCTCACGACCATCGCATATGGATGATGGGCGTCGGAGTGGTCGCCTTTGGCATAACCGTGATATTATTTGCGATCACCCCCCAGGAATTTCAGCCAACTACAAATCAGGACACCAGCCGGGTCGAAATTGAGGTGGTTCCGGGTACGACCCTTGAACAAACCGAAAAAATCGCCGACCGGGTATCAGACCTGATGTACGCTCAGCCGGAAGTCGAGCGCGCCCTGACGCGCGTTCGCGAAACGAATGCATCGGTCTTCGTTTCTTTCAAGGCCAAACGCGACAAGACGTCGATCGAGTTTGAACAAGGCATGTTGCCGGAGCTTCAGAAGATTCCCGACGCCCGGATCTCTTTCCAGACACAAAATGGCGGTGGCGGGACCGGACGCGACATCTCCATCATGCTGACCGGGTCAGATCCCGACTTGCTCGATTCCACTGCAGCGCAGCTGGTTGAGCAGATGAAAGACATTAAGCTGGTCCGCGCTCCGCGCATTGCATCGGACCTGAGCCGGCCGGAGATCATCATCACGCCCTATATGGATCTGGCCTCTCAGCTTGGTATCACCACCGCTACGCTCAGCCAGACCATCCGCATCGCGACCCTTGGCGAGATCGATCAAAATGCAGCGAAATTCTCCCTTTCGGACCGGCAAATTCCGATCCGGGTGATGTTGCCGCTCGAATCGCGCAATGACCTGACGACCATTGAGAATCTGCCCATTCCGATCGCCAGTGGTGGCACTGTTCCCCTCAGCCGCGTAGCCGCGGTGAGTTTCGGGTCCGGGCCGACTTCGATCCAGCGCTATAATCAGAACCGCAGGACATTCGTTGGTGCCGATCTGGCGCCGGATGTCATCAAGGGCGAAGCGATGGAGAAAATCTTCGAGCTTCCGATCATGAAGAACCTGCCCACGGGCGTTTCCAACGAGGCCTTTGGCGAGGACGAATGGCAAGCGGAACTGGCAGTGAATTTCATGATCGCGCTGATTGCCGGCATTTTGCTCGTATTTGCGACATTGGTATTGCTCTACAAACGAGTAATGTCACCACTGGTCAATATGGGTTCACTGGCTCTGGCACCGCTCGGCGGCATATTCCTGGTATGGGTCACTGGCGATTCCCTTTCCATGCCGGTGCTGATCGGCGTACTCATGCTGCTCGGTATTGTCAGTAAGAACTCGATTTTGCTGATCGACTTTGCGATCGAGGAAATGAAGCGAGGAGTTCCGAAATACGAAGCCATCATGGATGCCGGGCACAAGCGCGCCCAGCCGATCGTCATGACCACCGTGGCGATGACAGCCGGCATGGTACCGACTGCGCTCTCCCTGTCGGGTGATGGCGCATGGCGTGCCCCGATGGGTACGGTGGTGATTGGCGGTTTGATTGTATCGACTTTGCTAACCTTGGTAATCGTGCCCGCAGGGTTCAGTCTGGCAGACGGATTCGAACGGCGCGCGGGCCCGTGGCTTCGCAACAAGATGCTGACCTACAAGACCGGTGATGATCGCCATGACCGGTCCGATACAGAGGTCCAGCCCGCCGAGTGAAGCCGATATCGTCACAAACAGGTAGCCCGGACGGACCGAGATTCACCGTCAAAACCACCAATGCCAGCCGTGATATGAAAATCATCGCCACCGGCATGCTGGTGGTAATGGCGATCATCTATTTTTCTGCGAAAAGCTATGAAGCGGTGCATCCGGCGCTTGGATTTGTGCGTGCCTTCGCCGAGGCTGCAATGGTCGGCGGTCTGGCAGACTGGTTCGCTGTCACCGCCCTGTTCCGCCACCCGATGGGCATTCCGATACCGCATACGGCAATCATCCCGCGCAACAAGGACCGGATCGGCGACACGCTGGCCAATTTCCTCAAGGATAATTTCCTGATTTCACGTCTGGTTGCCCAGCGCATGCGCAATGTCGACCTGGCGAGTGGAATCGGACGCTTTCTGCAATCACCGAGCGGTGGAGAGGGCCGGCTGAAATTCGGCGCGTCCCGGCTATTGGGTGATGCCATTGCCTCGCTGGACAAGGATCGCCTCGGCACCATGTTCAAGGGTGCGGTCAAAAAACAGGCCGTGGGCCTCGATATCGCGACGCCGATGGGGCAGATATTGGAAGCGGTCATGGCTGAAAAGCGTCATGGCCCGTTGATTGATTCCACCATCCGCTGGGCCTATCGTACGCTCGATACCAACGAAGCGGTGATCCGCAATATTGTAACCGATCGCGCCAATGCGGTGATGCGCTGGACCGGTCTGGATGACCGGGTCGCCAACGAGGTGCTGGACGGTCTTTACAAATTGCTCGCCGATATGGCTGCCGATCCCCATCATCCGGTTCGCGCCAAGACCGAAGAAAGCCTGGAACAACTGGCCGCTGAACTGCAGCAAGACCCGGAGCTGCGACAGAAAGTCAACGAGTGGAAACTCGAGATGATCGAAAACCCCGCCATTGCGTCATGGCTTGATGGCATCTGGGAACAGGGCCGGGAAGCACTGCTGCGGGCGGCGCGTGATCCCGATGCAGCAATGGCCGGCCAATTCGGTGATGCGCTGATCCAGCTGGGCAACAGTCTGCAGCAGGATAAGCAGCTCAATCGGCAGATCAACCGGTTCGGCCGGCGTGCGGTTATCGGTGTCGTCTCTAGCTATGGCGACAATATCGTCAAACTGGTGTCAGAGACGATCCGCAGCTGGGACACGCAGACTATCACCGACCGCGTCGAAAATGCCGTTGGCCGCGATTTGCAGTTCATCCGCGTGAACGGCACCATCGTCGGTGGACTGGTCGGACTGTCCCTTCATACGCTAGGATACTGGATCTAGCGCGAGAGCAGCAACCGTGCCTGCCCGGCAATTTGCGCCAGCATAGCAATTGACGGTTTTGGCGTTTGCTGTGCCCGGTCCATGATCTTTCGGAACTGGGCCACGCGGTCGATATTGCGATCGCCCCAGCTTTCGACAAATTGCTGCATGTCCTTACCCCGGGTCCGGCGCAGGAAATCGAGACGCATCTGCTGAAAATCACGCGCCAGACCTGCAACCAGCAAACGGTCCCAGGGATCGGACGGATTGATCCGGGTCGCGGTCATTTGCGCCCAGTCGAGGCCTAGCTGACTACCAAGCTGGGTAAAGGCTACCGCGACATCCAGTGCATCGATTTCCCGGCTATGGGCCAGATAGGCGATGCCGGCGGCACCGTCATTCTTGTAGATATTGGCGATCTTGTTCGCGATTTCAGGCGTTGCGCCTGCTTCGACCAGCGATTTCACCTGTTTGGCCGCTTGCAAGTGACCTTCGGCGGTTATCAGATTTTCGACATTTTCGTTGAGCACAGTAACGCCCGGCGCCAGCATATTGACGGTATCGTCGATCCGGTCGTCCGAAACCCCGATTCGCATCAGATCCGCCATGTGCGAGCGCAGCACATAAGCGAGGCGGTCAAAGAGAGTGATTCTGATATCTTCGGCAATCTCCGCTACTTCCAGTGCGTACCATAGCCGGTCGGCGTGGAACAGACGTTCTGCCATGACGAAGGCGCGCGCCACCTCTCCCAATGTGCATCCTTCTTCCTCGGCCAATTCGAACGGGTCGATCAGCCCCAGCCGGTTGATCATCCGGTTTGCCAATTTGGTGGCGATGATCTCGCGGCGTAACTGATGGTTGAGAATGGCCGATTCATGGCCTTCCTGCATCGCAGCTGGAAATGCCTGCAACAACTCGCTGTTCAGTCCGGGATCATCACCCAGATCACTGTTTTCGATTGCATCCTGCAGCGCGAGCTTGGCGGTTGAAATCAGTACAGCCAGTTCCGGCCGATACAGGCCCCGGTTTTCCTGGCTGCGGCGGATCAGGTCTTCGTTGCTGGCCAGTCCCTCAACCGCCCGGTTCAACTGCCCATGTTCCTCAAACTGCTCAATCAGGCGAATATAGGAAGGCAGCGATTTCGCACCACCCATTTCAGCGATCGAAAGCCCCAATGCCTGCAGCCGGTTATCTTCCAGAACCAGCGCGCCGACATCATCGGTCATTGATTTGAGCAGCGCATTTCTGACGTCAGGCTGCAGCTTGCCGCTGGCCAGTTCCGCATTGAGCGCGATCTTGATATTGACTTCATGATCCGAGCAATCAACCCCGGCACTATTGTCGATAAAGTCGGTATTGATCCGCCCGCCCCTGGCAGCGAAAGCGATGCGTGCGGCGTGGGTAATACCCAGGTTGGCCCCCTCGCCTATCACCTTCACGCGCAGTTGCTGGGCATTGAGGCGAATCTTGTCATTGGCCGGATCACCAACCTCGATGTGATTCTCTGACGCGGCCTTCACATAGGTGCCGATCCCGCCAAACCACAGCAGATCGGCCTCGCATGCCAATATGGCGGTCATTAATGCGGATGGAGTCGTCTCGTCGTCTTCGGGCAGGCCGAGCAACTTGGCAGCCTGCTTGGAAATCTTGATCGTCTTCGAACCGCGTGAAAATACTCCGCCGCCCTTGGATATCAGATCCTTGTCATAGTCATCCCAGCTGGACCGCGGCAATTCGAACAGTCTTTTCCGCTCGTTCCAGCTTTTCGCCGGATCGGGATCAGGATCGATGAAAATATGTCGGTGGTCAAAGGCTGCCACGATTTTCAGGCTCTTCGAAAGCAGCATGCCATTGCCGAACACGTCACCGGACATATCTCCGACACCGACAACGCGGATCGGTGCGGTCTGAACATCTACGCCCTTTTCAGCAAAATGGCGCTGTACCGAGACCCACGCGCCCCGCGCCGTGATCCCCATTGCCTTGTGATCATAGCCGTTGCTGCCGCCGCTGGCGAATGCATCGCCGAGCCAGAAACCGCGATCGATTGCGATCTGGTTGGCGATATCGGAGAAGCTTGCCGTGCCCTTGTCGGCCGCCACCACGAAATAGGGATCATCCTCGTCGAGCCGTTGCACCTTCGCGGGCGGCACGACTTTGCCCTCGACGATATTGTCGGTCACCGACAACAGGGCGGAAATGAAGATCTTATAGGCTTCGACACCTTCGGCAAGAAACGCGTCGCGGTCATCGCCGGAAGGCAATTGCTTGGCAAAAAAACCGCCCTTCGCACCGGTCGGCACGATCACCGCATTTTTAACCCGCTGGGCTTTCATCAAGCCCAATATTTCGGTGCGGAAATCATCCCGGCGGTCGGACCAGCGCAGGCCGCCGCGGGCCACCGGACCGGCTCGCAAATGAATGCCTTCGACACGCGGACTGTAGACGAATATCTCGCGCCACGGCACCGGCGCCGGTAGCTCGGGAATTTTGGCGCTTTCAATCTTGAAGGCAAGCGCTTCCCCAGCCTGATAGGCGAAGGCATTGGTGCGCAATATCGATTCAATAACCGCGCGGAACAGCCGCAAAATGCGGTCATCGTCAATTGCATGGACACTGACCAGAGCAGAATCCATGTCGCGTATCGCAAGGCTCGCAGCTTTCGCACGGTCGCCTTCAAAATCCGGATCATGCAAGGCACGGAAAAGTACTATCATTGCAGCCGTGACATCCGGGGCCTCGGCCAGAGCCTCTACAACCGTGACCAGACCATAGCTCAGCCCGGTCTGGCGCAAATAGCGGAACCAGGCCCGCATCCACACCGTCGAGCGAGCGTCGATGCCGGCGGTCGTGATAAGCTGGTTGAAGGCGTCATTTTCAGCCTCGCCGTCCAGCACGCTGGTAATCGCCGCCTCGATTTCATCGGAACGGGCAATCAGCCTGTCACAACGTTCCTCGGACCGCAGCTCAAGCAAAAAATCGTGAATGAAGCCCAACCGGCCATCCTCCAGCGGAGTCGGCACGGATTCGAGCACCGTAAACCCGAAATTCTCCAATGTCGGGACAGCATCCGAAAGCGGCAGCGCACCACCCAGATGATAGATTTTCAGCCGCAGCAGATCATCGGCGTCGCTGGCAAGCCGGTAAAGCCGGGTCGAACGTTGCCCACCCCGCTCCAGCTTGAACAGCCGCATGATGTCCTTGGCCGCTTCCAGCGCGCCATAGGTCGACTGATATGTGCCGGGGAAACAATTGGCGTAACGCTGCGCCAAGACTGCTGCCCGATTTTCCTGCCCGGCTTCCCTCAGGTTGCGTTCGACTTCCGGCTTCCAGCCGCGCACCATATTTTCCAGTTCCTGATCGAGCAGGTCCGGGTCCGGAATTCTGCCATCGGGTCCCATGTCGAGCGTATAACGCAAGGAGGATACACCACCCTCTTCCAGCGTACTGGACCAGCTCAATATTTTCGCGCCGGTCGCCTCTGTTAGCATATTTTCGACATTCTGCCGGCGCGCGGTCGATAGCTGCTCACGTGGAAGCCATACAAATGCAAACAGATGGCGGGCGAGCGGCGAAATCACGCTGTGCAGTTTCGGGCGCGGCCGATCGATCAGGGACATCGAGATCAATGCCAGTTTTTCAAGATCATCCTGCGCAAAGGTGATCAGCAGATCATGCGGTAGTGATGTCAGTGCATGGGTGAGACTTTTCCCCGCATGACCCGCGGTCGAAAATTCGAACTTGTCAAACAGCCGGGTGAGCTGTGTGCGCAAAACCGGAATATTCTCAGGCGCAGCGGCTAGCGCGGCACTGGTCCACATACCGGAAATGATCGATAGCGCGGCTATCTTGTTCTTTTCCCTTTCCGGTATAATGATCAAATCCATCAGGACATGACGATGCACCGTGGACAGCTGGTTGGATTTAATGATTAGCGGTGCTTGCCCGCCATTTTCAAACCACTCAAAAGCACGTCTCCGGCTTTCATCGGAGAGTATCGGCTGCTGCCGCATCCGGGCAATGCCGATCTGTTGTGTGCGGCGTCCCTTGGTATCGACTCTTTCATGGCCGAGCAATGTGAGATTGCGATCAAGGAACCAGCGGAGCAGAGTCGCCCCCTCGCCTTCTGGCAGGCCGTCGGCATTTTCACCCAATACGATCTGCAGTTTCAACCAGTCGGCAACGGCAGCGGCCACATCCTTGAGGTTCGCGCGCAGCGCCTTGACCAGTTCCCGGCGAATACGGGCATCGGTTCTCTCGAGTTCGATATAGATTACCGATTCCCGTTTCTCGCCACCGGATGCCTGTTCGATAAATTCGATCAGCTGGCCTTCGGCATCGCGCCTGACAGCGACAACCGGATGGATCAGTCGTTCGATGTTCAGGCCGAAACCGGCAATGGTCGCGCAAACCGAGTCGACCAGAAACGGCATGTCGTCGTTTACGATCGCGAGCCGCAAATGTCTGTGATTCTGCTGGCCACTGACGCTTTCCAGCGACAGGTTCGCTTCGCTGCCACGGCGTTCCTGGGCGGATCGCAATGTGAATCGCGCCGCCTCCTCACAAGCCTTTTCGTCAAAACCGATATTTTCGCCCGGCAGGGCGCTTTCGCGAAAAGCGGCAACCAGCACCTTTTCGAGGCTATCGGTTTTTGTACGGGCTGGCTTGGATTTCCGTTCGCGATTGGTCGCCATTTTTCCCCCAAGTGGATCGAGACGGGTCAGCAACCCGTCGGCATGCCCATGCTATGCGCCCAATCCGCTACACGCTCAAGAGGCTAGCCGTTCCTTTTCGGAGGCGGATAAGAGATTATTACCGATAGTGATATTTCTGTTACATATGCAACTAGTCCGGATGGCAACAGCTTTGCTGCTGCGCCAGACGCAATCAGATTTCGGTATGTTTCAATGCCTGGCTGGTCAGCTTGTCATTGCCGCGAACCGGCCCGACGATGGACAATTCTCCATCCGGACCCTTGCGGGCAACCAGCACGACAAATTCGGAGTCGCCGGCATCAATATCCTGCAATTGCTGCGACGGTGCCGAGCGCAGTTTCGCCAGCAAATCTTCTCCGGCTGACCTGAGCTTGTTCAGCAGACCGGAGGTCCGTCCTGCAGCGCGTTCGGCATGGACAATCGCCTTCAGACCGCCCTCATGCTGGCCGAGGAGATCGCCGAGTGCCCCTTTGGCAATCGCGTTGCGTTTCGCATATTTAAGCACAGCTGCATATTCGGTCAGGCGCGTCTTGTCATAACGGGTGCCAAATACCAGTTTGACAATCGGTGTCATTGGCGCGCGTTCCTGCACTACCAGGCCGCTATCTTCGAGCAGCATCTCATATTCGCCTGGAAACAGCTCGGTCATCAGATAGAAATCATAGGCATGGCTGATCGCGGCATAAAGCGCCGCACGGCTGCGCTGTTCATTATGCACGGCATCGTCGGCGCTGCTCCGGGCAGCGGACAACCAGTCGGCCAGACTTGCATCCTCGGCTGGCTGGTCTGGCGATTCCGCCACAACCTCTTCCGGTATGATTTCAAATGCGGAAGTGAGTTCCAGTTGCGGCGTTGGTTCCCGATCATCCCGATTGGTCGCATTTGGCCCGTCTTCCCAGACCGGGCCTGCCACCTTCCGTTCCGGAGCGGAGAGCATCGCTTCAGACACTTCCTCTTCAATCTCCTGCTGGACGGCGTCGGCGGCCACTTCTTTCCAGTTGATGACGCCATAGATGAAATCGATTGTGTCATCATCGGTCGAGAAAGGCAGCAGGATGCCGCGATACATGATCGTGATGCCCTGGTGATTGACGAATTCGGCTTCAAAGCCGATCGGCGCCTGATTGGCGATAATCTGCAGATAATGATCGGTAATCCGCGACAGCAGCGAACGCGCCGGCACGTCGGCTACCGCGGTGATCGACGCATCGATCTTGCACTCTTCCCGAAGCTCGCGGCCCAGAAACTGGATCGACGGATTTTCCACGCCATTGGTAAAATCGAGCAAAACGCTGTTTGGCCCGAAATCATCGTCTGATTCGGGGGACAGATCCTCGACATTGGGGAATTGCCGTTCACCGAGCAAGCCGGCCCAGAAATTATAGGCACGCACATGCATGCGGCGCTCATCCTGACTGATCGGCGGCGGCGCCTCTACAGCGGCGTCGTCATCGTCAAAGACCGTGTAATCAGGCACCGAAGCCATGTCCTGGTCGCCAAGTTCGCTGTGATTCTGTAGGTTTTCCATGCTGCCCCATTGCGATTGCATCAATTCCACACTGGTCTGCACCGCACATGGTAAATATATAGTAAATTTCGCGATGATGATCGCCAGGCCCGATTGGCGCGAAGACCCGAACCAGCCGAAGACGACTGCTCGAAATATCAACCGCGCGGACTTGTCACAGCAAAGCTCTGCTGTTAATGGCGCGCGATCAATGGAAATTGCTTGAGCCAGACCCTCATCCATTTCATCGATGCCGCTTTAGCTCAGTTGGTAGAGCATCGCATTCGTAATGCGGGGGTCAGAGGTTCGAATCCTCTAAGCGGCACCACCACTCTCAGCTTAGTAAAATCGCGCTTGCTGCTGAAAGTGCCCAAATGTGGAGACGCTCGTGGGTATGGCGTGGGTGACGCTTTGCCTGGGCAATTTGTGATTTGCTATCGGTACAATCGAAGATGGCAAACACACCTTCCGACGTCACTGCTTGGATGTCATCTTTCCAAAGACCTTTGTTCGCCCCTGTAAGCAGACATTCAGTGTGCACCCATTTACTCGCACTCGAATGGCAGCAACCGGGTAGGTGCCGTCATATTGAAAGCCCACATCTCCAACCAGCAATTGATAGCTTTTGCCATTCCATGTTCGAACCAGCCTTGTTCGCGACTTGAGTGCAATTTCAGGGGCATCCCGGCGAGGCTGGATTTTGCCAGCCTCTTATGCAGCTTTGCTGTCTTCATTTTAAAAGACGGCGTCAGGTCGCCATGCATGCGCTGCTGGACGTGCGCAGGGAAACGAGCCTTTTTGGGAACATGGATGACGGTGAAAAATTTGACGCGATCAAAAAGCCAAATCGCAAAAATTATTAGACTCACAATATTCCGGATCCCGGAAAAAGATGAAAAGCAAGGTGCGGTCACCACTTGGAAAGGTTGCGCCTTCGCAAAGCTGAGAAAGATATCCCTATTATTATATATATTCATCGTACTGAGCGGCAAAAGTCTGTTTCAGGCTTGTCTTCGCGGTATTTCGGCCCTTTGATATCTCGAACTTCTCAATCGACAAATTGATAAGGGTGCAGCAGCTATTGATGGGAACGAAGTTCGAATATCATTCCCGACTAAGTCGTTCGACTGAATTTATGTCATTAATCGACGGCATATCTGACAATGTCCTGCGAAACCTCGACTTCATTAGCCATGGCTCAAGAATGCGTCCTACGACGTAGAGCGTCGCGAAGATCGCCGCTAAAATATAAGCGGTTTTGGGCGAGTATTTTTCATATTTTTCATTTTCTTTGTCTTTTTTGTCCGGCTTTTCCGGTGCGGGTGCACCCAAGGCTGCGTCAAACCAGTGCAACTTTACATCCTTGTCCTCTTCGTCAGTTTTTTCCGATTTATCGGCGTCTTTTCCGGACTTTTCTGCTGCTTCAGCTTTGGACTTTTCATACTCGCCAATCGCGACGTTAACCTGGCCCAAGGCCAGAAACAGCAACGGGGCCAGAAAGCAAGCCAGCAATGCCGGGCTGGTCACCTTATATGTGAGCACCGAACGCCCTTCTCGCTCGTCGACCGTCAGCGTGCCACTGGTGAAAGTTGCCAACTTGTCCTGGGCGGCGGGATTATGCTTGCTGAACGTCAGCGTGTCGCCTTCGATCTCGTAGCTTGTTCCATTGGTCTGGAATAGCGGATCAAGCTTGTCGAAAGCGCTTGCCGGGGACATTGGCGTTTCGAGGGGCAGCGAGCCCTTCGCGCGCCAGATCCAGTCGATGAAAGGCAATTTCACTTACAATTCCTCCAGCAAGTTCCGAGAAACAAGAGAGCCTGTCGCTTTGCACCGCTCAGTGGCAAATATAATTCCTGCCGAGAGAAAGTTGTTTCAGGCAGGGGCAAAATGGTCAACTATTCGGCCGGTATCGCGGTCGGTGGCTGCCGGCGATCCTTGATCCGGGACTTGATTGACTTATAGCCTTCGGTGAACGGAAAGGTCATGGTCTCGTTGATCGGCATCCGTCGTCCGCCTTCCATTCCGAGCAATTCCGCCTCGCCATCGACACAGGTTCCGAAGAGGCGGTCGAATATAATCCAGCTGGCGCCGAAATTGCTGCGTGTTGCTTCATAATCTTGCGAGTGGTGCACGCTGTGATGCTCGGTGGTGTTGAACAGAAAGCGCCACCAGCGCGGCGAATTGAAGCGGACATTGATGTGCTGGTAGATACCGACCGTCAGTCCGATCGCGCCTGCCAGCAGAAAGGCCCGCGGGATGAAATCGAAGAAGCCGCCGATGCCAAGCCCGATCAGGAACAGTTCGATAGGATTGCCGACCGCGCCCTTGTTGATGTTCAATTGGGTGATGTAGTGATGCGGCGCATGGGTCAGCCAGAGCGGATACCAATTATGCATGCCGCGATGCATCCAATATTGACCGAATTCGAAAATCAGCGAGATCATGAGAGCCTGCACAAGCAGCGGCAATCCGGTGAACCATGAGAATTTGTCCCAGTCAAAAGAGCCTTGAATGGCTTCAATCATGACTCCGTCGCCGATGTAATTGTCGACCATCCGGAGCAACGTGTAACCGAGCCCGACATAGAATAGGTCGGTGGCAAATTCCTTCCAGGTTAGACGCCAGCTATCATAACGCGGATTGACCCATTCGAGTCCGAGCAGGAACAGCTTGAAAGCGATCCCGATCATGATGGCCGTGGATGCTACGGCAATGGAACTGGGTGCGTAATACCAGAAGGCCAAGACGGCGAAGAGCACGGTGGGCTGGAAATATGTGAAAATGAATTGCTTGGCCGGTCCGCCTTCGACCCTGCCGATGTTTTCCCATCCGACAGTGACTGGCGCTTCGGCTCCAATGATCCTGTTTCCTACCCGAACTCCGTTCATACCACCTACCTCTTTAACCTGAGGGCCGAGGCCCAAGAATAGCTACTGCCCGAGCGCGAAACCGGCCCGGTATTGCAGTGTCTCTCCTGTGAACGATTCTTATTTTTTGGTATGACGGCTATGGTATTGATATTATCAAACACGTCAAGCGTAATATTTGCGTGACTAGCGGTGACGCAAGTTTCTCCTGCTTAGCGGCTAACAAGCGTGCTATTTCGCGGCGATAAAGGCGCGCCAGCCGCCGAGATTCGTAATATCCTGTGCGCCTGTCGTGGCGCGAGACTCGGCAACAAAGCCTTTGACGCTGCTGCCGTCGGCCAAGGTAACGGTCCCGATTGCGAGCGGGACAGGAACTTCTGCCACAAAGCTACCGAAGGCGGCGACGTCGAGTTCGTAGACTTCGACCTTAATGGCAGCACCATCCTCGCTATGTACCAGCGCCGGCTTTGGCGGGACGCTGTCGGCGATCGCGAAAAGGCGATAGGTGGGAGCGGTTTCGAAGGCTCCGACGAACACGGCATCGCGCGAGGTCAGTTGCCAGTGCAGTGGCATGTCTTTCAAATGGGCGCCGACGACGGCAAGTTTCACGCTTTCCATTTTTCCCTCCAGATCAAGTGCGGGCGGAGCAGGCAGTTCTGCTACCGCGAGATAGTTTTCTGCTGCACCGAGCAAGGCTTGATCGCTGTCGGCAGGGCCGATCAAGGTGATACCGAAGCCGGTCCCGTTCGAACGGGTGCCGGCGGGCACAGCGACTGCTGCCATGTCGAGCAGGTTTACGAAATTGGTGTAGAAGCCGAGATTGCTGTTCAACGCGATCGGTGCCACCAACAGTTCCGCGACGCGATAGGTGGTGCCGGTGGTGGGAAAGGCGAGCAGGTCGACCTCGTCCCATAGCCCGTCCGCTTGGCGTTTGAGTTCAGCGAGGCGGTACATGCCTTTGAACAGATCGACCGCGCTGATGTTTAACCCGGGCTCGACAACCGCGCGTACCGTTTCATGGATTGCATCGGGATTGCTGGCCAAGAGATCCTCAATGGCTGCCGTTCGTTCAGCGACCCAGGGACCATTGTAAAGAAGGCTCGCCGCTTCGTTGAGCGGCGATATGTCCAGCTCGATGATTTCCGCATCGGTTCCCAAACGGGCGATCGCCTGATCATATAGATATTCGGACTGGCTATCGCCGAACCATGCGCGCTGGTCGCGGCGCGGCACGCCGATCCGCTTGGCTTGAATCGAGCAATCAGCCAGCGGCTTCGAATAAGGATCAGATGGATCAAAGCCCGCGAGCACATCGTCCACCAGCCGTGCATCGGACAGATTATCGGTAAACACCGTGATACAGTCGATGGTGCGACACGCAGGTATGAGGCCGTCTGTGCTCCAGCGGCCCTTAGTGGGCTTGAGGCCGACAAGATGGTTGAAAGCTGCCGGGACCCGTCCCGAGCCGGCTGTATCGGTGCCAAGTGCGAAACCGACAAGGCCCGCCGCAACCGCGACGGCCGACCCCGAACTCGATCCGCCGCTGACATAAGCCAGATTATAGGCGTTGCGCGGTATGCCATAAGGACTGCGGGTGCCGACAAGGCCAGTCGCGAATTGATCGAGATTGGTTTTCCCGACGCAAATGGCTCCCGCTTCGAGCAACTTTGCAGCCACGGTCGAAGAAGCGGCCGGGAAATAGGCGTAGGCAGGACAACCCGCCGTGGTCTCAAACCCGGCGACGTCGATATTGTCTTTTACTGCAAAGGGCACGCCAGCAAGCGGGAGCTGTTCTCCAGCCGAAATGCGGGCATCAATCTTGCGGGCAGCAGCAAGCAAATCAGTGGGCTCGGCCCGGCTGATCCATATTTGCGGTTGCACCGCATCATAAGCGTGAAGACGAGCGAGCGTTTCCTGCGCCACTGCAAGCGCGCTTGTTTTCCCGCTATTTACGGCTGATGCGATCGCTGCTGGGCTTTGCCGGTCGAGCATGGTCATCAGTGCCTCCTCAGCGCCAGCATTGGCGCGCCGGGTTCCAGCGACTGACGCTCGCGGATATAAAGTGCTGCAATCGTGCCGTTATCGGGGCTTTCGAGCGGACTTTCCATCTTCATCGCTTCGATCACGGCAATCACGTCCCCTGCCTGTACCTCATCCCCTTCTGCAACCAATAGCTTCCACACGCTTCCGCCAAAGGGGGCCTCGATCAGGTCAGTGCCCTCGGGCACTTTGATTGCGGGAGCAACAGGAGCGCCGATTGCGGGGTCTTCTGCCAGTTGGGTGACACGGTCGAATTCTCCGCTTTTTTGCCATTCGGCGCGTTCGGTCTCAAATGCGGACTGACGCGTTGCTTCAAAAGCGTCAATGGATTCGGCATTTTCAGCCAGAAAGGCACGATGGTCGGCCAGACGGAATTCCGATTCCTCGACCCGGATCGAACGGCGGCCATTGGGAAAATCCCTTCTCCATTCGACCAGTTCCTCGGCACTTACGCTGAAAAAACGGATTTGATCGAAGAAGCGCAGCAGCCAGGGCTTGCCGTCAACAAAGGCATCGGTCTGCCGATAGGTGTTCCAAACCTGAATGGTGCGGCCGAACAACTGATAGCCGCCGGGGCCTTCCATGCCGTAAATGCACATATAGGCACCGCCTATTCCGACGACATTGGGCGGGGTCCATGTCCGGGCCGGATTATATTTGGTCGTTACCAGCCGGTGCCGGGGATCGACCGGAGTCGCCACGGGCGCACCGAGATAGACGTCGCCCAGCCCCATTACGAGATAGCTCGCGTCGAAAATAATGTCCTCGACAGCGTCCGCGTCGGGCTGGCCATTGATGCGCCGGATGAACTCGATATTGTCCGGGCACCATGGTGCATCGTCCCGGACGGCGGCCATATATTTTTCGATCGTTTCCAGCGTCGCCGGGTCCCGCCAGCTGAGTGGCAGATGCACGATCCGGGAAGGAACCGTGAAGTCCTCGAGATCGCCCAGTTGATTATCGGCTTCCATGAGCGCAGCAAGCGCGCCCCTCTGGTCAAGAATGTCGTCATCGAAATGCAGCTGCAAGGAGCGGATGCCGGGCACGATATCGATCACGCCTGGCAAGGCTTTTTCCTCGAGCAGCGTCATCAGGGCATGAACGCGAATGCGCAGTTCGATGTCGAGGACAATCTCTCCATATTCGACCAATATATTGCGGTCACCCTGCTGCCGGTACACCGTGCGGGGGCGCAGCCCCTGGGCTGGTGTGTCAGCGAGGATCGGGGAAAGATCGGCGATCTCGCGCTGCGGGCCGGTGCGGGATGGGTTCGCCGTCAGTTCTAGTGGGACGCGGTCCGCAGCTTTGGCATCATCAAGCGTGACCGGTACGAAACGCAGGCGGTCGCCCGGGGCAAGCTGTCCGATTTTCCACTGATCCGCGGCGATCACCACGAACGGACAGACAAATCCGCCGAGCGATGGTCCATCGGGGCCGAGGATGATCGGCATGTCGCCGGTAAAATCGACCGCACCGATAGCATAAGGATTGTCGTGAATGTTGGAGGGATGCAAGCCCGCCTCCCCGCCATCGGCCCTTGCCCATTGCGGCTTGGGTCCGACCAGACGAACACCGGTGCGGTTGCTGTTATAATGCACACGCCAATCGGCATCGAGGGTCGCGCGGATGTCGTCGTCGGTGAAAAAGTCCGGTGCGCCGTGGGGACCGTACAGGACACGCAGCGTCCAGTGGTTGCCGAAATCCGATATTTCGGAAACCGGTGCGGGCGCGCTGACCTCCGCTTCCGCCAGATGCAGCGTGTCACCTGCCACCAGTTTTCGTGCGGCATGGCCTCCGAATTGACCCAGTTCGAACGTGCTGCGACTGCCGAGATAGGCTGGAATGTCGAGGCCACCGGCGATCAATATATAACCGCGCATGCCGCCGCCGCTCACACGGCCAAGCGCGAGCGTCTGGCCTGCAGCGATGTCGAGCGGGACGCCCCGTTCCACTGGTTCATCGTCCAGCCGGGCGCCGAAATCGGCTCCCGTGACGCAAATGCGTGCGGGTGCGTTGAAATAGAGGGTTGGACCGGTAAACGTGATCTCGAGCCCGGCCGTTCCTTCCGGATTGCCAAGCCGCTGGTTACCGATGCGAAAGGAATGGTCGTCCATCGGGCCGGAAGGTGGCACGCCGACCGACCAGAGACCGACGCGGCCCGGCCAGTCCTGAACCGTGGTTGCTGTGCCGCCGGAAACCACCCGGATGCTGTGCGGATTATAGACGATCGTATCCAGCAATCTGGTCGCGACCTGTCCGGAAATGAAGCGTTCATCGCGGATGACGGCGCGCAGCCAGCGGAGATTGGACTCGAGCCCGTCCACGCGGCTTTCGTCGAGCGCGACCTGCATTGCCGCAATGGCTGCCTCTCTTGTATCGGCGTGAACGATGAGCTTGGCGATCATCGGATCATACCAGGCGCTGATCGCGCTGCCGGCCGTGCACCATGTTTCGGCACGAATAGATTCAGGAAAACTGATGGCAGTGATCGTGCCGCTGGTCGGGCGATAATCCAGCGCAGGATCCTCGGCATATAGGCGTACCTGCACCGAATGGCCTTTTGACACTGGCGGCTTGCGATCCAGGAACGAGAAGTCCCCCGTTGCCCCGCGGATCATCCATTCGACAAGATCAATCCCCATCACCTCTTCGGTGACGCCATGTTCGACCTGCAGCCGGGTGTTCATTTCCAGAAAGAAAAATTCCTGACGCTCGGCGTCGAACAGGAATTCGACTGTACCAGCGGAAAGATAGCGGGCAGCTGCGCCCAGGCGGACCGCTGCGGCGATCAGTTCGCGCCGCACGTGATCGTCGAGATCCGGCGCAGGCGATTCCTCGACGACCTTCTGGTTCCGTCTTTGTAGCGAACAGTCTCGTTCGCCGAGCGGCATGACCCGGCCGGTCCCGTCGCCGAATATCTGCACCTCGATATGACGAGCGCGGGCGATATAGCGTTCCAGAAACACACCGGCGTCGCCGAAATTCCCTGCGCCGAGACGGGCTACGCTGTCCCAATTCTTGCGTACGGCCGCCTCATCCTCGCAAATATGCATGCCAATGCCGCCGCCGCCAGCGGTGGCTTTCAGAATGACCGGATAGCCGATCTCGTTCGCAGCGCGTGCGGCATCATCCTCGTCGCCAAGAAGCCCCGTACCGGGTGCGAGAGGCAAGCCGTGCTCTTCGGCCAGCGCACGGGCACTGTGCTTCAGACCGAATGTTCGCATATCTTCCGGCGTGGGGCCGATGAAAACAATGTCGGCAGCAGCGCATGCTTCTGCAAATTCGGCATTCTCGGCCAGAAAGCCGTAACCGGGATGGATGAAGCCGGCACCGGTTTCGCGTGCGGCATTGATGATCGCGGCAATGTCGAGATAGCTCTCGGTCGCCGGGGCGGGACCGATACAGACGGCCACATCCGCTTGCGATACGTGCAGGGAATCGGCATCGGCCTCGGAATAGACCGCAACCGATCGCATCCCCATGTCGCGTATCGTCCTAATAATTCTGGTAGCTATCGCTCCGCGGTTGGCAATAAGAACCGTTTCAACGCTCATGCGGTGACGATCATTCGCACCGGGGTTGGATCAAAACCGTTGCACGGGTTGTTGATTTGCGGGCAGTTGGACACAACTACGATCAGGTCCATTTCCGCGCGCAGGTCGATCGTCAGCCCCGGGGCCGAAATACCATCGACGATCCCCAGCGCTCCATCTTCCTCGACCGGCACGTTCATGAAGAAGTTGATGTTGGAAACAATATCGCGCTTGCCGCGCCCTTCGGTCAGATTGGCCTCGAGGAAATTCTCGACACAGGCATGCTGGCTCTTGGTATGATGACCGTAGCGCAGTGTATTGGACTCGCAGGAACAGGCGCCACCGATCGTATCGTGGTAATCGACCGAAGTAGCGAGGATGGTCATCATCGCGCGCCCTTCGTTCGACCGCAGAACAGTACCGGCGCGAAGAAACAGATTGCCCTGCGCTGCGACGGTGTCCTGCGCGCTATAGCGTTCGGAGTCGTCGGCGGCTGAATAGAGCAGAAAGTCGACCGCCTGGTTGCCTTCCAGATCGACAATATGAAGGGTTTGACCGGCAGCGAGATGATGAAGCCACGGCGCCCGCGCGGGCACGATTTCATCATGAACGACGGTACCGGACAATACGGGAGTTTCTAGGGGAGTTGTCATTTTGGAGGCACGATCCCTTCCTAGCGACGGAAATAATCTTCAACATTTTGAAAGGCACGCAAGCCCTCTGGCGTAGCATTACGAATATCGTCGTCTTCGGGTGTCACGGCCCCGCGCCACGCGGAAATGCGCAGCGGGGTCACTGTCCATTTCTCGCGCGGATCGAGAATGTGCGGGCAATTGGCGATAACGACAATCACATCCATCTCGGCGCGCAGGACCAGTTCCCGCCCGGCATCAAAGGGACCAACCACCGGGGTAATCGTCCCGTCGGCTTCGATCTTCGTTCCTTTGAAAAAATTGACGCACGGATGTACGTCACGTCGTTCTAGCCCGTGTTTGGCGGATCCCAGCAAAAGACGGTCACGGCCGTTGGGAAAGGCACTGCTGTTGTGACCTTCTCCATATTTTCCTGTGTTGGTCGCGGCGTTGGATGTGCCGCAAAATGCGTCATGGGTCCCCGCATCGTCCTTCAATATGCTCATCATGACCCGGCCCATATCGGAGAGCAGCAACTTGCCGGCACCGAGATAGGCATTCCACTGCACCTTCACGGTGTCCGCGATATTGAGTCGTTCGGATGGCATTTCTGCGTTGAAAATCAGGACTGAGGCGCAGGCGTCACCCTCAAGGTCGATGAGGCGTAGGCGCGAACCTCGCGCCAGCGTGCGGGTGGTATAGCCGCCAGCGGCTATCGTCTCTTCCCAGAGCAAATCCTCGGCGGCCACATCGGCGGGCAAATCCTCGGCGACCGGAGGCAAGACGGGCATGGTGTCGACCTTCGTGCCCGCCATTGCCCGCGCATGATCGCGCGCCGCCATAGGATCCGCAAGTGGCTTGATCATGCCGCGGCGCTCCTGGTCTTTCTGCTCTTTTCAGTTGCTTCGTCCTGTTCGTGAAGCGGCGGCAGCAAGGCTGTGGTGGTGACAAGCCGTAGCTGATGCACCCCACGAATGCGCCGCAAGGAATCGCAAAGTCCGTCGAGCCGTACCGCTGGCCCCTGTACCAGCAGCACCTCGAGTGACTGGTCGTCCTCGAGAAAAACATGTTGAGAGGAGATGACTTCTTTTAGGTAATGTAGCTGGGTCGTAGCGAGCTGTTGGCGCACGCCTGCGTGGTCTCCACTATAAACCAGCGTAATGGTCCCTGCGAGCATCTCTTCGGGTCGAGTCAGCGCCTCATGTTCAGCCAGCGCATGACGAATCAGCTCTGACATTAGCTGGGACCGCGACGGCAGGCCCCGCTCTTCGACCATATTGTCGAGATGAAGCAATAATTCTGCAGGTAGGCTCATACTGAGCCGGGCTAGTTTGGTTGGTTCCGATATCATGTTTTTGCTCCTCTCAGTTATTATTAGTTGTGTCAACAGTAATACTGCTGACAATTTCGACACTGTAATTGCTCGCTGCGCCGATGCCCATATCTTCCGATAGTGCGTTCTTTCTATCAACCGGAATATCGTAGGCCACGGACGCACCGTAGCGGTGCGGGGCGTGCGGATCCTGGCGTAATTTGTCCAGGGCCAGAACTCTGGTTCCAAGCGAGAACGCTTCGCGGATATCATGGGTAACCATGATTATAGTCAGGGAATATTCGCTCCACAACCGCGTTATCAAAGCGTGCATATCCGACCGGATGCCCGGATCAAGGGCGCCGAAAGGTTCGTCGAGTAACAGAATACGTGGCCGTTTTATGAGCGCCTGCGCGATCGCCAGACGTTGTTGCATGCCGCCGGACATCTGCGCCGGATAGAGGTGCAGACTATCGCTTAGGCCAACCGCCGCCAGCATCTCTTCCGCTTCCGCAACCGCTACGCGCCGCCGCGCTCCGAATAGTCGTGCCGTTAACGGCGCCTGGGCACATTCGAGGCCGAACAATACATTGCCGAGGACCGTCAGATGCGAAAATACGGAATAGCGTTGAAACACGACACCACGGTCAGGCCCGCATTCGGGATTCAGCGGTACATCGTCGAGCAGGATCGAACCGGATGTCGGTGCTTCCTGTCCCAATATTACCCGAAGCAGGCTGCTCTTGCCTGCCCCCGAAGGTCCGATGATCGAAACAAAAGAGCCTTCTTCAATCTCGAGGTTGATGCGCTCGAGAACCACCTTGTCGCCATATTCGACCCACAGGTTTCGCAAGCTGAGAACCGTACTCAACGGCTTGCTCCATGTGCCCATGGAAACAGGCTGCGACTGGAGCGGGCGAGAAGAAAGTCCATCGCCACTGCGATCAACGCAATCCACGCGACATAAGGCAGAATTACATCCATCGCGAGATAGCGCCTGACGAGAAAGACACGATATCCCAGACCAATATCGGACGCGATCGCCTCCGCAGAGATCAGGAATACCCATGCCGGCCCAAGCGACAGCCGCACCGCCTGGATCAGCCGTGGCATGGCCTGCGGCAATGCGACCCGTAATATCAGCTGCCAGGTGCTTGCGCCCAGAGTCTGCGCCTTGACGATCTGTTCTCTCGGCAAGCCCCCGATGTGGGCAGCGATATCGCGGATCATGAAGGGCGCGATACCGATAACGATCAGCGCCACTTTGGACGCCTCCCCAAGACCGAAGGCAATGAACAATATCGGCAGCAAGGCAATAGGCGGGATGACCGCTATGCCGGTCACCAACATGCCGAAGGTAGCGCGAACGGGCGGCAGGATACCAATGAGCAATCCTACCAGCAGCGCCGACAGAGTCGAAATGCCGAGCCCGAGTCCGAGCCGCTGGAGACTGGCGAACGTGTCCGCCCAGAAGAGTAACCGGCCGGTAAGCTGGTCGGGTTCGAACAACAGTCCCCACATGGCCTGAACCATTGCTCCGGGTAGCGGGAGAAGCTTGTCGCTGGGATTGATCGAGTGGCGCTCTGCCGCCGCAAACAAGTAGATCATGACCAGTATCAAGATCGGAATGGAGCCCAAGAGCAGATTATTGCCTCGACTTATGCGACGATTCACCCAGCGCATGATACTCCTATCCCGATCTTGCTGTTTCCAGAGGTCGTCAGATTACAGCGCCCCATCAACGGCCATTTGCATATATGTCTCGTCGAAGCGCAAGGTGATATTATTCTTATCCCCCAGCGTTTTGCCGCCCGGGAATGCCATACCCACAGCATCGGCCGACTTCGCGCCCTGACCGAACAGTCCCTGCGAGAAGCTGAAGTCGCGCACGCGGGTCATGGTTTCGATCAGTGACTTGTCCGATGTTGCCGCAACGGCAGACTTGGGATCCGCATAAAGGAAGGTGGTTGCAAGCTGACCGTCGAACATTTCCGGCGTTGTGCCGGCGAGTGCAGCCATTGCCGCTCGCGCCGCCTTGCCTTCTTCATCCTGCTTTTGCATCAGTGCGGTTGTCTCGTACCAGATTCCGGCGAGGGCCTTGCCGAGATTTGGGTTGGCTTTGAGCGTTGCGGTATCAACGACCAACAGGTCGAGAATCTCGCCCGGAATATTGGCAGAACTGAATACCATTTTTGCACCCGGCGCCTGCTTCATCGTCGACAGCTGTGGGTTCCAGGCGACCGCGGCCGTCACATCCTTCGACAAGAAGGCACCGGCTATGTCCGCGTCCGAAGTATTGACGGTGCTGACATCAGTCATCGACAGACCGACTGCATCAAGCGCGCGTGCCAGCAGATAATGAGAAACCGAAAGTTCAACGAGATTGATTTTCCGGCCCTTGATTGCGTGAAGGTCGTCGGTACCTTTTAAAAGCACGCCATCATTGCCGTTCGAATAGTCGCCAACAATGATTGCGCTGGTGTCCTTGCCGCCGGCAGCGGGGATGGTAAGCGCATCCATATTAGCGACGGTGACGCCGTCAAGTTGACCAGCGGTGTACTGGTTCACGGATTCAACATAGTCGTTAACCTGAACGATATTGATCTTGATGCCGTATTTATCTTCCCATTTCTTAACGATGCCGGCCTGTTCGGCATATGGCCAAGGCATCCAGCCTGCGTAGATAGACCAGCCAATATTAAATTCAGTGCGTGGTGCTGCCGCTTCCTCAGCCGTTGGCGAGCACGACGTTATAATGAATGCACATGCCAGCATTGCCAATGCCCCTGCGCGGCGTATCCCTTTAATCATGATTCGATTTCCTTTCGCAGTTGCAGCATTGCGGCAAAACTACTCGTTGTCCATCTATATTTATTACTATTGATATATTTAGTAATATCCGTATGTTTCCTGAATACGCATGCCGAATCATCCGGAAATCGGGTGAAACGCGGCGTCTCGGGGGAGCATGCATCGAAAGCAGTCGGTTAACGCCGCACTGGAACCTTAGTCAGGAGTATTCGATGCCGCAAACGTCTGCACCAGCCCTTAATCCCACTGCCTCCGGCAATGGCAACGCCGAATTCGGATATAATCCTCCCGGCGTCCGCAACACCGATTCAGCGGTGCCACTCCACCCAGCAGGACCAGTAACTCATAATTACAACAGCGACGGGCCGGCTCCGGGCAGGCTGGCCTTTCGTTGGACCTACGGCTCCAACGTGGCAGCGAAGAACCGCGATCCACGTGTACAGGTGGTACAATATAATGAGGACAGTTTCGTCCTGCGACAAAATGTCTGCGTGCATTGGGAAGCGCCCTTCACCTATCTGCTATTTGGCAACAAGGGGGCTCTGCTGATCGACAGCGGCGCAACTGCCAACGCGAAACATTACCCGCTGCGCGAGACAGTGGATGCCATCGTCACCCGCTGGGGACAGGCAAGAGGGCGAAGCAGGGTGCCTCTGACCATTGCCCTGACATCGGGCGAAGACATTGCCCAGAACCAGGGGCTGGTACAATTTGCCGGACGACCCGATACAACCATCGTGCCCCCACCTTTCGATGTAATGAAACAACATTATGGATTTCGCAGCAGCTGGCCCTCCGGCGCCGGCGCAATCGATCTTGGCGACCGCGTGATCGAAGTTATCCCCACGCCCGGCACCCATAAGGATGGAGTCGCATTTTACGATCCCTATTGCCAAATATTGTTCACCGGAGACTTCCTGTATCCCGGCAAAATCAATATCAGCAATGACCGCGATTTCGTGACATCGCTCGAGCGGCTGAAAACTTTCGCGGCGGACCGTTCGCCAAAATGGATCCTTGGTGGCCATATCGAAATGATGTTCGCGCCGGGCAGATATTACCCGCGCTTCGCAACCTACAAGCCTTATGAACGGATATTGCAGCTCGAACCGGACGTGATCGACGAAGTGCTGCAATATGCGCGCGAAATCAGCGGCCAGGAGATGTTGCTCATCCGGCCGGATTTTGTGCTTTTCAACGGGGTCAGCCCCGACCAGCGGACGCCGGTCTGGCCTGAAGACGTGCCCCAGATCAACCCGCCCCGGCCGTTTTAGAATCAGAGAGGACTTTCATGGATCGTCGCACTTTCATATCATATAATGCCGCAGCCGCCACGGTTGCGGTTGCCGGTAATGCGCTAACCACATTCAGCAGTTCGGCAATGGCCGCCACGCGCCCGGCGCCAATAGATTTCAAAAGCAATGTTCCCGCACCGGGGGGCTTTCCCAAGCGATGGATTTGCGGATCGGCTTCCTGCATGGACAACACGGATCCACCGGTTCAAGTCCACTGGTATAATGCGCACACCGCGATCCTGCGCCAGAACAAAGCCTATAGTTTCGAGGCACCGTTCACGCCGCTTTATTTCGGCAACGACCGCGTCCTGCTGCTTGACGAAGGATTCACCACGCTGCGAAATGACTGGGATCTGCGCGGCGTGATAGACGAGTGTATCGCGGACTGGTGTTCGCGGAACGGTCGCGATCCGGCGAGTCTGGAACTGCTGGTTGCCTTCAGTCATCTCCACTCGGACCATTATGCTGCAGTCAACCAGTTCGCCGACCGGCCGAACACCCGCTACATGGGTCTAACCCACGAAGAAATGCTCGGTTTCTGGGGCATGACCAATTATCCGGAGGAAAGCGTGACTCTCGATCTGGGCGGCCGCGAGATCGAGATCTGGGGCTCGCCCGGCCACGTGGTGTCGGAATTTGCCTATTATGATAATTACACCCAGATTCTCTACACCGGCGACATGTTCTATCGCGGGCGCTGCTACATTACCTACTGGGAACCCTGGTTCGACAGCATGAAGCGGCTGATCGAATTTGTTGATACGCATCCCGTAACCCACGTCATGGGCTGCCACGTCGAGATCAGCAAGGACGACGAAGACTATCCCTACGGACTCACCCATCAACCGGACGAAGCACCGGTGCAGATGACGGTGAAGCAATTGCGCGAGGCCTTCGCCTATGCGCAGACGATCACCGAGCCAGGCATTTATTTCACCGGCACGGTTTTCCTCTGCAACCAGACGCGCAGTACCACCACCATCGATTCCAACCCTTATCGTTATTAACGTGCCGATACCGGCACTTCGCAGGAGTATTCACATGAAACGTTCGATCGCCCTGATGCTGCTTATTACCGCGGCCTGCTCTCCGGCAGATCAGCCACCAGCTGATTCTCCAACCGCGCTGCAACCGGCAAACTTGGTAGAGCAAGAGATTGAAGTACCGGATTTTGCGGATTTTCTCGCTGTCGACGGTGACACCGTCTGGGCCACCAATCGGGGCCGGGTCGAGCAATGGTCGACCGAAGGCATGCTTGCGTCGGTCAAGATGCCGCGCCCATGTGGCACGATGGCCATATTATCCGATTCGCTATGGGTAGCCAATTGCGAAGATGCGAACCTCTATCGAATCAACCTGGATACGGCGGAAGTGGAAGCGATGATTGCCACTGGCATTGCCAACCCGAAAGGGGAAACAAATGTGGTCGCGGGCGCCGGTTCGATCTGGGTACCAAGCGATGCGGAAGGAAAAATCGCCCGCATCGATCCGGAGACAAATGAAGTGATCGCAACCGTCGATGTTGCCCCGCAAACCTTTTTTCTCGCTTATGGCCTGGACGCATTATGGGCAGTGAGCAGCGATGGACGGTCGATCGAGCGTATCGATCCGGCGACTAACAAGGTGACCGGCACAGCCGAGCTCGGCAAGCAGCCCGGTTTTCTCGCTGCCGGCGAAGGCGCTGTCTGGGTACAGGAGCAGGGAGACGGCACGGTTGCGCGGATCGATCCCGAGACTGTCACGGTGACTGGCCGCATCAAAGTCGGCGATAGCTTGCTTTATGGTGACATTGACACCGGTGGTGGCATAGTCTGGCTGCGGACAACCGACGATCAGACCTTCGTCGCCATTGATGCGGAAACTCTGGATATCCTCGCCCGTCCGGGTGCTGCCGCTGGCAGCGGTGCCATACGCTATACGGCCGATGGCATCTGGACGAGCGCGCATGACGTACACTCTATTTCCTGGTGGAGCAGCCCCGGGGCAGAAGCCGAATAAGGAAAGCGTCTGCCTGTGGTCGCCTGTCCTGATTCGCTGTCCTTATTTTGAAGTTTGGCAAAAGCGGAAAGCCACGCAGCCGCAAGCCATGTCCAGCGCGCCGGAGGGAACCGCTAAACACTAAAAAAACCGGTGTTTTCGGGCATTTGGAACATTTATTGTGCACATGCTAACAAACCGTGGTTATTACTCTTGACGCATTAGGTAATATCTATATCGTAGGTCGTGTCGCGTTTGAGAACGGCATTCATTGGGAGAAGAAAACCTGAGGCATTAGGCCGATTTCCGGCTTGATAGGAGGTTTTCTATGGGTAAATCGTCAGATCGCGAGGCAGTAACAGAGAACGGGTCGGCCAGCTCCGCTACTGTTCGCTCCTGCACAATATCCGGTCCTGACAAGAGCGAGAATCCGGTCAAGCGGACATTGATCAACCTGATCCCTCCCGCAACGGTAATCGCTGTCGTCCTGTTCTGGATGTTTGCGCCCTCATCCATAACCGATAGCCCCTGGTCGATAGTTGTCACCGGCCTTGCCATAAGCTTTTTCGTCCTCGGCCTCGAGCAGCTGCTCGAGCGCCACGAGGGCTGGCGCCTGACGCGCAAGGAATTTGCTACCGATCTTTTCTATCTCACCCTCCAATATACCGCGATCGGGTGGGCGACGGAGACACTTGCAGACAAGCCGCTGGCCTCTTTCAAGGAGTCGATTGGAATCAGCACGGAATGGGCCATGCAGATGCCTTTTCTGCTGCAGGTTGCCTTGGTAATATTCCTCTACGAGTTCGGCCAATACTGGATGCACCGACTGATGCACGACTGGTATCCGGCCTGGCTGACTCATGCCCCGCACCACCACATTACACAGCTCAATGCCATGAAAGGATCTGTGGGCAATCCGATCGAACTGTTCCTGATCAGCCTCAGTGTCATTGCGATCTTCGATCTCGACACGGCTGCCCTGTTCTGCGGCTTCAATGTGCTCACCGTGGTGTCCACTTTTGCACACGCCAATGTGCGTTCGAACCCGCCTCTATTCTATTCCTATGTCTTCACCACCATCCGGCATCACAGTCTCCATCACACAGCGCTGAGCTATGAAGATACGCGGTGTAATTACGGCAATTCCCTGATCTTGCTCGACCGGATTTTCGGCACTTTCCGCGAAGGAGAATCCGAAGAGGTGGGCCAGGATGACCGCAAACGGCTGTCGATCTACGAGCAGTTCATCTTCCCGGTTCAACCACTCATCAACAAATTCAAGGCCGGACATGACAAGCCGACGTCGGCCGACATTCAAGGAGGAGAAAGCGTAGAAAAATAAGTTCGGGATCGCAAAAATCGGGCGGAATCATAACCGCAATTTTAGAAGCGCCTGCTTGAAAGCCGAATAACGGTAAGCGGGCAAAATGGAAGATCCTCAGGACAAAGTCGCAGGATGAACGACGTACGTCTGGCCCCCGGGGGGCATTTAATATGAGGGATAAGAATAATGATAAAGGACGCAAGACTCAAGCTAGGCCTGCTTTCAGCGACAATGTTGACCAGCACTATGGTCGCCACACCTGTGTACGCACAGGAAATGTCGGAAGATATCGCTGCTGAAGCGGCCGGCGCTGACAATATGATCATCGTCACCGCAACGCGGCGAGCGACGACGCTCATGGAAACACCCGTCAACATTTCGGTTGTCAGTGCCGAGGACCTCGAACGGAACCGGATCGACGACGTGCGCGATCTCGCCGATTTCACACCTGGGCTGACAATTTCAGACACGGGTCCAGGCTCAACAGGTACAATCGTCCTGCGCGGTCTCAATGCATCGGGCTCCGATGATGGCGGGGCGACCTACGACGATGCTTTGGGCATCTACCTGGGCGAAGTCCCCCTTTATTATGACTTCAAGCTTATCGATATCGAGCGCGTCGAGACGCTGCTCGGACCGCAAGGGACATTATACGGCCTCGGCACATTGGCCGGCGCGATCCGTTACATTCCCAACCGCCCCAATACCAGCGAGGTCGAAGGAGAGGTCCACGGCCGCGTCTACGCCAAGTCTCACAGCGACTCCTTCGGTGTCCAGGTTGACGGTATGATCAACATTCCAATCGTGCAGGATCACGTCGCATTCCGTTCTGCCACCGGCTATTATTTCGATCCCGGCTTCATCGATTATACGACTCTGGTCAAAGAGCCGGGCGTATCGCTTCCGCAACCGGATGGTCCCGACAGCATCTCTCCCGAGGGCTATGCTGCCAATCTCACCAGAGAAAAGGATCTCAACTACGAACGGACATTCACCACCCGCAACCAGTTGTTGTTCCAGACCACCGAAGATTTGAAGCTGATTCTGACCTATGCGTATCAGCAGACCAAGACGGGTGGCGGACAGTCCAACAGCGCCGGCGTGCTCGGGACTGGCCGCTATGAGAACGCCAGCCGTTTCACGGAACCGGTCAAACGCGATGCTCATCTGTTCAGCGCCGAAATCAACGCCAATGTCGCGGACATCTTCGATATTGTTGCCACGGGTGCCTATACCAAGGTCAATTACCACGGCCAGAGTGACGTGACCGACCTGCTGCTCGACCTGGATTACGACTATGAGCTTTTCCCCGCTTTCGCCGGATATACCCAGTCGGATACGTCCCGCAAGCAGAAGAATGCCGAAATCCGTCTCGTTTCAAGGCACGGCGGCCCGTTTAGCTGGGTGCTTGGCGGATTTTATAACGAGAATGAATATCAAAGCGATTATGCCGAGCGTATTCCGAACCACCCGTGGGTAGACGCGGTGACCAATCCCGAAGCGCTTGAATATGTCAGCTATGTTAGCTCAAAAGTGACCGAGAAGGCGATCTTCGGCGAAGGCACATTCGAGGTGACGCCTGAATGGCAGGTCACTGCCGGCGCGCGCTACTTCAAATATAGCTCCACGATCGCTGGCGCGGCAGCTCTGCCGGTGCTGGGAGATCCGCTCAGTCCATACGATCTGCCCGTGAACGGCGGCGATGCAGGGGAAGACGGCTGGGTGTGGAAATTCAACACTTCCTATAATTTCACCCCGAATCTGATGGCCTACCTCACCTACAGCAAGGGTTATCGTATCGGCGGTCCGAACCGTGTCGCGCCTTGCCCGGACAATATCGCACCCGGACAGCAGATCATCTGTGCCTTGCCCGAAGAACTGCAATATGGACCGGACACGACCAAGAATCTTGAACTTGGGATGCGGGCACAATTGTTCGACAACATGCTATCGTTCAATTTCAATGTCTTCCAGGTCAAATGGCAAGGCATCCAGGTCAATTCGTCGACGCTCTACGGTGCAACCGGTATTACGGTGAATGGCGGTTCAGCGGAATCGAAGGGTTTCGAGACTTCGTTCCAGTTCAAGCCGACCCCAGAACTGTCGATTCAGGGAACATATTCCTATACCGACGCCAAATTGACCGAGGACGTGCCCGGCATCATCACCATTCGCGAGACACCAGGAGATTATTCCAATCGGTTCCTTCAACTCGATGCTCTGGCAGGTGATCGCCTGCCTGGCTCGGCCAAGAACACGGCCAGCCTCGGTGTCACCTATGTCACGCCGGTCATGGATGGCGATATCGTTGCGAACTGGACGGCAACCTATCGCGGAAAAGTGGTTTCCCGGATCGGTTGGGATCGTGCCTATGGGGACAAAATCCCGAGCTATATCCTGAACCGTGCATCCATCTCTTACGACACCGAACGGTTCACTGTCGGTCTGTTCGTCGACAATGTTTTCGACAAATATGCAGTGGTTTCGGTCGCCAACGATCGCTCGCGAATTGGCGTCAATGACGGTGTCACCGTGCGCTATTACCGGCAGGCCGTTCTCAATCCGCGGACCGTCGGCCTTGAAGGACGGTTTAAATTCTGACCGTCTGGATTAACGAATGAAGCGGAGGGGCACTTGTCGGAAACGGCAGGTGCCCCTTCCATATGAGCGGCGCGTTTCGCTGCGGACTTTCCAGCCCGGCATCACTCTATTCTATCGGGATACCCTGTTCCTCGAAAAAGGCTCGTGCCGGCTGCAACGCCGCTTCGTGCGTGCGCCATTTTCCGACCGCGTCGGCATTGAGGGGACGGCGAACCTGTGCCGCGCTGGGCGTGGCCACGGCCGCACTATTCTCGTGGAACGTCAGACAGGCTTCGTCCCAGTCGAGACCGCAGTGCTCCAGAAGGCGCCGGGTCTGTACTTCCTGGTCCACGACCAGTTGTTCATAGGATAGCTGCAGCACCAGCCCGGGGAATAATTTATCCCACATCGCCATCAGCCGATCGAAGCGGGCATAGTAACGCGCGGTGTCGAGAAGGTCATATGAGTAAGCATAATAAGCGGACTGGCTGGCAAAAAGATTTTTATAATTGCTCCAGACCGTATCCATCGGATTGCGGCGCAGACAGACGATTTTCGCATGCGGCAAGGCGCGCGCAATATGACCGATATAGAGAAAATTGGCCGGTAACTTGTCGGTAAAGCGCGCCGTGCCATCATGTCTGTGGTGGTCCGCCTGGGCGAGATAGGCATCACCGATTTCCGCCGGATCGATTTTGCCGCTCGCCGTCACCGTTTCCTGGTCGATGACGGTACGCGACGCGGTAGCAGCCAGTCGCTTAACCGCGAGCGGCATCGCCTGCAGTTCACCCGCCGACGCCACACCGGAGTGCGAAGAGAGAATGCGATCAACCAGCGTGGTTCCCGTGCGGGGCATGCCGACCACGAATATCGGTGCCTGGTTAGAACGTCCTGAACCGGCGCGGAGGCTGTGCTTGGGCTCGGCGAACAGGGTCTCGATCGCGTCGAATATAGCCGCGTCCTGCGCGAAATCATATCGGAGCGCACGCTTGTGCTCGTCATTGGCCGTCGAAAGATGGCGGAATGATTCCGGGTCGCCGATATCTTCCAGTTCCTTCGCCAACGCATAGCGGATGCGCAGCCCGTCGCCGGGTTTCTGTGCTTTTGCAAGAGCAGCTTTCAGCCTCGGGACATGACTGGATTCTGCTGTTTGCCGCGAGGCTATGGCAAGGGCATAGTGGGCTCGCGCATTACCGGGATCTGCGGAAATTATGGCTTCATAATGGGTAAGGGCATCCTCGACCCTGCCGGTGAAGCCGCTCGCGGCCGCGAGATTATAACGATAGTCGATATTATCCGGTTCTGCTGCGACCGCCGATTGGAAAGGCTGGACTGATCCCTCATGGTCTCCGAGCCGGGTAAAAACGCATCCGATCGTATCGAACGTGCGCGCGTCGCTCGGTGCCAGCGCCATCGCTTTTCGCGCGGCATCACCGGCTTCACCATCACGCCGCAACAGGATGAGCAACTTCGCCAGTTGTGCCAGATGTTCCGCTTCGGGACCGCGCGCGACCGCAGCCTCGACAAGGGGCACGGCTTTTCCGATCTGGCCGGCTTCGGCAGCAGCAATCCCCAACAGAAAATAGCCGGCAGGTTGGTCCTCGTCCGCCGATATCATAGATTTGGCGGCAGCCGCCGCAGCCGGTATATCGCCGCGCTTCAACGCTTCCCTCGCTTGTGCTTCCAGCGTCAAAACGGAGTCGCGATCCACCGGATGTCGGCAATCAGTACTGACTCTGAACATATCGATCGGGAGTGCGCTGCGGAATAGTCCATTGGTTTATCTTATTAGCCGCTAACCGGTCGCTGTCAAAGCGAACTGGCTGGTCAAACGCGAAATCAACGGTTTATCGTAATAAAAATCCTTCTTTTCGTAATAAATTGTGATAGATTGATTTTGCATGCAGCACGGATCGTGAATCGCCGGTTTTATTGCCATAATTGAAGAGGTTTGAGATGTTCTTGGAAGATATCGGAATCATTCCCCCGCGTGAAAAAAAGCCGGTGCGGACCGAACAGCCTGTTTCGATTGTCAATCTCACCCGCCGGGGGTTTGTTACGGGGACGGGGCTCTTCATTGTTGGCGTAACGCTGGCCGGCTGTTCCGCTTATGCCGAACCGGTCATCGATGCCGACAGCATGGGCGTACCAAAAGCAGGTCCCAGCCCGTTGACCGATGTTGAAGGCGGGGATGCCACGCCCGCTTTGTGGATTGCGATCGAGAAAGACGGGACGGTCAGGATCACCTGTCACCGTTCGGAAATGGGCCAGCAGGTCTGGACGTCCATGGCCCAGATAGTCGCTGATGAACTGGAAGCAGATTGGATGAATGTCGCAATTGTCCAGGCCGAAGGGCACGAACGTTATGGCGATCAGAATACAGATGGCTCGAGATCGGTGCGCTACAATTTTCACCGGCTGCGGCTGGCTGGCGCCGCGATGCGACAGATGCTCGTCTCCGCCGCAGCGCTTTATTGGAAAATGGACCCTTCCCAATGCAGCGCCGCTCTGGGCAAGGTATCGAACAGCGAAAATAGCGATAGCCTGTCCTACGGCAATCTTGCCGAATTGGCGGCCAAACTGCAAGTGCCGGCGGAAGCCGATATTGTCATGAAAGAGCCAAAGGACTGGCGCTATATCAACAAGGCAATGCCGTCGCTGACCGTCCCGAAAATGACCCGGGGGGAAGGAACATATGGTATTGATGTGGATGTGCCGGACATGGTCTATGCGGTAATTGCCCGGCCACCCCAATTATTTGGCAAGACCGGTGCGGTTTCCGATAGCAACGCGCTGGCCGTTCCGGGCGTATTGCAAATAGTGAAGCTTCCGGATGCGAAGCCACCTGCCCTGTTTCAGCCGCTTGGCGGTATCGCGGTTGTGGGAGTCGATACATGGGCTGCGATCCAGGGACGCAATGCGCTGGAGGTCGATTGGCTGGACGGACCCAATGCAGGCTATGACTCGGACAATTTTCGCAAGGCGATGGAAGCAAAGGCGAAGCAGCCGGGCACCGTTCGCCGTAGCCGAGGCGATGCTGGTACAGCGCTAGCAGCTGCTGATAAAAATATCACCGCCGAATATTATACCCCGCATCTCTCGCAATCGCCGATGGAGCCTCCAGCGGCGACCGCTCGCTGGACCGGTGATAAGCTCGAATGCTGGGCCTGCGTTCAGGACCCGCAAGCAACCCGGCAAACACTGGCCGATCTGCTGGACATTGATAAGGAAGATATTACCGTCCACGCCACCTGGCTAGGCGGCGCGTTCGGGCGCAAGTCCAAACCGGATTTCGTCGTCGAGGCCGCTCTTGTCGCACGGGAAGTGGGCAAGCCGGTCAAGGTGACATGGACCAGAGAGGACGATATCCGGCATGGTTTCTATCATTCCACAAGCGCACAAAGGCTTGAAGCGGGGCTGGACAGTGAAGGCAAGTGCACCGCCTATCGTCACCGTTCCGTCTTCCCGCCCATTGGTTCCACATTCAACTCCGGCATGGCCGCGCCTTCCGATGGCGAAATGGGCATGGGCGCGACCGACGTGCCGTTTGCCATCCCCAATTTGCAGGTCGAATCCGGCAATGCCAAGGGTCATTTGCGCATCGGCTGGTTGCGGTCGGTTGCCAATATCTACCACGCCTTTGCCGTCCAGAGCTTTGCAGCGGAAATAGCGCATGCCGCTGGACGCGATCAAAAGGACTATCTGCTCGAACTGATCGGCGAACCAAGACTGATCGACCCCAATGCAGAACAGGCAAGCTACACGAATTATGGTGGCTCGGCCGAAGAATATCCAATCGATACCGGTCGGCTCGCCAATGTCGCCAGGCAAGCTGCCAAAATGGCCGAATGGGGAAGAAAGCTTCCCGAGGGACACGGCCTCGGCATCGCCGTCCACCGGTCCTTTCTGACCTATGTCGCTACCGTGATCGAAGTGAAGGTTGCGCCGGACGGAACTCTGACCATTCCGGGCATATGGCTCGCAGTGGATGCCGGGACCGTTATCAATCCACGCCACACAAAAGCGCAGATGGAAGGCGGCACGATCTTTGGTCTGTCCAACGCCCTTTACGGCGAGATAAGCGCCAAGAATGGCGCTGTCGTGCAGGATAATTTCCCGAGCTGGCGAGTCATGCGGATGGGCGAGGCCCCGAAAATTTTCGAAGTCGAAATCATTGCGTCCAACAGCCCCCCTGCGGGCGTAGGGGAACCCCCGACGCCACCTGCAGCGCCAGCGCTGGCCAATGCGATTTTCAATGCTACCGGGCAGCGTTTCAGAAGCCTGCCGCTGATAGGCGCAAATCGCGACACGCTGGATGTTCCGGCAATTGCGAAAAGTTGATTGAGGAGCATTTCATGGCAACGACACTGAACATAAATGGCAAAAACGAAACTGTCACAGCGGCTGCCGGAACGCCCCTGCTCTGGGTACTGCGCGATCATCTCAAAATGACCGGCACCAAATTCGGATGCGGGATTGCGCAATGCGGCGCTTGCACCGTCCATGTGGATGGCGCCCCGACACGGGCCTGTATCACGCCGCATGACAGTCTCGACGATGCCAAGATCACGACCATCGAAGGATTGGGAGGAGCCGCGGCTGATGTGATACGCGAGACATGGGTGGAGAATGATGTTCCCCAATGCGGCTATTGCCAATCTGGCCAGATATTGGCAGCCACCGCTTTGCTTAACGAAAATCCCAACCCGACGGATGCCGATATCGATGCGGCAATGAGCGGTAATATCTGCCGCTGCGCAACATATATGAGCATCAGACGTGCGATCAAACAGGCGGGGGGGAAACTCTAGCCAGGATTCTTTTTGCCAGGCGTATTTTTTACGCACCGCCAAATATTTCTACCCGCTCTCAATTCTCGCTTACAGCTTGTGGCTTGCTTATACGCTTGAACATGAACGGCAATAAATGGGGCGGTTGCTGACCATCCGCTTTTATTTTCGATCTCATCAGTTCTAATGACCGAAATTGAGTGGGAAGCGGAACGGCGGGTCAAGAATTGCAAACGAGCCAAGGGCGCGGCACAAGAATATTATGTTAGATACAGTTTCAATCAATGCCCAAAGATATTCGCTTCGCAAATTGGAGGCTGAAGATACGACGGCGCTCTTCGCGACACTTTCAAGCGAAAAGGAATGTCGATTTCTGTCGCGAGCACCTTTTGACAGTCACGCTGAGTTGCATTCCTGGCTCATGGATGCAGATTGGAATGGACGAAGCTGGGTTGCTATCGACAAATCAAATTCTGCAATCGTCGGCCGATTTGTCGCTATTCCGACAAACGATCCATACGTTACTGAAGTGGGATATATTACAGTTTCTGATCGTCAGGGCGAGGGAATCGCAGGTGAATGCACCGCTGCACTGATTTCATATCTATTCGAACAAGAGAAAAGCCGTCGAGTTTTCGCCGAGATTGATACCAACAACCTCGCTTCAATCGCGTTGGCAGAACGATTGGGCTTCAAACGTGAAGCCTGTCTACGAGAGCATGAGCGCACGCATATTGGGATTTGCGATATTTTGATTTATGGATTGCTTCGTCGGGAATGGACGGGGTTAGCGGATACTCGTTTAATATAGCTTCCCGAATGACTGATCGCCAAAAAAGCCCGCTTTCGTCTGAACGACCGCAAATGGGGGGGGCATTTCATCTGATCGACGCGACACTCTAATCTTTTGAGAGAAGATGGAGTGTTGGATATGAAGCAGAGGAAGCGAGAGATATCGAATCGCTAGCTGCGAGGGGAGCCGATGAGCAGTTTCGGGCGTCGTCAATGAACTGCGAGATCGGATCGTTCTGAAAACGAATATATCCTAACCGCGGTAATATATCCAACCAGCCCATAGCCATCCCCCAATCAGCAAGGTCCCTCCAATTGGCGTTACAGCGCCGAGCCAACGTGGTGCGCCAAACGCCATCGCGTATAATGTAAGGGCGAAAACGGCAGAGCCGACAAGAAGCAAGATTGCTGGACCTCTAGCGATGCCCATCATCGCCAGAGCAGCAACGGCATGGAGCAATTGATAAAGCCCGCCCGTTCGCAACCATTCCGCTTCCTGTTGTCCTGATGCAGCATGAGCCCCGAAAGCAACTGCAGCAACTGCCACCGCTGCCGAAATAGCTGCAAAAAATCCGATCAGCACATCTGCTCCTTCTCTTTCCCGAACAAGGGAACCGTGACTTGGTCCACACGCCGCGAGTTTGATATGTCGCAGCCTGATTGAGCCAAAGCGCCCGTGACTACCAATAACCCTGCTATGTCGATCAAGCCCCCTGATATCAGGGAAATCACACTTGAGACCTGTTCGCTGCAGAATGCTTCGCGCACCATCACTCTCAACTTGGTAAAATCGCGCTTATTTATAGCCCGGTACAGAAGCGATCAGCCATTTAGCACGGTTATCTGCGGACCGGTCAACCGGTTCAGATTCCTATGCGGTTGCGGACACCAGCCAGACTTTACCCTTCATCATAACGCCTTTTCCGGGGACGTGATGCTTGGCGAAAACTTCGGTCAGTTCCTTGCTGGCTGCCTCCATCACCGCCTCGCCCTTGTCACTCAATGCGCGGCCGACTGCCATCGAGGCAAAGGCAAATTCGACGGCTTTTTCTGGCGTTGCGCCAATCCCGCCGACGGGTTGCAGGCCTTCGTAAGCGACGACATCGACATTGGTAAAACCGCTGCCGTCCAGTATCTCGCCTAGATATTCCAGATCTTCAAAGGCAAACGGTCCCGGCGCGCGGGGCACTGCTGGCGGAATTTCGACGTGATTTCTGACGACGCCCATCATTTCCATCATCCACAGATTATCACGCGGCGGTCCCCATACCGCCAGATCGATACGCCCGCCTTTGCGGACCAGGCCGTGGAGATTTGTAAAGGCGCTGGTCGGATCTTCAAAAAACATGCTGCCGAAGCGGGAGAACAGACGGTCATAGGGCGCATCCGGCAATTGGACCGTGGAGGCGTCGGCGCAGGTAAATTCTATATTGGACGCGCCGCTTTTTGTTGCTCGCTCCTGCGCGGCGGCAACTAGATCGGGGGATATATCCAGACCCATGACCTTGCCGGACGGCGCAACCGCACTCGCGATGGCAAGCGTCGTCGCACCGCCTCCGCAACCAAGATCAATCACCGTCTCGCCGTCTTTATAAGCCGCGCGGGCCAGCAGGGCTTCGCCAATCGGGGCGATCATCTCTTCGAACAGCGATAGACTGGCCAGCCATTTGAGCCCCATCTCGCCGGCCCAGTCTTCCGGTTTCAGTGCTTCGGGTTGCTGATCCTGATTGGCGTTGTCATTGCTCATGATAATTTCCCTATCCTATAATATTTTTGCGAAGCCGGCGGTTCCTGTTCCGGTCATCGGTTTTTTCGCTGGAGCAACCGTCTTTGTCGCAGCCTCCATGATCTGCTGCGGATCTGGTTCATCGGTCAACAAGGCCTCCATCGTTCTCACACAGAGGCGGGATGCGTCATCAGCAAGATCGTACCAGATCTGCTTTCCCTCACGGCGTGTTTTCACGACATCTGCTTGTCTAAGGGCTGCTAGTTGCTGGCTCAGCGCCGGCTGACCGATGCCTGTTGCGGTGTCGATGTCGCTGACGCTGCGTTCGCCACGCAACAGAAAAGACAGGATCATCAACCGCTGCGGCTGGGCGAATATTTTCAACTTCTCGGTCGCAGCATCGGCCTGGTCCCGACTTTCGAAAATTGCCGTCACGGGGCCTTCACCACATGGCAGAACCAGTCGTCCTCGCGGCTGATATCACTGTCCGACAGCGGCGGTATTGCGAGCACATCATCGCCAGGCTGCCAACCTTCCGGGATCAGCACATCCTGCTCGTCGGCGAGCTGCAGGGCTGCCAGCATACGGAGCATCTCGTCGACCGAGCGTCCGACATTGTGCGGATAGCATGTCGTCGCCCGGATGATGCCCTCCGGATCGATAAAATAGCTGGTGCGCATCGCCGCGGAGTCGGCGGCATTTTCGTCGATCATGCCAAAGGCGCGACCGACTGCCATGCTCGGGTCCTCGACAATCGGAAAAGGTATTTTGACGTCGAACTTTTCCTCGATGGCGCGGGCCCAGGCGAGATGGGCGTACAGGCTGTCCACAGACAGGCCCAGCAAAGCGCAGTCCATCGCCCCGAACTGGTCCTGATGGCGCGCCAGAGCGACAAATTCGGTTGTGCAAACCGGCGTGAAATCGGCTGGGTGGGAAAAGAAGATCAGCCAGCGGCCGCGATAATCAGACAGTTTTTTGACGCCATGGGTAGTACGCGCCTCAAAATCCGGCGCGACGTCACCGATACGCAATGAACCTGACTTTACCTGCAACGCGTCTGACATTAATCTTCACCTCTCCCGAGAATTGGCAGTGTTGGTATCTTGACGCAACACATATAATGTATTACATAGTTTATGTAAATATGAATTTGAGGAATTATCTATGACTGATTCGGCACTGATTCATGCAACGGAACAAATCTCCCGTGCGCAGCAGCATCTCCCCGTTATCAAGGCTTTTTTCGATCAGCCGACGTTCACGGTGACCTATGTCGTGCATGACAAGGAGACGAAATGCGCCGCCATCATCGACAGCGTCTTCGATTTCGACCCGGCTTCCGGCCGGACCTCCTTCGAGTCCGCCGACGAGGTGATTGCCTATGCCGAGGAACAGGGCCTGACGGTCCAGTGGCTGCTCGAAACCCATGCCCATGCCGACCATCTGTCGGCTGCGCCCTATCTGCAGAAAAAGCTCGGCGGCAAGATTGCCATTGGCGAACATATCGTGACGGTACAGGACGTATTCGGCAAATTGTTCAACGCCGGAACCGAATTCCAGCGGGACGGATCGGATTTTGACCGCCTGTTCGCTGATGGCGACACGTTCAAGATCGGCAATCTCGAAGTGACGGTGATGCACGTTCCCGGCCATACGCCGGCCGATATCGCCTATGTTGTCGGCGATGCGGTTTTTGTCGGCGATACGATGTTCATGCCAGATTACGGGACAGCCCGGGCCGACTTCCCTGGCGGTGACGCACGCCAGCTTTACCGGTCGATGCGGCGCCTGTTGTCGCTGCCCGACACCACCCGCCTGTTCATGTGCCATGACTATCTGCCGGAAGGCCGCGACGAATATGTGTGGGAAACCACCGTTGCGGAACAGCGGAAGAACAATATCCATGCCCATGACGGCATTACCGAGGACGAGTTTGTCAAAATGCGGACCGAACGCGACAAGACGCTGAATATGCCGCGGCTGATCCTGCCTTCTGTTCAGGTCAACATGCGGGCCGGTCATTTGCCGCCCGAGGAAGATAATGGAGTGCGCTACCTCAAAGTTCCGTTGAACGGCGTCTGATGCTCGCTGCATTTCCCCACGCCATGCCGCTGGAAGGCCTGATCGGCGGACTGATGATCGGTGTCGCCGCCGCAGTGATGCTGCTCGGCCTCGGGCGCATCGCCGGAGTCAGTGGACTGGCAGCGCGCGCCACCGGCATTGCCGATGGCGGTGCGCCGCGCGGCATAGCCATAGCCTTTGTTATTGGCTTGCCGCTGGGAGCCTTCATCATCTCCCAGATCACCGGCGGCATCGAAACCCGCTTCCCGTCCTCCATCATCCCTTTGATCATCGGCGGTTTGCTGGTTGGCTATGGCACACGCCTTGGCTCCGGCTGCACCAGCGGCCACGGCGTTTGCGGCATGTCGCGCCTGTCGCCGCGCTCGTTGATCGCCACGGCGATTTTCATGGCCAGCGGTTTCGTCACGGTCGCGCTAATGCGTGCGGGAGGTTTCCTGTGAGACAGATACTGGTCGCTCTTTTCGCCGGAGCGCTGTTTGGCGCCGGCCTCGCCTTCTCGGGCATGGCCGATCCGGCGCGGGTACAGGGCTTTCTCGATCTCTTCGGTCATTGGGATCCGACCCTCGCCTTTGTGATGGGCGGAGCGATGATTCCGATGGCTTTCGCTTGGATCATCCAGCGGCGGCTCGACAAGCCTTTTGCCGACGCCCATTTCTCGCTGCCCGGTACTACGCTGATCGATCGTAAACTGACAATCGGTGCGGTCCTTTTCGGTGCTGGCTGGGGCATTAGCGGCCTCTGCCCGGGGCCTGGACTAGCCGATCTGGCGATCAATCCCCTGCCCGCCCTGGCATTCGTCGGCGCATTGCTGGCGGGCATGATCGCGCACCGGGTGACAAGTTAAATAGAGACACGATAATGAAGGATGTCCAATGACGAGCAAGCCAGAAATCACGAAGTTGAACGACGCCGTTAGCGTATCGCCGCAGCTCGGGCTTGACGATGTCACGGCATTGGCGAAAGCCGGCTTCAAATCGATCATCTGCAACCGGCCCGACGACGAGGCAGGCGACCATCCTCGTTCTGCTGCAGTGGCAAAAGCAGCGGAAGAGTCCGGACTGAAGTTCGCATATGTCCCGGCGGTGTCTGGTGCGATCACCGATCAGGACGGCCAAAAAATGGCTGCAGCGCTGGCTGATCTTCCCGCTCCCGTCCTCGCCTATTGCCGGTCCGGGGCCCGTTCAACTAAACTGACGGAAATGGCTCAGGCAAAACCAGCGAAGACTCTATCAAAATCGAGCCGCTTCAATGTTGTCATCGTCGGCGGCGGCTCCGCCGGCATCGCGACCGCTGCCAGCATGTTGAAGCGCAACAAGAATATATCGCTCGCGATTATCGATCCGGCCGAGGACCATTATTACCAGCCGGGCTGGACAATGGTTGGCGGCGGTGCCTTTTCTCCCGAATTCACCCACCGCAAGGAAAAGGACCTGATCCCTGCCCGTGCGCAATGGATAAAATCCGCGGTCAGCTCTTTTGATCCCGGGAATAACTCCGTTGCCACAGCCGACGGACAGGAAATCGGTTATGACGTGCTTATCGTTTGCCCGGGTATCAAGCTCGACTGGGAAGCCATTGACGGCCTGCCCGAGACCCTGGGCAAAAATGGCGTCACGTCCAATTACCGCTTCGATCTCGCGCCATATACGTTCCACCTGGTCAAACATCTGACCAGCGGGACAGCCTTGTTCACCCAGCCGCCGATGCCGATAAAATGCGCCGGGGCACCGCAGAAAGCGATGTATCTGTCCTGCAGCAAGTGGGAAAAACAGGGCGTTCTGGGCAATATAGACGTGCAGTTTCACAATACCGGCGCAGTGCTATTCGGTATCAAGGAATATGTGCCCGCCCTGATGGAATATGTTGAGCGATATGACATCGATCTGAAGCTGGAATCCAAATTGGTCGCAGTCGACGGTCCGGCGCAGATTGCAACATTCGAACAGAAACATGGCGAAGAAACCAAAAGGGTCGAGGTAAAGTTCGACATGATCCACGTCGTTCCGCCGCAAGTCGCTCCCGATTTTGTCCGATCCAGCCCGCTGGCAGCCGAAAGCGGTTTCGTCGATGTCGATCCGGCCACCCTGCGGCACAGCAAATATGCCAATATATTCGCGCTCGGCGATGCCTGCAACGCCCCCAATGCCAAGACGATGGCGGCCGTTCGCAAACAGGCCCCGGTCGTTGCCGTCAATGCGCTCGCCGCCCTCGAGGGCAAGCCAGCGGTAGCCGATTATGACGGCTATGGCAGTTGCCCGCTGACCGTCGAACGCGGCAAGGTCGTGCTGGCTGAATTCGGCTATGGCGGCAAGTTGCTGCCGAGCTTTCCGAACTGGCTGATCGACGGCACACGGCCCTCGCGACTGTCCTGGCTGCTCAAGGATACGATCCTGCCGCCGGTCTACTGGTATGGCATGCTCAAAGGCCGTGAATGGATGGTCAAACCCCACCGCATCGGTGCGGAATAAGCAGAGCCGTGAAAATTTCCCGCTATTTGCCGATCCTCGATTGGGGCAGTCGCTATAACAGCACGACGCTGACCAATGATGGCGTCGCCGCGATCATTGTCACGATCATGTTGATCCCCCAGAGTCTGGCTTATGCCATGCTCGCCGGATTGCCGCCGGAGATCGGACTTTACGCCTCGATCCTGCCGCTGATTGCCTATGCGATATTCGGGACCAGCCGGACATTGGCGGTCGGACCGGTGGCCGTGGTATCATTGATGACCCTGACCGCCGCGAGCGCCATTGCCGCGCCCGGCAGTGCCGAATTTATCGCTGCTGCATTGGTCCTGGCCCTGCTCTCGGGCCTGTTCCTGCTGCTTCTTGGCATATTCAAACTCGGCTTTCTGGCCAATCTGCTCTCCCATCCCGTGGTATCGGGCTTCATCACCGCCAGCGGCATCATCATCGCGACCAGCCAGCTGAAGTCGATTTTCGGCATCAAGGCTAGCGGCGCCGCCATGCCCGAACTGGTTTCCAGCATCGCCGCGACGATCGGGACTACCAATATCCCGACGCTGATCATCGGCGTCTCCGCAACCGCTTTTCTCTTCTGGGTACGCAAGGGCCTTAAACCGCTATTGATGCGCCTTGGCCTTCCTGCACGTCCTGCCGAGCTGATCGCCAAGGCCGGACCGATTGCCGCCGTCGCCGTTTCGACAATCGTAACGATCCTGTTTGATCTGGAGGCCGAGGGGGTCAAAGTGGTCGGCGATATTCCGCAGAGCCTACCGCCCTTCTCCGTTCCGCTGATCGATCTGGAACTGTGGAAAACGCTAGCGATACCGGCGCTGCTGTTGAGCATCATCGGATTTGTTGAATCCGTCTCTGTCGGCCAGACATTGGCGGCCAAGCGCCGTCAACGGATTGATCCGGATCAGGAGCTGATCGGCCTTGGCGCGGCCAATATCTCGGCTGCCTTTTCGGGTGGCTATCCGGTCACCGGCGGCTTTGCGCGGTCGGTAGTGAATTTTGACGCTGGCGCAGAGACACCGGCTGCTGGCGCCTTTACCGCAGTCGGGATCGCGTTGGCGGCGCTCTTTCTGACGCCGCTGCTCGCATCACTTCCCATTGCTACTTTGGCCGCTACCATTATCGTTGCCGTGCTCAGCCTGGTTGATTTCAAAACCCCGCAAACCATCTGGCGCTATTCGAAAATGGACTTTGCCGCCATGGCAGCGACCATCGGCGTCACCTTGCTCGCAGGCGTCGAGCCGGGCGTGATCGCCGGTGTCGGCCTAAGCTTGGCGCTTTTCCTGTGGCGCAGTTCGCGTCCCCATGCCGCCATCGTCGGACGGGTTCCCGAGACCGAGCATTTCCGCAACGTCAACCGCCACAAGGTTTTTACCGACCCCCGGATTCTAACCATCCGCATTGATGAAAGCCTGACCTATCTCAACGCGCGCTGGCTCGAGGAATTCATTCTCGAACAGGTCGCCGAGCAGAAGAGCGTCCGTCACGTCATATTGATGTGCTCGGCGGTCAATGCGATCGATGCCTCGGCGCTGGAAAGCATCGAGGCGATCAACCACCGGCTCGAGGACAGCGACATTTCGCTCCATCTGTCCGAAGTCAAAGGTCCGGTGATGGACCGGTTGGAACAATCGCATTTTCTCGAACAACTTTCGGGCAATGTTTATCTTTCGCAAAATGAAGCTTATTCTGCACTAATTGCAATTGCGGACAGCGAAGACAAAGCCGACACTGATATTGATATTTGGAGCGCAAGAGGCCTGATATGATAGAAAATGATCTCGCAATTAATCTGGCCCGGGCGCAATTTGCGTTCACCATAAGCTTTCACTTTCTGTTCCCGGCCTTCACCATCGGTATCGCCAGCTTTCTCGCGGTTCTGGAAGGCCTGTGGCTGAAAACCGACAATGGCGTTTACGCCAATCTGTATCGCTACTGGCTCAAGATCTTCGCAGTCGTCTTTGCGATGGGCGTCGTTTCCGGCATCGTCATGTCTTATCAGTTCGGCACGAACTGGTCGGTATTCTCCGACAAGGCCGGCCCGATAATCGGGCCGCTCATGGCCTATGAAGTGCTGACCGCCTTTTTCCTCGAAGCCGGTTTCCTCGGCGTAATGCTGTTCGGCATCAACAAGGTCGGCCGCAAACTCCATTTTGTCGCGACACTGGCGGTGGCAGTCGGTACCTTCATCTCCGCTTTCTGGATCCTGTCGGTGAACAGCTGGATGCAGACGCCAGTCGGCTTTGCCATCAACGAAGTCGGGCAATATGTGCCCGCAGCCGGTTGGTGGGAGATCATCTGGAATCCCAGCTTTCCCTATCGCCTGATCCACACGGTGCTGGCGGCTTATCTGACCACGGCCTTTGCCGTCGGTGCCGTCGGGGCCTGGCATCTGCTCAAAGACAAGACCAACCCCGGCGCGCGCAAGATGTTCTCCATGGCAATGTGGATGGCGGCTCTGGTCGCGCCAACCCAGATATTCATGGGCGATCTGCACGGCCTCAATACGCTCGAGCATCAACCGGCAAAAATAATGGCGATGGAAGGTCATTATGAGAGTCACCCCGATGGCGCGCCGCTGATCCTGTTTGGCATTCCCAACAGCAAGGAAAAGCGAGTCGACTATGCCATTGAAATACCCAAGGCATCCTCGCTGATTCTCAAACATGATCTGAATGCGCCGATGGCCGGGCTTGATACGATCCCCGACAAGGACGAACCGCCGGTTGGCATCGTCTTCTGGTCGTTCCGGATCATGGTCGGGCTTGGCTTTGCGATGCTCGGCATCGGCCTGTGGAGCCTGCTCGCTCGGTCGCGCAAGAAACTCTATGAGTGGCCCTTGTTGCACCGCGCGGCTTTGGTGATGGGGCCTTCCGGCTTTATCGCCGTACTGGCCGGCTGGGTAACCACCGAGGTCGGACGCCAGCCATTCACCATCTACGGCTTGCTGCGCACCAGCGAGAGCGCAGCCCCATTGGATGCTCCAGCAGTTGCGGCGTCATTACTGGCATTTGTTGTTGTCTACTTCGTCGTTTTCGGTGCCGGCATTGTCTACCTGTTCAAGCTCGCCGCGAAACCGCCGGAAGCCCACGAACCAACGCCGGACGACGCTCCCATTCGTTCGGCCGGCATCACCCCTGCAGCGGCGGTGCTCGAAGGGGATCATGAAGAAGGAGCAGCGTCATGAACGGCATCGACCTAACCGTCATCTGGGCTGGCATTATCGCCTTTGCTGTGGTCGTCTATGTGATCATGGACGGTTTCGATCTCGGGATCGGGATCTTGTTCCCGAATTTCAAGGTCGGCACAGACCGCGATACGGCGATGAACAGCATCGCGCCGGTATGGGATGGCAATGAAACCTGGCTGGTGCTGGGTGGCGGAGGCCTATTGGCCGCCTTCCCCCTCGCCTATGCGATCATCCTGCCCGCGCTCTACGCGCCGCTGATCGCCATGTTGCTGGGACTGGTCTTGCGTGGCGTAGCCTTTGAATTCCGCTGGCGCGACCCTTCCCACCGCGCACGCTGGGATTTTGCCTTTACCGCCGGATCGGTCATCGCGACCTTTGCCCAAGGCATTACGCTGGGCGCATTGCTGCAGGGTATTACGGTCGAAGGCCGCGCTTATGCCGGCGGCTGGTGGGAATGGCTGACGCCATTCAGCCTACTTACCGGCTTTGCACTCTTGGCCGGCTATGCGCTGCTCGGCTGCTGCTGGCTGATCTGGAAAACCGAGGGTCCCTTGCAGCGCCAGTGCTACAGCTATGCTGGCCGTCTCGGGATCCTGCTGCTGATCGCGATTGCCGCTGTCAGCATCGTGACCCCGTTTCTCGAGGCTGATTATTATAGCCGCTGGCTCGCCTATCCCGGTGTCATTGCGACGGCCCAGATTCCGCTCGCGACACTCGTCATTTCGGTGCTGTTCTTCCGCAGCCTGTCGAAACGACAGGAAGCCGCACCCTTTTTCTATGCGCTCGGATTGTTCGGACTAAGTCTCGTCGGTCTTGCCGTCTCGATGTGGCCCGACGTCATCCCCGGCCGGATCACGATCTGGGAAGCCGCTGCACCTTATGAAAGCCAGATGTTCATGCTGGTCGGCGCGGGCATCATGGTGCCGGTCATCCTCGCTTATACCGCGTGGGCCTATTGGGTGTTCCGCGGCAAGGTCGGATCGGACGGATACCACTAATGGCTTTCGATCCACTTTCGTCCAACGGCAAAACCGCCGATGGCGCGCCACTGCCCAAACGCCTGCTCTGGATGCTGGCTTATTGGGCGATGGGCGTGGCGGTCGTCGGTACGGTCGGCTATTTCATCCGCTTCTGGATCAAGACCTGAAGCCGGACTGTTCGCTTTCCGCTTAGTGCGCCTCGTCCCAGCTCTTGCCCGTCCCGATATCCACATCCAGCGGCACGGATAATTTCACCGCGGGTTCGGCTGCACCGGACATGACCGAACGGATCACTTCGCTGGCGGCTTCCACATCACCCTCGGGCAATTCGAAGACCAGTTCATCATGCACCTGCATCAGCATCTGGACGTCACCCAGTCCCGCCTCGGCCAGCGCAGGAAGCATTCGCGCCATCGCGCGCTTGATGATGTCGGCGCTAGTGCCCTGGATCGGCGCGTTGATTGCGGCCCGTTCGCTGCCCTGCCGTTCGGCCTGATTGGGAGATTTTATCCGCTCGAACCACGTCTTGCGGCCAAATAAGGTCTCGGTATAGCCGGTTTCGCGAACCGATTGCAGCGTCTTTGAAATATATTGATTGATGCCCGGGAAGCGCTCGAAATAAGTGTCGATCATCGCCTGCGCTTCGTCCGGATCAACCTCGAGCCGCTTGGCCAGGCCCCAGCGGGAAATGCCATAAAGGATAGCGAAGTTGATTGTCTTGGCGCGGGCACGGGCGTCGCGGTCTTCCGCGCCGAACAGCTCCCGCGCGGTGCGGTTGTGAATATCCTCGCCGTTGGCAAAAGCGTCCTTCAACGTCTCGACATCGGCGATATGCGCCGCCAGCCGGAGTTCGATCTGGCTATAATCGGCAGCAAGAATGACATTGCCCGGCGCGGCAACAAAGGCCTGCCGGATCTGCCGCCCGATCTCGGTGCGGATCGGGATATTCTGCAGATTCGGTTCGGTCGACGACAGCCGTCCCGTCTGCGCGCCACTGAGGGAATAGGACGTATGCACACGCCCGGTCTTCTGATTGATCTGTTCCTGCAGAGCATCGGTATAGGTGGATTTCAGCTTCGCCAGCTGTCGCCAGTCGACAACCTTTTCCGCAATCGGCTCGCCATCGCCGGCCAGCCGCTCGAGCACGGTTACATCGGTCGAATATTGCCCCGATTTGCCCTTCTTGCCACCTTTCAAACCAAGCTTTCCGAATAATATTTCACCCAATTGCTTGGGGCTGCCAATGGAAAACGGTTCGCCAGCCAATTCATGGATTTGTGCTTCCAATTCTTCCATTTGCTCGGCGAATGTCTTCGACAGTCGAGCCAGTTCCTCGCGGTCCACCAATACGCCGGTGCCTTCCATTCCGGCAATTACCGGAACCAGCGGACGGTCAACCATCTGGTAGACGCGGGTCGCCCGTTCCGGGACCATCCGCAGGCGCAATATTTCCCACAGGCGCAGCGTGACATCGGCATCTTCCGCGCCATATTCGGTCGCCTTGTCGAGCGGCACTTCGGCAAAACCGATCGCCTTCTTGCCGGTGCCGGTGATCGATTTGAAGCTGATACATTCATGCCCGAGATGCAGCTTGCTGAGTTCGTCCATCCCGTGCCCGTGCAGACCGGCGTCGAGATTGAAGCTCATCACCAATGTGTCGTCAAACGGGGTGATCCGGATATCATGCTGCGCCAGCACGCCCATATCATATTTCAGATTCTGCCCGACCTTGAGCACCGCATCATCCTCGAGCAGCGGCTTCAGATTCGCCAGCGCTTCCTCCAGACCGATCTGTTCCGGCGTCTCGCCGAACATGTCGCCGCTGCCGTGGCCGAGCGGAATATAGCAGGCCTCGTTGGGACCGGTGGCGAGGCATACGCCAACAACGCGGGCGGTGACGCTTTCCAGACTGTCGGTCTCCAGATCGACCGCGCAGACGCCCTGTTCAGTCGCACGAGCAATCCACCTATCGAGCGCCGCAATTGTCTGCACGCATTCATATTTTGACCGGTCAATCGCCGGAGCATCGGGCATTTTCACAGCATTCGGGGCTGCGGCATCGTCCGCAACGTCGGGATTTTGCGGCTCGGCATGGCCGTCCCCGCCAAGCTTCTTGAGCAGGCTGTTGAACCCGTGACCCTCCAGAAACGCGCGGAGCGGCGCGTCGGGAATATCCTGGATCAGGAAGCTGTCGAGCGTGTCGGGCAGCGGGCAATCCTCCCGCAAAGTCACCAATATCCGCGACAGCCGCGCCTGTTCGGCAAATTCGATCAGATTGTCGCGCATCTTCGATTTTTTCATCTCCGGCGCCGCTGCAAGCACGCTTTCGATATCGCCATATTCGTTGATCAGCTTCGACGCGGTTTTCGGTCCGATGCCGGGAACACCCGGAATATTGTCCGAACTATCACCCATCAGCCCGAGCACATCACCCAGCTTTTCCGGCCCGACGCCGAATTTCTCTTCGACAGTCGCGCGGTTCATCCGCGCATTTTTCATCGTGTCGAGCATGTCGACCCGGCCTTCGTCATCGGGTTCGATCAACTGCATCAGATCCTTGTCGGACGACACGATCGTGACTTTCCAGCCTTCCGCCAGCGCCGCCTTGGTGTAGGAGGCGATCATGTCGTCGGCCTCGACATTTTCTTCCTCGATCAGCGGCAACGAGAAAGCGCGCGTGGCATCGCGGATCATCGGAAATTGCGGCCTCAGGTCCTCGGGTGCCTCTGGACGGTTGGCCTTATACTGGTCATAGAGATCATTGCGGAAACTGGTGCCCGCCTTGTCCAGCACCACCGCCATATGAGTCGGGCCATCGGCCTTGTTGAGTTCGTCGGCGAGTTTCCACAACATCGTCGTATAGCCATAGACCGCACCAACCGGTTCGCCGCGTATATTGGTCAGCGGCGGCAGGCGGTGATAGGCGCGAAAAATATAGGCCGAGCCGTCAACGAGATAGAGATGATTGGGTTTGCTGTCTGTAGGGTCCGTCATAGCCGCCAGCACTAGCAGCGCCCGCAGGCTTCGTCATTTCAAATTCTGCCTCAGCGGAAATTTGAATGGGCGACAAACGGTTTGAAATCCTGCACCCTGTCATGAACGGGACGCGGCTTGGCGCTCATGCCGGGCTCGAACAGGGCCACCTGGTTGCGCCCGCGCCGTTTGGCAGTGAACAAAGCGGTATCCGCATTGCCCATAAGGGTTGCACGATCCTGATGCGGGGCGATGTCAGTCACACCAATGCTGACAGTGATCACGTGGCGCATGTTGTGATGCGGTTCGAAAATAGTATTCTCGATCTCGTGCCGGATGATCTCGCCAATGATCTGGCCTTCCGGTGCGCTGGTGTCGGGCAGGAACATGCCGAATTCTTCTCCGCCGATGCGGCCGACCAGATCATTTTTGCGCAGGATTTTCCGGAAGACACCGCCCAGCAGGATCAGTGCCTTGTCGCCAATCGGATGCCCGAAGTTATCGTTGATCGTCTTGAAATGGTCGACGTCGATAATCATCAGCACATTGGCCTGGTCATCCACCCGCAATTCATCGAGCTGGCTGAAAAAACTGTCTCGGCTTAGCAGGCCGGTCATACCGTCGAAATTTGCCCGCTGTTCGAGCGCCTTGTTCGCCTGACGCAAATCGGTTTGGGTTTCCTTGAGCCGGTTGGTTAGACCAACAAGCTTGAACCGCTGTTTCGACATATGGAGGCCCAGCGGAATGGTAATCGCCCAGGGTATCAAAAACGACATGTTGATCGCAGCCCAGAACCGATCGTCCATGCCGAAGAAGAGTATATATATGGTTCCGGTAAACGTGACCGATAACAATGCCGCGATTGCCGAAATGACGGCGGTCTGTCGAACGGGCGACAAGCTGGACATTGTTGTGTTCATGAAAACGTCAAATAGCGGACATATATTGAACGGCTGTGCAGATGAATGGTTAACGCGCTGGTCGGAATTGGCAGGGATACTGTTCGGATCTGGGGCAGTTCCGGCCGGTGACCGGCGTGTGGCGCGACGTCAATCGGGCAGAATCGACTGCAACCTAGCACAGTTATCGCGCAGCACCATTTCTACAAAATCCATGAAGGCGCGGTCCTGCGCAAATTCTCATGGCCCAAATTTGCACCAAGGCTGTGCGATTGAGCGCTTTGACTTCCCGTTTTCAGTCGCAAGAAATCTTGCATTGGCTCGATATCTGCCGCACGCCCCCCAAAAGATAAAGAAACCGACCAGGAGGATGCCGAATGACCATACCGATTATCGCGGCCGTCGCAGGCGCCGTTCTCATCATCCTGCAGGCCATATTGATGATCCTTGTCGGCATGCACCGCATCCGCAACCGGATCAATCTGGGCACGGGAGACGATCCGGCGCTGGAGCGCAAGATCCGGCGGCACGGTAATCTGGCGGAGAATGCCGCGCTGTTTATCGTTGTGCTGGCGCTGGCGGAAATGACTGTAGTGCCGAACAAAGTCGTAGCGATTATCGCTATCATATTCATTATCGGTCGCATCTTGCACGCGATCGCCCTGTCGACGGTCGCCGGATCGCAGGGCGCCAAAACCGGCAAGATTTTCCAAGCCTTTCGCGCCATTGGCGCGTTTACAACATTTGGCAGCTTTATCGCGCTGGGCGGCTATCTGCTCGCCGGCATATTCTAGATATTCACCCGCAACCCGATTTCACAAGGAAACGATATGACCACTGCCCTCTCCCAGATAATCAAAGGCTCGACCGCTCAGGCATTTCGCGGCCTGACCACTGTTCTCGCCAAGGCCAAGGAAACAGCAGAAGCCGCTGGGACTGCCGAAGAAGCTTATCTTGGCGCGCGCCTGTTTCCCGATATGAGCGACCTGAAATGGCAGGTCCAGATGATCACCGAATTTGCCGTTCGCGGCGCGGCCCGTATGAGCGGCACAGCGCCCGATGATCTGCCCAATTTGCCGATGGAAGGCGATACATTTGATGCGCTGATCCAACGGATCGCCGAATGTGCGGAGAAGGTCGCCGCGGCCGATGACGCAACGATTGACGGCAATGCGGACATGAAAATCACCATGCCGGTCGGGCCGGAGCAGACGATGGAACTCGACGGACAGACCTATGTGCTCAGCTTCTTCCTGCCCAATCTCTATTTCCACGTCACTACCGCTTACAACCTGCTGCGCATGCAGGGCGTCGCGATCGGCAAACGCGAATATATGGGCATGTAAAACAGGGTCAGTTGGCCCGCTGCGGCCCGCGCCCGTCCTGCCACCATTCCTGCAGCCAGCCATAGGGGCGCGCCACCGCCCGGCCGCGCTTGTCGCGCCCCGGTTCGAAGCGGAAGCGTTGTTCGATCAGCTTGCAGGTGGTGGCATCGAGAGTTGGGTGACCACTGGACTGCCGGATCCGGCAATCGCTTGCCCGGCCATCAACGCCAACGGTGAAATGCGCCACGACATTGCCGCGATTACCGGATTGCCAGACCGATTGCGGTATATCCTTGCGGCTGATCGTCCCGGACAGATAGCGCGGCCCGGTGACAACGCCGCCACCGCCATAGCCGTCGCCCTGCCCGCCGCTGCCAAAGCCGGGTCCGGCTTGATCAGAGGCCCCGGCTTTGTTTTCATCTCCTGGCCCGGCAACCGGTGCCGCAATGACCGGCGATTCTATCTCGAGTTTGATCACCGGTTCCGGTGCCACGATCTGGGTCGGTGCAGCCCTCTGGTTTTCCGGCGAGGACGCCTCTTCCACGGCTTCAGCCGGTTTCTCGGCAGAGGCCGGTTCCGGTGGCAGCGGAGGGGTGACATTGATGACCTTGAACCCGGCTGTCACGGTCTTTGCAACTTCCATTCCCATACCGCTGACCAGCGCATAGCCGATTATGGCATGAATCGTGATCACGCCTGCCATTGATTTTGCGCGCTCCTGCCAGCCATCTTCCGTCAGATAATCCATCCATATTGTCTAGCATGGAAAGCATGAATATATTCTGGCCGGCGCCAGTTGCGGTTTGTTGCCGTGCGCATTTTCTGTTACATTACGCCTGTTCGTGACTGGCGAGATCAGGATGGCATACCATCGGGGAACGGACGGATTTTACAGCCGATCGCCTGGGCGCATCTCGAATTTTGGAGTAGCCCCATGACCGATAGCTCGAAACCCTTCCATATTGTCTTTCTGCTGTTTAACGGCATCACCCAGCTTGATTTTACCGGCCCGGCGCAAGTGCTTTGCCGCATTCCCGGTGCCGTGGTCCACACTGCGGCGAGAGATATCAAGCCGATACAGACGGATAGCGGCTTTGCCATTCTGCCCTCGACCAATTTTGCCGATTGCCCGCAAGCCGACCTGCTTTGCGTCCCCGGCGGGCTTGGCATCAGAGATGTGATTCAGGATGAAGCCACGCTGCAATTTCTGTGCGATCAGGCCGCCGGAGCGAAATATATAACCTCGGTGTGCACGGGTTCGCTTGCGCTTGGCGCGGCGGGTTTGCTGGAGGGCAAGCGCGCCACCAGCCATTGGGCCTATACCGGTTTGCTCGAAAAATTCGGCGCAAAGCATAAAAAAGCACGCGTGGTCAAAGACGGCAATGTCATCACGGCCGGCGGGGTCACCTCGGGCATCGACTTTGCTCTGACCGTGGTTGCGGAGATTGCCGGACAGTCGGTGGCCGAATCGATCCAGCTCAGTCTGGAATATGATCCGCACCCGCCCTTCAATAGCGGCCACCCCGACGTCGCCAGACCCGAAACGCTCACTCTGATGCGTGAGCGGGTTTATGACAAGCAGGCCTCGGATCTCGCAGATATTATTGATAGGCAATAGTTTGGGAATTTTGATTTCCGCTTTTGCGCTTATCGCGTAAGCGCACACGGAAATGAGCAGTCCAGACCCCATCGCAAGCGATGCGCCCAACCGCATCAGCGAACTCAAACTTTTCCTCTTCGCGCTGTCGGCGGCAGCAGTGGTGGCCAATGGCTATTATATCCACCCGCTGATCACGCCGGTTGCAGAAGAATTCGGGGTCAGCGGTGCGACCATCGGGTTGGCGCCGGCACTCAACCAGATAGCCTTGGCGCTGGGTATATTATTGCTGCTGCCGCTTGGTGACCGGATCAACAACCGCAAGCTCGTGACCATATTTGTCGCCGGACAATTTCTCGCCATGCTGGCGATGGCGCTGTCCGGAAGCTTCACAACATTTGTCGTCGCTTCTTCCTTGCTCGGCTTTGTCACCATAGCGCCCTATCTGCTGCCCGCTTATGTCACCCGACGTGTCGCGCCCGGACGGATCGGCCATGTTACCGGGATCATGACTGCGGGTGTGACACTGGGAATATTGGGCAGCCGGGTCGGCGGCGGCTTGCTCGGCCATTATTTCGGCTGGCGATCGGCCTATTGGGTCGGGGTGGCGAGCATGGCGTTGCTGGTGATCCTGTTGCCGTTGATCATGGAGCGCAGGCGGGATGAAAAACCCTCCGGTGTCGAGCCACCGCGCTACGGCGAATTGTTGCGCTCGCTTTGGCCGATCATGAAATCCCTGCCGGAGGTGCCGCTGGGCGGACTGATCCAGGCATTGTCGTTCGGACTTTTTCTGGCGCTTTGGCTGGCAATAGGCCTGCATTTGCCCCGCAACGGCTATGGCGTCGACACCGTTGGCTATCTGGCGATCATCGCCATAATCAATGTGCTCGGCTCACCCTTTGCCGGCCGCTTCGCGGACCGGATCGGAGCGGAACGTGCGCGCATCTATTTCTCTCTCGCGCAGCTGGTCGGTGTCTGCCTGCTGCCGTTTGCCGGCGATAATCTCTGGATTTTGGTGGTCGCGGTTATTTTCAACACCATTGGCGGCGCATCGGTCGATATTTGCAGCCGAACGATCCTGTTCAGCCGCGCGCCGGAAATCAGGACCCGGCTGATGACCATCTATATCGTGATCATGTTTATCGGCGGCGGCATATCGAGCTGGCTCGGCGCGGCTACTTATGAATATGGCGGGTGGTCGGGCATTTCGATCATGGCATTCTGCTACGCGCTGACCATCATGGGACTGTCGCTTTGGGGGCTGCGCTTCCGGCAGGCCAAAGACTAGATTTTCACCAGCACCTTGCCGATATTGCCGCCGCTGAACAGTTTGCCATAAGCGGTCAGGACATTCTCGATGCCGTCGGTGACATCGAATGGCGTATCGATCAGGCCTTGGTCAAGCCATTGCTTCAGCTCCACCGTCAGCCGTTCGCCCTGATCGGCAAAATCGGGCGAGAAAAAGCCTTCGATACGCAGCCGCTTCATCAATATCTGGTCGAAATGTTCCGGCCCGCGCCCGCGTCCGTCGCCCTCATATTGCGCAAGCAGACCGCAAAGCGCGATTCGGCCGTAGAGCGCCATATTGGGCAGGACGGCATCCAGTATCGGCCCACCGACATTATCGAAATAGGCGTTGATGCCGCCTTCGACCTTGGCCAACTCGGCGGCAATGTCGTCATTCTTGTAATCAATCGCCTTGGTGATGCCGAGCTCGTCTTCCAGCCAGCGGCATTTATCGGGTCCGCCCGCCAGACCATAGACATTCGCGCCCAGAATCTTCGCAACCTGGCAGGCCAGCACGCCGGTAGACCCGGCGGCGGCAGAAACCAGCACATTGTCACCGGCCTTCACACCCGCGGTTTCCTGTATGCCCCACAGCGCCGTCCAACCGTTGAAGCCGAGCACCCCGAAATGCTGTTTGATGTCGTCGATACTGTCATCGACCTTCACCAGCCCTGCCAGTTCCGGCTGCAACACGCTATATTCGGCCCATTGCCCGAAGCCGCGCACCAGATCGCCTTCGGCAAAGCCGTCATGGCGCGAGGCTGCAACATGGCCGAGCACCAGACCGACCATCTTCGTGCCCAGCTCGAGCGGCGGCTGATAGCTGTCCTCGCGCTCTGTCATCCACATCCGGGTACCGGCGTCCATCGACAGATAGGCCGCCCTGACCAGCACTTCGCCATCGGCAATTTCCGGCATGGATTCGCTTTCGAGCGAAAGCGAGCCCGACACATCCTGTGCTTCGGGGCGGCTGTTCAATTGCCAAAAACGGTTTGTGGTCATGGTCGTGCCCTCGCGAAGGCGGGGGCCCATCTCCCGCTTGTGCGTTTAGACGCAATTTCAGGAGATGGGCTCCCGCCTGCGCAGGAGCACAGGAATTGTCGGCAAATTAAAGCAAATCGCCCTGTTCGATACTATCCTTATTGGCGGGAAGGCTGAACAGCATCCCGTCCTTGCCGAGTATCATCGGGCCATCATAAGCGACATCGGCGCCTTTCATGAAATAGGCGTCGAGATAGCCGAGCGGCAAAGCCGGCACGATATGCGAAAAGACCAGCATTTTCGCCTTCGCGGCCTGGGCCGTTTCTGCCGCTTCAACCGGAGTCGTGTGATAATCCGGAATATCCGCCATGATCTTGACCAGTCGCTTGCGCCCGACTTTTTGAAAGGCAGCTTCCAGCGTGCCCACCATCTCGGCATTCAGCACTTCATGGACCAGAAGATCGCAGCCATTGCAGGCTTTGGCAACAATCGGCAACTTCACCGTGTCCCCGCTGAACACAACCGAGCGGCCTTTATAATCGAAGCGATAGCCGACCGCGGGCGAGATCGGTTTGTGGGCGACAGAAAAGGCGGTGATCTTGATGCCATCCTGCTCGTACACAACCATTTGTTCCTGCCCGTCGGGAAGAGCGAATGGCTTCGCTGCGCCGCCGGCCCCGGTCAACGACATCGTCGCTTCGCCATGGTGGGCAATGCGATATTGCACGTCAGCCGCATAAGCCGCGTTCAGACCATCGACGATCGCCTCCACCCCTTCCGGCGCAATCACCGGCAACGGGGTGTCCCGGCCACCACCAGCCCAGCGCTGCAGCATCAATTCGCCCATGCCATCGATATGATCGCTGTGAAAATGGGTCAGCAACAGCGCCTCGGTCGCGCCGGGGTTAAGGCCCATCAGGCCCAGATTGCGCACCGCGCCGCCGCCGATATCCACAATGAACATCTTGCCGTCGATGATCACGGCCGAGCAGGGACCGGCACGGGTCGGATCGGGCAGCGGCGAACCGGAGCCGCAAAGTGCCACGTGCATGCCGTCTGGCAGATCGCCGATGACATCACGCGCCACCGCTGTTTCAACTGCGCTGACAAAGAGCCGCTTGCCAATCTGCTCCTGAAACAGAAGGGCAACGCCCACCCCGAACAGTATCAATACCATCAGACCCAGGCCCAGCTTCTTCATCGATAGTCCCTCCCGTTTTGGTCAGCATTCCACCAAATTGACGGCAAGTCCACCTTGCGACGTTTCCTTGTAGCGCTCGCTCATATCCAGTCCGGTCTTGCGCATCGTCTCGATGACCTCGTCGAGGCTGACGCGATGGGTGCCGTCGCCGAGGATCGAGAGGCGGGCAGCCTCAATCGCCTTGACCGCACCGACCGCGTTGCGCTCGATGCACGGCACCTGCACCAGCCCGCCGACCGGATCACAGGTCAGGCCGAGATTATGCTCCATGCCAATCTCCGCGGCATTCTCGACTTGCGAAGCTGTGCCGCCCCATGCCGCCGTAAGGCCTGCCGCCGCCATCGAACAGGCCACACCGACTTCGCCCTGGCAGCCGACTTCGGCGCCGGAAATCGAGGCATTTTCCTTGAACAGGGAACCGATTGCTGCTGCTGTCAGAAGGAAAGTCTCGACGCCCGCTGCATCGGCCTTTGGCGCAAATCTTTCATAGAATCGCAACACCGACGGGATGATTCCGGCCGCACCATTGGTCGGCGCGGTCACCACTTTGCCACCAGCGGCATTTTCCTCGTTCACCGCCAGCGCCCAGAGATTGACCCAGTCGAGAATGGTCAGCGGATCGGACAAGGCGCGTTCCTGCCGCTCCATCAGGCGGGCGTGGATCAGGGGCGCACGGCGTTTGACCCGAAGGCCGCCCGGCAAGATACCGCCCTGCAATATGCCGCGATCGATACAGGCCGACATCGCATCGGCAATGGCTCGAATATCGTCGCTTATCTGGTCATCGGATTTTCCCGTGCGCTCGTTGTTGCGCATGATATCGGCAATGGACAGCCCTTTTTCTTCTGCAATTCTGAGCAAATCGGCACCCGAGCAGAAAGGATGCGGCACATCCCACAATCCGGTTTCCGGATTATTGCTGCCGATCTGGTCCTCGTCGAGGATCGCACCGCCGCCGACGGAATAATAGACCCGCGTGTCGATGATATCGCCGCCGGAATAGGCATTGAACCGCATCGCATTGCTGTGGAAATCGAGCCGCTTCTTCTGGTCGAAGATCACCTCCGTTTCTTCGTCAAAGGCGATGTCATGCGAGCCGTTCAAGCTTATTTTCGCAAGGGAGCGGATTTGCTCCACCACGACATCTGCTGCATCCGGTTCGATATTTTCCGGCCGCTGTCCGGAAAGCCCCAGAAGGATCGCCCGGTCCGTCGCATGCCCCTTGCCGGTCAACGCCAGCGACCCGAAAAGCAATGTCTCCAGCCGCGTCACCCCGGCCAGCTTGCCGGTCTCCGCCAGCCGCCCCACGAACGTCGCTGCCGCCGACATCGGTCCCATCGTATGCGAACTCGAAGGCCCGACGCCAATCTTGAAAAGTTCGAAGGTGCTGCAGACCATAGCGCGTTATCCCTCACACTACCCGGCACTGGCCGGGCTCCATCTCCTGAGCAGCGGGCTATACCAAGGCGAAAGCGTGGATGATAGCTATTGTAACCAAATTGCGTCGTCGACGCTGCTAACAGCGGACAGACAACGGGCCGGAAGTTTTCTCCCAGCCCATATCATTTCGATAATTTCTAGCCTGCCTCGGTCATCTCGTAGAGCGTGAACTCGGCAACCGCTCCGGCGGTTTTTGCAGACCAGCGCTGCAGTCCCGGCCCTTGCATATGGTCCTGCCAAAGTTCCCTGCTTTCCCATTCTTCCTGAAACATGAAATGGTTCGGGTCGAGATTATCCTGATAGAGGATGTAGGAGATGCAGCCTTTCTCGGCACGGGTCGGTGCGAGCAGCAGATCAAGTTCGGCCATCACCAGATCGCGTTTCTCGGCTACGGCGTGGATATGGGCGTTGATTACCAATGTCATTCTATGTCCTTTTCGTCGGGTTATTTCAGGAACCGAAATTCTCGAGCACGATCTTGCCGGTCGCCCGTCCGGTTTCCAGCAGGGCATGCGCCTTGCGGAGATTCTCCGCATTGATCGGCGTGAATATTTCGCTGACCGTCGACCGGATTCTGCCCGCATCAATTTCGTCGGCGACATAGCTGAGCAGCTTATGCTGTTCGATCATGTCGGGCGTCTGGAACATAGAACGGGCAAACATGAATTCCCAGACCAGACCCGCGGCCTTGGTCTTGAGCACATCCTGGCTTAGCGGCTTTTCATTTTCAACGATCGTCACGATCAGTCCCTGTGGCCGGATCAAATCGGTAACCGCATCCCAGTGGCCGTCGGTATGGTTGAAGATCGCAATATGATCTACATATTGCAGCCCCAGCGCCTCGACCTGCGGGCGCAGCGATTCACGGTGATTGATCACATGATCGGCGCCAAGGTCGCGGACCCATTGCGATGTCTCTTCGCGGGAAGCGGTTGCTATCACCGTCAGACCGCCGGCTTTTGCCAGCTGGATCGCAATAGAGCCAACCCCGCCAGCGCCGCCAATGATCAATATCGTCTCGCCCTTGTTGCCGCCGTCGCGGTCGATACCCAGCCGTTCGAAAAAGGCTTCATAGGCGGTGATGGTGGTTAGCGGCAAAGCGGCTGCGGCGGCAAAGTCGAGCGATTTCGGTTTGCGACCGACAATTCTTTCATCCACCAGCTGATATTCGGCATAAGCGCCAGACCGCGTGATATCTCCGGAATAATAGACTTCGTCTCCGGGACTAAACAGGGTGACGTCCGCGCCAACAGCCTCCACGACACCTGCGGCGTCCCATCCGAGAATGCGGGGCGTTTCCTCGACGTCATCCTTGGGCGCCCGTACTTTTACATCGACCGGGTTGACCGCGATGGCGTGAATTTTGACCAATATATCGCGGCCTTCGGCGACCGGCTTGTCCAGTTCCACGTCGATCAGGGATTCCGGATTTTCGATGGGCAGGTAACGGGTTAATCCAATGGCTTTCATATTTGGTATCCTTTTTCTGACGCCGGTCCGCCGGCTGTGGGGTTTCAATACAATATTCTCCTGGATGAATAATTGATTGATTTTTGAAATCACTATTCGATATATCTGAATAATGGATTGGGATCTTCTTTCGCTGCGATTATTTCTTCGGGTGGCTGCACTGCGTGCGATCGGCAAGGCGGGGCAAGAATTCGGCTTTTCTCCCGCCACAGCAACGCAGCGCCTGCAGGCCTTGGAAGCCAGTCTTGGCGTCAGCCTGCTCAACCGCACCACGAGGTCAGTCACGCTGACCTTGGATGGCGAGCGTTTCCTGACCCACGCCAAGGGGATTATCGATGCGGTGGAAGAAGCGCGGCTGGACATCTCCGGCGGCGAGACCCGGATCAAGGGCCTGCTACGGGTCACCGCGTCATCGACCTTCGGTCATCGCTATATCGCTCCGCATATCGCCGAATTCATGGCGGATCATCCCGAAGCGGAAGTGCAGCTGCATCTGTCGGACAATGTCGTGGATATTGTCGAGCAGGGCTATGATCTTGCTATCCGGGTCGGTGCGCTGGCACCATCTAGTCTGCGGGCACGCAAGCTGGCGGAAAGTCCCCGAGCGCTCGTTGCCTCGCCAGAATATCTTGCGAAGCGCGGCTCTCCCGGCGATCTCGATGATCTGAAAAATCACAATTGCATATTGCAGGGCGGCGGTCAGAACTGGTTGTTTCAACTAGCGGATAAACGGCAAAGGAAAATAGCGGTCTCCGGATCGTTCCAGACCAATAGCGGTGAAGCAGTGGCGATCGCGGCACTGGATGGGCTCGGAATCGCGATGAAGTCCTTATGGGACGTTCAAGACCATCTCGAGTCCGGCCGCCTGAAAATCCTGTTGCCCGAACTTCGCATCCTGCCGGACTGGGACATATGGGCGGTGCGACCTGCTTCGCCCGTGCTGCCCGCTCGAACAAAATTATTCACCAGCTTTCTCGAGGAAAAGTTCAAAACCCTGCCAAAGCGACCATGAAAAAGGGCCGGAAGTTTCCTTCCAGCCCCTCTTGTTGGTTTCAGCCGTAGCTGGGTGGTTGGGTTTAGAAGCCCATTCCGCCCATGCCGCCGCCCATGCCGCCCATGTCGGGCATGCCGCCACCGGATTTGTCGTCTGATGGCGTTTCTGCCACAGCCGCTTCGGTGGTGATCAGCAGACCGGCAACCGAGGAAGCGTCCTGCAATGCTGCACGAACAACCTTGGTTGGATCGATCACGCCGGCTTTGACAAGGTCTTCATAAACATCGGTCGATGCGTTGAAGCCGAATTCCTTGCTCTTCTGGTCCAGCATCTTGCCAGCAACAACCGCGCCGTCAAAGCCCGCATTTTCAGCGATCTGACGAACCGGAGCCTGCAGCGCTTTACGAACAATGTCGATGCCGCGGGTCTGGTCGTCGTTGATGCCTTCAAGGCCTTTGAGAGCCGAAGTAGCATAAAGAAGCGCAGCACCGCCGCCTGGGACAATGCCTTCTTCAACAGCAGCACGGGTTGCGTGCAGCGCGTCGTCGACACGGTCTTTCTTCTCTTTCACTTCAACTTCGGATGCGCCGCCAACTTTGATCACAGCAACACCGCCAGCGAGTTTCGCCAGACGTTCTTGCAGTTTTTCTTTGTCATAGTCGGAAGTGGTGTTTTCGATCTGGTTACGGATTGCTTCAACACGCGCCTTGATGTCGCTCTTCTTGCCAGCGCCGTCGACGATCGTGGTGTTATCCTTATCGATCGTGACATTCTTGGCTTCACCGAGCATGTTCAGCGTAACGCTTTCCAGCTTGATGCCGAGATCTTCGGAGATCATTTCACCCTTGGTGAGGATCGCGATATCTTCGAGCATCGCTTTGCGACGATCGCCGAAACCAGGAGCCTTGACCGCTGCGATCTTGAGGCCGCCGCGCAATTTGTTGACTACCAGAGTAGCCAACGCTTCGCCTTCAATATCTTCAGCAATGATCAGAAGCGGACGGCCGGCCTGAACAACAGCTTCCAGAATCGGGAGCAATGGCTGCAGGTTGGTCAGCTTCTTTTCGTGGATCAGGATGTAAGGATTTTCGAGGTCCGCAATCATCTTGTCCGGGTTGGTGATGAAGTAAGGCGACAGGTAACCGCGGTCAAACTGCATGCCTTCAACAACGTCGAGTTCAAAGTCGAGACCCTTGGCTTCTTCAACCGTGATCACGCCTTCTTTGCCGACTTTTTCCATCGCTTCAGCGATTTTCTCGCCAACTTCGCGATCGCCGTTGGCGGAAATAATGCCAACTTGGGCAATTTCATCGCTGCCCTTGACGTCTTTCGAACGCTTCTTGAGATCCGCAACCACGGCTAAAACAGCCTGATCGATACCGCGCTTCAGATCCATCGGGTTCATGCCGGCAGAAACGGATTTCATGCCTTCTTTGACGATGGCCTGAGCCAATACGGTAGCGGTGGTGGTGCCGTCGCCAGCAACATCATTGGTTTTCGATGCGACTTCACGAAGCATCTGCGCGCCCATATTCTCGAACTTGTCTTTCAGTTCGATTTCCTTGGCAACCGATACACCGTCCTTGGTGATGCGCGGTGCGCCAAAGCTCTTGTCGAGCACAACATTACGACCCTTGGGGCCGAGGGTTACTTTTACAGCGTCAGCCAGCGTGTTCACACCTTTAAGGATGCGCTCGCGAGCGTCGCGGCCAAATTTTACGTCTTTAGCAGCCATGATATTTTCTCCTGCTTATTGATTGAAATTATGACGGGGTAAGCAACTACTTCTCGATAATTCCGAGAATATCGCTTTCCTTCATGATGATCAGCTCTTCACCTTCGACGGTAACTTCCGTGCCGGACCATTTGCCGAACAGGATCTTGTCGCCTTTTTTGACGTCGAGCGGAGTAGATTTGCCGTTATCATCTTTCAAGCCGTTGCCGACTGCGACAACCTTGCCTTCAGATGGCTTTTCCTGGGCGCTATCCGGAATGATGATGCCGCCAGCTGTCTTGGTGTCCGCTTCAACGCGACGCACCAGAACACGGTCATGTAATGGACGAAATTTCATAGATTTCCCTTTCTTGTCCAATCCAAATCTCTTCAGACCAGCCGTTGCGGCTGGTCGACAGAGCAGAATTTGTGTGAATTAGCACTCTCTCCTTTCGAGTGCTAACGAAGCCCATGTAATAGCTATTCATCCGCCGTCAAGGGAAAGGGCGGAAAATATTTCTCTCCATTTTTGTTAGATTTCCAAGGCCTTGCGATTCGTTTTGGCGGCAATCCGCATTGCTACGGAGGCCCTGTGTAACCGGATTGCCGGATACGGCGAATGTCAGTGTGAGCCCGCTTCGGCTGGTTCGGACTAGGTCCCCCAATTTCTAAAGAGGAAAATATCATGTCTACTTTGATCAAAACAACCGCCGCTGCCGCCGCTCTGGCTGCTGCTGCAACCATGTCCCTGTCTGCCACCGCTGCCCAGGCTGCGGGCGCCAAGGAAAAATGCTATGGCGTCGCACTCGCCGGCAAGAATGATTGTGCAGCCGGTCCGGGCACCAGCTGCGCCGGAACATCCACGGCCGACTATCAGGGCAATGCCTGGAAAATGGTCGCCAAGGACAGTTGCGTCAAGATGGGCGGCACCCTGACCGCGCACAAGGGCAATGCGAAACCGGTTCCCAAGAGGGGCTGAACGCGCTAAATTCCGTGGATGTCCGCAATTCCTGACCCTCACGCTTCATCGGTGGTAACTATGCCGCAATCCCTCCCCCCATCGGGTGGCATAGGTCTCAAGTCGGTACATTATAGCAATGTGCTGGATGAAGCCCCGGAAGCGAAATGCCCATCCTGGGTTGAGGTACATCCACAGAATTACTTCGGCGATGGCGGTCCGGCACACCGCTGGCTCACTGCCATCGCCGGGGTTTATCCCCTGAGCTTTCACAGCGTCGGTCTGTCTCTGGGCAGCGCCGACGGGCTCAATAGCGCTGATCTCGACAAGCTGGCCGCGCTCTGCGATCGCTACCAGCCGGCAATGGTGTCCGACCATCTCAGCTGGAGCGGCAACGCCCATGACCGCTACCCCGATCTACTGCCCATTCCCTATACACAAGAAGCGCTCGACCATTTCGCGGGCGAAATCGGCAAGGTGCAGGATCGCTTGCAGCGTCCTATCCTGATCGAGAATCCTTCCCGTTATCTCAGCTATCGCGACGACGAGATGAGCGAGACCGACTTTATCGACGCGCTCTGTCGTCAGGCGGGGTGCGGCCTGCTGTTCGACATCAACAATGTAGAAGTGGCCGCGACCAATGTCGGGCTGGATATGGAAGCCTATATCGACGCGATCGATCCGGGGATCGTCGGCGAAATCCATCTTGCAGGCCATGCGACGGAAAAGCACGACAGCGGGCCACTGCTGATCGACGATCACGGATCGATTGTCAGCGATGTCACCTGGAACCTCTATCGCCGTTTCATCGAACGCGCCGGCCCGATTGCCACTCTGATCGAATGGGACACGGACATTCCCGAATATGAGGTGCTGATGGCAGAAGTCACCAAGGCCGAAACCATCCTGGGCGCCCCCTTTTCGGAAGTGCAGCGCCATGCCCTCGCTCGCTGAAGGCCAGTCCCGTTTCATCGCATGCCTGCAAAAAGGCCCGGCCCATTTTCCCGATGATATGTTTGCCGAGGACAAGGCCCGCGCGCTGCTGGGCTTGAAAGCCCACGCCAATACGATTTCCCACGCCCGGCTGGTGGCGCTGGAAGACTGCTATCCCCGGCTGCACGCCCATATGGGGCACGAACAATTTCACGCCGTCTCGCGCGACTATGTCGAACAGGATCATATCATGACCTGCGACCTCAATCACATCGGTGCCGGTTTCGCCGCTTTTCTGGGCGAGCGCCAATATGGCGCTACCGAGATTGATCTCGCCCGGATCGAATGGGCCTGGCTGGAAAGCTATCGCAGCGCCGAAGCCATGCCCCTCGCCCTGGCCGATATTGCCACGCTCGCGGAAGCCGATCTGCTGGCTTTCCCGGTCATCCTCCATCCGGCTATGCGCCTGCTGGAACTTGCCGGCCCCTTGTCACCGGAGCTACCGGAGCTGGCCGATTTTGATCCGCAAGCGCTGATGATCGCCCGCCCGGAAGCGCAGATATTATTCCATCCGCTCACCGCGGTAGAACATGCTGTTGCAGAAAAAATTGCCGATAGCGAAACCATGGGTAACCTTTTGGAACATGCTCTCGAATTGAGTGATGAAGCCACGGCGATGCAGCATATTGTCAAGCTGATCCAGGCCGGGGCGCTGAAGCGAATCAAGGGGTAGAGAAATGACCGATATGATAAAAAAGCTGATCGCCATGATCAGCGGTTCCGTGCCGGAGGGCATCGCCCTTCTGTTCACCCGCGTGGCCCTTGCCGGCATTTTCTGGCGCTCGGCGCGCACCAAAGTCGAAGACGGCAGCTGGCTGCAGATGAGCGACACGACGGTTTTCCTGTTCCGGGAGGAATATGGCATGCCCTATCCGGAAATTACCGGCCTGCTGGCTACCTATGCAGAGCATTTCCTTCCGATCCTGATTGTGCTGGGCCTGTTTACCCGCATCGGTGCAGCCGGTCTGCTGGGCATGACATTGGTCATCCAGTTCTTCGTCTATCCGGAAGCCTGGTGGCAGACCCATATCATCTGGGTCGCTCTGGCCGGCATGTTGATCGTGCGGGGCGGCGGGATGTTCTCGCTGGACCGGTTGATCGGTCACAAGTTCGGCTAATCCAGTGATCGCCAATGAAGAAACTTTTCGGCGCCTGATGATCAAGGCACAGGGCGGCGACAAGCTCTGCTATTCGACCCTGCTCACCGAATGCGAAAAATGGCTGCGCCGCTATTATGCCCGCAAGATCAATCCGGCGGCGATTGATGATCTGGTGCAGGAAACGCTGATTTCGCTGCATCGGAAGCGGGCGAGCTACGATCCGGCGAGGGCGTTTCTGCCCTGGCTCGCCGCCATCGGGCGCTACCGCTGGATCGACAGCCTACGCAAGATTTACCGGCACGAGCATGACCAGCTCTATGAAGAGATGGTTGCCGATCCGCAGGACGAAACGGTAACCGCCAAGGTCAGTCTGGAACGGCTGCTCGGCATGATCCCGCCAAAACAGGCAGAGGTAATCGGCCTGGTCAAGATTGAAGGCCTCAGCATCAACGAGGCAGCGGCAATGACCGGCCAGTCGGAATCCTTGGTTAAAGTGAATATCCATCGGGGGCTGAAAAAGCTGTCGTCGATGGTCGAAACAGAGTGATAGTAGAAGAGTATATATGATGTCGGACATGATGATAGATCGTCTCGTCGAAGAACTGACGCCGGTAAAGCCGTTGAAGAATCGCGACGGGCTTGCGCTCACGCTAGCGATTGCCGCAATTCTTGCGGCGGCGGTTGCAATGCTGACCGGAATCCGCGGAGACATATTGATGGGCATGCCGCATCCGATGTTCTTTCTGCGGGGCGGTGCCTTGCTACTGCTCGGCGTGACCAGCAGCTATGCGGTTATCGCGATGAGCCAGCCGGCGGTCGGCAACAGCTTCAAAGGCTGGATATGGGCGCTGCTGGCGGCCTTGCTCTTTCCGGCAACCGCCATTGTCATGGCAATGATCGCTGCCCCCGATAATGTGGCAATATTCGTGCCGCGCTATGGTGTAGAATGTCTTGCTATCAGCATGCTGGTGGGTAGCGGCATCGCAGCAGCACAAGTCTTTTGGCTCCGGCGCGGCGCACCGGTTGCTCTGGAACGCGCGGGCTGGCTCGTCGGCATGTCGTCCGGCGCTCTGGGCGCGGCGGCCTACAGCCTGCACTGCCCGTTCAACAGCATATTCTATGTCGGTCTATGGTATTCTCTAGCGGTGGCATTGTGCGCGATTCTCGGCCGGTTGGTCATCCCGCGTCTTATCCGCTGGTAATATTCGGCCTCGGTCCCATATAGGACGGGTCAATCCAGTCAAAACGGGGATATGAATATGCAGTTTGCGCGGGCGGCGTGGAGATTTCTGGTCGCAATAAAGGATGGCATGGTATTGATCGCCATGTTGCTGTTTTTCGGCGCGCTTTATGCTCTGCTGTCGACTCAACCCAATAGCGGCGCGATCCGCGATGGCGCATTGCTGCTCGACCTGAACGGCGTGATTGTCGAAGAGCCCGCAGCCCCCACGTTCGAGGATTTTCTGGCAGGTAATGCTGGCAACAGCCCGCGCGAATATCGCTTGCGGGATGTCGTCCACGCCATTGATGCCACCGTGGAAGACGACCGTGTCAAAGCGATTGTGCTCAATCTCAGCAGTTTCGTCGGGGGTGGCCAGACCAGTCTGACCGATATTGGCGACGCGCTCGCCCGCGCCAGGAAGGCGGGAAAACCGATTTATGCATTCGCCAGCTTCTATAGCGATGACAGCTACCAGCTAGCCGCCCATGCCACAGAAATCTGGATGGACCCGATGGGCGGAATCATTTTTGCCGGCCCCGGCGGCAACCGTCTCTATTATAAAGGCCTGATCGACCGGCTCGGCGTCACTGCCAATATATATCGTGTCGGCACCTATAAAAGCGCAGTCGAACCCTATATGCGCGCCGACCAGTCGGACGCATCGCGAGAAGCCTCCGAAGCGCTTTATGGCGTGCTTTGGGACAGCTGGCTGACCGAATTGAAGAAATCCCGACCCCAAGCGAACGTCAAGCCATTTGCCGACGATCCCGCTGCGTTCATCACCGCTGCCGACGGCGACTATGCAGCCGTCGCAATGGAGCAGAAACTGATCGACAAGCTGGGTGACCAGACCGCCTTCGACCGCTTTGTTGCAGAGCAAGTGGGCGCGGACGAAGAGCCCTCGCCGGACAGTTTCAAGAGCATCAATTATGATGATTTCGTTGCCGCACATCCGGTCGAGACTGACGGCTCCGCTATCGGCGTCATCACCGTCGCCGGCGAGATTGTCGGCGGCGATACCGGCCCCGGCATGGCCGCCAGCGGGCGGATCGCCGAACTGATCTACACCGCGCTGGACGAAGACGACATCAAGGCTCTGGTGGTCCGCGTGGATTCCCCCGGTGGCTCGGCCTTCGCCAGCGAGGAAATTCGCCTGGCGTTGCTCGAAGCCAGGAAAAAGAAACTGCCTATCGTCGTTTCGATGGGCGATGTTGCGGCCAGCGGCGGCTATTGGATCGCGACCGCAGGCGACCATATCTTCGCCGAGCCCGATACAATTACCGGCTCCATTGGCGTATTCGCGGTTCTGCCCAGTTTTGAAAAAGCGCTCGCCAAATGGGGGGTCACCGCCGACGGCGTGCAGACCACGCCGCTATCGGGCGAGCCGGATTTTGTCGGCGGTTTCAGCGACGATCTCAATGCTATTTTGCAGGCCGGTGTCGAAGACAGCTATGGTGACTTCATCAAACTGGTTGCGGCAGCGCGCGGCAAGACGTCAGCAGAAGTCGATACGATCGGACAAGGCCGCGTCTGGGATGGCGGGACCGCCCGGCAACTGGGTCTGGTCGACGGCTTTGGCGGCATGCCGGAGGCGCTCGCGGAAGCTGCCAGGCGCGCCGATCTGAAGGAAGGCGATTATCACGCCCGATATCTTGATCCGCAGGTCAGTCTCTCGTGGCTACCGTTTGAAGGTATTCCGTTCGTCCGTCAGGAAAGTGCACCGGTCACCGGCGTGATCGGCTGGGCCGCGCAGCGTCAGAAGGCAATTTTCGCTCAAGCCATGACAACCGCTCAGGGCCTGCTCGTGCGTGAAGATGTACAGGCATTGTGCCTCGAATGCGGCACTGCAGTGCCCCGGAACACAAAAGCTTCCGCCGGCTGGATCGACCGGCTGCTAGGCTATTCCTTGTCTTCGGCACCGCGATAGGCGGGCAAAGACAGGCCCTTGATGATCGCAAGCGCGCGCAATGCAAATCCCGCGGTAAAGGCGATCAGCGCAGCGATGAAGCCCTGCACCCCGATCTGCACCAGCAGAACGAACACGGAAGCAGCAAGCGCTCCTGCGGTCACGTAAAGCTCGGGACGGATGATGATTGACGGTTCTCCCGAGATCAGATCGCGGATCACCCCGCCAACGCTCGCGGTGATGATGCCCATGATCGCGGCGGGGACCGGGTCAATCCCCAGCTGCATCGCCTTGGCAGCGCCAAAAACCGAATAGGCGGCCAGTCCGATCGCGTCGAACCAGTCGACCGCTGCCGGTCGCCAGAATTTCACCGGCGTGACCCAGACTAGCAAAGCAATCCCCAGACATAATATCGGCACCCGCGCGTCCTGCACCCAGAATACCGGCGCGCCGATCAACAGATCACGGACCGTGCCGCCGCCGACACCGGTGACCAGCGCGAAAAAGCCGAAAGTTACCAAAGTCTGCCGGTTGCGCGCCGCGACCAGCGCTCCGGAAATGGCAAATACCGCAATCCCGAACAGATCGAGCCAGCCGAGCGCACTATACAAGAAACCGGAATTCATGATGCTTTCCTTCGTCTGCGCCGCGTGAACAGCATGACAAAGCCGAGTATCGAACCCAGCAGGGCAATGGCTGCCGAGCCGATCAGGATCGGATGGCTGGTATCCTCACGCGTCTGCAGGTCCATGATGTGCAGCCCCCACATGAAATCGAACGCGCGCCAGAATTTGGTGCGCACCGCGAGCAGTTCGCCACTGTCCGCATCGATATAGAAGCGCGCATCATCGTCAAACACAACCTGCCACGATGGCCGTCCGCTGCGCTGTTCCATCGGCGCCTGGTTCTCCGCAAATAATGTAACGGACCGGATTGCCGCCTTGTCGGACCGGGCCGCGCTCGCCAGCATATTGGCCTCGGCGCCCGAAACCGGGGGCAGCAAAGCGCCGGTCTCGGAATCCGCCCGCCGCTTGCCGCCATCGGCGTAGGCAATCACCCAAAACGGGCCCATGCTATTTTGCTGCAAGGTCAGACTCTTCGCCTGACGACCCTCGAGCAAGGGCGGCACGGGCTTTATCGCGCCCAGCGCCGGTGCCTCGCTACGCAGATGATTGCCGCGCACGGTTTCGATCGGCTGCGCTACCATCAGCAATCCGCTGGCGGTCCAGATGATGACCGGCACCCCGATCAACCAGCCCAGCCAGACGTGCCAGCGCACGAGTTTATGATGTTTGATCGCCATGCATGCCCCCAAAACTGCCGTAGCAATATTAATATGGAAAATTGACCGCCATCATCGGTCGATTGATAGCCCTGCCCACGATCAACAGTTGCTGGCAGCTCAACTGGCAGACGGTTGGCTGAATCACGGAATAGGCCGCCGCAGGACAGTCACCAGCAATATCTGCTGTCGGCCCCGTTCTGCCTTCTCCCGTCCTTCAACGCTGCAACATTTTCCGAATCCTGCAGATAAGCGCTTTCGTCGTTCATTTTCATGCCGTTGCTGAGAAGACTCGCCTCCAGAAGTGCTTGTCTGCCACCCTCTTTCGCTTGCTGTTTCTCGTCGAATAACAGCGCATAAGGGTTTTCTTGAACCCATTTAAACGCCTCTTTCCTGAGCATCTGCTGCTTCTCAATATCACAAAACGCATATCCATTGATCGCCGGTCCCGCCAGTCGAACAAATGAGACAATCGCGGCGTAAGTTTCGCCTTTAGGCGTCAACGGAGCAGGTCTGCTATAGCCTTCCAGGACATCTGCCATTGTGAAAAATCGATCCTTGGCCGCATAAAACCAGAAGACGGAAGCATCGCGTTCGCCAACGTCATAAAGGCGCGAGGCCAGTACCATCATTGTCAGAGGCGACACATTCTCCGGCTCCAACCGAATTGCAGATTGGACTTCCACTATCCTGGCATGATCATCAGATCGCAAAAGCTTGTCAAATCGACTGTCCACGCGAACGGTTCGCTTTTTCTCCGTGTCGGCGGCAGTATAAAAGGGCGTGATATAGATATCGACCGAACGAACCTGATTTTCTGTTTTTCCCCAGGCAAGTCCGTTAAATGTGGAAAAACAGATTATGGTCGCCAACATTCTCCAGAACATAAAATACTCCCGTAATCCGCAGCCGATACTCACATATGGATCGGCTTGCCCTGCACCGCCATTGCCGCTTCCTTGATCGCTTCCGAGTGGGTCGGATGGGCGTGGCAGGTATAGGCAATATCTTCCGAGGTCGCGCCAAATTCCATCGCTTGCGTGACCTGCGCGATCATCGTGCCGGCGAGCGACGAGATGATATGGGCGCCGAGCACGCGGTCGGTTTTAGCATCCGCGATGATCTTCACATAGCCTTCGGTGTCGCGGTTGGTCTTGGCGCGGCTGTTAGCGGCGAACAGGAATTTGCCGACCTTATATTCGACGCCGCTTTCCTTCACCTCTTCCTCTGTTTTGCCGATGCTGGCAATCTCGGGATAGGTGTAGACAACGCCGGGGATCAGGTCGTGATTGACGATACCCTGCTGTCCGGCAATAAATTCCGCTGCAGCAATGCCTTCATCCTCGGCCTTGTGCGCGAGCATCGGACCGGGGGTCACGTCACCAATCGCATAGACGCCAGGGACTTCGGTCTGGAAGTCATGTCCGACCTCGATCTGGCCGCGGTCGTTGGTTTCCACGCCCGAGTTCTCCAGCGCGAGGCCGCCGATATTGGGCTTGCGGCCAATCGCCACCAGCACGACATCGGCTTCGATCGTTTCGCTGTCCCCGCCCTTGGCCGGTTCCATGGTGATGGTCGCTTTCTTGCCCTTGACCGTGCAGCCGGTGACCTTGGTACCGGTGCGGATATCAAAGCCCTGTTTCTTGAACATCCGAGCGCTGTCCTTGCGGATATCGCCGTCCATGCCGGGCAGGATCTGGTCGAGATATTCGACCACGGTGACCTTCGCGCCGAGACGCAGCCAGACGCTGCCCAATTCCAGCCCGATCACGCCGCCGCCGATGACGACCATATGACCCGGCACTTTCGGCAGTTCCAGCGCGCCGGTGCTGTCGACCACGACATGTTTGTCATTGTCAATTTCGACACCCGGCAACGGCGTAACCGACGAACCGGTCGCAATCAGGACATTTTTCGCGGTGTAGCTCTTGTCGCCGACCTTGACCGTGTGACTGTCTTCAAACGAACCATGGCCCTTGATCCAGTCGACCTTGTTCTTCTTGAACAGAAACGCAATGCCGCCGGTCAGTTCTTCAACCGCCTTCAGTTTCTCGGCCAGCATCTGCTTGAGATCGAGCTTTGCGCCAGTCAGTTTCACGCCGAATTTCTCCAGCGCACCCGAATGGGCTTCATGATAAAGTTCCGAAGCGTGCAGCATCGCCTTGGACGGGATGCAGCCGACGTTAAGGCAGGTGCCGCCAAGCGTCTCGCGACTCTCGATACAGCCGGTCTTGAGACCGAGTTGCGCCGCGCGGATCGCCGCGACATAGCCGCCGGGCCCGGAGCCGATTATCAGAAGATCATAGTCGAAATTGTCGGTCATAGTTCACCTCTATACTCGCCATCCTGAACTTGTTTCAGGATCTCTGGAGGTCCTGAGTTGCAAACCATCGGAGATAAACAAGTTCAGGATGACGAAAAAAATTACAAATCAATCAAAAGCCGCGCCGGATCCTCGATTGCTTCCTTCATCCGCACCAGGAAGGTCACCGCTTCGCGGCCGTCGATCAGACGATGGTCATAGCTGAGCGCCAGATACATCATCGGGCGGACCACGATCTCGCCGTCGACGACGACAGCGCGATCCTCGATCCGGTGCAGGCCGAGCACAGCCGACTGCGGCGGGTTGATGATCGGGGTCGACATCAGCGAACCGAACACACCGCCATTGGAAATGGTGAAGGTACCGCCCTTCATATCTGCCATGGTCAATGTGCCATCCTTGGCGCGCTTGCCGAAATCACCGATCGTGTTTTCGACATCGGCAAAGCTCATCGACTCGGCGTTGCGGATAACCGGAACGACCAGACCATTGGGCGCGCTCACCGCGACCGAAATATCGGCATAATCATGATAGACGATTTCCTCGCCATCAATCTGCCCGTTGACCGAGGGCACGTCTTTCAGCGCCATGCAGGCGGCCTTGACGAAGAAACCCATGAAGCCGAGCTTCACGCCATGTTTCTTGGCGAACAGCTCTTTATATTTGCTGCGCGTCTCGATCACTGCGGTCATGTCGACATCGTTGAATGTGGTCAGCAGCGCTGCGGTCTCCTGCGCCTCTTTCAGCCGCCGTGCGACGGTCTGTCGCAAGCGGGTCATGCGGACGCGCTCTTCGTTGCGGTTGCCGCCCTGCGATGATGAGGGCGATGGCGCCGCCGGTGTCTGCGCGCTGGTCGCTGCGCCAGCCTCGGCCTTCGGCACCTGCTGCGCACCGGATTTCACATATTGCTCGACATCGGCCTTGGTCAGCCGGCCATCCTTGCCGGTGCCGCTGATCTGGCTCGGGTCGACACCATGTTCTAAAACCAGCCGGCGTACCGACGGCGACAGGGTGATGCTGGTGGTAACCTCGTCCTGTTTGTCCGCAGCCTTGGCGGCAGTGACAGAAGGGGATTTTTCCGGTGGGTCGACAGGTGTCTCCGCAGCTTTCGACGGGGCCGCGCCGCTACCCGCTTCAATCGTCGCGATGACCGCGCCGACTTCAACCGTATCGCCAACCGCGACCTTATGTTCGCCCATCACACCGGCTTGCGGCGCCGGCACTTCCAGTGCCACCTTGTCGGTTTCCAGGCTGGCAATCGGCTCATCGGCAGCGACCGCATCGCCAGGCTGCTTGAGCCATTCGCCCAATGTCGCTTCGGTGATCGATTCGCCCAATGCCGGGACTGTTACTTCTATAGCCATATTCTACTACTCTCTTTTCAATCCTGTACGGGATGCCCGAGTGCTTCAGCGATCAACCGCTCCTGCTGCTGCTTGTGCCGCGAGGCCAGACCGGTTGCGGGCGAGGCCGCAGCGGCGCGTCCGGCGTAGACCGGTTCGGTTGGCCCGACGTCCGCCAGAGCCAGAGCTTTCTCCAGATAGGAGCGGACAAAATGCCAGCTGCCGTTATTCTTTGGCTCTTCCTGGGCCCAGACTACCGTCTCGAGATTTTTCATCCGCTTCAGACGGACCACCAGAGGTTCGCCGGGGAACGGATAAAGCTGCTCGATCCGGATGATCGCGGTATTCTTGTCGCCCGCCTCGTCGCGCGCCTCGATCAGGTCATAGGCGACCTTGCCCGAGCACAGCACGACGCGCTTCACATCCTTGTCGGCAGGCGGATTGGTGTCGGACAATATCCGCATGAAATGATGGTCGCCCTGGAAGTCTTCCGCTTTCGATACCGCCAGCTTGTGTCGCAGCAGTGACTTCGGCGTCATGATGATCAACGGCTTGCGGAAGCTCCGCAGCATCTGGCGGCGCAGCACGTGGAAATAATTGGCCGGGGTGGTGATGTTCGCAACCTGGATATTATCCTGCGCACAAAGTTGCAGGAACCGTTCCAGCCGTGCCGAACTATGTTCCGGCCCCTGGCCCTCATAACCATGGGGCAGCAACATCACGAGGCCGTTGGCCCGCAGCCATTTGGCTTCGCCCGAGGCAATGAACTGGTCGATCATGATCTGCGCGCCATTGGCGAAATCGCCAAATTGCGCTTCCCACAATACCAGGGTTTTCGGATCGGCACCGGCATAGCCATATTCAAAACCAAGCACGCCATATTCGGAAAGCGGGCTGTCGAGCACTTCAAACCGGCCATGACGAACCGTGCTCAGTGGCACATATTTTTCTTCGGTATCCTGATCGACCCATACGGCATGGCGCTGGGAAAAAGTCCCGCGCCCGCTATCCTGACCGGACAGGCGAATATTATAGCCTTCGGAGACCAGTGATCCGTACGCCAGAGCTTCGCCGGTTGCCCAGTCGAAATTCTCTTTCGTCTCGAACATCTTGGCTTTGGCGTCGAGAACCCGGCCGAGGGTCTTGTGAATGCGCAGGCCTTCGGGAACCGTCGTCAATGTCCGGCCGAGACTGTCGAATAATTTCGCGTCGATCGCGGTTTCCGCATTGCGGCGCGCGGTTTCCGGATCGGCCGGAATATGCAGGCCCTGCCAGCGACCACCAAACCAGTCGGCCTTGTCGGCCTTGTAATCGGCCGCGGCCTGAAATTCGGTTTCGAGATGGTCGGCAAAGGCGCTGCGAGTCTGGTCTCCCCAGTCCGCGTCGATCACGCCCTCCTCGACCAGCCGCGCTTCATAGAGCTTGCTGACCTTGGGGTGCTTCTTGATCGCTGCATACATGATCGGCTGGGTGAAGCTCGGTTCGTCGCCCTCATTATGGCCAAAGCGGCGATAGCACCACATGTCGATCACGATATCCCGGCCGAAGCGCTGGCGAAATTCCATCGCAATCTTGCAGGCGAAGGTCACCGCTTCGGGATCGTCGCCGTTGACGTGAAAAATCGGCGCCTGCACGCCTTTGGCAACGTCCGACGGATAAGGCGAAGAGCGCGCAAATTGCGGGCTGGTGGTAAAACCGATCTGGTTGTTGATCACGAAATGGATGCAACCGCCGGTATTATAGCCGCGGATGCCGGAGAAGCCGAGGCACTCCCAGACGATGCCCTGACCGGCAAAGGCCGCATCACCATGAATGAGTACTGGCAGGACCTGGTCATGTTTTTCCAGATCGTCGCGCGCAACCTGCTGGGCGCGGACCTTGCCGAGCACAACCGGGTCAACTGCTTCGAGATGCGACGGATTGGGCACGAGGCTCATATGGACATTGATGCCGTCAAATTCGCGGTCGGTGGACGTGCCGAGATGATATTTCACATCGCCCGAGCCGCCGACATCTTCGGGACTGGCGGAACCGCCATGGAATTCGTGAAAGATGACCTTGTAGGGCTTTGCCATCACATTCGCGAGAATGTTCAGACGGCCACGATGGGCCATGCCATAGACAATATCGCGGACACCGGACTGACCACCATATTTGATGATATTCTCCAGCGCCGGCAGCATCGATTCGCCGCCGTCGAGGCCAAAACGCTTGGTCCCGACATATTTCTTGCCGAGGAAATTTTCATATTCCTCGCCTTCGATCACCTTGTTGAGGATCGCTTTCTTGCCTTCCGGCGTGAAGTGGATTTCGGCGTCTTTGCCCTCCATCCGCTCCTGCAGAAAGCGCCGTTCCTCGATATCGGCAATATGCATATATTCGAGACCGACCGGACCGCAATAATTGGCGCGCAAGACGGCTTCGATTTCGCGGATAGACGCGGTTTCAAAACCCAATACCCCGCCCAGGAAAATCGGCTTGTCCATCGATTCTGCGGTAAAGCCATGGAATTCGGGAGTCAGATCGGCCGGCTCTTCCAGCTTCGACAGGCCGAGGGGATCAAGATTGGCACCCAGATGCCCGCGCACCCGATAGGTACGGATCAACATCATCGCCCGGATGGAGTTTTCCGCCGCCTGAGCAACCTCTGCATCGGACATGGATTTGCCGGACTTTTCAGCAGATGCCTTTATCTCGATGCCCATTTGCGTGGGATCCAGCGCGCTGTTCAGTTCGTCGGCATCATCAACCGGCCAATGCTTGCGCTGCCAACTCGGGCCTTGCTCATGCTCCGAGCCGATAAAATCCTGATTCTCAAAACCCATTGTCTTACCTTTTTGTTCCCCTGCGAAGGCAGGGGCCCATCTCCAAATCTATCGTCCGATCACAACCGCCTTTTGTTGCGACCAGGCTCGGCAGAGCGGAAATGCCATCAATCTGCTTTGCCTGCCGTTTCCGTGATGGCCCCCTGCCTTCGCACGGGCACCACAGGACGACGGCGAATTCACTTCACAATCTCGAACCACAAATCCCGCCATTCGGGATTTCCTTCTTCAATCCGCCGGACCTTCCAGTCCCGCTTCCACTTCTTGACCTGCAATTCCCGCAACCGCGCTTCATCCAGATCGTCATGAGCTTCAAACCAAACCAATAGCTTGCAACCATGTTCCTTGGTGAAGCCATCAATCAGCCCATTGCGATGCTGATAGGTTCGCTTGACCAAATCGCTGGTTGATCCGGTGTAAATCGCTCCGTTTTTCCGGTTTGCCATAAAATAGACAAAGCCGGGCTTGCTCATCGTCAGTCCCTTCTATCCGTGTACCTGCGAAGGCAGGTACCCATCTCCCGCTTGCTCCGCTTGACACAATCGGGAGATGTCCCCCTGCCTTCGCAGGGGAACGATTAAACCAGCTCCTTCAACATCGCATCCAATGTCGTGCCCAGCTCACTCGGCGAAGGCGACACGCGGATACCCGCTGCTTCCATCGCCGCGATCTTGTCTTCCGCGCCGCCCTGGCCACCGGAAACAATAGCACCGGCATGGCCCATGCGGCGTCCCGGAGGCGCCGTAAGACCGGCGATAAAGCCGACCATTGGCTTGGAACGGCCCTTCTTGGCTTCGTCGGCAATGAACTGCGCCGCTTCTTCTTCCGCGCTGCCGCCAATTTCACCAATCATGATGATCGACTTGGTTTCATCGTCAGCCAGGAACAGTTCCAGCACGTCGATGAAGTTGGTGCCGTTGACCGGGTCACCGCCGATGCCGACAGCCGTGGTCTGGCCGAGACCAACCGCCGTGGTCTGGTGAACGGCTTCATAGGTCAATGTACCGGAACGCGAGACCACGCCGACCGAACCCTTCTGGAAGATGCTGCCGGGCATGATGCCGATCTTGCATTCGCCGGGAGTCAGAACGCCGGGGCAGTTCGGGCCGATCAGGCGCGACTTGCTGCCCTGCAGCGCGCGCTTGACGCGAACCATGTCGAGCACCGGAACGCCCTCGGTAATCGCAACGATCAGCTCGATCTCCGCGTCAATCGCCTCAAGGATCGAGTCCGCTGCGAACGGAGGTGGAACATACACAACCGAGGCAGTTGCGCCGGTGGCGTCCTTGGCTTCCGCCACGGTGTTGTAGTTCGGCAGACCGATATGGGTCGTGCCACCCTTGCCCGGTGTAACGCCCGCAACCATCTGCGTGCCATAAGCCAAAGCCTGTTCAGTATGGAACGTGCCGGTATTGCCGGTCATGCCTTGGGTTATGACCTTGGTATTCTTGTCGATTAAAATGCTCATAAAACTACTTCCTCGTCGCTCCGGGCGAAAGCCGGGCTTTCCCATGAGACCCCGACGTTCGCCGGGATATTGATTTTTATGCCAGACTTGAATCCAACGCCTTGCAAGCTGCCAGCAGTTCCTTGACCGCGTCGACTGACACGTCGAAATTGCCCTGTGCTTCTTCGCTCAGTTCGATTTCGATAATCTTCTCGACGCCGTCTTTGCCGATGATGCACGGCACGCCGACATAGAGATTGTCGACGCCATATTGACCGGTCAGGTGGGCCGCAGCAGGCAGTACCCGACGCTTATCCTTGAGATAGCTTTCCGCCATCATGATCGCGCTGGTTGCCGGCGCATAATAAGCCGAGCCATTGCCGAGCAACTGGACGATTTCGCCGCCGCCGGAGCGGGTGCGCTGGACGATCGCGTCGATTTTTTCCTGCGTGGTCCAGCCCATCTTGATCAGATCGGGGATCGGGATACCGGCAACGGTCGAATAAGCCGGAACCGGAACCATCGTATCGCCGTGGCCGCCGAGAACAAATGCGGTGACATCTTCAACCGAGACGTTGAATTCGTCAGCCAGGAAATGACGGAAGCGGGCGCTGTCAAGAACGCCGGCCATGCCGACAACCTTCTGGTGCGGCAGTCCGGAAAATTCGCGCAAGGCCCAGACCATCGCGTCGAGCGGGTTGGTGATGCAGATAACAAAGGCATCCGGCGCGTGGGTCTTGACGCCCTCGCCAACAGCCTTCATTACTTTCAGGTTGATGCCGAGCAGATCGTCACGGCTCATGCCGGGCTTGCGCGGGACGCCTGCGGTCACGATGATCACATCGGCGCCGGCAATATCGGCATAATCGCTGGTGCCTTTAAGATTGGAGTCGAACCCGTCGACCGGAGCCGCCTGACTCAGGTCGAGCGCCTTGCCCGCTGGCATGCCTTCGGCAATATCGAACAGGACGACATCACCCATTTCTCTGGAAGCTGCGAGGTGGGCGAGCGTGCCGCCGATCATGCCTGCGCCGATCAGCGCAATTTTGTTACGGGCCATGTGGGAAATTCTCCTAAGAATAGAGTCGAAAATGGATATTAATGTCAGGATTAGGCCCCTAATCTGACAAATTCAACCGCAGAAAGCACCAATTTGACTGCTATCTTTGCAAACAGTTCGCAGTAGCAATAACTGTGCTTCGACCTCGTCATCCTGAACTCGTTTCAGGACGCCGGGAGGGGGAGAGCCGTCAGAGGTCCTGAAACGGGTTCAGGATGACGAAGAACAGCAAACATGCTTCCAAATCTTCCAATCTTTTGCGTTGCAAAGTGAAATTCAAATGGCATGATGCAAAGAAAAGAGGATGCAACATGCTGACAAAAGGCGACGATTATCCGCTGCACCAGACGCCGGAACCGATGGCGCTATCGGGCGGAAACCGCAATTTCTACGACCGCTATTTCTTCAACGGCTATAGCGCGGACGGCAGCATCTTCTTCGCCGCAGCCCTCGGCATCTATCCCCAGCTCGACATTATGGACGCCGCCTTTTGCGTCTCGATTGACGGCAAACAGCATAATCTGCGCGCCGCCAAACGCATGGGCAGCGAGCGGCTTGATCTGACGGTCGGGCCGATCACCGTCACGATAGTCGAGCCACTTCAAAAGCTGAGACTGATCGTTGCCGGCAATGACAGCCCGATCACCGCAGACATTACACTCACCGCCCGCCACCAGCCGATCGAAGAACCGCGCTTCATCCGCCGCGAAGGCCCGCGGCTGATGATGGACTATACCAGAATGACGCAGAACGGCGACTGGTCGGGCACAATCACCGTCGAAGGTCGGGATATCGATATCGCCAATTGCCGCGGCACCCGCGACCGTAGCTGGGGCATAAGACAAGTCGGAGCATCCGAATCGCAGCCACCACCGGCAGGCGAATTTCCGCAATTCTGGTGGCTCTGGACGCCGCTCAATTTCGATAATCACGCCTGTTTCTTTCACAGCAATGACGATGGTGACGGCCTTCCTTGGAACCGGCGCGGTGTGGTCGATACAATATCCGGAACCGCCGAAGAGTTCGAACCGAAGGCGATCGATCTCAGCTATCACAGCGGTTCCCGCCGAATCAAACAGGTGGCGCTCGAAACCGGCACCGGGTCGCTCTCGATCACACCGCGTACAGGCGATGCCGCTCGGACATTCTATATGTCCGGCCTCGGCTATCTCCATCCGGTCTGGGGCCACGGTATGGATCACGGCGACCTAGAGGTCGCGCATGATGTCATCACTCTCGACCCAGCACCGGCAATCGATATGACCACCATCCATATCCAGGCGCTCAGCGATACTGTGCTCACCGTCGATGGCCAGGAGCATCACGGCATTGGTGTTGTCGAGCAGCTGTTCATCGGCCCCCATGCCACCAGCGGCCTGGCGGGCATCATGGACCCCGCAGCATGAGTCGCCGCTTTCCCTTACGTCCCGAAGAATTCGAACCGACTTTCATTGAGCAGGTTTTCGGCGCCACTCCCGGCTCACTCGAATCGCTGACTCATGAACCGGTCGGCACGGGCCAGGTCTGCGACAGCTACCGATTCACCTGCGACTGGTCCGGTGGTGATCATCCGGCGACCTTCATCGCCAAATGCCCCAGCGCCGATCCGGTCAGCCGGGGCGCCGCCGCGATCTTCCATCTCTATGATATGGAAGTCGGCTGGTACCGCGATATCGCCGACGATTGCGGCGCGCTCTGTCCGAAATCCTATCACGCCGATATCGCCGAGAACGAGCAGGAATTTGTGCTCCTTCTGCAAGATATGGCACCCGCTTCGCAAGGCGATCAACTGGCAGGCGCTTCGTTGATTCAAGTGGAGACAACATTGGCGGAGGCCGCCGCCCTCCATAATTTTCAACCGGCCAGCGGGTTCGACAACCTAGAATGGCTGAATCATGGCACCGGCAACAGCCAGTTTCTCGAGACCAGCTTGCCCGCCGGCTATCCAGTCTTTCGCGAGCGATTCTCTGCCTTGCTATCGCCGGAGATATTGGACCTCGGCCAGCAGCTGGTTGACCGCATCGGTTCCTATATTGCGCATGAACCGCCGGAATTGACCGTCACCCACGGTGATATGCGACTCGACAATATTCTGTACCATACCGATGGCCAGATTGCGGCGCTGGTCGACTGGCAAACCTGCTCTCTCGGCAACCCGGCCAATGACGTGGCCTATCTGATCGGAACCAGTTTCGCCGATCCGGAAGAAAGGCGCGAACAAGAGGAAAAATTGGTCAAAACCTATTTGTCAAACCGGTCGAATTCCCCCGCTTTCGAGATCTTCTGGACTGAATATCGCCACCATGCCTTTTCCGGTTTCATCATGGCCATCAACGCTTCGCTCCATGTCGAACAGACAGAACGCGGCGACAGAATGTTCGCAGCAATGGCAGAGAGACCAGCGCAAATGGCGATCGATCTGGATAGTTTAAGCCTGCTCTAGACCGCGGCGCCGTGACCCAGAGCAAGATAGTCATCCGATTGCATCTCGAGCAGACGCGATGCGGTGCGTTCAAACTCGAAGGAACCATCCCCTTCCGGATATAGCGAATCCGGTTCCGCGTCGGCGCTGGCCAGCAGCTTGACCCGATATTCGTAGAGCGCATCGATCAGCGTGACAAAGCGCGCGGCCTCGTTGCGATTCTCTTTGGATAGCACCGGAATTCCGACAATGATCACGCTGTGATAGTGGCGGGCAATCGCCAGATAATCCTGTGCACCCCGGGCTTCTGCACAAAGCCGTTTGAACGAGAAAACGCCGACGCCCTTGAGCGATTTCGGTACGGTCAGCATCCGGCCACCCTGCACCTCTATTCCCGCCGACGGAACGTGGGCACGGTCCTCGGGCGGATAGTCGGTCAGGCGGAAGAAGGCTTCGCTCAACGCCTTTGTTGCCGCCTCGCCATTGGGCACATGCCAGAGATCAACGTCGCCCAGCCGCTCGCGCCGATAATCGGTCGGCCCGTTAAGCGAAATCACATCGAGCCTCGTTTTGAGAAGATCGATAAACGGCAGAAAATGCTCGCGATTGAGACCGTCCTTGTACAGATCGTCGGGCGGGCGGTTTGACGTGGTGACAATCGTTACCCCCTCATCGACCAGCCCGGTGAAAAGCCGCGACATGATCATCGCATCGGCACTGTTATTCACCACCATTTCGTCAAAAGCGAGAAAGCGCGCTTCGCCTGCCAGATTCTTGGCCACCGGGATCACCGGATCGCCCTGCTCCTTCTTTCGCTCTTCGTTGAGCCGGGCGTGAACATCGAGCATAAATTCGTGAAAATGCGCGCGTTTTTTGCGATGAATTTCGAGACTATTGTAGAACAAGTCCATCAGCATCGACTTGCCACGTCCGACTCCGCCCCACATATAGACACCCTGCGGTGCCTGCGGCTTCTTGCCGAATGCGCGCCATAATATGCTGCCCCGTGGCGGCACGGCCTCCAGCTCCTTTTGCAAACGGGCCAGCCGTTTTGCACAAGCTTCCTGGTCAGGATCTGGTTTCAGTTCCCCTTGCGCGATCAAAGCCAGATAACGCTGGTAGAAAGAACTCATTGCAAGTCCGTTTTCCGGCGCGGCGCCTTTTTCACAATGGCGGTGAAGGAGGCCATATTATCCTCGCCATTCTCGCCCTGCACAACCAGCCCGCGCATGAACAAAAAGCGCCCCGTTTCGCGCGTAATCTCTACCTGTGCTTCAAGCGGTTCGTCCATCCGCGCAGAGCCAAGGAAATGTGTCTGCAATTCCAGTGTTACAGCATAGCCGGACGGACCGAGTTCCAGCACCCGCATTGCGGCAAACAGCGAACAGTCGATAAAGCCCATCATCGTTCCGCCATGGACCGCATCGCCGAGATTGCGGTGCTTGCGTTCGGGGAACATGCGGACTCGAGCGACTTCATCGCCCACTCCGTCGCCACCGCGCCGTACAACCATTTTTCCTAGAAAACTATTATAGCAATCCGGATCATTCAGCTGCCATATGCTCCAACCCGGATAGTCCGGATCAGGATCGCTGATGTCAAAATTACGCTCGGCTTCGGTCATGAACTGGCGTCTGCGTCCGAATCAGATTTCGCGCGAAGCGGTCATCTTCTTGATTTCGGCTATCGCCTTGGCCGGGGACAGACCCTTCGGGCAGGCGTTGGCGCAATTCATGATCGTGTGGCAGCGATAGAGCCGGAATGGATCTTCCAGTTCGTCGAGCCGCTCACCGGTCATTTCATCACGGCTGTCGGCGAGCCAGCGATAGGCCTGCAGCAGAATCGCGGGACCAAGAAACTTGTCGCTGTTCCACCAATAGCTCGGGCAGCTGGTCTGGCAGCAGGCGCACAGGATGCACTCGTACAGACCATCGAGCTTGCCGCGATCTTCCGGCGACTGCAGCCGTTCCTTGCCGGATGGCGTCGGCGTAACCGTTTTCAGCCAAGGCTGAATCGAGGCATATTGCGCGTAGAAATGGGTGAAGTCAGGGACCAGATCCTTGATCACTTCCATATGCGGCAGCGGGGTAATGGTTACCTTGTTCCCGCAATCTTCAATCGCGGTGGTGCAGGCCAAGCCATTTTTGCCGTTGATATTCATTGCGCAGGAGCCGCAAATGCCTTCGCGGCACGAGCGGCGGAAGGTCAAAGTAGCATCCTGTTCCGACTTCATCTTGATCAGCGCATCAAGCACCATCGGCCCGCATTCGTCCGTGTCGATTTCGAACGTGTCGTAGTGCGGGTTCTCGCCTTTGTCCGGATCGTAGCGATAGACTTTGAATGGGCGCTTTTTTCCGCCGGTCAGCGCTTGATGCAATTCACCGGTTTTGCGGATCTTGCTGTTCTTGGGGAGCGTAAAAGTAGCCATGTCTATCGGATTCCCTTGTTCTGCGGATGGGCATAACCAAGAAGTGCTGCTTTCTCAACCGTTTTGCACTGCAAAAAAGACTAGTCGGCTTTCGATTCATGCAATCACTTGTGGCGCTCGAAAAAGGCGACCATGTCATCCAGCACCGGGGCCTTGTGACGAAATGGCTTGGCCAGCGCCATCATGATCTCGAGATGGTCGACATCGGGATATTCGACATATTCAGCGTCACCACCTGCTGCGAGGATTTTATCGCGCAAAACCTTGCTGTTGCGTGGTTTGACCTGTGTATCATTTGTACCGCTAGACAGCCACAGCGGCGGAGCATCGGACCGGACGAAATTGATTGGCTGGGTCATCTCCGGTTCGGGATACTCGCCAAAGCTCTGCTTCGTTGTCTCGGAATCAAACGGATAGAAATCATAGGGTCCGGCCAGCGCCGCCACGCCCCTGATCAGGTCGGGTGATTTGCCCTCGCGCCCCAGCCACTGCCGGTCCAGCGCCAGCATCATCGCATTATAGGCACCGGCAGATTGCCCGGAGAGGAATATCCGGCTCGGATCACCGCCAAGCGCCTTGATATTGTCGTCCACCCATGCGAGCGCCTTGGCGCTGTCTTCGAGGAAACCGGGAAAACGCGTTTTGGGAAACAGGCGATAGTCGGGCAACACCACCATATAGCCGCGATTGGCCAGCGCCCGTCCGGTGAAAGCATAATGATCCTTGGCTCCGTCGCGCCAGCCGCCGCCATAGATGAAGACGACAACCGGACGCGGTCCGGTCGCAGCGGTTTTTGGAGTCCAGATGTTGAGTCCAAGGCCAAGCGCCTCATCGTAGATCTCATCCTGTATGAGCAGCCTGGCATCGCTGTCGCCCGGCATGACATTATTGACCATATCCAGCTGCCTCGGGCCCGGCTGCGCAAAAAACCACCAGGCAAAACATCCGCAAGCGAGGAGGAGCACTCCGATTATGACAAGCCATTTCATAGAAAGAGCCTTAGCCAGCCGCTCAGGCACTGGCAATGGCGCCAATCGATCGGCTGATCGTGATCCGGGACGGCATCGGATATGCAAGCCCGTTGGCATGCTGACTTTCTCCATACGGTCACGTTGACCCCCGTGCGGATGGATAATTCACAAAGCCGAGCAACAATAGAGAGTTAGAATAAACTAGGTTTCACTATAAGGAGAAGCTCAACCATCTGATCATTAATGGGAAAAATTAGAATCTGTGTCGCGAACCATGCTCTTCAGTTGGTTCAGCAGCGACGATTCCGCTTGTCCGCGTGGTTCGCAACAGCAGATGGCTGTTTTCCGCCAAAGGCGCTGGTGCGGTCCCGAACATTTTCTATCTCGCGATATTGACCAGCATCATATTGCTCGTCTTAAGCTGGGCAGTAATCAGAAAACCCCAGCAACCCGCTCCAAAATCCCGAAAGTCATAAAAAAAGGCGACCCGCAGGCCGCCTTTTTCGCAATTCGATCTGGTTTGCTTAACGCTTGGAGAACTGGAAGCTCTTACGCGCTTTTGCCTTACCATATTTCTTCCGCTCGACCTTACGGCTGTCACGGGTCAGGAAGCCTTCTGCCTTGACCGCTGACCGCAGAGCCGGCTCATATTTGGTCAACGCTTGCGAAATGCCGTGCTTGACCGCACCAGCCTGTCCTGAGAGACCGCCGCCTTTAACGGTGACGACGACGTCATATTGACCTTCGCGTTCAGTGATCGCGAAAACCTGATTGAGCACCAGACGCAGGGTCGGGCGAGCAAAATAGGTTTCCTGATCGCGGCCATTGACCGTGATCGTGCCTTTGCCAGGCTTCAGCCATACGCGGGCAACCGCGTCTTTCCGGCGACCGGTCGCATAAGCACGACCGAATTTATCCAGCTCCTGCTCGCGCAAAGGCATGGTGGAGACGGGTGGCTCAACGGCTACAGTTTCGGCATCCGCGTCAGCAGCAATTGGCGCATCGACTACGGCAGGGCCGGCGATATCTTTAAGATCAGCGAGATCGGTTTTTACGTCAGACATTATGCGCCCACCTTATTCTTACGGTTCATCGAAGCGACGTCGAGCGCCACCGGGTTCTGGCCGTTATACGGATGCTCGGTGCCAGCAAAAACGTGCAATGCACGCATCTGGGCGAAACCAAGTGGACCCTTGGGGATCATCCGCTCGACAGCTTTTTCCATGACGCGCTCGGGGAAACGACCTTCGAGGATCTTTTCCGCCGTCGTGCCGCTGATGCCGCCGGGATAACCGGAGTGCTTGTAATAGGTTTTCTGCTTGGTCTTGTTGCCGGTGAACTTCACCTTCTCGGCGTTGATCACGATGACATGATCACCGCAATCTACGTGAGGGGTGTAGCTTGGCTTATGCTTGCCGCGCAAAAGGTTGGCGATGATCGATGCAACCCGGCCAACGACCAGATCTTCGGCATCAATGATATGCCATTTCTTTTCGACATCAGCTGGCTTGGCCGACTGTGTCTGTTTGGTGATACCCTTCATGGGGTGGCTCCTTCTTGGAGAGTGAGATTCAAAAATAACAAAAGCCGGACACGAGGATCCGGCCGACTGCGGCGCTATTGGCGCTGTTTTTTCTGCAAGTCAAGCGAAAGCGGGGCTTTGCTAGCGGGTATAATAATACCGCAACCGATTTTCAGACCCTCATGCACCTTATCCTCAAGTCAGTTTGGCAACGGCTGGGTAATATCGCAGGGTTAGAAATTCAGCGACACGGAATCGCTCATCGTTGCGTACGACCAATCAGATGCACGCCCCAGACCGTCGATGCAACAACCAGCGCACCCACCGCCTGATGCAATACCGCCAGATGGATATCGATGCCGGTCATCACCGTTGCGATGCCGAGCAGTATCTGGCTGCCGAAAGCGATGTGGATCGAAATGGAAGCGCGGCGATCAATGGGCCGGGCTTTCCGCGCGAGAAAGACAAGGAAGCCGACCACAACCCAGGCCCACCAGCGGTGGATGAAGTGGATCAGATAGGGATCATTATTAAGCGCATTCCAGATGCCGCTACCCCAGTTGATCCCGCCAGGGACGAAATAGTCGTTCATCAGCGGCCAGGTGCTCGACACATAGCCAGCATCCAGACCTGCGGTATAAGCGCCAAAGAGCAACTGGAAAAAAAGAACTGCCAACACCGCCAAGCCAAGCCCGGTCATCCGAGCCGGTTTTACGTTGCCAGCAGACAGCTGGCGCAGATCAAGCGCCGTCCAGACCAGACCGCCGAGAATGAACAACGCGGTGAGCAAATGTACAGCCAACCGAAAATGGCTGACATCCGTCCGTTCGCTCAGGCCGGAACTGACCATCCACCAGCCGATCGTGCCCTGCAGCCCGCCGAGCGCGAGCAAAGCCACCAACCGCCAGCCATATCCCGACGGGATCGCCCGCTTCATCGCAAACCACAGCAGCGGTAGCGCAAAGGCCACGCCAATCAACCGCCCGAGCAGCCGGTGCACCCATTCCCAGAAATAGATATATTTGAAATCCGCCAACGTCATGCCAGCCGGACCGTTGATCTCCAGATATTCGGGGATCTGCTGATATTTTGTGAATTCCGACAACCAGTCCGCTTCACTCATCGGCGGCAACGCACCGGTCACCGGCTTCCACTCGGTTATCGACAGCCCCGATTCGGTCAGCCGGGTGATACCGCCAACGACAACCATGATGAACACCAGAAAGGCGACGGAGTAAAGCCAATTAGATATGGCTATGGGACGGGGGCGTGCCGCGTCTGTCGGATGGTTCAAGGCGATCGGATCAGTCATTGGCCGCTATTTGGGATCAAAACCATGGTCTGACAACCAGAAACAAGGGAACCAACCGCAAAAAGCCGGAAATATCCGACCATATCAGAAATGATATGTTGTATCTTAACAAGCTTCTTCCTATATCCAGCGCACGCAACCAACAAGTGAGACAGTGAGTCGTGTTTACGACAGCGAAATTTTGGGACAGAAACGGTCTGATGGTCAGCGATGGCTTGTGGGACCGTATCGCCGTGCTCATTTCCGGCCTGTGTCTTGCGCATTGTGTCGCAACCATTGCCTTTGTCGCCCTTCTGTCTTCTGCAGGCGGCATGTTCCTGAATCCACTGGTCCATGAAATTGGTCTGGGGATAGCCATTGCCCTCGGTTTTTTTGCTCTGGGACGCGGCGTGCTGGATCATGGCTATATCATGCCGGTTGCTATCGGCAGTCTGGGGCTGGGAATGATGATGGGCGCGATCACGCTTGGTCATGAAAGCGGACATGATGGCCGCGAAGTCCTGTATACCATGCTGGGCGTCGGTTTGCTCGCGCTGGCCCATGACCTGAACTACCGCGCCACCCATTAATTTGCTGCCCATTGCCCTCGCGGCGAAACATCCCTAAATTGCCCTTATGGGAAAACATGATCATCATGAGCATCACGGCGAATCTTTAGCCGACGCCGCGCGCGCCAATCTGGAAAAATCCGGAGAGAAATGGACGGATACGAGAGCCGCTATTTTTGAGGCGCTCGCCGGATTCTCTCGCCCGGCATCAGCCTATGACATCGCCGAACTGGTTTCTGCCGCGCGCGGTAAACGCGTTGCACCGAATAGTGTCTACCGGATACTCGACCTGTTCGTGGCGAATAATCTCGCGATGCGGATCGAAAGCGCCAATGCCTATCTCGCCAACAGCCACCCTGGCTGCGAGCATGACTGTATTTTCCTGGTTTGCGACAGCTGCGGAGAGGCAACCCATATTGATGACGACCCCCTGTCCCAGCAAGTGCGCAAAGTAGCAAAAAGTCAGGGCTTCAACTCCATCCGCCCGGTGATCGAGGTGCGCGGCATTTGCCAGAAATGCAGTTGATCCAATCCGATTGTCAGCAAATGTTAACAAGCAGCCTGCTGAAAGTTCGACAGAGCATCGCGATGCCGTTAGAACTGGAAACAAACAGGGAGTGAATATGCCAGTTTCGAATACACCATTACTGGATGATGTCTCCTTTCCAGCCGATCTGCGCAAATTAAAGCCCACGCAGCTCCGCCAGTTTGCCGATGAGCTGCGCTCCGAAGTGATTGACACCGTATCCACAACCGGCGGCCATCTCGGCGCTGGCTTGGGCGTTGTCGAGCTTACAACGGCGATCCATTATGTCTTTAATACGCCGGAAGACCGCTTGATCTGGGATGTCGGCCACCAATGCTATCCGCACAAGATCATTACCGGTCGCCGCGACCGGATCCGTACCCTGCGCCAGGGTGGCGGCCTCTCCGGTTTTACCAAGCGCTCGGAAAGCGAATATGATCCCTTTGGAGCTGCGCATAGCTCGACCTCGATCAGCGCCGCTCTCGGCTTCGCGATTGCCAACAAACTGAACGACAAGCCCGGCCGCGGTATTGCCGTCATCGGCGACGGCGCGATGAGCGCCGGCATGGCCTATGAAGCGATGAACAACGCTGCGGCAGCCGGCAACCGGCTAGTCGTTATCCTCAATGACAATGACATGTCGATCGCGCCGCCGGTCGGCGGGCTTTCAGCCTATCTCGCCCGGATCGTATCCTCCAGGGAATTTCTCGGCGTCCGCCAGCTGGCGCGACGTATCGCCAGAAAACTGCCCAAGCCGCTGCATGATGCAGCGCGCAAGACCGATGAATATGCCCGCGGCATGACCATGGGCGGGACACTGTTCGAGGAACTGGGCTTCTATTATGTGGGTCCGATTGACGGCCATAATCTCGAGCATCTTATCCCGGTTCTGGAAAATGTTCGCGATGCGGCTGAAGGACCTTGTCTGATCCATGTCGTCACCGAAAAGGGCAAAGGCTATAAATTTGCCGAGGAAGCCGCTGACAAATATCACGGTGTCGCGCAGTTTGACGTCGTGTCCGGCAAGCAGAACAAGGGCCCTGGCGGCGGACCGCCCGCCTATCAGAATGTATTTGGTGAAACGCTGGCCAAGCTGGCCGACAGCGATTCGCGCATCTGCGCGATTACCGCAGCCATGCCATCCGGCACCGGCGTCGACAAATTTGCCAAGGCCCATCCCGACAAAGCCTTTGATGTGGGGATCGCCGAACAGCATGGCGTAACCTTTGCCGCCGGTCTAGCTGCGCAGGGTATGCGGCCTTTTTGCGCGATCTACTCCACCTTTCTGCAACGCGCCTATGATCAGGTTGTCCATGACGTGGCGATCCAGAACCTGCCGGTACGCTTTGCCATCGACCGCGCCGGTCTTGTCGGAGCGGATGGTAGCACCCATGCCGGATCTTTCGATGTCACCTATCTGGCGACACTGCCCAATTTCGTTGTGATGGCTGCGGCAGACGAGGCGGAACTGGCGCATATGACTTATACCGCGGCCTTGCACGACAGCGGCCCGATCGCCTTTCGCTATCCGCGCGGCAACGGCACCGGTGTCCCGATTCCAGAAAAGCTCGAACAGCTGGAAATCGGCAAGGGCAGGATCGTCAAACAGGGCACAAAGGTCGCGATTCTGTCGCTCGGCGCCCGGCTCGAAGAAGCCAAGAAGGCAGCAGAGCGGCTCGAGGCCAAGGGGCTCAGCACAACTGTCGCCGACTTGCGCTTTGCCAAGCCGCTTGATGAAGAATTGATCCGCAAATTGCTTACCACTCATGAAGTTGCAGTGACGGTCGAGGAAGCCTCTGTCGGCGGCCTCGGCGCGCATGTCCTGACCTATGCTTCCGACAATGGCCTCACCGATGCAGGCCTGAAAATCCGCACTATGCGCTTGCCGGACGTGTTTCAGGATCAGGACAAGCCGGACGTGCAATATGCCGAAGCAGGACTGGATGCGGATGGTATTGTCGATACGGTGCTCAAGGCGCTGCGGCACAACAGTGCAAATGTCGAGGATGCCGGAGCGCGGGCCTAGTCCATATTGCTGCTTGTGATTGCCAGAAACGGTCTTTAGGCGATTGCGACATGCCACCTGAACTCTCACATATCGATCACTGGATTTTTGATCTCGATAACGTGCTCTATCCAGTCGAGTGCGATCTGTTTGCGCTGATTGATATCAAGATGGGCGAATATATCGCTCAGGCTCTTGATTGTGATCTGGTCGAAGCACGAAAAATCCAGAAGGGCTTTTTCCACGATCACGGCACGACGCTGGCTGGGCTGATGCACCATCATGGGACCGACCCAACGGATTTTCTCGATTTTGTCCATGATATCGAGATGGACAGGCTCACCCCGGCACCCTTGGTGCGAGCGGCGATCGAAGCGTTGCCTGGCGAGAAGCTCGTTTTCACCAATGCCGACAGACCCTATGCCCAAAAAGTACTGGAGAGACGGGGCTTTGATGGCCTATTCCACCAGATGCACGATATCCACGACACCGGCCTCATCCCCAAGCCGCAGGACGGCGCCTATCACAGCATGATCACCGCCACCGGCATCGACCCCGCTCGCGCGCTATTTGTCGAAGATACGGCGCGCAATTTGCGTCCGGCGAAAGACTTGGGCATGACGACAGTATGGATCAACACCGGCGCAGAATGGGCTGGTCGCGAGCATGATCCGGCCTATATTGACCACGAGATTACCGATCTGGAAAGCTGGGTCACCGGCCTCCACAAAGCGAAGGAAGAACAACCGACATGACCGCAGCATTGCAGACCATCATCGACGACGCCTGGGACAAACGTGAGTCTCTCGGCCTGACAACGCAGGGCGAGGTCCGCGAAGCCGTGGATGCAGCGCTGGCCATGCTCGACAATGGCAGCGGCAGGGTCGCCGAGAAAAAAGATGGTCAGTGGGTCGTCAACCAGTGGCTGAAAAAAGCAGTGCTGCTCTCCTTCCGGCTCAACGATAACAAACTGATCGACGGACCAGGTGGCGCCAATCACTGGGACAAGGTGCCCAGCAAATTTGCCGGCTGGGGTGAAAACCGTTTCCGCGAAGCGGGTTTCCGTTCCGTGCCGGGCTCAATCGTCCGTCAGGGCGCACATATCGGCCGCGGCGTCGTTCTGATGCCAAGCTTTGTCAATATCGGCGCCTTTGTCGATGAAGGTAGCATGATCGACGGCTGGGCCACGGTCGGCAGTTGCGCTCAGATCGGCAAGAATGTCCATATTTCGGGCGGCGCCGGAATCGGCGGTGTGCTTGAACCCTTGCAGGCTGGCCCGGTGATTATCGAAGACGGCGCGTTTATCGGCGCACGATCGGAAGTCGCCGAAGGCGTCCGGGTGGGCGAAGGCGCAGTGCTCTCCATGGGTGTCTATCTCGGCGCTTCCACCAAGATTGTCGACCGCGACACGGGCAAAATCTGGATCGGTGAAGTGCCGCCTTATGCCGTCGTCGTGCCGGGAACCTTGCCGCCAAAGATCAATGTTGATGGCGCACCGCAACCCTCGCTCTATTGCGCCGTGATCGTCAAGACGGTCGATGCGCAGACCCGGTCCAAGACCGGCATCAACGAATTGCTGCGCGACTGATGGCAACGGGGGTGGATCAGGTGAAGGTTACGCTGGAGCCGAATGACCACCCCTATCGCAATGGTGCCTGGACCCCGGTGTTCGAGGAACTCGACACAGAGGATCTCGAAATAATCGGGACCATTCCGGCTGACATTGACGGGCTTTACGTCCGCAACACCGAGAATCCGGTGCATGGCAGCATTGGTCGTTATCATCCCTTTGACGGCGACGGGATGATCCATACCATCCGTTTGCAGAATGGGAAGGCGACCTATCGCAACCGCTTTGTCCGGACGGAGGGTTTCGAGGCCGAACAGATAGAAGGCGGCCCCTTGTGGGTCGGGATCATGGGCAAGCCTGACGATTCCAAGCGCAGCGGCTGGGGTGCGCATGGCAGCGTCAAGGACAGCAGCTCGACCGATGTCGTGGTCCATGCCGGTGCGATCCTCTCGACATTCTATCAATGCGGCGAAGGCTACCGGCTGGATCCGGATACGCTGGAGACCCTCGGCACGGCGGACTGGGTTCCTGAGGACGGCATTTCCGCGCATCCGAAGGTCGACGAGGCCACCGGCGAATTGTTGTTCTTCAACTATTCCACCACAGCGCCCTATCTCCATTATGGCGTGGTCGGGGCGGATAATCAGCTCAAGCATTTCATTCCCATCCCCCTCCTTGGCCCGCGTCTACCTCATGATATGGCGTTCACCGAAAATTTCGCGATTTTTAACGACTGCCCGCTCTACTGGAAACCGGAACTGATCGAACGGAACCTCTATATTCCTGCCTATCATCCCGATGAGCCGACCCGATTCGGCATCATCCCGCGCATGGGCCAGCCGGAGGACATAAAGTGGTTCGAGGCCAAGCCGACTTATGTTTTACACTGGTCCAATGCCTTTGAGGATGGCGATGAAATCGTCCTCGACGGCTATTTCCAGAATGATCCGGTGCCGCCACCACTGATCGATTTTCCGGCCGGCTATGAAAGCATGGGCGCGAGTATCGATCTGCACAGCTTCAAGCCCGAATTGCATCGCTGGCGGTTCAATATGAAAACCGGAGAGACCAAAGAAGAAACCTTGTTCGATGATTATCCGGTCGAGTTCGGAATGATCAACCAGCAGATCGCTGGACGGCCCTATCGCTACGTCTATAGCGTCACCGGCGAGCCGGGCTGGTTCCTGTTCAACGGGCTGACCAAACATGATCTGGAGACAGGCACAGCAGAACATCTGAGTTTTGGCGAGCAACGCTTCGGGTCCGAGGCGCCTTTCATCCCGCGCGCCAACGCGCAGTCGGAAGATGACGGCTATCTGATCAGTTTCATCACCAATATGAAGCAGGACCGGTCGGAATGTATCATCATCGATGCGAAGAATATTTCGGCGGGACCGGTCTGTACGATCATTTTACCGCACCGCATTAGTAGTGGCACCCATGCGACCTGGGCTTCGGCGGAGCAATTAAGGTAACACGTCATGCCAGCGAAGGCTGGCACCCAACCCAATATCGCGATTCAGATCAAGCTCGGCTTAGACCCCAGCCTCTGCTGGGGCGACAGGTTAGTCAAACAACTCTCCGCCCACTTCTTTCCCGGCAGGCGGCGTCAGACCGAGATGCTGCCACCCACGATCATTGAGCGTGCGGCCTCGCGCGGTGCGGGCGATCAGGCCGAGCTGGATCAGATAGGGCTCGATAACTTCCTCCACCGTGTCACGCGGTTCGGACAGACCTGCTGCCAGCGTTTCCACGCCAACCGGGCCGCCTTTGTAGACATCAGCAATCATGTAGAGATAGCGCCGGTCGATCGCGTCAAGGCCGATGCTGTCGACCTCCAGCCGGGTTAGAGATGCATCGGCGATTTCCCGGTCGACGAGTCTCGTGCCCGCTACATTCGCAAAATCCCGCACCCGGCGGAGCAGGCGACCGGCGATACGTGGCGTTCCTCGTGCGCGGCGCGCGACTTCTGTGGCACCATCCGGCGCAATTTCGAGATCGAGCAGCCGCGCGGCGCGGTGGACGACCAGTTCTAGTTCCTCGGTCGAGTAGAAATTGAGCCGGACCGGGATGCCGAAACGGTCACGCAGCGGCGTGGTGAGCAGCCCTTGCCGCGTGGTCGCGCCAATCAGGGTGAAAGCAGGCAAATCAATCCGCACCGAGCGCGCCGAGGGCCCCTCGCCGATGATCAGGTCTAGCGCGCGGTCTTCCATCGCCGGATAGAGCACTTCCTCGACCACCGGATTGAGCCGGTGAATCTCGTCGATAAACAGGACATCGCCTTCTTCGAGATTGGTCAGCAGCGCTGCAAGATCGCCAGACTTGGCGATGACCGGCCCCGACGTAGCGCGAAAACCAACCCCTAGTTCGCGCGCAATGATCTGCGCCAGCGTGGTCTTGCCCAGACCGGGAGGGCCAAAGAACAGCACATGATCCAGCGCCTCGCTACGCCCCTTGGCCGCCTCGATAAACACCCGCAAATTGCCGCGCGCCGCCTCCTGCCCGATAAATTCGTCGAGCGTTTTCGGACGCAATGCTGCGTCAATGTCTTCGACTTTGCGTTCGGGGGATTGCAGGCGATCTTCAGTCATTTAATGTCCAGAAATTCTTAGATTTTTTGGTATATGCATTTATCCGTTTCACTAACTCCTTGTCCTCCATTTCAAGTTGAAATAAAACGCTTTCAACTCTCTCCCAAGACACTTCGCTAGGTCCCATTTCTTCAACCGATCGAGAATACTTGAAGAGGCTTTCGACCATGGCATGAATCTGAGCCGATTGAATCATCCAATCATCAATATTTTCGACAAGGCCTGCACGCCTTTCTTGCTCCGTCTTGTTTTGAAGAACTTCAACGCGCGACCAAAGTGTTTGAATCTGCCTAATTATCTCGGAAATCGGTTCGACCACGCTGGGTGCATCGGTGGATATTATAACAGCTTGAAACTCGCTAAGGTGTTGATCAGGCGTTGCCGGTGGATTGAAGTCTTTAGTATATTGCTGTTTGCGTACCACAATTTTGGCATCATTCAGCTCTAAAAGCATCTGGCGCATGGTTTCACAAAGTCCACTAAGCGCTAAAGGAAGAGTAGCTCGTACGGCCTTATGTTGCCGAGCAATTCGTTCCACTTCATGTCTTTCATTTTGCGAGATTTGCCGGTTCAAAAAAATTGCACCAATCAAAGCCGCCAGAAGTGCCAAGGCGCCTGCTTCTATACCTTGCCATTCGTATAGGCACTGACTGAAATCGTTGATCCAATCCGCTGGAATGTCACAACTAGCGTGCGACGTATCCATCACCTCGCCGCCTTCTTCAATGCCAGCCTGACCAGCGCATCCAGTGTCGCGCCATCGCCGACCTCGGCATCCGCTGCCGCCACCGCTGCACTCGCATCCGCCGGTTTGAAGCCGAGATTCTGCAGCGCGCTGACCGCATCGGCACTGTTGTTCGATGGCGCGTGAACTGCGCCGCCTGCTCCAATAACCGGATCAGTCGCAATGCCGCCAACCTTGTCCTTCAATTCATTGACAATTCGCAGCGCCAGTTTCGGCCCGACGCCATTGGCGCGGCTGACCATTGCCTTGTCGCCGGTCGCCACGGCGCGGGAGATTTCGCCCGGTTCGAGCGCCGACAATATCGCCAGCGCGACCTTGCCGCCGACGCCCTGCACCGAGATCAGCAAGCGGAACCAGTCGCGCTCCGACCGGCTGGCAAAGCCCATCAGGCGCATGTCGGTCTCGCTGACCTGCATTTCGGTATAGATGGTAGCGCCATCGCCTTTGCCGCCAATCGCACCGATGGTGCGCGAAGAGCAGAAAACCAGATAGCCGACGCCCTGCACATCGAGCACGATATTGTCCGTGCCGATTTCGTCGATTGTGCCGGTCAGTTTTGCGATCATATCATCGTATTAATGCAAGGGCGGCACAAGTCCAGTTCCGTTCGTGCTGAGCTTGTCGAAGTACGGATTCGCGCGCTCCATGGTCCTTCGACAGGCTCAGGACGAACGGTGATTGGATCGTTTAGCGCTTCCGGTGATGCGCATGGGTGATCGCCACGGCCAGCGCATCGGCGGCATCCGCTCCAGCCAGCTTCACGCCGGGCAGCAGGATCTTTAACATCGCCTGCACCTGTTCCTTGTCGGCATTGCCGACACCAACCACAGATTTCTTCACCGTCCGCGCCGAATATTCGCCGACTTCGATACCGGTCCGCGACGCGCCAAGCAGCACCACCCCGCGCGCCTGCCCCAGTTTCAGCGTACTCTGCGGATTGCTGTTGACGTAGACTTCCTCGACCGCCGCGCCATCCGGCTTATATTCCAGCAGCAGGTCGGTCAGTTCGAGATCGAGCTTCAGCAAGCGGCTGGCCAAGGACATTTTGGTGTCGGTCTTGATCTGGCCATTGGCGATATGGGACAGGCGATTACCGTCCGCCACGATCACCCCCCAGCCGGTGGTACCAAGACCCGGATCGAGGCCGAGAATGATCATCTTAGATCGGTAGCCCGATGCGGCGACCGACAAAAGCCATGATCATATAGAGGCAGATCGTCAGCAGACATCCGGCCGCCAGCGACAGAAAGAAGCTGATACCATTGCGAAGCATCATCGGAATCAGCAGGAACATTGGAAGAGATGGAAGCACATACCAAAATGTCGCCTCGGCGTGCAGCGCCATATTTTCCGCGTCAGGGCGCGCATACCAGAGAAAGATCATACCTAATATCGAGATCAAAGGCAGCGAGGCGACAAGCGCCCCGAAGCTGGGCTGGCGCTGTGCAATGCCTGCCACCAGAGCCACGATCACTCCCGCGAGCGCAGCCTTGGCGGCAAATTCCCACATCACTCGGCGTTCAGTTTTTCCATGATTTCGTCGGACACGTCATAATTGCCCCAGACGGTCTGGACGTCGTCATCTTCTTCCAGCATGTCGATCAGGTTGAGCAAGGTCTCGGCCTGCTCCTGATCGACTTCGACCTGCACCGAAGGCCGCCAGGCGAGTTTGACGCTGGCCGCTTCGCCAAGCGCTTTTTCCAGGGCACCGGACACTTCATGCAAGTCTTCCATCGCCGTCCAGATTTCGTGGCCGTCTTCGTCGGTAGAAATATCTTCGGCGCCTGCCTCCATCGCAGCTTCAAGGACTTTTTCCTCGTCGCCGGCGCTGGCCGGATATTGGATATAGCCGACCCGGTCAAAACCGTGCGAAACCGAACCGCTTTCACCCAGATTGCCACCATTCCGAGACATAATCGTCCGAACATTGGTGAAAGTACGGTTATTATTGTCGGTCAGCGTTTCGATGATCAGCGACACGCCGCCGGGGCCAAAGCCTTCATAGCGAATCTCGCTATAGTCATCGCCTTCGTTCGCCGTCGCTTTTTCGATGGCGCGCGTAATATTGTCTTTCGGCATCGACACCGCTTTCGCGCTGTTGACCGCGAGCCGCAGGCGCGGATTGAAATCCGGGTCCGGCATGCCGGACTTGGCCGCCACGGTTATCTCGCGCGAGAGCTTCGAAAATTGCGCGGCGCGCTTCTTGTCCTGAGCGCCCTTGCGATGCTTGATATTGTTAAATTTACTATGGCCTGCCATTTTACCTCAAATTCCCGAGTTATTATTCCACGATTACCGCGGTTCCCGATGCCGATACCATCAGCATCGAACCCTTGTCGCCGACGACCTCATAGTCAAGATCGACGCCGATAACCGCATTGGCGCCGACCTTCACCGCCTCTGCTTCCATCTCCGCCAGCGCTTCATCGCGCGCGCGTTTCAGGACATTTTCATATTTGCCAGAGCGCCCCCCGACAATGTCGGTGATGCTGGCGAACAGGTCGCGAAACAGATTCGCGCCGACAATCACCTCGCCAATAACGATCCCGCGATAATCGCGAATCGCATGGCCCTCGATACTGGGTGTCGTGGTAACAATCATCATTGCTCTCCCGCCGCTAAAGACTGGCTATTAGCCTATTGGTCAGGCCAGGCCAAGCGCCGCTTTATAGGTGTCGAGAATAGCTTCCATTTCCTGACGGTCATGGGCTTCCATTTTCCGCAGACGGACGATCTGGCGCATGATCTTGGCGTCATAGCCCTGCGATTTCGCTTCGGAATATACATCACGGATATCGTCCGCCATGCCCTTTTTCTCTTCTTCCAGCCGCTCGATGCGTTCAATAAACAGACGCAGCTGGTCTGCGGCAACATTGCCTTCGCTCATTCTTCATTCCTTTGAAATATTTTATTCGGACTCGTAGCCCGTCTTTAAGATGCGTCGGCGTTTTTGGCCACGCTTTCCTTCATCTTTTTAAGCCGTTCCGGTGTCGCTTCGGTCTGGTATTTTTGTTTCCACTGATTGACCGGCATGCCGTGGATTGCCTCGCGGGCTTCGTCCTTGGTCATCGAGCCACCTGCATCAACCGTTGCGTCCATCACCCAGTCGGCGAGACAGTTGCGACAGAAACCGGCCAGCCCCATCAAATCGATATTTTCTGCGTCATGGCGGTGCTGCAAATGGGTAACGAGCCGGCGGAAGGCGGTGGCGGCTGCGGTATCGGATATTTGTTCGGTCATGTTCGTTTCCGTTGTTTTTTGTTTTTAACCTGTCATGATTTGCGAATAGGCACCAGACAAGTAAAGCGCCACTAAGGAATTTGAAAATGGCATCGCCGATCTTCTCCCGTAACCGCAAGGTCAAAGTGCTGGCTACGCTCGGTCCGTCCAGCGGCAGTCCCGAGATGATCGAGAAAATGTACCGCGCCGGCGTTGACGCTTTCCGGATGAACATGAGCCACGGCGAGCATGAGGCCCATGCCGCCAATGTGAAGTCGATCCGGGCGCTGGAGAAGAAAATTGGCCGGCCGATCACCATTCTCGCCGATTTGCAGGGGCCGAAGTTGCGCATCGGCACATTCGCCAAACCACCGGTGATGTTGAGAGAGGGCCAGCGCTTCACGCTCGACATGCTCAAGGAGACGGGCGACGCGATGCGCGTCACCCTGCCGCACAAGGAAATATTGGGCACGCTGCAGCCGGGCCACACATTGTTGCTGGACGATGGCAAAATCCGGCTGGAGGTGACCAAGGCCGATGGCAAGAGCGTCGAGACGAAAGTGATCGTCGGCGGCGAAATTTCCGACCGCAAGGGCGTCAATGTTCCGGAAGTGGTGCTGCCGGTCAGTTCGCTCACCGACAAGGATCGCAAGGATCTGACCTTCGCGCTGGGACAGGATGTCGACTGGATCGCGCTCAGTTTTGTCCAGCGCCCCGAAGATGTTGCCGAAGCCCGTCGCCTGATAGGCGGAAAAGCGGCACTGCTCGCCAAGATCGAGAAGCCCGCAGCCATCGACCGGCTAGACGAGATACTGGAACTGTCCGACGCGGTGATGGTGGCGCGCGGTGATCTCGGCGTGGAACTATTGCCGGAACAGGTGCCGCCACTGCAGAAAAAAATCGTTGCCGCTGCCCGCAAGCTTGGCCGCCCGGTGGTTGTCGCCACCCAGATGCTCGAATCGATGATCAAGTCGCCCACTCCGACTCGCGCCGAAGTGTCCGATGTCGCGACCGCGATCTACGACGGCGCCGATGCAATCATGCTGTCGGCGGAATCCGCCGTTGGTGACTGGCCGATCGAAGCGGCGACGATGATGGACAGGATCGCTGCACAGGTGGAAAATGACCCGTCTTATGCCGATCGGGTGCATTTTACCGAAACGGTGCCCGATGAGACCACCGCGGACGCGCTGGCGGCGGCGAGCTACAATATCGCCCGCACGATCGAGACGTCGGCGATCGTCTGCTATACATCCTCCGGCTCCACCGCCCGCAGAATGGCGCGCGAACGGCCTTCTGTGCCGTTGCTGGTGCTCACGCCCAACCGCCACACTGCCCGACGGGTCGGCCTGCTGTGGGGCGCCTATGCCGTGGTCACAAAGGATGTTAGCGACTTTGAGGAAATGATTGCGAAAGCCAAGCGTATGGCCTTGCGGCACAAGCTGGGACAGGCTGGCTCCCGACTGATCGTTTGCGCGGGCGTGCCTTTTGGCACCCCGGGGTCGACCAATCTGTTGCATATCGTGCGGCTCAGCGGCGATGAACTCAAGCGCAGCTAGAGCAGGCGCAAGATCTTCAGTTCGCTTTCCAGTCCGGCGGCATCGCTGAAATGATGTCCGGGGAGCCCGATTGCCTCACCTGCCTCGATATTGTCCAGCCGGTCGTCAATGAAAAGACATTGGTCGGCGCGGCGGCCAAAGCGTTGCAGCGCCAGTTCGAAAATGGCTGCATCGGGCTTGATCAGTTTTTCTTCTCCAGAAATGACAATATCGGAGAATTTTTCGAATATCGGCGCCGATGGCCGGAACTGTGCCCAGGATTCGGCACCGAAATTGCTGATTGCGAATAGCGGGACGCCACGGTCGCCAAGTGCATGAACAAGATCCAGCATGCCTTCGACCGGCCCCGGGATGGTTTCCGGGAACCTTTGGGAATAGGCAAAGATATGATCGCTATATTCTGGAAATTCCCGGCTGCGCTCCGCGACCATGTCGGCAAAGGGACGACCCGCATCATGCTGGAAGTGCCATTCCGGCGTCACGACATGGGCCAGAAACCAGTCCAGCTCTTCCGGGTCGTCAATCAGTTTTGTGAATAGACAGCGCAAGTCCCAGCGATACAGGACATTGCCTATATCGAAGATTACGGTGTCAATTTTGGAGATGGCAGAACCCCCGCCACAAACAGGCAGTTAGCCCTGGCGTGCTTTGAACCGGCGATTCGTCTTGTTGATCACATAGGTGCGACCACGGCGACGGATAACGCGGCAATCCCGGTGACGGTTTTTAAGCGACTTCAGTGAGTTGCGGACTTTCATTTTGGTACCACGCCTTGATTTTCTGAATTTCTTGAAAGCAGCCATGCTGCGTTGAAGCAGGGCAATTAAGGTCGACAGCCATCAAAGTCAAGCGACCAGCGCTATTCTCCACGAATTTCGATCAGTTTGCGCTCCCACGCCAGTGCATGGGCGACAATTTCATCAAGATCGGCATGTTTCGGCTGCCAGGGAAAGCGCTCCATGATCGCCCGGTTGTCGGAAATCAGCGAATCGGGGTCACCGGCGCGCCGCCCCTCCATTTTCCGTTCGATTCGCATGTTGGTGACCCGGTCAACCGCATCGAGAACCTCGAGCACCGAAAAGCCGCGGCCATAACCGCAATTGAGCAGGTGATTCTGATTCGGGTCCGCAATCAGTGCTTCCAGCGCCAGCACATGGGCAGCGGCCAGATCGGAGACATGGATATAGTCGCGGACGCCGGTCCCGTCGGGCGTATCATAATCTGTACCAAAGACAGCGACACTGTCGCGCTTGCCGAGCGCCGCTTCCACCGCAACCTTGATCAAATGGGTGGCACCCGCCGTCGACTGCCCGGTCCGTGCCTGCGGATCAGCGCCGGCGACGTTGAAATAGCGCAGCGCACAGAAATTCAGGTCATGCGCCGCCGCCACGTCGCGGAGCATATGCTCCGTCATCAGCTTGGACATGCCATAAGGATTGATCGGCAACTGCGGCGTGCTCTCGCTGACCGGACTTTCCTCGGGGATGCCGTAGGTCGCTGCGGTCGATGAAAAAATGAAATGATGGACGCCGCCGGTCACTGCCGATTCGATCAGACTGCGGCTCTTGGCGCTATTATTGTGATAATATTTGAGCGGGTTATCAACCGATTCAGGCACGATGATCGACCCGGCGAAATGCATGATTGCGCCGATATTGTCGTCCTTGATGATCCGCGCGAGAAGATCGGAATCCTCGATATCACCTTCATGAAAGGCCACATCCTCCGGAACCGCCCAGCGAAAACCGGTGGTCAGATTGTCGATCACCGCAACTGGCCAGCCGGCATCGCGCAGGGCCAGCACTGCGTGGCTGCCGATATAGCCGGCCCCGCCGGTGACCAATATGGTGAAGGGTTTCGCCATGGTTTCGTAATTCCCCTGTTGTTCAATATCGGCCATTTATCACGTCGATATATCCAACCGGTTAAGCGCGGGTGGCCGTGGATGCAATTTTTTTGCCACAGTCCTTAAGATTATGCGCTAATATGCTACGGGGCAAGTTAAGGAGTTAGTATTATGGCCGGTTTTCAATCATTTGCGACATTGGCATTGGCAGGATCTCTATTGTCAGGATGCATGGCGATGACCCCGCCGGTTGATGTCACCCGTTTTCACAACGCCCAGGTTGCCCCGATTGTGCCGGGCAGCATTTCCATCAAGGCCAATATTACAGATGACGGCCCTGGCCACAGCATCGAATATGCCAGCTATAGTGCGGCATTGCTCCGGGAACTGCAGCGCGTTGGCTTCACCGAAGCCCGCGATGACTCCGAAAACAGCGATTATGTCGCACGCTACACGCTCGAAAGAGCGGTATTGACCGCCGGCGGGGCGCGGTCACCCGTTTCGGTGGGTGTCGGCGGCAGCACTGGCAGTTACGGTTCCGGCGTCGGCCTGGGCATTGGCATTAATCTCAGCGGGCCGCCGAAGGACAAGATCGTCACCGATCTGTCTGTTCGCATAGCCAAACGCATCGACGGCAATGTCGTATGGGAAGGCCGCGCGTCGATCGAGGCGAAGGAAGGATCTCCGGCATCGCAACCCGGTCTGGCGGCAGCGAAATTGGCCGAAGCGTTATTCAAGGACTTCCCCGGAGAGTCCGGAACCACTATCAGGGTAAAATGAGCATAAAAATCACCAGCGCATTCGATAGCGGCAATATCGAAGTCCACGCCATAGAAGGCAACACTGCAACCCTGTCTATCCGCAAGGACAAGGACAGCGAGTTTTTCCAATGGTTCCATTTCCGGGTGGCCTGCGAGATTGGCGACGAACTGGAACTGAACATTGGCGGGCTGAAAGAATCGGCCTATCCGCAGGGATGGCCCGATTATAACGCCTGCGTCAGCGAAGACCGGGAATATTGGGGCCGCGCGGCAAGCAGTTACGACGAGGAAAGCGGCACCCTTTCGATCCGCTATACCGCAAGCAGCAATATTATCTGGTTTGCCTATTTCGCGCCGTACAGCATCGAACGCCACCATGATCTGATCGCGGAGACCGCCGGGTTTGAAGGTGTCACGGTACGGACGCTTGGGCATAGCCTAGAAGGCCAGCCGATCGACTGCGTCGAAATAGGCAGCGGCGACAAGCAGGTCTGGCTCTACGCCCGCCAGCATCCTGGCGAAAGCATGGCCGAATGGTGGATGGAAGGTGCGCTGGAAATGCTGACCGACCCCGCTGACCCCAATGCACGATTGCTGTTGCAGCATTGCCGCTTCCATATCATCCCCAATATGAACCCGGATGGTTCGTGTAGAGGGCATTTACGAACCAATTTCGCCGGCACCAATCTCAACCGCGAATGGCATGAGCCGAGCGCCGAAAAATCTCCGGAAGTGTTGTGCGTTCGCAATGCGATGGACAAAAGCGGCGTGAATTTTGCGATGGATGTTCACGGCGACGAAGCGATTCCGGCGGTCTTCATTGCCGGCTTTGAAGGCATTCCGTCAATCACCGACGCACAGCTCGAGAAATATCACGGCTACCGCAACCGCCTCGCCCAGCGCACGCCGGATTTCCAGACCAGACTGGGCTATCCGACCGCCGCCAAAGGCAAGGCCAATCTGTCGATGTCGACCAATCAGCTGGCCGAAAGGTTCGGCGCAGTGGCAATGACGCTGGAAATGCCGTTCAAGGACAATCACGATCTGCCCGATGCCGAGCAAGGCTGGTCACCCGAGCGCTGCAATTTGCTGGCTCGTGAATGTCTTGCAACGCTGGCCGAGATGATCGACGATATCTAGAGGATTGGCGACAAGGGAAGCGCTCGAGCGGGCAGCCGGGTATCAGACGCCATATCCGATGAAGATATTGTCGGGATCATAACGCCGTTTGAGCGCAGCAAGTCGCGCTGCTTCATCGCCAAAATAGGCCGCCATGGGATCGGGAATATCCTGTTCGGCAAAGCCGGCATAGATGCCGTTGTTCGCATAGGGGCGCAGCATATCGCGGCAGTCATCGACCCGGTCTTGCATCGATGTGCTGACGGCCTGGCTGCCTTCCCGACCCTATAACCGCATCAGCGCGAGTATCTGTCCGATCCCGCAGTAAAATTGCCGGCACTCCGCTGCATCGGCGGCATATTTATGAGTGATGAACTGCGCCCAGCCGTGATCGTCCTTGTCGAGCACCTTTGGAACCTTGATATGCAGGGGTTCATAAAGCTGCCCGTTCAGCCATTGCAGAAATTCGCTAAGCGCGGTGTCGATCGCGAGCAACCGCGGCTTATAGACAATCTGCCCGGCATCCGTGTCGATAATGCTGACGGTCTTGCCGCCATTATGCGTGTCGCCCTGCCCCAGAGACAGAGCAGTCAGCGCAACCGTATCGCGCCCCAACATGGCGGCAATTTGCGACCGGTCGGCGCACCAGGCGGCAGGTGCAATCCCAGCAGCCCTATCCGCACAGTGGACAGCTTGACGCAATAGCGTTCTTGGATCCGTTGAGATGTTCCAGTTCCTTGGCCATGAGTGGAAACATCCCTTCAAATCAAAATACAGTCGAGATCGTGGAAGTCGGTCCGCGCGACGGCTTGCAGAATGAGCAAGCTATCGTCGATACTGCAAACAAGATTCGGCTGATTGAAAAGTCAATCGCATCGGGCAGCCGGCGCATCGAGGTGGCGAGCTTTGTGAACCCCAGACGCGTTCCACAAATGGCCGATGCAGACGAGGTTTGCGCCGCACTCCCCGATCGAGACGACGTCACCTATATCGGTCTGGTCATGAATTTGGACAAGCTAATCGCTAGCAGTGACTGGTTGTCTGGAATCATGGGCAAGAAACTGCCCGGTTTGGTGGCAATCGCACCCGCCTTTCCGCAACAAGTACAATGAAGGTATATAATATGGGTTATCGTTTGGGCGTCGATGTAGGCGGTACATTTACCGATCTGTTGCTGTTTAATGTCGAAAGTGGCGCGTTCTGGAGACATAAAACCCCCTCTACCCCTCACGACAGTTCCGAAGGCATTCTGACCGGCGTAACCGCCATCTGCCAAGCGGCGGAAGTTGATGCGCGGGATATCGAATATTTCCTGCATGGAACCACTGTCGCCACCAATGCGGTGCTTGAAGGCAAGGGCGCGAAGGTCGGCCTGATCACCACAGAGGGCTATCATGACATCATGCAAATCGCGCGCAGCCTGGTGCCTGGCGGATTGGCTTCGTGGATCGTGTGGCCCAAACCGCAGCCTTTGGCAGCACTAGAAAACACGGTAACGGTCGACGGCCGCATGGATGCTCACGGCCAGGAGTTGCGGCCGCTTAGCGAGCCAAGCATCGCAAGCGCCATCGCCACGCTCAAGCAACAGGGCGTGGAGGCGATTACCGTGTCGCTGATCAATGCCTATGCCAATGGTTCACACGAAAAGCGGATCGGCGCGATGGCGCAGGACTTGCTCCCCGATATTCCCGTTTCGCTTAGCCACGAAGTGCTACCCGAGATGCAGGAATATGAGCGCACCTTGACGACCGTCGCCAATGCTGCGGTGCGGCCTGTCGTCAGCCGCTACATTTCCAGCTTGCGTTCAAAGCTGGCTGACAAGGGAATCAATGGCAATCTGTCGCTCTTGCGATCCGATGGCGGCTTGATGACATCACAAAAAGCGGAAGAGCATCCGGTCGATATCCTGATGTCGGGCCCTGCAGGTGGCGTTACCGGCGCGATCTGGGTGGGCCGCAATGCCGGGTTGAAGAATATTCTGACCCTTGATGTCGGCGGGACATCGACGGACGTCGCGCTGATCGAAAATCTCGAGCCGCGGCGGGTACGAACCACTGAAGTCGGCCATTTGTCAGTGCGTGCATCCTCTCTCGATGTAAAAACCGTCGGCGCAGGTGGCGGCTCCATAGCCTATGTGCCTGAACTGACGAAAGCTCTCCGGGTGGGACCACAATCGGCCGGAGCGGTGCCAGGACCAGTGGCCTATGGCAAAGGCGGTGAAGAACCGACGGTGACCGATGCCAATGTCGTGTTGGGATATCTGCCGGAAAACCTGCTGGGAGGCAGCTTCAAACTCGATCGCGCAGGTGCTACGAAAGCCGTGCAGAAAATTGCTGACGCCTTGGGCATAGGATTGATGGAGGCGGCACGCGGCATCATCGATATTGTGAACGAAAATATGTTTGGCGCGTTGCGCATGATCTCTGTCCAGCAAGGATATGATCCGCGGCATTTCGCGCTCATGGGCTTCGGCGGTGCTGGTCCGCTGCACGTCAATGCCGTTGCAAAGTTAACCGGAAGCTGGCCTGCAGTCTCTCCGATGTCGCCAGGCGTGTTGTGTGCGCTCGGCGATGCTACAACCCGGATGCGGACAGAAACTGCGCGGTCCTTTTCGAAATTTGCATCTGACACGGACTCCGAGGAACTCATCCAATTATTGTCGGAAATGGCAGCGCAAACCCGCGCCGAGTTACTTACCGACGGTGTCGCCGAAGCAGATATCAGCAGCGAATTCGAAGTCGATGTCCGCTATGCCGGGCAAGCGTTCGAAGTATCATTGACCATAACCCCCGAAATGCTCGAGCAAGGCGGAATTCAAGGGATTCTGGATCGTTTTAACGAGGAACATAACCGCCTCTTCACGTTTAACATGGATACACCGCACGAAATTGTGAATTTGCGGGCCGTCGCACTTGGCCGTTCGCTCAACCTGCCTTCCGCCGAACTTCCGAAAGGCAACGGAGATCCGTCGGTGGCAAAAATACGCGATCACAAATTGTGGATGGACGGCAAGGAGCAGGATGGCGCGATCTATGACCGGTCCAAACTGACCCAGGGCGATATCATTCCCGGACCTGCAATTGTCGTCGAAATGGACTCGACGACGCTCATCGAATCCGATTGCGTGGCTCAGGTCGATGCGGTCGGAAATATTCTGATTAATCTAGCGGAGGGGGAATAAAATGCCCGCAACTATCATTGAAACGAACAACACCCCCTTTGCCAAGAAGGACATTGATCCGGTCACTCTCGATATTATCGAGAATGCCCTTCGAAACGCTCGTGTCGAGATGGACGCAACGCTGGTGCGCACGGCAATGTCACCCGGAATCCGCGAACAGGGCGATGCATTCCCGCTGATTGCCGACCACAAGGGAAAAATGATCGTGGGTCAGTTCGGGAGTTTTATCGACGGCTTTTTGCGCCAGTTTGACGGAACGCTTGAGGACGGCGACATGGTTCTCCTCTCCGATCCCTATAGTTGCGAAGGCGCAGTCAGCCACAATAACGACTGGCTGGTGCTACTGCCGGTCTTCAAGGACGGTCGTCTGATCGCCTATACAGCCATGTTCGGTCACCAATCTGATATTGGCGGAAAAGTGGTGGGCTCCATGCCGATCAACGCAAAGTCTGTTTTTGAAGAAGGCGTCCGCATTCCGCCGGTCAAAATCTGGCGCAAGGGTGAATATAATGATGACCTGATGAAACTGGTCATGCACCAGACGCGCAAGCCTGACTGGTGCCAGGCCGATCTGAATGCACTGGTTGCGTCCTGCCGGGTAGCCGCCCGTCGCGTCATCGAGATGGCCGAACGATTTGGTGACGATATATATATCAGCGCCACCCAGGAATTGCTGGCACGCAACCATCGCGCGATGAAACAGCTGATCGGGATGGCCATCGGTGAAGAAAAAGTCAGCTTCGAAGATTATATCTGCGACGACGGCATGGGTTATGGCCCCTACAAGATCAAATGCACGATGTGGCGTGACGGCGAAAAAGTGATCCTCGATTTCGACGGCACCGACCCGCAAAGTCAGGCTTCGATAAACTTCCTGTTGAACGAGAATATGTTCAAGATGTTTTTCGGCATCTACATGATCATGATCTTTGATCCACAAATTCTGTTCAACGACGGATTTTACGATCTGATCGAAGTCCGCATCCCCGAAGGTTCGTTGCTGAAACCAAAATTCCCTGCAGCCCTTTCGGGTCGCACCCATGCCCTTGGCCGGATCTTTGATATTCTGGGTGGCCTTCTGGGTCAGAAAACTCCCGAATTCTTAAACGCAGCAGGCTTCAGCTCTTCACCCCATCTGTTCTATTCCGGTTATGACAAACAGGGAGAATGGTTCCAGCTATTCCAGATCGGCTTTGGCGGCATACCGGGCAGACCACTGGGCGACGGCCCCGATGGTCACTCGCTCTGGCCAGGATTCACCAATGTCCCGAACGAATTCCTGGAACGCTATTTCCCGCTGGTAATCGAACGCTATGAAACGGCCGCCGATAGCGGCGGTGCAGGCCTGCACCGCGGCGGCAACGGCATCCATATGACCTATCGCTTCCTGTGCGAGGGGACCATTTCAATCCATGACGATCGCTGGTTCGTGCCGCCCTGGGGCGTCAATGGCGGCCTTCCCGGCAAGCGTGCCCGCAAGATATTGGAAAAGGCCGACGGCACCCAGGAAATCGTTGGCAACAAGGTCGAGGAAATCCATGTCGCCGAAAACGACCAGTTACATTTCATTACCTGGGGCGGAGGAGGCTGGGGCGATCCGCTCGAACGCGATCCGGACCTGATCGGCAAGGAGGTTGTCCAGGGGCTGGTAACAGTTAACGGTGCGCTCGATTATGGCGTAGTCGTCAACGAGCAGGGTATAGTCGATGTCGGCGCAACCGAGGATCTGCGCGCGTCGATACGGGCCCAGCGACCGGAGTTATCAACGTTCGATTTCGGACCTGATATCGAAACCCTCCGGGCAAATTGTGAACAGGAAACCGGACTACCCGCGCCGATCCAGCCTGTCTGGCAGACAATGAAAGAACCGAAATGACCGTAGCAAACACAGGCGCATTGAAAGATATCCGGGTTATCGAGATGGGCCAGCTAATCGCCGGACCGTTCTGTGGCCAGCTATTGGGCGATATGGGCGCAGAAGTAATCAAGGTCGAACCGCCTGCGGTTGATGGCAAGGGCGGTGGCGATCCGATGCGCAACTGGGGTCGCGGTGAAGATAAATTATGGTGGGAAGTGGTCTCACGGAACAAGAAGGCCGTGTCAGCCAATCTTCGTGTTCCGGAAGGACAGGAACTCGTCCGCAAGCTGGCGGCGACCGCTGACATCCTGATAGAAAATTTCAAACCCGGTACAATGGAAAAATGGGGTCTGGGTCCGGACATTCTGCACGAAATAAACCCGCGCCTGATCATCGTTCGGGTTTCCGGATATGGCCAGACTGGCCCCTATTCGTCTCGCGCAGGTTTTGGCGGAATTGGCGAAGCGATGGGGGGATGGCGCTATATCGTTGGCGATCCTGACCGCGCACCCAGCCGTATGGGGATCTCCATCGGCGATACGATGGCCGCCAGCTATGGCTGCATGGGCGCGCTCGCAGCACTGCATTCTCGTGAAACCACCGGCAAGGGCCAGGTTGTCGATAGCGCCCTGTACGAGGCCGTATTGCAAGTCATGGAAAGCGTCGTCCCGGAATATGACTATTCCGGTTATATTCGCGAACGCTCCGGTTCGGTATTACCCGGCATCGCGCCATCGAATGTCTATAAATGCGCGGATGGAGAATATCTGATCGGTGCCAATCAGGACGCAGTTTTCGCGCGACTTTGCCAAGCCATGGATCGGCCCGAACTGTCCGCAGATCCAAGATATATCAATCACGTGGCTCGGGGGACAAACCAGACCGAGCTGGACGAGCTAATTGAAGAATGGACAAAAACGCTCAAAGTGGACGAGTTGGAGACGCTGATGATTGCGCATTCCATCCCGGCGGGCAAAATGTACCGGGCACCGGAAATGATGGATGATCCGCATTTCGCGGCGCGCGAAGCGATTATCGAACTGGAAACACCGCGTTGGGGCACATTAAAAATGCAAAATGCCTTCCCCAAATTGTCCGGCACGCCAAGCACGGTACGAACCCCTGCACCCGATCAAATCGGGCAGCATAATGCCGAGATTTACGGAGAATTACTGGACATCAGTGAACACGCGCTGGCCCAATTGTCCGAGCAAGGAGTGATCTAGCATTGCGGCAAGGCCTATAGGCGGTAACCGCCGCGCAAGCGCGCGTGTTACCCGCCAGTCTTGACAGCCATAATCCCAATTGCTGCGACCATCACCTTCTTGTTCGATCAATGGGTGCAGAGCCTGATGACAGATCCTGGCATTTGGAATAATCCGCCAGTGATCTGATATTTCTCTAACGTGGTCATTGATCCACATTATCTCGAGCCATAGACAGGCGCGATTTGATCAGACCACTGCGCAGACGGTTTTCAATTCAAGATAATTATCGAGAGCCGCCTGCCCGCTATCGCGGCCGAAACCGGATTGTTTGGTGCCGCCAATAGGCAGCGCGGCATCGAACATCAGATGGCTGTTGATCCAGACTGTACCGGCCTGCAGCCGATTGGCCAGGCGCATCGCATTGGACAAGCCTTCGGTCCAGATACCGGCAGCCAGCCCGAAATTGCTGTCATTTGCTGCGGTCAGCACTTCGTCGATATCGTCAAATGGCGTCGCGACCAGCACCGGGCCGAATATTTCTTCGCGCACCACATTCATGTCGGCTTTGACATCGGTAAGAACCGTGGGCTGAACAAAACTCTCATTCGCGCCCATTGTTTCGCCACCGCACAAAACAGTTGCGCCCGCGTTGAGACCATCCTCGATATAGCCCGCTACGGTCGCTGCGTGTTTTTTTGAAACCAGTGGCCCCAATTGCGTCGCGGGATTGAGCCCGTGCCCCATAACCATGTTGCCGGCTGCTTCAACAACGCCTTCGACGACCTTATCAAAAACCGAACTATGCGCATAAAGGCGCGAACCGGCGACACAGACCTGACCACCGTTAAAGAATATCGCGTTGGCAGAACCGGCCGCCGCTGCTGCAATATCTGCGTCAGGCATGACAATCACCGGAGATTTGCCGCCCAGTTCCAATGTAACCCGCTTCAGATTGCTTTTGGACGCTTCCAAGATGGCACGTCCAGTGTTTGTCGAACCGGTAAAAGCAATTTTGTTAACCTGCGGATGCTCGGCCAGACGCGCGCCCGCTTCGCTACCAAAGCCCGTAACCAGATTGATCACCCCATCTGGCAATCCAGCTTCTACCATCAATTCGACTAAGCGGACCGCGGTCAGGGAGGTGTCTTCTGCCGGCTTTAACACGATGGTACAGCCAGCTGCCAAGGCCGGAGCCAGTTTCATCACGGTCAGAACCAGCGGGCTATTCCAGGGAACAATCGCTCCGACCACGCCCACAGGCTGCTTCAAGGTATAAGCGAATATCTCTTTGCCTTCGGGTTGGTAGTTGATCGAAGTCGGAATGGTCCTTCCTTCAATCGCCAAAGCAAGGCCTGCAAAATATCTGAACTGCGCGATCGCGCCGGGAATTTCGGCCCAGCGTCCGACATGCAGGGGCTTGCCCTGGTCCAGCGTTTCCAGTTCTGCCAACTCGTCGATATTGGCTTCCATAAGGTCCGCGATTTTATTCAATGTTCCGGACCGTTCCATCGGCGTCATCGTCCGCCAGGGACCGGCGTCAAAAGCCTTCCGCGCTGCGGAAACGGCCAGATCGACATCCTCGGCCGCCGCCCTGGCGACCTCACCGATCACGGCGCCGGTTGCCGGATCACGTGTCTCGAATGTTACGGAAGACAGAGCATCGACCCATTGCCCGTCAATGAAAAGCTGGTGCTTCCGGCGATTGACGAAAGCCTGGGCCGCCGCAGATAACGCCGGGGCGCTAATATCTATATCCGCCATTATTTGCCTCCTCCGCCCGTCAACTGGCCCGGAATATGGCTTTCGTGAATTTCAGCATAATAATCAGCAATTTCTTCGCGAGTGGCCCACCAGACACCATCAAGGCCTTTGGCGAATTCGATAAACTCCCGCACCGCCCGAATCGTGTTCGCGCGGCCCGAAACATGAGGATGAAAACCGACATTCATAATCCGGGCCTGTTGCTCTCCTTCTTGGTGCAACACGGACAGTTCCTCGATCAAAAGATCGCGATATTCGTCTGTGGTCCGCATGTTCCGGGTCACTATGGTAAAGTCGTTGATCACATTGGAATAAGGTGTCGCAACGATCGGCCCCTTGTCGGTCCGTATCATATAGGGCTGATCATCATTCATGATATCGCAGTAAAACTTGAAACCCTCTTCCGCGAGAATCGAGGGCGTGTTCAATGTCCCGCGCAGGGAGGATGATAGCCAGCCGACAGGCCGCTTGCCGACATGTTTTTCGTAAATCTCGATGGATCGCTGGATAATCTCCCGCTCAGCAGCCGGATCATCATGAAAATCAGTGAGCAGCTCGCCCTGTTCGTAATTGTGGGCAATCAATTCCCAGCCACGCTCCAGACATGCGTCCGTCATCGCCTTGCGTCGTTCGAACGTCACCGCGTTGGTGGTACAGCTTGCCTTGACGCCCAATTCGTCAAACAAATCGAACATCCGCCAGATGCCTACCCGCTGACCATATTCGCGCCAGCTGTAATTAGGATAGTCGGGAATACGTCCAGCCAAAGCGTTTGGCAACAGCGCCGGGCCACCAGCATAATAAGGTTGATCCGTGTCCTTCGTAAGGTCCCAGGTTTCAAGGTTGAACGTCAATATCAGTGCGACTTTTGCACCATTCGGCCACTGCAGTCGGCCGCGCTGCGGCATTGGCACATAGTCATATTCAAACATCTGGTAGTGCTCCTTGATTTTGACCTTCATGGCTTAGTGCCACCAATGCCCGATCGAATAAACCGTTTGTGGACTCCCTATGGGACGCAGCGCACCAATGAATTGGCTCCTTATCGACAGGCGATCAACAAAACCGTCCATAGTGGTCATATTTGGTCACGTGGCGTCCACACAGCTTTTTCCCGAATAACGGCTGAGGCCGCTCCAAGTGATTTCCTAAGGCGCCGAATCTCTTGCGATTTCCATATCCCTTTGGCCCCAATGTCCCGATCCAGCTCTCGTCCAATAATTGATCGTGGCTCTAGTTCGGTATGGATGTGCGATCGCTCGGCAACATGGATTGGCGCAGCATGTAGTTGCGACGCTTGACCGGATCCTCGACCAGCTGCCGCATAGCATCCTTGCGCAAACGGTGCTGCTCGGAATCACCTTCCTTCATAAACTCCATATTCTGGATGGTTTGTGCCTGAACCAATTCTATGGTTGCGCTGAGCCGTTCATCGTTAAACGAGTTCAACAATACATCCGGATCCCCCTCGTCCTGCAAAATATCGACCATTTTGGGGCACAGGTTAAAGGCATCATGAATTCCGCTGTTCATACCCAACCCGCCGAGCGGGTTGTTTAGATGCGCCGCATCGCCAATAATCACCACCCGCTTGTCACGGAGGCTTTTGGCGACCCGTTGATGCACCCGGTAAATAGTCCGATGGTCCGTAGACACATCTGGCTTGGCGATCAGTCCCGAGAATACCTTCTCTTTTTTTGCATCGGAAAGCAGATAGCTATCGGCCTCGTTTTCTTCGGCCGGCACAAGCACTCGCCAGAGCGAGGGAACGCGCAACAAGACCAGCCATTCCATCGGATCGGAAACATAATTTACGTAATCAAGATCGATAATATGATCTTCTAGTGCTTCCGTGGTTGTCAGACAGAGAAACTTTTCTGGATAGGTAAAGCCTTCAAACTCGACCCCCATCAGCTTGCGAACAACGCTGTTCGCGCCATCTGCGCCGATTAGATATTTGGCCTCAATATCAAGAATATCGAAGGGCGTCTCTATACTGACTTCGACGCAATCCTCTTTCTGTCGATAACCTAGCATCCGGTGATTAAACAGTACTGTGGCTTTCGGTTCTGCTTCGATCCGTTCGGCCAACATGCGCGCCAGATGATATTGTTCGCATTGTATCCGAAACGGATATGCAGTGACGTCCGCAAGCTCGGACAAATCGAAGCGAAAGGTTTCGCCGCCGCTGCGTTCGCGCCATTGAAAAACAGGTGCCTTTAAACCCATTTCGATCAATTCGTCTGCGATACCAAGCGTATTCAGCATCTCAAGCGTCGACGGATGGAAGGTCGAAGCCCGCAGATCCTGAGTCCCTGCTTCTCCGGCATCAATGACGGTGACGTCAATACCTCTTCGCGCCAGGTAGTAACCCGCAACACAACCAACAGGCCCGGCCCCAACTATTACGACATCTGTTTTCTTCATTTATTGTAACCGTCCTTCATTGCTTGGACGGCGTTCATGCGCGAGCGGTTATAAGAGCGCGAGATATTCCCGATATTTAACCGCCTGTCGGCACATTTTTCTGTTCAGCACAATCCTCGCTCTTTCAACAAGGCCGCACATGAGAGTTGAGCATCTCCAAAACGAATATCTCAAAACCGTGGCCCCTTGGACCCTGCCCTAAGTCAAATGCCGGCGGCGACACGCTTGCGTTACGGCACGAGCGCTCCCTGGTAGAAACAACGTGCCCTACCCGCTCTGCGATAATATTGACCACATCACTTGCCGCGTTTGCCGCTTTCCATGAAACAGGGTGCAATTGCGTTTCGTAACTTGTCGCGACGGTTGCTTGGTCACCAAGTTTACAAGAAAACTGGCCCCGTACAGGGAAAATAGAAGGATTTATCCATGGCATTGATTGGCTCAAAAATGGTTGAAGACGGCCGGACAGCCCGAGAAATTTTTGAACAGCTTATGGGTAATCCTGCGCGCAATAAATTTGGATTTGGTGACAAACTGGCCATCGTCAACGTGGATTTGCAGCAATCCTATACCCGTACCGACATGTTCAAAACCGCCTATGAGACCGATCCACACCAAATCGACTATATCAATCGTATTTCCTCCCTTGCCCGCGCAAAGGATATGCCTGTCATCTGGAGCCGCGTCGCTTTTAAGGAAGATGCCGCTGATGCTGGTGTCTGGGGAACCCGCACTGATACCGAAGATTCCCTCCAGAACATCAAATATGGCAGCGAGCGACATAAACTCGATCCGCGCTGCGAGGTAGAGCCCGATGACCTTCAATATACCAAACGGATGCCCAGTGCCTTTTTCGAAACGCCGTTGGCAAGTTACCTGACCTGGCACAAAGTTGACACAGTGGTGGTGACGGGCGGCTCCACGTCAGGGTGCGTGCGCGCGACGGCAGTCGATGCGTTAAGCCATGGCTACCGGGCTATCGTTCCGATCGAAACCAGCGCTGACAAGCACGAGAGCTATCATTTTGCCAATCTGACGGATCTGCAAATCAAATATGCGGATGTCGAACCGGTGCAGACCGTAATCGACTGGTTAGAGGCGAAATAATTCGAGCGGCACCGAACCCCCATCCCTGGCGATATCATGTGGAGAAATTTATGTCGTTGAAACCGCGCCCCGCGCCCGACGCCTTGGGCTACCGGAAATTGTTCGGGGTGCTTGGTCCGTCGACCAACACTGTGGTTCAGCCGGATTTCGACGATATGCGGGTCCATGGTGTCACCAACCACTACAGCAGGATCGTCGTCGAGGACGCGCAAGCAATTTCCGACGAAACCTTCATGGCCGGTACGCTGGAAATATCGAACAACACGCTGGACGCCGTGCGTGGTGTACTGACCTGCAACCCCGACTATCTGGTGATGGGCATGTCGGCCGTGACTTTCTATGGCGGCGCAAAGGGTGCGGAAAAATGGCGGGATAATATTGAGGCCGAGGCCGGCCTTAAACTGTGCACAGGTTCACAATCGCTGATTGAAGCATTTAAGGCCTATGGCGGCGTGAAAAAGATTGCCGTGATTTCCCCTTATTATCCCTCAGCCAACAAGCAGATTGCAAATTTCATGTCGGATTACGGCATTGAAACGGTCCGCGATATTTGCTTGCGGTGCCCAAGCTGGACATCGATTGCCCAAGTCCCGATGGAAACATTGCGCGGCAAATTGAAGGAACTTGACGGCGATGATGTGGATGCATTGGTGCAAGTGGGCACCAACCTGTCGATGACCCGCCTTGCAGCGGCAGCCGAAACCTATCTTGGTAAACCGGTTATCGCAATTAACACCGCCACCTATTGGAACGCCTTGCGTCAGAACGGAATTGATGATCGGGTGTCCGGGTTCGGCACGTTGCTCGAAGAATTCTAGCGATTATGACATGGAAGCCGACTTATGACCGACATGTTTGATTTCATCAGAATTTTAGAGAAAATGGGTGCGGATCAGATGCTGGCAGTGCAGAAAGAATTTGGTGCTAATCTCGGGAGGCGTGGATGAACGAACTGGAAGACAAATATCAAACGGCAGGCTTCGGTGGTTCGCTAGAATTCGGCAACCGGCCAGCTTTGGTTCTGGTTGATTTGGCACGCGCTTATATAGATTCTTCATCGTCACTGTATCTGGGTGACGAAAGCGCCTTTCTTGCCAATATTGAACTGGTCGCAGCAGCCCGCGATGCCGGTATTCCTGTTATTTTTACCCGCGTGGAATATATGCACGGTGGTAGTGATGGCGGACTATTTTACAAGAAGGTCTCTGCTTTGTCCTTGTTCCAGAAGGGTGAGCCCATGGCAGAGTTTGATCCGCGGTTGTGCCCCGAAGCCGAGGATATCATTGTTACCAAACAATATCCCAGCGCCTTTTTTGGAACCTCTCTAGCCGCCACATTGACCGCCATGGGCATAAACAGCTGCATTATATCCGGTTTTTCGACTTCTGGCTGTGTGCGTGCCAGCGCATTGGATGCCCTGCAAAATGGCTTTGTTCCGATAGTCGTCAGCGAGGCCTGCGGAGACCGTGATCCCGCTGTTCAAAAAGCAAACCTGTTTGACCTTGGCGCAAAATATGCCGAGGTCATATCTCTCTCAGCTGCGAAAACTTACTTGTCTTCAATCTGAGCCAAATCTTGAGCGACTTTATTGGCCGTGGCCTGAAGGTCGGTCAAGAATTGCTCCGCCGCTTTGCTGGCGTTCATCGCGGACGCAAAATATATCAGACCGATAGTGCCGGCAATTATTCCATTTTCGCGCATGATAGGAACGGCAATGGAAGATGTCTTGCCATCATCAGCGGTATAGGTGTTGCGGTTATGGATAGCATAGCCATTTTTGCGAATCTCGCTTAGAAGAGAGCCGTCGCGGACCAGCAAAAGACCGACCTTGGACGTATCATTGTCGGTCATTTTCCAACCCTCGATGATCGCTTCACGTTCTTCGTCATCGCAATGGGCAATATAGGCCTTTCCTGTCGCACATTCTGATATTGGCAACGTGTATCCAGGATAATAGTTGGTAAATGTCAGCGAGGTCAGGCCATGGGTTGAATCACGCACCATCATGCTGGTCCCAACGCGGGTCGCCAGTGAAATCGGCCAGTTCAACTTGTGCGTAAGGGCTACAATATGGTCGCGCGCAACGGTGACCAGTTCATCTTCCGCTTGAAAGCCAGTGGATAATGTCTGCACCAGCCCGGTTACCCGGTACCGCTTGCGCGCCGGCTCTCGCTCGATAAAGCCTTCGTGGATCAAAGTCTGGACGATGCGGCAAGCCGTAGGATAGGGAATATTCGCTGCTCGCGAGATTTCCATCATCGAGATCGGGCCAATGCGGTTCGTAGCCTGAATGACGGCGATTCCCCTACTGATGGCCCTTATCGGAACTCCGCGATCAAAAGTCTGTTTTACCATAGCCGACTGTCCTTCTTTTGAATTCATATCTATCCAAGTGCCAGGTAAAAGCAATCCGCTGTGCGGATAAATGACTGAGGCGGGGCTTTGTCTAAGCCCATATCATTCAATAGGGCCTTGAAACAAAATAACAGATCCCGGGATTATATTTCCCGAATTTCGGAACATATCAAATTTGATTAGCGGGCACTCGTGAAACATATTTTGCATAACTCTTGTTGATCAGAGGGGGTTTGCCATAGCTTGAATCGCGGCGACCTGGAATTGTGACATCGGTAAACACATGAAGGAAGTTGGAATGGCATTATTGAAAATTGAGCGACGCGACCATATCGCAATCCTTACCCTTGATCGAGCGGTCACAATGAACGCGCTCGGCCTGGATGGCGATGGCGCCGAGTTTCGCGAGACTTGCGATGCCATCAATATGGACCAATCCATCCGTTGCGTCATCCTGACCGGTGCGGGAAAAGCATTTTCTGCTGGTGGCGATGTGAAGGCCATGCTTGCTCGCGAAGGAAATTTCGCGGGCAATGGCACCCAGATCCGGCAAGGCTATCGGAGCAATATACATTTAATTCTTCGAGCGCTCGAATCTCTGGATGTCCCGATCATTGCTGCGATCAATGGCCCTGCCATAGGCCTGGGCTGCGACCTCGCCTGCCTTGCCGACATAAGAATTGCATCTGAAAAAGCCAAATTCGGCGTCACTTTTCTTAAAATTGGTATCATTCCGGGCGACGGTGGTGCCTGGGTTTTGCCACGCATCATCGGTATGAGCCGCGCGGCCGAACTATTTTACACCGGAGACGTTATTGACGCGGAAACGGCAATGGATTGGGGACTTGTCAGCCGCACCACGCCACCAGAAGAATTGCTCGATACGGCGATCGATCTCGGCCAGAAAATTGCCAGTCAGCCGCCCCACGCATTGCGGATGACGAAAATGCTTCTTCGGCAAGGGCGCAAGGTCGACTATGATACGATGCTGGAAATGAGCGCGGCGACGCAGGCCCTTTCGCATCTGACCGAAGATCATATCGAAGGTGTTTCGGCGCTTCTCGAAAAAAGGTCGGCGGTATTTACTGGAACGTAGCGATGCTGGCACCTGTTGCCAGTCCCACGTATTTCCGGGTTGATCGCCTGTCGAGAAGAAAACGACTCGCTCTTTGCGGACCGGACCCATGAATCTAGTCTAGCGTCCACTATGGCTCTGCGTCATATCCCGTAAGATTCGATATCCGTCTCCCTAGCTACGATCGGTCCCAATATGCCAGTCAATTACAAACGTCGGAACATCTTGCGCGGCATCGCGATTGGCGGAGGCGTGACTGCGCTAGGAACGACCACCGGCTATGCAATGTATGAAAGCGCCGATTTGCCCGAAGACTGGGACTATATCATTATCGGAGCAGGCTCGGCGGGATGTGTGCTGGCCAACCGCCTGTCTGCCAACCCGGGCAACCGCGTTCTGTTGCTTGAGGCAGGGCAAAATGTTTCTGACGCGGAAGTTTCATTCCCGCCCGCATGGCCTGGATTAGCCGGTGGAGCTTATGACTGGGATTACCAGTCGACCGCCCAACCCGGCCTTGATGGTCGATCCGTAGCACAGCCCCGTGGCAAAGGCCTGGGCGGCTCGACATTGATCAATGCGATGGGGTTTCAGCGGGGCCCCGCGCAAGCTTATGATAGATGGGCGCAGCAGACCGGAGATGACCGGTGGGCCTTCGCTTCCTTGCTGAAATATTTCAAGAAGCTGGAGACTGCATCAGGCGGCGCCAGCGAATATCGCGGCGGCAATGGACCTCTCAACGTTTTGGAATTGGGCGGAGTCAAAGACAAAACTCCACTTGCACAAGCCATTTTTGATGCCGGAATTGCTGCGGGACATCCTTTCAATCCCGACTGGAACGGCGCCCGTGCCGACGGAACAATTTGGTCACAGCTGAGCATCAAGGATGGAAGGCGGCACACGGCTTCGTCTGCCTATCTCGATACGATATCGGATCGTGGGAACCTTACGATCATGACCGAAGCGACGGTGAGCAAACTCAAGATCGAGAAAGGGCGCTGCACATCCGTGATGGTCACAATATCCGGCCAGCACAAGACTCTCACCGCAAGGCGTGACACGATATTAAGCGCCGGTGCATTTGATTCGCCGCGCCTGCTGATGCTCTCAGGCATTGGCGACAAACACCGGGTTGAAGCCGCAGGTGTAGCTGTCGTGCATCATCTGCCGGGGGTGGGGCAGAATCTTGCGGATCATTTGCTTGCACCGGGGCTGTTGTTTGGTTCCAACCGAACCATCCCGGCTTCCCGGTATAATCACAGCGAATCGATGGTGGTGGCGCAAAGCCAACAATCAGCCGGTTGGTCCGACCTGATGATCATGGGGCTTAGCATCCCCTTTGTCAGTCCGGATTTCGGACCGCCGCCTTCCAATAGCTTTGCCTTTGTGCCTGCACTCACCCATCCGAGAAGCAGAGGCAGCATAACCATCAAGAGCCCCGACATGAATGTCCCCGCCGTTATCGACCCGGGCTATCTGAATGACGATTCCGATGTTGATGCACTGGTGGACGGCTTTGAAATCGCGCGGGAGATCGCAGCGGCAAAGCCTTTGGAAAGCTGGATCGCAGAAGAGCTTTTTCCCGGTCCTGCCGTGACCGATCGCAAAGCGCTCGCTTCCCATGTCCGCAAGGTGGCGTCACCATTTTTCCACCCCGTGTCTACCTGCGCAATGGGGCTGCCGCATGACGAACTTGCAGTACTTGATAGCGCCTGCAAGGTCCGCGGCATCGATGGCCTTCGTGTTGTCGATGCGTCTTCATTTCCGTCGATACCGCAGGCGATGACAAATGCAGCCGTTGTGGCTTTTGCCGAATGTGCGTCCGATATCATAATCGATGACACCTGATATAATTGCTGCCGGCAATCCGGGGGCCAGCCGGCCTGTTACTCGGGGTTGTCACTCCAGTTGGCGATGACAAATCGAGCCAGCTCGTCGTTGAACGCATTCGCCTGTTCCGCAAACGGAGAATGTCCGGCACCTTCAAAAGCATGCGACTTGATCGTCGGAGCTGCTTTTACAAATGCCTCCAGCGCTGCCGGTGAAACGGAGGGGTCTTCGCTGCCATGCAATATCAAAGTCGGTATTTCGCCGAGCAAAGGTACCAGATCACCATTGTCTGACGGGTGCTTGCGCAGCGCCGCCTGGGCATAGCCCGGCACCATCATCCCCAACATCCGCGCCTCGTCGATCCACTCGGGCGGCGCTTCCGCTGCTGTCAGCATCGTCAAGAATATTTCGACCGCTGCGAGTTGATCATCGAACGACGTGCTTTTCCGCAGCTCCTGCAATTTCATTAGTTGCGCGAGAAGCTCGGGATCGGGACCACCGGCGGGTGGCGTGAAAGGAATAAATCCGCCCAGTGCTCCGACCATCACCAGGCCAGACATATTTTCATGTCCATATTCGCGAAGATAGTCGGCAGCGACCAATGTGCCATAGGACCATCCGACTATTACCGGTTTTTTCAATTTTGCCGCATGCATCACCTTGGCCATATCCGCAGCCCAGATCGCCGGGTCTGCATATGCTTCGGTCTGCCATGGCTTGCCGGACATTCCGTGGCCGCGAAGGTCGAAAGCGACCATTCGAAAATGGTCTGAAAGACTGGACTCCATCTGAGGAGAAAAGCTCGCAGTACCCATGCCAAGTCCATGAACAAAAAGTATCTCGGGCCCTTCCTCTGGCCCGGTGATGGTGACCGCTAGCGGAACACCTCCCTCACCTTCAACATAGAGTGTTTCGGCAGAGGCTGCTGCAATGGAACATTGGACAATTGCGAGCGCGAGCGCTGCACCGACTGTTCTCAACATTGTTATCAGTTTCATTTCTATCGCTCCTGTCTGCAGCTTCCATAAACGCCCTCGGCCGGCTGAAACCCAGAACAGCCTGTAAAGCAATTCTTCGGAACCAGTGTGAGACTACTCGTAGGCCCACTCGCCGAGAATGCACTCAGTTCGCGACTTTATCGAGGCTGCATTTAGTGAAAGGGTAAGCACAAGAGACAATCCATAAGTTTCTTTCTATCCGCTGATAGCTATTTTGGATTTGAGCAAGCAGCCGATCCAGTATCTTTATGATCCACATAATCCTGATAACCGTTTTGCCTATGCTGAACATATCCTGGAATTCGTTGTCGTCGATCAGTTTTTATCTGATCTCAAATTATTGTGGACCCTTATTATGTCAGAAAATACTTTACTGTGCGGACAGCATGAAATGATGCCGCAGACTACACATGACGAGGCGTCACAGCTCGGCTATGTTCGCAGCTTGCGGCGATTGATCACATCGCAACTGACGCCCGGCCACAAGCTGGTATATGACGCGCGGATATCGAAAGAAATCGAGAAAGACCTCGGACGCCCGGCGAAACATCGCAACGAAGTGAAGCCCTATCTCGAGAAGGACGGCTATCACCAGATGTGGTCGGCCATGCTGCGCACGACCCAGGAATTGATGTGGAATGCGGTTTACCGCTGCGTCGATCGTCAGGCAGGCGAACTGAACAGCAAGTTTCAGCAATTTAAAAAGATTCAGGGGCCCGGTTCCCTGACCATAGATCCTGACTTTACAATTCCGCCCTATAGTGACCGGGTTGACAATCACACCCAGCCCGGCGGCTATCACAGCGAAATTGCCGAGGATGATGTCACTGCCGGCGCTGCCTACGAGCAGAGTATCCATGTCTATATGATGGGCGGGATGGGCCGGTTTAATGATGATGTAGGCAAAATGCTCGGCCATTATGTGGAATGGAAATATCCCGATTTCCGGCCGCTCAAAATTCTCGATATCGGCTGCTCCGTCGGGCACAGCACGCTGCCCTACACCGAATTATATCCGGAAGCAGAAATCCATGCCATCGACCTCGGTGCGCCGCTGGTTCGCTATGGCCATGCCCGCGCACGATCGATGGGCAAGGCCATTCATTTCTCTCAGCAAAATGCCGAAAGCACCAATTTCGAAGACGAGAGCTTCGATCTGATCGTCTCGCACATCATGATCCACGAGACATCGACCAAGGCACTCACCAACATCCTGAAGGAATGCCGGCGGTTGCTGAAACCGGGCGGACTGACCGTACATCTCGAGATGTTGCCATTTTCCAAGAAAACCCCGCTGCAGCAATATCTGACCGACTGGGACAGCGTCAACAATCACGAGCCATTCATCGGCAAGATGAATGATCTGGATATGAACGAAGTACTGCGTGACTCCGGCTTCAGCGAAGACGAACGGTTCGTGGAATTTGTGCCAATCGGATTTGACCAACCGGACAAGGGCTCGCTTGATTATACCCATCTCATCGGCACAGAACGCCATATTTTCGGTGCCCAAAAGGCGGGCTAAGCCGATGAGCGGCACTGTCTGCGAATGATATCGGGTGGCGATGCAATTTGGTGAAGACCAAAGTCGCGTCTTGAATGCCAAAGGCGCATCGTCACATCATTGTTCTTCACATTCGTGAATCGGCTTCGATAAGCGGCGCATCCACTGCCAATTTATAGTCAAAGGAAACACCCATGGCCGCTTATTTTATTGGTACGATTGATATCGAAGACGCCGAGACTTTCGATCTTTACCGATCGCTCAATCCTTCGATCGTCGAGGCTGCAGGCGGCAAGTATATCATCAAGGGCCAGCCCGTTTCGTCACTGGAAGGCGACGATTTTCGCAGCCGTTTTGTCATGATTGAATTTGCCAGCGAAGCGGCTTTGCAGCGCTTTTACAACTCTCCCGAATATGTGGCACTCCGGCCTTTGCGGGAACGCAGCTCGAAATCGTCCATCGCATATATCAACACAGACAGCGCCTCCAGTGATTGCACAGCGTACCAGATCCCGAGATTCGGAGATGATGTCGATCTGAAACCTGTCACGTCGACCATGGCGGAACTTGCTGCGGACGATCTGCGCATCCAGCCCACCCTGATTTCGCTAAACCCGGTCGACTGGAAAATCCGTTCCGGCATATTGGCCGCGCTTCCCTTTACCTTCCCCTACACACCTGGAGCCGAAGGCGTTGGTGTCATTGAAGCGGTTGGTGCAGATGTTAAGGGGTTTCGCCCCGGTCAGCGCGTAATGGCATTTTCCAGCCTGCTACGGGGCGGCTGGTTCGCGAACAAGGTCGATGTCTCCGCCAGCCAGTGCGCGCTGGTACCCGATGACATGTCGGACGAACAAGCTTCTGCGCTGAGCGTACCGCTTCTTACGGCGCATCAGGCCATCAAGCTTCATAACGGAACTATTGAGCGGGCATTGGTGATCGGCGCCTCTGGCAGCGTCGGCTCCATAGCCACCAAGCTTTTGAGCCAGATCACCAAAAACGTTGATGGAATTTGCTCCCCCAGCAATGCCAGTCATGTCACTGGTCTCGGCGGGAATGTTATCGCTGCGGAACAGGCTGCAGAAGGCCAGTATGACTTCATACTCGATGCTGCAGGCGGACCAATGATCGAGACGGCTTATCGGAGCCTCGCCAAGGGCGCCACACTGGTTTCCATCGTCCAGCCGGTTGATGAAGCCCGGGCGAAAGCGGCGTCTGCTCAGGCTATTCGCTATTCGGCGCAACCGGATGGCAAACAGTTAGCGGATTTGATGGCAGACCATAAGGATCTACCCGCTCCGCGCGTTGCGTTGACTCTGCCACTGGCTGAAATCAACACCGCCCTGCATCTGTTAAAATTCGGACGGGTCCGCGGCAAGATTTTCCTTAAACCTTAAGCAGACTAGCCGGGAGTCCCGTCAACTTTGCCGCCGCCATTCTTTGGCGGCCATTCCGGTATGTCCAGAATTCGGTCGAGCGGATCGAAGGGTTGCACCTAGCGTTGAAATGTGCGCTTTTTCGACCCTGATCATTAGTCGCTCATCATCCTAACAGTTCCCCACAAAGCAAAGCGGCCCGGGCATTTCTGCCCGGGCCGCTTGTCCGATCAAGGACCGGTTAGCTTGATTTTCAAGCCTGTTTTTGCGTGCCGACGATAGTGTAATAACCGATACCAATCACGACACCCTTGGCTTTTTTGGCCTTCATGATTTCAGGCATTGTCTTGGGCAGGTGAACACTTTCAATCTGCTCCATGAAGAAATTCTGTTCGGGAAAACCAGCATCTGCATAAAGACCGGCCAGATTCTCGTCCTGCAAACCGCCCATATAAGGTTCGTTATTATAATGGGCGTTCCACTCGCACAGATACTGGCCATATGGGTCGGTTGCACCAACAACGTCCATATGGATCATCACCCCGCCTGGCTTGAGTATACGGTGGCATTCGTCAACAATGTTTTTGAGCGCCTTGTGGGATGTCTCGTGCATCAAGATATGTGACACAACAAGATCGAAGGATTCGTCCGGGAAATTCGTCTTTTCCGCGTTTTGCTGAGTGAAATGGACCGCCTTGCCAAGCGATTTGGCGCGATAATGCCCATATTCGAGACATGGCGCAGCCACGTCCAGAGCGTGCATTTCTGCATCAGGATAAATATCCAGATACGGAACCGAACTATGACCGATGGTGCAACCCAGATCCAATATCGACTTGGGCTCGAGGTCAGGAAAATTACCCTTGATCCACGTCGCAAGGGAAAGGCCCATATCATCGGCCAGCGGACCGGTCTTGCCATGGAAATAGACGTTCACGGTACGATCAAACTCCGCTCCGGCGAGAAAGTCGCCGTCTTCGGTCTTGGTATGATAGCCGCCCGGCTTGCAGTGAATGTCTGCATGCGTGTGATAGTCTGGAATTTCCAGATCGGGATCCAGCGTCAACGAACCAGCAGCATTATCAAGTCTGGCCGCCTTTTCCTTCAGAGCAGGCATTTGCCGTTCGATGCTCGGGCGTACCGTATGGTACATCATTTCCTGGCTGGTCCGCATAAGCGAAGCCCACATATTGTTAAATGGCTGCGCGTCTAGGGCTTCACGGACTTCCTTGCGGGTTTCGGGCGGTCTGCCGAGTTCCTTTTGAAACTGTGGTACGATCTTCGAGTGATAGAGAATGTCATTGCCTGGCATCACTTTCTCGTAAAGATGTACCATGAAGCTGCGCAAAAACGCCTGCTGCGATAGTTCATCATGATTGGCTTCTGGATACATATCATGCACTGGCTTGTTCATTTCTCACCTTCCGGTTTTGACATCACTAAGAATCACTCTTTCCGCCAGATCTGAGCCAAATTATTCCCAGACAAGGGCGGCACACAGAAAACCTGTGTTCTAATATATTTTATACGTCACGATATGGCGATGACCTATAAGCAAATTACTATTGAGCAATTGAAGGGTTCGATTGGACAATATGCCGTCCCAATCCATAGCCTTGTATATACTGGAATCTATCTCTTAACGAGCGGAAAACTTCATGAAACCAACCGACGAATTTGACTATATCATAGTTGGTGCCGGCTCTGCCGGGTGCGTTCTTGCGGATAAACTGTCGCAAAATGGCCGCTACACAGTCGCTGTAGTCGAAGCCGGCGGACCAGATTCCTCCCTAGTGGTGAAAATTCCAGCGGGTGCCATGCGAGCGTCCGGCAATCCGGATTTCGACTGGTGCTACATGTCCGAGCCCGATCCGACACGCGATCAACGCACGGATGCCTGGCCACGCGGACGGGTGGTTGGCGGCAGCAGCTCTACCAATGGTCAGCTTTGGGTCAGAGGCCAGGCCGAAGACTACGACGCATGGGCAGCACAGGGAAATGCAGGATGGTCCTATGACGATGTACTGCCCTATTTCAAGGATCTCGAAAGTTACACCGGGCCCTCGAATGATGGTTTGCGCGGAACAGAGGGACCGCTTCACGTAGAGATGCTCCGCAAACCCCATTTGCTGAGTTCCGCTTTTGTTGCAGCCGCCTCTGAAACCGGCATTCCTGCCATATCGGATTATAATGGCGCAAACCAGGAAGGCGCATCGGTAGTACAAGTGACGCAGAAACGGGGTTGGCGGCAAAGTGCCTCGAAAGCGTTTCTTCGAGGCGCCCTAAAGCGGAATAATGTTCATCTGATCGTCAACGCGCTGGTCCGCAATATCGACATTGAAGACAAGGTTGCGCGCGGCATTACCTATTCGAGCGACGGAGTGACCAAGTCGCTGCGAGCCCGGCAGGAAGTCATTCTGAGCGCAGGCGCAATCGGTTCGCCGCAACTGCTCATGGTGTCAGGCATAGGTCCCGGCGACCATCTCAAGGGTCTTGGCATTGAGGTTGTCGAGGATCTGCCTGGAGTTGGCCAGAATCTACAGGAACATTCCGGGATATGGGTCGTGCAGGAAGTCGTCGACACGGTCCGCACCGTTAACCAGGATTACAATCTCATGGGGGTTGTCCGAAACGGGCTGCGGTTCCTGATCGACGGCACGGGGGCAGCGGCCAGCCCGCCTGCCCAGGCCACAGCATTCATCCGGTCCGGACCACAGGAAGCTACGCCTGACGTCCAGGTGCTGTTTACGCCTCTCGGCTATACCATTGAAGGCCAGAACGTCGTGCCGATGAGGTCGCCTGCGATGATGTGCGTGCCGACGGTCTGCCATCCGGACAGCCGCGGGGAAATCAGGCTGAACACCGCCTCGGCGGCAGACGCTCCTCTCATTTTTCCCCGGCTATTGAGCGATGACCGGGATTCGGCTCGCCTGCAGGCGGCGTGCGAGTGGGTGCGCAAGGTTTTTGAGGCACCGTCGATGAAGCCATATGCAAAGTCCGAGCAGTTTCCCGGCCCGCAGGTGCACAGCGATGCTGACTGGCGCGAGCTTTTTCGTGCGGCCGCCGGACCAGTCTTTCACGTGACCAGCACATGCAAGATGGGATCCGGACCCGACAGCGTCGTGGATGCCAATCTGCGTGTGCGAGGAATCGACCGGCTTCGTGTGGTCGACGCTTCCATCATGCCGCGTATCACCAGCGGCAACACCAATGCGCCGGCGATGATGATCGGCGCGAAAGCCGCCGATCTGATTTTACAGAAGGCATGAAATATTTTGCCCGGAACGCTTCTTATGGGAAGCATTCCGGGCAATGTTTAGCAAATCTCACAACAGCATATCGCAAATCCATTTCTGAAGCCGGAGACTGTCATTGCGGCTTTTATTTGTGCGCCGGCTTTGCTTCCGGAGTCGCTCCAAGCGGCGTCACGTTCAACTCGGTCAGCTCATATCTGAGCGCCGGTCCGGGACCAAAGCGAACATCGGCGCGGACGACGATCCGGCTACCTTTGGTTAGCCAGACTTCCGATCCGCTTGCCATCCGGAAATGTTCGGTAGGAATGTCATAACCTTGCGGCATCGTAATCGATTCTTCGCCGACGAGTGTGTAGGTCGTTGGCCGGAAGCTTCCGGCCATGGTACCGCCATAGGAGCCGCCCATCCAGAAGACTTCACGCGCTTGATCGCCTGCGGCTTCCAGATCATAATTGAAGAAATGCGCGCCGTCTGCGACAACCGGACCGGTACCGATCGATCGCATCTTCTGGATATTGTCAGAGGCGACAGAGGACAGCTCAATACCGTCGGTAGGGGTTTTCAGAGCCTTGGTTGTACGAACAGCCTGGTCAACGCCTTCGTCCGTCTGCAAGACATAGGACGAACCCAGCGCCTCGGACATCGAACGATTGTGCATGAACGCCTCATGGGCGATTCCATCGGCTTCGATGACAATCGTGGCATGCCGGACTTCGCCGGCTCTCGCTGTTTCGGATGCGATCTGAAGAACACGCTGTCCCCCGTCAGCATTCAATAGACAGACTGGCTGCATAAAATAAGCGAGTGTTTTGGTTTCATTGCAGTGACTGTAAGGAACGGAAATGAAACCAAAACACTCGAAAGCCCCCGCGGAGCGGGTGGTCAAAGATATCCGCAGAGCGACCCGCAAACAGTATAGCGCGGAAGAGAAGATCCGGATCGTGCTGGAGGGTCTGCGCGGCGAAGATAGCATTGCCGAGCTATGCCGCCGTGAGGGTATCGCGCAGGGCGTGTATTACAAATGGTCGAAGGACTTCATGGAGGCTGGCAAGCGCAGGCTGGCTGGCGATACTGCCCGCGCTGCCAATACTGATGAGGTGCGCGACCTTCGTAAGGAAGCCCGAGATCTGAAGGAGGTTGTCGCTGAACAGATGCTTGAGATGCGTCTGCTTAAAAAAAGCATGATCGGGGATGGGGAAGGCGAAGAATGAGATATCCTGCATCAGAAAAGCTCGAGATCATCAGGCTGGTCGAGAAAAGCCATCTGCCTGCCAAGCAGACGCTCGACAGGCTGGGCATCGCCCGGCCTACCTTCTACCGCTGGTATGATCTGTACCAGCGGTTCGGCGAAGAGGCGCTAGAAGATCGGCGTCCCGGTCCGCGCCGGGCATGGAACCGGATCCCGGAGGAGGTGCAGGACAAGATCCTGGATATGGCGCTGGAACGCTGCGAGCTATCGCCCCGCGAGCTGGCGGTGACGTTTACCGATGAACAGCGCTACTTCGTGTCGGAGGCCAGCGTTTACCGCCTGCTCAAGGCCCACGACCTGATCACCAGCCCGAACTTCATCGTGATGAAGGCCGCCAGCGAGTTCAAGGACAAGACAACGGCGCCCAACCAGCTGTGGCAGACTGATTTTACCTACCTCAAGATCATTGGCTGGGGCTGGTATTACCTGTCGACGATCCTCGATGACTACAGCCGCTATATAATCAGCTGGAAACTGTGCACGACCATGCGCGCAGAAGATGTCACCGATACGCTGGAGCTGGCTCTTGAGGCATCAGGCTGCGGGCAGGCGCATGTGCTGCACAAACCGCGCCTGCTATCGGACAACGGGCCAAGCTACGTTGCGGGTGAACTTGCGGATTATCTGGCCGACAAGAAGATGCGCCACGTTCGCGGTGCACCGTTCCATCCGCAAACCCAGGGCAAGATCGAACGCTGGCACCAGACCCTCAAAAACCGCATCCTGCTCGAAAATTATTATCTGCCCGGCGATCTCGAAGCGCAGGTCGAGGCGTTCGTCGAGCACTATAATCACCAACGTTATCACGAGAGCCTGAAAAACGTCACACCCGCCGATGCCTACTTCGGCAGGGCAGAATCTATCATCAAACAACGAGAAAGGATCAAACGAAAAACCATCGAACAAAGGCGATTGCAATACCGCAAGATCGCCGCCTAATATCAACCAACCAGATGGAACCAAATACTCGCCTATTTTAAACCGCCATATGTCTCAAATTATCTGACGACGGACAGATCGGCACATTCTGGCAACGGAGATCATACCTCTTGTTGCGCCAGTTGATATATTTGATGATGACAGCTTTAAGAGTGCGGTTGAAGATTCGACTGGCAGCAGTGCCTCCGTCGCCGACAAAATTGCCCATCAAACTGCAAAAACCATAAGTGAACGCATGGGAGAGGATCCCGTGCTTTATGAGCGGTTCGGCAAGCTGGTAGCGGATGCGATAGCCCAATTCAGAGCGGGTCGCCTCACCGAGAAAGACTATTTTGATCAGATTAAAGCAATCCGTGATGATCTGGTGTCCTCAGTAGAAGGCAAGGATTCTGTGCCGGCCATTGTGCAAGGCGATTCTTTAGGCTCGGCAATCTTTCGGTTGTGTGACGGTGTTCTTAGCGAGATTGCGGGTGACAAATCTGAAGATATTTCCGCTAACACTGCTGCCGAGTTTGCAGGCATCGTCCGTTCGCATCGCAAAGTTGGATGGCAAGATGATTCAGATGTCGAGAACGCTATTCGCAATGCGATGGATGACTATCTCTATGACGAGCTGAAAGAGGGCCAAGGACTTTACGGGCTTTCCGTTGAAATTATGGATGAGATAATTGATCGATCGCTAGAAATCGCAAAACGTCAGGTTCAGCAATGACCGCAAAGCTGTACACCTTTGGCGCTGGTGACACAGAAATGGAATTTTTACTCCACCGTTCCAATCGGAAATCGTTGGGGATAACGGTTGAGCCAGATACTAGTATCGTTGTCCGCGCTCCCGCTAGTTCTAGTATTGGTGACATTGAACAGGTGCTAAAAAAGCGAGCTAGTTGGATACTTGAGAAGCAAGCTGAATTTGAGCTTTTTCGTCCCATCACGCCGCCCAGACAGTTTCTTTCAGGGGAAACATTCCGATATCTAGCCAGGGAATACCGGTTGAGAGTCGATCCTGGTCAAGCTTTTGGGGTGAAATTGACGCCGACTCACATAGTTGTGGGTGGCTTGACGCGTAATGAAAACGGACGGGTCAGAAATCGTCTTCTGAATTGGTATAGACAAAGGGCCAAACAGATATTTGCTGACCGGCTAACGATCTGCTTGAGAGCTTTTTCATCCGAAGTCGATAACAAACCAAGGTTGAGTGTTCGCCCAATGGAGAAACGCTGGGGCAGCCTGACTACAGGGGGAAAATCGCTGATTCTTAATGTAAGGCTGATCGAAGCTAGCGAAAGAATGATCGATTACGTTATCTTTCACGAGCTTTGTCATTTTATCCATCCTGATCACGGCGTCGGATTTTATGGGCTCTTAGATCGGAAAATGCCAGATTGGCGCAAGCGGAAACTCGCATTAGAAAAACACATGATTTAGGTCCGCAATATGGAGATACGGAATGCCCAATAACCTGAGGTTTGGCTTAATGAAGCCGGATGAAATGATTGCGAAAGCCCGGCGAGAGATGGATCGTCTTGCCGCCTCAGCAGACGATCAAAAATCCGACCATGCAATGAACGCCGCTCTTACCATATCCCACATTTTAGAATGGATTTTCCACGCGACAAAAGAGAGGGGATTGGAGGTCGGAAACCGTTCTGACTTTCTCGACGCTGCACGATCTGCGTGTGGACCGCTTGCACAAATCACTGATATTGCCAACGCATCAAAGCATTTTGAATTGACCCGGGCTCGAACCGACGCAACAGCCGTTGGTGACGGGAAACTAGTACTGTTTCAAGATCTCATGCTCCGGGACATTGAGCCGCCCCACATGCCCTCTGCTGGCAAGGTAGCCGGCATCAGAACAATTATCGACGATGATGAGATAGTTGGATTTGAAACAATTGTTACTGGCCAGCGGATAGATGCACCATCAGGTCCTACACTATTTGAGGTCGCCTGTGATGATGCTCTGGATTCTCTGATCAGGGCCAACGATTCTATCCAAAATGACAAATTGCCTGAGTGGCTGACCACTGAAGTACAGCGGGGTTGATCAATGTTACGGTAGCGAATGTAACCGATTGGCTATGTGGTAACAGATGGGGTAACCAATTTATGGGAATCAGTTTTTATCCCTTAATTACAATAATTTATATTGAATAGATGGCGGAGCCGGAGGGATTCGAACCCTCGATAGGTTGCCCTATACACGCTTTCCAAGCGTGCGCGATCGACCACTCTGCCACGGCTCCGCAAATACTGTCCGACCCGTGAATCCGGTCGAATATCAGACAGCGCCGCTTCCCTAATGCCGGATTCGCGCTTTCGCAAGCGATAGTGTCGGGTTAGGGTACCCGTCAGGAATGAAACCCGTTCGTCCTTGAGCCTGCCAAAGGACCAAATGCGCCAAGCCGGATGCTTCGACAGGCTCCGCACGAACGGAATTTTGGGGATGTTTTTATGCGAAAAATCAGCGCTATTATTTCACTGTTCGCTCTGCTGGGCACGATGCCCGCCCTCGCCCAAGAACCCGAAAATCCCGAATATCCCAGCCCCAATGCCATCGTCGATGCAGCCCCGGCCAGCGACTGGGTGAAGATCGCGCCGAGCGACTTGCTGGTCATGGATCTTGCGCCGGACGCCGCGGGCAACCTCCGCCGCGTGGTCATCCAACTGATGCCGGAACCTTTCTCGCAGGCCTGGATCCGCAATATTCGCAAGCTGGCCGCCGCGCACTGGTGGGATGGCACCAGCATCAACCGGGTGCAGGACAATTATGTCGTGCAATGGGGGGATGCCGGTTACGATAATCCGGAATCCGGCGAGACAGAGCAGAAGCCTTTGCCGAAGGGATTGGAGACGGTGCCGGGGAGTGATTATCAAACCAATAAGTTCACTCCATCGATTAAGAAACATGTTCTCGATCTTCGTGATGCGGCCTATCCTGATGCGTTCGATAATTATAGTTCTGGAACAGGCTTTGGGGCGGGCTGGCCCTATGCAACTGATCAAACGTCGGTTTGGCCCATCCACTGCTACGGCGCGGTCGGCGTCGGCCGCAACTATTCCCCCGATACCGGCAGCGGCGCAGAACTTTACACCGTGATCGGCCATGCGCCGCGCCATCTTGATCGCAATATCGCGGTGGTGGGGCGGATTATCGAAGGGATCGAGCATCTCTCCAGCCTGCCGCGCGGCAAGGGGCAGTTGGGTTTCTACGAGGATGCCCGCAAGCGCGTGCCGATCACGTCTATTCGTCTTGGTAACGCATTGGCCGAAGAAGCATCGCTCGCGTTCGAATATCTCGATACCGAAGGTGAAGCATTTGCCAAATATGCCGATGCCCGCGCCAATCGGCGTGATCCGTTTTTCATTGTGCCAGCTGGCGGAGCGGATATCTGTAATATTCCGGTGCCGGTGAGACGGGTGAAGGGAGAGTGAGGAGTGCAGTGCACCTGCGGAGGCAGGTGCCCATCTCTTGTCATGGCGTCTAGTCGCTGGCCCGGGAGATGGATCCCCGCCTTCTCGGGGACACAATTGACGACTTTCCGCTTTCCGACATCATGATATGTGATTCACAGATGGTTCCCCGGCGAAGGCCGGGGCCCAGAATATTCCCGCCTTCGCCTTTTAAACCGCAACGACAGGACTCGACTGGACCCCGCCCTGCGGCGGGGCACAATTTTGCCTTTCCTACATCCGACAGTTTGGATTAGTCTGGCCTCATGTTCAAACCCCTTGCCTCGTCCTTCCATCTTCGGTTTCCAGCAATTTCCGTGCGCCGATCATCTTCCGGAATAGGGGGTGTGACCCTGTGTGATCCTAAGAACATTCGCCGGCGCGGGACCGGGAACGAAAACCGCCTGCACAAGGGCAGAAAGCCTATTTCTTCTTAACAGTGTAAAGTTTGTAAAGTTCAGCAAGGAAAGAGTCGCATGAATAGCTATTTTCGATCAGCGCACATCGCCTTTTGGGCCTTGGCCGCAGCATGCTTTTCATTCTCCTCTCCGGTTCTGGCGCAAGAGGAGGTCGCAGAAAAAAGCCCCACCGAAATTCTCGCCACCGCGCCCGCAGAACACTGGCTGCCCATCCCCCTCACCGACCTTATGGTCCTGGCCCTACCCGACGCCACCGACGGAACGAAACGACAGGCGGTGATCCAGTTACTCCCCGCCAATCTCTCCGGCGGCCATGTCCGCAACGTCCGGACCTTCGCAAAAACCCGCTGGTGGGACGGCACCAAAATCTACCGCGTCGCCAAGGATTTCGTCACCCAGTTCGGCGGCAATCCCGATGCCAAGGCGCTCCCGAAGGGTCTCGAAACCGTGCCGGAGAGCGAATATTTTAACGCGGCGCTCGGGGTGAAACGCGACGCCGATATGGCAGCCCTCAAGGCTGCGGTCGACTATAGCAATGAATATCAGGGCACCGAAATCCGTCCGCTGATGACAATGATCTACGAAAATGGCGGCGCGCAAAAAGTCGGATTCGGCGGCGGCTGGCCAATTGGCAGCAAGACTATCGACGGCGAGACGAAATATTTTCCGCTGACCTGCCGCGGGTCGCTGTCGCCCGCCCATTATGATCCGCCGGATGCCGGAACGGGCGCGGAGATATCGGTGATCACCGGTGAAGCGGCGCGCAGCCTCGACACCACATTCGGCATGGTCGGACGGGTGATCGACGGCCTTGAACATTTGCAGAATCTGCCGCTGGGCACCGATCCGGGCGGCTTCTACGCCGAAAAGTCGCAATATACCGAGATCAAATCGATCCGGCTGGCCAGCGAATTGCCGCTCGCCGAGCAGCCCGCCTATGAATATCTCGCCAGCTACAACCCGACGCTGCTGCAATATATCGAGGCCCATGGCGGCTATGGCAATATCTGCACCGTATCGGTGCCGATTAGGAAAGTTTCAAAATAGGGTAATAAAATTACAACGCATCTCGCGCGAAGCGTCATTTGCTGGTAATGATATGCGGTTAGACTCGATAGAACAGGAGCTCCTCCATGCGCGTTGGTACCCCCAGAGAAATCAAGAATCACGAATATCGGGTCGGCCTGACCCCCGAATCAGTCCGCGAACTGACCGCCAATGGCCATGATGTGCTGGTCGAGACCGGCGCCGGACTTGGTATCGGCGCGGAAGATTCCGAATATATCGATGCCGGCGCAACCATCGCGCCGACCGCAGCCGACATCTTCGAAAAATGCGAAATGGTGGTCAAGGTCAAGGAACCGCAGGCCATCGAACGGTCGATGCTGCGCGAAGGCCAGATATTGTTCACCTATCTCCACCTTGCCCCGGATCGCGAACAAACCATCGATCTGGTGACGTCCAAAGCCATTTGCATTGCCTATGAGACGGTAACCGGCACCGGCGGATTGCCTTTGCTCAAGCCGATGAGTCAGGTTGCCGGACGGATGTCGATCCAGGCGGGCGCGACCGCGCTTGAAAAAGCCCATGGCGGCCGTGGCATATTGCTGGGCGGCGTCCCCGGTGTCGCACCCGGCAAGGTCACGATCATCGGTGGCGGCGTTGTCGGTTTCAACGCTGCGCAAATGGCCGCCGGTCTCGGCGCGGATGTGACAATCCTGGATCGCGATCCGGATGTGCTGGAATCGGTCGGCACCCATTTCGAATCGCGCGCCAAGACGCGCTTCTCGAACAAGGCCAATCTGGCCGAATGCGTCGCCGAAGCTGATCTGGTGATCGGAGCGGTCCTGATCCCGGGTGCAGAAGCGCCCAAGCTGGTGACTCGCGAGATGCTCAAAACCATGCGGCCCGGCTCGGTCTTGTGCGATGTTGCGATCGATCAGGGCGGCTGCTTTGAAACTTCGAAAGCAACGACCCACGAAAATCCGACTTACGTCGTCGATGATATCGTCCATTATTGTGTTGCGAATATGCCGGGCGCGGTCTCGCGCACATCGACCTACGCGCTCAACAATGTGACCCTGCCCCATACGCTGGCCATTGCCAACAAGGGCTGGGAAGCGGCGCTGCGCGATGATCGCCATCTCGCCGAAGGGTTGAACGTCTGGAATGGTCATGTGACCTACAAGGCCGTCGCCGAGGATCTGGGCTATGATTATATGCCGGTGTCGGAGATTGTGGGATTGAAAGTCTGACGGCGATTGGGGACGGATGCAATATTGTGAACCTGCGTAGGCAGGTGCCCATCTCCAGAGGGTGCAGCCGGACGCAATAGCAGGAGATGGACCCCGGCCTTCGCCGGGGCACAAAGAGAAAGAAGCAACAAATGGCAGCAGCAGACCAGAAACCGCTCGGCTCGGGATTTCACGCAAAGAGCGAACCGCAAGAGATACTCGCCGGCATCGACCTGACCGGCAAGACCGCGATCGTCACCGGCGGCTATTCCGGCATTGGTCTGGAAACCACCCGGGCTCTGGCGGATGCAGGCGCGACCGTGATCGTGCCGGTGCGGGATCCGGCCAAGGCGGAGGAAAATCTCTCCTCGATCGAGGGCGATGTCTCTTCGGCAAAAATGGATCTCGCCGATCTCGATTCGGTGCGCAGCTTTGCCTCTTCGGTCTATGACAGCATCGACTCGCTGGATCTGCTAATCAATAATGCCGGTATCATGGCCTGTCCCCTCGAACGGGTCGGACCCGGCTGGGAAAGCCAGTTCGGCGTTAATCATATGGGCCATTTCGCGCTGACCAAGGCGCTGCTGCCCTTGCTCGAAAAGGCCAGCGCCCCCCGCGTCGTCGCGCTGTCGTCGATTGCCCACAAGCGCAACGGCATCCTCTGGGACGATATCCAGTTCAAGAAAAACGAATATCAGAAATGGGTCGCTTATGCCCAAGCGAAGAGCGCCAACGCGCTGTTCGCCAATGCATTGAGCCGCCGGATGCAGAGCTTTGGCGGCCGCGCTTTCTCGGTCCATCCTGGCGGAATTTTTACACCGCTGCAACGCCATTTGCCGGTCGAAGAGCAAGTGGAACTGGGCTGGCTGAACAAGGACGGTACCGTGCCACCGGCGGTTGCCGAAATTTTCAAGAGCACTACGCAGGGCTGCACCACGAGCCTATGGGCCGCCACTTCACCGCTGCTCGATGACATGCCGGGCGTCTATTGCGAAGATTGCGACGTCGCGCAGTTGATGGGAGAGGATTCCCTGCCTTATCAGCATTGCGTACCGCATATTACCGTCGACGCGGATGCCGAGCGGCTCTGGGAGATCAGCGAAAAATTGCTCGCCGCTGCATGATGGTGACGGACGACCAAAAGGTCAGGGAATATGCCGGACTGCTGCAGCGCGATGCGGCCGGGTTCCTGCTGCAATGCGATGATGGCCAGCGCTATCGGCTCGAGCTGTTGCGCACGCCGATTGACGAAGTCGAGAAGCGGGTGGTGGTGACCGGGCGGATCATCGATAACGCAAGTCTTGAAACTGTAGGGATCAGACTGGCATGAATTTCGACCGCGCAAAAATCGGCGATATCGATGAGCTCCACGCTCTGGTCGAAAGCGCCTATCGCGGTGAAAGCGCCAAGCGCGGCTGGACCCATGAAGCGGACCTGCTCGACGGACAACGGACCGATGCAAAGGCGCTCCGCGAGATTATCGCTGCAGACAATCAGGTCATCCTGTTCGCAAAAAAAGGCGATGCCATCGCCGGTTGCGTCCAGCTCTCCCGTGTCGGTGACGGGCTCGCCTATCTGGGTCTGCTGACCGTCGACCCGGCTTTGCAGGCAGCGGGACTGGGCAGGCAATTGCTGGCGGAGTCCGAACAATTTGTCCGCGAACAGTGGCAGGCAAAAGCGATCGAGATGACCGTCATCCGCCAGCGCAATGATCTGATCGCTTATTATGAACGCCGCGGTTACGGGCGGACGGGCGAACTGCGCCCCTTCCCGCACGGTGACCCGCGCTTCGGGCGGCCAAAGACTGCGGAGCTGGAATTCGCGGTGCTGCGCAAGCCGGTCTAGGCGGCCTTGCCTTCAAGCGCTTTCTGCCGACGGCGCTGCACCGAACTGCCCATGCCGAGCGCTTCGCGATATTTGGCGACCGTGCGCCGGGCAATGTCGAAGCCCCTGTCCTTGAGCAAGGCCACCAGCTTGTCGTCGGACAGGATCTTCTTGGGGTCCTCGTTATCGATCAGGGACTTGATATGACTCTTCACCGCCTCCGCCGACGCCGCCTCGCCACCGGTCGAAGACTGGATGCCGCTGGTGAAGAAATATTTGAGCTCGAACGTCCCGCGCGAACAGGAGAGATATTTGTTCGATGTCACCCGGCTGACCGTCGATTCGTGCATTTCGATCTGCTCTGCAACGTTCTTGAGTGTCAAAGGTCGGAGATGCGCGACGCCCTTGCGGAAAAACTCTTCCTGCTGCTTGACGATTTCGGTCGCAACCTTGACGATCGTGCGCTGTCGCTGATCGAGCGCCTTGACCAGCCAGTTAGCGTCCGCAAGGCATTCGTTCAGCCACTCCTTCGACTGCTTGTCCTGCGCGCCGTCTTTCAGTTCGGAATAATAGCTGCGGTTAACCAATACTTTTGGCAAGGTCGCGCTGTTCACTTCGATGATCCAGCGGTTGGCGCGTTCGGCGATGAAGACATCGGGCACCACAGACTGCACCGCACCGCCACCGATCTTGCAGCCCGGCTTCGGATCATAGTTGCGCAATTCGCTGATCATATCCATCAAGTCTTCGTCATCGACACCGCAGATCCGCTTGAGCTGCGGCAGAGCGCCTTTCGCCAGCAAATCCAGATTATCGATCAACCGCGCCATCGCAGGATCATAGCGGTCGGCGTCCTCGGCCTGCAGCACCAGACATTCAGCCAAATCGCGCGCGCCGACACCGACAGGATCGAGTGTCTGGACGACGCCCAATATGCGCTCGACGTCTACCAGACCGACGTTAAGCCGCTGGGCCAGCTCCAGCAAGTCCGCCTGCAAATAGCCGCATTCGTCGATCTGATCGATAATATGCTGCGCGACGAACAAGTCCATACCGGAAAGAACCGCTCCGGCCTGATCCATCAGATGATCGGTCAGGGTTATTTCAACAGTCAGCATATTCTCGAAGTCCGGCGCTTCACCCCCAGCCGCCGAGCCGGAACTCGCACCGTTCAATCCCAATTGCCCGTCGAGTGCACCGTCGCTCTCAGAAAGACTATTGCTGGAAAAGCTGTCCGTATCGCCTTGCATGTCGAGTGTAGATTCGGATTCCGATGGACCGGAAGACAATATTTCGTCGCTCCCCTGGGCACCGGGCTCGCTCAATATTTCGCCATCGGGCGCTTCGCCACTCTCGGTCGAAATTTCACCGGTATCAAGAAGCGGATTCTTTTCAACCTCGTCGGAAATGAAGGATTCCAGCTCGAGATTGGACAAGGTCAGCAGCTTGATCGCCTGCTGCAATTGCGGCGTCATCACCAGCGACTGACTCTGCCGCAAATCGAGGCGAGGCGCGAGTGCCATGGCTAGAGCGCGAAGCCTTCACCCAGATAGAGCCGCCGTACGTTGGCGTCCGCCACCAGATCTTCCGGACTGCCGGCGAACAACACCTGGCCGTCATAGATGATGCAGGCGCGGTCGACGATATCCAGCGTCTCACGCACATTATGGTCAGTGATCAATACGCCAATGCCGCGCTCGCGCAGTTGGCAAACCAGATCGCGGATGTCTGCAATCGACAGGGGATCGATGCCCGCAAAGGGTTCGTCCAGAAGTATGATCGAAGGACTTGCTGCGAGAGCACGGGCAATCTCGCACCGCCGCCGTTCGCCGCCTGACAGCGCCATCGCCGGCGAACTGCGCAATTTCATAAGGCCAAATTCATCGAGCAGCCGGTCGAGCGTCTCCGCCCTTACCGTAGCATCGGGCTCCACCATCTCGAGCACAGCCATGATATTCTGTTCAACGGTCATTCCGCGGAAAATTGACGTTTCCTGCGGGAGATAGCCAATGCCCAGGATCGCCCGGCGGTACATCGGCAGCGACGTAATGTCTTCACCGTCGAGCATGATCCGCCCCGCATCCGGACGAACCAGACCCATGACCGAATAGAAGCAAGTCGTTTTTCCTGCTCCGTTCGGGCCTAATAGACCGACGACTTCGCCGCGACCCACGGACAGTGACACATCGGAAAGAACCGAGCGTTTGTCATAGCTTTTGGCGATCGAAACGACCGCCAGACCATGTTCCATGGCATCGCTGGCCATGGCGGCACCCGGATCCGCCATGGTCGCTGCTTCAGTCACGGATGTATCGTTCATCATTCGTCCTCATTTGCATGATCTGTCTTGTCTACCGGCTAACAACATGCCCCAATCTTATCGGAATTGGCAAGCTTTGTGCATGGAAGATCGAAATGAACCTCTACCGGTCGAAAATCCAGTGGCATAACGAAGCAGGCCGGCGGGGCTCTCCCGATGCCGCGATCGAACTGAATTTCTTGTAACACTGGTCGGGACTTCAGTCTTTCCGCTGCGGAACCGTAAAGGTACCGGACACCCGTCCGCTGGAGTCCTGGGAACCGGCTGAAGAACCGCCGGTCGAGCGCCCGTCTATCGTCGATCTGCCCGATTCGAGGTCGATAATGACCCGGCCACCGGAGAGACGATTCGTTCCCTGTGTGAGCGTAACATTACCGATCAGGGTTATTAGACGTCGATTAAGGTCGTAAATAGCGACATTGCCGGAGGCGGTGTCGCCGGCTTTGCGAATGGTGACCCCGCCGGACGCGTCGATCCGGTCGATCTCGATCCCCCCGGTGCTGCGATAGGCCACCGTCATGCGCGCTGCGTTGAGCGTCAGTCCGGCCTGCTCGACACGAACCGCGCCCGACAGGACAACACGGTCGGCACGATCCTGAACCTCGATCCGCCCGGCGTTGAAATTCACCGGTGCATTGCTGTCATGGCTTCCGAAAACCTGCGCCGGGGCCGAACCCGCGAACAGAAAAAATGCCGACGCAAGGGCAAACGTGCCAGCGGACAGGGAAAGAAAAGGGTATAATTTCATCTAGGGTCTTCTTAGTCCATTTTGCTCGATCCGCAAACGCGCATTGCCATCGAGGCTTACAGTGCGTTCTGCCAAATCCGCTTCGAGCCGGTCTGCTCCAAACGTTCCGATATTGGTCCGGCCTTCCACCGCGCCTTCGCTTTGCAACGTACGCTGCTTAAGATCGACGGTGACGTTGCTGGTAGAAAGGCGGTAGCCGCTAGCCGCTTCGACTTGCACCGGCCCCGGCACGCGGACATTTTCCTGATCCATATCATAGCTGCCTTCGCTGGCACGTATCTGGGCAGGCCCTTCCTTCAGCAATATCCGGGCAGAAAGATCCTTCAACTCGACAACTGCTTCGCTCGAGCTTTTCTGAACGGCGGAGCCCGCTTTCAACGAAAATGGCCGGCCTTCGCTGTCCTCGCCCCGATAGAGCGCCTCGGTCACCCGCATGCGTTCCTTGGCGACATCAACGCTATTCTTGTCCAGCACAAAGCTCAGTTCACCGCTTGTCGTGAACGGAGCCAGAGCGAGCATCGCGCCCAATAGTCCGACTCCCACAGGAAGAATGAAACGCAGCAATTTTACGTTTCGGTCATGCGAACCATTGGGGGCGGCAAATTCCTGGCGCTTCGTCCGGACAGGGTTGACGGTGGTCACCATGGCTACACCATCATCCCAGGGTCATTGTCGCGACAACCGGGCAAGAATATTGGCCGTTCAGGCATGTGCGAAAATGTCTGTTTCCGGCCAGCCAGCCAGGTCCAGTCTCGCACGGTCCGGCAGAAAATCAAAGCAGGCCTGCGCGAGAGCGGTTCTGCCCTCCCGTTCAAGCCGAACCTCGAGTTCATCCTTCAATCTGTGCAGGAAGCGAACATCGGATGCGGCATATTCCCGCTGGGCATCGCTCAGTACAGGATTGCCCCAGTCACTCGATTGCTGCTGCTTCGAAATATCCTGACTGAGAAGCTCGCGGACAAGTTCCTTCAGTCCATGGCGATCGGTATAGGTCCGGATGAGCCGCGAGGCGATTTTCGTGCAGAATACCGGCTCGGCCATCACGCCCATATAATGTTCGATGGCGGCAAGATCAAAGCGCGCGAAATGATAAAGTTTCAACCGGTCGGGGTCGGACAATATTGCCCGGAGATTGGGAGCAGAATAATCACTATCGGGGCCAAAACGGATAAGATGCTCGTCATCCCCGCCATCTGATATCTGGAGCAGGCACAGGCGATCACGGGGGGTCTGGAGTCCCATGGTTTCCGTGTCCACAGCAACGGCGCCAGCACCTAGAACGTCAGCCGGAATATCTTCTTCATGAAAAAAAACTGCCATTAATATTTGCCTGTCTATTTTATCGCTGGGCTAACTTCATTTTCTCAACCGTGGTACCGGCATGCCACCTTAATCTGGCTTCTGGGTTTGAACCCGGGCCGAACCTCCGGCTGCGAAAATTGACAGCAGCGCATCATTGAATATGCTATGTGCCGCAGGCCGGTTCAAACAGCAAGTTTAGTTTGAGCTTCGATACGCATCGAAAATGCGGGGATAAGATAGGGGTTTGACAATATGACACAGAAAATACCTGAACCGGTGGCTCCCGGCTTCGATCTGAATAAGGCAACGATAATCTCGCTCCTCTATATCGCCGGATTTTTTGTCGGTATCACCGGCTTGGTCGGCTTCGTCCTTGCCCTGATATGGAAAGACGAGGTCGCCGGAACGTGGGAAGAAAGCCATTTGCAATTTCATATCATGACATTTGTCATCGGGTTGGTGATCGGGATTGTCGGTGTGATTCTCTCATTTATATTGATCGGCATTCCGATTCTTCTGGCCCTCGCGGTCTGGATATTGGTCCGCTCGGTGGTTGCGTTGCTGAAAGCCCAGAAACATGAACCGATTGCCGATCCGAAAACCTGGCTTTTCTAAACAGGATCGTTTGGACATCAGTTTTGTTCCGGCAGCTACCAAAACACCGAATTCATTCGCTTATTCCTCCATTTTTCTATATGGATGGCCCGTGCGGTAATAGGATTCGCGCAAAGCAATGCTCCGGAGATCGTCCGCTGCGACATTGGTATTACTAGGTAGGGCGAATTGAAAGTGACGATTTAAGAATGGGTTTTGACAGAAACCGGCGAGGTAGAGGCCGGGACAAGCGCGACGGCTTCGGTGACGAAAACTTCGATGGATATCAAGGTGATAACGGTCCGCCCGTAGAAAGATACACGCGGCCGGACAGTGATTCCGGTGGCGCCAGACGGAGCGGCGGAATGCCGGATCAGGTTGTCGGTGAAAGCACCGGAACCGTAAAATTTTTCAATGCGCAAAAAGGCTTTGGCTTCATCGTGCAAGACGGTGGCGGCGAAGATGTTTTTGTTCATATCAGTCAAGTGGAACGCGCCGGTCTGAAAGGCCTCGCGGAAGGCCAGACATTGCGCTTTTCGCTGGTTGACCGCGGCGGAAAAGTTTCCGCTTCGGACATTCAGATCGAAGGTGACCTTATCGAGGTTCCGGATGGCGGCGGTTCCCCTCGCGAAGATCGCGGTGGCGGTGGTGCCCCTCGCCGGGAACTGACCGGGGAAAAAGCCACGGGTACCGTGAAATTTTTCAACGGCAGCAAAGGCTTCGGTTTCATTCAACGTGATGACGGCCAGCCCGATGCATTTGTCCATATTTCAGCCGTAGAGCGTGCCGGTATGCGCGGGCTGGAAGAAGGCGACAAGCTGGAGTTTGAACTGGAAGTGGACCAACGCGGCAAGACTGCTGCGGTTAATCTGGTCGCAAAATAGCGGCTTGTACCACATCAAATATTTTAAAAATGGCGGGCTTTGACCCGCCATTTTTTTTTGCGCTGCGAAGGACACATAAGACCTCCGAATCATCCGGGCACAGAAAAGCCCGCCGGATTTCTCCGGCGGGCTTTCTCAAGTCTTTCGGCCGTTAAAAGCGGAAGCTGATCGCGCCCGAATATACCTGGCTGGAAACATCCGACCGGCCAACCGTTGAATCGGCGGAAAGGTCAAACGAGACATTGCCCATATTGTAACGCAAGCCAACGCCGACTTCGCCCCAGTTCTTGTCCCTTCCGGCCAGCGCGAATGGAACTACCGCACCATTTCCACCGACGAAATTCGCGCCGAAGCTATTCGGGTTATCCTCGAATTCGTGGACATAATTCATAGACGCGCGCATCTGTAGTTTCCGGCCCGGCTTGGACTTGAACTCGATACCGGCCAGCCCCTGGATGCTGTCATAATCGGGACGAATAATCGTCAAAGCCGGTCCGCCGCCCTGTTCGTCCACATTGCTGAAGTTGATCTTCGCTGCACGAGCCCGAATACCGGGAGCCGCGATCACATCGAACATTTCAATCTCTTTCGACAGGCCGAGTTCAGCGGCATAGACCATACTGTCATCGTCGGTTGTCAGATTGAACGACTGCGTACCAAGCGACACGGTACGAAGCGTCTCAGCATTATAGGTACCCAATGTGGCACGACCGTCCAGGATCAGCCCGCCGGAAAGGTCTTTCCGGCCGTAGATCGAACCCATGATCGCTGTTGATTGCGCCGAATTGCCCAAGGCAGCCGTCGCATCGACATCCGAATAATAAGCCGAGATCCCGATGAAGGATGATTCGTCGAGATAATATTCGAGGCCACCGGCGATGAAGAAGCCGTCAAACTCGTCTTCTCCGTCAGAGCCCGCCGCAGGATTGGTGAGTGGCATGGAACCGCCATCGCCATTCACAAAACCACCCGCGAGATAGACGGCCATGTCCTCGTTGACATTGCCGGAACGGACTTCGGTATCATCTGCATTGGCTGCTGCATCACTCAGGGCGCTAGCGCCATTCATCGCAATCCCACCCAGTGACGTGGCCGCCAATTGCATCGGACGACCGATCACAGCGACAGTGCCGCCATTCGAAGACCGGTCAGCGAGGCTGATTCTGTTTTGGTAGAAATCGGAAACGTTACCGAGGAACGCTTGACCCATGGCCTGAACAGTTGATTCCGTTGTCGGAGCCCAGCTGTCAAAAGTGGCCTGGATGGTACCGGCATCGGTAAAGTCCAGGAAGGTGAACAGGCCTGAGACAGCTGCGTTACCGCGGTTGTTATCCATAAGGCTGGCAAAGCTGGTCTGGACCGGGTTCCCGGCATCGACAACATTCTGATAGCTCTGAGCGCTGATGGTTACATCAACGGCATTTGCACTATAGCTGAAGTCCGAAAGCAGGATTGCAGATATCTGTGCCGCGCCGTCAAACTGGTCGGTCACACCGCCAGCTGCCGTTACGATACGATAGGTGCTCGGGGTTGCCGTCTGGAAGCCGTCGATCGGCGAGAACACCACTGTACCGCCTACATTGGCTTCATCACTGACTGCCAGAAGATCCGAATCTCCGGATGCACCAATATCAATCATCAGGGTGGAACCGGATGATAGGATGACGTTACCGTTCACGGTCAATGTACCGATCGTGCCGACCGAACCGGGGGCAATACCGCCCGCGATGTTGGTCAGGAAGGGTGCATTGATGGTACCCGAACCCGAGAGCAATCCGGAAAACAGCGAATAGTCACCAACACTACTCAAGGTTCCATCGACTGCGATCCGGCCAGCGGTCTGGTTGACGTCGATCAAGGCAGAAAGACTAGATCCGGCATTGATCATCAATCCGGCGGAGCCTCCAACATTGAGGCGATCAATTGTCACATCGCTGTTCAACGAGGTCGTGCCCGCCTGATCCAATGTCACTTCGAAATAGCGCGCCTTTACGCCGCCCGCCACGTCTGCATCGATATTATCGGGAACAAAATCGGTTGCTCCAGCAAGGCCATTATCGAGGGTCGCAGCTGGGAACGGATCACCTTCCGCCTGCGGAGTTTCTTCCGCACCCTCTGGTCCGCCATTGGCGGCGATTGCAACAGGCGTTGCGCCGCCACTGATGGCAATGTCACCAACTGGAGTCGCGCCACCGCTGATGGCAATATCCTCGACTAGCGTTGCACCGCTGCTGATAGCGATATTTTCAACGATCATGCCGTCGCCGCGAATGGCGGCATTGGCGATCAGCTGAGGCGATCCTGCCGATTGCGCGGAAACCACAGCAACCTGCACGTCATCACCAACTGTGGCTGCCTGTGCGTTGGGAATCTGTGCAACACCGATGGAAGATGTTGGTGCCGGTGTTGGCGCTGGCGTGGGCGCAGGACGAGCTGGCGGCGTTGGGGTGCCGGTTGCCAGATCGAGACATTCGTCTCCGACATTATCGCCCTCAAGGTCGAAACAGACTTCACCAAATTGCGGTGTGGACTGCGTGACGCCGCCCGATTGCGTATCAGGGAAGCCATTTACCACATTGCCGTTTTCATCAATGATGCGATAGGCCGGATCGAGGTCGGTCTGCCAGTGAGTCGCATCTTCCCAGTCGCCGTCGCCCGCTTTTGCGCTGACATAACGATAGGGATTATTCGCTGCTATATAGTCGGCGAAGAGGAACAGAGGCTGGTAAAAGCTCTCTGTGCCGTAGGAACTGAAAACCTGCTCGCCAAAGAAACGGGAGCCGCCGGACAGGACACCGATCTGCAGATCTTCGGTCGACAGATCGTTGTTTGCCGCATCAAGGATCAACGGACCGCCAGAGTCGCCACCAGCCGTCGTGCCTTCGACTTCGAGAGGCTCATCTTTGTAAAGATTAAAGTCGAATGGGTTGGTCTTGTTGGGATCGTCAAAGTCGAGCCGGTAAAGCACCTGTGGCAAATCGCCAAATGGATCACCGAACAGGAACGTGTTTCTGTCATCGAAATTGGTCAGGGCGCCGAGCATATTTTCAGCAGATTTGCGGCGCCAGTCAATGCCCAAATTATCGCCGGCGGTACCGCTGCCGGTGCGGCCATAGCCGGTAATTTTCACATGATAGCCAGTGCCATCGACGTCATCAATCGCACCGGGATCGGGAAGCGGCGAGAACAGCAGAGCCCATGTTGGGATATTGGCAGCCGGATCCGAAAGCGTAGCCAAGGCAATATCACCTTCGAGAAAACCAGCACCTTCGGCACGGGCTACGGAATCAGGATGATAGGCAATCTGGCTGATATTATAGACGAACAGATCTGGGTTGGAAGCAAAACCATTGTCGAGCCAGTCGATGAAACCGGGAAGAGAATTACCGTTAAACGAGAAAGCGGACTGGATCGCACCATTGGTATCATAATCACTTTCCGGGCGATCGTTGACGCAGTGAGCGGCAAACAGCACGGTGCGCGGATTGATCAGGGTACCGGTGCAGACAAAACCGTCATTGCGAAAAAACTGGCCAACGCCGTTCACGCTATCTGCCGGGTCGCTGATATCTGCCGGCGTGTAATTGTCATTCGGCACAATGGCCTGTGCCGGTGTTGCGAGTGCGAGCGTGGCAATCACCCCCGCTGCAGCAGTCCGCAAAAGTACCGATCTGCTTGAATGTCCGAAATTCCTGTTCATCGAAGAATGCCCCTTGCAATATTTAGTCAGAATAGACCCCTGCCATTACTGTGCTTGTTTTCGCCATGTGAATCAAAGCGAAATTTGCAAAATTTTTGGCGCCAATTGACAAAACGTTGAATTTATGGGGTTTTCTCGAGAAGAAAATCCGAATTTTGGTTACATATGTGATGATTCAGCAACAGAAATGTCCGGATATTGGCCAGAAAAACTGCCGCCGCCCGTTTATATAAGTAAGCAAGCGGCGGAAATTTGGTTCAACTGGCGTTATCTGTTCGGGCAGAAAGATAATATCTGCCTTCGCTTAATCTTTCTGCACGATCTCGAGCAAAAACCAAGCGCGTTCTTCGGCCTGGTCGGTCCAGTCGTCGAGCAGGCCATCGGTAGCATTGTCACCGGCCTCTCCCGCCAGGTCCTTGGCTTCGCGGAGCTTTTCGACAAGCTTCAGATTATCCGAACGCAATTCATCCAGCATATCCGCCGCCGCAACCTTGGCATCGTCATTGTCGGCAATAGTCTGCCGCTTGGCGATATCGCCGATGGAGGTAAGCGTACGATGTCCGTTTTTACGAACACGTTCGGCAATCAGGTCTGTAGTGCCGATTATCTGTGCCGCATGTTCGTCGAACATAAGATGATAGTCGCGAAAATGTGGGCCGGAAACGTGCCAGTGGAAGTTTTTGGTCTTGAGATAGAGAGCAAAACTGTCCGCCAATATTCCGTTCAGCGCTTCGGCTACCGCCTTTTTTGCATTGTCGCCTGTGGTCATAATCATTCTCCTTTTAGGACTCATCAGTCTATGGAAAGGAGATTAGAATATATTGATGGCCCGATATAACCGGAAGTTTTGCTATCTAAGATTGATAATATCGATCTAGTAATCCGAACAGAATTTCCGGAGCGACATCAGAATATGCCCCATGCGCCAAGTGCCAGAATCGCGCCGACTATAAGAAAGCCGGCGCCGCCTGCATAGCGGACGGTCGCCATCGGGACATGCTCGGCCAATTGCCGGTGTAACAATATGGCGGGCACGCAGGCAATCATCACCCCGATCCATCCACCGGCTGCGGCGAAAGCCGCCATGTCGGTTCGCGCGGCGGTGGCCATCAGAACAAATTGTCCCTTGTCGCCCAGTTGCAGAATGAAAAGGCCGAGAAACGAAGTCCAGAACGGCCCGAACTTCCATTTTTCCAGCAAGTCGACCGGACGGCGCCATGCCACCATGCCAAAGCCAGCAAATATCAGCGACAAGGCATAGAAAAGTTGCAGGGCGTCTTCGCTGATCCACTGGTGAACCGCTGCGCCGGCGATGGCCGAAATCACGCAATTGCAGAGAGTGGCGAGACCGAGGCCCAGGATGATCGGGGACACACGGCCATATCTGATTGCCAAAGCTGCACATAATATCTGCGGCCGGTCGCCAAATTCAGCGACGGCCAGGGCAAAAAGCGAAGTTAGGAACGCATCCACTATTCCCGGCGCTAGGCCTGTCCGCCGAGACGAAGCGCGACATTGGCCATCAGCGCTTCGGTCATCGCCGGGTTCATCTCTTCAATATCAAGCGTCGCACGCATCGCTTCTAGATAAGAGCGCGCGATGATCCTGGCACCGCCATTCTGCATGGCTGGTTGCAATGCACTTTCCAGCGCACAGCTGAGGTCGCGGAGCGCTAATAGTCGGTGCTGCATCGCTTTTTGCCGGACATGGTCCAGATGCATAAGAAATTGCAGCGGATGCTGAACCGCCAATTCTGCCGGCAGATCATCAAGCAAGTTCAACATTTCGGCCTGCACAAATAGATTCTGGTCGTGATTCATCGCAACTGTCCCTGTTTCCCCGTGACCATGCAAAAACATGGTTAAATAGTGGTAAACAAAACAGCATTTGCCGCCTTCGGAGCTACGAAGGCTTTTTCTTGACATTCATCGGGCTTTTCACCATTAGCGCGGGGAACGAATGCGGCGCCGGATAGCGTCGCTGTTTTTATTTCAGCTTCTGCCTTAAGGAATGCACCATGGCGAAACCAGCCAATGTAAAGATCAAACTCGTCAGCACGGCGGACACAGGCTTTTTCTATGTGACCCGCAAGAACCCGCGGAATCTCACCGAGAAAATGGTGCAGCGCAAATATGATCCGGTTGTGCGCAAGCATGTCGAATTCAAAGAAGCCAAAATCAAATAAGCAGCTTTTGGCTTAGCTTTAGCGGTGCAGAACCTTCTGTACCGATTCGATGAATTTCGCGACTGATATCGGCTTTGAGACATAAGCCTCTGCTCCGGCACTCAATATCCGGTCTTCGTCACCCTTGCCGGCATAAGCGGTCACGGCCATGATCGGTATGATCTTGAGTTGACCATCTTTCTTGATCTGCTCGATCAGTTCCAGACCGCTGACATGCGGCAGCTGGATATCCATCACTATAAGATTGGGCACGAAGCTCCGCGCTTTTTCGAGCACTTCCCGGCCATCGCTGACCGGTTCGACGACAAAACCATGAGCCCGCAGCAGATCGCAGAATAGCTTGAGGTTCAATTCATTGTCCTCAACCACCAATACTCTTTTTGCCACTACCGGATTTGCCCTTTCAAACTTGCTGCCGAACCATTAGGCGAAAGCGGCAATGGAAACAAATCCCAATCTCGGGCCAGATAGCGAAATCATCGCCCTGCAGGCGCTCGGATGGGTGCTGCAGGATCAGGACCGCGCGGAGCGTCTGCTGGCGTTGACCGGTCTGGATCCCCGCGAACTGCGATCAGGCCTTGAAGACCCAACAATGCTGGCATCCCTGCTTGGCTTCCTCGCCAATCACGAACCCGATCTGGTCGCTTGTGCAGAGGCCATCGGCGTTGCCCCTGCGAAATTGGCTGCCGCAGCGCAGCATTTAAACTCTCCCGGAGAATTTTATGAGTAAAAAGCCGCTTCTGATCAGCGACTGCGACGAAGTCTTGCTGCATATGGTAGTTCCCTTCCAGCAATGGCTGGATAGCGACAAGCACATCCATTTCGACCTGGAAAATGGTAGCGATTTTGCAAATGCTCTGCGCCACAAACATGACGGCACCCAGGTTCTGCCCGAGCAAATCTGGCCGATGCTAAAGGAATTTTTCGACAGCGAGATGCACCGGCAGGGGGCTATCGAAGGCGCGGTCGAGTCGATCAACAAGCTCGGTGAAATTGCCGATGTCGTTATATTGACTAACCTGCTGGATGACCGCCGCGAAGCGCGGGCAGAACAGCTCAAAGCGGTTGGCATCGATTTCCCCGTCTACACCAATCAGGGCGGCAAGGGCGAACTACTGACCAGTATTCTCGCCGAATATGAGCCCAGTGTAACGGTGTTTGTCGATGATCTCGGCCATCAGCACGGCAGCGTCGCCAAACATGCGCCCGACGTCTGGCGCCTGCAGATGGTTGGCGAACCGATCATGGCGAAACATATCAAGACCAATCCTGCCGCCCATGCCCGCATCGATCTGTGGAACGAAGCGACGGACTGGATATCGGACAAGTTTGACAAAGCCGCACCGGCTCCGGCGATGGATTTGCCATCGCAAGAGCTTGACCCTGCGAACCATGCGTGAGAGTTTTGCTTTATGACCGACAATATTGAAAAAGCCCTGACAGCGAAGGGCATTGAATTGCCGACACCGGCAGCCCCGGTTGCCTCTTATGTTCCCGCCGTCGAAGTGAATGGCATGCTCCATATCAGCGGCCAGGTGTCGATGCAGGACGGCAAGCTGATTACCGGACGGCTTGGCGACAATATGTCGCTGGAAGACGGGCAACAGGCCGCCAAAGCCTGTGCGATGATGATCGCGGCGCAGATCAAGAAGGCGGTCGGATCGCTCGACCGGGTCGACCGGATTGTCAAACTCGGCGTCTTCGTCAACAGCACCGCGGACTATACCGACCATCCCAAAGTGGCCAATGGCTGCTCCGATATGATGGAAGTGATTTTCGGTGCCGCAGGGGTGCATGCCAGAAGCGCCGTCGGAGTCGCGGCGTTGCCGCTCGGCGTCGCAGTCGAAGTTGACGCCATCATCGCCCTGAAACCCGAGTGATCGGGACACTGCTCGACAATGCGCTCGCGCCGGCTCCGGCACCCGGTCGTGTGGCATTCCTAAAGGGCCAACCTTATGCCCATCGCGGGTTGCACGGCAATGGCGTGCTGGAAAATAGCCCCGCTGCCTTCGCGGCCGCGATCAAACTGGGCCACGGAATCGAGTGCGATGTTCAGGCAGCGGAAGATGGCCGCGCCTTTGTCTTTCATGACTATGATCTGGACCGGTTGACGGATCGAACGGGGCCAATAGGAAAATTGCGGTCCGAAGATATTGACCGGATCCAGCTGAACGGCGGCCACGGCAAGATCCCGCGTTTAAGGGAAATATTGGCGCAAGTCGCTGGCCAAGTGCCGATTATGATCGAAATCAAGTCGCGTAATCTGCGGGTTGGTCCGCTCTGCCTGTCGGTTCGCCGCGCTCTGGAAGGCTATGGTGGCAAGGCGGCTGTCATGTCCTTCAATCCGCTGGTTGGCGCCTGGTTTCGCAAGAATGCCGACCATATCGTCCGCGGGCTGGTGGTCACGGAAGAGGGCAGCAAGAACTGGCGCGGGCGGATTGCCCGCCACCGCAATCTCTGGACAGCAAGGCCGGATTTTCTGGCCTATGATATTCGCGATCTGCCGTCCCGCTTTGCCGCTGCGCAACGCGCGCGGGGCCTGCCAATTGTCACCTGGACCGTACGCTCTGCCAAACAGGAGGAGATCGCGTCAGTATATGCGGACGAACCGGTTTATGAGATGCCGGAGAACTGATAGCAATGTCTGCGACGCCCGTTACCCCCACCGAGATTGTCGCGCGCGTTGCCGATGATATCGCCAGCCTGCCAGTGGACCAATGGGATAGCTGTGCCGGATCGGCCAATCCGTTTGTCTCCCACGCATTTCTGTCTGCAATGGAAGAATCGGGTAGCGTCGGCCCGGGCACGGGCTGGAAATCTCTGCCGATCATCATAGAAGATGAGGCGGGCGAAATCGCGGCCTGCCTGCCCAGCTATCTAAAGTCGCACAGTCAGGGCGAGTATATTTTCGACCAGCAATGGGCGCATGCCTATGAAAATGCCGGCGGCCAATATTATCCGAAAATCCAGATCGCAGCGCCCTTTTCACCGGTGCCCGGACCACGCTTGCTATTGCGCGACGAGTCTCTCGCCATACCGTTGTTGCGCGCGGCCGAGCAACTGGCGGAGAATAACGGCATCTCGTCCGTGCACGCAACATTTGTCGATGAGGACCAGCTCGACCATTTTCGCGCAGCGGGCTGGATGATCCGCACCGACAGCCAGTTCCACTGGCGCAACGACGGCTATGAAGGTTTTGATGATTTCCTCGCCGCCTTGTCTTCCCGGAAACGCAAGGCGATCCGCCGGGAACGGGCCAAGGCTCAGGAGGAAGTGGACATTGTTCATCTATCGGGAGATGAAATCGAGCCGCATCATTGGGACTATTTCTGGAAATTTTATCAGGATACCGGAATGCGCAAATGGGGGCAGCCCTATCTGACCCGCGAAGCTTTTGATCTGTTGCACCGGAAAATGGGCGACAAGCTACTGCTGATATTTGCGATGCAGGACGGCGTCCCGGTCGCGGGCGCGCTCAATGTTATTGGCGAAGAGACGCTTTACGGGCGCTATTGGGGCTGCACGCGCAATATCCCCTTTCTGCATTTCGAGATTTGCTATTATCAGGCGATCGATGCCGCCATTGCGCGCGGGTTGAAGACGGTCGAGGCCGGAGCACAAGGCAGCCACAAGCTGGCGCGAGGCTATCAGCCGGTGCCGACCTGGTCAGCCCATTATATCGTCGATCCGGGATTCCGCTCGGCGATTGCCGATTATCTCGAACGCGAGCGGCAGGCGGTTGCTGCCGATATCGAATTTCTGGCCGATATGGGGCCGTTCAAAAAAGCCGGTTAGTTTAAAAACAGATTAGATTCAGGCCGCCCGGCGCGAAGTTTCCTGTAGCCAGCTACGTGCTTCCCGCTGTGCTTCGGCAATTTCGCGCGCGGTCATATCTAGCGATATTTCTGCGCGGCACATCTTGCTTTCGTCATGTCCAGACAATGCTGCCAGATTAAACCATTTATGCGCTTCGATCAGATCGACCTCGACGCCATCCGATCCGGTGGAATAGATCACACCCAGATCAAAATATGCATTACTGCTGCCGTGCGATGCCTCGGCGAGGCGGCTTTCGATTAGAAAGGCGGCGCTTTTCATGCTGTTGCCCATATTGTCAGTCCCTGTTCCTGTTGCCGCATTTCTTGGCGACAGGCCGACTTTCAACGCAATGTCCTAAAGAAATGGTTAACGCTAATCGCAGAAACTCGGTTTGGCAGCTTCAAAGCCCCACGAAATCAGGTGTTTTTTCCAACTTATTTGGTTAACAAGAGAGCGCTGTAACCTTAGGAAACGGGGATATTGTCGATCAACCGGGTACTGCCGATACGGGCGGCAGCGAAAAGCCGGGCCGGTTTTGCAAAAATATCGAGAACCGCCAGCCTATTGGCGTCGCGAAGCTCGAGATAATCGATTTTGTGAAAGCCGGAGCCGAGTAACTTTGCTTTGGCGGCCTCCAGTATATCGGCAATATCGCCGCCGGCCGCGATCGCATTGGCCGCTTCCCGCATTGCATCGGGGAGCGCAACGGCATTGGCTCTTTGCTCTTCCGTCAAATAGGCATTGCGCGAGGACAGGGCCAGGCCGTCCCGGTCACGGACCGTCGGCACACCAACTATATCATGGGTGAAATCCAGATCGCGCGCCATCCGGCGGATGACCGCAAGCTGCTGATAGTCTTTTTCACCGAAATAGGCGGCGTCGGGGCGGACCTGGTTGAACAATTTCGCCACCACCGTGGCGACGCCGTCAAAATGGCCCGGGCGGGCAGCGCCGCACAGCCCGTCGCTGATCCCGCTGACGCTGACATTGGTGGCATAGCCATCCGGATAGACCTGATCGGCGGTGGGGGCCCATAGCAATTTGACGCCCGCCGCTTCCAGCAACGCAGCATCGGCGGCTTCCTGACGCGGATAGGCATCAAGATCCTCTCCCTCCCCAAACTGGGTCGGATTGACGAAGATCGATGCCACGACCGCGTCGCATTGTTCCATCGCCACTTCCACCAGCCGCATATGCCCTGCGTGCAGCGCCCCCATGGTCGGAACCAAACCGATTTTGGCTCCAGTTTGGCGAAACGCCGCCAAAGCGTCCCGCAGCGGGTCAAGCTGTCGAACAATTTGCATGCATCACTCTTTGCGTTTAGATTTTTCTGTAAAGCTCGTGTAAGCTATGGGACGGTGTATCGTCCTTCGCAAGGGCCAAGAACAGGGATATTGATCAAAACGTGACCAGCAGTGCGTATCATATTGTCTTCGCCAACGAGAAAGGCGGGACCGGCAAGTCGACCACCGCGGTCCATGTCGCGGTTGCCCTGGCCTATCAGGGTCACAAGGTCGGAATCATCGATCTCGATCCGCGCCAGCGGACATCCTATCGCTATCTGGAAAATCGCGACGCGACGATGAAGCGACTGAACATTGATATTCCGCAGCCATATTATGAAGTGTTCGAAGACGACAATCTTGCCCGGCTCGAGCAGCTGATGGCACAAATGTCCGCCAATGTGGATTTCCTGCTGTTCGACACACCGGGTCGCGATGACAAATTCGCCCGCTTTGTCGCTACCAGAGCGAATACACTGGTCACGCCGATCAATGACAGCTTTGTCGATTTCGACCTGATCGGACAAGTTGATCCGGAGACCTACAAGGTCCGCAAACTGAGTTTTTATGCCGAACTGATCTGGGATGCGCGCAAGGCGCGGGCCAAGGCGGACGGCACGACGATCGACTGGGTGTTGTTGCGGAACCGGACCCAATATGTCGAAGCGCATAATATGAAACGCATCGTGGCCGCGCTGGCCGAACTGTCGCAACGCGTCGGCTTTCGTATCATTCCGGGGCTCAGCGAGCGTGTAATCTATCGCGAGCTTTTCCCGGCCGGCCTGACGATGCTCGACAAGAAACATCTTGGCCGGCTTGCCACCAGCCATCTGGCGGCGCGTCAGGAATTGCGCGAATTGATCAAGCATCTAGCGCTCCCGCAGACCGCAGAACAGATAGCCGACGGCGCCGCCCCGGCCGCGACGAAACCCAAGCTGGTCGCCTGACCGATGATGCCATTGCTCATCTTTGGCGGCGCGATTCTGGCCTGGCTGATATTGTCAGGCAAGGCCAAGACGATGACCACCAACCAGTGGCTGGCGCTGGTCGTCGCTCTATTGGGCGCGAATTTCCTGCGCGGTGGAAGCTGGATCATGGGCGGGGCGATGCTCGCCGGCGCGGCCTTTCTGAGCGGCTGGCGCATATTGATACCGGCGCGCAGCGTCGAGGAACCGAAGCGCAAGCCGCGGAATTTCGAACTGGACCGGGCGCGATCCGTATTGGGCGTGAGCGACGATGCCGGCTTTATCGAAATCAATGCAGCCTGGAAACAACGGCTGGCGGAACATCATCCGGACAATGGCGGTGACGAGCAGCTGGCGAAGATGATCAACCGGGCGCGGGATCTGTTATTGGAAGAATTGGAGGCATCCGGCCGTCGGTAGCCATCCCGTCATATTTTGAGAGTATTGCTGGATTTTCGCTATGTTGCGCCTTAGAAACAAGGCCAGCCCAACAACCAAGGTCATGCCCATGAACGCCCCGACATCCCACCAGTTCCATTCCACTTCCCTGCGCGAATATGACATTCGCGGCATCATCGGCGAGACGCTGGGAGCAGACGATGCCTATGCGATTGGCCGGGGTTTCGGGACTTTAATTGCGCGCGATGGCGGGACGGCGGTTGCTACCGGATTTGATGGACGCGAGAGCTCCCCGATGCTGGAAGAGGCGCTTGTCCGGGGTCTCAACGATGCCGGAATCAATGCCATTTCTGTCGGAATGGGCCCCACTCCGATGCTATATTATGCCGAATCTGTACTGGAAACGGTCCAGGGCGGCATAATGATTACCGGAAGTCACAATCCTGCCAATTATAATGGCTTCAAGATGGTGTTTCAGGGCCGCCCGTTTTTCGGCGCCGACATTTTGGGACTGGGCACGATGGCAGCCAGCGGAGACTGGGACAGCGGAACGGGCACGCTCGAGCGGATCGATATTGAAGATGAATATGTCGAGCGGCTGCTGAAGAATTTTACCGGCGGCGTCTACAAGGTCGGCTGGGATTGCGGCAACGGCGTAGCCGGACCGGTGATCGAGAAACTGACCAAGCTGCTCACCGATCGCGGCGCGGGCGAGCATCATCTGCTCTACACCGATGTCGACGGTTCCTTTCCCAACCATCATCCCGATCCGACCGAGGAAAAGAATCTCGCCGATCTGAAGGCACTGGTTGCCGAGAAGGGCCTCGATTTCGGCGTGGCCTTTGACGGCGACGGCGACCGGATTGGCGCGATCGATGGCGAAGGCCGAGTGATCTGGGGTGATCAATTGCTGCAAATCTATGCCGAGGATGTGCTGAAGAGCGAGCCCGGCTCCACGATCATCGCCGACGTCAAGGCATCACAGGCCTTATATGACCGGATCGCGGAACTGGGCGGCAAACCGCTGATGTGGAAGACCGGCCACAGTTTGATCAAATCCAAAATGAAGGAAACAGGCTCTCCGCTGGCTGGCGAGATGAGCGGCCATGTGTTTTTCAAACATGATTATTACGGTTTCGATGACGCGCCTTATGCCGCGATTCGCCTGATTCAGGCGGCGACCAATATCGGCAAGAGCGTGACCCAGTTGCGCAGCGATATGACGGATATGATCAACACACCCGAAATGCGCTTTCAGGTCGATGAAAGCCGCAAGTTCCCGGTGATCGACGAAGTGTTGGCGCGGCTGTCGGCCAGTGGCGCGGACGTGAATGATATCGATGGCGCTCGGGTGAACACCGAAGATGGCTGGTGGCTATTGCGCGCCAGCAACACGCAGGATGTTCTGGTCGCACGGGCCGAAGCGAAGTCGGAAGAAGGCCTCGACCGGCTGATGGCGCAGATTGACGAGCAGCTGGCATTATCGGGACTGGAGCGCGGCGAGCAGGCGGGGCATTAGTGCCCGACTGCCGGTTGGCAGATACACTCCGGTCGATTTTCATCAGATGAAAGTCGCGCCGTTGGTTGCCGGACCAACCGCAGAGATCACCAATATTGCCGAGCAGAACATGGCGGCGAAACCGGCGGCGATTTCCTGACGTAAAGTGAAGCGGGGCATGATATTTTCCTTCCTACTGGTGGGCGTTATGCGATCAGGGCAGCGGAATTTTGAACAGCCGGGCCGACACTGGCGACAACCAGAACGGCTGCGGAGAAAAGAGCGGCAAAAGCGGCGGCTACCTGGTTCTGGATATTTACGTTGGTCATTTTGTATTTCCTTTTTTGTTTAAATTTCTGCTTCGCAGTTGCTGTAGCGAAGATAACAACAGCATTGCATGGGGCGTGCCAGTTTCAGTATTTAATGATATTTCAAGGACTTATACCTTTATCGATCAAGAGTCATATTTGCGTGATGCCGACTAGTGGGGATTATTTCCAATATTTGGGTTTCGTTGTTCGCCTATACGCGGCGCGGCAGATGGAAGGGTCGAACAGGCGGGCGCAAGTAGCCCAACCATCGCCTCCCGAATTCAGCCCCCCAATCCATTTCTTATCGAAATGCACTGTGGTCAGGCCCGATCCATTCGTTCAGGACAGTCTGAAAAAGGGATGGGGATTAGCGGATCATGGACCCGTATATTTATGTGGCGATTGTCAGCGCACTGGCTCTGCTCGCTTATTATTTTACGCTGCTGATGGCAGGACTGGCGCGCGGCCGTTTCCAGATCATACCGCCATCGCATAGCGGCCCGCCGGAATATGAGCGCCATGTCCGCGCGCATCAGAACACTCTGGAGCATCTGGTGCTATTCCTGCCCGGCCTCTGGCTCTTCGCTTATGTCGTCAGCCCCTATTGGGCCGCTGGAATCGGACTGATCTGGCCGTTCATGCGGGTCGGCTATGCTCTGGGCTATCACAAGGCACCGGAAAAACGGCTGCTTTGGCTCTACGCCAGCATGCCGCCCATCTATATATTCATACTTGGCACCTTGATCGGTGGCATCGTTCAACTTGTGAGAGGGTGAGACAAAACATGACAGAAATATATGATCTGGTAATTCGCGGCGGTACCATCGCCGACGGCAGCGGCGGTGCTCTTATCGACGGTGACATCGCGGTCAGCGATGGCAAGATAGCGGCGATCGGACAGGTGTCCGGCCAAGGCCGCGAAGAAATTGATGCCAGCGGCAAGATTGTCACCCCCGGCTTTATCGACGTACACACCCATTATGACGGCCAGTGTATCTGGGCGGAGGAACTTAGCCCCTCGTCCTCGCACGGCGTGACCACGGCGATCATGGGCAATTGCGGCGTCGGCTTTGCGCCCTGCCGCAAGGAAGATCACGACATGCTGATCAATGTGATGGAAGGCGTCGAGGATATTCCGGGCGTGGTGATGTCCGATGGCCTGCCCTGGAACTGGGAGACCTTCCCGGAATATCTCGACGTTGTCGACAAAGGCAAACGCGATATCGATATCGCTGCCTATCTGCCCCACTCGCCCTTGCGCGTATATGCCATGGGCGCGCGCGGAGCGTCTCGCGAACCGGCCAATGACGATGATCTGGCAATGATGCGCAAACTGGCGCGGGAAGCGATGGAAGCTGGAGCTATTGGCTTCGCTACGTCGCGACTGTCGATCCACAAGACGGCCGATGGCGGCTCTATCCCGACATTCGAAGCCGATGTCGCCGAGCTGGAAGCAATTTGTGGCGGCATGAAGGATGCCGGCACCGGAACCTTTCAGGTCGTGCTCGATGCCTTTGTCGGCTGGGACAAGGAATATAAGGTGATCGAGCGGGTGATCGAATCATCCGGCCGACCGGCCACCTTCACGCTGGCATCCGGCAATGACGGTCCGCCGCGCTGGCGCAAGGTGCTGGACATGATAGACGCCACCCATGCGAATGGCGGCAAAGCGACCGCCCAGATCATGCCGCGTCCGATCGGCCTGATCGCCGGGCTGGAGCTGACAGTCCATCCGTTCATTCTCTGCCCGAGCTGGGCAAAAATTGCCGACCTGTCCGTAGAACAGCAGGTTGCGGCGATGCGCGATCCCGAATTGCGCGCGGCCCTGCTCAGCGAAGATTTTGAACATGGCCATCCGTTCAACGCGCTGGCCCGCGACTGGAACTGGTTGTTCCCGCTCGACAATCCGCCGGATTATGCGCCGCCAAAAGAAATGAGCATGGCCGGACAGGCGGCAGCCAAGGGCTGCACGCCGCAGGAGATTGCCTATGACCGGCTGCTCGACACCGACGGCAAAGGCCTGTTCCTCGCTGCACTGGGCAATTACGAGAACGGCACACTGGCCAGCGCCCACGAGATGCTCAGCCATCCGCATTGTATTCCCGGTCTGGGTGACGGCGGTGCCCATTATGGCGCGATTTGCGATGCCAGCTACTCGACCTATTTGCTCACCCAATATGTCCGCAATCCGGGAGCCGAGAGTTTTGAGCTGGCGGAAGCGATCCATATGCTGTCGCACAAGGCCGCGAAAGCGGTCGGACTGGACCAGCGCGGCCTGCTCAAGCCCGGCGCAAAGGCGGATATCAACGTGATCGATCTCGACCGGCTGCAACTGCATCTGCCGGAGATTGTGCGTGACCTGCCCGCAGGCGGGCAAAGACTGCACCAGCGCGCTACCGGCTATGATGCGACGATGGTGTCGGGCGAGATTATCCGGCGCTTCGACCAGTCGACGGGTGCGCGACCGGGGCGGCTGATACGGGGAGCGTGACAAAAAGCCCGGCCGGCTGATAATGGTGGGGAATGACAGACGAAATTCCCGAACCCACGCGCTTCGCCTGGGAAGATCTTTCCGAACAGCTGGCCGGGAGGTTGGTTCAGCTCCGCCAGCTGATTCTGGAAACTGCGAGCGAGAATCCGGCCATCGGTCCGCTTGAAGAGACGATCAAATGGGGAGAGCCCGCGTTTCTGCCGTCGGCAACCGGGTCCGGCACCACATTGCGAATCAATCCCCACAAGAAATCGCCCGACAAATATGCGCTTTATGTGCATTGCCAGACCGATCTGGTCGAGCGCTACCGGCAGCTATATGATGACGAACTGACATTTGACGGCAATCGGGCTGTGGTGTTTGACAGCAAAGAGGAACTGCCCGTCGATGCCGTCAAACATTGTATCGCCATGGCCCTGACCTATCATCTGCGGAGGCCGCGCTAATCCATCCATGCTCCATATCGTCCACCATCCTGATTATGTAGCGCCGCGCCCGGCAAGCGGCAGCTTTGTCTTTGATAAATATCAGCTGGTGATGGAGGCCATCCGCGCCCATGCGCCGCTGCATCAGGCCCATCAGCCCCCGCTTATGGAGCGCAAGTGGATCGAGGCGGTTCATGACCCCGCCTATGTCGAGCAAGTGCTGACCGGGAGTGTTCCACGTGAAATAGAACGCCGGATCGGCTTTCCGGTGTCTGCGGATATTGCCAGCCGCGTCCAATATACGTCGGGCGGCACCTGGCTGGCCGCACGGCTTGCCCTGAAACATGGCTATGCGGCGAACAGCGCCGGTGGCAGCCATCATGCTCTGGCGGATACCGGCGCCGGCTATTGCGTTTTCAACGATCTGGCAGTCGCTGCCAACCGGCTCTTGGCGGAAGGCGAAGCCCGCAAGATTCTCATTGTCGATCTCGACGTGCATCAGGGCGACGGTACCGCCGTGTTGCTGGCCGGGCGCGAGGATGTTTTCACCCTGTCGATCCACAGCGAACGCAATTTCCCAACCCGAAAGGCGCGCTCCAGCCGCGATATTGCGCTGCCCGATGCGGTTGAAGACGATGCTTATCTCGCGATACTGGATGTGAATCTACGGGAGATTCTCGAGAGCTTTAAACCGGATATGCTGCTCTATCAGGCAGGGGTCGACTCGCATGCCGATGATCGGCTGGGCCGGCTGGCGCTCACCGATTCGGGACTCGAACAGCGCGACCGGATGGTCATCCGCAAAGCCCGTGACCGCGGCATAGCCGTCGCCAGTGCGCTAGGGGGCGGCTATGGCCATGACCATCGCGCGGTGGCGATGCGCCATGCGCAGTCGATGATGACAATGGCGGACGAAGCGGATCGCTACGCGACTATTCGCTAGCTTTTTCCTGTTCTACCTGACCCTGTTGCATATCGGAGAAGATGCTCCAGATCGCGATGAACAGCGCGGCCACCAAGGGGCCGATCACGATGCCGTTGATACCGAATAGCTGCAGACCACCAAGCGTCGAGATCAGCACGACATAGTCGGGCATCCGCGTGTCCCTGCCCACCAGAGTCGGCCGGACGAGATTGTCGACCATGCTGATCACGAACACGCCGCAGAGAACCAGCACGACGGCCTGCCAGACAGCTCCCGTGATGAACAGATAGAGCGCGACCGGGACCCAGACGAAACCGGTACCGATTGCCGGAATCAGCGAGAATATGCCCATCAACACCGCCCATAACAATGCGCCCCGGATATCAAGCGCCCAGAATACGAGGCCGCCGAGACTGCCCTGGATGATCGCGATGATCAGGCTGCCCTTGATGGTCGCCCGGATGACCACCAGAAATTTTTCCATGAGAATGCGCCGCTTTTCCTCTCCGAGCGGAACCATCTGTTCGATCCGGTCGCTCAGCGCCCGACCGTCGCGCAGCAGGAAGAAGGTCAGGTAGAGCATGACACCAAGGCCGAGCATGAACTGGAAAGCGCCCTGGCCGACGCTGAGCAACTGGGTCACCAGAAATTCAAGAATGGCGGAAATCGACTGTTCGATCTCTGCCCGGATGCTGTCAAAATCGCCATAGCCATAAACGGCGAGCTGGTTTTGCAGCCATTGCGGCAGGGAATTTTCAAACGCCGCAAAGACAGCGCCGAAATCGATTTCCCCATCCTGAATCCGCAAATAAATACTCGCCGCTTCCTGGGCCAGCGCCATGCCGAGCAGAATCGTCGGGACGATCACCAGCAGCAATATGAGAATCAGGGTGATGACCGCTGCCAGATTGGTCCGGCCCGGCAAATAGCCCAGCAGGCGTTCGTAGACGGGCCGGAACAGCACAGCGACGACAACACCCCAGACAATGGCGCCGAAAAACGGCTCGATCAGAACCGCAAAGGCCAGCGAGACAATCACCAGCAGAGTGATCATGAAGCCCCACTCGACCCGTTTTTCCGATGTTGTCCGATTGTCCATCTTTGTCGCTCTTGTTCGGTCGGCTGTTGCGACCATGTTGAAACTGCTCTGTCCGGCAGATACGGGAATATTTCAGAGCGAGCAAGGATCAGGCGCGATTGCCAGTCGCAATATCGACACTATATTGTGCAGGAAGCGTGCACGCGTGTCGATGCAGGAAAGACGGAGCAAGATCAGCGTAATGGCCGACGACAAAATTCCGCCAATCCTGACCGACTGGTTCGCCGCGCGCGGCTGGAGCGTTCGACGGCACCAGCTGGAGATGCTTGCGGCGGCCCGGGCCGGGCGTCACGCGTTGCTGACGGCGCCGACCGGAGCGGGCAAGACACTGGCCGGGTTTTTGCCAACGCTGGCGGAGCTTGTGGAACAGGCGGCCGAGAAAACCGTTCGTGCTGAGCCTGTCAAAGCATCTGGTCTGACGCAAACGGCCCTTCGACAAACTCAGGGCGAACGGAGCGATCTCCACACGCTGTACATCTCCCCGCTCAAGGCGCTTGCCGTGGATGTCCAGCGCAATCTGCTGACACCGATCGAGGAAATGGGGCTGCCAATCACAGTCGAGACGCGTAGCGGCGACACGCCGGTCAGTCGCAAGGCGCGCCAGCGGGTCAAACCGCCGCAGATATTGCTGACCACGCCGGAATCGCTCAACCTGCTGCTCAGCCAGCCGGAAAGCTTCGCCCTGTTCGCCGGGCTCAGGCGCGTGGTGATCGACGAGGTGCACGCCTTTGCCACCGGCAAGCGCGGCGATTTACTCGCCCTGTCGCTGGCGCGGCTGCAGAGGATTGCGCCAGAGATGCAGCGGGTCGCCTTGTCGGCCACGGTCGCCGAGCCGGATGATTTCCGCGCCTGGCTCGCGCCATATGGCGATATCGATAGCGTCACCCATGTGCTCGGCGCGGAAGGAGCGCCCGCCGATCTGTCGATCATGCTGCCGGAGACTCCCGAGGGCGATCCGGTGCGCGTGCCCTGGTCCGGCCATGCCGGCACCTATGCGATCCCGCAGGTGATGGAGCAGATACGCAGCAACCGGATGACGCTGGTGTTTTGCAACACCCGCTTTCTTGCCGAATTCACCTTCCAGCAGCTGTGGGACATCAATGAGGGAAATCTCGCGATCGGTATCCACCACGGCAGCCTGTCCAGGGAAGCGCGGCGCAAGGTCGAGAATGCCATGGCATCGGGTATGATGCGGGCGCTGGTCTGTACCGCCTCGCTCGATCTCGGGGTTGACTGGGGGGATATCGATTGCGTCATCCAGATGGGCGCGCCCAAAGGTTCGTCGCGGCTGCTGCAGCGGATCGGCCGGGCCAACCACCGGCTCGATGTGTCGTCCAGGGCGCTGCTGGTGCCCGGCAATCGCTTTGAATATCTCGAGGCACAGGCGGCGCTTGATGCGGTCAATGAAGGGCGCCGCGACGGCGAACCGTTTCGCGCCGGTGGTCTCGATGTGCTCGCCCAGCATGTGATGAGCTGTGCCTGCGCCGGACCGTTTCAGGAGGATGATCTGCTCGACGAAGTGCAAAGCGCCCTGCCCTATAGCGCCCTGTCGAAGGAACAGTTCGAGCGGGTGCTGAGCTTCACCCGCGACGGCGGCTATGCGCTCAAGGCCTATGACAAGTTCAAGCGACTGCGTCGCGATGCCAAGGGCGTGTGGAGCCTGACCCATCCGAAATTTGCCGCACAGCACCGGCTCAACGCCGGAATAATCGTCGACAGCGCGATGATGAATGTGCGGTTCAAAAACGGTCGCAATCTCGGCAAGGTCGAGGAAGGCTTTGCCGCCATGCTGTCGATCGGCGACACGTTTTTCTTCGCTGGCCTCAGTCTCGAGCTGATCAAGATGGATGCCAGTGATGTCATCGTCCGCGCGGCGAAAAAAGCGGCGATGATCCCGAGCTATGGCGGAGCGAGACTGCCGCTGACCACCCATTTGTCCGACCGGGTGCGCGGCTTTCTGACCGACCGCGCGGGATGGGCGCGCTTCCCCGATGATGTGCGCGAATGGCTGGAGATGCAGGACCATCGTTCGGTGATGCCCGAGCCGGGGCAATTGCTGGTCGAGACCTTTCCGCACAAGAATCTCCATTATATGGTCGCTTACAGCTTTGAAGGCTGGAACGCGCATCAGTCGCTCGGCATGCTGCTGACCCGGCGGATGGAGGATCGCGGCCTCAAGCCGGTCGGCTTTGTCGCCAATGATTATGCGCTGGCCTGCTATAGCGTCGAGCCGGTCACCGATCCCGCGCCTTTGTTCAGCGCCGATATATTGGAGGACGAATTTTTTGACTGGATCGAGGGCTCGCATCTGCTCAAGCGCGCCTTTCGCGAAGTGGCGGTGATCAGCGGCCTGGTCGAACGGCAGCATCCGGGCAAGCGCAAGACCGGCAAGCAGGTCACCTTCTCCACCGACCTGATCTTCGACGTGTTGCGCAAGTACGAGCCCGACCATCTGCTGATGCAGGCGGCCTGGGAGGATGCACGGGCGCGGATGACCGATGTCGGCCGGCTCGGTGATCTGCTCGACCGGGCAGCGGATTCGATAATCCATGTCGATCTGGAGCGGGTCAGCCCGCTGGCGGTGCCGGTACTGGTGATGATCGGACGCGAACATGTGGCGCAGGGTGCCACCGATGACGCGCTGCTGATCGAGGCGGAATCGCTGATCAACGAGGCGATGAAACTCGACTAGAATGCCAGCGCGGCGTACGGGATTTGGAGAGAAGAGCGTTATAGCGTAGGGTCTGCGGATGGCTTGTCTGACAATGCTGCTTCCTGTCTGCGCGTCGCTATTTGCGGCCCAGCTTGCGGCGTCCCTTCCGGTCGAACCGGAAACCGAGGCCCATATCGCCGATACGCTGCCCGAGCAGTTTCTCCAGCCGGATGCCGAACGGATTGCGATTGCACAGGACCGCCGCGAACGGATGACGGTGTCGGTCACCATCGCGGATAATGGACCCTATGAATTCATTATCGACACAGCCTCGCAGCGGACGATCCTTTCCGAGGAAATCGCTGGCGCGCTGGCGCTCGATATCGAGGAGGAGGTCACGATTGTCGCGCTGGCCGGTACAACCGTTGTACAGACCGTCTACGTGCCCAGCATCACCGTTGGAAAACGGAGCTATGACAGTTTGATCTCACCGACATTCCGTTCCATCAATATCGGCGCGGACGGCGTCCTCGGTCTCGACAGCCTGCAAGGACAGCGGATCCTGTTCGATTTCATAGGCAAGAATATCTCGGTCGAGGACACCGACGAAAAACTGAAAAGTCGCTCGCTTCGCGAGATTGTGGTGACGGCAAGGCGGCGCTCCGGCCAGTTGATCTTTACCAATGCGACAATTGCCGGGGTCAAGACCAGCGTGATCATCGACACCGGCGGAGAGCTTTCGATCGGCAACAAGGCGCTGCAACGACGGCTGCGCCTGAAATCCGCAGCGATGCAGCAAACCATACTTGTCGACGTAACCGGCCGCTCGATCGAAGCCGACTACGGGATCGCGGAAGAGCTGCTGATCGGCCGCGCCCGCTTCGGTATCATCCCGATCGCTTTCGTCGATATCGCCCCGTTCAAGGCCTTGAGACTGGACAAGAAACCGGCGCTGTTTCTCAGCATGGATGCCTTGCGCAAATTCGACCGGGTGGCGATCGATTTCGCCAACCGGAAAATCTATTTCTTGCTGCCGGAAGGTGCCTGAGAATATTTCTGGTCGAGGCAGGACGATGATATATGCTATAGCTATGAGCAGCCGGACAGCAGATACTAAGCTATCGCTGCCCGGCGAGAACAGATTGGAGAGACGATGTCAGCCCTTTTTATCAGCATGACACCCGCTATTCTGGCCTCGGTGCTGACGATGGCCTATCCCGTTCCTCTCGGCCAGTCGGTGAAACCCGGCAGCCTGACCAATCCCGAAGGCGAGATTGTCGATATCGATCAGGATCGCGCCAAGCGGATGACCGTTCCGGTCAGTATCGAGGGCAAGGGACCGTTTTCCTTCGTCATCGACACCGGTGCCGAACGGAGCGTGATCTCGCGAAAAATTGCCGACAGTCTGGCGCTCGAAGGGGAAGAACCGGCCGAATTGATGAGCATTGCCGGCACAAGCATGGTCGATATGGTCTATGTGCCGCGCCTGACCATGGGACGCAAAAATTATGATGGCCTGATTTCGCCGGTTCTGGCAGCCCAGCACATCGGTGCTGATGGGATATTGGGACTGGACGGTTTGCAGGACCAGCGCATTTTGTTCGATTTTCTCACCAACCAGATCATCATCGAAGACGCGGACGAAACACGCGGCCGGTTGAAATCACGAGAAATCGTGGTGACTGCCAAGCGGCGCTCCGGCCAGTTGATTTTCACCGATGCCACGATTGCCGGTATCGAGGTCAACGTGATCGTCGATACCGGAGCGCAGATGTCCATCGGCAATCTGGCTTTGCGGCAACGGTTGCAGAGACGCGCCAGGGAACTGGATGATGCCGATCTGCTGATATCGGTCACCGGCGAAACCCTGGGCGTGGAATTTGGCATGGTTCGCGATTTTCGTATCGGGCGCGCCCGGTTCCCGCGACTATCGATTGCCTTCGCTGATTCTCCGCCCTTCGAGCGCTTTGGTCTGGCCGACAAGCCGACCCTGCTGATGGGAATGGACGTGCTGCGGAAATTCGACCAGGTCGCGATCGACTTTCCCAGACGGAAAATCCACTTCCTGACCCCCAGGAACACCCGGCAATTTGTCGACGAGCCGAGGGTTGGCAGGATCCATTTCTGACTGGATAGCCGAACAGGATGCAGAGGACAGCTTCCCGGTCTCGCAAAACGGGACGAAAATAGTTTTTGCAAAATAATATGGATTAAACTGCAGCTGCGGTTCGTTCCTTCACCATGTGAACAAGCACCCGCCTCCCAGGCGCGTCGCTTTTTCTTCAAGGAGCGAACCCGATATGCGCATTTTTCTCACCCTGCCGATTTTTCTCGCTGCTGCCAGCCCCGCCCTGGCGCAGAATAAAGATCTTCAAAACGTACGCGTTCCGGAGGATGGCAGCACCAGGGACGAAACCCGGTTCCATCTGCTCTTCGGCGTGGACCATATGGAAGGCGATGTCGGCGAAGGGCTGGATTACAAGACCACATTCGCCACCACCGGCATTGCCATGACCAAAGGCCGGTTCAGTGCGTCCGCTTCGATTCCCTATATCTCCTCCACTGCTCCGCAGGAGGTGATCGTCAACCAGGGCGGGCTGTTCGGCACGCCGTTGTTGGGGTCGAACGGATCGCAGACCAGTCAAGTCAAGCGCGAGGGTATCGGTGATCTTTCGCTCAATGCCGCCTATTCGTTGCCCGTCTCTGGCGTCGATGCCCGTATCGGCGCTTCGGTCAAACTGCCCACCGCCTCCCGGGAGAAAGGGCTGGGAACCGGCAAGGTCGATTATGGCGTTAACGGCCAGCTCTCGAAGAAAATGGGTTCAATCGTGCCGTTCGTCGGCGCCGGCTATTCTATCATCGGCGAGCCGGATAATTTCGAAACACGTAACACTCTGTCAGGAACCGCCGGCAGCCATCTCCTGCTGGGCAAGAGCAGTGCGCTGACGGCTTCCTATTCCTATGAACAGTCCGCTTCAACCAGCATCGGCGACAGCCAGAGCATCAACATGGGATTCGGAACCAATCTGAGCCGCTCGGTCCGGATCGGCGTTGATGGCGCCGTCGGCCTGTCGGATGCAGCGCCGGATACGAGGGTAGGGCTGAAGCTTCGCGTCGGAATTTGATGATGGATTGGCTCTTGATACAGTGTCCGAGGGAACTGCGGTGAACGTGCACCCATTGTGGAACCGGCACCCGGAACACTCCTTTCTCCCTCTCGCTCAAGGGAGAGCGTTGTGCAGGCTTGGCAGCTTGCTGCCTGGTGGGAGCTGGGTGAGGTTTACTGGACCTGTATGACATCGCAACCAACCGGCCGTACACCCTCATCCGACTACATCTAGCCGTCTGCGCTGGCGCTCCGGCGGCAAGATTTTGTATCCTTCTCCCTTGAGGGAGAAGGTGCAGCGATCCCAAAATTCATCATCGCAAAAGCGCTTTCCTACATCCGGCCCGGTCGCTTATTGTCGCCACCGCTCCCGCGACAAGCGCGGGTCAGGCTCGCACGAAGACACAAAGCCACGAAGGCTATAAGATACAGCGTAATCCCGCTTCAATTTCGTGGTGATTTGCGTTTTCGTGGCTTTGTGCGAGTCCGGATAGCGCTGACCAGTGCAACAATCTCGGAACAGCGATGGCTTCGCTCGCTCTACTCCGCCGCTTCCAAAGCGAAAACCGGTTCCACATCTCTACTCACCCACTGCGGGTATTTTACCATCGTCGTGGCGAACAACGCAGACGCAAGATGATCGCCGAGCCATTTCTGCAGCGCTGGCAGCGGCAATTGGTTGAACCAGTCGCGGTCGTTATTGGCGAACTGGCGGACGAAAGGGAAAATGGCGTGGTCGGCCAAGCTGGGCTTCGCGCCTATCAGCTGCCCGGAGGCCTGAATCAGACCGTCGAGCTTTTTGAGGAAGACCTGTCCGGCAGCGCGATACTCCAGCGGGTCGACATTTTCATAGCGGACGGGATATTTATAACGGTCGAGAGCATGTTTGAACGGGCCGTCGGACTCCGCGATCAATTCGGATTCGGCAGCGCTTCCCTGCCGCCAGTTTTCCGGATCATTCCGGGCCAGCGCCCAGAGCATGATCTCGAGGCTTTCATCGATTACCTGTCCGTCGGGCAGCACCAGCACCGGCACCGTGGCCTTCGGCGAGGCGGCGATCATTTCGTCAGGTTTGTCGCGCAGCACGACCTCGCGCAGGCGGACCGGAGTCTCGCTGACCAGCAGCGCCATCCGCGCGCGCATCGCATAGGGGCAGCGCCGGAAGCTATAGAGGACCGGCAGGTCGGTCATTCGGTCCCGAGATGCTGCCGGCCCTCGGCAGCGGCTTTCTCGACCTGGCGCTGGCGTTCGCGATAGCGCGCGCGCTGTTCGTCGGTGCGCTGGTCGATGCAATGCGGGCAGGCTTCGCCGGGGATATAGTCGGGCGAGGCGCGGTCGGCGGCGTTCAGCGGCATCCGGCAGGCATAGCATTGGCCATAATCGGCTTCGCGCAATCCGTGGCCGACGGCGACGCGCTGGTCGAATAGGAAACAGTCACCTTGCCAGAGGCTTTCGGTTTCGGGCACATGTTCGAGATATTTCAAAATGCCGCCCTTGAGATGCTGGACATCATCAAAGCCCTTCGCCTTCACATAGGCCGTCGCCTTTTCGCAGCGAATGCCGCCGGTGCAGAACATGGCGATCTTCGGCGCCTTTTCCGAATCCTGCCGCAATTGTTTCGAAAAATCGTCGAACCATGCCGGAAAGTCACGGAAGCTCTCGGTGTCGGGATTGATCGCGCCGTCAAAGCTGCCGATCGCCACTTCATAAGCGTTGCGCGTGTCGATCACGATGGTGTCGGGGTCGGCGATCAGATTGTTCCAGTCGGCAGGGTCGACATAGGCACCTTTCTCGGTCGCGGCATCGACGCCCTCGACGCCCATCGAGACGATCTCTTTCTTCAGCCGGACTTTCATCCGCAGGAAAGGCATGGTGCTGGCCTCGGAATATTTGACTTCCAGATCTGCAAAACGGGGCAGCAATCGCAGTCCGCCGATCACCGCATCGATGGCGTCGGGCGCACCGGCGATGGTGCCGTTGATACCTTCGCTGGCCAGCAATATCGTGCCTTTGAGGCCATGCTCTTCGCATAGCGCCAACACTTGCAGGCGCAGCGCAGCAGGATCATCGACCACCGCAAAATAATAGAGCGCGGCGACTTTTACGGGGGATGGAGATTCGGTCATGGCTGCGCATATAGGGCGGTTGCGCAGGAAATTCCAATAGAGCGGCTTGCATAGCGCCTATGTTCATCGCATAGCAGCTCCATGGTTCCCCTTATGTTCGCCCATCACCGCTTCGATATCGTCGCTCCGGCCGCGCTTTACTGGCCCGCGAACAATGCGCTGCTGGTGGCTGACCTCCATCTGGAGAAGGCAAGCTTCTTTGCCCGACAGGGCCAGATGCTGCCGCCCTATGACAGCCAGGCGACGCTGGCAGAACTGGGCGCGCTTGTCAGCGAAACCGGCGCGACGCGAGTCTTCTGCCTCGGTGACAATTATCATGATGGCGAGGGCGAGGCACGGCTGGAACCGGAAGCGGCACGGCGACTCACAGAGATGACCAGCGCGCTGGAGTGGGTCTGGATCACCGGCAATCACGACCGCGATGTTGCCGGTCTATGGGGCGGCAAGGTGGTCGACGAATGGACCGGCGAGGGGCTGGCGCTGCGTCATGAGGCCACAGCGGGCAGCCACCTGCCGGAAATATCGGGCCATTATCACCCGAAAATCCGCATAGCGACACGCGGTCGCCATCTTTCACGCCGCTGCTTTGTCAAAGGCCGCCATCATCTGATCATGCCGGCTTTCGGCGCGCTGACCGGCGGCATGGCAGCCCATGATCCGGTTATCGAGGCCTGCGTCGGCGGGCCGGCAGAAGCGATCATCGGGCTGAAGGAGAAGCCGGTCTGTTTCCCGCTACCGTTCCGCAACACGGCGATAGATAAGGTCGATGATAGCCAGCTTGCATTGCCTCTGGCCACCACAGGCCGCTGACTGCTAACGGCGCGGTGATGGATCGATTCAAACCCTATCGCGACCAGCTGGACGCGCTCGAAAAAGCGGGGCGCAAGAGACGGCTGTTGATTCCGGCCGGCAGCGACTTTTCGTCGAATGATTATCTCGGGCTGTCCCGCAGCCCCTATCTGAAAGACGTCGCGCAGACCGCGATTGCCGATGGCATCGCGCACGGATCGGGCGGGTCACGGCTGCTCGGCGGCAACCATCCCGAACATGAAGCGCTCGAGGCTTTTGCTGCAGACCATTATGGCGCCGAAGCCAGCCTGTTCTTCGGATCGGGCTTTGCGGCCAATACGGCCTTGTTCGCGACTCTGCCGCAGACTGGCGATCTCGTCCTCTATGACGAGCTGATCCACGCCAGCGTCCACGACGGGATGAAGCTGGGCCGCGCCAGCTTCCAAGCCTTTCCCCATAATGATTGCGACGTGCTCGAGCAGAAAATCCGGGCGTGGCGGGCATCCGGCGGTACAGGGATGATCTGGATCGCAGCGGAAAGCCTGTACAGCATGGATGGAGACCGGGCACCGCTGGCCGATCTCGCGCGAATCGCCGATACGCATGACGCTATGCTGCTGATTGACGAGGCCCATGCGGTGGGCGTTTTCGGCGAGGGCGGCATCGGTCTATCCGGCGATATCGGTAGCCAGGAAAATGTCATCATCCTGCGGACCTGCGGCAAGGCGCTGGGCGGCGAAGGTGGCTTGCTGACCATGCCGAAGCTATTGCGCGAATTTTTCATCAATCGCGCCAGGCCGTTTATCTTTTCCACGGCGCCGAGCCCTCTGACCGCGCATCTGGCGCAGCATGCGATCTCCTATGTCGCGGACCATCCCGCACTGCAGACCCGTCTGGCCGACCATATGGCCCTTGCCCGGAGTTGCTTAGCCGGCCTGTCGCTCGGCGACCATCAGGACAGCCAGATTTTCCCGGTCATTCTCGGCGAAGACCGGGTGGCGGTAACCGTTGCCACCACGTTGCAGGGTCAAGGCTTTGATGTCCGCGCCATTCGCCCGCCGACGGTACCGGCCGGAACCGCCCGTCTGCGCATTTCGCTGACGCTGAATGTGACGCAGGAGGATATCCGGAACCTCGCGGCCGGATTGCATGAAGCACTGGCATTGGCGGAAGCGGCATGAGCGGGGCATTTGTCATCACCGGCACCGATACCGACATCGGCAAAAGCGTCTTTGCCGCGGCACTGACCGCAGCCCTGGGCGCCAGCTACTGGAAACCGGTGCAGGCGGGACTCGCGGATGGCACCGATAGCGAGACGGTAGCGCGAATCGGCGGAGTCGATCCCGCGCGGATATTGCTCGAACGCTACCGGTTGAAAATCCCCGCCTCGCCGCATTTTTCGGCAGCGCAGGAAGACATTGTCATTGGTCTGGACGATCTCGTCCTCCCGCAAGTCGAGGGCCCGCTGATTATCGAGGGCGCGGGCGGCGCGCTGGTTCCGGTCAATCCGGACCTGCTGTTCGCCGATCTCTTTGCCCATTGGATGCTTCCGGTCATCATCGTCGCATCGACCAGCCTCGGAACCATCAACCACAGCCTGTTGACGATCGAGGCTTTGCGCAGCCGCGGCGTGCCGATCCATGGCATCGCCTTCATCGGCGCAGAAAATGTCGATAGCGAACAGACCATCTGCCGGATTGGCGCAGTGCGGCATCTCGGGCGCTTGCCGATGATCGACGAGCTTGCACCCGAACCATTGCGCGAAGCCTTTGCCGCGCATTTCAACATTGCGGACTTCCTATCATGAGCATCAATATCTGGCATCCGTTCACCCAGCATGGTCTCGGCGAACCGATCCCTGAAATCGCGCGGGCCGAGGGTGCGTGCCTTTATCAGGCGGACGGCACCAGGATCATCGACGCGATATCGAGCTGGTGGGTACAGACGCACGGCCATTGCCATCCGAAGATAGTCAGTGCGATCCAGGAACAAAGTGCAAAGCTGGACCAGATGATCTTTGCCGGATGGACGCACGAGCCGGCGCGCGACCTGGCCGAGGGGCTGGCGGATTTCCTGCCGGAGTCACTCGACCATATATTCTTCTCCGACAGCGGTTCGACTGCAGTCGAAGTCGCGCTCAAGATGGCGCTCGGCTATTGGCATAATCGCGGCGAAGCGCGCCAGAAAATCCTGGTGATGGAACATAGCTATCACGGCGACACGATCGGCGCGATGTCGGTCGGCGCGCGCGGCGTGTTCAACCAGGCTTATGCGCCGCTGCTGTTCGATGTCGGCACCATAGCTTTCCCGGAAGCCGGGGCTGAACAGGAAACGCTCGACCAGCTGGAAGCTTTTTGCAGTGACAGCGGAAACCCGCCGGCGGCGTTGATTGTCGAGCCGCTGATTCTCGGCGCGGGCGGCATGAAAATCTACAGTCCGGTAGTCTTGGCCAAGATGGCAGAAACCTGCCGCGCGCATGACGTGCTGTTCATCGCCGACGAAGTGATGACCGGCTGGGGCCGCACCGGCACCGTCTTCGCCTGCGAACAGGCGGGCGTCGAACCCGACATATTGTGCATGGCCAAGGGCCTGACCGGCGGCGTCATCCCGCTCGCCGTGACCGCTGCCAGTGATGCTATTTATCAGGCGCATTTCTCCGAAAATCGCGCCCAGATGTTCTTTCACTCGAGCAGCTTTACCGCCAATCCGATTGCCTGCGCGGCGGCCAATGCCAATCTCGCTATCTGGCGCGACGAACCGGTGCAGGAGCGGATCAGCAGCATCATCACCTCTCATCGCGCCTTTGCAGAGCGACTGAAGCAAAAATCGAACGTCAGCGGGCTGCGTCAGTGCGGGACGATATTGGCCTTCGAAATCGACGATGGCGCGGGCGACTATATGTCCAGCCTGGGCCCGCAACTCCTCCGCTTTTTCCGGGATCGCAACATTTTACTTCGGCCATTGGGCAATACGATCTACATCATGCCTCCTTATTGCATCGGTCGCGAGGAACTGGATTCCATCTATGGCGTTATTGAGCAAGCGATCGGCCATTTCGGCAACGCCTGAATCTCAGGCCCGGGAAAGTTTTTTGCATAAGCCCGAAAAACCGGCCAAGGATAGTTCATGGAAATAATTGATTCACTCATGGTCAAGATTGCGCTGATCGGCCTGCTCGGCATCGGCGCGCAATGGATTGCCTGGCGGACCGGTCGTCCCGCCATCGCACTGATGTTGATTGTCGGCATAATCGCCGGCCCCGTTTTGGGCATTATCGATCCGGAACGCGATTTCGGCGCGCTGCAGGAACCGATCATCAAACTGGCGGTGGCTGTAATCCTGTTCGAAGGCGGACTCAGCCTGAATTTTCGTGAATTGCGACAAGCGGGCGGCGCGGTGTCGGCAATGGTGCTGGTTGCCGGTCCGATTGCCTGGGGGCTTGGCACTGCAGCGGCGCATTATGGTGCCGGTCTGTCCTGGGAAATATCCGCCCTGCTCGGCGGCATCATGATCGTTACCGGTCCCACCGTGGTCGGCCCGATGCTGCGCACGCTGCGCGTGCCGTCGCGGGTTCGCAACATCTTGAAATGGGAAGGCATTGTCAACGATCCGATCGGCGCTTTGCTCGCCGTCGGCATCTACGCCTATATCACCTATGAAGGCGCTGACGCCAATATCGCCGTCATCAGCATGGACGTCCTAGCCGCAAGCTTCATTGCCGGACTGATCGGCGCTGGCCTTGGTTTCGCGCTGACCTGGCTGTTTCCCAGAGGGATGGTGCCGGAATATCTGAAGGCTCCGTTCCTGCTGGTTACCGTAATCGCCGGTTTTGTCGTCGCCGACCTGATCAAACATGAGACCGGATTGATCACGGTCACGGTGATGGGCATCGTTATGGCCAACCGGCAAATCTATTCGAGTCAGGCGCTTTACCGGTTCAAGGAAGATCTGGCCGTGCTGCTGATCTCCGGTGTGTTCATCATTCTTTCGGCAACGCTGGACTGGGAAACAGTTCAGCAGTTCCGTCCGCAGTTTATCATCTTCCTGATATTGCTGCTGTTCGTGGTGAGGCCGGTCTCGGTACTGGTCGCCCTGCTGTTCAGTTCGGTGCCTTGGCGCGAGCGGTTGTTTATCGCCTGGATCGCACCGCGCGGTATTGTCGCGGTCGCAATCACCGGCCTGTTTGCGATTCGGCTGGTCGATTACGGAATGCCGGGCGCGGAGGCGCTGGTACCGCTCAGCTTTGCCGTCGTCATAGCGACGATTTTTGCCCACGGCTTTTCCGCATCCTGGGTCGCCGAGCGACTGGGCATATCCGAAGGAAAAGGCGAAGGCGTTCTGATTGCAGGCGCCAATCGCTGGTCGATCGCCTTGGGTAAAATGCTGAAATCTCTCGATATAGATGTTCTGGTAACCGACGACAGCAAGTTTGCCCTCCGCCGGGCCCGCAGCGAAGGCCTTGAGATCCGCCAGGGCGACGTGCTTGACGAGGCCCATAATGACAATATCGACATGGGCGAATTTCAGCATCTGATCGCAGCCACCGACAATGATAGTCAGAACCAGTTGATCACCGCCGATCTCGGCCCGGAAATGGGCTATGAACAGATCAGCCGGCTGGCCAATGACAGCCACAGCAAAAGCCGGGTCGGCCATGGGCGGCTGTTGTTCGAATCCGGGGCAGATTTCGGCACATTGCTCGACCGTGATCTGGCTGGCTGGCGATTCAGCAAAACCAATATCACCGAGAAATTCACCGCAGAAGATTATCGCAAGAATCTCGAAGAAGGCGAGGAACCGCTTGCCGTCCTTAAACCGGATCGCCGGCTGTTATTCTTTGCAACGGATGCCCGGCCAGTGATCGAAGACGGTGATGTCGTGATCAGCTATGTTAGGGCAGATACGCCGGAAGAGCGCAAAGCCGACAGAGCGGCCAAGGACAGTGAAAAGAACGGCGAAAAAGGTGACGGAAGTTGACTATCCGGCTTGAGGCGCGCGCTCACCGAACAGAGCCGTGCCGACGCGGATATAAGTAGCACCAAGCTTGATCGCTTTCTCAAAATCTCCGGACATTCCCATGCTAAGCTGATCGAGACCATTGTCACGGGCAAGCTTGGCAAGCAGAGCGAAATAAGGGACCGGGTTTGCATTGTCCGGCGGGACTGCCATCAGGCCGGCGACCGTTATTCCAGCCGTACGGGCTTGAGCGAGCAGCTCGGGAACAGTCTTGATATCACAGCCACCTTTTTGCGATTCTTCGCCAATATTGACCTGCAGGAAACAGGGAATGTGCCGGTCCTGCCTGTCCATTTCCTTGGCCAGCGCCTTGATCAGCGAAAGCCGGTCGAGCGAATGGATATAATCAAAATGAGCCACCGCTTCTGCCGCTTTGTTCGATTGCAACTGGCCGATCATATGCAGCTCGATATCGGGATATTCCGCTTTCAATGCCGGCCATTTTTCCATCGCTTCCTGCACCCGGTTTTCCCCGAACACGCGATGGCCATCCTCCAGCAAAGGCCGTATTTCATCGCTGGTGCGGGTTTTCGACACAGCAATAAGCGCAATATCGGACGGCTTGCGGTTCGCTATCCTGGCGGCCTTTTCGATTTTGCCGCGGATGTCTTCGAGTGGTGGGTTTGCCAAGTGTGGATCTCTCTCAATCATTCTCTTTCGCCAAGTCTGCGTCTATAGGCCTGCTTATGTTGCGAGACCAGCCCTGCCCCCTCCTGCCTGACCAGACAGGTTTGATTCTGCCGCAAATATGGCTGTTTACCGACGAGCGGAATGATGCCTCTCTCGAGCAATCCGTCCGGCGAATGCCGCGGGGTAGCGGGATAGTCTTTCGCCATTATCATTTGCCGGAAGCATCGCGACGAGCGCGATTTGAAACTGTCAAAAAGCTCGCCCGGCAACGGGGGCATTTGCTGTTTCTCGCCGGATCACCATCGCTGGCCCGGCGGTGGAGAGCCGATGGCGTGCATGGCCGGACGCGGCGTCCTGTGACGGGCGGATTGCTGCACAGCGTGCCGGTTCATGATGCCAGAGAAATCCAGCAAGCCAATCGTATCGGTGCGGATATATATTTTCTGTCACCGGTTTTCGCTACCCGGTCGCACCCTGGCCAGCGGTCGTTGAATGCATTGCAGACCCGCAGCCTTGCTGCATTGTGCCATGGCGCAGTGATATATTTGGGCGGGATGAATCGCCATCGCTACCGGGCACGCAAAAACCACCTGACCCACGGCTGGGCCGCGATCGACGCTTTACGCTAAATCGGGATTGTTAGAAGCGGAACTGGGTTCCGACATAAACAGCCTGGCTATCCTGACGATTGTCGGTCAGAGGCGCCATCCGGTCACGTTCGTTGTTGATCCGGACACCGGCAGTAACGTCGAGATTACGGGTCAGCGAGTAGCTGCCGCCAACATCAAGCGTATAATCTTTCTGGCTGGCATCCAGCGCGCGCGGTGCGGCGTTGATCGGTGCAGAAGCATCAATCGACATGCGCGGATTGAAACGGCTCTTCTTGCCATTATCTTCTTCGCCCAGCAGTCTTTCTCCGCCGATTTCGGAAAGATCCGGCAGATTGCCGGCCAGCTTCTTGACCGGAATCGCGAAGCTCTTCAGCCCCTTTGCAGTGCCGAGGCTATATGAAACCGGAGCAATTTTTGCCGCGCTTGTCACACCCGATCCGGGTGCGGCAGCGAGAATATTTTCGCGAATCGAAACAGCGTCCGACTTCTGGCGAACCACCACGGTGACCGAACGTTCGCCGTCACGGGTGCCGCCGGACGGGGTGAATTTGAAGCTCGCATTTCCACGCAAGGTGCTCAGATTATATTTGGCTACGAGATCAGGGTCGGCACCGGCAACGGTGAAGGAACCGATCGATCCGAGGGTCTTCAGCGATACTATTGCGTCATCACCGGAAAGGACTTTTGCCAAAGCAGGAGTCATGGCAAGGCCAGAGATCACGAGTCCCGTCGCTAACCAACCGAAATGACTGACCTTTTTCGTCATGATGAAGCCGCTTCCCCTTAATATGACCTTCGATATAACAAAATCCGCTGATCTGCACGAGTCAACATATTGTTTTTGTCCGATTTTCCCAAACTAGCATGTTTCTGTTGCAGTTCGGTTACGCTTTTGTCCGGACATCGTTTCACCGCCTAGCATAAAAAACATGAACCGGAGATGATTTTGCGGCCATTCAACTGGGGTTCAGTCCGTGCTGCACAAGAGCGAATCATGCGCTTATGCTTGCCCCTCGCGGCAAAGCATTTATAGAGAGCGCTGAAATGATATCATGTCCGGAGCAAATCCTGCAAAAAGGATGACGTACCGGCGCAAAATGCAACCAGGAGCGCTTCATGTCCCGCCTCAAAACATCTCTATTCCTGCGGTCTGCAACCGCTAGCCTGCTGACATTGTCTCTGCTTTCCGCTTGTGGTGGCAAAGAGCGGCCGCAAGCCGACATCGCCGCCTCGCAGGTCACGACTATCGGCGTGAACAGCTATTTGTGGCGTGCCTCGCTTGATGCGCTGTCATTCATGCCACTCACCCAGACCGACAGTAATGGTGGCGTGATCCTTACCGACTGGTATGTGAACCCGCAAAACCCGGGCGAGCGGATGAAAATCAATGTTTCGATCCTCGATCAGGATTTGCGCGCCGACGCCCTGCGCGTCGCGGCATCGCGGCAGGTTGCCACGAACGGAACCTGGGTGGACGCACCGGTCAAGGCTGCGACCACGCAGAAACTGGAACAGATCATCCTCACCAAGGCCCGCGACTTGCGGCGCGGTGCGATCACCAACTAATTTTCTCTACCATATAATGGGGCCGCAATGACCGATCAGCGATTCAATCCACTGGCGGCGGACAAACGCTGGCAAAAGCGCTGGGCCGAATCGCGCGTGTTCGAAGCGGATGACGCGAGCAGCAAGCCGCGCAGCTATGTGCTCGAAATGTTTCCCTATCCGTCGGGCCGCATCCACATGGGCCACGTCCGCAACTATACGATGGGCGACGTGCTCGCCCGATTCCGGCGGATGCAGGGCTATGAAGTGCTCCACCCGATGGGCTGGGACGCCTTCGGCATGCCGGCGGAAAACGCGGCGATGGAAAAGAAAGTTCATCCCCGCGAATGGACCAGAGCCAATATCGCATCGATGCGCAGCCAGCTGAAGACGCTCGGCTTTGCCTTTGACTGGAGCCGCGAACTTGCGACCTGCGATCCGGATTATTATGGTCACGAACAGGCATTGTTCATCGATCTGTTCAAAGGCGGTCTGGTCTATCGCAAGGAATCGGCGGTCAACTGGGATCCGGTCGACATGACCGTGCTCGCCAACGAGCAGGTAATCGATGGCAAGGGCTGGCGTTCCGGCGCGCAGGTCGAAAAGCGCAAGCTCAGCCAATGGTTCCTGAAGATCACCGATTTTGCCGAGGATTTGCTGGCTGGACTGGATGATCTGAAAGGCTGGCCGGAAAAAGTGCGGCTGATGCAGGAAAACTGGATCGGCAAGTCGCAGGGCCTGCAATTTCATTTCGATCTGGCGGAAGCGCAAGGCGATATCGCCAGCGTCGAGGTTTTCTCGACACGGCCGGACACGATTTTCGGCGCGAGTTTTGTCGCGCTGTCGGCTGACCATCCGCTGACACAAAAACTTGCCGGTCAGAATGACGCACTCGCCGCCTTCGCTGAAGAATGCAAAGCCGGCGGGACCACAGCAGCCGAACTGGAAACGATGGAGAAGAAAGGCTTCGATACCGGCCTGACCGTCACCCATCCGCTCGATCCCGACTGGCAATTGCCGGTCTATGTCGCCAATTTCGTGCTGATGGATTATGGCACCGGCGCGGTATTCGGCGTGCCGGCGCATGATCAGCGCGATCTAGACTTTGCCCGCAAATATGGCCTGCCGGTCAAGCGCGTGGTCTCCGATGGCGACGAAACCGGTGCTGATTATATCGGTAACGAGGCCTATACCGGACCCGGAAAGATCGTGAACAGCGCGTTTCTCGACGGCATGACGGTCGAAGCTGCCGGAAAAGCGGTTATCGATCGCGCGGGGTCCGAAGACTGGGGCAGGGCCCAGACGACCTGGCGGCTGCGCGACTGGGGCGTTTCGCGCCAGCGCTACTGGGGGACACCGATCCCGATCATCCATTGCGATGATTGCGGTCCCGTACCGGTGCCAAAGGATCAGCTACCGGTCGTCTTGCCGGAAGATATCGATTTTGAAACGCCGGGCAATCCGCTGGAACGCCACGCGACCTGGAAACATGTCGACTGCCCGAAATGCGGCATGGCGGCGCGGCGCGAGACCGATACGCTCGATACATTTGTCGACAGCAGCTGGTATTTCCTGCGCTTCGCCAGCCAGCCGGACGACCGGCCGTTTGATCCCGAAGTGGTCAAGCAGTGGCTGCCGGTGACGCAATATATCGGCGGCGTCGAACATGCGATCCTGCATTTGCTCTACGCGCGCTTCTGGACGCGGGCGCTGGCAAGCATCGGCAAGCTGGATTTTGCCGAACCGTTCGAGAGTCTGTTCACGCAGGGCATGGTGACGCACGAAACCTACAAACATGGCGACGGCAGCTGGCTTTCTCCGGACGAAGTCGAGAAAAACGGTGCCGACTGGGCCGTGATTACCGATGGTTCACCGGTTACCACCGGCCGAGTCGAGAAAATGTCGAAGTCGAAGAAAAATGTCGTCGACCCCGATCCGATCATCGAACAATATGGCGCCGATGCAGTGCGTTTCTTCATGCTCTCCGACAGCCCGCCAGAGCGCGATCTGCCCTGGTCTGAAGCCGGAATTGAAGGCAGCTGGCGCTTTGTCCAGCGTCTGTGGCGGCTGTTCATTGCCGTAGTCGACAGTGAAGATACAGCCGATGACAAAGCGCTGCGCCGCAAACTGCACCAGACTGTGGCTGGCGTCGCGGGCGACGTCGAAGCCCTGTCGTTCAACAAGGCGGTGGCGAAGATATTCGAACTGGTCAATCTGATCGAGAAATCCCAGCCGTCTGCAGACCGGACCATCGCGATCAAGTCGCTCGCGCGGATCGTCGCGCCGATGGTACCGCATATCGCCGAAGAAGCATGGGCTTTGTTTGGCGAAAGTGATCTGGTTGCCAATGCGCCCTGGCCGGAAGTCGACGAAAGTCTGCTGGTCGACGACGAAGTAACGATTGCGATTCAGGTGCGCGGCAAGCTCCGCGATACAATCACCGTGGCCAAGGGCAGCAGCAAGGAGCAGCTCGAAGAACTTGCTCTGGCCTCCGAGAAGGTGCAGCGTAGTCTCGACGGAGCGGAAATAAAAAAGGTGATTGTCGTGCCTGATCGACTGGTCAACATCGTAATATGAAGTCTGTGATCGCCCGGATCACCCTGGTGGTGACATTGTCGGCAATGCTCGCTGGCTGTAATTTGCGGCCGCTCTATGCCGGTGGCACCAATGGCGTGGTCGCCCAGCAGCTCGGCAATGTCGAGATTGAACCGATTGCCGGCAAGGCTGGCTGGCTGACCCGCAATGCGCTCAAGGATCAGCTCGAAGCATTCGAAGGCCAGCAGGCAAAATATCGCCTGACCGTTGCGCTGGAAGACAAGATTGCCGGATTTGGCGTACGCAGCGATGACCGGATCACCCGTGAACGCAGAACCTTGCGCGCCCGTTATCAGCTGGTCCGACTCTCTGATTCCGTGGTGGTACTTGATGCCACAGCCGGATCGGATGCCGGTATCGATGTGGTATCTTCGGAATATGCGACTCTGGCTGCGGAGGATACCGCGCTGGAAAATCTGGCGACCCGCGTTGCCAACCAGATTGTAACCCGGCTTTCACTGTTCGCCCGGGAAGAGGCCAGCGCGTCACCGCAGCCATGAAGGCAAAGCCGGAAGACATTGTCAGGCGCTTTCATGCCGGTTCCGATCAATTTCGACTGATCCTGCTATGCGGCCCCAATGTCACCCGCTGCCAAGCGCTTGTCGAAGAGCTGGTCAAACCGCTGGCACAATCCGCCGAACGGGTCGATCTGACCATAAGCGATATCAACGACGGTCCCGCCCGGCTCAATGACGAAGCCAATTCCGCTTCGCTGTTCGGCGACAAACGTTATCTCGTATTGCGGCTGAACAGCGGCGAAGCGGTCAGGGCGACAGCGGCAATAGACAATCTTCTAGCCAGCGACACAGCCGGCGATCCGGTGTTTGTCATTGCCCCCGGCATGGGCGACAAAACCGCGCTGGCGAAAAGCATCATCGCTGCGCCGGATGCATTGATCGCGACCTGTTACGAGACGTCACCGGAACAGGCGGCAGCGGCCATCCAGACCATGGCAAAGACCGAAGGCCTCCGATTGAGCCGCGAAATGGCGCAGGAAATTGCTGCGCTGACCAGCAATGATCTGGTGCTGGCGCGGATGGAAGTGGAAAAGATCGCACTCTATCTGGATGCGACGCCGGAAAACCCGCTCGCACCGGAAGCCAATATTCTGCTCCTGCTCGGCGCTGAAAATGACGAAGAAGATATTAATCTGCTGATCCATGCCGCGCTCAACGGCGATGCAGCCCGGCTGGCGCAGGAGATCGCCGCTGCACGTGCGCAAGGGATCAGCGAGATTGGCCTGATCCGGATCATGCTCCGCCATCTTACCAAGCTCGCGGAACTGCGCAGCAAGGTCGACAAGGGTGGCAATGTCGATTCCGTTGCCGGACATCCCAGCGTCTTCTTCAAGGAACAGAAACATTTCAAGCGGCAGCTGCGAATCTGGTCATCCGCCCATATCGCGCGACTGATCGAGCGAATCCTGCAGCTCGAGATCGCGATGAAAAGCAGCGGTCAGCCGGATCAGGTGTTGCTGGAGGAAGAGTTGCTGCTGATTGCCCGGAAAGCGGCAAGCGGTCGTTAGGGTCAGAATCCGGATTCACTCATAGTCGGCGGTAATCGCAATCCGACCCCGAAAACTGCCGCTGGCGTCTCCCCGAATGCGCAATTGGCCGCCAAAGGCAAAGATCAGCCGTCCCGACGGATCAAGCCTCGCCAGCGTCGGCAGATTGGTTTCCAGCCGCTCCAGCTCAGCCGTCGAACCATTGGGCGCGCTCAGCTGAATCCGCTCCGGCAGGTAAATTCGCACGCTCCGGCCCGGTTCGCCGGTCAGACGGCCTTCTCCGTGCAGCGCCATGCCGCCGAGATTAGCAATGCTGCCACGTATTTGCTTGTTTCCGGACATCGGGTCGATACTGACCACACCGCCGCTGCTGCTCAACAAGGCCATGCGCGAGAAATCGAGATTGGCGGTAATTTCAATCTGCAGCGGAATTTCCGGCTTGCCGCTAACCGCTTTGGAAAGGCTGTCGGACTGGGTACTGGCAGCACAGAGGCGGCATTGCGCCTGCAATTCCGCTGGCTGAAACGCCAGGGACGCAACCAATATTGCCACGATGAGCAAGGATTTAACCACCATCTTCATAATCCGATATACTGCCGAAATATGCCTAATATCCGGTTAAGTATCATATTTGCCCACGATGACTCTCTTCGCCAGATCCCTTGACCGGCTGCAATCAAACGCCCATTTAACAGAAATGGAAAAAACAATATTGAGCGACGAACAATGGCGGCAGCAGCTGTCTCCGGAACAATATCATGTGTTGCGCGAAGCGGGCACCGAACGGCCCTTTACCGGGGCGTTAAACACCGAATATCGGGACGGTGAATTTTTCTGCGCCGGATGCGGCAGCAAATTGTTTGAATCGGAAAGCAAGTTTGACAGCGGTTGCGGCTGGCCAAGCTTCTCCGCGCCTGCCGATTCTGAAGCGGTCACCGAGATCGAGGACAATAGCCTTGGCATGCGCCGGGTCGAGATACGCTGCTCCACCTGCGACGGCCATCTGGGTCACGTCTTTCCCGATGGACCGACCGACACCGGACTCCGCTATTGCATGAATAGCGCGGCGATGGCTTTCGAACCCAAGGACGACTGACTTTTTTCTGTGCTTCCCTGTTCAGCCTGCAGTAAGGCACCAGAACGCTAGAAAATCTCTAGTCAGTATTTAGTGGGTGGATCAATATGGCGCGGGCCAAAAAACGCAGCAATAATCAGGGCCCAGTGCGCAAGTGGCTGTGGCGGCTGACCAAGATCGGTCTGGTCGTCGGATTGCTGGCTGCGATTTCCCTGGTGGTTGCGGTCCTGGTCGTCCGTTCGTCACTCCCCGGCTTCGAGGATCTGAAATCCTCCCCCAACGGCCAGATGATCCGCGTACTAGATGTAAACGGCAAAGAGCTGTTTTCGATGGGCCCGAGCTACGGCGAGTGGCTGAAATATGCGGACATCCCGGAAGTCATGAAATCGGCGATGGTCGCCGTCGAAGACCGGCGCTACGAAAGCCATCCGGGCGTTGATCCGATCGGCATCGCCCGTTCGCTTCAGGTAAGGATGCAGCGCGGCCATTGGGCCCAGGGCGGGTCAACCATCACCCAGCAGCTGGCCCGCAACGTGTTTCTGAACAATAACCGGACCTTTGGCCGGAAAGGCCGTGAAATTTTGCTCGCGCTGGCGATGGAACGGAAATTTTCCAAAGAGCAAATCCTCGAGCTTTATCTGAACAAGGTTTATTACGGCGGCGGCGCCTATGGCATCGATGCCGCATCGCGCCGTTTCTTCGCGCACAGCGCCAGAGAGCTTAACCTGGCCGAGGCCGCGATCATCGCCGGTCTGGTCAAGGCTCCCTCCCGCTACTCGCCCACAGCCGATGCCACAGCGGCAATCGGACGGGCAACCGTGGTGCTGGAGGTAATGCAGGACGCCGGTGCGATAACCGCAGCCGAAGCGGCGAAAACCAATCCGGCATCGGTGAAGCTGGCGCCCGAACCACGGCAGAATAGCGTGCGCTATTTTACCGACTGGGCGCTGCCGCAACTGGACTTGTTGATCGACGAGAGCGTGGAGCCGATTGAAGTCTGGACAACGCTTGATCTCGATATGCAGCGCGTCGCCACTGCTGCAATCCAGTCCGGCGTGCCAGCGGGCGCTCAAGGGGCCTTGGTAGCGATCGACCGCGATGGCGCGGTGCGCGCGATGGTCGGCGGGACGGACTATGTGACCTCCAACTATAATCGCGCAACCCAGGCCGTCCGTCAGCCGGGTTCAGCCTGGAAAGTGTTCGTCTATATGGCGGCACTGGAAGCAGGTTACACACCCAATGATACCGTGACCGACGAACCGATCACCATCGGCAACTGGACGCCTCGCAACAGCGGAGACCGCTATGCCGGTGACATTGATGTCCGCACCGCTTTTGCCTTTTCCAAAAATACCGTCGCGGCGGCGATCGGCAATGATATCGGCACGTCGTCCATCGCCAATATGGCGCGCCGTTTCGGCATCACCACCCCGATCAACACCAATCCGTCGATGGTGCTGGGTACCTCCGATGTGCGACTGCTCGACATGACGCGCGCCTTTGCGTCGATCAGCGCCAAAGGCATCGCGATCACACCGTTCGGGATTACCAAGGTGCAAACGATGAAGGGCAATATTCTGTACCAGAGCAAATTTGACGGCAGCCGCGTGCTGGTCGACCCCTGGGTCGCAGCCGGCATCACCGATCTGATGCAGACCGCCGTCGCCACCGGCACCGGGCGGGCAGCGCAGATCGGCAGGCCGGTTGCCGGCAAGACCGGTACAACGAGCAGCAACAAGGATGGCTGGTTTCTCGGCTTTTCCAGCGGGTTGACCACCGGCGTCTGGATGGGCCGTGATGATGCCAAACCGGTTAGCGGATTGCAGGGCGGCCGGGCTCCGGCCAGCGTCTTCGCGCAGTTCATGAAAATGGCCGTAGCCAATCGCAAGGTCGAGAAATTCGATACCGAACTGGTCCTGCCGGAATGGCAACTGGAACCGGATGAAGACGAGCTGTTCGGAGAACCGGAAGACGGCATTTACGTGGACGAGAACGGCATGCCGATCGAAACCGGTCGGGGGATCGAATATGATCTGGAAGGCGGAGAAGCCTCAGATAGTCCGCGTCTGGATCAGGACTGGATCGATTCGGTACTGGGTCGCGGCGAGGATCCCGCTCCCCGCAAACCGGAACCAGCACCGGTGAAGAAACCGAAACCGCAGCCTCCGCAAAACCAGCCGGAGTCGCTGCTGCCCGAAGCCGCCCGTCTCGAACCGCAATAACAGGCCGGTTCAGCCAGCAGGCGGGGATTGCCGCTCCGCTCCCACCATATGCAGGCCACGGCCATGTTCCTTGAGCCAGCGATCGGCCACAAGGCGGTCCGATTCATATATCTGGTCGAGCAGGGCGTAGAATCGCCGACTATGGTCCATATGCGTGAGATGGGCCACTTCATGCGCCACCACCGAGCGGCGGACATGCGGCGGCGCCATGACCAGCCGCCAGCTCAATCTGATCGACTTCCGACCGGAACAGCTGCCCCAGCGGCGGCGCGCATCGCCGACTGCCAGGCGTGGTAAATCGGTCCCGGATCGGGTGCAGTAAAATTCAAGATCTTCGGCAAAAATCGTCCGCGCTTCGGCCTTGAGCCAGCGGAGGATACGGGTCTCGACATGTTCAGCCGGTCCGCCCAACCGAATTTCGCCTTCCACTATCAGTGGAGCCCGGGCAAATTCCGGTGACCATCTGATGACATAAGGCTCGCCCCGAAACGCGATCTGGCTGCCATCCTCTACCGGAACCGGGGGAACGGCTTCGGCAAAGCGGGCATTGAGCCAGTCGGACTTTGACTGGGCAAAGCGCAGCGCCTGGTTTTCAGATGCGTAAGTGGGCAATGTCAGGCGGACGACGCGTTTGACCGTATCCGCCGAGACAATGATCGAACGGGCCTGTTTGGATCGCCGCAACTGGAGGGGATAGCTCACCCCGTCGAGGCTGATGGCGAGCGCTTCGGAACGCGATGAACTAAAGAGGCTCATCGAGAATATGCTGTTCGAGCGGCCCGGCCTTGCTCTCCGGGATGACCTTTCCCCGGATTGACTGTCCAGCCGCATGGATCGATTCACGGTCTCCAGAGACCAGATAATGCCATTCCGGCAATGGCAGGCTCCGGGCACGCATCTTATAGGCGCAACTGTCGGGCAGCCATTCAAATTCTTCCAGCTTGTTGCGGGTCAGCCGAACACAATCGGGGACGTGGAATTTGCGATGCCGATAGTCGCTGCACTGCGCGCTCTGGAGATCGAGCAATTTGCAGGCAATATTGGTCATATATATCTGGCCGTCATCCTCATCCTCGGCTTTCAGCAGACAGCATTTGCCGCAGCCGTCGCACAAGGCTTCCCACTGGCCACGATCCAGCGATTCAAGCGGCTCTTCCCAGAACGGCTGATCGGCGCCTAGCGCACCCATCGGGCTATTTCGTCCGCGACCTGCTGCGGCGTGCCGTCAAATGGCAACAACGCCAGCGGCTCTCCGTTCGGGCCGAACAAATAGGCCTGTCGGCTGTGATCGACGAGATATTCACTCGAGGATTCGTCTTTCCGGATATCATAAATGATCAGATATTTTTTCGCGACAGCCGCAATTTCCTCGGCGCTTCCGGTGAGGCCGATAAGCCGCGGGTGAAAAGCGGACACATATTGTTTCAACACAGCCGGCGTATCGCGCCCGGGATCGACCGATATGAAAATCGGCTGGATTTTCTCGGCCAGCGCCGGATCGTCTTTTTCCGCCTGCTTCAACCCCAGCATGATATTGGCAAGATCGACCGGGCAGACATCCGGGCAATAGGTATAGCCGAAGTAGATGATTCGATATTGTCCCTTGAACTCGTCTTCCGAGGTTTTGCCGCCATCCTGGTTGGTCAGCGTAAATGTGCCGCCGATATTCGCGCCCGCAAGCGGCGGCTCCGCGCCAGCCGACGCGCCTCCGTCAGACGCAGGGTTGCAGGCAGCCAGAAGTGTCAGTAATCCTGTGGCAAGGATCATTTTTACGACATTATTGATATTGTTCATTACGGGGCCAGACATGGTCTGCTAGTTGATCAATTTCAACAGATAATTGATCGACAGCAATTGCAGTGGATCGGTGCGAATAGTCACCGGTCAATAAAACGGGGCTAAAAATGTTCAAGAAAAAACCTACGGTCACTCGCTCGTCCGGGAAGTTCGTCAAATTCCTGCAGCTTGCATGGCTCGCTGTTGCCGCTTTTTCGATTTCCGCTCCTGCTGCCGCCCAGTTTTCGGAAAGCTATAATTTTCTGAAAGCGGTCAAGGACAGGGATGGCGAGGAGGCGACAAAATTCCTCAGCCAACCGGGATCGGTGATCGTCAATACGCGCGACCGCGCGACCGGAGAGACGGCCCTGCATATCGTTGTGGCGCGTCGCGACAATATCTGGGTGGGTTTCCTGCTGCAAAAAGGTGCCAATCCCAATATCGCCGACAAAGAAGGGGTGACGCCGCTCATGCTCGCCACCCAGCTTCGCTTCGTCGATGGTGTGAGAACCCTTCTGGCCAAGAAGGCAAAGGTGGACGAGACGAATAAACAAGGTGAAACGGCCCTTATTCGTGCGGTCCAGCTCCGTGATAGCGAATTGGTCCGTCTGCTTCTTGCCAACGGTGCCGACCCGGACCGCACCGACTCTCTCGCTGGCAAATCAGCCCGCGATTATGCCACACTGGATCGCCGTGCCGCATCGATATTGGCAGAGATTGAAAAAGCGGATGGCGAAAAAAAGCCGGAACCTGAAGGCCGGTTCTTTGGACCGGAAGGTTAGCCTTCACTCGTTAACCGTCCGGTTCGTGCAGTCGCCAGGCCGGACTGATCCAACCATCTGAGATCGCCGTACGCTGCATGGCGCGGCGGGCCAGTCGCATCGTCTCGGTCTTGCGCCGCGCCGGAGCAAGCGCGGTGGTCGCAGCCGACCGCACCATTTCCGCATCATAGGCGTCGGCGATGATCAAACCGGTGCGATCGGGCAGGAAATCCGGTCCATCGACCGGAGATGCATCAAATCCTGCCGGTAAGGCCCAGTAGAAACGATCACAATAATCCAAATATTCGGTCCATTTGGCGTCGCCCAGCAAATCGCTGCGTGCGACCTTGATCTCGACGATGACAATCTGTCCCTTGGCATCAATCCCCATCAGATCCGCCCGGCGTCTGTTCCGCAAACTGACTTCGGGCAGCACCATGATATCGTGCCGCATGAACATCCGGGCGACGCCGCGGGCAACGGCCTGTGCGCCGGTCAGCTGATCGGTGGTCGTCAACACGCCGGAAGAATCATCGATTGTTGTCATCGCAATTGACTAGAACATAAAAAGAACAAAATAAAGGCCCCCATGCGGGAGCCTTCATAAGTTCGGTTTTGCCCGGACGTCTATTGATAGAAAATATGATTATCTATCGTAGCCAGCCGCTTGAGGCGCCAGCCCGGCGAGACATAGCGTGCATGAAAGAATAGCGCGCCTTCAACCGAGCTTTCCCAGCCATCGTTCATCGCTATTTGGGCGATTGCCACAGCATTGCGCCATTGACGATGTCCGGTCCGGATTGAAGGCATTTTGCCGCCGCGAATGAAAGAAAACTGCCGGCGCTGATAAACGACACCGCAGATGCTGTCCGGAAAGCGCGACGATTCGACGCGCGCCAGGACGACCCGGGCGACAGCAAGCTGGCCCTGCAGGGATTCGCTCTTGGATTCAAAATAGACGGTTCCGGCCAGACAGTGCATCTCTTCATCAAGAGAGCCTTCTACCGATTGCTGGCGCACCAGCTGCCGCAGGGATAAGGCACCGTCGTTGATGAACTCGCCGCTGTCATCAAAATCGCGTTCGGCTTCGCCATTGGCAATCTTGTCTGATTCCACGACATCCTCGGGAATCTCGGCGACCACTTCCTGTTGATCGGCAAAAATAATGGCTTGATTCGCTTCATCAGCTTCCAGCAGGGCCGGATCGACGAAAATTTCTGATTCCGGTGTCTCGTCGCTTGCTTCCAGAGCGAAAGACACATCGGTGACGGACAATGCCGCAATTGTAGTAATGGCAAGCGACAAGGCGCTTGTTGCACGAAAAATTTTGCTCATTAACCCGTATTTTTATGCGGTGAGACCAGAGCAGATCATGACAAACTCGTCAAAACTGCAAAAAATAGATCCAAAAAATCAAAGCGGAGACCTATTTCTGTTCCCCCCGTCTGCGTGTTTACTGCCTGTCATTTCGACAAACGAGCAGCAACCTGCGCATCAAAGTTGAGCGCCAAATATGGTTTTGACGAATAAAGTCAAGTTTACTGACCCATTAGGGCGATGAGCCGTTCCGCATCCGGGATGTCCAGTTCAATTAACCACATATCGGAGTCAAACCGGAATCTTTGGGCAATATATTCCGACAATTCTTTATTGTTATCAGTACCTTGCGGCCATATTTGCTGCCAATTGGGCTCACCATCCAGCGATGGCATATTCTCCAGCAGCCTAGGGTTCTCGCCCTTTTCTACGCATTGAATGAGTATGGCTCCGGATATCCGGTCGCCCTTTTTCAGGACTGCACCGAAACCGCCATTCTGGTTCACCAGTCTGAGAAGCGTCTGTACCTTCATTTCCGCGGAAAGCCGCGGTTCAATCATGTTTTTTATATCCAGGCAAGGACGCCAGAGGGATGTGCGAGCGCATGAAGGTTCCGGTACCGCGCGCTATTTCCTCGCCTTCGCTATCGATCAGCCGCGAATCCGCGACGAATACCCGCCGTTTACCACTAACCCACCGGCCTTCCGCAATGACCGGACCGGACTTGAGCGGCTTGGTGAAGAGCAGATTGAAGGCAGTCGTCAGGATGAAACGGTCGGACACCAGGCTATTGGCAGCGTAAAAAGCGGCATCGTCGAGCATTTTGAAATAGGCTGTGCCGTGCACTGCACCGGCGGCGTGATAATAGCGCTCATCCACGGTAAAAAAGATGCGCGCCACGCCAGCTTCGGCGATTTCCAGACGGGAATTGAACAGCCGGTTTATCGGAGCTTCGGCATAAAGCCGTTCCAGGGCCCGGAAATGTCCCTGCGCGCCGCCGCCGTTTTCCGGATCATCTGCTGGTTTATCGGTCATAGTCAAAAATCAGGCGGCCCGCTGTTCACGCTGCTTGTTCAACAGCGCATAAAGCGCATCCTGCCCCGATGCACCGCGAAGCTTCGCCACCATATGATCATCCCGCAAGAAGCGGGATACGGCGGCCAGCGCCTTCAAATGCTCGACGCCGCTTTTTTCCGGGGACAGCAGCGCAAATATCAGATCGACCGGCTTGCCGTCATGCGCGTTGAACGGCGCTGGTTCGGCAAGGCGCAGAAAAATGCCGACACAATGGTCGAGGCTGGTCAGTTTCGTATGCGGTATGGCGACCGATCGCCCGAAACCGGTTGATCCCAAGGCCTCACGAGCCTCCAGACCGGTCCGGATGGCATCACCATCAAGACGATAGCATTCCTGCCCGATACGGCCGATTGTGCGCAGGATATCGCTCTTATCGCCAACGTCCTGACAATCCCGCACGGCAGCGAGTTCCAGTCTAACGGACAAATCAGTCATGAATCTTTCCTTTTGTCCCGGTAAAACTCAGCCAATTCGACAGCCATAGCAAAATCTGGACGTTAGCGCGCGTTAAACCGGCCGTTATGAATACCGGTTATCCGCTCGCCTAAAGCGATACGACTCTATCAGCTATTTGGTTCCACCCAACCGATTGTGCCATCGGAGCGGCGATAAACCATATTATGGATACCAGTGCCAGAGTTTTTGAACAAAAGTGCGCTGGTATTGCGCAAATCCATCATCATCACGGCGTTGGAGACGCTCGCTTCCGGGATATCGGTGCTGGTTTCGGCGATGATTGGTGGAGAGTCACCATTCACTTCGCTTTCTTCCTCGTCTTCAACCGAGTCAAAAACCCGATAGGCCGCTTCTTCCTGCTTTGCAGCATATTGCGCCTGAACATGGTGATCATTGAGCCGTCGCATATAGCGGCGCAGCTGCTTTTCAATCTTGTCGGCAGCTTTCTCGAACGCCTGGTGGGCATCGCCCGCTTCGGCATCGGACTTCAAGGTCAGACCCTGCATCACATGAGTCACGATATCGCATTTGAAATGGGCGTGGGGTGCTTTGCTCACGGTGACGTTCGCTGAAATAGCCTTGGCAAAATATTTGCTGGCAATCGCGTTCATCCGATCCTCGGCATGGGTTTGCAACGCATCGCCGGTATCGACCTGATGTCCTGAAACACGAACTTCCATAATCACTCTCCTTTTAAATCTGTGCCGTTACGCAAACGGCGGTACAGTTAAACCTCGGTCCAAAGAGGGTCTTTTATGCCCTCGACAAAAATCTTGTGCCTTGCGAGCTCATCGTCGTTGGCATGATGCTCGCGCGGAGCCATGAATTGTTTACGCTCTGTCCGCTGTGATGTGGGTCGCATATTCTGAACAGATTCACGCTTCTTTATATCATCTGCCAGGCCAAGACCGATCTGCCGGCCGCCCGTCAACTCGATATAAAGCTGGGTCAGCAATTCCGCATCCAGCAGCGCACCATGTTTCACCCGATGGCTGCGATCGATACCGTAGCGCGAGCATAAGGCATCAAGCGACAATTTGGCACCGGGATGCTTGGATTTGGCGATCGCCAATGTGTCAATCATACGGAATTGGGAAATCGGCTTGTAGCCGCACAAAACCAGCTCGGCATTGAGAAATTTGAAATCAAACTGGGCATTGTGAGCAACGAGCTTCGAGTCCTCCAGAAAGGCCAGCAGCTCTTCGGCACCGGACGAGAACAGTTTTTTGTCCGACAGGAACACGTCCGAGAGGCCGTGCACATTCTCGGCGGCTTTTGGCATCGGTCGTTCTGGATTGTAATAGCAGTGAAAGCTCTGGCCGGTTTCGACCCGGTTGATCATTTCGATACAACCGATTTCTACCATCCGGTCACCATTTTGAGGATCAAAGCCAGTAGTTTCGGTGTCGAAAATTATCTCTCGCATAAGCTCAATATCGGACCGATCATTGGGTTACGCAAGAGCAGCTTTCAGTTTTTGAACAAGTTTACGTACCTGCTGACGTGTTTCTGCGTGCGGCAGCGATGTATCGATGACGGAATCGGCCTTTTGCCGTTTTTCCGCGTCCGGCAGTTGCAGCGCTTTAATCTGCTCGAACCGCTCTGTTGTCATGCCGGGACGGGCGAGAACGCGATTGCGCTGGTCGTCTTCACCGGCCGAGACCACCACGATATGATCAACGCCCTTGGCGCCCGATTTTTCAAACAGCAGCGGAATATCGAACAGGATCAGGGGCCGGCCCCGGTGTTTTTCGAGAAAGGCGAGCCGCATTTCACCAACCGCCGGATGAATCAGCCTTTCAAGCTGTTGCAGGGCAGCGGCATCACCGAGCACCATGGCTCCCAGTTTCTGCCGGTCTACACCATCGCTGCTCGTGCTGCCGGGAAACAGCGCTTCGATCGCCTCCACCAGTGCGCCGTCCGGGCCTTGCAGCTCGTGCACAGCGGCATCGGCATCGAACAAAGGAACGCCTTCTTCGACAAACATTTGTCCGACCGTGGATTTTCCCATGCCGATGGAACCCGTCAGTCCGACGATGAAAGGTCTGTCCCGCTCCATCAGGCGATCAGCAATTTTCTGAGTTGATCATCATCTTCCATCGGTGGCGTTGCGCCGAAAAACAGCTCGAAGGCCAGTGCAGCCTGGCCGATCAGCATGTCGAGTCCGTCGACCACCGCCAAATCGCGCTTTTTGGCTGCGCGCAGAAGTCCGGTCTTCAGCGGTGCATAGACAAGATCATAGACCAGCCCATCGGTCGGCAAGGGATCGAGATCCAGCTCGAGCGGCGGCTTGCCCGTCATCCCGAGCGGGCTCGCGTTGATCAGCAGATCTGCCGCGGGCAATTGTGCGTCCATGGGCAGGACGCTGCCCTTGGCCGACGCCTGCATGAGCAAGCCGGTTGCTTTCAGTCCGTTGCGCGCGACGATGGTGATTTCACCAATGCCGGCCTGTTTCAGAGCGAATAATACAGCCCGCGCTGCGCCCCCTGCGCCGATGACAACAGCGTGTTTTCCCGACCAGTCGGTATCGGCAATAGGAGCGAAAAATCCCGCAGCATCGGTGTTTGTACCCATTAGACTGCCATCGGCCTGCCGGACAATCGTGTTCATCGCACCGATCTTCTCGCGGACGCCCCCGGGATCAGCGACGAGATCGAGCATGGCGATTTTATGGGGAAGTGTAACATTGCAACCGCGCCAGGCCGGATCGGCGCGACGCCGCTCGATATAGTCGGGCAGTTCGTCGGGCGTGACATGGCAAGCGCGGTAATCCGCCTTGATCTCCAGCCGTTCGAGCCAGAATTTATGAATCAGCGGCGACTTGCTTTGTGCAATCGGGTCACCAATGACATCGGCGTAGGGGATATCTATATTCATGACGGTAAAATACCTCGAATGCGGAGATAGTCCAGCAAATGCAGGAGCGGCAGACCCATGATCGTGAATTGGCTTCCGTTGATGGCCGAGAACAGCTGGGCCCCTCTCCCCTCGATTTCGTAACAGCCGACACAATAGCGGATATTGTCCCATTCGGCTTCGACATATTGTTCGATGAAATGATCGCTCAGCACCCGCACCGAAAGCGTCGCGATATCGATATGCCGCCACACGGGAACGCCCTGCTCGGCAATGACCGCGGCGCTGAACAGCTTGTGCTTCTTGCCCGACAGCAATTTCAATTGCGCAACTGCATCGGCAGGGTCGGCCGGTTTGTCGAGCATCGTGCCGTCTTCGAGCGCCAGCACCTGATCGGCGCCCAGCACCATTCCGGCGCCGATCCGCCCGGATAGTCGGACCGCCTTGGCCTCGGCCAGCGCATCGGCGAGATTGCGGGCCGTCACACCCTCGCTCTTCAACCCGTCTTTCAGGGCATCTTCATCGACGTTGGGCGCAATCGCCTCGACGGCAACACCGGCGGCGGTCAGCATGGCGAACCGCGCCTTGCTTTTGGACGCCAGTACCAATTGTGCTTCACGCATCACCGCTGTCCTGCTCGATGTCGGCTGCGCCGACGTGGCGCTCGTTATAGAGATTGATGATTGCCGCCGCCGATTCCTCGATGGAACGCCGTGTCACGTCGATCATCGGCCAGCCATTGTCAGCGAACATCCGGCGGGCATATTGGGTCTCGGCCTTGACCTTGTCTTCATTGACATAGTCCGTTTCCGGAGCCTGATTCAGCGACAACAAACGGTTACGCCTGACCTGCACCAGCCGCGAAGCCCCCGTGATCAGGCCGACCACCAGAGGATTTTTCAGATGATAGAGCGAATCTGGCGGCGGTGATTCCGGCACGATCGGGATATTCGCGGTTTTGTAACCGCGATTGGCGAGATAGATGGATGTTGGTGTTTTCGAGGTTCGCGACACGCCAGCGAGGACGATATCGGCCTCTTCCCAATTTTCCCATCCGATCCCGTCATCATGGGCAATGGTGAACTGGATCGCCTCGACCCGGGCGAAATAAGCCGCGTCCAGGATATGCTGACGGCCCGGCCTGGCCTTGGCTTCCTGACCCAGCATATTGGACAGGGCATCGGTCACCGTATCAAGCGCCGGAACCGATGGCAGGCCCAGATGCCGGCATTCGCGTTCCAGTTTCGCTCTGATATCGCGGTTGACGATGGTGAATATGACCAGGCCGGGATTGTCCGCCACTTCGCTCAGGATTCGGTTGAGATGCTTCTCGGACCGGACCATAGGCCAGAAATGCTTGATAATCTCGACACCGTCAAACTGCGCAAGCGCCGCTTTCGCGATATTTTCCAGGGTCTCCCCGGTTGAATCCGAGAGCAGATGGAGGTGAAGTCGGTTCATGCCCTAAGCTTTGTGATTTCACGGGTGATAAAGCAAGGGATGAAGTTGTGGATAACCGGTCCGGTTATATTCTTCCCCGACTCCCGCAAATTCATCCACAGCCCGCCAACATTGATCGATTCCATCAACAGTCTGTGGATAACGGGGATCAATTTTGGGAATCGGTTAAATCTTCGTTTACTGCTGCCTGTCAATCTGTTTGTAATTGCGGCGCTGGCAGGTTACCGCCTTTTCCACGCTCTATCATCAACAACAATTTATAATAATCTATATAGATAATAATAAGGGTGACCGTCTTTCTATGCCGAATGGAAATGATTCACAGAAAATTTTGCTGCAGACATTGCTCGGCAAGAAGACCGATCAAACGCCGGTCTGGCTGATGCGTCAAGCAGGTCGCTATTTGCCGGAATATCGGGAGTTGCGCGCCAAAAAAGGCGGATTCCTCGAACTATGCTATGATGCAGAATCTGCGGCAGAGGTCACGTTGCAACCGATCAAGCGTTTCGGTTTTGACGGTGCGATCCTGTTTTCCGACATTTTGATCGTGCCGCATGCGATGGGCCAGAAGCTCTGGTTTGAGGCAGGCGAAGGACCCCGGCTGGCACCAAGGTTGCTGGATGCGGCTTTGGGCTCTCTGGAGGGTGCTCCCGAGCATTTTGAGGCTATATACGCAACCGTTCGTACCGTCGCTGCACGGCTCGACAAGAAAACGACCTTCATGGGCTTCGCAGGAAGCCCGTGGACGATCGCAACTTATATGGTCAACGGGCAGGGCAGCAAGGACCAGGCTGCGACCCGTCGCTTTGCCTATCGTGATGAAGCCGCTTTCGGCGAGCTGATTGCCGCCATTGTGGAAAATACCGTTACCTATCTGCTCGGCCAGATCGAGGCTGGTGTGGATGCGGTGCAGCTTTTCGACAGCTGGGCGGGATCCCTGTCGCCCGCGCAATTTGAAAAATGGGTGATTGCGCCCAATGCCGAAATCATCGCGCGGTTAAAGGCGGTCCATCCCGATTTGCCGATCATCGGTTTTCCCAAAGGGGCAGGCGCCAAACTGGTCGCTTATGCCCGCGAAACCGGCGCCAGCGCCATTGGCCTGGATGAAACGGTTGATCCGGTCTGGGCGCACGAGAATCTGCCGAAAGATCTGCCTTTACAAGGCAATCTCGATCCACTGGCCCTTATTGCCGGTGGCGATGCGCTGATATCCGCGACGCGGCATATTTTGCAGGTATTTGAAGATAGACCGCATATTTTCAATCTGGGCCACGGGATTTTACCGGACACGCCCATTGAACATGTTGAAAAGCTGCTTACACTTGTCAGGCAATGAATGAAATTTTGTCCATGCTCTATCTCTGGTTAAAAGCGGCCCATATCATATTTGTCATCTTCTGGTTGGCAGGCCTGTTCATGATGCCGCGTTTCTTCGTCTATCATCAGGAATGCGCCGTCGGTTCCGACGAGGATGGCAAGTGGATCGAGCGCGAGGGTAAGCTGCGCAAGATCATTCTCAACCCGTCTTTGATCATTGTCTGGGTTGTCGGATTGGCGCTCGCCTATAATATCGGCGCGTTCAGCCAGGGCTGGTTTCACGCCAAATTGCTCGTCGTGCTGTTGCTGACCGGCTATCACGGCTGGATGATCGGATATGTGAAAAAGCTGGCCAGAGGCGAGCGGACGATGACTGACAAGGCTTTGCGGCTGGTCAACGAGGTCCCCGGTGTGACTGCGGCGATCATCGTGATTCTGGTGATCATCAAACCCTTTTGATCTTGTCTAGTTACTTGTTGCGACAACACTTTTCCAACGGCTAACAAATTCTAGCCCAAATCCGACGAAAGCAATTGCTAACCCGATTACAAGACAAAGAAACATGTTGCCAACCGTGCTAATTGCCGGCTCATAACCGAAATTTCCATAGATCGTCGCCAATATGAAAGCTCGGTAAAGCCCGAACGAAGCTCCTATCAATCCCAATAAAATTGAGCCTTTAGAAGCGATATTTAGATAGCTCGTCAAAAAAGCATATCGTTCCGGTTGCAATTTTATTTTCTCGCCTTTTGTTGCCATATTCTTCGCAAAAACAATCAGCATTGAGAACGAAATGATCGTCAGTGAGAATAATATGAGCCAGAAAAATGGGTCTGGGGCAGCGGAATAGCTGACTTGGCTACTATTTACACTTGGCACTACGTCAGTTGCTGTCACAGCTTTATCTCCAAAACGCTATTGCAGGGAAACTACGTTTGACATGATCCTTCGGCAAGAGTAATTAGTTCGCCAAAGCCCGTCCGGGCAACCTTTCATGTGAATTGAATACAGCGACACGCTGCGCACATGTTGATTGAATAATAACCTCCTGACATATCTGGATAAAACTCCATGCATTTAAAAGAATTGAAACAAAAATCGCCCGCCGATCTGGTCTCTATGGCCGAAGAGCTGGGCGTCGAGGGTGCCTCCACCCTGCGCAAACAGGATTTGATGTTCGCCATCCTCAAGGAACTGGCGGATAATGATGAACAGATCATGGGCGTCGGCACGATCGAAGTGCTGACCGACGGCTTTGGTTTCCTCCGCTCGGCAGATGCGAATTATCTCGCCGGTCCTGACGATATTTACGTCTCTCCCAACCAGGTTCGCAAATTTGGCCTCCGCACCGGCGATACCGTCGAAGGGGAAATCCGGGCGCCGCGCGATGGCGAGCGCTATTTTGCGCTGACCAAGCTGATTTCGATCAATTTCGACGATCCCGATGCTGTCCGTCACCGGGTCAATTTTGATAATCTGACACCGCTTTATCCGGATGAAAAACTCACGCTCGACAGTCTCGATCCAACGGAAAAAGACAAGTCGGCCCGTGTAATCGATATTATCTCGCCGCAGGGCAAGGGCCAGCGCGCCCTGATCGTGGCGCCGCCACGGACCGGTAAAACCGTACTGCTGCAGAATATTGCCAAAGCGATTACCGACAATCATCCGGAAGTCTATCTGATGGTGCTGCTGATTGACGAGCGGCCGGAAGAAGTCACCGACATGCAGCGTTCGGTAAAAGGCGAAGTGATCAGCTCGACCTTTGACGAGCCCGCTACCCGTCACGTGCAGGTTGCCGAAATGGTGATTGAAAAAGCCAAACGTCTGGTTGAGCATAAACATGATGTTGTCATCCTGCTCGACTCGATTACCCGTCTGGGCCGTGCTTACAACACTGTCGTACCGAGCTCCGGCAAGGTGCTTACCGGTGGTGTAGACGCTAACGCCCTGCAGCGCCCGAAACGCTTTTTCGGTGCTGCCCGGAATATCGAGGAAGGCGGTTCGCTGTCGATCATTGCAACCGCGCTGATCGATACCGGCAGCCGGATGGACGAAGTGATCTTTGAAGAATTCAAGGGCACCGGTAACTCTGAAATCGTGCTGGATCGCAAGGTTTCCGACAAACGTATCTTCCCGGCGCTCGATGTCGGCAAGTCCGGTACGCGTAAGGAAGAACTGCTGGTCGAGGACGAGAAGCTCAAGAAAATGTGGGTGCTTCGTCGTATTCTCATGCAGATGGGCACAATCGACGCGATGGAATTCCTGCTCGACAAGATGAAGGATTCAAAATCCAACGACGATTTCTTCGACAGTATGAACCAGTAAAAATCGCCGGACTGCCCTGATGATTTTGGAACATGCCATATTGCAGGTTCGGCCGGGGCAAGCGGAGAATTTCGAAGCGGCGATGGCGAAAGCGAGACCGCTGGTTGCCCGGCAGCCCGGTTTCCAGTCGATTGAAGTGCGACCGTCATCAGATGATCCGACCCGCTATTTGTTGCTGATCAACTGGGACCGGATTGAATCGCATCGGGAACGATTTCGGCAGTCAGATGATTATCAACAGTGGCGCATCTTGCTTCATGATTTCTACGACCCTATGCCGGTCGTGAACTATTACGGACGATCTATTTTCCATGATTGAACTTCTTCCGATTTTATCCGCTGCCGCGACCGGCCTTGGCTCTGTTTCAGATATCTGGGCAGCCATTGTCCATGATTTCTCGAATATCGGATCGCCAGCGGCTTTGGCTGCTTTCGGGCAGGTGGTTCTGATCGATCTGGTATTTGCTGCCGATAACGCGATCGTGGTTGGCGCGCTTGCTGGCGGTTTGCCGGCAGAACAGCGGCGTAAGGTCATTTTGATCGGTATTGCCGCTGCGTTGATCCTGCGGATAATATTTGCGCTGATCGTAGTGCAGCTTTTGCAGATTGTTGGTCTGGTGCTGGCCGGTGGCTTGCTTTTGCTCTGGGTCGGCTGGAGTTTTTACCGCGAGATTTTCCACGAAGGCGAATCTCCGGGCTCGGACGAGATTGAAGGCGACGAACGCAGTGGCGTGAAGGCCCAGAGAAGCTTCTGGGCGGCTGTATGGGCGGTTACCGCAGCCGACGTGTCGATGAGCCTCGACAATGTCCTCGGCGTGGCTGGAGCGGCGCGGGAGCATCCCGGCATCCTGGTGATTGGTTTGTTGCTGTCCGTCGCCCTCATGGGTCTCGCCGCCAATGTCATCGCCAAATATATCGAGCGCTACAAGTGGATCGCTTATCTGGGGCTGGCGGTTATTGTCTATGTCGCTGGCAAGATGATCTATTCCGGCTTGGTCGGTGACGAGCAGACGATCGGGGTGCTGACGCTGTTTGGATGATTGTGAAACGAAGTTTATAATTCAAATAGACTTTGGTCGTGTCTGATCAAATGATCCCGATCGCCATCATCAATTCTCGCAGTGAAACCATGGTTGTTGCGTCGCTTCTGGATGCAGCGGGAATATTGGTTCATATTGGCGGATATAATCACGCTTCAGTGTCGATCTGTCCGCTAGCTTTGGGTGGATTTCGGCTGACGGTTCCGGCATTTCAACATGTGCAAGCTAGTGCAGTCATTCTCGATACACCCGGATTTGGCGAGTTCAGCTACAGCTATGCTTTGCGACGTGCAGTGGTCAAATTCCTGCTACTGTGGGTCGGCATCATCGCCTTGCTAACCATTCCCAGGATTCTCTACGATCCGGAATTCTGGATACCAAGCCTTGCCATGATCCCGCTTTCTGTTCTGGGGATTCCGGTTAATCCGCAGGGCCACAGCGAATATTTTCTTGATGTAACCGGAGAAGCCTAACCCTTCATCTTCTCCAGCATCTTGCCCATTTCTTCCCAGACCTTGTTGATTGCCTTCAGCGGTCGCACCATCACCTTGAAATCCTGAATCTTGCCGTCGTCGTTCCAGCTGATGATATCGACGCCGTTGACCTGGATCCCGTCCAGTTCGAGTTCAAATTCCAGCATCGCCATATTCTGTGACTCGTCGACAATTTCACGGACGTAGCGAAAGCTGTCGTTGCCGAGCACGACATCCGCCGCGCTGAGATAGGCGACGACCAGCGGCTTGCCGGATTGCGGCGTATGGACAACAGGCGAATGAAAGACCGCATCGTCGGCGATCTGATCGGCCAGGCCGGTGCCATTCTTGTCTTCGAAATGGTCGTGCCAGACTTTCAGATTGTCGCGTGCGCTCATGCCAGATGCTCCTTGAAAAAGACTTCGGTGCGACTGTCGGCCAATGTTGCCGCCGCTTCGTCGCGGCGATTGCCGAATTCGGCGGCAAAGCCGTGATCAAGACCGTCATAATCGTGCAATGTCACTTTCGGATGATCATCCAGTCCGGCGTGCATCGCAGCCTGTGCATCGGCGGGAACAAATCCGTCAGCGGTGGGGATATGCAGCATCACTTCGTGGGCGATCGCGTGCTTTTCGCCGAGCAGACCGTCGATACCGACACCATAATAGCCGACGGACGCCCGGATATCGGTGCGGCAAGCGGTCATGAAGGCGAGGCGGCCGCCGAGGCAATAGCCGACGCAGCCGACCTTGTGGCTGCCGATCGCGGTCTGTGCGAAATGGATCGCTGCTTCGATATCGCGGATACCCTGATCCTGATCAAATTTGCCCATCAGGTCGAGCGCCTGCTGGAATTCCGCTTCCACGTCGGCATCAAGATCCGTGCCTTCGTTAATCCGCCAGAACAGATCGGGCGCGATGGCGAGATAGCCTAGACTGGCCCAATGGTCGCATTTCGCTCTTATGCCGTCGTTCACCCCGAATATTTCCTGAATGACGATGATCGCGGCGCCGATTTCTCCTTGTGGTCGTGCCATGTAGCAGGGGATTTCGGCGTCTCCGCTCAATGTTTTCACGTGTTCGATCGCACCCATCTTGTGGTTCCTTTGCATCATGTCTTGATTCTTTGACCACAATATCCCCATATCAGCAGCAGGCAAGGTGGAACATCAACCTGTTGGGTGAGGGGGGAACTCGCTTCGACGGTCAAACAGAGGAAGTCATAATGAAAGTCACCGTTGAACTGGATTGTACACCCGAAGAGGCGCGCCGATTGATCGGCCTGCCCGATGTTGCGAAACTGAACGAAAACTATGTTCAGGAAATGTCGAAATTTCTGCAAGGTGCCAATTCGGTCGAACAGTTGCAGAATTTCACCAAGATTATCGCTCCGATGGGCGAAGCGGGTCTGAAGATGTTCTCCTCTTTTTTGACCGGCGCAATGGGCGCGGCATCGGGTGGTGGCAAAACGTCATCGACCAAGAAAAAGTCCGATTAGCCGCCGTTTTCTGCCATAATGACCCCTGATGATACAATTTTCGCCTTGTCGAGCGGGCAGCCGCCGGCGGCGATCGGAATCCTGCGCATCAGCGGTCCGGGTGCAGGAAAGGGGCTATCTTCTCTAGCGGGCAGTTTACCAAAACCGCGTGTTTCGATGCTATCAAATATAACCGATCCGGTTAGTGGTGAACTGCTGGATTCCGCGTTGTGCCTTTGGTTTCCGGGACCCCATAGCGCTACCGGAGAAGATCTGGCCGAGATCCACTGTCATGGTGGCCGGGCGGTCATCCGCGCGATCGAAACGGCGCTGGAGCAGATCGACGGACTGCGCAAGGCCGAGCCGGGTGAATTTACTCGCCGGGCCTTCACCCATGGTAAAATGGATCTGGCCGAAGCGGAGGGCCTGTCCGATCTGCTTTTTGCCGAAACCGAGTTGCAGCGCAAAGCAGCGGTCCGCAATGCCGGTGGTGGTCTATCGCGCAAGGTGGAAGAATGGCAGCAGAGCATATTGCGATTGTCCGCACAGGTTGAAGCCGAACTGGATTTTTCCGACGAGGATGATGTCGCCCCGGCGCAGGCATCGATGTTCCAAAATGCCGCCTATTCACTGGTCGAGGAAATGCATAATCTCTTGCAGCGGCCGCGAGCGGAAAAATTACGTGATGGCATAAGGGTGGTGCTCGGAGGTCCACCGAATAGTGGTAAGTCGACGTTGCTCAATGCGCTGGTCGAACGCGAGGCGGCTATCGTTTCGGACATCGCCGGGACTACGCGTGACGTAATCGAAGTGCCGATCGCGCTGGGCGGCATTCCGTTTCTCTTTATCGACACTGCCGGTGTGCGAGAGAGCGGAGCGGAGACCATCGAGCAGATCGGCATTGATCGGGCACATCAGCAATTTGCCGCTGCTGATATTATTTTGTGGCTTGGCGAGGAGGGGCAGGGACCGGCTTCGGATAATCTCGTCGAGATCAGCTCTCGCTCCGATCATCCGGATCACAATCCAAAAGCCACGAGCGCATTCACATTATCTCCGGTCAGCGGGCAGGGCATAGATGCTCTCGTTGATTATCTCATCACCCGAGCGAAAGACATTCTTCCGGATGGAGATCAGGTCAGCGTGAACGCGCGCCAGGCAGATCGTTTGACCGCTGCTTGCAACAGTCTGTCCCAGATGATGAGCGAAGTCGATTATTTGATCGTCGCGGAACATTTGCGGATGGCCCGCAAGGCGCTCGACGAGATCACCGGTAAGGCCAGCACCGAGGACATGCTCGACGGGTTGTTCGGAAAATTCTGTATCGGCAAGTGATTGTTCCACGTGGAACAGCGACCCCGCACCGGTAGATTTTGACCTGCAAACTCGCTTGAGCTATGGGCCGCCCTATGACGCAGACATTTGACATCATTGTAGTTGGCGGCGGCCATGCCGGTTGTGAAGCAGCCGCTGTGGCCGCGCGCATGGGCGTATCGACGGCATTGGTCAGCTTCACCAAGGAAAGCATCGGCGCGATGTCATGCAACCCGGCTATTGGCGGTCTTGGGAAAGGCCATCTGGTGCGGGAAGTTGACGCCTTTGATGGACTGATCGGCCGCGCAGCCGATGCCGCCGCGATTCATTATCGGATGCTCAATCTTTCCAAGGGCACAGCGGTGCAGGGACCACGGGTCCAGGCGGATCGCAAACTCTACAAGGCCGCGATCCACCGGATGCTCGACGCGCAGGACGGTCTGACCATCGTCGAGGGTGAAGTGGCCAGTCTCGTCATGTCGGACTCGCGGGTCAGCGGTATTATCATGGCGGACGGTTCGACGATCAATGCCAAGGCCGTCATCCTGGCGACCGGAACATTTCTCAACGGAAAATTGTTCCGCGGCGAAGAGCGACTGGAAGGCGGTCGGACAGGCGAGGCCGCTTCGGTTTCGCTTGGGCAACAGATCCGCGATGCTGGCCTGCCAATCGCTCGTCTAAAAACGGGGACGCCGCCGCGCATAGATGGCCGGACGATTAACTGGGCAGCCCTGCCCGAACAGCCATCGGACGACGATCAGTGGACGATGTCGCCGCTGTCGAAAGGGCGCACGGTAGCGCAGACATTTTGCGCGGTCAGCCGGACCAATGCAGAGACGCATGAAATCATTCGCGGTTCGCTGGACCGGTCGCCGTTATTCAGCGGCGCGATCGACGTACAGGGGCCCCGCTATTGCCCTTCGATCGAAGACAAGATCCATCGCTTTGCCGATCGCGATTCCCACCAGGTGTTTCTTGAGCCCGAGGGGCTGGATACCAACCTGGTCTATCCCAACGGCATCAGCACGTCATTGCCCGCCGACGTTCAGCTGGCTTTTGTGCGGAGCATGGACGGCCTCGAGAAGGCCGACATTATCGTTCCCGGCTATGCGGTGGAATATGATCATATCGATCCGCGCGCCCTGGACCGTTCGCTCAAGGTACGTGATCTGGAAGGGCTTTATTGTGCCGGCCAGATTAATGGCACCACCGGTTATGAAGAGGCAGCAGCTCAGGGATTAATCGCCGGGATCGGTGCAGCCTGTTCGGTGCAGGGCAAGGAAGTACCAGCGCTCGATCGCGGCACCAGCTATATGGCGGTGATGATCGATGATCTGGTCCTGCAGGGCGTTACCGAGCCGTACAGAATGCTAACGGCCAGAGCGGAATATCGGCTGCGGCTTCGGGCCGACAATGCGTCAACCAGATTAACCCCGATAGCGATAGCTGTGGGCTGTGTTGCCGAGGAACGGACCGTTTGGTTCGGTGACCGGCAGACGGGCCGCAATGATATTTTCAAAGCATTGGAAGCCGTCTATTCCAGCGAAGATCTGGTAAAGCTCGGCATCAATGTTCGACGCGACGGGACCAAGCAAAGCCTGTTTCAATGGCTGCGTTTTCCCAATATCACCATCTCTTCATTGGAAGATTTGGAGGCATGTTTGAAGGCCGGAGATCCCGACCTTCTGGCAGAGATCGAAGAAGACGCTCGTTATGCGCCTTATCTCGAGCGGCAGGAATCGGAGCTACGCGATCTCCGCGCCAACGAACAAATCCGGCTTGGTGATGATATGGACTATGCCGTAATCGCAGGACTTTCCAACGAAATGGTCGAGCGGCTCGCGACGGCTCGACCGGAAACCTTGGCTGCTGCGTCGCGGATAAGGGGCATAACGCCCGCAGCGCTTGCCGCGATTCTCGTGCACGCGCGCCGCCGGGACAACAGGAATATCGCCGCATGACCGAAGAAGAAGCGCAAGCCTGGCTGCGCGCAGAATATGATGTTTCACGTGAAACATGGCAGCAACTGGAAACGTTCAGCGCCTTGCTGCGCGACGAAATGCAGCGGCAAAACCTGATTTCAAAGGCGAGCGCCGACAGTCTGTGGTCTCGGCATATCGTCGACAGTGCCCAATTGCTACGTTACGCGCCAGCGCCTGAACCAGCCAAGGTCTGGCTTGATCTGGGTACTGGCGCCGGATTTCCCGGGATAATAATTGCGATCCTGACCCCCTATCAGGTTCAGATGGTGGAATCGCGGAAGCGCCGGGCAGAATTTCTGAACGATGTGGTCGAGAAAACCGGCATAGGAGATCATGCACTGGTGATCGCTGATCGCCTGGAAAATGTCGAAAGTTTTCCAGTTGATGTCATAAGCGCCCGAGCTTTTGCGCCTTTAGAACGACTCATCGCACTTTCGCACCGTTTTTCCACAGAAAACACGGTTTGGCTCTTACCAAAGGGCAAAAATGCGGTAAGGGAGTTGAAAGGCCTGTCGCCAAAACGGCAAAAAATGTTTCACGTGGAACATAGTTTGACCGATCCGAACGCCGGTATATTGGTGGGAAAAGGCTAGAAACCTAACTTTAGGGCGGAACTGACAATGGTTCGTATCGCAATAGCCAATCAAAAAGGCGGAGTGGGCAAGACCACCACAGCAATCAATATGGCTACGGCACTGGCCGCCAGCGGCTGGAAAGTCCTGCTGATAGACCTCGATCCGCAAGGTAACGCGTCGACCGGGCTCGGATTGTCGCAGGGCGATCGCGTCAACAGCAGCTATGATCTGCTGATCAATGACGTATCGCTGGCTGACTGCATCAACCAGACCAAGGTGCCGGGACTCGAAATCGTTCCCGCTACCGTCGATCTTTCCGGTGCCGAAGTCGAACTGGTAGAATTTGAAGAGCGGACGCATCGGCTGAAAAAGGCTCTCGATGCTGCTGATAATGGACGCTGGGATATCATTCTCATCGATTGCCCGCCGTCATTGGGCCTGCTCACACTGAACGCAATGGTAGCCGTCGAATCCTTGCTGGTGCCGCTGCAGTGCGAATTTTTCGCGCTCGAAGGCCTGAGCCAGTTGCTGCAGACGGTCGAGCGCATCCGCGCTCGTTTCAATCGCCAGCTGTCGGTGATGGGTGTGGTCCTGACGATGTATGATCGCCGCAACAAATTGACCGAACAGGTTTCCGATGATGTCCGGGCCTGCCTGGGGGACGTGGTGTTTGAAACCGTGATCCCGCGTAATGTCCGTCTTTCCGAAGCGCCGAGCCATGGTCTGCCCGCGCTGATTTACGATTATCGCTGCAGCGGTTCCGTCGCCTATATCGATCTGGCCCGCGAACTGATCGGGCGTTTGCCAGATCGAAAGGTGGCCGCTTGATGGACGACGATCAGGTCTTGAATGAAACGAACAAGAAGGCACCAAAGCGCGCGACCGGTCTGGGCAGGGGACTCAATAGCCTGTTCGGCGAAATCCAGCGGGAAGAACCGATTGTAACCGGCGAACCTGCCGAAAGTGACCGGGATTCGATGACGACTGTCATCGACGGTCTCCGCTCCATCGCTATTTCGGATATCCGGCCCAACCCGGATCAGCCGCGGCAGACTTTTGATACAGATGCTCTGGACGAACTGGCCGACAGCATGCGCCAACGTGGCGTGATTCAGCCAATCGTCGTCCGGCCGCATGGCAAGACTTTCCAGATCGTTGCCGGCGAGCGGCGTTGGAGAGCCGCACAACGGGCGCGTCTGCACCAGATTCCTGCCGTCGTTCGCAATCTCAACGATGAAGAAACATTCGAGATCGCGATTGTCGAGAATGTCCAGCGCAAGGATCTGAATGTCATCGAAGAGGCTGAAGCCTATGCGCGGCTGAGCAATGACTATGGACACAGCCAGACCAGGCTGGCCGATATTGTCGGAAAATCGCGCAGTCATATCGCCAATCTGATGCGCTTGCTGGAACTACCGGCCAGTGTGAAGGCATTGGTGGTCGACGAAAAACTGACCATGGGCCACGCCCGCGCTTTGATCAACGCCCCCAATGCCGAAGAATTGGCACCGCAAATTGCCAAACAAGGTCTGTCGGTTCGTGATGTCGAACGTCTGGTCCGCAAGTCGATGGCGGTCAAAAAGCCGAAGTCGGCAAAAAAACTGGCATCCATGTCGGAGACCGATGCAGATATCCAGGCGCTGGAAGCGCATCTCGGGGATCTGCTCGGACTGAATGTCAAAATCCAGTCGAACGGGCAGGGTGGTACTATGGCAATTGAATATGCCAATCTCGATCAACTCGACCTGATTTGCCAGCGTCTCACCGGTGAGCATATTTAGAATTCAACCTCGAAGATCGTCAACTTCTGCCGAAGCAAGCAGCGCTACTCCGCTCAAACTTGTCGCATTATCCGCATATAATCGTTATATATCAGCTGCTTAACATGTTAATCTCGAATTAACTATAAGTTACAGCAAAGCCTTATTCTTTCCCTTGGATAAGAGCGGCTGAATGTTGATACAGGCGATGGTAGGCCAGTGGGTTTGGCCTGACTACACCGCATGTGTCCTTTCAATAACGTAACAAAATATAGGGACCAGTAACTATGTCGAAATTTATCAAAGCCGCTTTGGCTTCTTCCGTGCTCGTGGCTTCTGTCGTGGGTGCAAATGCAGCTGAAGCTGCCACCGCTTCCGCCGATGCACGCGCTAATATTCTGAAACAGGTAAGTGTCGATTCGAACGATATCGATCTCAACTTCGGTACGATCATAACCGGCGCTACCGCTTCAACCGTCGCGATTACGCCTGCCGGGTCGGCCACTTGCGGTACCGGCCTTGTTTGCTCGGGTTCGCCGACCGCAGCCGGCTTCACCATTAACGGTACCTCCGGTGCCACCGTAGACATTTCGGTCGACTCTTCGGTGACGCTGACCGGCCCGGGCGGAACCATGACCGCTGCGCTGACATCGAGCGCTGCAACCCTGCTTCTTGACGGAAGCGACACCTTCGCTGTTGGTGGCACATTGAATGTCGCTGCCAACCAGGCTGATGGCGCATATGCCGGTACATTCAGCGTATCCGTTGACTATCAGTAATAGCTGATCGGGTGGGCCAAGCGCCCGCTCGCGGTTTTTAACACAGAAGGCCCGTCTGCAGCCCAGGTTGCAGGCGGGTTTTCACATTTTGACGTCCCAATCCGCGTTTCAGCCTCAGGCGTCAAATATTCGCTATGGTTAGCGCTTTGGTAACCCTCTTTGCTCATAAGGAAGATGTGGGAAAAGGCTGTGAAAGCCGGCCTATCCGTATGACCAGCAAGGCGGAGATTATCATGAGCATTCAGGGTTTCAAGACGTTTAGAAAATACAGCATTGCGTTGGGCGCCATCGCGTCCGCGATATCATTGTCATCGGCACCGGCATATGCCGCGGGCGACCTACTGGTCGCTCCGACCCGTGTAGTGCTCGACGGCCAGCGCGGTACCGAAGTGATTTTGAACAATATCGGCTCCGAAACCGCGACTTACCGGATTTCACTGGAACTGCGTCGGATGACAGCCGACGGGCGCCTCGAGGATGTGCCGGAAGACCAAGTCAACGAGCTCGAAACAGCGGCGAAGGCGATGATCCGTTACGCGCCGCGCCGGGTTACCCTACCGCCGAACCAGCCGCAGGCCATTCGTCTGGGTGTGAGAGCGCCCGAAGGCCTTGCCGACGGCGAATATCGGGTGCACCTGCTTTTTCGCGCCATTCCGAAAGCCCGTTCGGTAACCGATCAGTCGGTTACGGAGGGCGGGTTAACGATCGCGCTGACGCCAATCTATGGCGTGACCATCCCGGTCATTGTTCGCTACGGAAATCTGCAGGCAACGGCCGCCATCGCCAACGGCCGCCTGGAGCAGAATCCGGACGGGCAATCCTTTGCCTTCGATCTAAGCCGGTCCGGTGATCGATCTACCTATGGTGAAATCCGTGTCACCAAAGCAGGGCTGGACGAGCCGGTCATGGTCGCCCGCGGTATCGCCGTGTATCCCGAAGTTGCGATGCGAACCGTCACCTTGCCGGTGCCGCCTGAAATAGCGGCCCAGCTGACCGGACCGATTACGGTGGAATATTACGAGAGCGCCAACGACGGTGGCGGGCTTATCGCCAAAACCGACATGGTTCTTAGATAGAAATTTTATATCAATGACTTAGTATGGCACCAAGCCTTCACCAAGTCATGATGTAACCCATGATACAGCGTTCAGAAATAATCGGCCGAGGCTTGAATGCCCTGGTCAAAGCCGCAGGGATCATCACGATCTCGGCGGCTTCGCTGTTTCTGGCGACCCCGGCCAATGCAGTCAGTGACTGGTCTGCCAGCGATGATGACGCTTTACTATTTGACCTGCGATCGGGCAGCTATCGTCTCGGCGATGGTGTCAGAGGCTATCAAACCGATGCCGGTGTGTGCGTTGATCTCGCCGATATCATCATTGCAATGGATATTCCGCTCCGTCTCGACAAGAAGTCGCGCCGCGCAACTGGCTGGATCTTCTCCGAGAGCCAGACGCTGACCATCGATCGCGATAGTGCTATAGTACAAAAGGTGAACGACAGCAAAAAATTGCTTCCCGCGCAGATCCGCGATGTACCCGAGGGCTGGTGTGTCGATGTGAAGAGTCTGTCGGACTGGTTTGCAGTCGATTTCATTCCGGATCTTTCCAACGCGCTGCTCACCGTTGAATCCGATACCCAGTTGCCGTTCCAGCGCGCGTTGGAGCGCAAGGAACAGGCCGCCAAAATCCGTCCTCGCAAGAGTTTCGACCTGTCCGGCCTGCCGCAATCATCGGAAGCCTATAAATTCTGGCGCACACCATCGGTGGATGCGGTAATATCGGCCGGCGGCCTGAGGGATAAACAGTCGGGCCAGAAGTTTGACCTGCGCTACGAGCTTTATGCGTCCGGTGAGGTCGGCAAGGCGAGCTTTGATGCACGGCTTTCCTCCGATAATGGTGGTGTGCCGGAGAGCCTGAGGGTCAGGGCGTACCGAACCGACCCCAAGGGCGAACTTCTCGGGCCGTTGCAGGCGACCCATTTTGCATTGGGCGATGTATCTACCTTCTCCACGCCACTGGTTTCCCAGTCTGTTGCAGGACGGGGGGCATTGGTGACCAACCGCCCGATCGAACGGCCCGACAGTTTTGACCGCACCAGTTTCCGGGGCGAATTGCCCAGCGGCTGGGACGCCGAACTCTATCGCAATGGCCAGCTGCTCGCTTTCGCCGAAAACCGCAGCGATGGTCGCTACGAATTTGTCGATGTGCCTTTGCTCTACGGCCAGAACCGCTTCGAGGTGGTGCTTTACGGCCCGCAGGGACAGATCAGGCGTGACGTGCAGGTCATTCCGGTGGGGATCGACTCGATTCCCCCCAGACAGACTTATTATTGGGCCGGAATCCACGAAGCCGGCGAGGATCTGATCCGACTCGGCGAGTTTTTGCCGACCCGTCAGGCGGGCTGGCGTGGCGGATTCGGGCTGGAGCGCGGAATCAATGCCAAGACATCGGTTGCGGCATCCTTGTTCAGCCTGCAAATCGACGGCAATCGCCATGATTATCTCGAGGGATCGGTTCGCCGGGCCGTGGGGCCGACATTGGTAGAGCTTTCGGCCGCCTCCAACCTTGGCAGCGGTATGGCGATACGCGGTCAGCTGCTCGGCCAGCTTGGTGACAGCTATATCACCGCCGAATCAATCTGGGCGCGCGGTGATTTCATCTCCGACCAGATCGAAAAAAATGCGAAATCGCGGCACAGTCTGGCGGTTGACCATAGTTTCAAGATTGGCAGCAAGATCGTACCGGTCCATATTGACGCGCAATATGAAACGCGCTCCGACGGCCGCGATAGCCTGGATGTAACGGGGCGCATGTCATTTAATCTCAATCGTCTGTCGCTGACCGGCGAGCTTAACTGGGAGCAGCAATATAGTGATTTCGGCCCAGATCCACCGGATCGTCTGGGCGCGCGGCTGCTCGCCAATGGCCGGATCGGCAAGGTCCGCCTGCGTGGTGAAGCGGTCTACCGCCTAGCCCCGGAAAAACGCTTCGAGCAGGTCAATTTCACAGGCGAATGGCGCGCCGGAGAGCGGTCCGACTGGCGAGCGGAACTGGGTTATGATGCCGGGCTGGATCGCGGACGCGCGGGTATCGGGATCATCCGCCGCTTTGAACGCTTTTCTCTGACTGCGACCGCCGAAGCCGCGACGGATGGCTCGATGGCGGCGGGACTCAATCTCGCTTTCAGCCTAGGCCCCGACCCGCGCAACGGCAAATTCCGTTTCTCGAGCAACAAGCTGGCGAATAATGGCCAGGCTCTGGCAATCGTATTTCACGACGAAAACGGGGACGGCATTCGCCAGCCCGGGGAATCGCTGGCGGGAAATGTCGAGCTGACCGCCGGGCAGGCGGCGGCCTTCACGGCTACCGATGCCAGGGGCCGCGCCGTCATCGACAATCTGCAGCCTTTCCGGCCGGTGTTGATCGGGATTGACAGCAGCAGTCTGCCCAACCCCTATGTGCAGCCAGCCCTGCCCGGTGTGGTGATCACGCCGCGGCCCGGTATCGCCATGACGGTCGAGCTACCGCTGGTCAGTGCCGGTGAAGTGGAGGGCACGTTGATGCGCAGGGGCGGCGGTACGATTGCCGGTGTCGGTATGGAACTGATCAATGGCGAGGGCCGCGTCGTTCGGGAAACCCAGACCGAGTTTGACGGCTTCTTCCTGTTCGATGGCGTTCCTTATGGCACCTATACGGTCCGTATCGCGAAACTCTCGGCGCAGGCGATCCAGGTGCCGATGATATTGGCGGCGCGCGCCGTGGTCGATAACGATAATCAGGTTGCAAGACTGGGCGCGGTGACGGTCGGCTCCAACGCGAATATGGCGGGCAATGACAGCGACCGGCCGGACCGGAAAATCATACCCTAGCCAGCGCGCGCTGCCGTTCTTGTAACCTCTGCGCATTCTGTTACTGATTCTGTTTTCGCGTAGATCGGGAACCGCACATGCAAGTCACTGCCAATGGCATCAATATTGAAGTAGAAGATCACGGCAACCCCGAGGATCCGGCAATTCTGCTGGTCATGGGCTATACCGCGCAGTTGATCTACTGGCCGATGGATTTTGTCAATGGACTGGTTGCAGAAGGCTTCCGGGTCATCAGGTTCGACAATCGGGATGTCGGCCTCTCGTATAAATTTGACGGCGTGCGGCCTCCGCATCCGATTCGGCAGCTGGTTGCCAAGCGCTTTTTCCCCAAACGCCAGATGGCGCCCTATAATCTGAGCGATATGGCGAGAGATGCTGTCGGTGTGCTCGACGCGCTTGAAATTGACAAAGCGCATATTGTCGGTGCTTCGATGGGCGGGATGATCGGTCAGCTGATAGCTGCCGATCACGCCGATCGGGTGCTGTCTTTCACGCCGATCATGTCGTCGACCAATGGTCCGGGCCTCCCCGGTGCCGACGCCGAAGTACGCAAGGTGTTGATGCAGACGGCCCGGGCAAAAGCGCGGACTCCGGACGAGGCTCTGGAACTGGGACTGGCTTTTTCGTCGCTTATCGCATCGGAGGAAGGCCGCAGCCGTCCCGAGGAACGACGGGCGATGATGAAACTGGCGCAGGAACGGGGTTTCTACCCGCCGGGCCCGAAACGCCAGATGGCAGCGATTATCGATACGGGCAATTTGCGTCCGGTCGCCAAGCGGATTACCGCGCCGACGATGGTGATTCACGGTGCGGAAGATCCGCTTATTCCGTCCGCATGCGGAGAGGATATCGCCGCCAATGTCAAAGATGCCCGCTTTGAGCTGGTCGAGGGGATGGGCCATGATCTGCCACCGAGCAAATTGCCGACAATGGTCGATCTGATCGCGGCCCACTGCCGCACGGCCTAGAACACCGGGATTTACGCAGGTAGCGGCAAGCAATAGGCGACCGTCCGGTCAGCCATCCTGATCTCGCGCGGTGGCTTCGGAAGCAGGTCGCCATCCACCTGAAAAGCGGCGCATCGGGACTGTTCGTCTGCCGTTGTTATCGAGAGGCGACAGGCGGGTAGCGACTGGACAAAATCGAGCCTTGCCGGATCCCGTCCAAGCACCACTGCTGCCAGAAAACGGAAAAAATCCCGGCGGCGGGCCCGCGTCAACGCGATGACGTGGAATATATCGGACGCCAGCTCTGCCGATGGCGCCAGTGTCCAGTTTCCGGCATAATGATGGGCCTTGATTACGTAGAAAGCACCGCTCGTCAGCTGTTTGGTCGTTCCGTCAGGCGATTCCACCGTCAGTAAAAAGCGTAGCTTCGGCCAGTCGCCGAGCAGCTTTATCAGCGACCAGGCATAAGCGGCTCCGCCGATGCGTTTTTTGAGTGCCGGGCTATGCCGGGCGACAGCCTGTCCATCCGGGCCCGCGCTGATACAGGCGACAAAGGGCTGACCGTCGCTGGTCACCAGCGGGGCTTCCAGCCGGGCGGTTTCCGGGGAAAGGAATCCCGCCATGATCTCTCGCGCAAATATTTCCGGATCGCTGGAATAGCCCAGTTCCTTGGCGACGAGATTGACCGTGCCGGCGGGAAATATGCATAGCGGCTTGGACAGTCCTGCCCTGACCATCGATGCAACGACCAGCCGCAAGGCACCGTCACCGCCGGATACGCAAACGAGGTCGCACTCCGGCAAAATCTCGAACCGTCCGTCTATCTCGGTCCGGCCCAGGCGCACTTGCGCCCCGCACGCCTGAAAGGCCCGGGACAGAACGTCCAGCCGGGCTTCGTCAAATGTACCCGAGGCCGGGTTGTGGATGAGTTGAACAATCATCGTCCGTCCATGCGGTGGATGGTGGTGATCCGTCAATGGTCGAGGTGGCCACGAGCCGGCCGGTTAAGGCCAGTCCGGATTTAGGCCGGCACCTGCAGTCGCGCCAGGGCGATCTCCTTCGCTGCCTTATACCCGGCTTTGCCATTGGCGGCGCGCGGGACTTCGTCAACCAGGACAATGGCGCGCGGGGCCTTGTAGGCCGCGAGTTTCGAGCGGACATGTTCATTGAGTTCCGCTTCGTCAAAGCTCGCGCCTTCCGCTATCGACAGGACCGCCGTCACCTTCTGGCCAAAGCGGTCGTCGGGCAGGCCGACAACCAGACAGTCGTAGACGCTGTCATGCGTCTTGAGCGCTTCTTCCACTTCTTCGGGAAAAATCTTCTCGCCGCCGCTGTTGATGCAAGCGGAACCGCGGCCGAGCAAAGTGATCGAGCCATCTGCCTCGACCGTCGCAAAATCGCCGGGGATCGAATAGCGCACTCCGTCGAATGTCCTGAAGGTCGCGGCGCTTTTTTCTTCGTCCTTGTAATAGGCGAGCGGCACCATCCCGCCGTTGCAGATCAGGCCCATTTCTCCGGATCCGGGCGCCACCGGCTTGCCGTCTTCGGTTAGCACCTTGGTTGTCGGATTCATTTCGAATTTGGCGGTCTGGTCGATATCGATATTTTCCACCGTTGTGATGGACGACCCCATGCTGCCTTCGGTCGAGCCCATGCTGTCGACGATCGCCATATGCGGCAAATGGCCAAGCAGGCCACGCTTCACTTCGGTCGACCACATCACACCGGAGCTTCCCATCATCTGAAGTGAAGATAAATCAAAGGCTTGTCCTGCCGTCTTGGCATCTTCCAGCGCCGCGAGCATCGGCTTGGCGAAAACGTCGCCGACGATCGTGATATCGGTGACTTTCTCGTCCTCGGCCAGTTGCCAGAGTGTTGCCGGATCAAAATGGCTGTTGTCGAACAGTATAACGCAGCCGCCCAGACTGTGCGGGATCATTGCGCCGATCCACATGCCGGTGCCGTGCATGATAGGGCAGGCCGGGATGGAGCGACTCGTTGCACCGGCGGCGTGCAGCTGCTCCACCAACGGACCGAAACTGGACGCATCGGTCGGTGGTGTCATCTCGCGCATTTCAAACCCTTTGGCGAGCAGGGCGCTGGCAAAGCTCTTGTGATCATACATCACGCCCTTGGGCATGCCGGTCGTGCCGCCGGTGTAGAGCATGTAAATGTCATCGTTCGACCGCTCGATCACCGGCATCGGCTCGGTACTCAGCAATGCCTCTTCATAGGCAACGGCACCTTCGAGATGCTCGCCCGATCCATCGTCGATTTCGAGGAATAATTTGACCTGCTCGAGCTGGTCCCGAATCGCGGCAACGCGCGGTGCGAATTGCGCCTGGAAGACAAGGGCTTCGCTGTCGCTATTGTTGATGACGTGGGTCAGTTCCGCTTCGAGATAGCGGTAGTTGACATTGACCGGGCAGACGCGCGCTTTGAAGGCACCGAACTGGGTCTCCATATATTCTGCTGAATTATAGGAATAGATCGAGAGCTTCGCTCCGGGCCGGAGGCCATGGTCGGTCAGTAGCTGAGCGACCCGGGCGGCGCGGTTTTCATATTGTGCCCAGCTATAGCGTTTGTCGCCGTCGACGATTGCGGGCTTGCCGGGAATTGCTTTTGCAATATTTTCCCAGATATCGGCCATTTGCCAAGTCATGCGATTCTCTCCTTATTTTTCTGCAGAGAATAGCCAGATCGCAGCCATACGCAACCAGATGACGGCGTCCGGCTTCCATTGAAGCGATCTATGGTTGCGGGCGTGCGGCGAGCTCGGCCAGAATGGCTTGGCTATGTTCACCCAGCGCCGGACTGGGGCCGCAGGGTGCCAGCTTGGCACCGCCAAAGCGCGCCGGTGATGTGACATGCTGAACAGCGCCGAGCAGCGGGTGTTCGGTCTGTTCAAATATCCCGATTGCCAGCGCCTGCTGGTTGGCGGGCAGGTCTTGCAGTGACAGACAGGGAGCAGCCGGCACATCATGTTCGGCGAGACCGGCGACCATCTCGGCGCTGGTCAGGTCCGGCTTCTGGCTGGCGATAATGGACGCGAGCTCCGCCATATGGACACTGCGGTTGGCCATGCCCTGATATTTTTCTTCCGTCTTCAGGTCCGGCCGACCGACGATATCGAAGATCGCCGCCCAGTGATCGTCGGTCATCGCGGCGTAGGCGATGGCACCGTCCGTGGATCGAAGCGGGAGTTGGTAATAGTCGGCGAAGGGCGCACCATGGGTAACATCGTCCGCCTGCAAGGTGAGATGCATCCCGCCGTCCGGCCAGAGAAAGGCAACGCAGCTTTCCAGCATCGACAGATCGATATGCTGACCGTTACCGGATCGTTCGCGGGCAAACAGGGCAGCGGTGATCGCCTGTGCCGCGGTATAGGCGGTAATCTTGTCGCAAATCAGGGTTTTGACATAGGCGAAACCTTCCGGGTGACCTTGCAAGGTCATGAACCCTGCCATCGCCTGCATTACATGGTCATAGGCCGGGCGACCGGATAGCGGGCCTTCATGGCCAAAGCCGGTGATCGCGCAATATACAAGGTCCGGTTTCTCCTGGCGCAGAGCGGTGCTGCCCAGTCCGAGCCGGTCCATCACACCCGGGCGGTAATTGTGGATCACGACATCGGCCGACAGACAGAGCTGACGGGCATGGGCGACACCCTCCGCTGTTTTGAGATCAAGCGTGATCGATCGCTTCGCCTGATTGCAATTGTGGAACAGACCGGAAATACCGCTCTTCTCGCTACCCAGCCAGCGCATCGGGTCGCCAATGCCGGGCGGCTCTACCTTGATCACATCCGCGCCCTGCTGGGCAAACATCATCGTCGCCAGCGAGGCGGTGACCATCGTGGAAAACTCGATGACCCTGATTCCGGCCAGTGGTTGTGTCGGTGTCATCTCTGTCATGCGATCCTCAATCCCGGCTCCGTCTCTGCAAAGCGCGCCTGACCATATGGCGCAACCGAACCTGCGACAAGCTCAGGATGAATAGGACAGCGTCATTCGCCGAGATTGGTGCTCAGTCTTTCATAAGCGGTGAGGAAATCTTCCTTGAAGCCCTGCACCACCTGACCCGCAGTCATCTGTTCGTTCATCAGCCCGACGCCCTGTCCGACCCAGTATGTAGCGAGATCCTTGGCGCCCTGATTGTCACCCTGACTGAGCTTGTCGAGCACCCGCAACGGGGGCTCTGCGACCAAAGACTGTAACGGCATGGGAAGCGGGGAGGGTGCGCCCTCAGCTTGCCAGGCATCGGTCCAGGGGGAGCGCAATTGCCTTGATGGTTTGCCGGTGCGTGACCGCGCCCGCACCGTATCACGTGATGTGGCTGCGAGCATTTTCTCTTTCACCACCGGATTGGTCTCCGCTTCAACCGTGGTCAACCAGACCGATCCGCACCAGGCGCCGCTGGCGCCCATCGCCATGGCCGCAGCCATCTGCGCACCGGTGGCAATGCCGCCCGCCGCGAGCACCGGTGTATCATCGCCAATCTGGGCCAGCGCGTTGCAGACTTCGGGGATCAGCACCATGGTCGATATGTCGCCAGTATGTCCGCCGGCTTCGCCGCCAACGGCAATGATGATATCGACACCGGCAGCGACCTGACTCATCGCATGATCTCTCGTCCCGACCAGCGCCGCGACCGGAACATTGTGCCTTTGCCCCATTTCCAGCATCACCTGCGGCGGGATTCCCAGAGCATTGGCGATCAGCTTGATCGGGTGCCGGAAAGCCACTTCCAGTATCGCTGCCGCCGTGCCGCCGCGCAGATTATCGGTGAAGGCAACCTGTTCTCGGCGCACCGCTTCGATGTCCGCCGCGCTGCGCGCGGCATCGACGCCATGACGCTGCATTATGTCATTGGTAAATTGCTTATGTTCGTCAGGAATCGAGGCCAGCACCGCTTCCGGGTCAAGCTGTTCGCCCTTTCCCTCGACCTTGTTCGGGACGATGATATCGAGACCATAAGGCTTGCCATCGACATGGGCGTCGATCCAGCTGAGTTCCTCTTCGAGCATTTCCGGCGAGCAATTGACTCCGCCAAACACGCCCATGCCGCCGGCGCGGGAAACAGCGGCCACGACATCGCGGCAATGGGAGAAAGCAACCAGCGGAAATTCGATTCCGAGCATGTCGCAAATTTTATTGTTCATCGGTGGATATCCTTATTTCTGTTCGCCCTGAGCCTATCGAAGGGCCCCTGGCGAGCACTCGTACTTTGACAAGCTCAGTACGAACGGCAGTTATCAAGTTTTGGTTTCTTCGCTTTCATCAGCGACAATCTCCAGAATGAGATCATCGGCGGCAATCTGCTTGCCCGCTATCGCGGCAATGTTTTCGACCGTCCCGTCGATCTCAGCGAGTATCTCATGCTGCATCTTCATCGCCTCGAGTACGGCCAGCTTGTCGCCCCTGGCAACCCGTGCGCCGGTCTCGACCAATATCTCGAGCAACAGTCCGTGCATCGGCGCGACGACAGTGCCGCCACCACCGGCATCCTCCATAGCGCTGAGTCCGGTCAGGTCGGTGACCGTCAGTGATCGTTTCGGCAGCGCCAAATACAGGGTGCGACGGTCGCTATAATAAATGGCTTCGATGGTGCGCCCGCCTACCCGCAATTTTGCACGATCGGCGGTCAGGCTGATCAGGTCGACCGCGACGCCCTCTTCGCCGGCACTGACACGATAATAGCCCGGCTTGTTGACATGGACATGGATGGTCTGGGCATCCTCGCCATCGGCATATTGCGCCACGGTTTCCAGTGTGCCGGTGTTCGACCAGTCGAGCATTTCCGGATTCACGTTGAGCGCCAGCCGGTGCGCCGCCTGTTGCCGCAGCTTGTGATGGATGACCGAGGCGATGGCATAAGAGGCAAAATCATGGGCGCCGAGATCGACTCCGCCTTCGCCATAATTTTCGGCGATGAACGCGGTGGTGGCCTCGCCTTTGACGAAATCGGGCCGGTCGAGCGCATCAATCAGGAAATCGCGGTTGGTCTTGGGACCGAACAGAGCGGTTTCCGACAACGCCGTAATCATCCGCCGCCGCGCTTCGTCGCGGGTAGCGCCATGGGTGATGATCTTGGCGACCATTGAATCGTAAAAGGGCGATACCTCGCCGCCGCTTTGTATGCCGCTGTCGACGCGTGACAGGGTGGAGGGTTTCCACAAATGGACCGGGCCGGTGCTCGGCAGAAAATCATCCGCCGCATCCTCGGCATAGAGCCGCACTTCCATCGCATGGCCGGTGAGCGTGATGTCCGCCTGTTCGAGCCCCAGCAGGTCGCCTGACGCGACTTTGAGTTGCAGCGCGACCAGATCAAGACCGGTGACTTCTTCAGTTACCGGATGTTCGACCTGCAGCCGCGTGTTCATTTCCAGAAAATAGAATCCGCCCGCCTGATCGAGCAGAAATTCGACCGTACCGGCGCCAATATAATCGACAGCCTTGGCCGCCTCTACCGCAGCCGCACCCATCTGCTCTCGCAGTTCTGGCGTCATGGCGGGACAGGGCGCTTCCTCGATTACCTTCTGGTGGCGCCTCTGGACCGAACAGTCGCGCTCGCCGAGATGAATGGTATTGCCCTGGCTGTCTGCAAAGACCTGGATTTCGACATGGCGCGGCTTGATAATCGCTTTCTCGAGGATCAGCTCGCCATTGCCAAAGGCATTTTCGGCCTCTGAACGCGCCAGCTTGATCGCATTGGCGACGTCTTTCAGGTCATGGACCAGCCGCATGCCGCGACCGCCACCACCAGCGGCAGCCTTGACCATCAGCGGCACACCGATCTTGCTCGCTTCGGTGACCAGCACGTCGTCCGCCTGATCATCGCCCTGATAGCCGGGCACGCAGGGCACGCCAGCGGCAATCATCGCGCGCTTCGACCGCGCCTTGTCGCCCATCACGTCGATCGCTTTTTCCGGTGGCCCGACAAAGATGATATCGGCGTCGGCGCAGGCTTTGGAAAAGGCAGCATTCTCCGAGAGAAAACCATAGCCGGGATGAATCGCATCCGCGCCGGTGTCCCTTGCCGCCTGGATGATTTTGTCGATCAGAAGATAGGATTCATTGACCGGTGCGGGACCAATGCGCACCGCATCATCCGCCATTTTGACATGGGGCGCGTCCGCGTCCGCATCGGAATAGACCGCGACCGTGCGGATGCCCTGCTCCTTGGCCGTGCGCATCACCCGGCAGGCAATTTCGCCGCGGTTGGCGACGAGGAGTGTGTTGATTCGGGTCATATATATACCTCGTCATGCTGAAATTGCTTCAGCACCCCGTGAGCTGATGAATTGGAAAGATCCTGAAACGAGTTCAGGATGACGGATATGGAATGGCACTGATGTCTCATTCCGGTTTTACCACCCAACTGGGTTTGCGTTTCTCGAAGAAGCTGGCGACGCCTTCCTTGGCCTCATCGCTGACCATGCGATCGGCGAAATTTTCAGCTGCCAGACGGATCACTTCCTCACGCGGCTGGCCGGCGATCTGTCCGAGCAATTCCTTGGTCGCGGCGACGGCACCGGGCGCAGCGCCGAGTACCTGTTTGCGCAACTGCATTTCGATCGCTTCCAGACCCGGCACATCGTCGGCGATGAAATCCGCGAATCCCAGTTTATGGGCCTCTGTTCCGTCAAACCGCGCGGCGGTCAGCATCAATCGGCGACCGGTGGCATAGCCGAGCTTCTGGATCACGAAGGGGGATATCTGCGCGGGTGACACGCCAATGGCAGTCTCGGTCATCGCGAAACGAGCGCCGCTCTCGCAGATCACAACATCCGCGCAGCAGGACAAGCCAAAGCCGCCGGCCATGGCCGCGCCCTCGATCAATACGATCACCACTTGCGGCGCTGTGTTGACCAGGTCGAAAATCTCCGCTGCGCCGCTCGACATCTTGATAATCGCCGCACGGTCGCCGCTTTGCTGGAAATTCTCTTTGAAATTCTTGAGATCCGCCCCGGCACAGAAAACGCCGCCGCGTCCCCGCAGGGTGATGCCGCGGACGCTGCGATCGTCGCGCACGCTTTTCAGCACTCCCCCCAGTTCCGCTACCAATGCATCGCTCAACGCATTGCGATTCTCCGGCTGGTTGAACCAGATGGTCAGCCAGCCCTGTTTGAGTTCGAGTTCGAGGGTTTCTGTTCCAGGAAGATTGGTCATATCCGTGCCACTCCGAATGCATTGGGATGAAGCGTCCGGTTCTGCGCTTCAAAGATCGTTTCCAGCGCGAAACCCAAAACCTTGCGGCTATCGCGGGGATCGATAACACCATTGTCGAGCACCCGGCCGGAGGTGAAGAAGGCGCTTTCCTGCGCTTCGAAAATATCCTTGATCCGCTGCTCCTGCTTGGCAATCGCTTCTTCATCCGGCTCGACGCCTTTGCGCTTGGCCTGGACCCGGGCCACGTGGCTCATCGTGTTGGCGGCCGAAGCGCCCGCCATGACGCCAGTTTTGGCATTGGGCCAGCTGAACAGGAAATCGGGTTCGAAGGCGATCCCGCTCATCCCGTAATTGCCCGCGCCAAAGCTCGCGCCGATATACAGTGCCAGTTTTGGTACCCGGACGTTGGACACAGCCTGAATCATCTTGCTGCCCAGCTTGATCATGCCCTTATGCTCGGACTCGGTACCGACAATATAGCCGGTGGTGTTGTTGAGGAAGATGATCGGCAGCTGCGACTGGTCACAAAGCTGGAAGAAATGGGTGGCCTTGGCCGCCGCTTCGGGATCGAACGGGCCGTTATTGCCGATCAGTCCGACCGCATGGCCCATGATGCTCGCCTGCATGCAGACGGTGCCGGGACCATAGCGCGGCTTGAATTCCTCGAAATCGGAACCGTCGACGATCCGGGCCACGACTTCGCGGACATCATAAGGAATGGTATAATCGGTGGGCACCACACCGGCGATCTCGTCAATGTCGTAGACCGGCTCTTCATAGTCATTGCGGCGGATCGGCGTGGTATTCTTGTTCCAGTCGAGCCGGCCCATTGTCTCGCGGGCAATGGCAATGCCGTGGGCATCGTCATCGGCGAGATATTCAACGCTACCGGTTGTCGACGCGTGCATTTCGGTTCCACCGAGTTCGCGGTCATCGGCAACTTCGCCGGTAGCCGCATGCACAAGCGCCGCGCCGCCCAGCGCAGCCATGCCATTGTCGCGGATGCCGATAACATAGTCCGACATGCCCGGCATATAGGCGCCGCCAGCGGTCGACGGACCGTGCAGCACCACCATTGTCGGGACGCCGGCCGCGCTGAGCCAAGCGAGATTGCGGAACAGCATGCCGCCATGGGCCCAAAGCTCGACCTTATATTCCATCAGGTTTGCACCAGCGCTTTCAACCAAGTGGATGAACGGCAATTTGAGATCCTGCGCGATTTTCTGCGCGCCCTTGCTGGCATCCCAACCACCCGTTGTCGCCGCCCCCGCGCGAATGCCGCTGTCATCAACCCAGATCATGCAGCGCACGCCTTTGACGAAACCGATCCCCAATATTACGCTGCCGCCGGGAATGCTGGTGTCTGGATTGCTGTCCTCGACCAGATAATTGGCCATATTATAAAGCTGCAGCCACGGCATGCCCGGATCGAGCAGGCGCTTCAGCCTTTCGTGCGGGGTCAATTGGCCGCGTTTTTCAAATGTCGGCCGGCGCTTCTCCGACGCTGCAATGGCACGATTTTCGAGGCTTCGGAGATGATCGATCAGCGTCAGCATATCTTTGCGGTTCTGCGCAAAGCTCTCCGAACCGGTGACAATCTTGGACTTAAACTGGGGCATTGGTGCAGCGCCTCTTTCCGATTTTACCCAGCGGACTATTCGCGATTTGACACAGAGAGCCCACAAAGGTTAATTGAATAGCATTCGGTATTTTCGAGTCAAGCTCAATAAAGGACAGGTTTTGGCGACTAAAGCGGTCAATCCGGAAACCCAGCGGGTCAAGCTGGAGCGCAAGGAACGGGTGATTCTCGATGCGGCACGCGCTGTATTTGTTGAACATGGTTTTGACGGCGCGCGGGTGTCGGAGATTGCGCGCCGGGCTCATATCGGCGAGGGCACGATCTACAGCTATTACGAGTCGAAAGCCGAATTGATGCTGGCGGTACTGCAGCAATTCTGGGACGGGCTTACCCGAGAGGCGGAAGCGGTCATGGCGTCAACAAGATCCGAAGGGTTTTTCGACCGGTTGCCGGCGCTGGCGCAATATCATCTGAACATCCTGATTGTGAACGCGGATTTTATCAATCTCAGTTTCGCGCTGCGTCGGAACAACAGCGAGGTCAGCGTTTCGCGTGATCATCTGCGGCATTATGTTGCGGTCTTCGACCGGCTATTCCTGCGCGGGCAGGATCGAGGCGAGCTTAGACAGGATGCGGTTCTGTGGCAGGCGCGGGATATCTTCTACGGCAGCCTGGAATATAGCGGGCGGTCGATCGAAATGACTCTGGATGCCGATCACAAGGTGCGGGAACAGGAGCCGGTCGTCGAACAGATTGTGGCGCTGTTCCGGTCGCATTATGGGGCGGTCGATGGTGCTGCCGGAACCGATAGTTCGACTTTCGACCAGTTGTCGCAAAAACTCGACCAGCTTTCCGACAAGATCGACACGCTTTCAAAACGGCTTTTGTAACAGGCAAAAAAAGAGCCCCCGAAGGAGCTCTTTCTTATATTGCTTCGATCAGGCCTAAGCGGCTTTGTAAAAGCTCTCGCCCTTGTCCGCTTTCTCGCGGAAGCTCATCGGTGGTTTGAACCGCTCGCCAAATTTCTGTGCCAGATTGTCGGCGATACGGACAAAATTGTCGACGCCCATTGTATCGATATGGCTCATCGGACCGCCGGTCCAGGGGGCAAAGCCCCAGCCGAAGATCGCGCCAAGGTCGGCGGACTGCGGATCGGAAACAACGCCTTCGTCGAAACATTGCGCGGTGGCGATCAGCTGGATGAACATCAAACGCTGTTTGACCTCTTCAACATCCGGCTGCTCTTGGGCGAGAGGGAAATGATCGGCAAGGCCGGGCCAGAGCTTTTTCGATCCATCGTCGGCATATTCGTAGAAACCACCGCCAAAGCGCCGTCCGCGACGGTCGATCTGCTTGACCATGATATCCATCAGCTCTTCGGTGCCACTCGGCACATAGGCATCGCCCAGTTCTTCCTTGGTCGAGGTCATGATGTCGTAGCCGAGTTGCAGGGTCGTTTCATCGACCACGGCGAGCGGACCAATCGGCATACCCATGGCGATGGCAGCATTTTCGATCAGCGCAGGTTTCACGCCCTCTGCCACCATCAGCATCGCTTCATTGGCATAAGGCGGGAACACGCGGTTGGTGTAGAAGCCGCGAACATCCTTGACGACAATCGGAACCTTGCGAATTTTTGCGTTATAATCGAGCGCAACCGCCAGAGCCTTGTCACCGGTTTCGGCGCCAGGGATGATTTCCAGCAGCGGCATTTTTTCAACCGGAGAGAAGAAATGCATCCCGATAAACTGGTCAGGGCGTTCGCTGTTCTTCGCCAGGCCGGTGATTGGCAGGGTCGAGGTATTGGAAGCGAAAATCACATCCTTGCCGATAACCGCTTCGGTCTTCTTGATCACATCGGCTTTGACATCGGGGCGTTCAAATACCGCTTCGATGATCAGGTCGACATCTTTCAGATCGTCGTAATTGTCGGTCGGGGTGATCCGCGCCATGAAGGCGTCGGCCTTTTCCTGGGTCATCTTGCCACGCTTCACGCCCTTGTCGACGATCTTCTGGCTGTAATCGATGGCCTTTTGCGCCTCTTCCATATTGCGATCGAGCACGATGACATTCATCCCGCCCTTGGCGGTGACATGGGTGATGCCGGAGCCCATCAGGCCTGCGCCGAGTACGCCGACCGTCTTGATGTCGGACGGTGGAACGCCTTCGGGACGGGCTGCGCCTTTTTCTGCGGCCTGTTTGTTGATGAACAGGGTGCGGATCATATTCTTGGCTTGCGGACCGGACAGCAGCTTGGTGAAATATTTGCTTTCCACCCTCAGCGCGGTGTCCATTGGCAACATTGAACCTTCGTAGAGGCAGGACAGGATCGCCTTGACCGCTTCATAATTGCCCTTGCTCTGCTTCAGCGCAATCGCCGAGGAGCCGAGATAGAGCGGCACGGCGCGGGGATCCATCGATCCGGCGCCGCCGGGGAATTTATAGCCCTTCTTGTCCCATGGTGCGGAGGCCTTGGGATTGGCCTTGACCCACTCCTTGGCTTTCGCGACGACTTCGTCCGCAGGAACGACTTCATCCACGATTTTCTGGGCGAGCGCTGCTTGCGGATTCATCGGCTGGCCCATCATGATCGCCATGCCTGCGGCCTGAAGTCCTGCGAGACGTGGCAGGCGCTGGGTTCCACCGCCGCCTGGCAGCAAGCCAACCTGTACTTCGGGCAAGCCGAGCTGAATCTTGGGATTGTCGGCGCAAACGCGATAATGGCAGGCCAACGCAAGTTCGAGACCGCCGCCAAGCGCAAGGCCGTTCAGGGCACAAGCGACCGGTTTGGCGTGGGCGGTACCTTTGAGCAGGTCCTTGGCGCTGTTTCCGCCGGTTTCCATGCGGCGCAGCATGCCGTTCAGCTCCCAGGCGCTTTCAAACGCTTCGGCCAAGCTGGCGGCTTTCGATGCGCCGAGCATGTTGAGGTCGGCACCGGCAAGGAAGCCGGACTTCTTGCCCGATGTAATCACCGCGCCCTTGATTTCGTCCTTGCTGATCAGCTCTTCGACGAAGGTTTTGAAATCAGTAATGAGGCTTTGGTTCCAGACGTTCATCGACTGGCCGGGAAGATCGATGGTGACCAGCGCAATGCCGTCGCTGTCGATATCAACCGTGAATGTTTCGTAGGTCATGTGTTCTGTCCTGTATTCGTTTTCCGGCAAAGGCCGGAATCCAGTTCAAAAAGGGAGCCTGCCCCCGGTCTTGGCGGGGGGACAGTCAATTAGTTCACCCGCTCGATAATCGTGGCGATGCCCATGCCGCCGCCGATGCAAAGCGTCGCGAGAGCGGTGGACTTGCCGGAACGTTCGAGCTCATCGAGTGCGGTACCGAGGATCATCGCGCCGGTTGCGCCGAGCGGATGGCCCATCGCAATCGCGCCGCCGTTGACGTTCATGACGCTGTGGTCGACATTCATCGCATCCATGAAGCGCAGAACGACGGCGGCAAAGGCCTCGTTCAATTCCCATAGATCGATATCATTTGCTGTCATTCCGGCACGTTCCAGTGCCTTCTTGGCGGCAAATTCCGGGCCGGTCAGCATGATCGTCGGTTCGGAGCCAATAGCGGCCATCGACACGATCCGTGCCCGCGGTTTCAGGCCGAATTTATCGGAAGCGCCTGCATTGCCGACCAGTACGGCCGCGGAACCATCGACGATGCCGGAGCTGTTACCGGCATGGTGGACGTGGTTGATCTTCTCGATCTCGGGATGCTTGAGGATCGCGACATCGTCAAAGCCGGGCATCTGTTCGCCCATCATCTTGAAAGCAGGGCCAAGCGCGCCGAGTGATTGCATATCGGTTTCGGGGCGCATCAGTTCGTCCCGATCGAGCACGACTTCGCCAATCACGTCGCGGATTGGCAGGATCGATTTGGCGAAGCGCTTCTCGTCCCACGCTTTGGCGGCGCGTTTCTGGCTTTCTACCGCATAGGCGTCGACGTCGTCGCGGCTATAGCCATATTTGGTGGCGATCAGATCGGCGGAAATGCCCTGAGGCACGAAATATTCCTGAAAGACGAGGGTCGGGTCGGCCATGCCGCCGAGACCGTCGCTGCCCATCGGGATGCGCGACATGGATTCGATGCCGCCACCGATAGCCAAATCGGTTTCACCGGAGCAGACCTTGCCCGCTGCAATGTTCACCGCTTCCAGACCGGAACCGCAGAAACGGTTGACCTGGATCGCCGATGTCGTGTCGGCATAGCCGGCTTTCAGTGCTGCCATGCGGCTGATCACTGCGCCTTGCTCGCCGACGGGAGAGACACAGCCAAAGGCGATGTCTTCGACTTCGTGGCCCTCTAACTCGTTGCGATCGTTGATCGATGCCAGCACTTGTGCGGCGAGGTCGAGAGCGGTGATTTCATGCAGGGCGCCATCGTTGCGGCCCTTGCCGCGCGGCGATCGCACTGCGTCGTAGATAAAGGCTTCGGTCATTTGGGGTTCCTCTCGCTGGAAGAATTGGAAGGATGTTGCGCAATGCTAATGGTGCAGTGCAACACAGTCAAGCAGTTTACGTAAACGTCAACCAAGCCAGGAGGCGACTCGCCCCTGACCGGCTCTATTCCGCTATAAACTATTCGAGGATCGATTGGTATTTCTGGCTGAAAACGTCGCGGCCGACGATGTAGCGCATGATTTCACTCGACCCGGCATAGATGCGGCTCATCCGGGCGTCGGTGAAGATCCGGCTGATTTCATATTCTTTCATATAGCCGGCACCACCATGCAGCTGGAGCCCGAGATCGGCCATTTCCCACTCGATTTCGCTACCCAGCATCTTGCCCTTGGCAGCGATATTGGCGGTCAGTCCGCCCTGGTTATGGATATCGACACAATGGTCGACATAGACTTGCAACATGTCGATTTTTGCGTCCATTTCCGCCATTCTGAACTGGGTATTCTGCATATCCGACAATTTCTTGCCGAAAACATCCCTATCCATGACAAATTCGCGCGTAACGTCAAAAGCGCGCCGTGCGGATGCGGCATAGCCGACCATCGCGATCAGCCGTTCCTCGGCCAGCCCCTCCATCAGATGGATGAAGCCCTTGCCGGGGGTGCCCAAAGTATTTTCCTTTGGTATCTTGACGTCATTGAAGAACAGCTCAGCTGTATCCTGCGCATGAAGGCCGATTTTCTCCAGATTCTGTCCGCGCTCGAAGCCGTCCATACCACGCTCGAGGATCAAAAGGACCATCGCATGCTTGTCTTCTACCCCGTCAATCTTCGCAGCGACGATCACGACGTCGGCGTTGATGCCGTTGGAGATATAGGTTTTGGACCCGTTGAGCAGCCAATGGTCGCCCATGTCCTTCGCCGTGCTTTTCATGCCCGAAAGATCGCTGCCCGCGCCGGATTCGGTCATCGCAACGGCAAGAATGGTTTCGCCGCTGACGCATTTCGGAAGAAAGCGCTCGCGCTGTTCTTCATTGCCGATATTCTTGAGATAGGGGCCAACCAGACGGCTGTGGAGAGTGTTATACCATTCGGCGCAGCCGGCTCGCGCGGTTTCCTCGATGATGATCTGCTCGTAGCGGAAATCATTATCGCCCATGCCGCCATATTTTTCGTCCGGCCAGATCATCAGAAAGCCCTGGTCGCCGGCTTTCTTGAATATCTCCCGGTCGACAATGCCGGCTTCGCGAAACTCGTCCATCCGGGGGGCGACTTCGTCGGCGAGGAAGCGGCGATAGGCATCGCGGAACATATGCTGTTCTTCGGTAAATTTGCGCATGGGATAATCCTTTGGTCCGAGGAGAGTAGAGCGCGCGCTCAAAGCCCGCTAATTGTCGCCGGTCTTAATGGGCCAAATTTAATCGGTCAATTAAGAAACAGGCTGGTTGCACAAGGCCGTTGCAATTGCCCGCTAATCATCGGTATGGCGTTCCGGTGGAACAGACAAAAAAACCTTTCATCCTAGGGCTTGGCGGTACGACCAGCCCCATTTCCTCAACCGAAATGGCGTTGGCGATTTCATTGCAAGCCGCTGAAGCTGCCGGAGCAGAAACCGAACTGTTCGGATCGGATCGCCTGATGGCGCTGCCGCATTACCGTTCGGACCCGGCCGGTATCAACCAGACCGGCAAGGATCTGGTAGAGCTGGTGCGCCGCGCCGATGGCATATTGATATCGAGTCCCGGCTATCACGGCACCGTCTCCGGTCTGGTCAAGAACGCCATCGACTATATCGAAGAAACATCGACCGATGATCGTACATATCTGGATGGCTTGCCCATCGGGCTGATCGTGACGGCGCATGGCTGGCAAGCGGTCGGTAGCACCTTGGCGGCTCTGCGTTCGATCGTCCATTCGCTGCGCGGCTGGCCGACTCCACTCGGCGTCGGAATCAATGCATCCGGGGGAATGTTCAGTCAGGGCATTTGCACCGACGAAGGCGTCAACGAGCAGCTGAAAATGGTTGCCGAGCAAGTGATGCTGCGCGCCGAAGCACGCTGAATCGTTCCGGCGGGTCCATGCCGTAAAAGGCCGGACGCCATATTATAATTACCTTGAATATCTAGCGGGTCACCGGCCCGTATCTGCTGCGCCTGCAGCGGACACGGTCTATCGGTCGCTGTCGGAACAGGTTACGCAATGAAAAACGGCGGCGCTTTTCAGCACCGCCGTTTTCATATTTTTGTGTGTCCGGCGAGATATTGCATCACACCGGGTTACCTAGCCTATCGGCTTAGTAGCCGAAGATCAGCGAGATGCTCGCTGCGCGGGGAGCGCCGATCTGGACGAATGGCGCGTTGCCATCCAGATCGCCGCCGAAGCCGCCGACATAGAGTTCGTCGAACAGGTTGGTAACGTTCAACTGAAGCGCAACATCATCGCCGAACGGATTCTGCGTGATCGTCCAGCGAAGGTCGAGGTCGACCAGCGTGTAGCCGCCAACAGACCGTTCATTGGTGTCATTCACCCAACGCTTGCCGGTATGTTTGACCTGGGCACCCAGTTCGAAGTCACCAAGGCGTTGCTGCACCCGGGCACCGACGGTCCAAAGCGGGGCGCCGCTTTCGTTCTTGCCGGCAGTGAAAGCGAAGATCGGATCACCGATAACCGCACATTGTGCGAGCCCATCGGCAAGGTCGTCAGCATCGCAGTTGCCGGTCTGAACGTCGTCCTTGATTTCGGACTCGTTGATCGAACCGAAGACATATACCATCGTGTCACGTGACGGTGTCCACGCGATCGAACCATCAAGGCCATATTTGTCGACGCGACCAAGGTTCCGGAAGATTGTTTCTTCGAGAAGCGGGTTATAGGCCGATGCGAGCCGGTTGTTATAGCGTGTAAACCAGCCAGCAAACTGGGCCTGGATGTTGCCGGTCCGATAGCGAAGCCCCAAATCGAGACTGTCGGTCGTTTCGGGTACTGGCTGCACGCCCGGAGCATCCTCAGGGAAGTAGAGCGAGTCATAGAGCGGATCGGTTGCCGGAACGGAAAGACCCTTGGCGTAGTTCGCAAAGACGGATGCGCTACCGAAAGCGTAGGTCAGGCCTACGTTCGGAAGGATATCATCATATTTATATTTTCGCGATGTTGGCAGGGCCGAACCGCTTGGTTCGTTGGTTACCGGATCGTAGACATAGGGGTTTGCCGCTTCATAGGCCGCGCTGGTGCCGCCGATACAGTCCAGGAAACCGCTTGCCGAAGTCGTGTAGCAATTCTGGTTCAGTTCGCGCGTGAAGAATGGCGCGCGCACCCCGACAACCGCAGTAAGGTCGCCGAAATTGCCCCGATATTCACCGGAAATCTGGTGCAATGTTGCGTAAGACTGACGGTCGCGTTTGTTGAGTTCGAACCCATCGACGGTTACCAGGCCGTCGTTAACCGGGAAAACATCAGGAATGTCGCCGTTGAGAAGCGCTACCGAGGTCTGGCCCGTCTGACGGTGGTTGGCATCGTCATAAGTATAAGCGAGACGGAAGCGATGGTCCGGATTGAGCTCGTAGGAGAGGTTGGAAATGACACCGAAGCGCCGGGTGCGGGTCTGGCTGGGATCAAAGCCGCTGACTTCGTCCAGAACATCGCCGTCACCGTTCAGGTCGCGTCCGTAATAATATCTCCCGCTGATGAAACCGGTCATTTCGACGCCGCCGACATTGCGGGTCTGCTCTAGCAGTTCTTCATTGCCGCCGCCGTTGGCCTTCACATATTGGTAGCTCGGGTCGACCGACAGGACTAGACCGTCCGCCAGGGTGAAACGCGAGGCACCGCGAATGTTGCCCGTGTTCGAAGGGTTGAAGCGACGATCAAATTCGGCACCACAACCATTGGCTTCCTGGGCCGTACCAGCTTGAGGCGCATCAACCGTACATGGATAATCAATGTCGTAGAACCGGTCTGCCCGTGTTTCCGGGAAGTCGTCCAGGGAGAAGGAGCCGAAGAAATTGTTCCGGCTTTCGTTATAGTGACCGGCGATAGCGATGAAGTCGCCATTGCTGCCAATATCCTGCCAGATGCGAGCATTATACTGCTGCTTTTCGACAGTGCCGTAGTTGTTGAATGGGTTATTATAGCGAACATAGCTGGCCGAAGCAAAAGCCTTGGTGCCGAAACCGGTAAGGTCGCCGGTGTCGATCATTCCAAAGCCGCGCATGTAAAGGCGGCTGCGGTTATCGTTATCGCCTTGAGCGAATGTGCTACCAACCGACAGCGTGCCGGTGAGCTTGAACTCGTCGCTGGGCTCGCGTGTACGAAGGTTGATCGTGCCGCCGACGGCAGAAGCGGTCGGGCTATCAACGTCGGTCACGCCGAGGTTTACATTGACCTGCTCGATGATTTCCGAGTCGACCTGCTGGCTGGTATAAAGCGCATAGTTGCCCGAATCGTTGAGCGGCAGACCGTCAAGCGTCTGGGAGATGCGATCGTCGCTGAAACCGCGGATCGTGAACGAACCGCCGGAAGAACCCCAAGGGTCGTTATTCTGGAAGCTGACACCGGGAACAAGGTTGATGATATCATTGACCGATTGGCCAGGGCGCTGGCGACGAATGATTTCTTCGTCGAGAACCTGCTTCGCCTTTGGTGTATTCGGGATTTCCACGCCGCCAACATCGTTGGTCCGGCCGCCCGTGACGATAATCACGTCTTCTTCAAAGCCGACGGTACCCGTCGATTGAGCTGCCGCTGACGTTGCCATCAGGCCGGCTGTGGAAAGGCTGACGACGCTAGTCGCCAAAAGATATTTGATTTTCATGATGTGAATTCCCCGTTCATGAACCGCATTAAAAGAAAGTCTTGTGCTGAGAGCTGGCAAAATTTGTGCACTGCCAGACCAACGCACGAGCAGCTCTAGGGGCCCTTAATGACAGTTTTGTCTCAATTGAAACGGGAAATGCCGCAGTGCAGCATTTTCTATTTATAGCGGAGCGATTCTGCTTGGCCGAATTGGTGGCAGGCTGATCGAATTCAGCGGGGTGCTTCTGATTAGCGCACTGATTTTACGGTAATATTTTTGACAAGATCAGGCGAAGCGGTTGTTCATAGTGCGATTCTGACTGTTGCGAATTTATCACGATATCGGCATGCGTCTTTGAAGGTTCGACATGCAAATCGTGCATCGGTCCGACCTGGTTGGCAAATTGTTCGTGCACCGACTGCGCCGTGCGGCCCCGTTCGCGGACGTCCCGTTCGAGTCTGCGGGCGAAGCGGGTTTCGGAATCGCATTCGACGAAGATGCTGAGGTCGAGCAGGTCGCGCAGCGGCTGGTGCTGCAGAATCAATATGCCATCGAGCAGAATGACCGGGCGCGGCTCGGTGCGCTCGGTCTCGGTTTTCGGCATATGGGTCGGGAAGTCATAGAGCGGCCGGTCGATTGCCTGGCCGCTTTTCAGTTGCGCGAGCTGATCGCACAGCATGTCAAAATCCACCGCATGGGGGTGATCGAAATTGGGTCCACCCTTCCCCTGCGGTGCATCGCCAAGGCCGTAGAAATAATCATCCTGCGGTAGGATCACGCATTGATCTGGGCCGAGCGCTTCGAACAAAAGCTGTGTCAGGGTCGATTTCCCGGAACAGCTGCCGCCGCTGATGCCAACCACTTTTGCGGTCATGCCAGGCCGATTTCGCGCAGGCGCTGCATCAGATATTCGTGCGCGGTGATCGGTTCCGGATAGAGGTCCGGGTGTTCGTCATCGACGCAGTTCGGCAATGTCTCGATAGAATAGTCGGGTCGGAAGTGGAGAAAAAAGGGCATGGAGTAGCGCGAGAAGCCGCGCCGCTCGGGTGCCGGGTTGACGACGCGGTGGGTTGTCGAGGGCAGGTGGTTGTTGGTCAGTCGTTGCAGCATATCGCCGATATTGACTGCGAGTTCCCCCGCCTTGGGGGTGACCGGCCGCCACTGGCCGTTTTTGTCGAGCAGTTCCAGGCCGGCTTCTTCAGCACCGATCAGCAGGGTGATTGTGTTGATATCCTCATGCGCTCCGGCGCGGACCGCTGGCGAGTCTTCGGGCACCGGCGGATAGTGGATCAGCCGCATCACCGAATTCCCATCGCGCACCGTGTCGACGAAGAAATCCGGGGCCAGTCCGAGAAAGCGCGCGATCGCCTCTAGAATGCGCGCGCCGGCCTTGTCGAAGGCGGCGAACATCTCGAGATATGTTTCGCGGAAACCGTCGAGTTCTTTCGGCCAGACATTGGGCGGCATGACCGGCTCGAACGGATGTCCCGCAGGCAGATCGCGGCCGATATGCCAGAATTCCTTGAGATCGCTGATGTTGCTATCCTTGGCGCTTTCGGTACCGAAAGGCGTGTAGCCGCGGGCACCACCACCGCCGGCTATGTGATAGAAGCGCTTGACCTCTTCGGGCAGGGCAAAAAAGGCGCGCGACATGGCTTCGGCGCGCTCGATCAGTTCCGCCGGGATGCCATGGTCGGCGACCACGGCGAAGCCCCAGTCGGAAAAGCTGCGGCCGATGCGTTCGGCAAATGCACTGCTGTCTTCGTCCGCCATGGCGAGCGAAACGGCGGCCAATGTGTCTGGGTTCTGGGTCATGGTCTTAAAATGCGCTCTCGTGATTCTTTGTCAATCGGGATCAATCAGCCGAGCGACAGCAGGATGCCGGCGAGCGCCGCGCTCATCAGATTGGCGAGCGACCCAGCGGCCAGCGCGCGCAGGCCTAGCCGGGCGATGACCGGGCGCTGGTTGGGTGCGAGGCCGCCGGTGACGGCAAGCTGGATGGCGATGCTGCTGAAATTGGCAAAACCGCACAGGGCGAAGATGACGATGGCATTGGTCAGCGGCGAGATACCGTCCTGGATCTTGCCCAGTTCGATGAACGCAACAAATTCGTTGAGAACGACTTTGGTCCCGAACAGGCCGCCAGCTCCGAGGGCTTCGTTCCAGGGCACACCGAGCAGGAACATGATCGGGGCAAAAATATAGCCGATGATCATCTGGAAGCTGAGATCCGGCATGCCGAACCAGCCGCCAATGCCGCCGAGCAATCCATTGGCCATCGCGACGAGAGCGACAAAGGCCAGCACCATCGCGCCGACCGCCACTGCCAGTTTGACACCGGTCTGGGCGCCCATCGCAGCGGCCATGATGATATTGGCGGGTTTTTCGTCTTCATATTCGACCGCGACAAGCAGCTCTTCCGGAGCGGGATCTTCGGGATTGTCGGGCATGATGATCTTGGCCATCAATATCCCACCGGGCGCCGACATGAAAGCGGCGGCGAGCAGATAGTCGATGCGGATACCCATCGCGGCATAGGCGGCGAGGATCGTACCCGCGACGCCGGCCATGCCGACACTCATCACGGTGAACAGCTGTGACTGGGTCAGGCTGGGGAGATAGGGGCGGATGACCAATGGCGATTCCGACTGGCCGACGAAGATATTGGCGGCGGCACAAAGCGATTCGACCTTGGAAATGCCGGTAATTTTCTGGATGCCGCCACCGACCCATTTGATGATGAACTGCATGATTCCGAGATAATAGAGAATCGAAATCAGCGCCGAGAAGAAGATGATCACGGGCAGCGCGGCAATCGCGAAACTGTTGCCGCCAATTGACGGATCGGCGAGCGGGCCAAAGATGAAATTGGTGCCGGCCGAGGCATAGCCGAGCAGATTGGATACGCCGAACGCCATTGCCTCGATGATCCGCTTCCCGGCAGGAATATAAAGTACGATCACGGCAATCCCGGCCTGCAGGGCGAAAGCGGCGCCGACCACGCGGAAACGTATATTTTTTCGCCCGGTCGACAGGCCGAAGGCGATCAGCAGGATCAATGCCATGCCGGCAAGGCTTGTCAGGATCGGTATCATCGGACTCTTCCAGTCAATTTTGCGGTTCGGATCCGACTCACCACGTAAAGCTGCCAGTCTCTGTATTGCAGGCGGCGGCGAGCCGGTCGAGGCAGTCGTCGATATTGTCGGAGACGATCAGATGTTTGCGCCGTTCGGCGGAGACGAATCCCTGTTCCGACATTTTGTCGAGAAAATCGATCAGCGAATCCCAGTAGCCGCCGATATTCAAGATGGCGAAGGGCTTGTTATGATAGCCGAGCGCGTTCCAGCTCCACGCCTCGAACAATTCGTCCATCGTGCCGACGCCGCCGGGCAAGGCGACAAAGGCATCGGTGAGATCGGTCATCTTGGCTTTGCGATCGTGCATATTCTTGACGATGTGCAGCTCCGTGACACCGGTATGCGCGACTTCCAGATCCTTCAGCATCTCCGGAATTACACCATGGACCCGGCCGCCCTCGGCGAGCACGGTGTCGGCGATAATCCCCATCAGACCGAGCCGGCCGCCGCCATAGACCAGCTCGACATTGCGCGCGGCCATGGTCTTGCCGAGCAATATTGTCGATTCGGCATAGGCCGGGTCTTGCCCGGCATTGGCGCCGCAATATACTGCCAGTCTCTGCAAATTATCCCCCGATAGCGCGACACAAGAGGCCGCGATCTGCTGCTTTTGATATTCTTTCCCCTATAGAAAAAATCACACTTGTGACTATTTCTTTTTTTTCGCCGCCGTTCGCGCTAGGCAATTGCGATGACCGAAACATCGAAAACCAACCTCATCCCGCGATCTCTATTCGTATTTGCCGTGCTCTACGGCGGAATGACCTGCATTGCCGGAATATTGGGCGCGAAACAGGTGGCGATCGGGCCCTTGGCGGTAGAATCCGGCATTTTCCCTTTCCTGCTGCTTGTGGTCCTGTCCAGCTCGGTCGCCGAGCTGCATGGCCGGGATGTCGCCAACCGGCTGGTCCGCTTCGGCTTCATTCCGCTGATCACCGCGATCATCCTAATCCAGATCGTATTGGCGCTGCCGACCGATCCGGGCATGTATGAACCGGCGAAAGAAGCCTTTCCGATCATATTGTCGCAGGGCGCTCGGCTGATGTTTGCCGGCATTATCGCTTATGGCGTGTCGCAATTTCTAAACGTCTATATTTTCTCCCGCCTCGCCAATATGAAGGGCGCGATGCTCGCATTGCGCGCCGCCATTGCCAGCGCCCTGTCGCAGATTGTCGATACGCTTATTTTTATCACCATTGCCTTTTACGGCGAACGGCCAATCGGACAATTGCTGCTCGGTCAGGGGTCGGCCAAAGTGGTATTGTCCTTCCTGCTGGTGCCCTTCCTGATCGTATTTTTCGTGAAACTGGGACGGAGACTGGATCGCGAATGAAGGCTCTTGCGGCCTGCCTTTCCACTCTCTTTATTGGTCTTACGAGCTGTGCGCCCCAGACAGTTGCATCCCCTCCCGAAGGCGCAACCATAATTTCCATCGTTGGAGCCATTCACGGCCAGCATCGCAGTAGCGAGCGTTACTCGCTAGAGGTGCTGCGACAGGTCATTGTCAAATTTGATCCGGATGTCGTGATGGTGGAACTGCCACCCGAAAGTTACGAGAAGGCTTCCGCGAACTTTGATCAATTTGGTCAAGTACAGGAAAGCAGGGCCGATGATTTTCCGGAATTGACCGATGTTGTTTTTCCGTTGCGCAAGGACTTGGGATTCGAGATGATTCCGGTCGCTGCCTGGACACCGGACATTGCTGCCGAACGGCGCGCAATGGAAAAGCGGCTTGAAAAGGATCCTGCGCGCGCAGATGACTGGTCAGAATATCAGGCGGCCATCCGGCGCTATAACAAGGCTGTCTCGGGCCGCTCGGATGACCCCGCTTTCCTCCATTCCAGCGCCTATGACGAGGCGGTCAAAGCCCGCCAGGAAACTTATGAGCGCCTGTTCGGTGACGATCTCGGGGCTGGCGGATGGCGCGCGATCAATGCTGCCCATCTGGCCCATATCAATGCCGCTCTGGATGCGGTCTCGGGGCAGGAAAAACGTATTCTGATCCTGTTTGGCGCGGCGCATAAATATAAGATCTTAAAAGGACTGGAGGCGAGAGAGGATGTCTTTCTGGCCGAGCCCGCTGCGCTTTTCGGTGAATAACTAGCCGATTTTATCGAATGTCAGATTCGCCCGAGCCAGGTCGTCCTCGGTATCAATATCCATAAGCATGTGATCATCGCCCGCCACCAGATGGGCATCCATCAGCAGCCTGCGAGCGCCAGCATCCCCTTCCAGTTCCAACAGCCTTTTCAGCGCACCGGACGGGAAAATCGCTGGCGGCATTGCTTGTCCGCCGCGGGAGGAGGCGACCGTGCTTTTATTACCCGATTGTTCAAAGGCCTCGATCAACTTGTCGAGATGGCCGCGCGTGACGAACGGCATGTCGGCCAGCATGATGCACAGCGCTGTTGCGCCGGTCTCGATGGCGTGCGCAGCGGCAAGCCGGACGGAGGTCGCCTGACCTTGGGCGGCGTTTTCATTGGTGATCACACGATATCCCAGATCACTCCATTGCGCCGCGCAGGGATGCACAGGGGAACCGATCACCAGTTTTTGCGAGAACGGGATGCCCGCGCCTGTCCCGGCTGCGTGCAGGCCGAGCATCTTGTCGCCAAGCAATGCGGCCAGCTTGTCCCGATCGCCGAATCTGCGGGATTGTCCGGCCGCCAGCAATGCCAGCATGATGCCGGAATGTTCGCTCAATTGACGTTGGCGCTTTCGATATAGGCGATGACTGCCTGGCGTTTGGCCGAGTCTGCGATTGCTCCGGCAACCATTGTCGTGCCCGGAACTTTTGCCGCCGGATTGGCGATGAAACTATCCAGCTCTGCGGCTGTCCAGGTAATGCCAGAGGCCTTCAAGGCGTCTGAATAGGCAAAACCGGGGACTGCTGCTGCCGCGGCCCCGACAATCCCGAAGAGATTGGGACCAGCGCCATTGGGCGCGCCCTGTTCCAGGCTGTGGCAGGCGGAGCAATTGGCGAAGGCAGCTTTTCCATCGGCGAGCAGCGCGCTGGCTGGAGCGTCCGCATTGGTCTCTGCGGCAGCAACGGCGACGGCTGGTGCCGCTCCGGGTTCGCGAACGATGATTTGCTCCACCGGCCCCGGTGCCGGATCCGCACCACAGGCGGCGAGAAGAAAAACGGAAAGGCAGGCAAGGGTTCGCGCTGTGGTCATGTCTTGACTCCGATCAGGCAAAGCTGTGTTTGGACAAAGGCAGTTCGCGAATTCGCGTACCGGTGGCAGCGAAAATCGCATTGGTGACAGCGGGGGCAATCGGCGGCAGGCCGGGTTCACCACCACCGCCCAGACGCTCGTGATCCCCATTGATCAATTCTACTTCGACCTCCGGCATCTCGTCGATCCGCAGCATCGGATAGTCGTGGAAATTGCTTTGCTGGACCGCGCCGTCCTTGACCGTGATCTCGCCATAGAGCGCTGCGGTCAGGCCATAGACAATCGCGCTTTCCATCTGCGCGGTAAAGCCGTCGGGATTGATGACAAAGCCGGGATCGGCGGCGACATAGACTTTTGTCACCTTCGGCTTGGGTCCGCTCATATCGACTTCGGCGACTTGCGCGACGATCGACCCGAAGGACGGCACAAAGGCAATCCCCCGACCGTGTTTTTCAGGCAGCGCGCTGCCCCAGCCGGACATTTTCGCGGCGGTCTCGAGCACCTTCAAGTGACGCGATGATTCCGCCAGCAGGTCGCGGCGGAAAGCATAGCCATCCTTGCCGGCGGCATGGGCCATTTCATCGACAAAGGATTCGATGAAGAAGCCGTGCTGGCTGTGGTCGACCGAACGCCAGGGTCCGAAGCGCAGATGCATCGGCACGTCGACCTTGCGAATCTTGTGACTGGCAATGTTGTAATAAGGGATGGTTGGCGCGTCTGCGGGATCAAACAAATGGGTGTGGATATTGTCCCAACTGACGGCTTTGCCATCCTTGTCGAGCCCGCCCCGGAAACGACTGGTTGCCGAAGGCCGGTAATGGTCCTGCGCGGTGTCTTCTTCGCGCGACCAGATCATCTTGACCGGATAGCCGGTGGCGCTGGCGATCCGCGTCGCCATGGTGATATAGTCACTCGTTGAACGGCGACCAAAGCCGCCGCCGAGATAGGCGTTGTGGTAAGTTACATCCTCGAACGCGAGCCCGGCGGCATCGGCAGCGGCCTGGCGCGCATTGACCGGCGCCTGATGGCCCGACCACACATCGCATTTGCCATCGCGGACCCATGCGGTGCAGTTCATCGGCTCCATCGTCGCATGGGCGAGGAAAGGCACTTTATATTCGGCTTCGACCTTGGTCGCCGCACCGGCAAAACCCTTGGTGACATCGCCCGCTTCGGTCTGCATATCGCCGCCGTCTTCACCGGCTTCGTCGAGATAGGTGGCGTAACGGGCGAAGATAGCGTTGTGATCAAGGCTGTCGCCTTCGGTCTTGCTATATCGGGCCTCAATCGTGTTCAGCGCCTGCTGTGCCTGCCAATAGCCATCGGCAACCACCGCAACAAAATCGCCCATGTTGAGGATCTGCAGCACACCGGGCATGGTTTTGGCGGTTGTTGCATCCATGGATTCAACCGTAGCGCCGACGACAGGAGCGGCCTTGACCGCTGCATATTTCATCCCCGGGACCTCGGCGTCAATGCCGAAAACCGCGCTGCCATCGACCTTTGCCGGAATATCGTGGCGGGCCTTTGGCTGGCCCATGATTTTGTAATCTTTCGGCGATTTGAGCTTCGGCTTGGCCGGCAGGCTTTGCTCCGCTGCGGCACGGGCGAATTTCGCAAAGGGTTCGGACTTGCCGCTCTTGGCGTGCGAAATCATGCTGTCCGCCGTAGTGATTTCGCTCGTCGGGACTTGCCATTCGCTCGCGGCTGCTTCCACCAGCATTTCGCGGGCAGCAGCGCCAGCGGTGCGCATCGCACGCTGGCCGGTGGCGCGCACCGAATAGCTGCCGCCGGTAAATTGCAGACCCATTGCTTGTGCCAGTTCCAATATGCCGCCCGCGACGGTGGGTTCGAACAGTGCCGGGACTTCGAGATCGGGAAACAGGAAATCGCGACCGATAGAATCGGATACATATTGTTTGTCGGCCGGTGCTTCGAGGATCTGCACCTTGTTCCAGTCGGCATCCATCTCGTCCGCCAGCATCTGGGCGAGCGCGGTATAGACACCCTGCCCCATTTCGACATGCGGGATGACGGCGGTGACAATATTATCGGTATCGACCTTGACCCAGGCATTGAGCAGCTGTTCATTCTCGCCATTGGTGAGTAGCGGACTCAGCTTGTCTATCGGATTGCCCTGACGGACGGCAACGCCGACAACCAGAGCGCCGCCAGCTGCCACACCGGCGCCGATGAAAGCGCGTCTTGACCATTTGCCCATGATCTAAGCCTCCACTTTCGCGGCTTGTTCGATGCCCGCGGCAGCCTTGATTGCCTTGCGTATCCGGCCATACATCCCACAGCGGCAGACATTACCGGCCATTGCGGCGTCGATCTGCGCGTCACTCGGATTGGGGTTGTTTTGCAGCAATGCTGTTGCCGACATGATCTGGCCGGACTGGCAATAGCCGCATTGCGGGACCTGTGCTTCGATCCAGGCCTGCTGGACCTTGTGCAGGGTGCCGTCTTCGCTGGCGATGCCTTCAATGGTTGTGATTGATTTGCCCTCGGCTGCGGAAACCGGCGTCGAACAACTGCGCACCGGTTGGCCATCGAGATGCACCGTGCAAGCCCCGCACTGGGCAATGCCGCAGCCAAATTTGGTGCCGGGCATTTTCAGATTCTCGCGCACGACCCACAATATCGGCGTCGCCGGGTCGGCATCGACCTCTTTGGTCTGACCGTTGACGTTCAGCTTGATCATGCAAATTTCACCCGGATGATTGAATGGCAATATGCAACCTATAGGCAGATAGGCCGCATATGCCAACACGCCTGTTGGCTGACACCACCCGATGATTGCAAGTCAGGCGAATACGTCGGCCAGTGCGTCGGTATTGCCACCCTCTTTCACTATGCGAAGATCGACATAGACTGCAGCAATCCCTGTACCCTGTATGGCGGCGGTAAGCGTATTGATGACCAGCCCGACGAGCATGATGGCTATGGGGCCGGCCAAGACGAACGGTATCATGAGCATTCCCAATATCATCGAGAGTATGATGTAAACCACGAACAGCAGCACGATCCAGCGCTTGGACCCTTTGGTCAATTCCGCACTGCGCTTCAGGGAATCGATGATCCCCTTGTCTTCGGCCATCATGACGGGCGAGGCTACAATCCACATCAGAGCCAGAATAAGGCCCGGTATTATCAGCAATATCATGCCAGCCATTATGCCCAATGTCATCACTATGCCGAGGCCGATCAAAGGCAATAATTTGCCGACAGCGTGACCGACGCATTCGCCCAGGCTGACCGGTTGTCCATTGAGGTCCTTGACCGTGGCGATAATGAACGTGGCCTGCAGCAAAACCGATAATATCATGACCAGCAGCCAGCCACCTGCGGCTGCGGCAATCATGGACGGGGAACTGAACATCGCCATCATCGCGTCCGGATCGCTGCTTGCGGTTGACGCGCCGGTGGCCAGTTGAACAAGGGCCTGTGGCAGAGCGACAATCAGGAATGACAGGCCAAGAAAAATCAGCGGATTGCGCATGATAACACCAAATGTGTTATTCAGGACCCGTCCAATATCCAGATGCTCTGCTGTGTCGGCCATCTCATATCCCCCTCTTGTCGTTGTCAGATCAAGTTGTCACAAATTGCACGGGAGGTAAAGCTTAACAAAACAACCATCTTGGCACTTGCTCGATCCGTTTGTTTCTGCGACATCTTCATTGTGGCAACGGACGCACAAGTACAGGGTGACAATAACACCGCTTCTTTCGACCTTGCCTGGGATGACGTCCGCGCCGATGCGAATGTCCAGTTCACACCGACCCCTGCACCCCAGCCGCCGGTCTGGCCACAATGGTGGCTGGATTTCCTTAAATGGCTGGGCGAAGCGCTCATGCCCGTGATGGAAGCATTTGCGGCGGCATGGCCAATATTACGGATATTGTTGCTGCTCGCGCTGGCCGCGGGCGTACTGACTTTGGTCTGGGTGATAATGGCACCCTATGTCGAGCAATGGCGCCGGCGAAAGCCCGTGGCCGAAGAAATCTGGCAGCCCGCTCAGGGGGCCGCCCGCGAGTTGCTGGCGGAGGCAGAGGCGCTGGCCGCCATCGGACAATTTGACCAGGCGGTCCGCTTGCTGCTCCACCGCAGCATTGCCGATATCGAAAAACATCGCCCGGACCTGCTGCGACCATCCAGCACGTCGCGCGAGATCGGGCGTTTTGACAGCCTGCCGGACGCCTCGCGCGCGATGTTTGCGGTGATCGCCGGCCAGGTCGAACGCGGGCTGTTCGCCGCTTTGCCGATCGACGAGAAAGGCTGGCAGGAATCGCGCGACGCCTATGCCGATTTTGCGCTCAGGGAAACCTGGCGGGTGGCGGCGAACGGATGAGCGTCCAGGCCAATCCCTTTCAGCGCACGACCATCATGGTCATGTTCGCGGTCAGCTTCACGGCTTTTATCGCCCTGTTGTACGGACTGGGCATGGGCGACCCTTTGGCATCGGGCAAGAACGGCGATGCGCACGGCGCGTCCAACAGCATTGTCGGCTACAAGGCGTTGGCCAGTCTACTCGAAAAAACCGGCGTGTCGGTGCAATATTCGCGCTCCCCGGCGGGCATGGATGACGAGGGGCTGCTTATTCTGACGCCCGGACCGTTTACACCCACCGAAGAAATTGACGCTGTGGTCCAGCAGCGTTCCTATGTCGGACCGACGATGATCATTTTGCCGAAATGGCAGGTCGGCAAAAGCGAGAAGCTGAAAAAGGGCTGGATGTTGCGCGGAGATCTGTGGGGCGGGGATCCGGGCGAGGAAATGCTGAAGGATCTGGCCGATGTCAGCATCTCGGTTGATGACAAGGCCCGTCCCGGCGACCTCCTGGTTTCGGCGGTCGGCGGGTCCGTGAAAACACCCGAACATCCGGTCACGATCAAGGGTGATTTCATCCGCACGATCGTGCGGGGGCCGTCCAAGGGCGCGCTGGTCGCCTATCTCGATGATGGCGGCGTCTATGCGCGGCTGGACAGACTCGATGAATCGCACATCACCGATGAAGACGAGATAGACGAGGACTTTTATCCGGTGGTGATCGTCGCCGATGCCGATCTGCTCAACAATGCGGGCATGGCCGACAAGTCGACCGCGCGCCATGCCGTTGCGCTGATCAAGGCGGCTTCGGCGGCCAGTGATGGTGGCGTGACATTCGATCTGACCTTCAACGGTCTGGGTAGCGCGACAAATTTGCTGACGCTGGCGTTCAAACCACCGTTTCTTTCGGCCACCCTCTGCCTGATCACAGCGGCACTGGCTGCGGCGTGGATGGTCTTCAACCGCTTCGGACCGCCGATCAGGGAGAAACGCAGTCTGGACTTCGGCAAAGCCGCGCTGGTCAACAACAGCGCCGCGTTTATCAGCCGGATGCAGCGCGAATATCTGGTGACGGACCGCTATGCCGAAATGATCCGCGCGCAATCGGCGGAGGCGGTCGGGATCAGCCCGCTGGCCAGTGAACAGGAAATCCACGACAAGCTGGATGAACTGGGGGAGAGCGAAGGCAACCGTTTCTCCGCCCTGTTCCACCAGCTCGTTCGCGCCAGCAAACCACAAGAAATTGCCGACGGGGCCGCGGCCCTCTACGCCTGGAAAAAGGAATTTATCGGATGAACATCGACGAACTGAAGATGCTGGCGGACAATATCCGCGGACAGGTGGCCAAGGCGATTATCGGGCAGGAAGAGATTGTCGATCATCTGCTCATCGCGTTATTCTCGTCCGGCCATGTGCTGCTCGAAGGACCACCGGGCACGGCCAAGACTTTCCTGGCGCAATGTTTTGCGGCTACGCTGGGTCTCGATTTCGGTCGCGTCCAGTTCACTCCCGATCTGATGCCGGGTGACATTATCGGGTCCAATCTGTTCAATTTCCAGACCAGCCAATTCACCCTGACCCGCGGCCCGATTTTCTGTGATCTGCTGCTCGCCGACGAAATCAACCGGACGCCGCCGAAGACGCAGGCAGCGATGCTCGAGGCGATGCAGGAACGGTCGGTGACGATTGATGGTCAGACTCATGCGCTCAGTTCACGCTTCATGGTGGTCGCCACCCAGAATCCGATCGAGCAGCAGGGCGTCTATCCGCTGCCCGAGGCCCAGCTCGACCGGTTCCTGTTCAAGCTGCTGATCGAATATCCCGATGTGGAGGAAGAGAAAAAGATCGTCAGCCAATATGGCGCGCGGATCGGCGCGCCGGTGGCGAAGGACTTCGGTATCGAACAACAGGTCGATAGCGCGACGCTGACGGCGGCGACGGAAGCCGTGCAGTCTGTGAAGCTGGTCGAGGATGTCGTCGACTATGTGGTGCGGCTGATCCGGGCGACCCGTGAAACGTCTGATCTGGAAAATGGCGCCAGTCCGCGCGCCGCGATCATGCTGGCCCATGCCGCCCGCGCCCGGGCGGCAATCTCCGGCCGCGACTATGTCATTCCCGATGATGTGAAGGCGCTGGCCCCTTCGGTGTTGCGCCACCGGACGATATTGTCTCCGGCCGCCGAGATTGAAGGCCGCCAGATCGATAGCATTATCTCCGGGCTGGTTGAACGGACGGAAGCGCCCCGTTGAATTTCTACCCGACCGGACGGGCTATCTGGCTCATTGTGCTGGGCGCGCCGATCGCTGCTATTCTGGCGGCGATCGTCCCGGGTTTATGGGCAATTGGTGCTGCCTGGGCACTGATGCTGTTGCTGCTGCTCCTGCTCGACGGGCTGGTCGCTGCCAAGGTCAATGATGTGCGGCTGGCGGTGGCCAATAGCGCTGAAATCGGGGCTCCGCTGCAGCTGGCGCTGGCGGCGGAATTTTCCGGCAGGATCGAGCCGCGCAACCTGTCGGGCAATCTCGGACTGGACGAGCGCCTGGCGGAAGACGGGGCGGTTGCCTTTTCACTGGAACGCAACGCTTTGGCAGATGGCGCCTTTTCCGGTCAGGCCACTATCGTTCCTGTCCGCCGCGGGACCGGTGAGATCGGCAGGCTCTGGCTGAGATGGAAGGGGCCGCTTGGTCTGGCCTGGCGCCAGATCCAGAAACAAAGCACGCAGAGCGTGGCGGTGATGCCGAATATTGCGGCGATCCGCAGTCCGACCATCCAGATGTTCCTGCGCGATTCCGTCTTCGGTCTGCTCGCCCGCAAAATCCGGGGTGAAGGCAGCGAGTTTGAAGCGCTGTCAGAATATCAGCCGGGCATGGACCGGCGCAGTATCGACTGGAAAGGATCGGCGCGGCACAGCAAATTGCTGGCCAAGGAATATGACGCCGAACGAAACAACCAGATCGTGTTCGCGCTGGATTGCGGTTCCGCCATGTGCGAGCCGATTGACGGTCTGCCGCGTATCGACCGGGCGGTGTCGGCAGCGCTGCTGACCGCCTATATCACGCTGAAGGCAGGGGACCGGACCAGCCTGTTCAGCTTTGCCGCGAAACCCGAATTGTCGACGCCCTTCCTTTCGGGCAGCCGCAATTTCTTCAGGCTGCAGCAAGAAGCCGCAACTATTGATTACCGGCATCAGGAGAGCAATTATACATTGGCGCTGTCGACCTTGCAGAGCCGGCTGCAGCGGCGCTCGCTGATCATCATTTTCACCGACTTCACCGACCCGACCGCAGCTGATCTGATGCTGGAGGCGGCGGCGCGGCTGATCGACAAGCATCTGGTGCTGTTCGTGATATTGCAGGACCGGGAACTGACCGGAATTATCGACAATCCGCCGGAAAGCGCGGAGGATGTCGCGCGGGCGGTGATGGCGCAAAATCTCCTTGATCAGAAAAATCTGGTGCTGACGAAACTCCGGCATATGGGCATTGATGTCATCGAAGGCGCGCATCAGGATATCGGAACACGGCTGATCAACGCCTATCTCAACATCAAAAGGCGGGGCAGCCTGTGAGCAGCGAACAGGCCCTGACCGCAGCGGTTCTGCGCAGCGACCGCTTCCGGCTGGAACGGGAAGCGGACTGGATCCGGCTGGAAGACATTGTCACCAAAATGGAGAAGGGCAAGGCCCGCCGCCTGTCGGATGACGATGTGCTGGCGCTGCCGACGCTCTACCGGACGCTGCTGTCCAGTCTGTCGATCGCCCGCGAAAATTCGCTCGACGCCGGCCTGATTGACTATCTCGAGGGACTCGCTCTGCGCGCCTATTTCATGGTCTATGGCACGCAGAGCAGTTTCGGGCGCTGGCTGAGCAGCTTTTTTGGCGGTGGCTGGAGCCGGGCGGTCCGGGCGATACAATTTGATATCTGGGTTGCCCTGCTGGTGATGATCGCGGGCGCGGTGATCGGCTTTATATTGGTCGCAGGCGACAGTGACTGGTTCTACGCGCTGGTACCGGGAAATTTCATGGATGCCCGGGTTCCGGGGGCGAGCGAAGAAGCCCTGCGCGGGACGCTTTTCGGCGCGCAGGATGAGGGCGGCCTCGCTGTGTTCGCCGCCTTTCTGTTCAGTAACAATGCGCAGGTCGCGCTGCTTGCCTTTGCGCTGGGTTTTGCCTTTGCCATCCCCAGCATATTGCTGCTGATCCACAATATGGCGCTGCTCGGCGCGATGCTCTGGGTATTTGCCCAGCGCGAACTGACGATTGATTTTGTCGGCTGGCTTTCGATCCACGGAACGACCGAGCTGTTTGCCATTTTGCTGGCTGGCGCCGCCGGAATTCATGTCGGCCGTTCGATCGCCTTTCCGGGTACCAAATCGCATCTAAAGGCGGCGAGCGATGCGGGCAAACGGGCCGCTCTGGTCATGGCCGGAGTGATCGTCATGCTGATCTGCGCCGGTTTGCTCGAAGGCTTCGGCCGTCAACTGATCAACAATACCGCCGCTCGCTTTGGCGTCGGCGGCGGCATGTTATTGCTGTGGCTGGTCTATTTCATCGGCTTTGGCCGGGAACGGCGGAGGCCAGACGCATGAGCGGGAGTAAAGCCGTCGAACCGTGGATTCGTCATTCCGCCAATCCGAAGCTGGACCGGATCATGATCACCCCGGAGGGTGTGGCGCTGAATGTCACGATCGCCGCAGCGGGGGCTAGGGCGGGAGCGCTGCTGCTGGATCTGGTGATAATACAACTCATCGCCATTCTGGTCGCTCTTTTATGCCAGGCCTTAGCGGTTCTATTCGTGATGGGGGGAGCGGCTTTTTCTGATTCGGATGGGCCAATGGGATTGATCACCATTGTGTATTTTATAACAAATTTTCTGCTGTTGAACGGCTATTTCATCTATTTCGAACTGGGACACAAATCGGCCACCTGGGGGAAAAGGGCTGTCGGTATCCGGGTGGCGAGCCGGGACGGCAGTCGCCTGACTGCAGAAGCGATTATCGCGCGCAATATCGTCCGCACCGTTGAACTGTTTCTGCCTCTGTCATTCCTGGGCTCGGTTGAAGCCGGTGGGTCGCTGGTTGATCTGACCGCCTGGGCGGGGCTTCTCTGGGTGCTGATGTTCATGCTCTTTCCGCTGTTCAACAAGGACCGGCTGCGCGGTGGCGACGTGATCGCCGGGACCTGGGTGATCCAGAATGTGAAAAAGAATCTCGGAGATATTGTCGCGCCCTCGGCGGCGATAGCGCCCGACGGGGCCGCGCCGACGGCACGCTATCAATTTTCCGATGCAGACCTGTCGGTCTATGGCGAATATGAATTGCAGACGCTGGAGAATGTCTTGCGCAGCGATCAGGATGACGCACTGGAAAAGGTTGCGGCGTCTATCTGTCAGAAAATCGGATGGGAACCGGGTAGCGGTGACGAGCGAATCTTTCTCGAGGCTTATTATACCGCGTTGCGCGCCCGGCTGGAGCGCAGCATGCGATTTGGCCGGCGACGCAAGGACAAATTTTCTGCCGAGGAATAGGTCGCGGGATCGCGGCGATCCGGCATTGCCGTAGCGTCAGCTTAATTGCTCGGTTAATTGCTTGTTTCCGGCGGTTTTCAGCTTATAGTCCGGCCAAATTCTTACCAAGGAGCGCTCCCATGAATCTAGAATTCAGCGAAGAAGAAAAGGCCTTTCGCGCCGAAGTGCGTGAATTTATTGAAAATAATTATCCGCAGGATATCGGGACCCGCGGTGTGCAGGACGAAATGGGCCGCGAGGATTTGCTCGCCTGGCATAAGATTCTCGGCAAGAAGGGCTGGTCGACTCCGGCCTGGCCGAAGGAATATGGCGGCACCGACTGGACGCCGACCCAGCGCTATATCTGGGGTGAGGAAAATGCGCGGAAGAACACTGTGATGCCTTTGCCGTTCGGCGTCGCGATGGTTGCACCGGTGATCTACACATTCGGCAACGAAGAACAGAAAGCCCAGCATCTGCCGGGCATCCGCTCGGGTGAAGTATGGTGGTGTCAGGGCTATTCCGAGCCTGGTGCCGGTTCTGATCTGGCCTCGCTGAAAACCACTGCGGTTCGCGATGGCGACGATTATATCCTCAACGGCCAGAAGACCTGGACCACATTGGCGCAACATGCCGACTGGGGTTTCTTCCTCTGCCGGACCGACCCGGATGCACCGAAGCCGCAAATGGGTATCAGCTTCATCCTCGTCGACATGAAGACGCCCGGCATTGAAGTGCGCCCGATCAAGCTGATCGACGGCGGCCATGAAGTCAACGAAGTGTGGCTGACCGATGTCCGTGTGCCGGCGACCAATTTGATTGGCGAAGAAAATAAGGGCTGGACCTATGCCAAGTTCCTGCTTGCGCATGAACGCTCCGGCATTGCCGGCGTCGCTCGCTCCAAGCGCGGTGTCGAACAGCTCAAGGAAATTGCCACTGCCGAGATGCTCGATGGCAAGCCGCTGATCGAGGATATGGGTTTTGCCCAGAAGATCAGCCAGCTGGAGATTGACCTTTCCGCTCTGGAAATCACCGAACTCAGAACATTGGCAGGCGAACAGGCTGGCAAGGGTCCGGGGCCGGAGAGTTCGTTGCTCAAGGTCAAGGGTACGGAAATCCAGCAGCGGCTGACCGAGCTGACACTGGAAGCGGTTGGCCATTATGGCGCGCCCGATTTCCGCAGCTTCCCGGATGACGGGTCGAACGACTTCCCGATCGGGCCGGACTATGCCCATCATGCGGCACCGACCTATTTCAACATGCGCAAGACGTCGATCTACGGCGGGTCCAACGAGATCCAGCGCAACATCATCACCAAAATGATCCTCGGCCTTTAACCGGACCGACAAAGGGGAACCAATATGGATTTCGATTTTACCGACGAACAAAATATGGTGCGCGACGGAATTTCGCGCCTGATCCGTGAACAATATGATTTTGATACACGGCGCAATGTGATCGCCAGCGAATCCGGCTGGCGGCCGGAGCTCTGGGCGCAGCTCGCCGAGCTAGGCATGCTGGCCGCGCCATTTTCGGAAGAAGACGGCGGTTTTGGCGGCGCGACCGAATCGATGATCATCATGGAAGAATTCGGCAAAGGCCTTGCGGTCGAGCCGTTCATCCCGAGCGTGGTTTGCGCAGGCGGTGCTCTGAAACATGGCGGTAACGCGGCACAGCGCGAAGAATATATCGGCGGAATCATTTCCGGCGAGATGATCTTTGCTTTTGCCTATGCCGAACCGCGCGGTCGCTATGATCTGGCCAATCTCGAAACCACGGCCAAGGCCGATGGCGGCGATTATGTCATCAATGGCCACAAGGCTGTCGTCATTGGCGCGCCTTGGGCGACGCATCTTGTCGTCACCGCGCGCACATCGGGCGGCCAGACCGACAAGGACGGCGTCTCGCTATTCATCGTCGACAAGGCAGCGCAGGGCGTCAGCACGCGCGACTACGCCACGGTCGACGGTCGCCGCGCTTCGGAAGTCTATTTCGAAAATGTCAAAGTCTCCGGCGATGCCCTGATCGGTGACGCCGGCAACGGTCTTCCGTTGATCGAGAAGGTCGTCGATGAAGCAACTGCAGCGGTTTGCGCCGAAGCGGTTGGCGCGATGAAGGTTACCAACGATACCACGCTCGACTATTCGCGCCAGCGCAAGCAGTTCGGTGTGCCGATCGGCTCCTTCCAGGTGCTTCAGCACCGGATGGCGGACATGCTTATGGAATATGAGCAGTCGGTTTCGATGTGCTATCTTGCCACGATCAAGCTTGACGAAGATGACGCGACGCGCAAGAAAAACGTCTCTGCTGCCAAGGTACGCATTGGTCAGGCAGCGCGGTTCATCGGCCAGTCGGCGATCCAGACCCATGGCGGCATGGGCATGACCGACGAACTGGCAGTGGGCAGCTATTTCAAGCGCCTGTCGATCATCGAAGGCGAGTTCGGCAGCGTCGATCACCATATGCGACGGCATATCGCTTTAACTGCAGCCTAACGGGACAAATTCCGTCATCCCGAACTTGATTCGGGACCCGGACCGGCGACGAGCAATGTGCGCGACCATGGCTCCGGGTGCTGAATCAAGTTCAGCATGACGACGACATCCTATCATTTAAGGGGATAGAGCCACGCTGGTTCTGTCCCCTTTTTCACGCTAGGCCATCATCATCCTTTGGAGAGGGTGAAGATGAACAAAAATTCCAGTCCGGCCTCTGGCGGCATCTATCGATATTATGTCCTGATCATGCTGATGCTGACCTTCATGTTCAACATCACCGACCGTCTGGTGATGTCGATCCTGATCGAGGATATCAAAGCCGAATTTGTCCTGAGCGACACGCAGATTGGTCTGCTCGCTGGCACAGCCTTCACAATATTCTATCTGCTTCTGGGTATTCCCGCCGGCCGGCTGGCCGATCGCACCAATCGCCGTACCATGATCGCCGTTGCCGTATCGCTGTGGAGCGTCATGGCAGCATTATGCGGTGCGGCGACCGGTTTCTGGACGCTGTTTCTGGCGCGCCTTGGGGTCGGCGTCGGCGAGGCCGGAGGCGCGCCGCCGTCGGTGTCGATCATCACCGATTATTTTGCCCCGCACGAGCTGTCCCGAGCCATGGGTATATTTGCGGCGGGCGCGGTACTGGGGCCGGTGCTGGGCTACTCTGCGGGCGGCTATCTTGCTGCGGAATATGGCTGGCGCTGGGCTTTCATTCTTCTGGGTCTGCCCGGCGTGATCCTTGGGATCATCATCTATCTGACGATCAGGGAGCCGGTTCGCGGACGCTATTTTCAAGGCGATCCCAAGGCATCCGGTGCCGAGAAACAGGAGCCATTCAAGACAGCCATGCTTTCGCTCTGGCGCAACTCCATTGTTGCCCGGGTGATTTCAGCCAATGCTTTCGCCAATATCCCGTCTTTTGCCTTTGCCATCTGGCTGGCGCCGATCCTGATCCGCAAATTTGAAATTACCCAGGGAGAGGCCGGACTTTATCTTGGTGCAGTTTTGTTCATTGGCGGTGTCCCCGGGATGATATTTGGCGGGTTCCTGGCCGACTATCTTGCTAAAAGAACGCCGAAATGGCGCCCGTGGTATTGCGCCCTGGCGCTGGCGCTGACCTTGCCTTTCTGGGCTTCCTGCTTGCTCGCCGAGAGTCTGCAATGGACGCTGGGACTTTATGTCGTCGGTTATATATTGCTCGTTTCGACCCAGGGCGCAGCCTATTCGATGATCCAGGCCGCAGTAAAGCCGACCGAACGGGGCACGGCTTCTGCCGTGGGCAGTCTGCTCGCCAATCTGCTGGGCTATGCGATCGGGCCGGCGTTGATCGGCGTGATGAGCGATGGTTGGGCCGATGAATATGGCTCCATGTCGCTGAGCTACGCCGTCATGGTAACCGCGGTGGTCAGTCTGATCGTCTCGGTCTGCCTGTTCTGGTGGACCAGCAAGGCGATGACCGACCAGCCCTCCGGACTTGCGTTACAGCAATAGACCCCCGTCAGCGATGATTGTCTGCCCGACAATATAGCCGGCCAATGGTGACGCGAGGAACAGCACCAGTCCCGCCATATCATCCGGATCACCGATGCGGCCGAGCGGGATCGACCGGATGGTCGCTTCCCGGCGTTTGGGATTGTCGGTGGTGACCTTGGTCATCTTGGTCGCGATCAGACCCGGTGCGATACCGTTGACCCGGATGCCGTCCGGTGCCCAGGCTTTGCCTAATGTCCGCGTCAATCCGGCAGCACCAGCCTTGGAGGCATTATAGCCGGGATTGCCGACGGTCGCGTGAAAGGCGGCGGTCGAACTGATGATGACCAGCGAACCCTTCGCGTCTTTCAGCAGATCATAAAATTGCCCGGCGCAGGTCATCAGACTGTTGAGATTGACCTGCACGACCTTGGCGAAATTTTCCGGCTCGAATTCGGCGCGTTTGTACATCACCATGCCCTGCGAGCACACAAGTATGTCGAGCTTGGCGAATTTCTGTCGCAATGCGATGATCGCGGCATCGTCACCCGCATCAAGCTGGTGATAGGTCAGGCCGGCCAGATCGGAACCTTGGTCATAATCCGCTTCGCTGGCCCGTGTTCCCGTGACATGGACCTCGGCCCCACAGCCGCGAAAGGCCTGCGCGGTGGCATTGCCGATGCCGCTCGAGCCGCCGATTATGCAAACGGTTTGGCCGGTAAAGTCGATGGACGTGTCGATCATGATCTTCTCCTATGCAATTGACTATTGGCCGAGCATTTCGGGATCGTCTAGAGCTTGTTGCACAATCTACCCCGGAGCAGAGACATTATGGATATTCCCTTTTCCCTCGCAGGCCGCACCGCGCTGATCGCCGGTGCCTCATCGGGTTTTGGCGCGCGTTTCGCCAGGCTGTTTGCCGCCGCTGGCGCCAATGTTGTTCTGGGTGCCCGGCGAACCGACCGGACCGATGCTTTGGCGAAAGAAATTATCGATGCAGGTGGTAAAGCGCTGGCGGTTCCGCTGGATGTTACCGACGAGGCTTCGATCATCGCCGCCTATGATGCGGCAGAGGCGAAATTCGGTACGGTCGATACGATCGTCGCCAATGCCGGCGTGGCCGCGACCGGGCGATCGACCGAGGTGCCGGCGGACCGGTTGCAGATGTTGCTCGATACTAATTTCAAGGGCGTTTATCTGGTAGCGCGCGAAGGGGCCAAGCGGCTGATCGCCAGCGGCAGCCGTGAAAAGGAGAACGGCCGGATCGTCATCATCGGTTCGATCACCTCGCGGCTGACCGGCGAAGGCGACAGCGCTTATGCCGCGAGCAAAGCGGGCGTGACCCATCTCGGCCGCAATCTGGCGCGTGAATGGGTGCGGATGGGGGTCAATGTGAACACCATTCATCCCGGCTATATTCCGACCGAGATCCAGGGTGACTGGTACCAGACTGCGGGTGGTGAGGCCCAAATTGCCGGTTTTCACCGTCGGCGCTTGCAGGATATCGAATCGCTCGATCCGATGATGCTCTATTTCTCTTCCGATGCATCGCGGATGGTCACGGGGTCGGATATCATCGTCGATGACGGGCAGTCTCTCTGACCAGACGGATGATCGGTCCTAGCTAAACAAAGGGTGCCGGGAGGAAAATAATCCTGTCATAGCTTGTCCATGGTAGAGGACATCCGCCCCAACGAGGGCATCGAGAATAAGGCAGATATTGAATCTGCTTCGCGGCGACGTGCAAATTATGCGCTTGCCGTCCTGTTCATTGTCACCATGCTCAATTTTCTCGACAGGCAGGTGATCTCGATTGTCGCCGAGCCGATCAAGCGCGACCTTGGCCTCTCGGACACGCAGCTTGGCCTGATGACCGGCCTGTCTTTTGCGATTTTCTATACCACGCTGGCGATTCCGCTGGCTGCCCTTGCGGATCGCTGGAACCGCAGCCGGATTATCGCCATTGCTATCGCCATATGGTCTCTGATGACGGTGCTTTGCGGACTGGCGGGCAGTTTTGTGCAGCTGTTCCTGGCGCGCGTTGGCGTCGGTATTGGCGAAGCGGGATCGGCGCCAGCGTCGCACAGTCTGATCGCCGATCTGTTCCCGCCCGAACGCCGCGCCGGAGCGCTCGGAATCATGGGCGCAGCGGTGCCGATCGGCGCGTTCATTGCTTATGCTGGCGGCGGCTATATTACGGAAATGTTCAGCTGGCGGGCCGCATTCCTGCTGGCCGGCTTGCCGGGGCTGATCATCGCACTGGTAATCTGGTTCACCGTGCCCGATCCGCGCGGCAAGGTCAGTCTGGCCAAAGCCTTTCAACCAGCGGCAGGCGAGATGACCTTGCGGGCAGCTTTGCTCGAACTGTCGCGCAAACCGGCTTATTGGCATCTGGTTGCTGCCGGGGTGCTGGTACAATTCATATCTTATGGCCTGGCCAGTTTCTACGGCGGACTGTTTGTCCGCGTGCACGGCATGAACTATGGCGAGCTTGGCTGGAAACTCGGCGTGATGGTCGGGATAACCGGTGGTTTCGGGGCCTGGTTTGGCGGCAAGACCGGCGATCTGATCGGCAAGCGGGATCCTGCGCTGCCGTTGCTGGCTAGCGGACTGGTTCTGGTGCTCGCTGCCCCCGGGATGATCGCGGCTATCTATGCCGAGAACGCCAATGTAGCGATTGCCCTGCTCGGATTTCCAACCTTTGCCGCGACCTTCTATTTCGGTCCCAGCTTCGCTGCGGTCCAGTCATTGGCCAGCGACCGGACCCGGGCCATGGCAGTGGCGATCTATCTGATGTTGGCCGGCCTGATCGGACTGGGCATCGGTCCGGTCTTTGTCGGCGGTCTGTCCGACTATTTCGCTGGCGGTAACCGCGATCTGGAAGCGAGCGCATTGCAGCAGGCGCTGATGGTATTGGCTCTTTTCAACCTCTGGGCTGGCTTCCACTATTGGCGCGTCTGGGTGTGGATGAAGCGCCAGCGGGCCTAGGGGGTCACTTGCCCCCGGTTACATAGAGACACTGGCCGGTTACCCAGCTTGACGCCGGCGAAGCCATATAGACCACCGCAGCGGCAATATCGTCTTCCCGGCCAAAGCGGGCCAGCGGGATCTGGAACTGCTTGAGCAGAGCCGCGCGTTTTTCTTCGGAGTCGATGCCCATGGACTCGTCGAAATTCTCGGTCGGGATCGGGCCGGGAGCCACTGCATTGACGCGAATGTTCGGTGCGAGCTCGAGCGACAGGCTTGCGGTCAGGCTGTTCACCGCCGCCTTGGACGCGCCATAAGGAGCATTCTTGACCTGTCCGCCGATTGCGGCGCGCGAGGAGATGTTGATGATCGCACCGCCCTTGTCGCTCATGCGATTGGCTGCGGCGACGGCGCCCATCCATACGCTCTTCAGATTGAGTTCTATCTGCGCGTCCCAGCTTTCTTCCGGGGTGCGCGTCAGATATCGGGGCATGCCATCTGGCAGACCGCCGGCATTGCTGACCCAGATCGTCAGCCGACCCAGTTCCTCGACCGCGCGGTTGGCGAGATTTTCCAGAGCGGCGCGGCTCGTCACATCCGTCGGAACCGCAATGGCGCGGCGGCCCATGGCGCGAATTTCCCCGGCAACCTTTTCCAGATCATCGGCAGAGCGCGCGGCGACCGCCACATCGGCCCCCGCTTCGGCCAGCCCGAGCGCAATCGCCCGTCCGATTCCCTTGCCGGCGCCGGTGACAACAGCGACTTCGCCGTCGAGTTTGAATTGATCCAGTATCCCCATTATTTCATCCCCTTGATCGTATCGGTTATTGATTGGCCCTTTGGGCCGCCGCACGGCCCGCAATATAGCCAAATGTCAGAGCTGGCCCCAACGTTCCGCCCGCTCCGGCATAAACGCTGCCGGTCGGCGCGCTGATAACATTGCCGGCGCCGAATAGTCCCGCAATCGGTTCGCCGTTGACATCCACTATCTGTGCCTGCGCGTTGGTTTTCGCGCCGCCATTGGTGCCGAGCGCGCCCATCCTGATTTCCACCGCGTAATAAGGCGCCTTGCCCAGACTGCCCAATGTGGCTCCCGCGCCTTCTCTGGAGCGGTCGCCGTAGAAGCGGTCATAGTCGGTTTTGCCGCGGCCGAAATCCTGATCGTCCAGTTGGTCGGCCAGCTCGTTGAAGCGGTCGACCGTGGCCGTGAGCTCTGTAGCATCGACCCCGATCTGTGCCGCGAGCTGTTCGAGCGAATCCGCCTGCGCCACCCATTCGGGCAGCGGAGTGCCGGGCATGATGGAGGACAGCGGATAGCGCTCCCGATATTGCGAATCGAAGATCAGATAGGCGGGCAGGTTGGGATGATCATAGGTCGCCGGATTGAAGGCATGAAAGGCCCCTGCGAGCGCGGAATAGTTCGCCGCTTCGTTGCAGAATCTCTTGCCGTCGCGGTTGACCATGATGCCGTGGGGCAGGGTCCGCTCGATCAGCACCGGCATGTTGCGGATCTCGCCGCTTTGCCATTGCGCTTCGGGTATCGCGAGGGTCGGAACCCACCAGGCGCTGGTCATATTGCCGAGGCCTGCGCCCGCTGCCATCGCCATTTTCAGGCCATCGCCGCGATTGGTCGGCGGCGACGCTGGTGCTTCGAGCGGCCCGCGCAGAAAGGCATGCTTCAGCGCGTCATTCCACTCGAATCCGCCGGTGGCCAATATTACGCCGTTTCGTGCTGTGATTGTTTCTTGCGCCGTGCCGCACTCGACGATGGCCCCGGTCACCCGGCCATTTTCGACGCAAAGCCGGTAACCGCCACAACCGAGAACTGGCTCTATACTACGATCCAGACAGGCCTTGAGCAGACGCCCGACGAGAGCCTGGCCCCAGCCGCGCAAATCTTCGGCATTGCGCCGTTGCAATTCTGCGGGATCAACCACTCCGCTGCCGCCACCTAGCGGCGTTTCGCGCAGCATCATTCGTGGCGATGGACCATTTTCGAACACACGGTCTCTCCATTCGCCGAGCGAAGTGAAATCAAAAAGCTCATTGTCGAGCGATCGTCCGCCATCCGCCTTGGCGCCGGGACGATCCTCGTAATAATCCGGATAGTCCGGCATCATCGTCAGCTTGATCGCATCGATGCCGGTCAGGAAGGTGAGCATCTGCCGCGCTTCGGTAACAAAGGCACCGAGCACCGCTTCATCCATCTCGCCATGATCGAGCGACAGAAAATAGGCGAGTGCCTCGGCGACACTGTCCTCTTTGCCCTGCGCCGCCATCTGGTCATGATCGGGGAGCCAGACCACGCCGCCGGATATCGCTGCGGTTCCACCGAGCCGGTCCTGCTTCTCGATCAGACGGACCGAGGCACCGGATTCGTGCGCCGCCAGCGCTGCGGTGAGACCCGCTGCCCCCGCACCGATGATCAGAACATCTGTATTGCTGTCGACGATCACACCTCTCCCGTGACTGGATTGGCTACCAGTCTAGGGGCTTGGATAAGGTGCGACAAACCGCACTTTGGATAGCGGCCAGATGCTAGGCGGCAACGGTTCCCGGTTGGACAGGTGCCGGCAGTCCGGTTTCTTCCAGACAATTGGCCCGCAGCGTTTCGATATCGGGACCAAAGTTGAACGGTCCGTCGGTCTCGACGGCATTCTCTGCCATTTCGGCGCGCAGGCTTTCCGTTGCCGGACCATCGACACTGCCGTCCCCGGCAATGACGACGCCATAGTCGCGGGCGCCTTTGACGGTCACCAGTCCCTGGCGGATTTCCAGCGCGACCAGTTCGGGATCACGTTCCAGTGGGTTGCCCCAGCCGCCGCCGCCCCAGGTGATGAAGTGAAGCAGATCGCCCTCGCGCACTTCGATGCCGTCCTGCTTGTTGCCGACAACCTCTGTTGATCCGTCGGCGCGCTCCAGTATCTTGGTGGCGCGGTCGCCCGGCTGGCCGCCGTTGACGCCCCACGGATAGGTGAACCAGCGGTCATCGTGAATCGCCACCGTTCCGGGTTCGAGGAACCGGTAGGTCATATGGATGCCATTGCCGCCGCGGAACAGTCCGGCGCCGCCGCTATCAGGCTTGGCTTCATAGCGCTCGATCCTGAGCGGGAAATATTTCTCGAGAAACTCGTTCGGGACATTGGTGAAGCCGGGCCACAGCGAGTGACCATCCGGGCCATCGCCAAAGGGACGTCCGGGAATGCCGCCAAAGCCGATCTGGAACAGCTGAAACCATTCACCGGACTTGTCGAAACCGGAATACATCAGATGCGGGCTCGAGGAGAAACCCGCGCCGTTGAGGAATTCGGGCTGGCGCTGGCCAAGCAGGCCGCCCAATATGTCGAAAATCCTCCCGAGTGCATGGGTGCGTCCGGCGAGCGCGGCGGGATATTTCGGCTTGAGCAGAGACCCTTCGGGAATCCGCACGTCGACCAGATCGTAAAAGCCGTCGTTGAACAATATCTGCGGATCGAACACCATGATCATGTAGATGCCGAAGAACATCTTGAACATATTCTCGTTGAGAAAGAAGTTGATCGAGCTTGGCGCCTGCGGATCGGTGCCTTCGAAATCGAGAATGACCTTGCCGCCCTCGCGCCACATCTTGCAGCTGATCTTGTACGGACCGAAGCCGACGCCGTCGTCACAGATATAATCGGAGAAGCTGACCGGTTCCTCGCCGATGCTGGTTTCGATCAGATGTTTCATCGCGCGATGGTTGCGCGCCAGCAGTAGATCGGTGGCGCTGGCAAATTCATCCTCGCCAAAGCGCCCGCACATTTCGTCGACTCGGCGGGCCGCCACACGGCAGGAGGCGATCAGCGCGTTGAGATCGGCAGCGCACCAGTCCGGCTTGCGGCTCTGGTGCAGGACGACCTTGACCATCTCCTCGTTATAAACGCCCTTCTGGTAGATTTTTACCGGCGGAATTCGGACGCCTTCTTCAAAGACACTCTTGCTGTCGATCGGGATCGAGCCGGCGACCTTGCCGCCAATGTCGGACTGGTGACCGAACATCGCGGTCCAGGCGACCAGCCTGCCGCCGCGATAGACCGGCAGCAAAACCAGCCAGTCATTATTGTGGCTGACGGCGCCGTCGCAGCTGTACGGATCGCTGAGGAAGATCATATCGCCTTCCTCGATCGTGCCGGGATAGGAGCGCAGGAAGCCGTCGATGAAGCTGCCGAACTGGCCGACCACCATCTTGCCGGCGCGGTCGGCGATCAGCGGAAAGGCATCGCCCTGTTCCCTGATTCCCGGCGACATCGCGGTGCGCACCAATGTGGCGTCCATCTCGATCCGGGCGTTGCGCAGGGCATTTTCCATGATGTCGAGGGTGACCGGATCGACCTCGACCTTGTTGAACGGAGCTTTGTTGGTTTCAATAATCTGTGCGGGCATATCAGGCTCCTTCCACCGGGTTGATGATCAGATTGCCATGGTCGTCGACCAGCGCATCGCAGCCGCTGTGAACGAGAGTGGTGGAGTCCATTTCGGTAATAATCGCAGGACCGGCTACGCGATTGCCGGCTTTGAGCAGAGCGCGGTCATAAATCACCGCATCCTGCATCTTGCCGTCCATATAGAGTTGATGATCACGGGTCTTGGCGCTGGATGGGTCGGCTTCGCCTTTTTCAATGACAGGCGGTGCAACATCGGCGCTCTTGCCCAGCGCGACGGCGCGCACGTTGACGATCTCGTGCGGCGTCTCGTCGAGATTGAAGGTGAATAATCGCTCATGCTCGGTATCGAAGCGGGCGATCAGGCTTTCGATCGAAAGGCCTTCCGGTTCCACCGATAGCGGAATTTCAAAGGCTTGCCCCGCATAGCGGATGTCGATTTCGTAGAGCAGCTCGATATCACCGGGCGCGACATCCTCGGCTTCCAGCTCCTGCTTTACCTGCGCGCCGAGACTGTCGAGATAGGCGGTGAGCTCTTCATCGGTCGTGTTCTGGACCATCTTGTTGAAGCTGCGCTGGGTTTCGACGCGTTGCCGTGTCGTCGCATCGCCATAGGCGCAGAGTACCCCGGGCGACGGCGGAATGATCACCGGCCAGCTGTTCATCAGCTTGCCCATCGCATTGGCGTGCAGCGGTCCCGCACCGCCAAAGCCCATCAGGGCGAAGTCGCGCGGGTCATAGCCCTGTTGAACAGAGACCAGTCGCAGCGCGCCGAACATATTTTCGTTAACAATATCGATGATGCCGGCGGCGGCGTCCATCAGCTCGATGCCAAGCGCATCGGCTATCGTCTGGACCGCTTTAGTCGCGCCCTCCCGGTCCAGCTTGAAACTGCCGCCGAGCAACGATTCGGGCAGATAGCCGAGCACGACATTGGCGTCGGTCACAGTCGGCTGTTCGCCGCCTTTGCCATAGGCAACTGGTCCTGGCTGGGCGCCGGCGCTTTCCGGGCCAACGCGTAGAGCCTTGGTCAGTTCGGGAACGAAAGCGATTGACCCGCCGCCGGCACCGACGGTTTTGACGTCGATCGACGAAGCGCGGACATTCAGGTCACCGACCGAGGTTTCCCGCTGCAGCCGTGCCTCACCATTTTCGATCAGCGCCACATCGGTCGAGGTGCCACCCATGTCGAGCGTGAGAATGTTTTTCACGTCGGCGCTTTTTGCTACCCAGACCGCGCCGGCGACACCGCCAGCCGGGCCGGACATCAGCAGGTTGACCGGAGCCTCGGCGCTTTTCTCGGCGGACATCAATCCGCCGTCGGAACGCAGCAGGTTGAGCTTCGCCTTGGTGCCCCAATCCTTCAGCTCTTTTTCCAGATTGCCGACATAGCGCGCCACGGCCGGGCGCACGGCACTGTTTGCAACCGTGGTGAGGGCACGCTCATATTCCTGCATCTCGGGCAAAATATCTGACGAGATGGAAATAGGGATATCAGGGAAGACTTCGGCGCAGATCGCAGCGACGGCTTTTTCATGCCGGCCATCAACATAGCTGTTCATCAGGCAGATGGTCAGCGCTTCTATTTCCTCGCTGGCTTTCAACTGTTCCAGCCGGGCGCGCATCTCGGATTCGTCCAGTTCGCGGACGGTTTCACCCTTGGCATCCATCCGTTCGGGCGCTTCGATCGTCCGTTCGAGAGCGGCCATCGGTTCGGGCTTGGGCCAGATGATCCAGGCGGCGAGGCCACCGGGCACAAGGCTGCGGGCAATCTGCATCACATGGCGATAGCCTTCGGTGACGACCAGGCCGACCTTGGCGATTTTCTTTTCAAGCACGGCATTGGTTGCGACCGTCGTTCCGTGCAGAAACAGGTCGATTTCACCGGGGGATATATTCTGACGCTCGCATAATCCGCGGGCGCCATTGATAACCGCTTGGGATGGATCTTCCGGGGTCGATGGCACTTTGTCCCGGAACGTCTTCCCGGTGGTTTCGTCAATCAGCAGAAGATCAGTAAAAGTTCCGCCGACGTCGACACCTAATCGATACCCCATATTTCAATCTCTCTCTTATATATTTGTCATTCAGGCGTCGGCTCTCGCAACCAGAGACGGCAACGGCCGACCGAGCTTGGTTTCAAACCACTGGTTGGTGGCTATGGCTTTGCGCAGATCAAGATCATGGCTGACGCCGGAGCGGTCGAGCAGGTTGATCAGATCTTCCGTCGCAATGTTGCCGGTCGCATTGGGCGCAAACGGACAGCCGCCCAGTCCGCCGAGGCTGGAATCCAGCGTCTCCACGCCCGCCTGAACAGCGGCCCAGGCATTGGCGATGCCGGTGTTGCGGGTGTCATGGAAATGGGCGCGCATGCCGATATGGTCGGGGAGCAATTCCCTGAGCCGTCCGAACAGGTCGGTCACTTGCGCCGGTACGCCAACGCCGATGGTATCGGCCAGCGCGATTTCCATCGGGTCTTCGGCGGCCATTTCTTCGGCGATATGGAGAACAGTCTCGGGATCCACCGCGCCTTCGAATGGGCAGCCAAAGGCCGCCGAGATGGTGACCTGCGCTTTCAGCCCTTCAGCCTTGGCAAAGCGGATCATCTCGCGATTCTCCTTTATGCCCTCCTTTATGGTCTGTCCCTGGTTCTTCTGGCCGAATGTATCGCTCGCGACCACCACACAGCCGGCTTCGTCGATGCCACGTTTATTGCCTTCCCTTGTAGCAAGGCCACGCAAGACGCCGCGCTTGTTCAGGCATAGTCCGATATAGGAAACATCGTCGCGGTCGGGCAGGCCGGCGATAACCGCTTCGGCATCTGCCATTTGCGGAACACGACCGGGATGGACAAAGCTGGCCACTTCCATGCGCTTCACGCCAGCGTCCAGCATGCGGGTTATAAGGCCCAGCTTGTCCGCCGTCGAAATGATCTCGGCTTCATTCTGTAGTCCGTCCCGTGGACCGACTTCCAATATGCTGACCGCTGTTTGAGTATCTCTGCTCATATAAATTGTATACAATCCTGTTGCTGCTTTGTATAGGAGAAAGGATGATGCGGGAGTATTTTTTATGACGCAAGGGGCGTTGACAGGTTTGCGGCTGATTGAAATGGGTCAGCTGATCGCGGGTCCGTTTTGCGGGCAACTGATGGGCGATCACGGCGCCGAAGTGATCAAGATAGAGCCGCCCAAGGTCGGTGATGCGATGCGCAGCTGGGGTCAGGGCATTCCGCTCTGGTTCTCCGTTGTCGGTCGTAACAAAAAGTCGATAACCCTCAATTTGCGCGAGAAAGAGGGGCAGGCGATCGTCAAGAAGCTGGCTGAGAAATCAGACTTTCTGCTCGAGAATTTCCGCGCCGGAACCATGGAAAAATGGGGACTGGATTACGAGACGCTCAGCGCGATCAACAAGGGGCTGATCATGATCCGCGTGTCGGGCTATGGCCAGACCGGGCCCTATTCGCACCGTGCCGGCTATGGCGGCATCGGCGAGGCGATGGGCGGCATGCGCTATATCATGGGTGAGCCCGACCGGCCGCCGAGCCGTGCGGGGCTTTCCATTGGCGATTCGCTGGCCGCAACCTATGCCTGTCTCGGCGGGCTTATGGCATTGGAGCATCGGCACAAGACCGGCGAAGGCCAAGTGGTCGATTCAGCCATTTACGAAGCGGTGCTCGCCAATATGGAATCGACCGTGGCGGAATATACGGTCGCCGGACATATCCGCGAACGGACCGGCTCGATCCTGCCGAAAATCGCGCCCTCGAACGTCTACCCGACCAGCGACGGCAGCATCTTGATCGGCGGCAATCAGGACAGCGTCTGGAAGCGGATGTCGGCGATGATGGGCCGGCCCGAGCTTGGCGAGGATCCGCGCTATGCTACTCATATCGCGCGCGGCGAAAACCAGACGGAACTGGATGACCTGATCATGGAATGGACCAGGACCATATCGAGCAAGGACCTGCTGGATATGTGCGAGGAACATGGCGTGCCTGCGGGTAACGTCTACCGGGCGCCGGAAATGCTCGAGGATCCCCATTTCAAGGCGCGGGAAGCATTGGTGGAAGTCGACCATCCGCAATATGAGCATTTCGTGATGCAGAATGTCGCGCCGAAACTGTCCAAGACGCCCGGCCATATCGACAGCGTTGGTCCGGAACTGGGATCGCACAATGAAGCGATTTATGGTGAATTGCTGGGCATGGACAGCGCCAAAATGGACGATCTGAGAGATCGCGGCATCATCTGACGATCAGTCTTCGACCGCGCTCCTCGTGGCACCGCTGAAGCTGTGAAAAGCGCGGCGGATATGGCTGGTCATTACCGCGCCGGCCCAGACCTGATCCTTGGCGGCGAAAGCGGCGATCAGTTCGTCATGATCGGTGCCTGACTGGATCAGGTCTTCCTGTGAATATTGATTGGCCGTGCGGTTGACGACCGGCTGTTCGACCAGTGCCGGCAGCAATTTGCTCAATCTTGGTGATTGCGCGCATGCGAGTATCAGATCGTGAAACTGCCGGTTGGCATCGAGAAACGTCGTGATGTCGGGCTCCGGCCGGTTCACCGAATTGGTCAGCACCTCATTTATTTCACGCAAACGGCGCAGGCTGTCCGCATCCATCCGCAGTGCTGCCCTCTCGGTAGCATGGGATTCCAGCATCGCCCTCAGGGTGAACATTTCGTCGATTTCATCATTCGACCAGTCGGCGACCGAAAGCCGTTTGGAAGCGCTGCGCACCAGCAGCATTTCATTTTCGAGCCGCTGGACGGCATCGCGCACCGGCGTTCGCGACACTCCGGAAATCTCGGAGAGCCTTTCCTCGGTCAATTGCATACCCGGCCGCACTTCTCCGGACAGAATGAAGCTGCGTATTTTTCTATAGGCGCGATCAGAAGCACGGCTCATCAACAGGCTCTTGGCGCAATAAGGGCTGGTGGGCAAGTCCTGACCACGCCGGTAATTTCCGCTTGACGGACTGCAATTGTATACAATAGAACGCCATCAGGGAGTTTATATCACCATGACCAATGCCGGCAGCGCCATGAAACGGATAAAAGTCATCGTTCCGATCCCGATGGACGAGGCTGGCGTCGCCGCTCGCGCCGAACAATTGCCCTCAGATTTTGTACGACCGGGTTTCCAGCCCGAATTTGTCGCCGTTCCCTGGGGTGCCGCTCTGGGCGACAGCTATCATGACACGTTGCTGATGGACTGGACCGTTTTCCAGGCCGGGATCAAGGCCGAGGAAGAAGGCTATGCCGGCGTCCTGATCGACACGGTCAGCGACAGCGGCCTTCGCGCACTGCGTTCCCGTCTCAATATCCCGGTGGTCGGGCCCGGCGAGGCGGCTTTTGCCGCCGCGATGATGCTGGGCAAGAAATTCACCGTGCTGACAATGTGGCCGGAATGGTTCCCGCTCTACGAAAAGACAATCACCGAATATGGCTGGTGGGAACGGGTGGCTTCGCTGCGCTCGATCGACACCCGGCCCGACGTCACCGAATTGCTCGCTGGCAAGGAAGAGGTGATCTTCGACAAGCTCAAGGCCGAAGCCATGCTGGCGATGGAAGAAGATGGTGCGGACGTTATCGTGCTCGGCTCGACCACCATGCACCAGTCAGCCAAATATCTGGACGAAAACCTGCCGATCCCGGTGCTCAACCCGGGGCAGGTCGCTTATAAATTTCTCGAAACGCTGATCGAACTCGGTCTGACCCATAGCAAGAAGGCATTCCCGACTCCAGAAGTGCCAAAAGACGAAGATATTAGAAAGGGATGGTATTGATGACTGACTGGACACCCGGAATGGCAGGCCAGGTGCCGCTGCCTTACCCCTTCTATGTAGATATTGTGACCAAGCGCTATTTTGACGGGGTCGATAACAAGAACCTGACCCAGGTGCTCAACTGTTTCGCACCCGATGCCGTGTTGTATGAGGCCACCTCTGACACTACCCATAATGGCCGCGATGCGATCCGGGCGATGTTCGAGAAGCTGTTCGCGGACTTCGAGCAGATCTGGCACGGCAATTTTGTCCATACAGCCGACCCCGGATCAAACGCGATCTGTTCGCAATTCACTGTGCTGATCACCCCCAATGGCAGTGAACAGTTGCGCTATGAAAATTGCAACCGCTTCTATTGCAAGGATCGTCTGTTCCAGGATGTCACCGTCTATATGAGCGGCGACAATCTGCTGAAAGAGGGAGACGCCTGATGCAATATGAACCCGGCCTCTCCCGTGACGAACTGATCCAGTTGGCAACCGAGACCTATTTCGGCAACGTCGATGCGAAGAATATGGAAGCGGCGCTCGACTGTTTCCACGACGGCGCACTCTTCTGCGTCCAGACCGATTTCACCCGCCATAGCGGCAAGGCAGAAATCCGGCGGATGTTCGAGGATTTCTTCGGTGCCTACGAGACCATCGTCCATCGCGATTTCACCTGCACCGTCGATGAGGCCAACGGCAGGATTGCCGCTTCCTTTGTCGCCGAGCTAACTGATGCCGACGGGGGTGTCACATTGCTTAACAACACCAATTTCTGGAGAGTCCGGGACGGTAAATTTCAGGAAGTTTACGTCTATATGAGCGGAGCCAATGTGCTCGTCTAAACTTATTTGACGGGTCAAAAGACCTGCAAATCATTCCATTCAGGGAAGGAAGAAAAATGCGTCGCACGAAAACAGCTCTTTCACTTTCAGCCGGTTTTGCCGCGCTGGTAAGTTTCAATCCGGCTCTTGCCCAAACCGGTGGCGAGCAAGATGCCAGTGAATCGCAAGACAGCAATGTGATCATCGTGACCGCCCGGCGGCAGGATGAACTGCTCGCCGAAGTGCCGGCATCGGTTACGGTGTTCACCGCCGAAATGCTCGACCGCACCGGCGTCCAGCAGGCGGATGAATTTGTCCAGCTGACCGCGGGCGTGACGATTGTCAGTGGCACCGCAGAAGCGGGCGACACCCAGATCAACATCCGCGGCATCAACGGTGCGCGCGACGCGGAAAGCTCGGTTGCGCTCGTGGTCGACGGCATTCTCAAGACCAATACCGCCCAGCTCAACCAGGATCAGGGCACTTTGCGCCAGATCGAAATTTTGAAAGGCCCGCAAGGCGCACTCTATGGCCGCAATGCTGCCGCTGGTGCGATCGTCATCCAGACACTCAAGCCGAGTGACATATTGGAAGGCGGCGTGAAGCTCAGCGCCGCAGAAGATAATACTTATAAGGCCTCCGGCTATATCTCGACACCGATTGGCGACAGCGCCGGTCTGGTACTGTCGGCTTCCTACAACACCAGTGACGGCTTTTATCGCAACAGCTTCCTCGACAACCGCAAGGTCGTCGATGACCAGGAAACCTGGTCGGTTGATGGCCGTTTCATTGCCGAACTGGGCGATGCGACCGAAATCGACGTGAAGGCGCGCTATGCCGATCTTTCGGGTGCCTCGATCAATTTCAACACTGCCTTCCATCTCCCCAATTTCGCCGGAGTCGATCCGGCCTTTTTCGAAGATGTGAACGATCATGAGTTCGGCTATTATTCAAACATTCGCCCGACCAACGACCAGACCACATTCGAGACGTCGGTCAAACTGACTCACGAATTTGAAGCGATGACGTTGACCGCCTGGGCCCTGTACAGCGACGTCGACCAGTCACTGACCGCCGATGGTACGTCGGCAGATTTTGCGCGCTACACTTTCCCTGGCGCGACCCAGGCATCAGTAGACGCATCCAATAGCTGTTTTGCGACGACCGCCCAGCTCACCGGATATCCGCTCAATGCGCCGACCTTTGTCGGTAATAACCCGATCCCGTTCATTTTTGATCCGGTCAATGGTTCAACCCTTGGCGCCTATAGTCCGACCACCTGTGACGGCACCCAATATCAAATTCGCGAACAGACCGATATCAGTGCCGAAGTCCGGCTCTCTTCCAATGGCGATGGGCCACTGGCCTGGCAGATCGGTGCCTATTATCTGAACATCGACCGCGACGTCGGAGTCAGCCTGGGGGCCGATCTAGGACAGGGCGTTATCCGGCAATTGTACAATGATGCCGATAGCAGCAATCCGACGTCGCAACTATTTTCCGACAACTTCAACACCAATGTTTATGCTGCCTTCGGTTCGCTCGACTATGAAGTGGCCGACAATTTCGACGTCAGTCTGGCGCTGCGCTATGATATCGAGCAGCGCGAAGTTTCGAGCCGGGTGCCGTTGGTGACCGATCCCATCACCGGCAGCCCGATCAATCCGGGGCAGGCTTTCGGCGCGATTCCGGACCAGAAGGAAACATTCAAGGAGCTGCAGCCAAAGCTTTCGCTGCGCTATGGTTTGACCGACGACCTGAATATTTACGCCAACTGGGGCATTGGTTTCAAATCAGGCGGTTTCAACAACCAGGGAGCTGCCGCGATCGTTGATCAGAACTTCAACCAGTTTCTCGGTACCAACGTGCTGATCAATGATGTCTACCGTAAGGAAACATCGAGCGCATTCGAGGCTGGCATCAAGGGATCGGCAGCCAATGGCGCGATCACTTTCGATCTTGCCGGCTATTATACCAAAGTCGATGACATGCAGTTCTTCGAATTTTTTGTCGGTGCATTCGGACTGCTTCGCGTGGTCTCGAATATCGACAAGGTCGATATCTACGGGGTAGAATTTAACGCCAATGCAGAGATTGTCGAAGGCTGGGATATTTTCGGTTCGGTCAATCTCACCGAAAGCGAGATCAAGGCGAACGCATCGCGTCCATATACGGTTGGCAACAAGTCGCCCCATACCGCAGATTATACGATCAACCTAGGCACCCAGATGGTTGCGCCGATCGCCAACAGTTTTGATCTGGTTATGCGTGCCGATTATCGCATCACCGGTCCGACCTGGTTCCACACCGTCCAGGAAGACACTGGCCCGACTCTGTTCAGCGGCCTTTTGCCAGGATCAGCGCTGGCGCTCCCGGCATTTGTCGGCGACGGCGATATGTCGATTACAGAGCGCGATGCATTTGGCGTTCTCGATCTGCGTTTCGGACTGGAAGGGGATAACTGGAATATCACCGCCTTTGCCGACAATCTGCTCGATAAGCGCTATCTCAACGACGTGATCACCGCAGTCGAATTTGGCGGGTCGTTTATCTCGCCCGGTGGCCTGCGTCGCCTAGGTGTCGAGGTCGGATATAAATTCTGACGGCGACGCCTAAGCGCTGAGCGGTTCGTTGCCCAGCGCCAGATGCAGGTTGATGCGGTTTTCGATGCGCGCGCGCCGGGTCTCGATCGCACGAGTCTCGGCAGCGATAGCGGTGGTCTGCGAGTTGATCAGGTCGAATATCGTCGAACGCCCGTTGATATAGCGGCTGCGCGTCAGGATCACCGCTGCGCGCGCTTCTTCGGCGGCGGTCGCGGTGGCGTCGACTTGTCTTGCGAGCGTCGCCTCAGCATCGAGCCGGTTTTCGACTTCCTGATAGGCGGTCAGCGTCGCCTGGGCATAATCGAACAAGGCCGAACGCGCTTGCTCGCCTTGCCGGTCGGCTTCGGCGAGCAGGGCGCCGCCCCGGAACAAAGGCTGTAACACACCGCCGGTGATCGCATTGATATAGGTGCCCGGGTCGAAAAGGTCTCCGAAATTGCCCGATGAGCTATCGGCGTCGAAGCGCAAATTCAGTTGCGGCAACATCGCGTGGCGGGCATCGGTCGCCCGCAGGCCAGCGGCTGCGACCCGCGCTTCGGCTGCAATCAGATCGGGACGGTTAGCGAGTAAAGAAACCGGCGCGGTGACGGCGGGAAGCGCAACGGGTGTGATCAGGTCGGATGCGCCCTCGGCTTCCCCAGCCGGATAACGGCCGGTCAGCACTTCCAGCGCCCGCGCGCTATTGGCTGATGCGCGAATTGCCGCTTCCAGCCGGTCTTCGCTGTTCGACACGGCAACCTGAGCCAGCCGGACATCGAGCCGGGAGGCGAGCCCGGCGCGGAACCGGGCGTTGGTGATGCGCAGCGTATCCCTGCGCCGTTCCAGATCGCGGGTACCAAGATCGAAGGTGAGCGCAGCGGCACTACGATCATACCATGCCTGAACAACCGCGGCTGCCAGCGCTTGTCTGGCCGCGGCAAAATCGGCAGCGGCAGCCCGGGCATCGGCATTGCCCGCTCCGGCCAGCGCCAGATTGCGGCCCCAGATATCAACTTCCCAGCTTGCCGCCAGCGCGCCATCATAGACGGTCGCGGCATTTTCGGCATCGGTGACCGAAGCTGACAGATCGACCTGCGGAAACAGACCGGCGCGCGATACCCGCATGGCCGCCCGGGCTGCGCGCAACTGCGCCAGCACCGACTGGAGATTGCGATTATCGGCAAAGGACTCGCGCACCGCCTGTTCGAGACCTTCATCCGAGAACGAACCGATCCAGCCGTCCGGATAGATCGCTGCGATGGCCGCGTCTCCTTCGTTGACCGTCGCCAGATCGGGGCGCGATGCCCAATTGTCGGGCGCATCGGGAACGACAGTCCGGTCGAGCTCCGGGCCGCCGCGAATGGCGCAGGCCGACAGAAACAGCAAAAGGGCGAAAGATGACAAATGCCGGTTCATGCGACTCTATCCTGCCGATTTTTTCGAGAAGGCGGCGGCATTTTCTTTGTCTTTGTCATCCCATGTCACCGGCTGGCCATCACGCAGCCGCTCGCCGCCGCGCACGACGATCAGATCGCCGGCGGTAATTTTGCCCGAAATGGCGACCCGGGCACCATCGGGCTCGCCGACCTGCACATCGACGCGTTTCGCGGTTTTGTCTTTGGGATTGATGACATAGACAAATATTCCGCTGTCGCGCAGCACCAGCGCGTCGCGCGGCGCGGTGAGCACCTGGCGTTCAATCCCCGTCGGCACGGTGATCGATATCGCACTGCCCATTTTCAGATTATGCGTGCCCATCGGTGCGCGTACTTCCAGAGTCCGGCTGATCTCGTCGCCGGTTTCGATGACCGACCGGATGCGCGATGTCCGGCTTTCCCCGTTGGCGATGATATTAATCTGCTGACCGGCGGCGAGCGATCCGGCGGATGCGATGGGAATGCGCACTCTGGCTTCCGATCCGGTCCTGCCGATGATGCGCGCGATTTCGCGGCCCGGCGTCGCATATTCGCCGACCTCGATCTTGCGCTCGACCAGTTGGCCATCGAACGGGCTGAGGATGCGGGTGCGGGACAGATCAAAATTGGCCGTCTCCAAGGCGACCTGTGCCGCGGCGAGTCGCGCGCGGGTCTGGTCGCGGGACGAAACGGCTTCATCCAGTGAAGCTTCCGACTCGGCTTCTTCCTTGAGCAATTGCTCCAGCCGCCCGACCAGCCGGTTCTGATAGGTCAGGTCGGCCTTGAGGCGCCGGACTTCGGCTGCTGCGGAATCGCGGGCCAGCCTTGCGCTGCGGCTGTCGATTACCGCAATGACCGTGCCTTTGCGGACCCGCGCACCGATACTGAGCGTGGATTGAATGCGTCCGGCCACTTCCGACGCGACGATCGAATCGCGGTCCGCGACAATATCGCCGGGGGCGGTGAAGTTGGGAGTCAGGGCGGTCTGCTCGATCTTGGCCAATGTCACAATCGCCGGCGGCGGCCCGGCCTGATCCGGGCTGCCCTGCTGCCCGTCGGCCGGGCTCGAGGCGAAGAACAGAAAATAGGTCAATGCGGCCAGCAACAAGGCGCTGCCTATTGCGAACAAGCGGGCATTTGTTTTGACCAGATCGGGGACAAAATCGGGAAGGGCAAGAGTCATTCGGCGGGCTCCAGTGCTGGTGTGCCGGTTAGCTTCGGCGGCAATCCTTGGTCAGTCGGACCGGTTTGTCTGGCACCGCCGAGCTGGATCAGCGCCGGCAGCAGGACCAGCGTGAACAGGGTGGAAACAAGCACGCCGCCAACGATGATGACGGCAAGCCCGCGATAAATGGCGCTGCCCGGGCCGGGCACCAGCGCCAGCGGCAACATGCCCATGACCGATGTGCCGGTGGTCATCAGGATCGGCCGCAGGCGCAGCCTGAGTGCGGCGTGAGCGGCTTCCGACCGGGTCATGCCGCCGGCTTCGCAGTCGCGGGCCTGGGCCATCAGCAGGATGGCATTGTTGACGACGATGCCTAGCAGAATAACAAAGCCGATCATCCCGAGCAGATCCAGCGGAGTCGGCTTGAACAGGTTGAGGATCTGGATTCCGATCACGCCGCCTACGGTGGCCAGCGGCAGGGCGATGACCACCAGAGCCGAATCCCGGGCGGAGCGGAACAGCGCGGCCATGATCACGAACAACAAGGCCGCCGCCAGCAGGAAATTACCGCTCAGTGTCGATATTGCCTTGAGCAGTGCATCGGCGTCGCCGCCGTAGCGCAGCGTGCCGCCGGGAGGCAGGGCATTGCGGATCGGCCCCTCGGCAAATGCCTCGATCTTTTCGAGCGCCTCGCCAAGGGCGACGCCCGGTGGCGGCGAGACGTTGATGGTCAGGGTTTTCCGGCCATCGACATGGGCGATCTGGGTCGGGCCGACGCCGCGCAACAGGGTCGCGACTTCGCCCAGCGGTACCGCCCCGCCATTCGGGGTGACGATGGGAGCGCTTTCAATCGCTTCGGGGTCGACCGCTTCAAGGCCGCGCATGATCACGCGCATCCGCTCGCCCTCCGACACATATTCGCCGAGATAGAGTCCGTCACCCATCGCCCGCACCGCGCGTCCGACCTGATCCCGGGTCATGCCCAGTTCGGCGATCCGCCGGTCATTGGGCGTGAGCCGCAATTCGGGCACCACGACATTCGGGTCGGGATTGGCCCTGACCATCGCGCCGGGAATGGCCGCGTTTATCGAGTCCGTCGCCACCAGGGCTGCCTGTCGCAGGGCTTCGTCATCTTCGGCCTGCAGATAGAGCTCGATATTGCCGTTGCCGCCAAAATTTCCGAACAGGCTGCCCTGCGCGGCAAAGGCCTGGACATCGGGGAAGCCGGAAAGAATCTCGTTGTTGACGATGCCGACCATCTCTTCGATCCGCGACTGGTCCTTGATCCTTATGCCGGTGTTCAGGCCCCACGGATTGACGAACAGATAATAGTTGAGCAGCTCCGGCTGCTTGTCGCCCTTGAGATAGGGGTCGAGCCGCTGGACAACCTCTTCGGCGATTTCCGAGCGCGCCGCTTCCAGCGTCTGGCCAGAGGGCAGGCCGACCCAGGCGTCGACGGCATCGCGTTTGACGTCCGGCAGATAGTCGGTCTGCGGCCAGAGAAAATAGGAGATCAATATCGGCGCGATAATGAGCGAGGGAATCCAGATTCTGCGTTTGCGATCGCTGTCTATCAGACTGAATATCCTGTCCGCATAGCCGTCCCACCGCCGTTCATTCTCATCCATTTCGAGATCACCGGCGAAATGGCGCGCCGCGGCTGGCAACACGGTCACGGCGACGATCAGGCTGGCGATAACCGAAATCGCGATGGTCAATGCCAAGTCGGCGAACAACTGGCCTTCGACATCCTTGATGAACATGATCGGGATGAAGATCGCCACGGTGGTGGCGGTCGATGCGAACAGCGCCGGCCAGACCTGCGAGACGGCTTCCAGCGCTGCGGGGCCGGGCTCGGCGCCCTGTTTCCTGATGCGCACGAAATTTTCCATCACCACAATCGCGGCGTCGAGCACCATGCCGGTGGCAAAGGCGAGGCCGGCAAGGGAAATGACGTTGATCGATCGCCCGGCCATGCCGAGCACGGCAAGCGTGGCGAGCAGGCAGATCGGCACGGTGGTCGCGATGATTATGGTCGCTCTGGTGCGCCGGACGAACAGCCAGAGCAGACCGACAGCGAGCAGGGTTCCGAGCAGCAGATTGCCGCCGAGAAAGGACAAGGCGCGTTTGATGAAAACCGACGGGTCGAAGCTTTTCTCGATCCTCGCTCCGATACTCTGCAGCTCGTTCTGGTTGAATGTCTCGACTTCGGCGAGCACCGCGTTGATCGCGTCGAGCGTGTTGCTGCCGGGTTCGCGGATGACCTGCATGCCGATCGCCGGATTGCCGTTTTGATAGGTCGCGCCAAAGGCTTTGTCCGGCCCGACATTGATATCAGCGACATCGCGCATCCGGATGACTGTCGTTCCGCGCTGGGCGACGGTCAGGTCACCGATCTGCTCGGCGGTGAAATTGCCCTCAAAGCGCAGCGCATAGCCGCGACGACCAACATCGACGGTTCCGCCGCCGACATCCTGAAAGCGGCCAACCGCGCCGGACAATTCTTCAATCGTCAGATTGAGCTGGGCGAGCCGCCAGGGATCAAAGCGGATGCGCAATATCCGTTCCCCGGTCGGGGCCTGCAGATCGACCCCTTGCACGCCCTCGATCATTTCCAGTTTTGGAATGACCGTGTCGCGCGCGAATCGGGCGAGTGACTCGCTGTCCATATTGCTGTCCGGCAGAGCCTGCATGAACAGATAGATCAGCGATTCTCCCTGCTGGCCATTGCCGCCGCCGACAACCGGGCGGTCGGCATCCAGCGGCCAGTTGCGCACCTGCTGCGCCCGGCTCGACACTTCGGCAAAGGCCTTGTCCATATTCGTGCCGAGGGCAAATTCGAGATTGAACCAGACATTGCCGTTGTTCGACCAGCTGTTGATCGTTTCCAGTCCGGGAATGCCACGCAGCTGTTCCTCGATCGGAATTGCTATTTCCGCTTCCATTTCCTTGGGACTGGCCGCGCGCCAGCTGGCCTGCATCGAGAGCTGTGGCCGTTCGATATTGGGGAAGAGTTGGATCGGTGTGGTAAAGGCGGAGACGATTCCGATCAGCGCGATGAGAGCCAGCCCGGCGGCGATAGCAGCCGGATAGCGCAAGGCGATATTGGTCAATGTCATCGCAGGAACCCTGCGACAAACTTGCCGTTGATATACTGCTGCTCGCTATCCCTCATTCAGGCTTCTCCCGTCCCAAAACCGGTACAATCGCTGTGAGGGAGAAGGCCTAAGGTAACAAAAGAAACCTTATGAGCCGCTTTCGACCAAATTCGACCCGCTTTCGATGAACGGCAGTATCAGCAAGAGCAGGCAGCAGGTAACACGGCGGCCTAACGGCCGGTAAATCTAGGCCCGCGAAGCTTTTGCCCGGGATGTCTGACGAGTGACGTCATCGGCGAACAGCTTTTCATAGACACTGATCGTCTGGTCGGCAATTTCTTCCCATTGCGGAAAGCGCGCGGCGTTTACGCGAAATCCATCCGGATTGGCGTTGGCCCGGACCAGTGCGCTGACCATACTCCGGATATTGCCGGGACTGAAATAATGTTTGGCATTGAGCCTCAGGTCCCGGTTTTCCGGGAGATCGCTCAACAGAAGCGGGCAGCCAAGGCTGATCGCTTCGAGCAGGGTGTTGGAATGTCCTTCCCGGATCGACGGGTTTACGAAAAAGCGCGCGCCGCGGTAGAGCGGGGCCAAGCCCGAGCGGGGCAGGCTGCCAAGCATCACGATCCGCTCGTCACCCAGGTCTTCTATCTGTTTGCGATCGGTCCTTTTGCCCCAGTCCCCAACGATCACCAACTGCATGTGCGGCTGGCTTTTGGAGAAGATGCGAAAGGCGGAGATCAGGCTGTGGATGTTCTTCTTTTGCGATATCTGGCCGACGAACAGGATATAATCTCCGCTGACCGGCGCGGGAATCTCTTCCGGATAATGTTCGGTTCGGTCGAGCGCATTGCCGATCACATGGATAGTTTTCCCTGTGCCGGCGCCATGTAGTTTTTTGGCCAATGCGGGGGTAACGGCGATGGTTATATCCGCCCAGCGCAACTGATATTGCGCCCAGTGCATAGCCCATTTCCCGGGCCCACTCGACGGGCTCGCGTGACAATTGGCGCCGTAGCGGACGATAATCTTGCAGCGGGTCAGCTTGTAGGCCCAGAGCAGCAATGCGGAATTCAGACAGGTGAAATGGACAATGTCAGGGCGGGTCCGGATCGCTTTGAACAGTGTCGCGATGGGATAAAGCGACCGGTCGATTTTAGGAAAACCCAGCGACGGAGCGCGCCAGAGGGACACGCCGCGATAGTCGTCGCTTTGCATATGCGACTTCATTCCGGCAACGCACACCTTCCAGCCCCGGCTGGCAATCAGAGGGAATAGCCGCTCTGTATTTTTTTCTACGCCGCCCTCAACATCCGGGATGCCGCGCGCGCCGACGACCAATATCGATTTCACTATCCGTGTTTCCTGCTGGAGCCACAATAGTACGCCATATCGCGCCAAGCTGGTTAACAAATTCAAGCGTGATCGAGTCAGTTGGCCGATATAGCCAAAGATCGGGCACCAAATTGAGACAACGGATCGCTTTTGCCGCGAAAAGATATTTTGCGGGAGGCTTTTGATTGGGTTATGGCCGTGACAACAAGGTTAAAGACATGTTGACCACGAATCCAGCAGGCAAGATGGAGCGAACCACGATGCTTGAAGACCAGACTGATCAATTGAGGCCGCTACCCTCTGTCATCCGGAAGATATTGACTCTCGACCCGCGTCGCGTGGAATTCAGGATTCGGGGCTTTGACCTCGCCGAAAAAAGCCATGAAGAACGGCTGGAATCGATCGGCAAGACCTTTTTGCGCGGTTATAATCTGATATTGTCGGCCCGTTCGTTGGCCGAGTTCGAACAGGCAATGGCGCAGGAACCGGCTTTGTTGCGCGGCTTTTTTATCGAAGGGGGAGCGATGGGCAGCGCGCTGGTCGATTCCCTTCCGTTTCGCCGGCCGATGCTCGGGAAGTTCCGGGCGCGGTTCGAGAAGCGCTATCCTTTGCTGGTCCATGCCGGCACCGGGCTGGCCATGTCCAAGCTTTCCTGGCGGGAAAAGGCCATTGTCGGTGCCTTGGACCCGTTTTACCGCTGGCTGGCCTATGACGGCATGGGCTATCACAATGTCTATTTCCAGCAGGAAAAGACGCTCAACAGTCCCAAGCGGATATTGGCAGGCTATGCCTCACAGGCCTATGATCAGGGTGTCGGGCGCGGCATCTGGTTTGTCAGCGGCGCCGATATCGGCAAGGCGGCGGCTCTCGTCGACGGCATGGCGGCAGATCGAAGGGCGGATATCTGGTCCGGAATCGGTCTGGCGACTTGCTATGCCGGTCCGGCGGACGAGAATATATTTCTGGAAGGCTATCAGCGGGCCGGAAAGCATGGCGAGTGGTTTGCCCAGGGCATAGCCTTCGCCTGCAGCGCGCGCATGAATGACCAGAGCATGCCAGAGACGATCAGCGAGGCAATCAAGACCCTGTGGGGCATGGAGCCCGAAGCGCTGGCAGCGCGGGTAGAGGAACTCCGGCAAAGCAATGCGGACGGACCCCGTGCGGATCATCCGCGATATGAGGCATGGCGGCATAGCGTCGCGGATGCTTTTGTCCAGAGCATCACCGAGCGCACGCGCGGCGACGGCGAGGGCATTTTCTTTCCGCAAGAGGAAGAGCAGGAATCAGTGTCTCAATCTGCCGGAGAAGAGTCCAGCGAAAGACATGGTGCGATCGGGCAGACTCGATTACCCTGATAATTCCGCCATTGTCCGTAAAGGCTTGTTCTGTAGTGTCTCTGGTTTCGAAACCGGCACAAAATTGGTGGATCCATGCCCTGGTTTTTCCGTTCGCGCAGATTGCAGTGATCGGTTAAGACGTGTTGATGGAACATTCTGACAGCAAACATTTGCGCTCTCTGTCTGCGCATATTCGCCCACAAATTGCATTGCCGAAGATAGATTGCGCGGCACCAATCGATGAAGCCCTGGCAAATTTTGCCGTTCAACGTCACCGTGTCGGGGCAATGCTTTACAAGGCCACCAGACATAAGGAGAATACAAGCGAACGGGCGGCTTCCCTGTTATCGGCAACATATCGGAAAAATATCCACACGATGCTTGCCCAGAGAGCTGTACTGCAAAAGATAACAAAATTACTGAACGACCACGATATACCCTTTTCCATGCTCAAGGGGCTGGGTATCGCAGATCAACTATATGATGAACCGCAGACTCGGGAATCCAAAGACCTCGACATCCAGATACCGCCGCACGCATCCCGAATGGCGATTCAGCTGTTAAGTGCAAATGGCTACATATACAGAACCCATTCCTTGAGAGCCAATAAACGCGTGACGCTGAAACGCCAGTTGTCGGAGATGAAGCGGTTCAAAGACCTGACCTTTGTTGATCGGCAATTTTCTACCGCAATCGAGCTCCACCAGCGCTTGTTCAAGGTCGAGCCCAAGAACCTGACTGCCGATTTTAACGCTGCAATCAATTTTCAAAAGACGCCATCTGTGCTTGACAGCTATTATTGCTTCTACATCATATTGCACGGTGCGGCTTCATTGTGGATGCGGCTCAAATGGCTGTTGGATGTGTCTCTTCTGGTTCGAAAAATGCCGGTTTCAAAACGCCAGGAGGTTATGGAACTCGCAAGGACATATGGTTGCGAAAATACGATCATCGCCAGCCTTCGGTTCGTTGAGGAGATTTTCGGCGGTAGTCTCGACGACCAATGGCAGATGATCTTGCGAGAGCAAGAGCGTAGCGGAGAAATCGAGAAGCTGATCGATATTTTTCGAGAATCGTTGATGACAACCTCTCCCGATCGGCCAGATGCGCCACTGCGCAAGCCATTTTACTTTGACAAGACGGCCGTACTATTTGGAAAACAGATCGGTCTTTTCAGTATCATCCGAACCAGAATTGCAACCTCGATTGCCTTGCGCGTTTAAGATTGTGTATTCCGAAGCAAATGCACCAGCTGGGTAAATAAAAGATCGACGGAACGGCAAGGCTCGGTCTCGATTTCACGGGTTGCAAATCCGGTTCAATCAAGGCCGAAACCAGCGAAAGGCGTCGCAGTGGAACGCCCGGAACCGCCCGCCGGAAACACGCAATTACCGGACCGTCAAAGTGATGGTTTTCCAGCGATAGCAAAGTCTTGAAAAAATAATGGTGCGGTCGAGAAGACTCGAACTTCCACGGGGTATTAACCCCACAGCGACCTCAACGCTGCGCGTCTACCAATTCCGCCACGACCGCACTGTCTCTAGCTTGGGACACTCGTGTCCCGGGTAGGCGCGAGCCTCTAGCAAAGGGGTTGAGTGGCCGCAACAGATATTCGTTGCTATGTGACTTGTCTGTTAACCGGCTTGGCGATTATGTCCCGCAAACGCACATCAGCCGGTGCTGGAGCCGTTACGTCGTCGGAAAAACCGGCAAATACGCCTGTTAACCTTCTATTGACCTTGTTCGCACTGATCGAAGTCCGCTCTACCCTGATCTATGGACAGTGTGTTTCTCTTTTTGCTCATGCTCGGTGCAACGCCGGACCGGCCCCTGACCGAGGCTTCTTCCGGCTCGACACGCGTGCAGGCAATGGCGAGCGTCAGGATTTTGCGCGCAGAAGTGATTGATTTCGGAGCACCGGTTGATCAGCGCGGCGTGCAAGTCGCCAGCGATGGTCGCCATATATTCCAGCTTGCCCCGCTCCGCTCGACGGGCGAGGTTGAAAGCGCCGATGGCCGGACGATTCGGCTGCAGGAATTTCACTAATTCGGTTGAAGGACGCGTTTATTCGCGGCTCTGGTCAGCCCATCCGACTTCCAGTTGGCTGGCGCCGCGCGGCACGTCGAGCTTGGCCTCGTTGAAATTTATCTTGGCGCCGGGCGCGAGCGATTGCGCCGGTGCCTTCATTTTCCAGCTGTAGACAATGCGGCCGCCGGCATCGCGCAGGATCACCAGCATCGGCGGGATCGCCTCGTCGTTGGTCGTGGGATTGATAATCGTCCCGCTGGCGGCAAAATATTCGGTGCCGTCGGGTAGGGTCCGGCGATCCTGTTTCTGGCTCAGTTCGATGAGCAGAGGGGTTTCTTCACTCGAAGCAAATTCATAGTTGGAAATCCACTGCGGCGGCCCGAAATAATAGAGTGCAGCACCCAAAGCCAGCACCAGGGCGGCAAAGGCAACGGCTGCCATGGTCCAGAGTTTTGCCGGATTGCGACGCGGTTTGAACGGTGGCTCGTGAGCGAAGCTGCTCTCTCCGGAGGCGTAGCCCGGGGTGACAGAAATCGGCGGCGGCGGAGCCGAACGCGAGACCGGAGAGACGGGCGGATTGGGCTCCCAGTCCTGCTCGGCTGCGGGTTCCGCTTTGGTGGCCGGCGGGGTCTGCACGGAAGCGCCTGCATCGGCCAGCTCCTTTTCCGGAACCGGCGCTTCGTCCGGAATGGCCGGCTCCTGGAACCAGCTATGGCGACAGGACGCGCAGCGTACCGAACGACCATTGGGCCCAATGGCGCTGTCGGGTACGAGATAACGGGTTTTGCAAGCCGGGCAATTCAAAATCATGACGCCCCTCTAAACACGCCATGACGATAAACTGCAAGTGGCTGCATGACCGATTTGAGACCGAATCAGGTTTTTCCGCGTTTTCCTGCTGAATCGATTGTCGTTGCCCGACAGCGGAGTTGATTTGGGGGGTGTTAACCGCCTATTGGTTGCGCGACCGGGCAATATTTCGCCGCGATATTGGAATGTAGAGCATGAAGGACGAAATTGTTCGATTTGAAAATGTCGGTCTGCGCTATGGTGCGGGCGCGGAAACTTTGGCTGATCTCAATTTCACGCTGTTTCCCGGTAGCTTCTATTTCCTTACCGGCGCATCCGGCGCAGGCAAAACCTCGCTGCTGAAACTACTCTATCTGTCGCAGCGCCCCAGCCGCGGCGTGATCCGGCTGTTTGGTGAAGATGCGGTGACCATGCCGCGCGAGCGTCTGCCGGGTTTTCGTCGCCGGATTGGCGTGGTTTTTCAGGATTTCCGTCTTGTCCCGCATCTTTCGGCCTTTGACAATATCGCGCTGCCGCTGCGGGTTGCCGGCGTCCGCGAAAAAGATCTCGAGATCCCGGTAGCGGAGATGCTTGATTGGGTCGGTCTCGGTGATCGCGCTTCGGCCCGGCCGGCGACGCTTTCGGGCGGTGAACAACAGCGCGTGGCGATTGCCCGGGCGGTGATCGGCAGGCCTGAAATATTGGTGGCAGACGAGCCGACCGGCAATGTCGATCCGGAAATGGCGATCCGCTTGCTGCAATTGTTCGAGGCGCTCAACACGCTCGGCACCACCATCGTCGTGGCGACCCATGATATCCACCTGCTCAGCAAAATTCCCGGTGCCCAGATGATGCGGCTGGAAAAAGGCATGCTCGCCGATCCGACCGGATCGCTGCGCCATCCGCCGCGTCCCAAAGACCAGTTGCAGTAGGGCGCAGGGCAGATGTTCAAATTTTTTGCGATCCCCGGTCACGACCGGCGCCTGATCCCCGAAGGCCGCCTGTCCGGTCCGATGCCCTGGGTGATTGCGATCATGATTTTCCTCACCGTATTGGCCGCCGCTGCCGGACTGGCGATGACGCGGGCGATTGGCGATGTGTCGGACGAACTGTCCAGCCGGGCAACGGTGCAGATTATCGAAGCCAATCCGGAAGTCCGCAGCCGTCAGGCGGCCGCCGCTGCCGAGCGATTGCGCGCCTTGCCGCTGATCGAAGAGGTCCGGGTGCTGCCGCCCGAGGAGATACAGGCGCTGATCGAGCCGTGGCTGGGTACACAGGATCTGGCCGATGATATTCCGCTCCCCGCGCTGATCGATCTGAAACTGGTCCGGGTTGCGACGGAGGCGGAATATGAATCGTTGCGTGGCGCCCTGCAACCGGTCGCACCGGGAGCCCGTGTGGAGCCCAGCAGCGGTTATATCGCGCCGGTCATTGCGCTGGTGCGTTCCTTGCAGTGGATTGCCTTTGGTCTGGTCTGCCTGCTGGCTCTGGCGACCGGCGCCGCCGTGATCATTTCGGCGCGATCGGCGCTCAATACGCACACCGAAACCATTGCCGTCGTCCACTTGCTCGGCGGAACCGACCAGCAGATCAGCCGGTTGTTCCAGCGGCGCATCGCTCTGGACGCTTTGCTCGGCGGCCTGATCGGACTGGTCGGCGGCACCGCGATCATCTGGCTGATCAGCATCCAGCTGACCGCGCTCGGCTCCGGGCTGGTGGAATCGGTCGGTCTCGACTGGTGGAGCTGGTTGATAATTGCCGCCATTCCGATATTGGGGATGTTCCTTGCCATGGTGACCGCCAAATTAACGGTTATCGGCGCCCTGAAAAAGATATTATAGCCCGCTGAATGATTTTGCGCCTCTTCTCTTTCCTGATCCTGCTGTGGATCATCGGCTTTGCCTGGTTCGCCATCGATTTGCCGCGTCCGGCAGACGATGATGCCCACACCGGTTCGGTCGTCGTCCTCACCGGTGGTGCTGGCCGTATCGACCGCGCGCTGGATATACTCGAGGCAAAAACCGCAGGGCGCCTGCTGATCTCCGGCGTCGACCGGGATGTAAAGCCGGCGGAACTGGCGGCTGAATATGACCGGCCGGGCGAATTGTTCGATTGCTGTATCGACCTCGGTTTCCAGGCGGTGGACACGCGGTCCAATGCCCTGGAAATAGCCCGCTGGGCCGCGCGCCGGGGCGACAAGTCGGTGCGTCTGGTTACCTCCGACTGGCATATGCGCCGGGCACGGCTGGAGCTGGAAAGGGCGATGCCTTCGGAAGTCCGCATTCTGGCTGATGCGGTGCAGACACGGCCGTCACTGGGTACGTTGTTCACCGAATATAATAAATATCTGATGCGCCGTCTGGCCGCTCTGGCGGGTGTCTGAGATGCTGGCCGTGATCCGTTCGCTGCTCTTCATGGCGGTCTTCTATGTCGGCTCGGTTCCGATCATAATCGCCACGTTTGTCGGCGCGTTTTTCTGGCCGAAGAGCATCTATTATATGGCGCAATATTGGAGCCGTTACCATTATCTGTGCGCCCGGCTGATTCTCGGCATCCGCGTCGAGGTCAAGGGTGTGATCCGCAACGAGCCTCTGCTCTACGTGTTCAAGCATGAAAGCATGTTCGAAACCATCGATTTGCTGCGGCTTTTTGACAAGCCTGTGGTCATTGCCAAGAAAGAACTTCTGGTCATTCCTTTATGGGGATGGGCCGCGACCAAACATGGCCTGCTCGGCATCGATCGCGACGGCGGTGGAGCGGCGATGCGGCAGATTATCAAACAGGCCAAGAAAGCCGTGGCGGAAGGCCGTCCGATCGTGATCTTTGCCGAAGGCAGCCGCGCCCGTCATGGCGAGAGGCCCGAGCTACAGACAGGTTTTGCGGGCATATACAAGCTGATGGGTATCCCGCTGGTGCCGGTTGCGCTGAACAGCGGTATTGTCTCGCCGCGCGATACATTCGTCCAGAAAAGCGGCGTGATCACCTATGAGGTGCAGCCGGAGATCGAACCGGGCCTCGATCGCGACGATATCCGCGACCGGGTGCACGCCGCGATCAATATGCTGAACGATTAGTCGGAGCCCGGTTCACCGATATATGGCGGCCCCGGTGGACCACAAATCTATCGCGAGAGTCACTGCCGCATTACATCTGCAGCACCTGTCATTATGGCGGCCAATGTCTAACAAGGTTAAGTTGATTAACTTTCAGCCCAACGCTCATAGGGTGAAGTCATTGTTAAGTCTTGATTATCGACTCATCAGGAGTGGGGGCTCCCGATAAAACTCATCATGCTGATGAGACAACAACCCTGAATCGTAAGGCCTTTGTAAAAAGGTTGCCAAACGTCTCAGGGGGAACCGGAATGAACTTCGGGCATAAAATTGCCGCGTCAGCCATGCTGACCTTTTTCGCGATCGCGGTCGCGGTCAACTATTTCCAGCCAGCGCCAGCCAATGCCAAAGTGGCTTATGCGACGGCAACCAGTTACGGCTGTGGATCCTGTCATGTGGCGGGCGTTCCGACAAGCCAGGCAAGCCTGAACCCGTTTGGCCAGAAATATGCTCAATGCGGCTATCAGCTGAATTGCGCACTCGGCCAGACACCACCACAAGTGGTTCAACAGGCAAATCCCTATAGCCCGCCTCCAGGCAATTATCGGCCACCCAGTGCCCCGGCCAGCTTCGACGCCGGCAAGATCTGGCTGGTACAATTGCGCGAAAGCAACGGGAAGTCGGCTGACGTGATCTGGAAGTTCAGACCCAATTCCAATGTTATCGACGCCACCATGTTCATCGACGGCCGACATCTCGACGATATCCTGACCTACGAGGGATATCGGAACGGAACTGTGAGCTTTTACAGTGCAAAACTGAACATGAGATACAGTGGCATCCCATCATCGGATGCCAATCACATCTTCAACGGAACCGTTGCTGGCGCCAATTTCGGACAAGGCGACAGCTGGACCGCTTCGATCTGGGAAGGCTGAACAATGAATAGGGAAATCGACACACAGGAACGGGGTGCGGGCATGAAGAAATCCAACCTAATTATGGCAATGGCGAAAGCAGGATCATTTCTGGCCCTTGCGGCGGGCGCGAGTTTTCTGACGCCAGCGCCTGCTGAAGCGAACATCGGTTTTGCAAGAGATTCCGGACTTTCCTGTTCGGAATGTCACTCCACGCCTTCCAACCCCACGAAGCAGGCGTTGACCAGAACAGGGAGCCGTTTCAAGCTTTGCGTATATAATCCGACGCCCGGAACGCTGGATTGCAACACCCAGGCGATTTCAGATGCGGGCAATGCCAGCCGTACGGGTAATACTTCAGTATATACACAGCCGGTCGCAGCACCTTATCCTGCTCCTGTAGCCAACCCCGGTTACGGGCCTCCGGTAACCAACCCGGGCTATCAGCAACCGCTTAATCCGGGCTATGTTCAAACACCGCCGGCGGTTTATCCCGGCGCAGTGCAGCCGGTCAGGCCGGCAGCAGTGCCGAAAAAGAAAAGCAATGGCGTTCGCGATTTTCTGCTGGGGCTGCTTGGCGCGCCAGCAACGGGTGTCCAGAATCCGTCAACGCCGGGATATGTCCCGCCGTCCAGCTATGTTCCGCCGAGGACAAATTACACTCCGCCAGTGGCGGGCTATGACCCCGGCCAAAGATGGGTGATTGTAGAGCGACTGGGCAACGGCAGGGTATTGGACGCCAATTGGACAAGACGTCCGGGCACCAATTATTTCGACGCCATTTACATGGACAGCTTCAATGGTGCACGCAGCAACGATGTTGTCATTTACGAGCAGTTTCGCAACGGCAATATCAATTTCAGACGCCAGAGCACCGGAACCATCTACAAGGGTATATTGTCACCGGATGGCAGAATGGTCCTTGGCGGCACAACCAACAAGAGCCGAGCCAATTTGACCTGGACCGGCACCCAGTTCGACCGGTAATATTGCTACCAGTCTGTAGAGTGCGGCGGGTCTGACATATGGTCAGGCTCGCTATTCAGTGAGCGATCCGTAGCCCGTTGCCACGAACGCCTGCAGACATCCGGGAAATCATCGCGATTCCGTTCCGATCCGATTTATCGCGATGGAACTTGGGTTTCGGAAATCAGTAACCGAGGATTTGATCGAGCTGATTTGACTGGCCATTTGTTGCCATATATTCGATTTTATCCTTGGCATCTTCAACGCTGCCGAGGCTCCACAGGCTTGCCAGTCTTTCCGCGTCTGAATAATCAAAGCCTGTGTCACCGAATGAGCATTTGTTCCCATCGCTGCGCGACATTGCAAGCGCGTCTGGAATGTTTCCGCCAATGCCCATGAGGATTTTTTCGCCAATACCTACCTTACCCTGCCAGATATCCACATTCCATAAATCGCCGATCAGTTTCGCATCGCAATAATAATATGGGGACCGGGCAAAGGCATCAAATGCCTGGTCTTCTGAATATTGGGCCAATGCCGGCGAGCTCGCTGCCAATGTCACGATCGAAGTGGATAGAAAGAGGCCGGCTGCAAAACTCTTCTGTCGCAAATTCTTCATGTGCATAAACATTTGAAAATCCCCCAAAATTCTATTTCTTCAGGGCTATCAGACAGATGGAGTTGTGACCAATTTATTCTGCCGGCCAAATTTGGCCTGCCAGTATCTGGTGCAATTTTCTGGCATGGGAATAGCGGTTAGAAAGGCAGCAAAAGATCCGGACAGCATATTGTCTAGATTGGTTGAACCGCAGGAAAACGTCAACAAGCCTTCAAATAGTGCCGCCGCATGCAGTATTTCGTCCGCGTCGAGGGTCGAGGGCAATATACGGATCTCGAAACTATGTTTCGCTTTGTCTTCTTTCGCAATGTTGAGCAGGTTGAAATCGCAATATTTTGAAAGTTTGACTTTGCTCAGCTCCGCTCGTGCATCAGGCCATGCCATCGCCAGAAATTCCGGGCTGTCGGTTAGTATCTGCAATTCTTTTGGCCAGGCTCCGAGACGAACGCAGTGCGGGTTTGAGCCGACCAGCTGCTTCAGATCATCGCCAAACATGGCCAGCAACCGCACCAGCCTTGCGATGGTCGAGGCCGAGCAAAGCGGGGCGGCATCAAAATGGATATGGGTTGCGCCTTCCCGGGGCAGGAGAAAACCCATTTCCCGGGCGCTTTCCAGCAAATCGGAAAGACGAGTGTGATGATCTGAAACAATCGGTGCCGTTATGATCTCACAAGGGCGTTGCCGCTCCCCGGGCAAGGGCGCGCAAATGGCTATGGACTGGCCACGATCATCGAAGACCTGGAACATTCCGGAGCCGTGACATACGATTTCCGTGTCGAACAGGCGAGCGAGCGGTTCCAGAATATCTTCGGGTGAATCATTCGGGTCACATTGCAACATGATCAAGCGCAACAACCGGCGATCGTCCGAGACGATGCGGCACCAGCCCGGCAAGGATGGCACCCGCTTGTCGAAATCCGCCTGAAGTGTCAGGTCATCGACAAAGCTGGCTACCCATTGCCCTTCGATATCTGTCAGCCGGAACCCATGTGTCAGATTCTCGAAGGTCGGCCGGCCGGGAACTTTGCTCGGCTCTGATTGCGGGTGGAAGAAGCGCTCGACCCTATCGCCAGTTTTTGCGGCAAGGGTTTTGGCCAGATCCTCGCGCGTCACATTGCGGGGCGCTGCGAGTTCAATTTCAAAACCGGTCTTCCAGTTTATTGCAATCGTCATTCATCATCACCCAGATTATCGGCTTGTACCGGACCGGTCGATTGAGCCACGCTTCGATAGCGCCCGTCATGCAGCACAATGACTGCACCACCATTGCCAGGTTTCCCTGTCCGGAAACAGTTGCATGTTTCCATGAGAAAAGCATTTATTTAAAATAGTTTGCCGGTCAATCCGGGAACCCGATCATGATTGATTATCCGGTTCGGTCTGCCCTGCATTGCGAAGCAACATCTAAGGGAAATTACGTGGTTATCTGCTGTCCATGGCAGGTTAGGGCAGTCAGACATGGTGGGGAATATACGGGCACCAGATAATATTTCCCTTTTCCCGCACTCTATATCCGGAGAAGATGATATGAACGAGCAAGTAACACCCACTGTCCGCGAAGCGGTTGGCGTCTTTCAATCCGAAAGCGCACTTCAGGCCGCGGTTGATGATCTGTTGCGCCATGGTTTCGATCAGTCAGAGCTCAGTCTGCTGGCTCCGGTGTCGTCCGTTCAAACGGAACTGGGACACAGCTTCACTTCGGTAAAAGAACTGGAAGATGATCAGGCCGTTCCTACCACCGCCTATATCTCGACCGACGTGATCGGCGATGCAGAAGGCGGCGTTTTTGGCGGGCTCATTTATGTCGGTGCGCTGGCCACGCTCACCGCAGTGGTGGCGTCTGGCGGCGCCATTGGCGCGGCGATCATAGCAGCCGCTGCCGGCGGCATCGGCGGCGGTGCCATTGGCGGGGTATTGGCCAAGCTAATCGGAAAGCATCACGCGGATTACGTCGAGGACCAGCTGGAACGCGGCGGTTTGCTCCTGTGGGTGCGGACGTGGAATGCTGCTGACGAAAAACACGCCGTGGAAATTCTGGCCAGTCATAGCGGTTCGGATGTTCACGTGCATGAACTTCCCGCTGCTCATGATGTTCTGGACGACCGTTATGGCGGCGACACATTCGCCGGCGAGCTGCAAGCCTATCGCGGCGTGCCTTATTCCTATCTGCCGGACGGGGAATATTATATCTCCGGCGAGGTTCTGCCGACTGAACGGGACGTCAAGGCAAGGATTGACCGGGATATCTATCTCGAAACATTGCGGTCCGAAGCGAAAGAGCAAGGCTGGGATATCGACGCGCTGCTGGGCAATCCCGCCGGTGTATTCCAAACGCCGGCCAAGCTGCTGGCCACCGACCTGCCGGATCCAATCAAGGCCGATATTCTCAAACGCTGGGCCTATGGCGAAAAGCAGCTCGAAATCGCGTCTGATGATGGCATGAAGCCGGCTAGAAACGGTGATCGCCTGCAGGAAATCAATCTGGCGCTTGAGCGGCTGTAGGCGGCTCGGGCATTCCGGTCCATCCCCGGTAACAGCTGGCTAGCGTTGTGCTTGCCGCTTCCCAAAAAGAATTGGCCCGGGTTTCCAGATAGGAAACCCGGGCCTTTCAACATGGAGCACCCGTATTCGCGGAATGAGGGAGGGAGGCATTCCCGGATTCCGCCCGATGTGCCGGGTTGATTACATCGCCTTTTTGAAGGCGGATTGCGTTTCATCGAGCGCTTTGTCGAATGCAGCGCGCGATGCGGATAATGCGTCACGCACGGCCGCCCAGGACGCATTGCCTGCCTTGTTCAGGTCTTTCAGCTTCGCGATGGCAATGTCCTCATTTTTCTCCAGCTTTGCAACGGCAGCATCCACTTCTGCCTTGCTACTCGCCTGCAATGTCTTCGCCGTCTTCTTGACGCGTTCCATTGTTTTTGCCCAAGCGTCTTTCAGCGCCTCGATACGGACCTGAAAATAGGCTTTGTCTTGTTCGTACATTCCCGCAGCAGCATCAAAATAGGCCATGACATTATCTTCGAATTTGGCCCATTCGGCTTCCATATCCTCGCGTGCTTCGGCTGTTACCAACTCTCCGATTTCCTGATTCTCGGCAACCCACGCCTGATAGGCGTCACGGTTGGCCTTCATCTTGGCGATCGCTGCATCCGCCTTGGCGCGGGCATCTGCCTGCACATCCTGTGCTCTTGCTTCAAAATGCGCGACGGAGGCATCGATTTCGTCGAGGCGATTCTTGGCCCGTTCAATATAGCTGTGAAGATGGCTTTGATTGGTCATTGTATTTCTCCTTGGGGTTAGCTTCGGGGGGATCGGGTTTGGCTGATCAAGCAGCGCTTTTTGCGGTCGCTGGAGTCTCGGTAGATTTGCCAATGGCTGATGCCAGCATCACCAGTGTCCAGCCGGAGATGAGGATGTTGATTCCCGCCAGCACGCCAAGTGTCCAGAGCGCCGAAAATGGCAGCTGCCACCAAAGCAATATGCCGACGGCAGCGGCAGCGATGCCATTGAACAGCATCCAGCCCCAGCCGGTCAACGGGCGCATCTTGAAGGCAAATATCGCTTTCAAGACGCCTTCGGCGAGAAAGGCCGCGGCGACAAAGATGGTCAGGACAAAAACGGCTTCCAAAGGCCGTATCATAAGCATGATACCGGCCACTAGCCAGAGAATGCCGACGAGCACGGCCAGCAGGATCCGGCTCCATTTGTGAAAGCTGAATGCTTGGATGATCTGGGCCGTTCCGGCGATCACCAGCAATATGGCAACGCATATCGCTACGCCGAGACTGGTGATCAGAGGAAAGACTATTGCACCTGTACCGGCAAGGATCATGATGATCCCGGTAGCCATTACCCAGCCGCGACTGCTGGATATCTGCTCTGCGAAAACCGAAGAATCATCTTGGGCCGTGGTGGTCATGGTCTTTCTCCAATTATGGCATCGGTCGCGTTTAAAAACTTGATCGTGGTAAATCCCGACTGTGTTGAAATCCGGATTGATCATATTCGCGGCGTCTGTTTACGAACGGATGTTATGGCCCAAAATCCGTAAATTCACCTAGACGATCGCGTGTCCTATCGTTCTGCAGATCTGCGACTTCCAGACGGCCGAAAATGCATCCGGCCCATTCCCTCCCGTGGAAATTACGTAGTTACAAATCGACGTCCATATTGTCTGGAGGCACCACCCAAGGCGATGATGAAATTTCGCCACAAACATTTTCAAGGAGCCCATGGCATGAAAAAGACAATATCGACAATTAGCACTGCACTGGCCCTTTCTCTCGCGGTTCAAGGCTGCACCCAGAAAGCAGAAAATGGCGATCAGGCAGAATGCGCCACATCCGAAGATGACGCGATGGCAGGCGCCCAGGAAAGCATGGATGCTGCAAAACATGACGCGAGCAAGGCAGCGCTGGAAGCGAATAATGCCGCAAGAATGTCGGTGACGGCGGCCAAGCTGGCGGTCTGTTCCGAAGCCCAGAAGGACAAAGAGGCCGCCGCTCAGATGGCGATCAACGCGGAGGCGGCTGTCAAACGGGCACAAGCCAAGATTTTGACGGCCAATACCAAATTGGATCTGGCGGCGAATGAAAATGCCAGAAAAGCCCAGGATCTGGTCGAACAGGCCGTGGCTGCAACGAGTGAAGCCGTTCTTGAAACCAATGCGTCGCTTATGGCGGGGCTGGAATCCGATACGGCTGCTGCAAAACAGGCAGCGGATGCGGCGCAAAAGGCTGTGATCAAGGCTGCGGCCGCGACCGCGGATGCTAGCAAAGCTGCCCAGGTTGCGGCAAAGGAAACCTGGGAAAAGGAAATGCAGGAAGGCGCGGCAGACGAATAACGGTCTGACCAAGCCAATAGCTAAGCGAACAAGAGGAAAAGCATATGCAAGGATTTGTCGACAATATCGAAGCTCTGACGGAACAGAATGATGACTTCCGCCGCGTACTGTACACCGGTCACAATCTACAACTCGTGCTGATGACCCTCCAGCCCGGCGACGAGATCGGTATGGAAGTCCATGATGACCGCGACCAGTTTTTCCGGATCGAAGAAGGAAAAGGCCAAGTCTGGATCGACGGAAAAGCCAATGAAGTAAAAGCCGATGACGGCATCATCGTGCCGCAAGGCGCCAGCCATAATGTCGTGAACACTGGCAAGGAACCACTCCGGCTTTACACGATCTATGGTCCACCCGAGCATATCGACGGAACCGTCCATGCCACCGCCGCTGATGCGCAAAACGAGCATGAGCATTTCGACGGCAAGACTACGGAATAGCTGGCAGTTCCATTTTCGGTATCAGAATCGGATGGCGAAGACTTTGCTGCACTTGGCAAATTGTCACCGTCATCCGATCCGGATATTAGCGGCCCATGTCGCGTTGAATGGTGCGGCTGGCCATGTAAAAGTGAAACACAGCCCATAGATACAGGCATTTGAACAGGATCATTGACCATTGCAGTCCGTCTGCATTGGCCGAATCACAAGCGGCCTGGGCAGCAACAGCGAGATTGCTTGCCTTGCACGCCTCCAGCGTCAGCGCCGGATCCAGCCCCGACAGGAATGTCGCGTTCAATATCGTCGACAGTCCGCCGATCAACGGTGGCCCAAGGCCATAGCCCAGCAAGTTAACGATGAACAAGGTAACGGCCACTGCGGTTGCTCTCATCCTGCTGTCGACCACGCCGCTTGGTACGGCATAAAGCGGGCAGAGATAGGTGTAGAGCAGCATCTGGCCGACCATCATCAGCGGGACAGCCAGCCACAAGGATTCCGCCAGATAGCCAACGACATGCATCGGTATCACGCCGAGCAGCGCAAACATCGGGATCAACGCCAGTGCCTTGGGAAAACGCTCCGCATATTTGTCCGCCAGAAAACCGGACATATAGGTTCCGATCGATGCCATGACCGCCAATGCCAGTGCGACTTTTATCGACGCGTCAAATATCGACAGTTCATGGGTGCGGATCAGGAAGGACACAAAAAACTGGCCGACGCCATAATTGACGAAGGAGGCGATAGTGACGCCCATGGTGATGTGCCAGTAGGCCGGTTTCTTCGACAGTATTTTCAATACTTCGCGAAACCCGACTTGCTCCTTATTCTGCATTTCCACCGGGTCGGTATAGCCGCGAGGCGGTTCCTTGATCGTCAGCTTCACGATCAACGCGACCAGGATGCCGGGTACGCCGACAACCACAAAAGCAACGCGCCAGGCTTCGATATTCTGCCAGTCCAGAGCGTTCGCTGCCCAGGTCCAGTTCCAGCTGTTGAGCATCGCCGCGACCGTGGGGCCATCAAGGCTCCCGACAATGAAACCGCCAAAAACATAGGCGACCATGCCGCCGAGCGGGATTCCCAGCGCGTAGACCGAGACGGCGGTCGAGCGTTCTTTGGGAACGAAATAGTCGGCGATGATCGAATTGGCTGGCGGCGAGCAGCCCGCTTCGCCGATGCTGACGCCAATACGGAATATGAACAGCGCGATAAAACTGGTCGCAAAGCCGCATAACACGGTCATCAGGCTCCATAAAGCGACCGACCCGGCGATGATCCAGACCCGGTGGTGCTTTTCGGAGAAGCGCGCGATCGGGATGCCGACAAATGTGTAGAGAATTGCAAAAGCCGGACCGCCGAGCAGCCCCATTTGCCAATCTTCAACCCCGAAAGATTCCTTGATCGGTTCGGTCAATATGTTGATGATCGTGCGATCAATGAAATTGAAAATATAGACGGTCAGCAAAATTCCGAGAATATAATTGCGGTAGTTTTTGCTGCCATATCCCGTTTCCGGGCTGCCACCATTGTGGGTCCCTTTGTTGGAATATGCGACACTTGTCGCTGTAGTTTCGGCCAAATCCAGACTCCTAACGCGTTGCCCAACTGATTGTTACCGCTGGGTATTTCTGCATCGTACCGACTTTTACAGCATTGTATATCCCATTGTAACAGGCGATTTTCAATCAGAGTGAAGCAAGCTGTCTGGCGCAATATCCTCTGAATGCATCATCCAGATAATGCTGTCCTACACCCCGGTTTATCGCATAATATCGCCATTGATCCTGCGACAGAAACAGGACTGGCTCTTTGATAATCTGGAAGGTTACACTAGAAAGTCGGCTGAGGAGCGATAAAGGCCGGAAATCTGCGGCTTGCGGGCAAAGGTCGCGGAAAACAAAACCGGCCGCCGCCGTAAAGTTTAGCTGAGACACAGCAATCATCACGCTCGCATCAAGGCTGGAAATAATCCCGCTACCCACTTCGCGTCTTCGTGGCCTTGTGCGAGTCCGATAGCGCCGCTGCTATTAGCGCGACAAGCGGGCCTTCAATCGTGCGTACGTCCGAAATCGGCAGCGGCGTCATCCTGGCCTTCCTCGATAATCCGGCGGCGGATGGCGCGGGTCTTGGTAAACAGGTCGAACAGTTCGTCGCCCTTGTCCCAGCGGATGGCGCGCTGCAGGGCGGAAAGATCCTCGGAGAACCGCTGCAGCATTTCCAGCACCGCATCCTTGTTGGACAGGAAGACATCGCGCCACATAGTCGGATCGGAAGCGGCAATCCGGGTGAAATCGCGGAAGCCGCCGGCGGAATATTTGATCACTTCGCCGCGGGTCACATCTTCCAGATCGGACGCGGTGCCGACGATTGTATAGGCAATCAGATGCGGCAAATGGCTGGTCACCGCGAGCACCAGGTCATGATGTTTGGCATCCATGATTTCGACATTGGCGCCGAATTTTTCCCAGAAGGCTTTCACCCGTTCGACATCGCCTTCCGCGGCGCCCTCCGGTGGCGTGAGGATGCACCAGCGATCCTGAAACAAGGTCGCGAAACCAGCGTCCGGACCGCTATTTTCTGTGCCCGCGACGGGGTGGGCAGGGATGATCCGGGCATCGGGCAACGCCTTGGCCAGAGCGGCCAGCACGCTTTCCTTGGACGATCCGACATCGCTGATGATGGCATCGTCCGGCAGGTCGGCGGCGATATCGGCGGCAACCTCTGCCATCACGCCGACCGGCACGCAGAGGATCACCAGATCGGCGTCGGTGACTGCTGCTCCGGCGCTATCGCTGACGTCGTCGCAAAAGCCCAGTTCGATGACTCGCGCCCGCACCGCGGCATCGGCATCATAGCCGGTGATCCGCGCAGTCGGCATGGTCTCGCGCACCGCATGGGCAATCGAGGAGCCGATCAGGCCGATGCCGATGATCGCGATATTGGCAAAAGGCAGCATCAGTCGGAGGCTTCCAGTATCTCGCGCAACGCCTGGGCGACCCCGCGGGTTTCTTCTTCGGTGCCGATGGTGATGCGCAGGCCGTTGACCAGTCCCTGTCCGGGCAACCAGCGTACCGCATAGCCTTTGTCCATCAGCGCGCTATTGGCCTGTTCGGCGGTTACCGTGCCTTCGAACAGCACCAGCAGGAAATTGGTGTGGCTCGGCACGACCTTGAGACCGTGATTGCCGAGCGCGCCCATTTCGTCGCTCAGCCATTGCCGCCATTTGGCATTATGCTCGCGGCTCATGGTGACGAAGTCTTCGGAGGCGAGCGCCGCGACAGCGGCTTCCTGTCCCGCAGTGGTGACATTGAACGGCAGCCGGATCCGGTTCATCGCGCCAATAATATCGGCATGGGCATAGCCCCAGCCGATCCGCTCCGCCGCCAGCCCGTGGATTTTGGAAAAGGTGCGGGTGACCAGCACATTGGCCTGGCTGCTGGCGAGTTCCATCGCGCCGTCATCCTGCCCCTCGTCCATATATTCGGCATAGGCGGCATCGAGTACCAGCAGCACATGGCCGGGCAGGGCGGAATGCAGACGGGCGATCTCGGCCCGCGGCGTAAAGGTGCCGGTCGGATTATTGGGGTTGGCGATGAAAATGACCCGGGTCTTGTCGGTGACCTTGGCGAGGATCGCATCGACATCGGTGCCATAATCCCTGTCATCGGCAACCACCGGCGTGCCGCCATAACGCCGAGCGGCGATATCATAGACGGCAAAGCCATATTTGACGTAGATGATCTCGTCGCCCGGTCCGCTGAAGGCATTGGCGGCCAGATGGAGCACATCATCGGAACCGGTGCCGCAAATGATCCGCGCCGGATCGAGCCCATGCTTGGCCGCAATCGCCTCGCGCAACTTGGTCGAACCCGGATCGGGATAGCGGTCCACCGAGCCAGAAGCGGCGTTCAGCGACTTTGCAGCCGCCGGACTGCAGCCGAGTGGATTCTCGTTGGCCGACAGCTTGACGATCTTCCGGCCATCCGCGCCGGTCGATTTTCCGGGCACATAGGGCGCAATGCCCATGATCCAGTCTTTAGGTTTTGGTCCGCTCATTGCCTTGGTCCGCTCGTCTTGAGATGTTCTGTGTCGCCGGACTAACCTTTGCGGCCTGTCAGTCAACAGCATTATCGTTTGACGCTCGGGATTTCGCCGCTTAGCTCCGGTGTTGATGACTGAAGATGCACGTTTTGGATTGGACAGAAAGGTTCGCCTGCTGGGACCGCTACCGCTGGACAGCGGAGCAGAACTCGCGCCCGTTGATCTTGCCTATGAAACCTATGGCACGCTCAATGCTGATGCCAGCAACGCGATCCTGATCTGCCATGCGCTGACCGGCGATCAATATGTCGCCTCGACCCATCCGCTGACTGGCAAGGACGGCTGGTGGGTGCGGATGGTGGGGCCGGGCAAGCCGGTGGATACGGACCGTCATTTCGTCATCTGTGCCAATGTGATCGGCAGCTGTCTGGGAAGTTCCGGTCCGGCGACGGTCAATCCGGCGACCGAAAAGCCCTGGGGCATGAATTTCCCGGTTCTGACCATCGCCGACATGGTCCGCGCGCAGGCTTTGCTGATCGACCATCTAGGTATCGACCGGCTCCATGCCGTCATCGGCGGTTCGATGGGCGGGATGCAGGCGGTCAGCTGGGCCGCGCTCTATCCGGAGCGGATCAAATCGGCGGTGATCATCGCCTCGGCTGCACGGCACAGCGCCCAGAATATCGCCTTTCACGAAGTCGGGCGGCAGGCGATCATGGCCGATCCGCGCTGGCGTGGCGGGGCCTATTATGCCGATGATGATCCGCCGAGCAGCGGCCTCGCGGTGGCCCGGATGGCCGCACATATCACCTATCTCTCGGAAGCCGGCCTGACCGAGAAATTCGGCCGGCGGCTGCAGGACCGTGACGCCAAGACCTTCGGATTCGACGCGGATTTCCAGGTCGAATCCTATCTCCGCCATCAGGGGATCAGCTTTGTCGACCGGTTCGACGCCAACAGCTATCTCTACATCACCCGGGCGATGGACTATTTCGATCTCGCCGAGGCCCATGGCGGGTCGCTGGCCAATGCGTTCAGGGGTTCGCAAACCCGCTTCTGCCTAATCAGCTTCGACACCGACTGGCTATACCCGACCAGCGAAAGCCGGGCGATTGTCCACGCGCTCAACGCCGCGGGTGCTGCGGTCAGCTTCATGGAATTGTCGAGCCCCTTCGGCCATGACAGCTTTCTGCTGGAAAACCCCGAGATGAACCGGATTGTCGACGGGTTTCTTAAGGCAGGGGAAGGGAAATGACCGCAGGTCCGATTCTATCCCGTCTTTCGCGCCATTTTGGACTCGCACAAAGCCACAAAGGCACAAAGAAAAGATCGCCTGTTCTTCTCTTCGTGTCTTCGTGTCTTCGTGCGCACAAACCTTCTGTCTTCCGCTTCGAAGAGCGCGCCGTATGACCAAACTCCGCCCAGACCTGCAAATCATCGCCGACAATATCGCGCCCGGTAGCCGGGTGCTTGATATCGGCTGCGGCGATGGCGCGCTGATGACTGCGCTGCGCGATGAGAAAGGATGCGATGCCCGCGGACTTGAAATCAACCCCGCCAATGTTTCAAAAGCCGTCGCCAAGGGACTCTCGGTGGTGCAGGGCGACGCCGACACCGATCTCAGCACTTATCCCGATGGCAGCTTCGACTATGCGATCCTCAGCCAGACTCTGCAGACCACCCACCGTCCCGACATCATGCTCGATCAGTTGTTGCGGATCGGCAAGCAGGCCTTTGTCAGCTTCCCCAATTTCGCCCATTGGCGGATTCGTGCGTCGCTGTTGCTCGGCGGCCGGATGCCGGTGACACGGCTGATCCCGCAGACCTGGTATGACACGCCCAATATTCACCATGTCACCATCGACGATTTCCGCGCTTTGGTGCAGGATGGCAAATATACTCAGGAAGGCCAGTGGTTTCTGAGCGGTGACAAGCAGACCGGGCGCGGCATGGCCAATTTGCTCGCCGAACATGCGGTGTTCCTGTTGCGGGGATAGCCTGTCCCGAGCACCGTCATCCCGGCGAAGGCCGGGATCCAACCCAATGGCACAGATGCTCGTGAGCCTGGGTTAGGCCCCAGCCTTCGCCGGGGTGACAAGAGCGATCTTGACATTGTACCACTTCAGGTACAAATGATGTCCATCATGTTGATGGAAAATTTCTCGAAGGCCCGCGCCAATCTCAAAGCGTTGATGGACCGTGTGGTAGCTGACAAGGTGCCGGTGAAAATCACTCGCCAGAATGGCGAGGCGGTGGTCATGATCTCGGAGAGTGAATGGGCCGGTATGGAAGAAACCATACATCTGCTATCTTCACCGGAAAATGCGCGACGTCTGATGGAGGCTATACGTGGTCTTGATGCTGGGGAAGGCGAAGAACACGAGCTGATTTATCCGTGAGGATAGCGTTTTGGCCGACCGCGTGGGAAGATTATTGCCATTGGCAAAACAATGATCGAAAATTGCTCGACCGCATCAACCTACTGATCGAAGAATGCCGTCGCCATCCATTCAAAGGAACAGGCAAGCCCGAACCTCTGCGCGGTCAGTTGAAAGGCTGGTGGTCCCGTCGTATCACACAAGAACACCGACTAGTTTATCGCGTGCGGGGCGAAGGTGATGCACAAGCGCTGGAAATTGCACAATGCCGCTATCATTATTGAGCAGGGCGGGTTTATGGCGGAAACCGTCATCCCGGCGAAGGCCGGGATCCAACCCAATGGCAGCGAAATTGGTGAACTTGGTTGAGGCCCCAGCCTTCGCCGGGGTGACGAATATATCGATATTGGCTATCGCCGACCGATCACCTCACAGCTGCACCTCTTCCAGTCCCCAGGCCGCCAATATCGCCAGCCCGCTCATCCCGGCCATCACCGCCAGCACAGCCTCCCCGCCGTACATATGCGCGATCAGGCTGAACAGACCGCCGGCGAGCAAGAGCAAGCCGATGATCGTGTTCGACAATGCTGTATAAGCAGCGCGGGTATCCTTGCCCGCCATGTCGACGAGATGCGTCGACCGGCCGAGGCGGACGCCCTGATAGGCGATCATCAGGCCGAACAGCAGAACTGGCAATATATAGCCGCCGCTGAGCGTCCCGGCGAAGGCTAGCCAGCTGGTTGCCGTCAATATGACCGTTGCTACGATCCCCGAGAAGATCAGCACCTTGCGGCTGGAACGGTCCGAAAGCCTTCCCCAGACGAAACTGCTGCACAGGCTAGCCAGAGCCGAAGCGAGCACCAGAAAGCCCAGCTTGTCATAGCCTTCTCCAGCCTCACTCCCCACCGCAATCATGAACGGCGGTGCCAGCGCGGTGGCGGTCAGCAGGCCGCGGGTCAGGATGAACCGGCGGAGTTGCGGATCGTCGCGCAGATAGGAAAAATTCTTCCACGCTTCCTTTAGCGCAGACTTGCCGCCTTCGGTGGCACCGGCCTCTTCCTGCAAGGTTGCGAACAATAGCCCGCTGGCGATCCATGCCAGCCCGGCCAGGAACAATCCGCCGGTGACCAGCAGCATCCGGTCGACCAGATTGAACGAAAGCGCGAGCGCATAGATGATCACGGTCACCGAGGCGATCGACCCGGCCAGCCCGGTTGCGGTGCCGCGACGGGACTTGGCGATGGTCTTGCCGAGCACATCCTTGTAGCAAACCGAACAAACGCTCCGCGCCACGGCCAGGATCGCCAGTGCCAGTACAATAGCCCAGCCCGCCGCGACGCCGGTCAGGCTAATCGCGATGAGCCCGATGGCTGCAGCAGCCAGACCCTGCACCATCGAACCTGCGGCCCAAGCCCATTTGCGGCGCGGCAGCTTGCGTAAAAAGCCCGCCGTCAATAGCTGGGGCAATAAGGCACCTGCTTCACGCACGGGGACCAGCAGACCGATCAGGGCAACCGGTGCACCCAAGGAGGTCATCAGCCAGCTCAGCACCAGTTTCGGATCGACCAGCCCGTCAGCGCTTTTGGTCAGTGCCAGCGCACCGACATGTTTGAAGAAATTACCCGGTTCCTGTTTACAGGCGCTTTCCGGAATATCGGCGCATGCGCGGCCCTCGTCATCGATGATGATCGACTGGAAGGCCTTTTCCGTCGTTGATCTGCTGGTCATGACCGGCGGTTACCGGATTAACGCTCGCGTGTCGCGCTGAACTTGATCTCGGGATTGCGCTCTTGCTGGTAATTCACGTCCCAGGCCGACTTGGCCAGAAACACCAGATTATTGTCCCGATCCTTGGCCAGCGAACTCTGGTTGATATTGGCAAAGGCGTCGACAGTCGCCTCGTCGCCGCTGATCCAGCGAGCGGTTTCGAACGGTGCCTGCTCGAGATAGGCATCGACCTTATATTCCGCCTCCAGGCGCGAGACCAGCACTTCGAGCTGCAATTGCCCGACCACACCGATGATCCAGTTGGCGCCGATTTCGGGATAGAAGACCTGGACCACGCCTTCTTCGCTTAGATCATCCAGCGCCTTGCGCAATTGCTTGGTCTTGGTCGGATCGCGGAGAATGACACGACGGAGAATTTCGGGAGCAAAATTCGGCAGGCCGGTGATCCGCACCTGATTTTTCTCGGACAATGTGTCGCCGACCCGCAATGTGCCGTGATTGGGGATGCCGATAATATCGCCCGGCTCGGCGGTGTCGGCAATTTCTCGATCCTGCGCGAAAAACAGGATCGGCGAGTGGATCGCAATCGGCTTGCCGAGCCCCGAAGGCGTCAGCTTCATGCCGCGCTTGAACTCGCCCGAGCAGAGCCGCATGAAAGCAATCCGGTCGCGGTGCTGCGGGTCCATATTCGCCTGGATCTTGAAAATAAAGCCGGTAACATCGTCGCTTGCTGGATCGATTGGAGCCGGGTCGGCGGGTTGTGGACGCGGCGAGGGGGCATAGTCGGCGATCGCTTCGATCAATTCCTCGACGCCGAACTGCTTGAGCGCAGAACCGAAGAAAACCGGGGTCAGGTCGCCACTCTGATAGGCCTCGAGATCGAAGCTGCTATAACCGCCCTGCGCCAGTTCGCCTTCACTGGTGAGCCGTTCGAGCGCAGCTTCGCTCAGCACATCGGCGAGCTTGGGATCATCAAGGCCAGTGAACTGCTGGGTCACGCCGTCATATTGTTTGCTGTCGCCGGTCGGCTGATGCAGCTGATTGTTGACCAGATCATAGACGCCCTCAAACTGTCCGCCCATGCCAGCGGGCCAGCTCATCGGGCAGACGTCGAGCGCCAATTTGTCTGCGACCTCGTCAAGCAGTTCGAACGGATCGCGGCCTTCGCGGTCGACCTTGTTGATGAAGGTGATGATCGGCACATTGCGCATCCGGCAGACCTCGAACAGCTTCAGCGTCTGCGCCTCGATGCCCGACGCAGCGTCGATCACCATGATCGCGCTGTCGACGGCGGTCAGCGTCCGATAGGTGTCCTCGGAAAAATCCTCATGGCCTGGCGTGTCGAGCAGGTTGAAGACAATGCCGTTGCGCTCGAAGGTCATCACCGAGCTGGTCACGGAAATCCCGCGCTGCTGCTCGATCTTCATCCAGTCCGACCGCGCGCGCCGGTTGTCGCCCCGCGCCTTGACCTCGCCCGCCAAGTGGATAGCGCCGCCTTTCAGCAGCAGCTTCTCGGTCAGCGTCGTCTTACCCGCATCGGGGTGAGAAATAATCGCGAATGTCCGGCGTGGTTTGGTCATTTTTCTTCACTTTTCTTTCCCGCGTAGCGGGAGTTGTATTCCAAATTTGTCACGCGAAGCCGCGAAGACACGAAGAGTTTCTGACAACCGCCAATTCTTTGTGCCTTCGCGGCTTCGCGTGAAACCAAAAGAGTTCGGGTGCAGCTAACGCTGCAATTATTTGCGAAGACTATCCTCTCAATTCAGCGCCCAATTTCGTCGCATTAGCGACAACCTTGTCCGACAGCGCCTTCAGATCCTCTTCGGTCAATGTCGCGTCGGTCGGTTGCAATGTCACTTCTACTGCCAGAGACTTCTTGCCTTCGCCTACGCTCGGTCCCTCGAACAGATCGAAAATCCGCGCATCGGTGATCAGCTTCTTGTCCGCGCCCTTGACCGCTCGCACCAGATCGCCCGCTGGCAGGTCCGCATCGACGATGAAGGCAAAATCACGGGTCACCGCTTGCAGCGCCGGTGGCGCAAAAGCATCGCGCATATGGCCCGATTTCTTCTTCAGCGGAATCGCATCGAGGAAAATCTCGGCGGCAACAGCCGTGCCCTTGAAACCCATCGCCTTGGTCGTCGACGGGTGGAGCACACCGTAAGCCGCCAGTATCTTCTTCGGTCCCAAGCGCAACGTGCCCGACTGGCCGGGATGATAATGATCGCCCGCCTCGCCAAAATCCATCAGCTTGTCGGTCGGTGCGCCAGCGGCGTCCAATATCGCAAGCACTTCGGCTTTGGCGTCATAGGCATCAAATTTACTTGCCGTGCCGGACTGCCAGCTGCGGGCGCGGTTTTCACCTGCCAGCACCAGCCCGATGGTCGGATGCTCGCTGCTTTCCAGATAGCGGCGCCCGACCTCGAACAGACGGATCGAAGATGCGCCGCGCGCGGCGTTGCGCTGGGCTGCCGCGATCAGGCCTGGCAGCAAGGATGGCCGCATGACCTTGAGATCTTCGCTGATCGGATTGGCAAGCGACCAGGTGCCGCCGCCGAACGGAGCGGCTTCTTTCTCCGAAATGAAGCTCCAGTTGACCACTTCGTTCATTCCGCGCGCCGCCGCTGCTCGCCGTGCCTTGCGTTCGGCCAACTGTTCCGGCGAGGCGGTGGGTTTGGCCACGCCCGGCTTGCGGGGAAGCGGGGTTGACGGAATCTTGTCCAACCCTTCGATGCGGATGACTTCCTCGACCAGATCCTGCCAGCCGGTGACGTCACGCCGCCATGTCGGCACTGTGATCTGCCAGTCATCACCGACGACAAAGCCCAGCGCTTTCAAAATACCCTGCTGTCGGTCTGGATCAACATCCAGCCCGCCCAGAGCGGCGCATTGTCGTGGATGATAAGCGATAACGCGCTGCTCCGTCGGCGCTTCGCCGACACGGGTGATCGCGCTGGCATTGCCGCCGCAAAGCGCCTGCACCAGCGCTGTCGCGATTTCGACGCCGTCGTCCAGAAAGGCCGGATCGACGCCGCGCTCGAACCGTTGCCGCGCATCGCTGGTCAGCATCAGCTTCTGGCCGGTGCGGGCGATATGGGCCGGATCGAAATAAGCGCATTCAATCAGCACATCGGTTGTATTTTCGTCGGTGCCATTGGCTGCGCCGCCCATGATGCCGCCAATGCCATGTGCGCCCGCCTGATCGGCAATCACGGTCATGGTCTCGTCGAGCGTATATTCCTTGTCGTTGAGCGCGACCAGCTTTTCGCCGGCACGGGCTTTGCGCGCAACCAGACCGCCGTTCAGCTTGGCAATGTCATAGACGTGCAGCGGGCGGCCCTGATCGAGCGTGACATAATTGGTGATATCAACCAGCGCCGAGATCGGTTTCTGGCCAGCGGATTTCAGGCGCGCCTGCATCCAGGCGGGAGACGCGCCATTGGTCACGCCGCTCACCGTGCAGCCGTAAAAGGCGGGACAGCCTTCCGGATCGTCAATCGCGATATCGGGTCCAGCACCGCTGCGGGCGATGTTGGCGACATCCAGCGGCTTCAGAGTGCCGAGGCCGGCAGCTGCCAGATCGCGCGCTATGCCGCGTACGCCCATACAATCCTGACGATTGGGGGTTATCGCTACATCGATGACCGGATCATCCAGCTTGGCATAGTCAGCATAACTGGCCCCAACTTCACTGGCCGCACTTTCCGGCAATTCGATGATTCCGTCATGGTCCTCACCCAGCTCCAGCTCGCGCGCCGAGCACATCATACCGAAACTCTCGACATCCCGGATTTTCGCGGGTTTTAGCGTAAAATCGCTACCCGGAATATAGGTGCCCGGCGGCCCGAATACACCGATCATCCCGGCTTTCGCATTCGGCGCACCGCACACCACCTGCCAAGGTTCCGCCGCACCATCGTCAACTTTAAGCAATTGCAACTTGTCGGCATTGGGATGCGGCCCGGCTTCGATCACTTTGGCAACACGAAATGGGCGCAAGGCATCGGCGGGGTTTTCCACGCCTTCCAGTTCAAGACCGATGTCGGTCAATTTGTCGGTGATTTCCGTGAGGCTTGCGTCGGTATCGAGATGGGCCTTGAGCCAGCTTAAGGAAAATTTCATGCGCCGACTCCTCCGCTCAATGTGGGGACGTCGAGTGCGTCAAAGCCGAAGTGATCGGCCCAGCGCAGGTCGCCGTCGAAGAAAGCGCGCAGATCGTCCATGCCATATTTCAGCATCGCCAGCCGGTCGATGCCGCAGCCAAAGGCGAAGCCCTGCCAGACATCGGGATCAAGCCCGCAATTGCGGATGACATTGGGGTGGACCATGCCGCTGCCCAATATTTCCATCCAGCCGCCATTGTCGCCGCGCGGGTCTCCGCCGATGATCCTGCGGCCTTTTTCGACCGAGAAACCGACATCGACTTCGGCTGATGGTTCGGTGAACGGGAAATAGCTCGGGCGCAGGCGCAATTCGATATCGTCGCGCTCGAAAAAGGCGCGGACGAAGGTTTCTAGCGTCCATTTGAGATGGCCCATATGAATGCCCTTGTCGATCACCAGGCCTTCGACCTGATGGAACATCGGCGTATGGGTGGCATCGCTGTCGCTGCGATAGGTACGGCCGGGTGCGATGAGGTAAATCGGTTCGCCAGCACCGCCAGTTTGCTTGGCAACATCCATCATCGTGCGGATCTGCACCGGTGAAGTATGGGTGCGCAGCAATTTCGGCATGCCGCTGTCGTCGGTCTGCGGGAAGTAGAATGTGTCGTGCATCGCACGGGCCGGGTGGGTCTCGGGAATGTTGAGCGCGGTAAAATTGTGCCAGTCGTCCTCGATTTCGGGACCGGTAGCGACCGAGAAGCCGAGATCGGCGAATATTTCCGCCAGTTCGTCCATGACTTGTGAAACGGGATGGATGCTGCCTTTCGGAGCAGCGGGTGGCGGCAATGTCAGGTCAAGTTTTTCAGTGGCAAGCTTCGCATCCAGAGCGGCGGTCTCCATCGCTTCCTTGCGGGCCGCCAGGGCATCGGCAACAGCCTGTCGCGTGCCGTTGATCTTCGGACCCTGTTCCTGACGCTCTTCCGGCGTCATCTTGCCAAGCGTTTTTAGCAGCAGCGAAATTTCGCCCTTTTTGCCGAGCGCAGCCACGCGGATTTCCTCCAGCGCATCGCCATCAGCTGCCGCGCCAATCTGCTCCAGATATTTGTCCCTGACCGCTTCGATGTCGCTCATCATATTGTCCCGTTTTTTCTCGTTGCCCGTCTAGCAACCCCTGCGAAAAACCCAATAAAAAAGCGCCGCGAGATTGCTCCCCGGCGCTTCTTTGAAATTATGAAAATGCTTAGGCTTTCGCTAGAGCATCCTGCGCCTGTTTGATGATGCCGCCAAATACTGCCGGTTCATTCATCGCCAGGTCGGCCATCACTTTACGGTCGAGTTCAATACCAGCGAGCTTGGTGCCGTGGATGAATACGCCATAGGTCATGCCTTCAGCGCGAACCGCAGCATTGATACGCTGGATCCAGAGTGCGCGGAAAGCCCGCTTCTTAACTTTACGATCGCGGTAAGCATATTGACCGGCTTTTTCGACAGCCTGCCGCGCGATGCGGATGGTATTTTTGCGACGGCCATAATAGCCCTTCGCCTGTACCAATAATCTTTTATGTTTTGTACGAGTGGTCGTACCCCGTTTGACACGTGCCATATTCTATATCCTGTAAGTTAGAGAGTCGCTGCGGCGGGGTTAACCCAGACCGTATGGCGCCCATTTCTTGACTGTCCGAGCATCCGCATCACACAATTTCTTGGTGCCGCGGTTCTGGCGGATATATTTGCTGTTATGGCTCATCAAACGGTGGCGTTTGCCGGCTACGCCGTGCTTGACCTTACCGGTTGCGGTGATTTTGAAGCGCTTCTTCACACCACTTTTGGTCTTCAACTTGGGCATTTTGGTCTCCTCTAGATGGTACCGTTACGGACACTTGTGGCAGCCCAACACTGGCCAGAGCGTCACTTCGGAAGGGCGTCTTTAGCTAGATTCGCCTGAATTGCAAGCGATATCGCGACGGAAACGCCATCAATGATGGCAAGCAATAGCCTCCAGCACATCATCGACCCGCGCATGATCGCCAATTGCCAGCACATGCCCGTCCGATTCCGCGTGGAGCGGCTCGCCGTTCCAGTCGCACATCATCCCGCCGGCGCCATCGATGATCGGGGCGAGGGCGGCAAAATCGTGGAGCTTCAGTCCCGCTTCGCAGACGACATCGACATGGCCGCTGGCGACCAGGCCGTAATTATAGCAATCGCCGCCATAGATGATCTTGCGCGGCGCAACTTTACTGGCCAGACCCATGAAATGCTCGGCATCATGCTCGTCGAAAAGATGCGGCGACGTGGTGGCGAGGACCGCGTCCTTGAGCTCCCGACAGCGCGCGGATTTTGCCGGCTGTCCGTTGAATAGGGTCTTGCGGCCGATAACGCCGACCCAGCGTTCTCTTGAAATCGGCTGGTCAATGATCCCGATCAGCGGAAAACCATCCTGCATCAGCGCAATCAGCGTCCCGAATATCGGGCGTCCCGCGATGAAGCTGGTCGTGCCGTCAATCGGATCCAGCACCCACTGCCGAGACGCGCCTTCATTGCGCGGGCCATATTCCTCGCCAATAATGCCATCATCGGGCCGTTCGGCCTCGATAATCGCCCGCATCGCCGCTTCGGCTGCGCGGTCGGCTTCGGTTACCGGGGATGAATCATCCTTGGTTTCCTGATCAAATTTGGCGCGGTAAAACGGACGAATCGCTTCGCCAGCGGCTTCAGCCAGCTTTTGCGCGAGATCGATGTCTTTTGGTGTCATTGGTGATCCATTGCGGCCGGAGCGGGGCGCCAGGCCCATAAGTAGAGAATTAGCCCGGTGATGATGAACAGGGCACATCCGGATAACACCCAGGCATTGGCGTACCAGTAGTCGCCCCAAGTAAATTCGCCGGCCATTATCTTTTTCCAGCCGTTGAAATGCTGCATCCCGGCGACAATCAGACCCAGAACGGCGAGAGTCGAGGCTATCCATCGGTTGAGCCAGTGCAGGGGATTGGCGAGCAAGAGCAGGCCGAGGAGCCCGATGACCGTTCTTTGTGCGCGGCAATAAGGACAGACATAGACCCAGTCGACCCATTCGGTAAACCAGGCGAACAGGGAGATGAAAATCGCTAATATTGCGATGTGAACTCGATATTTCATTAGCAGTTCGAAACGTGGCATTGGCGTCTCCCGATATTGGAATTCCCGGTCGGGATTAGTCCCAAAGGCTGCTGACCGAGCTTTCGTCCGCGATCCGCTTGATCGCTTCGCCGAGTAGCGGGGCAATGGGCAGGACGCGGATTCTATCGGAATCGAGCGCCGATTGCGGGGTCCGGATGGTGTCGGTGATGATCAGCTTGCGCAGCGAGGAGGCGTTGACCCGCTCCACCGCTTTGCCGGAGAGAACGCCGTGGGTGATATAAGCGGCGACATCGGTTGCACCTGCCGCGATCAGGGCGTCGGCTGCGTTGCAAAGCGTGCCGGCGCTGTCGGCGATATCGTCGATCATTACACAGAAACGGCCCTTCACGTCGCCGATGATGTTCATGACTTCGGAAACGCCGGCCTGCTCGCGGCGTTTGTCGACGATCGCGAGTGGCGCGTTGTCGAGACGCTTTGCCAATGCCCGGGCGCGAACCACGCCGCCGACATCAGGCGAGACGACCATGATATCCTTGTCGCTATGACGCTTGAGGATATCTTCGCTGATCACCGGCGCGCCGTAGAGGTTGTCGGTCGGGATATCGAAAAAGCCCTGGATCTGTCCGGCGTGAAGATCGACGGTCAAGACGCGGTCGGCACCGGCTTCGGTGATGAGGTTGGCGACCAGCTTGGCGGAAATCGGTGTCCGTGGGCCGGGCTTCCGGTCCTGCCGGGCATAGCCGAAATAAGGAATGACTGCCGTGATCCGCTTGGCCGAAGCGCGGCGCAGGGCGTCGATGCTGATTAGCAATTCCATCAGATTGTCATTGGCCGGGTGGCTGGTCGACTGGACGACAAAGACATCTTCGCCGCGGACATTTTCGTGTATTTCTATGAAAATCTCGTCATCGGCAAAGCGCTTCACGCTTGCGTCGGTAAGCGGGATGCCCAGATATTCAGCGATCTCTGTAGCTAGCGGCAAATTGCTGTTGCCCGACATGAGTTTCATAATTGCGTTCCCCCGATTCAATGGCCCGCAAGAATCGTCAGCGGAACCTCATGACAATTTCGTGACCCTGTTAGACAGATGGCCGGCGAATCAAAAGTCCGTATTTGCGTTAATTTCGATTGCTCCGCACAGTGGCCCTTCCTATCAGGGCGCGATGACGGAAAAGCTAACCATTACCATGGCGCAATTGACGCAGAGCGTTGGCGATTTGCGCGGCAATGCGGACGCGATGATTGCGGCGCACGGCGCGCGACCGGATAGCGATCTGATTGTGTTCCCGGAGTTGCAGTTGATCGGCTATCCACCGGAAGACTTGGTGCTGAAGCCATCCTTGTGGGAGCGCGCGGAAGCAGAGCTCAATCGGCTGGCAGCGGCGACCGCAGGGCCGGGGCCGGCGATGCTAGTCGGATCGGTGTTTCGCGAAGATGGCGAACTCTATAACGGCATAGCGCTGCTCGAAGACGGGCATATCAAGGATATCCGTTATAAGGTCGAGCTGCCTAACTATGGTACGTTCGACGAAAAGCGGCTCTTTTCCTCCGGCCCATTGCCGGAACCAATCATCTTCAAGGGATGCAAAATTGGCCTGCCGATTTGTGAGGACGTCTGGTTCCCGACCGTCTGCGAACATCTGAAAGCGCAGGGGGCGGAGCTGTTCATTTCGGTCCACGGCAGTCCCTATGAAATAGAGAAGGACGATAAGCGCCTCGGCCAGGTGGCGACGCAACGGGTGCGGGAAACCGGAATTCCGCTGCTGTTCCTGAACCGGGTTGGCGGACAGGACGAGATTGTATTTGATGGGGCCAGCTTCGTGCTTAACGGTGACGCCAGCCTCATGCATCAGCTGCCCGACTGGGACGAGACGATCGTTGATACGCATTGGTCTGGTGAACTCGGTGCATGGACTTGCGCGCCGGGGGATATCCACCAGCTCGATGACCATCCTGCCGATATCTATAATGCGATGATTGTTGGCTTGCGCGACTATGTGAACCGCAATCGCTTTCCGGGGGTTCTGCTCGGTCTGTCGGGCGGGATCGACAGCGCTTTGTCGGCGGCCGTGGCAGTCGATGCATTGGGCGCGGACCGGGTGTGGAACGTGATGATGCCGTCGCGGTTTACCTCGCAGGAAAGTCTCGACGATGCCAAGGGCTGTGCAGACATGCTCGGCACCAGGCTGGACACGATCCCGATTGGCCCGGCGATCGAAGGCTTTGACACGATGCTCGAAGATAGTTTCTCCGACAGCAACGTCGATATCACCGAAGAGAACATCCAGTCGCGGATTCGCGGCGTGACGCTGATGGCGCTGTCGAACAAGTTCGGTCATATGTTGCTGACCACCGGCAATAAAAGCGAGATGAGCGTCGGCTATGCGACAATCTATGGCGATATGGCGGGCGGCTATTCGGTGTTGAAAGACGCCTATAAGCTGACCGTTTTCAAGCTCAGCTCATGGCGCAACCGCAACAAGCCGAGCCTGGGCCTTGGCCCCGACGGCCCGGTAATGCCGGAAACGGTGATTACCAAACCGCCGAGCGCCGAATTGCGCGAGGACCAGAAAGACAGCGACAGCCTGCCGGACTACGAGATTCTCGATCCGCTGCTGCACGGGCTGATCGAGGAAGAATTGTCGGTCAATGATCTGGTCGCGCGTGGTTTCGACCGGGAAACGGTGGTGCGGATCGAGCGGCTGCTCTATATCGCCGAATATAAACGCCGACAGGCCCCGCCGGGCGTCAAGCTCGGCACAAGAAATTTCGGCCGCGACCGGCGCTATCCCATCACAAACGCATTCAGGACCGTATGACCATAAAAACCCGCTTTGCTCCGTCTCCGACGGGCCACCTTCATGTCGGTAATATCCGGACCGCGCTGCACAACTGGATGTTCGCGCAGAAAGAGGGCGGCACATTTCTGCTGCGGCTCGATGATACCGACGCCGAGCGGTCGAAGGAAGAATATGTCGACGCGATCCGGGCCGATCTGGCCTGGCTCGGCCTGGCTTCCGACGAAGAGCAACGGCAGTCTGCGCGCTTTGACCGCTATCAAGAACATCTGGCGAAGCTGAAGGCCGATGGCCGGGTCTATCCCGCCTATGAGACGGCGCAGGAACTGGACCTGAAGCGCAAGATCCAACTCGGTCGCGGAAAGCCGCCGATTTATGATCGCGCGGCACTCGATCTGACCACAGAGCAGGTCGCTGCCTATGAAGCGGAAGGGCGGAAACCGCACTGGCGTTTCAAGCTGGATCACGAAAAGCCGATCACCTGGACCGACCTGATCAGGGGCGATCAGAATTTTGATCCCGCTTTGCTGTCCGACCCGGTCATCCTGCGCGAAGACGGCAGCTGGCTCTATATGCTGCCCTCGGCAATCGACGATATCGAGATGGGGATTACCCATGTCGTGCGCGGCGAGGATCATGTGGCCAATACCGCGGTGCAGATCCAGATGTTCCAGGCGCTTGGCGCGAGGCCGCCCCAATTTGCCCATGAAGCGTTGCTCGTCGGCACCGAAGGCAAGCTTTCCAAGCGGCTCGGCTCGCTTGGTGTCAGCAGCTTCCGCGAGAAGAATATCGAACCGCAGGCGATTGTTGCCTTGCTCGCCCGCATCGGCACCAGCGATCCGGTGGAACCGATTGCCGATATAGCGCAACTGATTGAGACATTCGACTTTGCCCGCTTCGGTCGCGCACCGGCGCGTTTTGACGACGAAGAGCTGGCGCAGCTCAACCAGAAGATCGTGCACCTGCTCGACTATCCGGATGTGAAGGATCGACTGCCGGAAGCCATGGATGCCGAGGCCTGGGCGGTGATCCGGCCGAACCTGCATGATATGGGTGATGTCGACCAGTGGTGGCAGGTGGTGACGGGGCCAATTTCCCTTCCCGAATTTTCGCCGGAAGACCGGGAATTTCTGGCCGTTGCGCATGGTAAACTGGAGGAATTGGAAGCATCCTCCGACCTCTGGAAGGATCTCACCGGCGCGCTCAAGGAGGCGACGGGCCGCAAGGGCAAACCTCTGTTCATGCCGCTGCGGCAGGCACTGACCGGGCTGGATCACGGGCCCGATATGAACGCTTTGCTGCCGCTGATCGGCCGCGAAGTCGCGCTGGAAAGACTCTTAAAAACAACTAGTTAGATCGTTTCTGACGGTTGAAATTCAGCTAGCGCACGCCCGTGTTTGCAATTCATAATGTAATAGTATAACATTACAAATGGCGCTGGGGCGAGATAGTCAAACAGGCACGAAGCCGCTCCGCCGTTGTTGAGGATGGTTGAGAGGATATGAACATGAGCTATGTATCTGTTTACGAAAACAAAACCCCGCGTTCAAAAGGCCTGATGATGACGGGCGCCGTTCATGCGGTGATTATCGGTGCCGTGATAGCGATGCCCGCAATCGTAGTGCCCGAGAGGTTTGAAGGCACGCTTATCGCCCTTTCGGAGGAGGCCGAGACGCCACCCGAGCCGATGATCGAAAAGATCCAGCCGGAAGTTAAGGCCGCACCGCGAACGCAGCAAATCGCGCCGGACGTCCCGATCGTCAAATTGCCTCCCGTTCCGAAAATCCAATATGCCAAGATCGAGCTGGGTAGTGATTCAGAAGGAACAGGCGTCGAAATACCGCTGGAACCGATTACAATCATGCCTGACCCGGTGATCATCGGCGCACGGCTGAACAGGCGTTATGCGGACCAGTTCCAGCCCGCATATCCGACCGGCCAGTTGCGACTGGAGCGTGAAGCGGAGGTCAGCGTCCGGGTTCTGGTCGGGACAAACGGCCGCGTGAAGCAGATCGAACTGATCGATTCGCCACACGTGGATTTCTGGTCGGCGACCCGCAAACAGGCGCTGAATAAATGGCGATTCACTCCGGCAACAAAGGACGGCAAGCCGTATGAGAGCTGGATGTCGCTGAAAGTTCGCTTTGAAATCAACAGCTGATCACCGCGCCGGATGGCCGGCCCGGCCTTTCCCGTGGCAATTTTGCGGGAAGGGCTGGTCATCCGGCTGTGTCCGCACTATTTGGACGATATGGGAATGTTGAAAGATGCATCGGTAAGCGGCGGTTTCGGTGACCTGGTCGCCGTTTTTCGCCAGAGTGAACCGGGGGAGCGCCTGCTCCCCGCGGCAATGGCCATTGCCTGCACGTCGTTCATTTTGTTCCTTTTCTGGCTCGATCCGCAGGTAAATACTTACACTTATGTACCGCAGGAGGTCATTTATGTCGAAAACTGGACAAATGACCGCACCGACGAGGAAATTCTGCAGGACCGCTGGGAAATCCAGTGTCTGAAGGACGAGCTGGAAACCAAGCGGCGCGAAGCGGTCAAATCGCTCGGCCGGATGTCCGGCATGGATGTCGACCAGATTGAACGGGACGCGATCGCCGAGCGACTGGCGCGCGGTGAGGTAGAGGTGGAACGCCCCGCCGGTCTGCAATGCTGACCCCTCCCGGCGACGCGCATTATATGGCAGCAGCCCTGGCTCTCTCCGAGCGGGGCCGTGGCCGGACCGGTGCCAATCCCAATGTCGGCTGTCTCATTGTCAAAAACGGCAATATCATCGGACGTGGCTGGACCCAGCCGGGCGGCCGCCCGCATGCCGAGGAAATGGCGCTCGCCGAAGCCGGAACCGCCGCAAAGGGCGCGGATATCTATGTCACCATGGAGCCCTGTGCCCATGATAGCAGCCGCGGCCCGACCTGCAGCAATTCGATCATCGAAGCAAAACCGAACAGGGTGATTGTCGCGACTCTCGATGCCGACGAACGGACAAGGCGCCGCGGTATTGACCGGCTGGGCGATGCCGGCATTCCGGTATCGGTCGGCATCCGGGAGCCGGAAGCACGCCGCGCGATGGCCGGCTTTCTCTGCCGCGTCGAGAATGGCCGCCCCTTTGTCACGCTCAAACTCGCGATGTCACTGGACGGCTGTATTGCCATGGCCGACGGGTCGAGTCAGTGGATTACCGGCGACCGGGCACGGGCGCATGCCCATCTGGAACGAGCGCGCAGCGATGCCATATTGGTGGGCGCAGGCACGGCAAGGATCGACCGGCCGGGGCTTGATGTCCGGCTCGACGGACTGGTCGACCGCTCGCCGCAACCGGTCGTGCTAGGCACCGACAAGGACAAGCCGGACCATTGGCTGCAGCTGGAAGAGCCCGCCGCGATTGCCGGCCTTGCCGATATCAACTGGCTGCTGGTCGAGGGCGGCGCAAAAACCGCGACCTCTTTTCTGGCGGCGGATCTGGTCGACCGGCTTATGCTTTATCGCGCACCGATCATCATCGGTGGCGGCCTGCCGTCCATTGCCGATATCGGGCTGGAAAAGCTCAGCGAGGCGCATGGCCACTGGCGGCGCACCGAACAGCGCGACCTCGGGCAGGATATGCTTGAGATATACGACCGCGCCGCCTAGGTTCCGCTTGGTTTACCGCCAATAGGCACAGCAAATAGGATCGCCCATGTTCACAGGCATTGTTTCAGATATCGGTACCATCGAATCGATCGACCAGCGCGGCGATCTTCGTGTCAAAATCAAATGCGGCTATGATATGGACGGCGTCGATATGGGCGCGTCGATTGCCTGTTCGGGCGTCTGTCTGACCGTGGTCGACAAGGGCGCTGACTGGTTTGCCGTCGATGTGTCGGGCGAGACTCTTTCCTGCACTGCCGAGGGGCAGTTTACTGCTGGCCGGCGGCTTAATCTGGAACGGGCGCTGAAGGTCGGCGACGAACTGGGCGGGCATATCGTCACCGGTCATGTCGACGGCGTCGGCGAAGTCATGTCCAGCATCATTGCCGGCGATTCCCGGGAAGTCGTCATCCGGGTGTCCAAGGAGCTGGCGCCCTTTGTTGCGGCCAAGGGATCAATCACGGTTGATGGCGTCTCGCTGACGGTCAATGCGGTGTCCGACGAAGACGGGGTAACCCTTTTTACGCTCAATATCATTCCCCACACGGCGCAGGTAACCACGCTCGGAGATCTGCAATCCGGTCGGGTCGTCAATCTCGAGATTGATATATTGGCGCGTTATCTGGCGCGGATGGAACAGGCCAAGTCTCTGGTCTGATTCAAGTCTCTGGTCTGATTGGAGTCCTATTGAACCCGTGACACCAAGGGCGAACGGCAGTTGGCTGGTGTGCCGCGCAATCACTGTCATGCCGTTGGTGACGAGCTTGTCGAACCACGCTTCTCGTCGATAGGAGCCGTTGAGCCTCGCTCCTCCTTCGGGCCGACAGACTCGGGACTAACGGTGGAAAACCATCATTTCTGCGGTAGGCCGGTCAGAACGGCAGCCATTGCTGCTTCTTGCTGAATTTCATATAGCCGATATTCGCGCCTAGCCGCAGGCCCGCGCCCAGCCGGACCGGGATCAGCACCTTGTCGCCGCTGCGCAGATAGCTGACGTGGAAGCCGCCGATGAAATAGGCTGCGCCTTCGCCAGCCGGGAAGCGCTGATACAGCTCTTCGCTGTCATAGAGATTATAGACCAGCACGAAGGTATTGGCTGCATTGCCGCCAAAATCAAAGCCGATGGAGGGCCCCGTCCAGTAGACCGGGCGTTCGCCCTCGATCTTGTGGTAGAGCTTGCCGGAGCCGTAGCGCAGGCCGACAATGAAGGCCCCGCTGGCTTCGCGTCCGGCAATATAGGCATTGGGCCGGCCCTGTTTCTTGAGAATGTCCTCGATCACTTCAGCCAGGCCTTTCGCGCCTTTGCCGAAGACGCCTTCGGCAGCGCCGATCAGGTCATCGTCCTGATAGGTGTTGCCGTCATCGGTGGCAGCGGCGACGGTATTGCCGTTCTGGGCAGCGGTCGTCGTCGAACCGGAGGGCGCGATAATATCCGCGTTGATATCGCTATCCATCGGCGCGTCCTCGACCATCGTCGGACGAGAGTCACTGGATTCAAAATTCCCGTCATAGTCGGGCGCCGCCAGATCGGCATCGATCACGTCATTCGGATCGACGGTTTCAACCTGGGCATATGCGGGCGACAGAGCCGGTCCACTGGCAAGGGCCAGGACAGCAAATAGACCCAATGATTTCTTCAAGCATAACCGTAACATGGGTAAACTCCTTCCCGTTACCAGCCAAACATCGGCTCTCGGCCGTCGGGTATGACCACGCAATGAACGGACGACGAACGGACTCGATTCTGCGGCGGTCCGAGTCCCGTCATCACAATCGGCCCCGTTCCGGAATTTCCGGCGTGATTTACAGCGGCCCATTTTTCCCGTTGCAGCCAGCGCTTTCCATGGTTATAGCGCCCTCTCTAGCCAAGCTGCGTGGACACGTGGGTGAGCGGCTGAAACCACCTCCTTGCTAAGGAGACAAGCCTTTACGGGCTTCGAGGGTTCGAATCCCTCCGTGTCCTCCATTTTCCAATTATCAAGCCTCGACCGCCAAACCGATCCGGCAACCAAGGTTTTTGATACCCTGGGTCAAGGTCAACCGGTAGTGAACTAGGCCTTGCTTTTGATAGTGGAGAATCTGGATTTCATCAAAATAAAGCGTTTTTCATAAAAGCGGTAGGACAGGTAAGACAGCCCTATGGTGAGGGCCATAACCGCAGCATAAACGAACAGATAGTTTGCAAGCGTGCTTTCATGGAACGTTGGGAGGTTTTGCGCGAGAACAAAGATCACGAGCGGGTGGATCACATATATCCCGTAAGAAATTTTCCCTAGAAAATCCATCGCGCCGCGATCCAGATCGATAATCATATTCGTTCTGTTTATCTGCGCCAGTATGATCGCGACGGTCACAAGTGCGATGATTTCATTATCAACCAGCGAGGATATGTTGAACCTGTTGATTACAAGCAGGCCCATCAAGGTCCAGCAGGCCATTTTAGTGTAGATGTTCGTTGCGTATTTCAGATAGCTGCTATTCTTATAGTATAGCAACGCTCCGGCGGCGCCAATCAACATGATATGGAAGCGAGTAACATTGATAGCGGTATAGGGGGTCTCGATACCAAACTTCCTGAATAGCACGTAAAACATGAGTTTCAGGACGTACAGACAGACAATCATGACAATCGTCAGTTTCAGAAGTTTATCGGTTGTCACTCGAGCCAGCCAAGGCCAGAACAGGTAAAATTGTTCCTCCACTCCAATAGACCAGAGATGGGTCATGAATGGCATTGTTTGGCCGATGATGAGAGGCACATTTGCCAACAAGAATATGTAGAATGGCAATGGCCCAGCGTCATATTGTATGTTGAAGGCAGTATAGGTGAGCAAACAGCTCGCTATAAAAAGATAATAGAGCGGCCATATCCGGAAAATCCGGCGGAGATAGAAATTCCGGATATTTATTTCGCGGGTCTTCTCCTTCTCCAAAGACAGCAAATAGGTTATCAGAAACCCGCTCAGGGCGAAGAACATACTGACTCCGCCAGCGGCCAGGAGAAGGCCTTTGGGGCCGCCTTGCCCGCCACTTCCGAAAATTGTTGCGACCAGACCAAATGAGCCCAGCGCGAGCGTGGTATGTGAAATGACAACGGCAATAGCGGCTATTGCTCGTATGCCGTTTAAACCGGGCAGGTGAATTGCTTTGTCCATCAGGCCCTTTAGTCAAGTTAAACCGCTGCACACAATGCCCGATTTACAAGCTAGTAACGTCGAAAGGTTGCCGCTACGGTACAGGTATGGCGCAGAAGAAACGCTGTGTCATCACGTTTTTTGCGGCCGCCGCTCGCTGTAGAAGAAGCGGCTCCGGCACTGGACGTAGAAGCGGAAATCGCTGAACCAGCGAAATGAACCAGCCGGGCCTTTACTGAAATAGCGAAGGCCCTGACCGGGACCTTTTAGTTGTGGGCCATTTGCCGGGATTACGGTTTTCGGCTCCGTTCGCTTTTTTTCGGATGGATGCCGACCTTCGTCCTGTTCGAGCGCAATGCACGCTATCATGCGGTCGCTGGACCACTTATCGATAGCCATCAGTCTCCTGTTCGCATACAGGATCACAGTTTGTATTGATCGACAACCATTTGCAAGTAGTCACAGCATGCACAGATCCGATAGAAGGTTGAGTAGAATCTCGGCAAGGATGTTCAAGCCCGAAGCACGTTTCTATGCGTTTGTGATTTTCTTTGTGATCCTATTTTTGACCGGCGGCGGTTCAAGGGATGATATTCAATCATTGATCGTGTTGCGACCGCTTGCGGTGCTATTCTGCGTTTATGCGTTGATTGCCAAAGCGCCCGAACAGTGGAGCGGGCGTTCCTTTCCGGTCTATATTGCGGGCGCACTGGCGGTGGTGATGGTGGTGCAGTTGGTACCGTTGCCCCCTTCTATCTGGACCGGGCTGCCTGGCCGCCAGATATTCGCCGATATAGCCAATCTTGCCGACATCGAGCAGCCGTGGCGGCCGCTCACCCTGTCACCATCGAGGACTCTCAACAGTCTGTTTTCGCTGGCGGTGCCCATCGCCGCGATGATGCTCTATCTTAATCTCGACCGGATGCATCGGAAACGGGCGATTTTGGCGATCATCATTCTCTGTGCGATCAGCGCATTATGGGCGGTATTTCAAATCATGGGTCCTGCACAAGGGCCACTCTATTTATACCGGATAACCAATTTCGGGACCGGAGTGGGGCTTTTTGCCAACCGCAATCATCAAGCTGCGATGCTTGCGGTTTCGATCGTGACGCTCGGCTGGTATGCGGCTTCATTGAACCCCCGGGAAGAAAGGGCAGTATTGAAATTCTACGGCTGTCTTGCCACGATTTTCGTTTTCATCCCGCTCATTTTCATCACCGGATCGCGAGCAGGACTCTTACTGATGATTCCGGCACTGCTTCTGGTTTTATTCCTGGTCTATTTTGGAAAATACCATGCGGATCCCTCCGCAAAAAAGAGCGGTAACAGATCCGCAAGCGGCGGATTGCTTTCGGACCGCCGAATGATTCTGGTGCTGGGCGTTGCCGCGATCTCGGCAATGGTGGTTCTGTCAATCCTGCTCTCCCGCTCGCTGGCGTTTGACCGGCTGTTTAGCGGCGACCAGGTAGCAGAACTTCGTGTGCAGTTGTTGCCCACATTGTTCACAATGACAAAAGATTATATGCCGTGGGGGAGCGGGTTCGGTTCCTTCGAGCATGTCTACAAGATATACGAGACACAAGAATTGCTAATGCCGAGCTATTTGAATCAGGCCCATAATGACTGGCTGCAATTTCCGATTGAGGGAGGCATCCCGGCCGTTCTGGTGACGCTGGCCGGTTTTTTCTGGTTTTTGGCAAAAATTGCAACGCTGGTAAAAAGCTGGAACCATTCAGGCTTTACCAAATATCGCGTTTTGATGTGCGTCGCCGTCATATTATTCCTGCTGGCGGCCTCTATCGGTGATTATCCGCTACGCGTCCCGTCTATTATCGCGATATTCGCCGTCTTAATTTGTGTCTTTAACGATGGCGTGCGTTCCGTTCAGCGACGCGACATCCAGCAGCTGTAAACGGGCCGATCAATTTGTCTTCAAAAACCGGATTATAAGGTTATGGACGGTTTACGTGTGAAACCGCTTCGTCTAATGGGGCTCGGTAACAGCGGAATATTTTACGATGATAAAGTGGTTCTCAATTTTTTTCACAGCAATTTTTCTAACGTCTTGCGCTGGCCCGATGGAAAGGGGACAGAGTTCCGAAGTTACATTTGTGTCCGACGAGGGCTTGCCAGAGCCTACGCGTTTTGATTTGCTAAGTTCAAGCCGGCCTTATCTGATCGGCCCCTTTGACAAGCTGACAATAGATGTTTTCGGCATTGAGGATTTAAGCAAGAAAGTTCAAATTGATGCGAGCGGCCGGCTTTCTTTCCCGCTTATCGGTGTTATCGAAGCTTCCGGTCTTACGCCCGCAGAGCTTGCCCAAGAAATTGTGAAAAAATTGCAAGGTCGCTACGTCCGGAACCCGGAAGTAACGGTCAATCTCGACGAGACGGTCAGCCAGGTCATTACGGTAGACGGTCAGGTAAAAAGTCCTGGTCTTTATCCCGTTATCGGTCGCCTGACCTTGATACGTGCGGTCGCCACTGCGGGCGGAACCGGGGAATTTGCCAAGCTGAACGATGTCGTGATTTTCCGGACTGTGGACGGGCAGCAGCTTGCTGGCCTGTATAATCTTAAAGCCATAAGGCGCGGGTATTACAGTGATCCTGAAGTATTCGCCAATGATGTGATCGTCGTTGGTGATTCGCAGGCCCGCCGCCTGTTCAAGGATTTGATCACCGTTGCTCCACTCTTGACGGCGCCTCTGGTAGTCTTGATTAGATAATTTGATGACGTTTTGACGCTACAGGGGTTTTTAATCTAGATGGATAGTATGGCCACAAACAACGAGGGTCCGGCAACGGGCGATGACCCATATGCCGAGATGGCTCAAGAGAATCCGGTATTGTTGCAATATTGGCATGCCGTGCTGCGTCACAAGATCACGATTGCGGCAATACTTGCCGCCTGTGTCGCACTTGGCATCATCATTACGCTGTTGATGACGCCTTATTTTGTCTCGACGTCCCGTATCGAAATCAGTCGCAAACAGGACAATGTCACGAATGTCGAAGGTGTTATGGGATCCGAGAGATCGAACAACAATCTGGAATTTTATCAAACCCAATATTCGCTGCTCGAATCCCTTTCGATTGCCGAACGTGTTGCGCGAGCCAAAAATCTGGCGGCCAATGATGGATTTTTCGAGACCTTCGGTATCGACCCCAGCAATTTGCCTGAAAAAACTTCCGGGCAGGAAAATCCGCGGCTCAAACTAGCGACAAGTTTGCTGCGATCGCATGTCAGTATCTCACCGGTTCGCGGTTCGAGCTTGGTCGATCTGAGATTTGAAAGCCCAAGTAGCGCACTTTCGGCACAGATGGCCAACGCGTGGGTCGAGCAGTTCATCGAAGCCGATCTGGAGCGCCGGTTCAATTCGACCGTTGCCGCGCGAACCTTTCTCGAAGAGCAACTGGCTACGCTGAAACAACGACTGGAGGATTCTGAACGGAATCTGTCAAGCTATGCGGATAATAAGGAAATTATAACCTTATCGACGGCGGAAACGCCTGATGGGAAAACCGTCGCGCAAAGGACTCTGGCGTCCGCGAATCTAGAGGCGCTAAATTCCGTGCTAGCGCAAGCCACAGCAGACCGTATTCTAGCGGGCAGTGAAGCGGGGCAAGCCTCTGGAGACAAAAATGCTTTGGAGAATGCCGCATTGAACAGCCTCCGGCAAGAACGCGCCCTAGCTCAAGCAGAATATGCCAAGCTCCTCGTCCAATTTGAACCGGAATATCCGTCTGCCAAGGCAGTCGCAACCAGAATTTCTTCACTTAATAAAAGCATTGCCAGTGAAGAGGCTCGCTCTCGTGCCGGCACAACGGCCCGCTATAACGAAGCTCTGGAGAGAGAACGGAAATTGCTCGGCGCGGTGAATCTTTTAAAGCTTCAACTCGGCAGCGAGCGACGCGATTCCATTCAGTATAATATTCTACAGCGCGAAGTAGATACGAACCGGCAGCTCTATGATGGATTGCTGCAGCGATATAAAGAAATCGGTGTCGCCGGTGCTGGCACCAACAATCTCGTGATTGTCGATCGCGCTCAGCCCTCAGGTAGCCCATCCAGTCCGAAACTGTTCGTAAATGTAATGCTCGCACTGTTGGCAGGTTTGGGACTATCGGCGATTTTCGTTCTCGTGATGGAGCAGATCGATCAAACGATCAAAGAACCCGGCGATCTGAAAGCCAAACTCGGAATTGCGGAGCTCGGATCGATTCCGAATATCGATAAAGATGGCATATTGTTGAGCCTTTCCGACAAAAAGTCGGTCGCATGGGAAGCGTATTTTTCCATCAGAACCAGCTTGTCATTCCTGACTGACCATGGAGTGCCGCGCTCGATCTTGCTGACCAGCACCCGACCCAATGAAGGGAAGAGTACGTCGTCACTAGCATTGGGAGTGGTGTTGGCGGGCACTGGTAAACGCATTTTGCTTATCGACGGCGATATGCGCAACCCTTCTGTTCATCAGATGCTGGAAATCGACAACTCCGTAGGCATGAGCAACTATTTATCCGGTTCCGACAATTTTGACGAACTTATCAAGCACAATGAATCCTATGGTTTTGACGTGATGACAGCTGGACCGATACCGCCAAATGCAGCTGAGCTGCTTAGTGGTAGCCGCCTGCACGAGCTGGTGACAAAGCTAACTGAAATTTACGATACCGTCATAATAGACGCGCCGCCGATATTGGGGCTGGCAGATGTACTACTGCTTGCAGATGCTGTTGAAGGGGTGATCTTTACCATTGAAGCCGGCGGTGCCAAGACCCGAGCAATTCAATCGGCTATAGGACGTGTCCGTAGTTCGCACGCTCATGTATTCGGCGGGATTGTTACCAAAATTCAACCGCAGCATACGGGCTATGCTTACGCATATCAGTATGACTATGGCAATAAGCTGGCTAAAGAAGCTTGATCATTTGAGGTGGTTGTTGGCTATATGATGAAGAACATCATCATAGTGATTGTCGGACTTGCAATCATGCTGGCATCAGCATTGACGGCTTTGGGGGCGATTACAAAGACGAGGGCGCCGGAAATTGGCACCCTGTTGCTACCGCTGAATGGATTTGCATCCGAAAAGCTAGCATCCAATAACCTCAGGGCGATGATTATCGCAAATCAAGCGCAGTTCCCCGAAACTATCAGCCCAGACTTGGCGAAGCTAGCCAAGCAAGCGTTTTTGGCGGAGCCTATAACTCCTGATGCAATCGCGGTATTCGCATTCGACAGTGACGACCGGATCAAAAGAAAATTGATGAATCAGGCGTTCGCGCTATCACGGCGGCAACAACTGGTAAGCGGATGGATGATTGCCGATAGCGGGGATCGGAACGATGTTCCCGCTGTTCTCGATCATTATGATACGATGTTGCGAACTACCACTTCCGCCAATGCGGCTATCATTCTCCTTTTGGCAAAGGCGATCGAGAATGACGAATTCGTAGAACCCTTTGCTGATCTTCTGTCGGAAAAACCCCGATGGGCCGTCCAATTCTGGACAACCGTAGTTGCAACTCCGGAAGTGTTGGAAAACGCTGCACGGCTGCGAGAGCTGATATATACGGCTGGCGAGACCGATCACCTTTCCACTGATGCATTGTTGATTAGTGCCCTCGTGCGCGACAAGCAGTTCGAGACCGGTAGGAAATTGTATCAAACATTGAACGAACCGGAAAAACCGACGCCTGGATCGGAAAACAGTTCGTTCGAACATGAACCAAGATATCCACCATTTGACTGGATGCTATACTCGACAGGACAATATGGCGCGGTGATCACAGATGGTGCCTTGCGGTTGAACGCGACCCCAAATTCAGGCGGGCTATTTGCCAGAAAGCTGGTTCTCATGCCGGCCAGGATTATTGAAATTGAAGTAAAAACACGCGACATTCCTGACGATGCTTTTGTTGATATCAGCCTGACATGTGCAGAGACAGTTGATAACGCGCCCCGACCGGCTAGCATCCCTGTGCGAGGCAAATTGACAAAGCAAAAAATCAGTAATGTGCAATCCGGTTGCGGCTTTTACTGGCTTGATATCAACGCGCGCGCAACCGACAGAGGAGGGGGACTTGATGTCAGTTTTGACTCGGTTTCCCTCCAGTTCGATTAGAATGAGCGAGTTAGATCCAAGCAGGCTGATCAGGGCCGATAGCTGTGGCGGCGCAGATCGCGGCGAAGAAATCGTGCGTATGTTCGTCCTGTCTCGATCCTGCGCGGCTGCAGGGCTTGATGTCGCCAAATGCAGTCTCAGCGCAGACGCTTGAACACCGTCCGCAACAGCAGCATAATATCGAAACATAGATTCCGATGCTGTTGATATATCAGGTCTAATCTCGCTTTTTGAGGCACACAGGCGCGGCAGTAAATGGCTTCTGTTTCAACGGAATTTGTGGCGGTTCGTAGCAACCATTCTTCGTGCTCGTGATAGTAGACCGAGGCCAGTCCCGTCAGGCCGGGACGACTGCGGAGAACCTGGCCATAAATATCGGGGAATTTCTCGACATAACGGCGCAACGGCGGGCGTGGGCCGACGAAACTCATATCACCTTTCAGAATATTCCAAAGCTGGGGGATCTCATCCAACCGGTACTTTCGGAGCACCGCACCACTTGGTGTAATCCGATCGTTTTTATGGGCGCCGGTAGCCCCGAAATCATCGCTATCCGGCCGCATCGTCCTGAATTTAACCACAGAAAAGCTCTGTTGTGGTGTCTTCATGCGCTCAGAGACAAAAAAGACCGGACGGCCATCACCAATCAGAAGGATAGCCGAGATGATGATTATGACCGGTAGAAGCAATATGGTCAGCACCAAGGCCACCGATAGATCAAACACACGTTTCAGGAGGGTCATTTCAGAGATGGGCCTTTGTTCAATTGCTGCCTGTAATAGCTAGCCAAGCCGTCTATTACTTGCCCTTGTTCAAATTCGCTCTTCGCCATCTGGCGCCCCGAGCGCGACATTTTTTGGTATAATTTCTCATCATTCGATAGCCGTTCAATAGCATCGGCCATTTCCGCCGCATTCCCCGCTTCAAAAAGAATCCCGGTCTCGCCGTCACGTACAGCACAATTAATCCCATAGATTCGCGAAGCGATAGTTGGCCTAGCGGTTGCTGCCGCTTCAATCAGGACAGAACCAAATCCTTCCCGGAAGCTGGGTAGGGCAACGACATGTGCAAGACGAATATAATCCTCGGGTGTATCGGTATAGGGACGAATGACAACATCATCGCCCAGACGCATAGCCAACATCGAGCTCAGATCATCTTCGTCCGGCCCGACCACAACAAGTTTCAGCCGGTTTCTAGTTTTGGATCGCGCAATGTCCATGGCTTCAGCTAGAACATGCAGTCCCTTGTCCCTTTGCAGGCGCCCCAGAAACAGCACAATGAATTCCTGGCCGGTGATGCCCAAGTCTTCGACCAGGCGTTCATTGGGAGGACGAGATGGAGAAAATTTCTCGATATTCACGCCGGAAATCGAGCCTTTGCCAATTACATGTCCTTGACTCGGGTTCAAGACACCTTCGCGCCGGAGAAAATCCAGTTCCGTTTGGCTCACGGTCAGGACCGCTGTGCAGAGAGATCCGACAAATTTATCAATCAACCGAAAAAAGTGACGCTTCAGCCCTGAAGCTGTAGCCCAAACCTGCCCCTGAAAAGTGTGAACGCGCCGGGGCGTCCGCGCGAAGACGCCGGCCATCATCCCGATAAGGCCGGCTTTCGGCGTAATCGTTTGTAACAAATCGGGCTTATCCCGACGCAGGGAACGATAAATGAACCAAAGGGCTTTCAAATCCTCGATGAGGTTGATTTTTCGCGCGAGAGGTACCTTGACGATCCGGCATGGCAACGACAGATCTTCCAAAATCTCAAGACTGTCGTTCCCGATATACAATATTACCTCAAACTCTTTGCTCAACACTTCGATTATCGGGACCCAGAAAAATTTCAGATTCAGTGCGGAATGCATGATCACAACTATGCGGGGTTTCAGTCGGGGGGCTGGCTGTTTTTCTTGCATCATAAAAAAGTTCCGCGTTTCGAATCAAGCGTTGCTATTCATCTGGTCATGCGAATCCATTTCCAGACCCGGAACCTCGGTGGTGCGGATCGCTTGTAAATCGGACCGGAACTTTGCGATCAGCGCAGAATCCTGCATCACGGTGGAACGGCGCCGAACCAGCCAATCAAGGCGACCGGCGGCGATTATCAGATGAAGCACTGCGGTTTTGGCAAAAGACTTCAACAAATAGCGGGCTTCCCAGAGATTACGGCGATGCCGCCACAGTGCACGGCGATCCATCTTGTAGGACCGAAACATCTTGGCCGGTGTTACGCTTCCCATTTCACGAACATAATAGAGCGGTTCTTGAATGATGCGCACGGACAGATCATCCTTGGCGCTGGCACGCAGCCAAAGGTCATAATCCTGGGCAATGGGAACGGAGGGATCATATCTGTTCCTCTGGAACCAGGCGCGCCGACCCATTACAGCCGCGTGAACGATTCCGGCGCCCGATTTGCCCAATAGATGAGAGCGCTCAACCGTGTCGGCAAAATGCCAGCGTGCGCCAATGGGCTCGTCCTGTCCGTCGACAGAAACCAGACCGGACGAGACAATATCAATTTCCGGTTCATTGACCAACACCGCCAGCTGACGGGCAATACGTTCTGGTGGCATCAGATCATCAGCATCCATTCGAACGATTATGTCACAATTCGCCAGATCGACGATCTGATTAAGCCGTGCAGCTAACTTCTTGTTGTTCCCGTCTGAAACGACACGCACGCGGGGATCAGTGATTGCGCGCGCGACTTCCAGTGACCCGTCCGTCGAGCCGTCATCCACAAGGATAAGTTCCCAGTCCTGGTGAGTCTGGGCAAATACTGAGCGAATCGCACGATGTAGATCAATTCCTGCATTGAAAAAGGGTAGTCCGATGGTCACTTTCATCATTTTTCCAGAAATTTAGATTTGTGCAGAAGTGCGCTGAAATGCCTTTGCCTAACCTCTATATCATCGCAAAACATAGGGTATATAGCCGCCGATCTGATTCAGGAATATTGCGAGGAAGACGGTCCCCGACAGCAGAAGGCCGGCTGTCATTGCTGTCCGAATCTTGGCGTCTTGAATAGACAGAAGCAGTAGCGGCCACAGAAAAATCATCGCGATTGTAAAATAAATCGCCATGCGACCCATTTCGACATAGCTCCCCGAAAGGGTCACAACCGCCAGGATCATGCTGCCAAACACCATCATCGTCAACAGCCTGTCGTAATTGTCCCGCCAGTCACGACGCACGATAGGCCGGCTCAGGACGAACAAAACTGAAAGCAGGACATGAAATAATGTCAGCAACGCACCTCCGGTTTCGGTACGATCAGCATAGGTCGCGTAGCGCTCGTTTGCCAGGCCAGCAACTTGAACCGCTGTATCCAGAAACACCACGAACCCAGCGGCTATCACAAATACCGCAGCCAATATCCAAAGAGAAAATTTCTGCCGGAACAAAAAGTACATCGGTAGAGTGAAAATGGCTGTAGTGTGAAACAGCGTCGCCAAACCCACCCAGGCTGCGTATCGTATAAAGCTCCCGGAGAGCAGAGACGGAATCGCTAGCATATATACTGCTAGAGCCAGCCCTTGCCGCATGCCATTCAAATGAAAAGCGAAGAAGCCGAAGGCTATGAGCACGAACACGGAAAGTGCAGGGTCTTTGGATATTCGCGTTATGCCCATGATAAAGAAAAATGATGCAAATGCTGATGTTATGAGGAGAATTATCGTCGGATCTTTCCCGATCAAAAGCCCGAGGGCATAGAGCGATTTGATCCCGAATTCCGAGCTTCCAAATGAATCCCATATCATATTTAAGGAGCCCAGATCCTCGAACCAGCTGACATAGACGATGGTATCCGCCCCGACATAATTGCCGCGCAACCCTCCGAAAAGAGTCAGTGCGGTAAATACACTCAGCCAAAGAAGTATTCGCATGGCGTCAGGCATCCGTCGTGTTTGCGCGACCAGCGCGAGCAGCGACACAGTCAGCAAAAGAGCGAAATGGGGTATCATTTCCGGTTTTGGTCCTTCTTAGGAGAAGCCAGCAATCCTGAAAAAGCTGTAAGAACAACCTCCCGGTGTGAATCGCAACGCAAAACATTCATCGAGATCATGCGTTGGCGGCCCGAATAGAGCAGACGCACGATTGCCCCGCGAAGCAGTCTGTTCGCCCGGGTCATCCACAGCCCCAGTCCCAACAAATGCGGTAACTGGTTTTGACCGAGCCTGTCACAGAATTGCGCCCAGGAATTTTCCAGCCACTTGGAGTCCAAGGCTTGCTGTGAACGCTCCTGAAGAGCTTGAAGACACTGGTCGGCGGCTTCAGGCGGCAGCAAGTCAACCCGTCCCGATTTGTCGCAACCGATCGGCAACAACTCGATACGGGCCTCGGGATTGCCAGACACGTCCGTTTTCACAAGCTGGACGTTCACGGCCAGACCTTGGTTCCAGCTTAACTTGTCGCGATATCCATATACCGCATTTCCTTGTCCGTAGACGATATGTCCACCCTGATATTCTTCGAACGTCCCGATGACATGGCTGTGTTGACACAGCACCAGATCGGCCCCGTTGCGGACCAACGCCCGGCAGGTCCGCGCCAGCATCGGGCTGGGGTAGGAATAATATTCGATACCTCCGTGATACAGAATGATGACATAATCGCATTCAGCCTTGAGTGTAGCCAGACGCTCGAGATCCTGCAGTGGATCAAAAATATGTGCGCCCGGTTGGTTCGGGCCGGCGGAGTTGAACTCGTGTTCGGCCACAGCCATGATTCCGATAGTCCAGCCTTGCTGCTGAATGATTTTTGGTTGGGCTGCCGATTGCGCATTTGTTCCGGCCCCGGTTGTCAACAGGCCGGCATTATCGCAGGCTGCCAAAGTATCAATAACGCCCTGGGCGCCACAGTCGCCAACATGGTTGTTTGCAACTCCTAGCAGGTCAAAGCCTGCCGCGGCCAGAAGCTGGGCATCCGCAGGTCGTCCCACCAGCACAGGGCCTATTTTGTCAGCTGCACTGGCACTGTCAGAAAGCACACATTCGAGATTGGCAATCGCCAGGTCGGCCTTTTTAATTCTGGATGTCAGTCCTCCCAGCAAAAGTTCGGGGTCGCCGGTATCGAACAGTGACCGCGTATCTTGCGTGGGACAGATATCGCCGCAGATCAGGATATCGAATGGATCGGTCATGCGGCTTCTCCTGCTGTGGGGAATGTCCCGGGATTGCGCCAGGCCCGTTCGATACGGGCTGTATTCTCACGCGCGGAAAAACCTTTTTCTGTAAATGACTGTGCGATCGCTTCGAAGGTTGGGCGGGTAATTTTGCGGGCGGACAAAATAGCTTCCGCCCAAATTTCTGCATCAAACCCGTCGACGAACTGCACAAGACCCAAGCCCATGTCAATTGGCGTCGGAAAACCGGTCGACAGCACGCAGGGCGTGCCGGCAGCTTGAGCCTCGGCACCGACCAGGCCGAAGCCTTCTCGCAATGCCGGACTTACAAAGACGTCCAGGGCGGCCATTACCGCAGGAATATCATCGCGCGGGCCGACAAATCGCAGGGCGTCGCTCAGCCCCGCAGCATCGGCGGCTGCGCGTAACTCGTTACAATAGGCGCTATCTTGTTCGCGTCCGACTATTACGGCAGTGGCCAGTATATCGCGCTGGCGCAGCGCATCCAGCACATCAATCAGAAATCCGGCGTTCTTGTGGCGTACGATCCGGCCGACGGTGCCGATCAGCAAGCCTGACCGGTTGCCGGTCAGCTCAGGACGAATTGCTGCAATAATCGCCGGCGTGATTGCCTTGTAACTGTCGACGTCAATGGCATTGTTGATGACGACGCGGGGCTGTCCACGCGAAAGCCAGCGTGCAAAAAGACTGTCGATGGCTTCATGCGAGCATCCCCAAAAATCGGTCGCCAAGGCCGCGAAAATCAGCTTGCTCAGCTGAAGTTCGGCTTGGGCAAATATTCGATAGCCTAGGGAGCCGCGAAAAGTCAGCGCTGCATGGGAATGGACGATGATCCGCTTGATGCCGTTTAACCGGGCCGCCAGAACGACGAGGCCGCTACGCGCGTTCAGATGTATATGGATTACATCCGGTCTGCCATATTGACGGACCCGCTGTTTAAAGGACCGAAAATAACTGGCCAGTCCGCTTTGGACCGGCGTTTTTATTGTCAGCAGCTGCGCCCCCCGGGCCAGAATTTCGTGATCGAAAGCCGCCGATCCGGCTTCATAGCCATCCCGATGGTGAACCAGAAAATCTATCTGCGTATCGGGGGATTTGTGGCGCAGTAATTCCATCACCATGACTTCAGCGCCGCCCTGGTTCATAGGTCCGACAACATGCCACACTTTGTGGGAAATATTCTGGATAGGGTTGCGAACGGTCATCGCCGGATTGCGCGTAAGTAAAGGCGCTGGCATTCGTCTTCGCTTTCGCAATGAAACATATGCGCCATATAATGTTGGAACACCCGATTTAACAGGCCCTGATGATTCAAGATGAACAGTCGATTGATCAGCAGCCGGTTGAGCCATTTGCGTCTCCGGCCGATCCGTTCAAACGGCTTGATGACATCAATATCAAAATATTCCGACACTTCCTGGCTGAGCAATGCTGAGTCAAAATGACGGAAATGGTGCGGGGCTATCGGCTGGTTGCTGTGAGGAACGGTTAGATGCAGGACCCCGCCCGGCCGCAACGTATCCCGAATACCGCGCAGGAAGGCGCTGGCGTTGGTCGGTTCTATATGTTCATAGACTTCCATCAGTACGGCCACATCATTGTCAGCCTCGATCGGGTGCACGATAAGATCGCGCGCTTCGAAACGCACGTTTTTCTGCCGGTTGAGAGCCTGCGCAAGACGAATTGCCTGTTCGGAATAGTCTACTCCGTTGAGCTGTGATTCCGGGAAACGCCTGGCTAGTTCGTGGGTGAGGCGCCCATCGCCGCAGCCAATGTCGATAATGGTTGCGCGCTCGGTTTCCTGTTCGACCCGTTCTAGCAGGAACGTAATCGCTGAAGTATAATTCAAAACCCAGTCATAAACTTTCGCAACTCCAAATCGGGGGTGCAATGACGCTATGTAGTGATAAGGAAAACTGTACCAGCTTTCCTGAACCTGTTGCGCGTCTTTTAACGGTTGCGTCATATTAGTGTCCTCGGGATTGGGGAAGTGAGAGCATGTCGCCGCACACGAAGTCTTGCTCGTCCGGAATGAAATCGGGTAGTCCGCTGGCTGGATAGAATGTCAGTTCGCCAAAGAACAGGCGATCGTCAACATCATAGAAGTCCACCCGGATATAGGGATGCCCGCTGGCAAGGTCGCGCGCGGTGCCGATCATGCGTTCCAGAGAGCCCGGGCGCGGGATCAACACTTCGGGAATGGGTTTCACATCCTTGCCGAAGGGAAGCACTTGCCAGTCGAGACCGTAGAAATTCTGCACATGCCCGCACGACAGTCGACCGGAATTGGCCTGCACGAAGCGAGGTTCACCATTAAAACAATGAATTTTGTAATCTCGTAACCCGCCGCTTGAGTCTTCGAGATATTCGTCGATAACCAAGCGCCGGGGTATATCCCGATAGGGCCATTCGCGCCCATTCCAGTAAATACCCTGCCGCAACCATGACGAAAGCATGCGATGTACATAATTGCGGTTTAACAGCGCTTTGTCTCGGCAAATCAGGTTCCAGCCGCTGCCGTGCGCAGCCTTGATCACGAACCGCTCGGGCAAGGCGTCGAAATCGATATCTTCTACTCTGGAAACGGAGGCGATCTGCCGACATAATAATGCCTCGTAACCGCGTTCTTTCAGATAGGTGCGGACGGCACATTTGTCGGCAAGGACGGTTTGCAACGGATCGCGGTGATGTAGCTTCAGCCATTGCATCTTTTCGCTGAACCTGACGGGGTTTGCCAGATCGGGAACCCGCCCGCTATAGTCGCGGTAAAGCTTAATTATCGCCGCCCGGTCGTCATAGCGCCACAGGTTCCAGGCGCCGCGCAGGCGCAAACCTTCGAGCCAGACAAGGAATAATATCGAGTTGGAGTTTTTCCAGCCTACGAGAGTACGCTCCAGACGCGCGAAGGGTGAAGAACCAGTTTTTTCCACGTTACAGCCTTGATTTGATCGCACGGTAGAAAGCGCGTACAGTATTGCGAATGTACAGCGCAAGTGCATCTAGTTGACTGCCTTCTGTCGCTCGAAAGAAAGCACGTGCCTGCCAGCGCAACGGTTTTCCCGCAGCCAGATAAGCACTGTGCCGGTCGGTGAAGCGGTCAGCGATCATCTGACTGACCGTAGCCTCGTGACTTTGGGCAATAACATCATATACTCCATGCCAAGCATTGAGCTGGTGTCCGGTCAGCAGGTCATCATAAGTGTCGAATTGACCACTTTCGTGGAGAAATGCCTCGACCTGATCCAGAACAATAAAATAATCTGCACGCTTGATACCCTTTCCAGCGGTCGTCGCTTCAGGTTGTTGACGGTAATAGGAAAGTCGCCTCGGCAACAGCGCGATGCGGTCGAGCTGTGTGACTAAACGCCAATGTACCGGAAAATCCTGGTAGGTTAAGCCTCTTGGAAAGTTAATATTCAGTCGCTTGAGAGCATCTCGATGGACTAGCCTTGTCCAAGCAAAGGCTGGCCGAACCAGCAGCGCCTTTCGGTCACTCGAGTCGATGCTCTGCAAGCCGGAATGAACAGCGACCTTGGCCGGAATTTGCGCCTCGTTGGAGAAGACCACATAATCCCATATCACCATTTCCGCATTTGCAGCATGTGCTGCATTCAATGCGAGCTCCAGCATTTCAGGATGATATAGATCGTCCGCATCAAGAAATGTTAGCCACTGACCGCGCGCTGTTGCAACTGCCTGATTGCGTGCAACGGCTAAGCCCTCGTTATGTTCCTTCAGAATCAGACGAATGCGAGCATCGCGGCGAGCATAATCCTGCAAAATGGCAGGCGTTTCGTCGCTTGATCCATCATCCACGATGATCAGTTCAAAATCCGCAAAGGACTGAGCGAGCACGCTGTCAAGGCTGGCCTCAATATAGGAAGCGACATTGAAAGCCGCCATGGTTACCGAGATCGCCGGGGTGGACGAGGGACTGTTTTGGGACATGCCGTTCATCTGTCGCCTGCCATTTCGCCATGGTCGAGCATCATGCCGAGGGTTCCTTTTTTACCGATCGCAGCAATCCGAGTATCGATCCATCGATCCCCAGTTTGCGATGCACCGTAAACCAGAACAAAAGATTCCATACGATGATTGAGATCCCTGTCGCGATGGCCGCGCCCACCACACCATAAGGAGGGATGAGCAAGGCATTGAGCGGAACGTTCAACAAGGACGCGGCCAGAAGGCCGTAGACGCCGTTTCGCTCATGGCCTGTCATCACCAGGAGCGGCCAGACGATACCGAAGAATCCGTTGACCAGCTGTGCAATCGACAGGATCATCATCGGCTCCCAAGCAGCAACGAATGATTCCCCATATATGATCGCCAGAAGATCTTTGCCCCAAATTCCGAGAATCAGCACGACCGGCAGCGCAAGCAAGACCGAAGCTGTGGCGCAAGTGCCAGCGAGCCTCTGCAATCTGATCATGTCATTTTCGGCGAAAAAGCGACTGATATAGGGCATCGCGACTATTTGTATGGCAGACAAGCCGAAGATCACCAGGGCCGCCGTCGAAACGGCTATCTTATATTGCCCCACCTCAGCATTGCTGCGGAATATGCCGACCATGACCAGATCAACGTTCTGGTTGATCAACTGTAGTCCGGACATCATCGCCAATGGCAGAATTGCACGGATCCACACCATGCTGTGAAAGACTCGCTCCCCTACATCCTTGCTCTCCGACGGCGTTGCGTGCCAGAGGAACGCTGCTGCAATCAGCAGGATACCCATTGTCGCCACGAGGTTTACAGCCAACGCGGATGAGGCGGCCAGCGTTGACGGATTGAAGTACCAGACAGACGTGATCAGGATGATGATAAACAGCGGGCGCAACACTTCCGTTGGCAATTGCCCCAACACGACTCGGCGAAGTCCCCGCAACACTGCTCCCAGAGTACCTGCCAGGCCCACCGGTAAAACCAACGCTGCTGCGAGCCAATAGATAAGGCGGGTTTCGTGACTGAAAGCATCACCTTTGATCCAGACATAAGCGAGAATGCCAGCAACGATTACACCGCCCATGACGATATTCATTCGCAACGCCCAGACTCGAATGCTGTGAAAAGCAACCCAGTCGCGGGTCACTTCGGCGCGGGCAGTTTCGCGCGTAAGCAAGGTGGGTATCCCCATATGGACTGGGAAGGCCAGCAGCGAGGTTATCGACAGGACGAAGACATACAGCCCATAATCGTCAACGCCAAGCGTTCGTGTCAGTACGACGGAGGAAAGTAGCGTCAGAACCAGTGCCAGGATACGGGCGCCGAGTCCGCCCGCGCCCGCCCGTGCCAACTGCCCTTTCAGGCCGCTGCCGGTTAGACTCGCGAACTGACCGAGCAACAGCGCTTTCACAGCCGGTCTCGCAACGCTCGTGGCTGCGCAATGTCAGGGATCACAGCCTGAGATCACTTTCGCTAAGGTCGAAGACACTTTTCAGATCGAAAAATATCGATGGATCGCGACCAAATGCCCTGATAGATTCTGCTCCAAGATTGGCAAATTTCGTGTGCGGGACGGCCAAAAGTACGCCATCGTAGCAGCCTAGCTCAGGCGTTGGGCAAAGCGATATGTCATATTCTTTTTTCGCTTCGTCCGGGTTTGCCCATGGGTCAACCACATCGACAATAACGCCATAGCTTTCGAACTCGCGAATGATGTCGATCACGCGAGTATTGCGAAGATCCGGACAGTTTTCCTTGAACGTCAGGCCCATCACCAGAACCCTGGCGGCCTTGATCTGGATTGCGCGATTCAGCATCGCCTTGATCATCTGGGCTACCGCATGACTGCCCATACCGTCATTCACCCGCCGTCCCGCGAGGATCACCTCTGGATGATAGCCAATCTCCATCGCCTTGTGTGTGAGATAATAGGGGTCTACCCCGATACAGTGACCGCCCACCAACCCGGGGCGAAACGGGAGGAAATTCCATTTGGTCCCGGCGGCCCGGAGCACGGCTTCGGTATCTATGCCCATCCGGTTGAAGATGATCGCCAGTTCATTGACTAGGGCGATATTCAGGTCGCGTTGAGTGTTTTCGATGACTTTGGCCGCTTCGGCAACTCGGATCGATTCCGCCCGATAGGTGCCGGCGGTGATTATCGACGCATATAGATCGTCAACAATTTCCGCGATTTCAGGGGTAGAGCCCGATGTTACTTTGAGGATGTCGGGCAGTCGGCGTGCCTCATCCCCGGGATTGATCCGCTCGGGACTGTAGCCGACATGAAAATCGACGTTAAATTTCAATCCGGAGGTCCGTTCCAGCACGGGAACACAATCCTCCTCGGTTGCTCCAGGATAGACTGTCGATTCGTAAATTACGATGTCACCTTTTTTCAATATCTGTCCGATGGTTTCGGAAGCGCGCACAAGCGGAGTCAGGTCAGGACGTTTGTGCGCATCGATAGGCGTCGGCACAGTGACGATGTAGATAGAACAGGAAGCCAGATCCTCGGGATTGGCGGTGAAACGCAGATGCTCGCTGGTAGCCAGTGCATCCGCCGTGACTTCCAGCGTCGTATCCTCGCCTCTTGTCAGCGCATCGATGCGCGCCTGATTGACGTCAAAACCGACAACCGGCCGCTTCCGCCCGAATTCAACAGCTAACGGCAGGCCAACATAGCCGAGCCCGATGATTCCAATTACGGAGTCATGGTGATTCATATAGTTTCTCTTTGAAGCGATGGTTTGAGACATGTGACGAAATAACCAGTAGTACAGCGGTGATCGGGCGAAATGCGATCAAGCAAGACGAGCAGCGCAAAAAACGGTAGCCCCAATATTATGGCCAGTCCACCGATGAGCTGGCGCTTGCGTCCCGGCGAAAAGATTGTCCGCATGAACAACACCACGATAGATGTATAATATCCGTTCCGAGGCCGGATTTTTTGCTCGGTGAAACCCGTAAGCAGATGTTCCAAACCATGTCGCGAAAAGCGCCAATAATCCCATGGTTCCTCATGAATTCCGAAGATAAAGGGCGTACTCATCACGAAGCGCCCGCCATCCTTGAGCACGCGCTGTACTTCGCTTAATGCCGCACGCGGGGATGTGACATGTTCCAGTACTTCCATCATATAAACCGCATCGAATCGTTGGTCTTCGAACGTCATCGCGGTAGTGTCCATCACGATGTCAGGGTTTCGCGCCTCGTCTATGTCGATCGACACGGCATCGGTTCCCGGCGTTTGCTTGATCATATTATCCAATAAGCCGCCCGCTCCGATGCACAATATGCGGGCATTTGGTGGCAGGGTTGCCAGATCCTCGGCTAGCCATTCATATAGGTTTGCGCGGGAGAACCGCTTAGATAGGCGCGCAAGAGCGAGGAAAGCAGGCTTCATAATGATCTTCATAGTCAATCCTTCTTCTATGCGTGCGATGCTTGTCACCATGGGAAAAACCAACAGGTTTCAGATGGAAGCAAGGGCTAAATTGAACGCCCGCAACAACACGCTGGTTGCTTGTCGATATTGAGATTCCGAAATAATGCATTCATGATTTGGCTGATTTCAATTATCGGGGATCGTAGTACGGTTGCGAAGAGGCTTTGAATGTTAAAGGAATTGGCGGGGAAATATTTGGCAATGGGCAAAGGTCTGATCGGCCGAAATAAACGGCAAGCGGGAAGCCCTGATTCTCGGACCAATAGCCAAGGATGCAGTCAGGCATCATAATATTCGCGGTACCAGCGCACGAAGTCGGCTACGCCTTCGCGGAAAGGTGTATGCGGCTTATATCCGGTCAGCTGCTGCAATACCCCAGCATCCGCCCAGGTAGCGGGTACGTCGCCGGTTTGCATCGGCATGTAATTGCGGATCGCCTTTTTGCCCAGTTCATCCTCTATCGCTTCCACGAAATCCAGCAGGCGGACCTTGTCGGAATTGCCGATATTGACCACCCGGAACGGTGCGGCTGGTGACAGGCTGTCGTTCTCGACCGCGGTTTCCGGTCCGCCCGGCACCGCGTCGATCAGCAACCGGATCCCGCGCACGAGATCAGTGACATAGGTAAAGTCACGCGACATATCGCCATTGTTATAAATGTCGATCGGCGTGCCTTCCAAAATCCCCTTGGTGAATTTGAACAACGCCATGTCCGGCCGTCCCCACGGACCATAGACGGTGAAGAACCGAAACATCGTCGTCGGCAGGCCGTAGATATGGGCATAAGAATGGCCCATCGCCTCGTTCGCTTTCTTGGTCGCGGCATAGATGGTCAGCGGCGTGTCCGCTTTCTGCGTCTCGGCAAAGGGCATTTCGGTATTGGCACCATAAGCCGAACTGGTCGAGGCCATCAGCAGATGCTGCACCGGGACCGCGCGCGCGGCTTCCATCACGTTGAACGTGCCGACGATATTGGCGTCGATATAGGCACGCGGATTTTCCAGACTGTACCGTACCCCTGCCTGGGCCGCGAGATGGACGATTATATCGGGCGCGGCCTCTGCGACGGCGGCCTGCAGCGTATCATTATCTTCCAGCATGGCTTGGGTAAAAGAGAATTTCGGATGCTGGCTGAGCAACTCGATCCGGCGTTCTTTCAGACGAACGTCGTAATAGTCGGTCATTCCGTCATAGCCGGCTACCGTCCAGCCCTCCTGGAGTAGCAGTTCGGCCAGATGAAAGCCGATGAATCCGCCGGTTCCCGTTATAAATGCGGTTCTCATCGTCCGACTCCGACATATTGAGTGAACCCGGCGGCCAGAACCGAGTCGCGATCATAGACATTACGCAGATCGGCCATGACCGGTGCGGCCATGCCACCCGCGAGACGCGCAAGGTCGAGCGCACGAAATTCGTTCCACTCGGTCAGAATGACCACGATATCCGCGTCGGTTGCTGCCTCATAGGCGTCGTCGACCCAGGTCACACCCGGTAGAAGCGTCTTGCCTTCGCGCAATCCCTGGGGATCGCAGACGCGGACGTTGGCGCCGCCGCCCACCAGCGCGGGAACGATGGTTAGCGAAGGTGCATCGCGCATATCGTCAGTCTCGGGTTTGAAAGTGACCCCCATGACAGCAATCGTCTTGCCGTTGACTGACCCGCCGCACAGGTCGAGCAGCTTGTCGATCATCCGGCGTTTGATCGCTTCGTTGACCTCGATTACCGTCTCGGTAATGCGCTGGGGAACACCATGTTCCTGACCGATCCGTGCCAGAGCGCTGGTGTCCTTGGGAAAACAGGAGCCGCCATAGCCCGGCCCGGCATGCAGGAATTTGTTGCCGATCCGGCCATCCAGTCCGATGCCCTTGGCGACAGACTTGACGTCGGCGCCGACCCGCTCGCAGAGCGCGGCAATTTCGTTGATGAAGCTGATCTTCGTAGCCAGAAAGGCATTGGCCGCATATTTGATCATCTCGGCCGATTCCAGATCCGTATAGACGACCGGAAACTCGCGCAGGAAAAGCGGGCGGTAAATGTCACCCATGACCGCCTTCGCGCGTTCGCTCTCGACGCCCACGACCACGCGATCGGGTTTCATGAAATCGTCGATCGCGGCGCCTTCGCGCAGGAATTCGGGATTCGAAGCTACGTCAAACTGGGCCTCCGGATTGGCAGCGCGGATTACCGCCTCGACCTTGCGATTGGTGCCCACGGGCACTGTCGATTTGGTCACCACCACGGCATATCCGGTCAGAGCCTCGGCGATATCCTCGGCGGCAGCCATGACATAGGTCAGGTCTGCATGGCCGTCACCGCGCCGTGTCGGCGTTCCGACGGCGATGAACACCGCGTCCGCGCCATCGACCGCTGCGGCCAGATCCGTCGTGAAACTCAACCGGCCAGCCGCCACGTTACGCTCCATGACAGCGTCCAGTCCGGGCTCGTAAATCGGAACTTCTCCGCGTTCCAGCTGGGCGATCTTTTCCGGTAGTTTGTCGACGCAGATCACATCATGGCCGAAATCCGAAAAACACACACCCGAGACAAGTCCCACATAACCCGTGCCGATCATTGCAATTTTCATTGTCCGATAGTTCCCTTTACTAAATGTTCAAATGCGGTTTGTGCGCGCCAGTTCTCGGCCGGTGCGCCAATATTCTTGTTGCGCAAAGTTCGAAAAACTAGGCGATAGAGCGATTTATGTGATCGCGGGCAATCGTTTTCCGGATAAACGGTGCGAGTGGCAATTTCGTGACGCCCGGTCATTCGCTTTTGAGACCATCGCTAGATTGGGGTAATTGAGCCTCAGGAAGCTCTGCGGTGAGGCTGTCTATTTCGGCCTTAAGAGCCTCATGCTCTTCAATTTTCCGCAACAAAAACCGCCGCGTCATCGCCGCTTTTTCGGCAATCCCCTGCAGGGTCAGCTTGTAAGCATAGCGACGCTTGTCTTCTGCGGCGGTGAAATTCCCGAGCTTTACCAGGCCTTTTTCGATCAACGCATTGAGCACATAATGCATGGCTCCGACGCTGACCCCGACGGCCTTCGCCATTTCCCGCTGAGACATTTCGGGATTGTCGTCGAGAAGACGAAGAACACGAAAGCGTGTGTCTTCCTGAAGCTTGCTGCGTTTGTTTGTCATATAATAAGGCTGATTTTTCTCAGGCTACCGCACTAGGCCTGCCCACCGGCGCCCAGCGATTCAAAAACTCGAGGGATAGAATGGAATCTACACCGTTCATTTTTGAACGATAGCATATTGCTGCGCTTGCTAACAAGTCTTAAAGTGAAAACATCCGGGGCCATGGCCCTCGCTATGGCGTGCTTAACCGAATGCAAGACCATCTTTGTCGATGGTCCGGTTTCGGATATTGCCAATATTTCCCGAAACACAGTCAACCGCTGGTTGCAGCGAGCGATTGCATAACGGAGCTGTCCAGCCCGCACAAGCTTGAACCGAGCTCCTGCAGCAGGCCGTCTGATCGAGCGGTCGCTCCGTCTGAGACATGGTGGTCATTGCATTATCACATCATTTTTGGAAAAGCTCACTTGCATCTGGTCGAGCTTGAGCGATAGGTGAAACGCAAGAGCGTAGGAGGTTTGAAATGGCATGCCATGATCGCGAGATCAGCTGGTTTCTGGCGCAGCTGAAACCGAACTGTGCCAATATCGCAGACAAAAACCTCCAGCGGCAAGGCTTTCAGACCTTTTTGCCCATGGAAGAGCAAACGCGGCAGCATAACGGCAAGTTCATCACCACCAGGCAGCCCCTGTTCCCCGGTTATATATTCGTGGCTTTTGATGTCGCCCACGGGCTGTGGCGGAGAGTGAAGTCGACTTACGGTGTCACGCGGCTGGTAAATTTTGGCGAAAAGCCCGCGGCGGTGCCGCCAGATCTTATGGCGCAGCTAATGCTGAGCTGTGATGACAGCGGCAAATTGCTCCCGCCCAAAATACTGCAGCCTGGTGACCAGGTTACCCTGACCAAGGGGCCCTTTACCAATTTTGCGGCCGAGGTCGTCAAGATCACGCCCGACCGGCGCGTCTGGGTCCTGATGGAGATCATGGGCGCCAAAACAAAAGTCGCGATCGGGGCGGACCAGCTGCGTACGGTGTGAGTCTGTCTTGGCGCCAAACTGTCTGTTGTCGCACGCGCATAATCGTTTTTCCCGAATGCCCGGGTTGGCGTTTCTTCGCTCAGGAATCTGACCAAGTGTACGGGGAAATCCAACCCGAATTTTAATCCGTGACAGTGATCGGGAATCGCGATACCCTTTGACCGGAAGCTATCGGGCAAATGTCGTCTGAACATTCGATCGCGGGGCAAAATTGGGAGACGCAGAGAAATCTGATCCGCAAGCGGTGCGTTTTCGCGCCTTTGTCAGTTACAGCCATGCCGATGCTACCATCGCGCAAAAACTCCACAGGAAAATCGAGACTTACCGGCTGCCGCAACATTTGCGTGATCGCCAGACCGATGATCCGGACAATGGTCGCCTCGGACGGATTTTCCGTGATCGCGAAGACTTGCCTGCGGCGGAGGATCTTTCGGAATCAGTGAAGCAGGCGCTGTCGGGGTCGCAGGTGCTGGTGGTGATCTGCTCGCCCGACGCCCAGGCATCGATATGGGTTGCCCGTGAAATCGAGCTGTTCCGCGCGCTGCATCCGGGGCGACCGGTGCTGGCGGCCCTGGTGCGGGGCGAGCCGGAAGAGGCTTTCCCCACCGCGTTGCGGTATGGGACCGAGCCACTGGCGGCGGACCTGCGCAAGGAAGGTGACGGCTGGCGGCTGGGCTTTCTGAAGATTGTCGCGGGCATTGCCGGTGTCCCGCTCGACGCGCTGGTCCAGCGCGATGCGACCCGCCGCATTCGTCGCGTGATGGCGGTCACGGGCGGCGCGCTGGTCGCGCTGCTAGCCATGATCGGGATGACAATATTCGCACTCCAGTCGCGCAACGAAGCGCAGCATCAGCAGGCCGAAGCCGAAGGGCTGGTCGAATATATGCTGACCGACTTGCGCACCGAGCTGAAGGGCGTCGGCCGGCTCGACGTGATGACCAAGGTCAACGAACGGGCGATGGACTATTACGAGGACCAGGGTGACCTGTCCGACATGCCCGCCGAAAGTCTGGAGCGGCGAGCAAGGATTTTGCACGCGATGGGCGAGGATGACGAGAAGCGGGGTGATTTGGACAATGCGCTGGCGAAATTCACCGAGGCGCACCGGGTGACGGAAGCTCTGCTGGCGCGGGATCCGGAGAATCCGGACTTCCTTTTTGCTGAGATTCAGAGTTTACTGTATTTGGCATTTCATCATCGCAACGCGCAACATGATAACCTAGCCGTAAATCTAAATCGTAAGGCAAAGGTGCTTTCTCATTCATTAGAAAGAGTGAAGCCTGATGAGAAATACCTCCGCCAGGCAGCTACTATTTATGGAAATCTATGTGCAATCACAGTGTCATTAGGCATATTAAACTCAGATTCCGAGACTGATTGTACAACAGCATTGTCTCTGATGTCGAAGGCTGCAGAAAGAGTGCCGAATGACTCTCAATACTTATCAGAGCTGGCGAATAAGCGCGCTTGGTATGGAGATTTTCTCATCCAGCAAAACCGGGAAGTTGAAGGGATGAAGCAACTTGACGAACATCTTTCGATAATTGACCGTCTGATGAAATCTCACCCGGAAAATTGGCAGTGGCTGGAACAAGCAGTTCGATCTCGGATGGGATATGCTGAACTACTTCGAAAGGCGGGAAATCATAAAAGAGCAATTACGTTCGCAAGAATGGCAGTTTCCTTGGGGGAAGAACTTGTTCTTCATGACCCTGGAAATGCAAGTTGGAGAGGTCTTCTCGACCGAGCCAAACAACAATTATAGAAGGAGAGAGTCATGAGTACATTGTTTGACATCACAAAGCTGGTATTTTTCCAATTTAACTTGGATAAAGATAGATCGGATGGTCACTATACATTTATTGGGAAAAAAGGCGCTGGTAAAAGCTGGCCGCAAGCATTGAAAAAAGTCAGAGAAGTTTTCGATGGGAAGCTACCGAGTACATCGCACACTCCAATTGGCTATCCCGGTGCGTATAAAAAACTTTCGATCAAACTTCCAAATAACGACAAGAAAAATTTGCTCATTTTTTCTATTAATGCCGACGCCAGGTTTAAGAAAACAGTTCGGCCAATTGTTCTTCCAAACGGAAATCCCAACGATGCGTTTGGAGATAGCTTTATATTGGCTCCCGACGATGCAAATGGGACTATGAAAATCATCGATCCCGAGAGTGGTTCAACAAATTTTCCGGATAACGCTTGGGCGGCTATCACTTTTGATGAGTCTCGCGTTAGACAAGCAGACAAATATATCTTTGCTTTTATGATTGATTATTTGGACGAAGGTATCGCGCCGCCTGAAGACGCTTGGCCGGGCCCACCGCACAACACGGCGACTTGAATTTTGGCAGTTGTGGGTTCACATGCATCAATCCTCTCCATCGCCCGCGCCGGTAACCCTGCGCAGGCGTGGGCTCTGTTTCAGTCTTCCGGTTGGGATACGCGCCTTGATGATCCGAAGGCGCTAACGCTCAAGGGCCGATTGCTCAAGGATCAGGCGAAGGCTTGTGATGGGGCTGACCGCGCCCAACTCTATGGCGAAGCGGCCGAGGCTTATGCGGCGGCGGCTGCGCTGGAGCGGGATAGTTATCCGTTGATCAATGCCGCGGCGCTGGCGTTGCTGGGGGGTAAGCCTGAGCGGGCTCGTTCGCTTGCGCAAGAGACCCTCAATTTACTGGAGAGCGATCCTGCGCAAGGCGAAAATGCCTATTGGCGCGCCGCGACCCGGGCGGAGGCCTTGCTTTTGCTCGGCGATGAAACCGGTGCGCGCGCGGCGCTGGCTGACGGGATCGCGAAACTGCCTCGGGCGTGGGAGGACCATGCCGCGACCATTGGCCAGTTTGAACTGATCTTGGCCGAGCAGGGCAGGGACGCCGCCTGGCTGGACCGGCATCGTCCGCCCCCCAGCTTCTATTTCAGCGGTATCATCGGACTGGATGAGGCGGATGTGACAATCGGGCAGGATATTGACGCGATCATCGCGAGGGAACGGCCGGGTTTCAGTTTTGGCGCGCTGGCGGCGGGAGCGGACATATTGATCGCCGAGGCGCTGCACAATGCGGGTGCCGAGCTCCATATCACCTTGCCTTATCCGGTCGATCGCTTTCGCGAATTGTCGGTTGCGCCTTTTGGGGATCATTGGCTTGCCCGTTTTGATGCGCTGGCCGAGGTGGCGGCGACGCTGGATGTGCTGACCGAATTGCCCGATGAGGACGAGCGGTCGCTTGCGGTCGCCGTGGAACTGGCCGATCTGGTTGCCATGGGCCAATGCGTCCGCAATGCCGGGGTGCTGAAGAGCCGGCCCAAGGCGCTCACGATCACTGGGAGGGGCGATGAACCGCGCCGCCAGCATCTGGTCTGGGCCGATAGCGGTCATGATCAATTTGCCATATCTGTTGCCCGCAAGCCGGATCATCAATCGATTGCCGGGCCCTCGGGCGAGGAGAGAAGAGAGATTGCCGCAATTCTCTGGACGGATGGTCTTGATCGTGATGCGCTGTCCCAGCTTCCGGAAGCGGCCCGTGCGTTTCAGGCTGCAGGGGATGCCCGATATCGGATATCGACCAATATTGCGGAACTGCTATCGATCAGCCGGTCGCTGTTGCAGCATAATCCCGACAGCCGGATCAGCTTGCTGATCGATATCATGGACCCGCAAAGGCCCGCAGCCTCGCTGCTCGAGCAGGCCGGCGATATGGCGCGCGCATCCAGTGGGGGAGCGGTTCTGACCGACTATAAATCCGCGATGGTTTTGACGCTTGAACCGGGCAGCCACGCGGTCGAGGAGATCGGTGAATTGCAGACCGCGCACGGCCCAGTGCCTCTATGGTCGCTGGTCTGAGCGGTAGCGGTTCAGACCACCAGTTCTTCGAGCAGGCCGCGCGACAGGATCTCCAGCCGCTCGTCATCGCGCCGGATGATCCCGCGCCGTTCCAGCGCATTGATTGCCCGCGATCCGGTCTCGCGCGTGGTCTGGGCGGATAAAGCCAGCGCCGCGATCACCGGCGGCGGCGCTATCCGGCCCTCCTCGCCCGCTTCGTGCAGCAATTCGGCATAGACCCGGCCATTGGCGGTCAGGGTGATGCGTGCCGCCATCCGGTCGAGTACCGCATTATATTGCCGCCCCAATATTTTCGACAGGCCGCTGCCGATGCGGGCTTCTTCCTGCAATAGGGCAGTCATCTTTGCCGTGGGAATTTCGAGAGCGGACAGCCGGGTCTGCGCCACGACATCGGAGATCACGATCCGCTCGTGCGGGAAAGCGCCGAATAATTCGCCGGGCCCGTGAGCGGCGAGCAATTTGGTCTGACCATCCATGCCGATGATTTGCAGCTGGGCCCGGCCTTCCAGCACGATCCAGAGTTTCGCACCGAGATCGCCCTGATGGGCGAGGATATCCTTGTGGCGATAATGTACCAGCCGGGTTGCGGCATCCACTCGCCCGGCTTCTTCCGGCGAGCAGGAAAAGAACGAGGCGAGGGCGGCTATGCGGTCGCTGGTGGTCATCATCTCCTCCATTCAGCTAGTTACGGCACTCCGTGTTCCCTTGGCCGGCGGGGTTTCCGGTCCACCAGCAAAGCATTGGGCGATTTCCATCCACTGGCGGGCGGTGTCACCGACCGTCTCGAGCGAAGTGTCGTCGATATTGCGGGTCTGGGTCACGACTTGGGAAAACTCAACCGCGCTGCCGCGTACAACATTATCTTCCTGCGGGTCATTCCACTCCCAGACGGCACCCGATGGCGCGGTCAGCTGGACGAACGGCTTTGGTGCAGGCGGTTCCTGACGCCGGTTGCGGAAGGTCCAGCCATAAGTGGTAACGCCGAGATGGGCGATATTGCGGATGCGGTCACCGTCCTGGCGGTCCTGCCCCAATATGTCGAATATCTCCTGCCCGTGCGACCATGTTTCCATCTGGCGGGCGATGATTTTTGACCTTGTGGTCATGTCCGGCCCGGCCCAGGCGACGCGAAGTTCGGGGTCGGCTTCGCCATAAGCTGCAGCGAGCTTTGGATAATAGTCGCAATAGGCATCGAACAGGGCCTTGCCACGAATTCCGCCGGCATGCTGGTCCAGCCATTCATATTGCACATCGACATGACCTTTGCCGGTCTTGAACGCGCCCATCATTTCACGAAGGAACTGCTTGAAAGCATCCGGATCCTCGAGCGTCATCAGCGCGGCCGCGTTCCAGATATGGAGGTGGCCAATCACATCTTCTATCGTCCAGCCCTTGAACTGGGTGACGGTGCCAAAGACATCGTCACCTGAATCGGCGAGCACGGCTGCGAGCGTGTCGCTCTCGTCCTTGAAATCCCGGGCTTCCTGCATCATCAATTCAGTCCTTTTCAATTCAGTTGTTCGGCGAGCGCCGCCGGTATCGCAACCGGATGGGCGAGCAATATTTGGCCATAGCCTTTGCCCTGGGCATCATTTCTGATGCTCGCGACACCGCCGCCGCCAAGCACCGCGTCGATCAGAAAGTTGATCGCGTGAGCGCCGGGCATATAATATTTTTCGACTTTTGCGGTACTCGCGCCACCCTCGATAAAGTGGGCGAAACGCTTGGCGACCGAGTCCGGGGTCAGCGCCGCCCAGATATAGGGAAGCCAGGCCGGATCGCGCGCGATCACGCCGATATTGGCCTTGTTGCCCTTGTCACCGGAACGCGCCCAGGCCAGCTGGATCAGCGGTACGGTGATCCCGGCATCCGGCTCATCCGGTGCTTGCGGAGGAAGTGGTCGTTTGATTGCAGCCGGATCGAAAGACGCTCCTTCGGTATCCTGGAATGCGATTTTTTTGCCGTCGACATCGATCGCGATGGTCACGGCAGCTTTCGGTGTGAGATAGGAAAACAATCGTACCACGGGCGACGGTTTCGCGCGTGCACCGGAAAAGCTGCCCAGTCCTGGCGGCGTTGCCAGCCCAAGGCCGGTCAGCTCGCGCAATAATATGCCGATTGCTGCGGCTTCGCTATGTTTGGCCGCAATTTTCGCGACGACTTCGCGCGGTTCATGGCCGGACGTATAATCGCCAAACTGGCTTTCCGCACCGATCAACTCGACACTGGTTTCGCTATAGTTCCCGAGATTGTGACCGCGCAGGATTTTGTTGGCGCGGAGAAAGACATTGTCGCAGAATTTTTGCGCTTTGCGCGCTGCGTCAAAGCCGTAGAAACTGACATAGGTCCCGCCGCGGAAACCTTCGCCATAGGTCAGGCAGGTTTTGTAATGGTCCGGTGCAGGATAGCCCATTGCAGGAGAAACGCGGACTATGTCCGGGCCGGTCTGGGTGATTTCGACGCTCGAAAAATCGCATACCACGTCGGGTAACATATAGGCTTGCGGATCCCCGATTTCATAGAGCATCTGTTCGGAGACGGTGCCGACCGTCACACAGCCGCCAGTGCCTTCGGGCTTGCTGACGGTGAACGACCCGTCAGCGGAAACCGCACCAATCGGATAGCCGATACTGGATATGTCACCGGCGTCTTCCCAGTCGGTATAATTGCCGCCGGTGGCTTGCGGCCCGCATTCCAGCAGGTGGCCCGCGAGGCTTCCGCTGGCGAGAAGATCATGGTCGCTTGCGGTCCAGCCGAATTCGTGGATGCAGGCACCGAGCGTCACCGCGCTGTCAACGCAGCGGCCGGTGATCACAATATCCGCGCCCTCTGCAAGCGCGCGCGCTATCGGGAAAGCGCCGAGATAGGCGTTGATGCTGGCGATTTTTTCCTTGGCCGGAAAAGCCGCGCCGGTGAACATCTCGGTTGGCGCGCTGGTTGCAATCGCATCCAGTTCAGTCAGCAGATTGTCGCCGGTGATGACCGCAACCTTGAGGTCCAGGCCCAGCTCCTTGAGCAGGGTGCGCGCTGCCTCGCCGCAGGACGCCGGATTGACACCGCCTGCATTGGCAATGACCTTCACCCCTTGTGCGGCAATTGCCTTGGCATGGGGTTTCAGGACGGCACTGATGAAGTCGCCGGCATAGCCCGCTGCCGGATCCTTGGCATGCGCCCGCGCCATGATCGACATGGTGATCTCGGCGAGATAATCATAGACGAGATAATCCACACCCGCACCGAGCAGCTGCGGAGTGGCCATGGCGCTTTCGCCCCAAAAGCCGCTCGCGCCGCCGATGCGGATGCTCTTGTTCGGCATATGGTTCAGCCCATCTGGTGCAGGGCGCAGAGCTTGTTGCCATCCGGATCACGCAAATAAGCGAGATAGAGTTTCATGCCGGGATTGTCCCGGACTCCAGGAGGGTCTTCGATCGCAGTGCCACCGGCTGCTACGCCAGCCTTGTGCCAGGCATCGGCCTGTTCGGGATTTTCCATGGCAAATCCGACTGTCATGCCGTTGCCGCAGGTGGCATCCTTGCCGTCGATCGGCGGCGTGACCATGAATATGCTGCCGTTATGGATATACATCAAACGACCCTTTGGATCGACCATGGCTTCCGGGCCACCAACGCTTGCGAACAATGCATCATAGAATTTCTTCGAGCGGTCCATATCGTTTGATCCGACCATCATGTGACTGTACATTTTTCTCTCCTTTGTTTCGGGCTAGACTTTTGGGCGGGCTTCTGCCCGCGGGTAATCTTGTCCTTGTTCTAACCGCTCCGCATCTTTAAGCGAGTGATTAATTTATTCAAGCGGGACAAGATCAAAATGATATTGAAAGACAAGATTATCGTCATCACCGGCGGCGCAAGCGGTATCGGGGCGGCAATGGCTCGCAGGTTTGCAGCGGAAGGGGCAAAGAAAGTCATCTGCGCGGACCGTGATCTCGCCGGCGCGCAGGCAGTCGCAGACGAAATCGGCGGGGTGGCGATCAAAACCGATGTGTCACTGGCCACGGATATCAACAGTCTTATCGAAACGGTTGAAGCCGATATCGGCCCGATCGATCTGTTCGTCTCCAATGCCGGCATCATTACCGGCGGCGGTGTCGAAGTGGATGACGCGGACTGGCAGAATATCTGGGACATCAATGTGTTGGCCCATATTCGGGTCGCACGGATATTGGTGCCCAAGATGCTGGAACGTGGCGGCGGCTATCTGCTCAACACCGCCTCGGCGGCCGGGCTTCTGGCGCAGATCGGTTCCGCGCCTTATTCCGTGACGAAACATGCCGCGGTCAGTTTCGCCGAATGGCTGGCGATTACCCACGGCGCAGAAGGGCTGAAAGTCTCGGTTCTCTGCCCACAAGGCGTCGACACGCCGATGATTGCCGGTGTCGACACATCCACTGTTGCCAAGGACGGGATCGTGACGCCGGAGCATGTTGCCGACATTTGCGTCGAAGCGATGGGTGATGAGCGTTTCCTGATCCTTCCGCATCCCAAGGTGGGCGAATATGTCAAACAGAAGGGTGCCGATCCGGAACGCTGGATCTCGGGTATGCAGCGCTGGCAGGCGATGCTGACCGAACAGTCTTCCTGAGCATCCTCCAGCAAGACCGGCCCTAACAAAAATGTCCTGACAAAATGGAGCATTGGGGCTCTGCATATTCGCCTCTAGCGTTGCTACAAACGCAAAAGGAGAGAGAATCATGGCATTGGTATCAGTCGTGGGTGCAACCGGCCGGCAAGGTCTTGCACAAATACGGCAATTGGCAGCAGCGGGTCACAAGGTTCGTGCCTTGTCGCGCAGTGAAACGCCAGATCTGGGCGGCTCCAATGTTGCCGATGAATGCCGGAAAATCGACCTCGCCGATGAATCCACCTGGATCCCGGCTTTTGAGGGTTCTGATGCCGTTTTCTATACCCATCCGCTGCAGACGCGGGAAGATCGCGCCTCGATGGTCGGGCGTGTAGCCGCCGCTGCCAAAGAAGCCGGCACCGAGCGTTTTGTCTGGAATACATCAAGCTGGATTCCGGAGCGTCCCGGTGACCCGTTCACTTATGGCAATAATACGATTGCGCTGAACGAGATTTTCCGTTCCGGCATGCCTGCGACTGTATTTGGCTCGGTATTGTTCATGGACAATCTGCTGACCAATTGGGCGCGGCCGTTCATTATGGACGAAAAACGTTATGTCTATCCGCATAATGCAACTCTGGAAGCGAACTGGATCAGCCTGGATGATGTCGGCAAATGCATGGTTGCCGCGATGGACCGTCCGGACTTTGAAGGTTCCTGGCTCAATATTGGTGGGCCGCAGCGCATCAAACCCCCGGAAGTAGCCGAAATCCTGTCACGTGTATTCGGCCATGAGATCAAATATGATCCCTGCACGCCAAAGGAATTTGGAGACTATCTGGTCAAGGCCTTTGGCGACGATGTCGCACCGGAAAATCGCGAATCCATGGCTGCCGGGATCACTGCCTTCTACGAATATAACAACAACAACGTAACAAGGCCCTTTGAAGTGGATACCGACTTCATGCAGCAGCGTCTGCCGGAAGTCGAATTCGAGACACTCGAACAATGGGCGGCGCGGCAAGACTGGTCGGAAGACGCGCACAGACCGCCAGCGGGATAATTTTTCCAAGATATTTTTGGCCACATGAACCTTTTGGCGCTTTGCTCCGACTATCGGAGTAAAGGCCAAAAGCATGTCCGAGCGTTACAGCGAAACCGAGCGAATATATGACGAGCTGCTGCTGGCGCGTGTGCAGGCTGGAGACAGTCGTGCAGGCGAACGACTGGCGGCACGCTGGTATCCGCGATTGATGCGAACCGCTTGCCGGTTGCTGCGCGATGAAGAACAGGCCGGGGTAGCGGTTCAGGAAGCCTGGACGGGCATCTGCCGCGGATGGCGGACTTTGCGCGACCCTGCACGATTCCCTGCCTGGGCTTATACGATCCTCCACCACAAATGTGCCGACAGGATCAGGCGAAACCAACGGCAAAGACATTGGATCGGGGAGGGCGTCAGCGATCCGGTGGTCCCGCCCGCTGGTGAAGCCAGAGTGACAATCACCCAAGCGTTTGACAGCCTCAGCGATGACCACCGGACCGCCGCAACGCTCTATTTCAGTGAAGGTTTGACCATTGGTGAAATCGCTGTGGTGACGGCAGTGCCGGTGGGTACCGCCAAATCACGACTCTTCCATGCCCGGCGTCAGTTGAAAGCTGCGCTTGACGATGTTCAATTTGATGAAGGAGAATGACATGACAAAATTTGATGATCAATTGGGCGCGGCTCTGACCGCAGATGACAAGGCCTTTCTGGACGACCTGGAAAATGGCCGCGGACTGTTTGATCAGCTTGGCGCGACATTGCGCGGGCCGATGCGTTTCTGGTCCTACATGGTCACCGCGGTCACCTTCGTCCTATTTCTGTTCGCTCTTTACTGCGGCTGGCAGGCTTTCCAGGCCGGGCAGATTCGTGAGACGATCCTTTGGTCCGCCGGATTTCTGGCGCTGTTTCAGGCTGTAGGTTTGCTGAAAATGTGGATGTTTGACCGGATGAACCTGCTCTCGCTGCTGGCCGAAATGAAAAAGATCGAACTCAGAGTGGCGCAGCTTGGTGATGCCAAAAATTGAACAAGTTCAGGCGATCATCCGTTCAACGAACCAGTAGGTGGAGATGATGCCGATGCCATAGGCGGTCGCGGTTTTTGTCGGATGCAGCCAATTGCTGCGCAGTTTGCGGATGACGTATAACGCCGCCAGAGCCACTGCAACGATGGCCAGTTGTCCGATTTCCACACCAAGGTTGAATGTCAGCAAGGCTAGCGGAACATCACCTTCGGGCAAGCCGATTTCGGCGAGCGCGCCGGCAAAACCGAAGCCGTGGAGCAAGCCGAACAGAAAGGCCACGATCCAAGGGAACCGTTCCGAGAGGCGTCGGTCATCGGGCTTTGCTTTCACCACCTCGATAGCCAAGAAAATGATCGACAGTGCAATCACCGCCTCGACCGGCTGCGAAGGCAGCGACAGCCAGCCAAGCGTCGTCCCGACCAATGTGATGCTATGCGCTACTGTGAAGGCAGTGACGGTCTTTGCGACCAGCCAGCCGCCTTTGAGTAGCAGCACCAGAGCGAGCACAAAGAACAGATGATCGAAGCCCAGCAAAATATGTTCGACGCCAATGATTGTGTAAGTTGCAGCAACATTGGAAATCACGGATGGCTTGGTCAGGGTCGCGGACGGCTGGTCCGGGGTTAGCCGCACAGTCTGCATGGCGCTGCCCATCGGGGCAATGCGAACCAGTGCATCAGTCGTTGACAGTTCCAGACCCTTCAGACCGATTGTCTGTCCCTGCACCGGTCCGTGGCAGCGCAGCAAGAGACGGGTTAGGATGTTGCTGCCAGAATATTCGCGCTGACGATCGCCTTCGACCTCGCAATTTTCCGGAATTATGATCTCACCGGTCTGGCCCAGGCGCGAATTGGTCGATGCCTTCCACAGCAGTGACCATTGGCCGGGCGATTGCTCGGTCATCTCGATATAGGCGGGGCGCAGCTCGTCGGCGCTGGCGCTGGTCGGGTACAGCACCAGCCCGAGAAAGACCGACAAGACGGCGAACCAGCGGTTCATGGGCGGCCAGTCACTGTGACTTCATATTGCGCCTTGTACCGGGCAAGCGCTTCTGCTTTCTGCTGGGCTTGCCGCGATGAACGCCAGTCATTGAGGACCTGTTGCCGGATATTGTCCAGAACGGCTTTCTGGCCAGGAGCCTTCGCGGAAATTTTGACCGCGTGCGTGCCGAAGCCGGAGGCGACCGGACCGCTCCAGATGCCGGTTTCCAGCTTGTCCAACTGTTCGGCAAACCGGTCGCCAAACTGGCGAGCAATGTCCGTGGTACTGGCTCTTGCAAACGTCTCGGGCATGGACAGAGATTGTGCGAAAGTGGAGGGCTCCGCTCCGTCGTTCAGTTGATCGATGCGCTGACGTGCGTCGGCTGCACTGATCTGTCCGAGGTATATTTGCTCGAAATCATAAAGCGGAGTCAGGGAATATTTTCCGGGATTCTTGTCGATCCATTCCTGCAGAAGGTCATCGCTCGGCTCGACGTCTGCAGCCTCTTCGCTGTCGACAAAGCGCATCTTGGTGAACAGGCGCCGTCGGATGACGGGGTCATTCTTGTCCAGCCCTAACCTCAACGCTTCGCGATAGTAAATTTCTTCGGCGATCTCCTGGTCGATCAGGCTATCCAGCTCCGCTTGTGTCGGTGCCCGGCGAAAATTTTGCACCCAGCCTGCTTCGAGCCGGGCAATGTCCGCGTCGCCGATATTGATCGCATAATCCGCCGGGTCACGGTCGCTGCCGGTAGCCCAGAAGAAAGCAAAGATAAGCAGCGCGCCACCGAGAAAATGGACCAGCGGTTCTCTGATAAACTTACGCAACATATATCGGGTAACCCATCAAGTTCAGCCGCAGCGAGTCAAAGGATTGCGGGGCCCGTCCAGTGACAGGCCCCGGCTGATTGGTTTAGCGAGCCTAAGCCGTCGGTGTATACCAGATCGGCGAGCTATAGGCACGCTCCTGCTGAATCTTGATCACCGAATCGGGCAGGGTCAGCTTGAATTTGAGCGCATCATAGACCGGCCATGTCGGCGTCGGAATCTCCAGCACACGCACATAATAGAAGGCGTTCTGATCGGCGTCGAAATCAGGGTCTTGCCAGAAGGTAACGAGCTCTGGTGCGCCGGTCGCATTGTCCCAGGTGCCCTTGGTCAGATCAACCGTATTGGGCACCGCAGTCAGCTTGCCATTGGCGCCAAGTTTGCGGGTGTCGGCATCGCTCCAGCTGACATTGTAGATTTTTTCCTGGCTCTTGCCTGTTGCATCGACCCAGCCCTTGATTACCTGGATCCGGTCGAGACTGCCGCTCTCCGGGTCCATCAGCGCGCTGATCAGGAATTTGGGGGCTTCGCCGCCGCCGCCGGTCAGGTCTCCACCCATCGGGACGCCCTTGGAGTAGCCGGTCTTGACCAGATCAGCGACATCGTCGGCGGCAAAATCAAAGCCGCCAAAGAAACGGACCTGCATCCGCGGACCGGTTGTTGCATAGACTTCGCGACGCATCATCGCATCGAAAATGGCTTCGCGCGTGTTGCTGGTCGCCCACACGGCCGCATAGCCGCTGGACAGATAATGCCAGCCGAAGCGGCCTTCCCGGGTACCAAGATTTTGCGGGTCGAGGGCACGACCCTTGTTATTGGCTTCATTGCCGCTGTGCTTGCCGAAGAAATTATTCTCGTCGGCCGTTGCCAGCGAGGTATGGCTGTCGGTGGAGCCGATCATGCCAAATTTAAACGGATTGGCGCCTACGGAAAGAGTCAGTTCCAACCCGCGTTTCAGCGCTTCACGAACATAGCTGCCGCCATAGCTTTCGGGCGGCATATCTTTTGTGCAGCTCAGATTGCATTTGTCCCAGCCAGCGACACCGAAATCAGCAAATTCGTCATTGGGCGACAGAAATGGATGGGTTTCGCTATCGCCTTTGATCTGCGTGACCTCGACGATCGGTTCGCGCAACGCCCGGGTTTTCACATAAGCTGCATCAATCGGACTGCCGTCAAATTTGTTCATCGCGAACATCCGGCCATTCGAGACATTGCTGTTGTGCGGAATGGCGAGCACCTTGCCGCCGGTTTTTTCCTCATAGGCTGCCATATAAGCCCAGAGCTTTTCGGGATCTTGCAGACCCAGAGCGCCATAGGGAATGGTATCACCCATTTTCTTCGGACCTTCGCGGAACATCACGACGCGGTGGAGATTGTCGCCATCCGGCATCGATGTATATTCAAAGCCCATGAAAGCGGTGAACTTCCCGGGCTCATTATACTGGTCGACGGTCTCGCCGTGCTTTTCCCAGAGATCTGCCGTGCGTTCCCGCGATTCTTCCGGATCCGTGAGCGATTCCGGCAACGTGCCCTTAGCAGCGCCATCGATGAGTTCCGCCGTCACCCGCAACGAGCCCTCGTCGCTCTCGTTCATCATATCGTGCCAGCGGAGCAGGAATTTATTGGTCAGCAAGGCAATGCGCGGTGCTTCCATGATCGCCTTGGTCGCGCCCATTGCGTCGCTATGGTCGGCAATCACCAGAAAATCGAGTGGTCGGGACAGCTTGGCTTTGGCGCCTTTTGTTGCCGTGACTTCCTCGCCGCGGGCAAATCTCAGCGCCGCCTCGGCGTCCAGCCTGTTGCCGAAACCGAAAGCGTCGATGCTGTTGTCGGTGTGGAGATGGGTGTCGCCCCAGAATACCTGCTCGGGAAATTCGGTGTTCGCAACCTCTGCGGCGCTATCGTCAGCCTCGTTGATTTTCGAACAGCCCGATAAAGCCAGAGCAGCCGTGCATGCTGCCAACATCAGTGATTTGCGCATAGTGAGTCTCCCATCCCAAGTGGGGGACGCTATCCCTCTCGGCGGTCGGGTGCAATAGGCAGCTAAATTGACTAGCCTGCCGTAGCGTCAGCCGAGCCATCGACCCAGAAAACTGCGCTCCCGCAGGATCATTTTGGCGGCATTATGGCCGGGTGCGCCGGTGACGCCGCCGCCCGGATGGGTCCCCGAGCCGCACATATAGAGATGCTGGATCGGCCCCTTGTAATTGGCGGAACCGATCACCGGCCGCGCTGTCCAAAGCTGGTCGAGAGACATGCGACCATGAAAAATATCGCCACCGACCAGACCGAATTTGCGTTCCAGATCGAGCGGAGATAGTGCCATTCGCCCGAGAATCAGTTTGCGAAAGCCCGGTGCATGGTTTTCGACAACGTCCAGTATCGCATCTACCGCTGCGTTGCGTTCATCGTCCCAGCTGCGCCCCTCTGGCAATATGGGCGCAAATTGCTGACAGAACAGGCTCGCGACATGCTGGCCGGCGGGGGCCAGACTGTCGTCGACAAGGCTGGGGATCAGCATTTCGACAACCGGCTTGCGCGACCAGCCGTCTCGCCGCGCGTCCTGATAGGCCTCGTCCATATAATCGAGCGACGGCGCCATGATAATCCCGGATTTCAGATGATTCCCGGTCCCCGGAAGATCGGTGAAATCGGGCAGGCCGCCGAGCGCCAGATTCATCCGGAAACTGCCGGAGCCAAACTGGTAGCCGGCCATCATGCTGCGGAAATCAGCGGGCAGGTCAGCAGCATCGATCAGCCGGTCATAGAGCAGTTTCGGCCCGACATTGGCGATGATCTTTCGCGCACGGATTTGCTCGCCATCTATAGTGCATATTCCGACTGCGGCCCCGTTCTCGACCAGCAGCTTTTTCACCGGTGTTTCGAGGCTGATTTCGACTCCCGCTTCTTCGCAGGCCTCGGCCATGAGTTGCGTGACCTGCCCCATGCCGCCAAGCACATGGCCCCACTGGCCATGCTTGCCATTGACCTCGCCAAAGACATGATGGAGCAGGACATAAGCGCTGCCTGGCGTGTCGGGGCTGGCATAATTGCCGACAATGGCATCAAAGCCGAAAGCCGCCTTGATCGGCGCGCTTTCAAACCACTGGTCGAGCATCTCGCGGGCGCTGAGCGTGAACAGCTTGAGGATATTATGTTGTTCCAGCACCGAAAGCCGGGTGAACCGGCGGGCGGTCTTGATGCCCGCCAGCATGGCCTGGACTCCGCTCCCGGCATTCGGCGGGATTTCCAGTGCCAGTTCGCGCAATATCTGTGCTGCCGATTCCAGCATGGCATAATATTCCGGCAGGCGCGCCGCATCCGCTTGGGAGAATCGTGCGATCTCCATTTGCGTGGCTTCGAGAGAGCCGCCGACGAGCAGATATTCGCCACCGCCAAGCGGCAGAAAGTTGCTCTTGGGTCGCTCGATCACCCGGTAGCCGCGTTCAACCAGACCCATGTCGGCAATGATCTTCGGTTGGAGCAAAGAAACCGTGTAGCTGGCGGTGCTGTTGCGGAATCCGGGATAAAATTCCTCGGTCACCGCCGCGCCGCCGATCACGTCGCGCGCTTCTAATATCCGGACTTTCATGCCGGCACGCGCAAGATAATAAGCGCAGACCAGACCGTTATGGCCGCCGCCGATGATCAATGCGTCCGTTGAATATGCATTCATGGTGGTTCGACACCTATCGCCGGATAATCCTGGCAGCAACCGGCAATTGCCGGAAGGGTTTCGGTCGAGACGAGCGGTGCGCGCGCAAGCCGATTTGTGCAAATCCAAACAGGATGATAAGACCGGAGAAATTTCTATCGGATAAGGAAGATTTTGGATGAGATATTTGTTGCTGACCGCCGCTTCTGCCTTGGCATTGACCGTCGTCGCCGTTGGGCCTGCAAGCCATGCACAAACTGGCGAAGTTGCAAGCCAGCCGAAGGAGGACATCAACGCACAGCTGTCCGCCTTTTTCGAAGATTATGACGATCAGGAGCTCGCCCATTCGCCCGTATCGAAAGCCTATCGGGGTATTCGCGACGCCGATTATGGCAAATGGGATGATCCGAGCGAGACCGCCGCGATCGAGCAATATGAACGTGGTCAGGCCGCGCTTGCCAAAATGAAGACCGCGTTTGATAAAGACCAGCTGAACGAAGCCGGCCAGTTGAGCTATCGTCTTTTTGAAGCAAGGGCGGAGCGCTCCAGCAATGCTTTCCCGTTCCGTCGCAACAGCTATATTTTTGACCAGATGAATGGTGCGCAAAGCCAGATTCCGGCGTTCATGATCAATATTCACCGGGTCGCCAACAAGGCCGACGCGGGCGCATATGTCAGCCGGCTCTTTGGTGCTGGTCCGCTCATTGAAACGCTTGTCGCGCAGTCTGCCGAGCGGGCGGATGATGGCATCATGGTGCCGGACTGGGTGTTTCCTTATGTCATTAGCGATACCCGGAACGTGATCACCGGTGCGCCGTTTGACGAGGGTGATGATTCGCCGATATTTGCGGATTTGAAGAAGAAGGTGAATGCGCTCGATATCGCCGAGAGTGAAAAGGCAGACTTGATCGCTCGTGGCGAAGAAGCGCTGATCGACAGCCTGCAGCCCGCCTATGAGAAACTGATTGCCGAAATGGAGCGTCAGCAGGCAATGGCCAGCGATGGCGACGGTATTTGGCGGTTCGAGGATGGTGCCGCTTATTATGCAGAGCGGCTGCAAAATTATACGACGACAGATCTGAGCGCAGACGAGATCCATCAGATTGGTCTCGACAATGTTGCGCGCATTCACGGATTGATGCGCAAGATCATGTCAGATGTGGGCTTTGAAGGCAGCCTGCAGGAGTTTTTCGTCCATTTGCGTACCGGTGACCAATATTTCTACACCAGCCGCGAGGATTATCTGGCGGAAGCCAATAGCAAGCTTGCAGCAATGGAAAAGAAGCTGCCGGAATTTTTCAACACGCTGCCCAACGCTCCTTTCGTGATCAAGCCGGTCGAGGCGTTCCGTGAAAAATCGGCGGGCAAGGCTTTTTATCAACGGCCTGCGCCTGACGGTTCCCGGCCAGGCACATATTATGTGAATCTCTATGATCTCAAAAGCATGTCGAAAACCGAGCTTGAGGCGCTGGCCTATCATGAAGCCTTGCCGGGCCATCACCTGCAACTGGCAATCCAGACCGAATTGGGCGATCTTCCCGCTTTTCGCAAATTTGGCGGGGTGACTGCCTATTCTGAAGGTTGGGGCCTTTATAGTGAAGAACTGGGCAAGGACATGGGGTTTTACACCGACCCTTATTCCGATTTTGGCCGGCTCGGCATGGAATTGTGGCGGGCCTGCCGGCTGGTCGTTGATACCGGTATCCATGACAAGCGCTGGAGTCGCGAAGAGGCAATTCAATATCTGACGGACAACACGCCCAACCCCGACGGCGACATTCGTAAGGCTATTGAACGCTATATCGTCTTTCCCGGTCAGGCGACCGCCTATATGATCGGCAAATTGAAAATACTTGAGCTTCGGACGCGGGCGCAGGAGGCTTTGGGTGAGGCATTCACCATGGGCGCGTTCCATGACGTGATCCTGAAAAGTGGTCCGGTGCCGCTCGACATAATGGAAGAGAGGGTTGACGCCTGGATTGCTTCGAACAGCTGAATTACGAGCGTGATCCGTTGCGATTGTCCTTAAATGTCAAAACTATGTTCGGAATCTGTCGTATTTGTCCAATAAAGCCGATCCATTACCGGTGCATAGCAATGGGGCGACCCGAAGGGCTCTTGCCATCATAATTTGACGGTATCGGAGTTCTTTTCCTTATTGGCCTGACCATTTTTTTGGTCAGGCCTTTTTTTTAACTATGTTTTTTTGCTATAAAAGCGCATTCCATATGGAATCTGAACCTGGGGGAGGGACAGATTAGGGGGTCGCGATTTGGTAAGTTTGAGATATTATGCGCCTGCAGAAGATGTCCGGGACCTGGTCTCGGTCTATTATCTGTTTGAGGATGATCAGCCGCGCTTTGCGGATAACGAGCGGGCTGCGATCGCGCAGTTGCGCTTTCTGCTGGAGGGGAGTGCGGTCATAAGCTTCGCCGACGGCAGCAGTTTTTCGCATGAAGGCGCCGTGTTGCAGGGGCCTTCGACAGGAGCGATGCATGTCGACGTGACCGGACCGTTCCGAATGTTCGGCGTCGGCGTATTGCCCGCAGGCTGGGCGATCTCCACCCGGAAATCGGCGGCAGAATATACCGACAGGGCGGTCAATGCCGCCGAGGTCTTCACCCACGAGATTGACAAGAATCTGGAATATCTGCGCGGCTGCCAGACCCCCGAAGAGATGGTCGCCTGGGCCGATAAAGTCTATCGGGCGCTGAAACCGCGGCTCAAGCCGGAAACGGCCGCTTTTACCAAGATGGTCGATGAATGGCTCTCATCGGAACCTTCCCCGCCGATCAGCGGGTTGATGGAGCGGTCGACGCAAAGTTCGCGGCAGGTGCTGCGCACGGTGAACAAGCTTTATGGCATGCCGCCGAAATATCTGGCGCGAAAATATCGGGCGTTGCGGGCGGCCCGGGCTTATGCCGAGCATAATCAGGAAGAGCTGCTTCAGCTGGTAGATGCTTTCTACGACCAGTCGCACATGATCCGCGAAGTGAAATTCTTTGCCGGTGTGACCCCGACCCAGCTCCGCGTCGGTGAAGGGGAAATTGCGCGATTGATCGATCAGCGCGCCGACCTGAAGGGCAAGATTGCACCGCTGATTTCCGACACCTGAGTGGAAGAATTGGAAGCATGTTCGAGCCTTTTCGAGATCGCTTGAACCCGCGCTATGCTTGCAATGTTGGATAAATGAGACTAAATCAGTCTTGTTTAGAGTTTAACCCCCAGCGAATCGAGAAATATGCGCCTTTCCAACCTTGCCGACTATGCTGTTGTCCTGATGTCCGCCGCTGCGCGCCATTGCGGTGCTGCGCTGCTGGCCGAAGGAAAGCTCAACGCAACCAAGCTGGCTCAGGAAACCGGCGTCCCGTTGCCAACGGCGAAGAAGCTGGTCAGCCGGTTGACCGCCGCCGGGCTGTTCGAATCGACTCGCGGTATCGGCGGCGGCATCCGGCTTGCCCGGCCCCCTTCATCGATCAGTCTTGCCGATATAGTCGAGGCGGTCGAAGGCCCGCTGGCCATTACCAGTTGTACCATTGACGGGAATCACGATTGTGTGTTGGAGGACGGCTGCACCGTTAAACCCCATTGGGGCGTTGTGAACCGGACGATCCGCAAGGCGCTGGCCGATGTCAGCCTGGCGAGCCTGTCGGATTTGCCAGTCGCCCCCAAAATTCGAATAATGGAAAAAGCATGATGAGCGAAGATGTCAAAACTGCAGATTATGACGCAGAACGCGCGGAAATGAACGCCGAGGCGCAGGAAGCGGTCGACAAGGCGAGCACTTACGAGTTCGGCTGGTCGTCGGACATCGAACAGGATTTCGCGCCCAAAGGTCTGAACGAAGACACGGTGCGGTTCATTTCCGACAAGAAGGGCGAGCCCGAGTGGATGCTCGACTGGCGGCTCAAGGCTTTTCGCCAGTGGGAAAAGATGGAGTCGCCGGACTGGGCGAAGCTCGAGATCCCGATGATCGATTATCAGGACGCTTATTATTACGCCGAGCCGAAGCCGAAGGAAAAGCTGGGTTCGCTTGATGAAGTCGATCCGGAAATCCTGCGCATCTATGAAAAGCTCGGCATACCGATCGAGGAGCAAAAAGTGCTCGCCGGTGTCGAGGGCGCGCGCAAGGTCGCTGTGGACGCGGTGTTCGACAGCGTGTCGGTGGCGACCACCTTCCGCAAAGAACTGGAAGACGCAGGAGTGATTTTCCGTTCGATCTCGGAAGCGATCAAGGAATATCCCGATCTCATCCGCAAGTATCTCGGCAAAGTTGTGCCGATGCATGACAATTATTTCGCCACGCTCAACTGCGCCGTGTTTAGCGACGGGACCTTTGTCTACATCCCCAAGGGCGTGAAATGCCCGATGGAGCTGAGCACCTATTTCCGGATCAATGCGGAAAATACCGGTCAGTTCGAGCGCACATTGATTGTCGCCGAAGCTGGCTCTTACGTGTCCTATCTCGAAGGCTGCACCGCACCGATGCGCGACGAGAATCAGTTGCACGCCGCCGTGGTCGAACTGGTCGCGATGGATGACGCGGAGATCAAATATTCGACCGTCCAGAACTGGTATCCCGGCGACGAGAACGGCAAGGGCGGCATCTATAATTTCGTCACCAAACGCGGGCTGTGCCAGGGCAAGAACAGCAAGATCAGCTGGACCCAGGTCGAGACCGGCAGCGCCGTGACCTGGAAATATCCGAGCTGCGTACTCAACGGCGAAGGCAGTATTGGTGAATTTTACTCGGTGGCGCTGACCAACAATTATCAGCAGGCCGATACCGGCACCAAAATGATCCACAACGGCAAGAATACCCGTTCGACGATAATCTCCAAGGGGATAAGCGCCGGTCACAGCGACAATACCTATCGCGGTCTGGTGCGGGTTGGTCCCAATGCGGAGAATGTCCGCAACTTCACCCAGTGCGACAGCCTGCTGCTCGGCGACCAGAGCGGCGCGCATACCGTGCCCTATATCGAGGTCAAGAACCCGACCGCGACGATCGAGCATGAAGCGACGACCAGCAAGATCAGCGACGACCAGATGTTCTACGCCCAGCAACGCGGGCTGGACGAAGAGGCGGCGGTGAGCCTGATCGTGAACGGCTTTGCCAAGGAAGTGCTCAAGGAACTGCCGATGGAATTTGCCGTCGAAGCGCAGAAATTGCTGGCGATCAGTCTTGAGGGGAGCGTGGGGTGAGTATCGCGCTTTCTCTGCTTGCGTCATTGGCAATCTCAGATGGATCGGGTCTGGAATTTCCAGCCAACCTCCATGGTACTTGGGATGCTAATGCCGATGCTTGTCAGCTAGAATATAGTGATTATCGAATTGAAATCGCCAAAAGCAAAATGATCTATTGGGAATCCAGTGGGACCCCAGAACAGGTTTACAGCGCCAGTGCGAATGAAACGTGGATCGATTTGATCATGGCCGGTGAAGAACAGGCATGGAAGTCAAAATTAAGATTGGTGCTTTCGGACTCCGACCAAATTTTGTTCGTCGAAGACATTGCCATTCCAGAGCAAGATTATTTCAAAACAGTTTGGTTTTACCACCGGTGCCCAAGCAGTGACGATACTAAGGGAAAAAATGCTAAAAATTGAAAACCTCCACGCCACAGTCGGCGACACAGAAATCCTCAAGGGGCTTTCGCTCGAAATCAACGCGGGTGAAATCCATGCGATCATGGGGCCCAATGGGGCCGGTAAGTCGACGCTCGCTTATGCGCTGGGTGGACGGCCTGGTTATGAAGTGACCGCAGGCAGTGCGAGCTTTGACGGGCAGGATTTGCTCGCCCTCGATCCGCACGAACGGGCCGCGGCGGGGATTTTCCTCGGCTTTCAATATCCGGTCGAAATTCCCGGCGTGTCCAACCTGCAGTTCCTGCGCGAAAGCCTGAATGCGCAGCGCAAGGCGCGCGGGGAAGAGGCGCTCAACGGCGCGGAGTTCATCAAGCTCGCCAAGGAAAAGGCGGCGCTGCTCAAGATGGACATGGATATGCTCAAGCGCGCGGTCAATGTCGGCTTTTCCGGCGGCGAGAAGAAGCGCAACGAGATGGTCCAGATGGGCATTCTCGATCCCAAGCTGGCGATCCTCGACGAGACCGACAGCGGCCTCGACATCGACGCGCTGCGCACCGTGGGTTCGGGCATTAATGCGATCATGCGCAAGCCCGACAAGGCGGTATTGCTGATCACCCACTATCAACGTCTGCTCGACGAAGTGAAGCCGGATTTTGTCCATGTTCTGGCGAACGGCCGGATTGTGAAGACGGGCGGACCGGAACTGGCGCTGCAGCTTGAGAATGAAGGCTATGAAGCGATTGCGGAGGCCGCATGATGTTGTCTGAAGCATCTTTTCTCCCTGTCGCGCAGCGATGGGGAGGTGGCAGTAGCGAAGCTGCTGACGGAGGGGCCTTGCGCGCATTACCCCTCCACCATGCTTCGCATGGTCCCCCTCCCCAAAGCTTCGCTTTAGGGAGGAAAATATGAACGCTCCGCTCCCTACGCGCCGCGACGAGAGTTGGCGCTATGCTGATCTCAAGGCGCTTGAAACCGTCTGGTCGAAACTGGCCGGCCCCGAGAAAATCATCGTGCCGGCGGGTGAAACCGTCTCGCGCCAGATTGCCGAACTGCCGGTGATCGAGGGTGTTGGCATGATCGACCTCGATGTCACCATCGGCGACAATGCGACGTTCAATATCCATGTCCTCGCGCATAATGCCCACTATGGCCGCATCCAGGTCAAGGCGACCTTGGGCAATGGCTCGCATTTTGAACTGGGCGGCGCGATTCTCGGATCGGGCAAGCAGACGCTGGAAATCGTCACCGAGACGATTCATGCCGAACCCAATGCCACCTCCAACCAGGTGGTGCGCTCGGTCTTGGCGGACACAGCTACCGGCAGTTTCCTCGGCAAGATCAATGTTGCCCGCCATGCTCAGAAAACCGACGCCGCGCAGTCGGTCAAGGCGATGCTGCTGGATCGCGGTGCGACTGCGAACGCAAAGCCGGAGCTGGAAATTTTCGCAGATGATGTGAAATGCGCCCATGGCGCGACCGTCGGCGAACTCGACAAGCAGGCTTTGTTCTACATGGCTTCGCGCGGAATCGATCCGGCGACGGCGCAGAAGCTGATGCTGCAGGCGTTTATTGCGGATGCTTTTGTGAGCATGGATGATGATGCGGCGCGGGAAGTGATCGAGGGCAAGGCGCTTGAGGTTTTGGGGGCTTTGTCGTGAGGGATATCACTACTCGTCATCCTGAACTTGTTTCAGGACCCCTCGAGATCCTGAAACAAGTTCAGGATGACGATGGTGATGGAGTCGAATCATGAACGCTCCCGCTATCATCAAAACCTCCCACCGAGCCGATTTCCCCGGCATCGGACCGGACTGGCATTATCTCGACACCGCAGCCACAGCCCAAAAGGCCAAGCCGGTACTCGATGCCATCGCCCGCGCTTATGGCCCGGAATATGCCACCGTGCACCGCGGCGTCTATGCTCGGTCCGCCAATATGACACTGGCCTATGAAGCCGCCCGCAAACGCGTTGCCGGTTTCCTCAACGCCGCGTCCGAGAACGAAATCGTCTTCACCAGCGGCGCGACCGACAGTATCAATCTGGTCGCCGAAAGCTGGGGCAACAAGTTCATTGCCAAGGGCGACCGGATCATGCTGTCGCAGCTGGAGCATCATAGCAATATCGTGCCGTGGCAAATGCTGGCCGAGCGGGTCGGCGCACATATCGATGTCGCGCCGCTGACGGAAGACGGCCAGATTGATCTCGACTGGATCGAAGAGCATCTGACCGAGCAGCATAAGCTGGTGGCGCTGGCGCATGTTTCGAACGTGCTCGGGTCTTTGCTCGACGCGAAACGGGCTGCGGCTATTGCGCACAAGGTTGGCGCGAAGCTGTTGCTCGATGGCTGTCAGGCCGCTCCGCGCCTGCCCGTCGATGTGCAGGACCTTGGTTGCGATTTTTACGTTTTCTCCGGTCACAAGATTTACGGGCCGACGGGCATTGGTGCCTTGTGGGCGCCTTATGCGACGCTCGAGGCCATGCCGCCATGGAAGGGTGGCGGGTCGATGATTGATCGCGTGTCTTTTGACGGCACAACCTATGCGCCGCCACCGGGCCGCTTTGAAGCCGGAACACCCCATATTGTCGGCGTGGTCGGGCTGGACGCGGCGATCCAATATGTCGAAGGCATAGGCCTAGACGTGATCTCGGATCATGAAAATGCAACGCTGGCCAAGGCGCGCGAAGCCTTGTCCGGGATCAACTCGGTGCGGGTCTTTGGCCCTGACAAAAGCATGGGCATATTAAGTTTCGCGGTCGGTGACGTGCATCCGCATGATGTCGCCACTATATTGGATGAAGGCGGCGTTGCGATCAGGGCCGGCCATCATTGCGCGCAGCCTTTGATGGACTATCTCGGCGTACCGGCGACGGCGCGCGCGAGTTTCGGGATTTACAGTGATGACAATGATGTCGCCGCCCTGGTGGACGGCATCAATCGGGTCAGAAAGATTTTCGGGTAAGGTGACGATATGAACGAAGAACGGAAAATTTTGGTGGAAGAAGTCGAGTCGGTCGAAAAGCCGAAACTGGCGAAGGTCGAGGACGCAGTGGATACACCCGCGGAAAAGCCGGCCCCGGTGATGGCGCCTTCGCCTTATGAAGCGGAAACCGATGCGGCGAAGCTCAATCGCAAGAAGGATTATCTTGAGGGCTTTCTGGCGCAGAAGCCAGCCGAGACCCCTGCTGGCGAAGCCGGTGGCGATCTTTACGAGGCAGTGATCGATACGCTCAAATCCATTTTTGACCCGGAAATTCCGGTGAATATCTATGATCTCGGTCTGATCTATGGCGTCGAGATTACGCCGGACAATCACGCGATTGTGACGATGACCCTGACCACTCCGCATTGCCCGGTCGCCGAATCCATGCCCGGCGAGATCGAACTGCAGGTCGGCAGCGTGTCCGGCGTCGGCCACGCCGAAGTCAATCTCGTCTGGGACCCGCCATGGGACCCGCAGAAGATGAGCGACGAGGCGAAGCTTGAACTGGGGATGTTGTAAACCAATAGCCCCTCCCCTTCAGGGGAGGGGTTGGGGTGGGGCCTGTCCTCACCCACAAAATTCGGACGCTGGCATCGAGCCAGCCTCCTCATAAACCACCCCTTGCCCCTCCTTTGAAAAGGAGGGGTTAAGAAAGAAGAAGAGCTATGACCGAGACAAAAACCAAGACCCGCGAAATACCCGCCGCGATCATTCTGACGCCCGGCGCCGAGCAGCGCATTGCCGATCTGATGGCCAAAGCACCAGAAGACGCGATCGGCGTAAAACTATCCACCCCGCGCCGCGGCTGTTCGGGCCTGGCCTATTCGGTCGACTATATCACCGAGGAAGTCCCGTTCGACGAAAAGATAGTGACCCCCGGCGGGCTGTTTTACGTCGACGGCGGATCGGTGCTCTACCTGATCGGCAGCACGATGGACTGGGTCGAAGATGATTTCACTGCGGGCTTCGTGTTCGAGAACCCGAACGCCAAAGGCGCTTGTGGGTGCGGGGAGAGTTTTACGGTTTAGAGCCGGATACTCATCGATTTAGAAAGCCGTTTCGCCCGGATAGTCCGTGTAAAAATCATTATCGACCGGGAAATTGGTGAAGGACATGCCGATCGTGTGGTCGAGCGCTTCGACATGATGCCACCAGCCTACGGGCAGGAATATCGCTTCGCCGGGACCGATTTCGCATTCCCAGATAGTGGGAGCATTCTCTCCCTGAGCCGTGATTTCCTCGCTTGAGGCCCATAAGCTGAAACAATGCTGATGGTTGCGCATTTGGGGCAGGTCATAGGCGGCTACCATTTTCACCTTTTTGCGTCCGGAAATTTGCAGCAACAGATTGTTGGTCAGGTCATGGTGAAAGGGCGTGATCGTGCCTTTCGGTCCGATCCAGAAGAAGCCGTCCTGGCCGCCGCTCGCCTTGAGCAGGGCGATATCGCCGACGTCCTGCCACAGCGGTGCGAGCGCCCGCTTGTTGACTGTGTCATTATAGGCGGTGATATAGAAATCATTGCTGCTGTCGGTCTGGCGGAGCAGCTTGATGAATTCGCCAAAAGCTACATGGCGTTTGTGGCGGTCCTTGACCAGTTCATAATTCTCGCCCGACAGGCGCTGACCCTGAATCTCAATGACATTGTTGCCGATTTTTTCCGCTAGATAATCGAATGTCCAGCGCTTCATCGCCGGCCAATGATCGACCAGGCCAGTGAGCTTGACCGGCCGGTTGCGGTGATGAAAGTCGCGGAAGAATATCTCCGGTTCGATCTTGTCAACGACCGGAATATTGCGGTCTCCGTCCGTTTCTGTTTCGTGCAGCCGGCGATAGATATCCAGCGTCCAGTCGCGCTTGCTTACCCTGTTGCTGATCGTCTTGGCGGCGTTGAAGAGCGGGTCTTTCAGCGCTCGACCGGCCTCATAATGGGCTGCTTTTTCGCTATAGCCGGCGGCGATGAAGCGCTGCGGGAGGTCACTGACCGGACATCCGTCGAGAATCGCCTGAGCCAGAACATCGCGCTTGTCCGGGCGGTTTTTGGGAGTGGTGGTGGCTGTCATCAAAATGACGTAAGCGCGATTGGTGTCAGAAAAATGACGCTGGCGGTTCGGATTAGCCAATAAGAAACCCCGACGCTTTCACGCCGAGGTTTAAAATTTCGTCATCCTGAACTTGGTTCAGGATCGCATGCGGTTCGCGCCAGCCTCTCGAGGGATGCTGAAACGAGTTCGGCATGACGAGTGGGGCGTGGCACCGCGCTGGCTTCAGACCTTGCTCGTCAATTCCGGAACCGCGTCAAACAGATCCGCAACCAGTCCGATATCCGCAACCTGGAAAATCGGGGCGTCCTCGTCCTTGTTGATCGCGACGATGATTTTCGAGTCCTTCATACCCGCAAGATGCTGGATCGCGCCGGAAATGCCGATGGCGATATAGACTTCCGGAGCGACGATCTTGCCGGTCTGGCCGACCTGATAGTCGTTCGGGACATAGCCCGCATCGACCGCAGCGCGCGAAGCGCCGATGCCGGCGCCGAGCTTGTCTGCCAGGGGCGTGATCACTTCTTCAAACTTCTCGGACGAACCCAGAGCACGACCACCGGAAACGATGATTTTTGCGCTGGTCAGTTCGGGGCGTTCGGACTTGGCGATTTCTTCGCTGACGAAGCTCGACAGGCCAGCATCGCTGGCGCCGCCAACGGCTTCGATGGTGCCGGAGCCGCCTTCGGTTTCTGCCTTGTCAAAAGCCGTCCCGCGAACGGTGATGACTTTCTTGGCATCCGAGGATTTCACGGTAGCAATCGCGTTGCCGGCGTAGATTGGCCGGGTGAACGTGTCTTCGCTTTCGACCGAGAGAATGTCGCTGATCTGCATAACGTCGAGCAGGGCTGCGACGCGCGGGGCGATGTTCTTGCCGGTGGTGGTGGCTGGCGCGAGGAACGCGTCATGCGTTTCCATCAGGCTGGCGATCAGCGGCGCGGCATTTTCCGCAAGCTGATGCTCCAGCGAGGCGTCGTCGGCGACGTGGACGGTGGCGATACCGGCCACCTTGGCAACCTGTTCGGCAACGCTGGCACAGCCGGAGCCGATGACCAGAGCGTGGACTTCGCCCAGTTGCGATGCGGCGGTGACTACAGCCAGCGTCGCGTCTTTCATGTTCGTGTTGTCATGTTCTACGAGTACAAGAGTTTTCATCAGATCGCTCCCACAGCTTTGAGTTTCGCGACCAGCGCGTCGACGTCTTCGACCTTTTCACCAGCCTGGCGAACCGGAGGTTCGGTGACGGTGATGGTGGTGAGACGCGGGCTGATGTCGACGCCGTAATCGGCAGGCGTTTTCTCATCCATCGGCTTTTTCTTCGCCTTCATGATGTTCGGCAGCGACGCATAGCGCGGTTCGTTGAGGCGCAGGTCGGTGGTGACCACGGCAGGCAGGTTCAGTTTGACCGTCTGCAGGCCGCCATCGATTTCGCGTTTGACGGTGATGCTTTCGCCATCAATATCGATCTCATTGGCAAACGTACCCTGACCCCAGCCGAGCAAGGCTGCGAGCATCTGGCCGGTCTGGTTCGAATCGTCATCAATCGCCTGTTTGCCGGTGATGACCAGCTTCGGCGCTTCTTCTTCGACGATCTTGGCGAGGATTTTGGCGACTGCGAGCGGTTCGACTTCTTCGTCGGTTACGACGAGGATCGCGCGGTCCGCGCCCATGGCGAGCGCGGTACGCAGCGTTTCCTGAGCCTTTTGCGGGCCAACCGAAACAGCGATAATTTCTTCTGCCTTGCCGGCCTCTTTCAGGCGGATGGCTTCCTCGACGGAGATTTCGTCGAACGGGTTCATCGACATTTTGACATTGGCGAGATCGACGCCGCTGCCGTCGGACTTGACCCGCGGTTTCACGTTATAATCTATGACCCGTTTTACGGGTACCAGGATTTTCATTGCTGTTTCCTTTTTTAATTTCATCAACCAATTAACTTACGTTCACGTAAACGTCAAGCTTTGCGCTGCGGTGCAGCATCGTCGATTTCGCCACAAGGGCAGGTCCCGTTCGTACTGAGCTTGTCGAAGTACGGAATTACGCACTCCATCATCCTTCGACAGGCTCAGAACGAACGGCCTTTAATTTATCGTCCGTTCAGGCTGCTGCTTTAACCTGTGCAACAATCTTCTTCGCCGCATCGCCCAGATCATCGGCCGACACGATTGGCAGACCGCTGTTGGCCAGGATTTCCTTGCCCTTCGCAACATTGGTGCCTTCCAGTCTAACGACCAGCGGCACATCCAGTTCCACTTCCTTCGCCGCGGCAACAATGCCCTCGGCAATGATGTCGCATTTCATGATGCCGCCAAAGATGTTGACGAGAATGCCTTCGACTGCAGGATCGGCGAGAATGATCTTGAACGCTGCGGTGACCTTTTCCTTGGTCGCGCCGCCGCCCACGTCGAGGAAGTTGGCAGGAAATGCGCCATTGAGCTTGATGATATCCATCGTCGCCATTGCAAGACCGGCGCCATTGACCATGCAGCCGATATTGCCGTCGAGCTTGATATAGGCGAGGTCGGATTTGCTGGCTTCGACTTCCGCAGGATCTTCTTCGGTCTCGTCGCGCAGGGCAGCGATATCGGGGTGACGCATCAGCGCGTTGCCGTCAAAGCTCATCTTGGTGTCGAGCACGATCAGTTGCTGATCCTCGGTCACCACCAGCGGGTTGATCTCGACCATTTCGCAATCCATCGCCATGAAGGCGTCATAAAGCTTCTTGCCGAGCTTCTGCGCCTGTTTGTTCAGGTCGCCTTCCAGCCCGAGCGCAAAAGCGATGGTCCGTCCGTGATGCGGCATGAAGCCCTGCGCCGGATCAATCGTGATCGTCTTGATTTTTTCCGGTGTATTGTGGGCAACGTCCTCGATGTCCATTCCGCCTTCGGTGGAGACGACAAGGGCGACGCGACCGCTGGCCCGGTCGACCAGAATCGAGAGGTAGAATTCCTTCTCGATATCGACGCCGTCGGTGACATAGAGACGATTGACCTGCTTGCCTTCGTCACCGGTCTGGATGGTCACCAGGGTGTTGCCGAGCATTTCCTCGGCATTGGCGCGAACTTCGTCGATCGATTTCGATAACCGAACGCCGCCTTTGGCGTCGGGTCCGAGTTCCTTATATTTGCCCTTGCCGCGTCCGCCGGCGTGAATCTGTGCCTTTACAACATAGAGCGGTCCGGGGAGTTTTTCGGCTGCGGCGACCGCTTCGTCAACGGTGAGCGCGGCATAGCCAGCGGGAACGGCGATGCCGTGTTTGGCAAGCAGTTCCTTGCCCTGATATTCGTGGATATTCATGGGAAGGGTAAGCACCTTTCAAAATGGAGGTCTTGAATTTCAAGACAAGCGAATAATTGGCACGGCTAAAGCACAGTCAGGCCCCTATTTCCACCCTGTTTCGTGATAATTATCAGATGTCCTAGTCGGGTCCCGGCCATGGCATTGACAGCAATCAACAATGTTCGCGCAAATCGGAAAACTCGCCGGAACCTAGGCAAAAATTCAATTTTCCGGATAGTTGTGCCATTTGTGACGAAACGCTGGCCGGAGTGCAAAGCCGAACTCTGCGAGCGTTGAAGCTGAGCGAATGTCAGGATTCCCGGAAATTGCCCTTCGGGGCAGTGCTTTCACAGCGCCAGATGCATGGCGCAACGGCGATTTCCGGGCAGGCCGTTCTCGATTTCCGCCTCGAGAATATCAGCGAGTCGTTTCGGCAACCCCGACTCATCCAGCGTCCGATAGCCCAGCTTATGATAGAAATGTTCGTTGAACGCCAGATCCCGGAACGTAGTCAGGGTGAGAGCCGGAATATCGTGTTCGATCGCATATTCTCTTGCGGTTCCCAGCAGGCGTCTTCCGACACCATGGCCCTGATGCCCGTCCTCGACCGCCAGTTCGATGATGTGCAATGCATCTTTATATCGTGCCGTCGTGACGAATCCGATGCAGCGCTTGTCCATTGTCGCTACCCAGACCGTGCCTTCATCAATGTAAATCTGATGCAGTTCAGCGGACATTACGGTGTCGCTGGCGATCCATTCCAGTCCGGCTACCGGCAAGAAGGCCTTTGCCGCCGATCGCTCTATATCCGGCAAGTTCGCCGCATCAGCGGCACTTGCTGGTCGAATGAAGATGCAGACCATCTTCGCGCCGCGCCTATTTGACCGCGCAGATCAGTCCGGAGGACGTCACCACACCGACGATTTCGGGATCCTGCAACGACCGGGTCTGTTTGACAAATTCCTTGACCGTAACATCGCCCGGTTCGCGTTTCCTGAGCTTGCCAAGATCATTGAGCTTTTTAAGTTGCCCCAGCGACAGGCGATCCACCATCCGGTCCGCCATGCAGGCCGATATCGGTGCGGACAATCCCGCACTGATCAGCCCGTTGCGGACCCGGGTTTCAGGAGTAGCGCATGCCGCCAGGGCCGACAGTGCCGTCATCATCAAGATGATGCGGGTGGCGTTCATTTCTTGCTTTTCGCCAGCTCGATCGCTTCGAGTACAACGCGTTTGGCGTCTTCGGCATCGCCCCATTTGCCGACCCGGACCCATTTCTCGGGTTCGAGATCTTTGTAATGGGTGAAGAAATGCTCGACCTGCTGCATGACGATTTCCGGCAAGTCATTGCCTTCACCGATCTTGCGATAATAGGGAAAGGTTGCGTCAATCGGGACGCAGAGCAATTTTTCGTCGCCGCCATGTTCGTCTTCGAGGTTGAGAACCGCGATTGGCCGGCAGCGCACGACGCAGCCAGGCATGAACGGCGAACGGGCCACGACCAGCGCATCGAGCGGGTCGCCATCCGGCGACAATGTGTGCGGAATGAAGCCGTAATTGGCCGGATAGCGCATCGGCGTGTGCAGGATACGGTCGACAAACAGAGCGCCGGAAGCCTTGTCAAATTCATATTTGACGGGTTCGCCACCAACCGGAACTTCGATTACGACGTTCAGGGCTTCTGGCGGATTATCGCCAATCGGGATTTTGTTAATGTCCATGGAAAAGGAGATCCTTATCTGGTTTTAGACTGTAATAGCCGGTCTATGCCGCCTTCTTGATCAACACCCTCTCCGGTGATTTTCTCGAGCGCCGGATAGCGCAGGCCGCCGGAATGGTCGACCATAAAATTGTGATAGGCTTCACCATTTTTCGCAAAAATATCTATCATACCGGTGCCGCCTTGATTTTCCTCGATCGCCTGTTTGAGGGCTTCGTCGCTGTAAGCCTTGCCATTGACAGCCGAAATGGTGAGTCCCGATTTCAGTCCTGCCTTGAACGCCGGACTGTCCCAGGTCACCGATTTTATCGCTCCCTTGCTGCCCATGATCAGGCCAAGGCTATAGCTGAGGTCAACCTGTTTGCGGCGTTTGTCATTGGCAAGTATATAGGCGCTTGGCGTATCGACATAGACGAGCCGGTAGCCGCCGAGGGTGAGGCCGTCCTTCGGCGCTTCGATGCTGGTCCGATAGACCCGTTCTTCAATAAACCCGTCCCAGTCGTAGGGCTGGACCTTGTCGAGCGCGGCGATAACATCCTGTCGTTCATAGGTGGCCACGCCCCAGTCACCGTTCTTGCCGCCAAAAAAGTCTCGCGCAAAATTTTCAAGCGACTTATTGCCACCCGATTCACGACGGATGATCTGGTCGGCTTCGAGCCAGATCAGCAGGCCTTCATTATAATAATCTTCGGACCGCTGCCAGCTGGACCAGGGCTTGGGCTGCCGGGCTGCGATAATCGGATCATGAGTGGTGTCGATCAGCGGGCGCCAGCTCCGTCCGACTCGCTGGTCCATTCCTGCCGCGATAGCCGCGATGGCATCCAGCGTATCCTGTTTTGAATAGAGCCCGGACCGCGCGCCGAGCACATAGCCCCAGAATTGCGTCTGGCCTTCATAGACCCACAGCAGATTATCGCGCATCGGCTGCCGGAAATCGGGCGTCCACATGCCGGCGGGACGACGATATTTGCCATTCCAGGCATGGGTGAGCTCATGTGCCAGAAGATTGCGCCGACCGGGCCCGCTGTCCCAATTGGTAAAATATTCGCGGTTCACGCCATTTTCGGACGAGCGGTGATGCTCCAGGCCGATACCGCCCATTTCGTCGGTCAGCGCGAGCAGGAAATCATAGCGGTCATAGGGATGGCTGCCGAACAACGCTTCCGCTTCCTTGACCAGCTTGATGTGTGGGGCGATCTGGTCTTTTCTGGGCTTCAGGAATTTTGCATCGTCAGCGACAATATTGAGATGCACGCGACTGGTCAGCTGGTGGGTTTGAAAATGCTCTCCGGCGAAAACCGGACTGTCGACCAATGTGTCATAGTCGGTCTTCTGATAGGCAACGGTGCTGCCGGTGGTTGATTTCGGGCGCAAGGCGCTCGCTGCCTGCCAGCCTTCGGGATAGATGGCAGTCGCCTCGACCGGAATCTGGCGGACATAATAGCCGGCCGGATAAAGCGAGACCTGATGCCAGCGCAGGTTGAGCATCGATGGTGCCATGACAATGCGGCCGTGGCTGCTGGTGGTGGCCGAGACAAACTGGAATTTTGCGGTAATCGAGCGGACATTTTCCGGAACCGTCAGGTGAAAGGCGAACACATCGACATCGTCGCGGACCCACGACAATATTTCCCCATTGGCGGTGAATTCCAGCCCGGTGACCTTCTCGATTTCGCCGCGCGGCGCATGGTTGCCCGGGAGCCATTCGGGGTAGAGCAGGGTCAGGCGACCGGCTTTTGCCACCGGAATCGTCTGGATGACACGGAAAATGCCCTGGTCATGATCGCGCGCATCGACTGTCAGAGTCATGGTGCCGGGATAAGCGATGTCCTGTGGTGCAGGAATCGTCTCCTGCGGCGCAACATAGCTCGGCTTGCTGAGGCTGTCCGGCATTGCCGCCGCCGTTGTAGAAATGCCGAGGGCCAAGACCAGACCGAAAATGCCAACCAGACGCATGCGAAGAAAATCCCTTTGATGATCAGCACGCGTAAATGGGGGATTTTGCAACTTTCGTCCAGAGCCTAGGTGCAAATAAGCCACTTCCGCTTTGCCGCTTCACTGGCTAAAGCGCTCTCCATGGCAAAGATACAGACACCCCAGCCGGTGCGCGGCACGCAGGATATATTTGGCGAAGATCAGGAGCGGTTCCAGCATGTGGTCGAGACGTTCGAGCGCGTGCGGCGACTCTACGGTTTCAAGGGTGTACAAATGCCGGTCTTTGAACCGACGGCGGTTTTTGCCCGCTCGCTCGGCGAGACCACCGATGTGGTGTCGAAGGAAATGTACTCATTCGAGGATCGTGGCGGTGATAGCCTGACCCTGCGGCCGGAATTTACCGCGGGTATCTCGCGTGCTTTTCTGACCAATGGCTGGCAGCAACATATGCCGCTCAAAATTTCCGCACATGGCCCACTGTTCCGCTACGAGCGGCCGCAAAAGGGCCGCTACCGGCAGTTTCACCAGCTCGACGCAGAGATAATCGGTACCAGCGAAGCCACGGCGGATGTGGAATTGCTTTGCTTCGCCGACCAACTCCTGCAGGAACTGGGCATAGCCGATGGCGTAACCTTGCAGCTCAACACTTTGGGGGATGCCGAAAGCCGCGATGCCTGGCGTGATGCGCTGGTCGAGCATTTTCAGGCGCATCGCAAGGAGCTATCGGAAGACAGTCAGGACCGTTTGGAGCGCAATCCGCTCAGGATTCTCGATAGCAAGGAACGGCAGGACCGCCCGATTGCAGATGCTGCTCCGGATATTGACGCCTATCTGTCGAGCGAGGCGAAGAAATTTTTTGCGCAGGTTACTGAAGGACTTGATGCATGCGGCGTAGCGTGGACGCGCAACAGCCGGCTGGTGCGCGGGCTTGATTATTATCGCCACACGGCGTTTGAATTTGTCACTGACCGGCTGGGCGCACAGGGCACGGTGCTGGCTGGCGGACGCTATGATGGTTTGATCGAAACTCTTGGTGGCCCCGCAACCCCTGCTGTTGGCTGGGCTGCCGGTATCGAGCGGTTAGGCATGTTGCTTACCGAAGTGCCCGAAGCTTCACTGGAGCTGGCCATCGTGCCGATGGGCGATGATGCCACGGTCAAGGCGCTGTCGGTGGCGAACGAACTGCGCAAAACCGGATTTTCAGCTGATATTTTCGGTAGCGGAAAGTTCAAAAAACGCATGGCGCGCGCCAATCAGGCAGGTGCCTCGGCGGCGATTATCATTGGCGAAGACGAGCTGGCGTCCGGCAAACTGCAGTTCAAAAATCTGGCTACGGGTGAGCAGACTGGGCTGGATGTTACGGAAATCATCGAAAAAATGTGGGACCTGAGATTTTCCGATGACCTCGCGAATCTTGATGCGGATCTGAATGATCTGGAGCAGGATGTGGCACGGCTGGGAGAGGATGGTTGACCACCATTACCCCGCAAAGACTGGCGCAGATCGAGGCACGTTTTGCCGAACTTCAGGCGATGATGGCGTCAGGCGATCTCGACAGCGAGAAATTTGTCTCTGTCTCGAAGGAATATGCCGAGATTGAACCGGTTGCCGAAGCTGCTGCCAGCGTCAAAGCCTTGCGCGATGAGCAGCAGGGATTGGCCGAAATGCTCGCCGGGGATGATGCGGAGATGAAGGCGATGGCTTCTGACGAGGTCGATGGCGTGAAGAAGGCGCTGGAAAAGGCCGAACATGCTCTGGCGCTGCAATTGCTGCCCAAGGACAGCGCCGATGACCGGCCCGCGATGCTCGAAATCCGCGCCGGCACCGGTGGCGACGAGGCTGCGCTTTTTGCCGGTGATCTGTACCGCATGTACACTCGCTATGCCGAGGACCAGGGCTGGAAGGTCGAGATGATCTCCGCCAATGCTTCGGAAGTCGGCGGCTTCAAGGAAGTGGTCGCCAATATCCAGGGCAAGGGCGTGTTCGCCAAGCTCAAGTTCGAATCCGGCGTACACCGGGTCCAGCGGGTTCCGGAAACCGAGAGCGGCGGGCGGATTCATACTTCCGCGGCGACGGTGGCGATCCTGCCCGAACCCGAAGAAGTCGATATCAAGATCCGCACCGAAGACCTGCGCATCGACACCTATCGGGCGAGCGGGGCCGGTGGCCAGCATGTCAACAAGACCGACAGCGCGATTCGCATCACCCACTTGCCGACCGGACTGGTCGTGCAATGCCAGGACGGCAAGTCGCAGCACAAGAACAAAGCGCAGGCGATGAAGGTACTGGCGGCGCGGATGTATGAGCAGGAGCGCGATGCGGTGCAGAGCGAGGAAGCCGAAGCGCGCAAGTCGATGGTCGGTTCCGGCGATCGTAGTGAACGCATCCGGACGTATAATTATCCGCAGGGACGGGTGACCGACCACCGGATCAACCTGACTCTGCACAAGCTGCCCGAAATCATCGAGGGCACGGCGCTCGGCGACATGGTCGACGCATTGATCGCGGAGGATGAAGCCAGCCGGCTCGCCAATCTGGATGGGTGATGCGGCCAGCGCACTGCGTGAAGCGGCGCAGGGCCTGTCCGAAATTTCCGACAGCCCGCGCCTCGACGCGGAATTGCTGATGGCGCATGCCTTGCGCATCGACCGGTCCGAACTGCTGCTGAAACTGCCAGAGCTTAAAGCGCCGGTAGAATTTTCTGCGCTGGTCGAACGGCGCCAGAAATCGGAACCGATTGCCCATATCACCGGCATGAAAGAATTCTGGGGCCTCGATTTCCAGATCACGCCCGATGTGCTGATTCCCCGGCCCGACAGCGAATTGCTGATCGATGAGGCGGTCCGCATATTTGGATCCGCGCATCCGCACAGGATAGTCGATCTGGGCACCGGCAGTGGCGCGCTTGTGCTGGCAGCCTTGCATGAATTTCCGGAAGCCAGGGGGCTCGGCATCGATGCCAGCAGTGCTGCGTTGCAGATTGCCCACAATAATGCGGATTCGCTCGGCTTGACGGATCGTGCCAGTTTTATGCTGCTGGACTGGACGGAGGCAGACTGGACCAGCGCGCTTGGTTCCGGCTTCGATCTGATCCTTGCGAACCCGCCCTATGTCTCGACTCTTGCTCCATTATCTGCGGATGTCGCCGGCTTCGAACCGCATCAGGCGCTGTTCTCCGGCGCAGATGGGCTGGACGACTACAGGATCATCATCCCGGCACTGGAAAAGCTGCTCTCATTGACCGGATTAGCCTTGCTTGAAATTGGCTTTGATCAGGCAAAGCCGGTTTCAAAAATAGCCACAGACAGCGGCTATCATGTTGAGTTAAAACAGGATTTGGGCGGAAATGACCGTTTGCTGGTCCTCCGCCGGTAAAAAGGGCTTGGTTTTGATGGATCGAGTCGCTAAGACTTGCGTAGGCCCAGAGGATTTCTGGCTTTTTCCCTAAATCTCTGGCCTGCCCCCAACTCGATAATGTTGCTGGTTTTCGGCGTGCATTTGTCTTGTATGGGCCGCTGTGGACGGGTTGTCTGCAGCGCAATCGCCACCCGAGTGTGGCTATGACTTGAGAAAGACCAAGTTTATTATCGGTATAAGGATACCTAAAATTTGATGAACAATCGTCAGCCTGGCCGCCGTGGACGCAGCCGGAACACCAATAACCGCCCCCAGGGCAACCGCGGTGGCGGATCGGATCGCGATAACCGGATCGACAACCGCGCGCGTGGCAATGCTGTGCAAATGCTCGATAAATTCAAGAAAATGGCGCAGGACGCACAGGTCAATGGCGACCGCGTCCAGGCCGAATATTATCATCAGTTTGCCGATCATTATTTCCGTGTGAACGCCGATACTATTGCCCGTCGCGAAGAACAGCGGATCGCCCGCGAAGAACCGCGCGGAGACAACCGTCCGGATAATCGCCCGGACAACCGTGGTGATAATCGTGGCAATGGCCAGGATGATAGCAGCGAAAATGAAGGCAATGGACAGCGCAGCCGTCCGCCGCAGGCGCAACAAAGTCGTCCGAAACGCGATGATCGAAATGATCAGGGTGAAGCGGCCACGACTGACGCGCCTGAAGAGAAAAAACCGGTTCGCAGCCGGCGCCCGCGCAAGGTCGAAGCTGCACCGGTTCGCAACGAATCCGAAGAGAAAAATGGCGAGAGCAATGGCCTTGATGCCAGCGCCCTGCCACCGGCAATTTCGCAGTCGACCGAGGTCGAAGTTGAAAAGAAACCGGCTCGTAAAAAGCGGGTGATGAAACCCAAGGCAACCGAAGAAAGCGACGCTGCTTAAGCGACGCCAGGTTTAACAAAGACAAAGGCGGGCAGCGGCGGAAGCTGATGCCCGCCTATTCGTTGTTACAGCGCTCTCGCCAGCCAGTCCGGCAGATCGAGCGCTTTCAGATCGTCGACGCGACGATGTTCCACGGACAGATCATAATCGGGGTAGGCGATGCGCTGGCGCTTTTCATCGGCCTGCGCAATCGGCACGACAACCAGCCGCCGGTTGACCTTTTGCCGGTAATTCATCCGCGCCGTATTTTCCTGTCCGACATAGCAGCCTTTGGTGAAGCTGACGCCGTTGAGCTCCGCTGCATTGCATTCGAGCCATAATGTCTTGTCGCTGCCAAGCTCTGCCGAGCCCTCGGTCACGCCGAAGGACAGGCGATGCTTTCTATAGGCTTCGTCGGCTCCTTCACCATCTGCTGCAGCATCCAGCCAGCGGTGCCCCAATGCGGGTAATCGCGGGTCGACCGGCTGGTTCTCCGCGATCAGGCCCCAGTGCACGCTGAGGGAATTATCCAGGGCGATTTCAATCTTGCGGCGGAGACGATAGATTTTCAGGCGTTTGACCAATGCGTCGGCCTGATCCTGTTCACAGTCGATCAGGATGTCATCACCCTCAGCCCACAGGAAGAAATCGAACAGGACTTTTCCCTGCGCGGTGAGCAGCGCCGACCATTGCGGCGCGCCCTCTACCACAGCGGTCATATCCTGAGTCACCAGCCCCTGCAGAAACGCGCGGATATCTTCCGACCCGTCCGTTGCCGAAAGACGGATGATGGCGCGGTCATTAAGTCTGGTTTCGGTCATGGCATTTAGGTAGGGTGTGCGGAGCGAAAAACCAAGCCTTACGCGGAGCTATATGACCGATACTATTACCATCCGTCGACCAGATGACTGGCACGTGCATCTTCGTGACGGCGCCATGCTGGAAGCAGTCGCGCCGTTTACCGCGAAACAATTTGGCCGGGCGATCATCATGCCCAATCTTTCGCCACCGGTAACCAGCGCCGCCAGCGCCGCCGCCTATCGCGACCGGATCATGGCAGCGTTGCCGGCCGGGTCCGGTTTCACGCCGCTGATGACCTGCTATCTCACCGATGATGCGGACGCGGATGATATTGCTGCGGGCCACGCAGCTGGAATCTTTACCGCCGCGAAACTCTACCCCGCCAATGCAACCACCAATAGCGCGCACGGTGTCACCGATGTGGCGCATATCATGCCGGTGCTCGAGCGGATGCAGGAGATCGGCATGCCGCTGCTGGTCCATGGCGAAGTAACTGATAGTGATATTGATATTTTTGATCGCGAAGCGGTGTTTATCGAGCGGGTGATGAAGACATTGATCGGGGCATTGCCGGACCTGAAAGTCGTGTTCGAGCATATCACCACCGAGCAGGCGGTTCGCTTTGTTGACAGCTGCGGCCCCAATGTCGCGGCGACGATCACGCCCCATCATCTGCATATCAACCGCAACGCCATGTTTGCTGGCGGCATTCGCCCGCATGCTTATTGCCTGCCGGTGGCCAAGCGGGAAATACACCGGCTTGCGCTGCGCAAGGCTGCGACATCCGGCTCGCCGAAATATTTCTTGGGTACCGACAGTGCGCCGCATGAAATCCACGCCAAGGAATCGGCTTGCGGCTGCGCCGGGATTTTCAACGCGCCTTATGCGCTGGAAAGCTATGCGGCAGTTTTTGACGAAGAGGGCGCTCTGGACCGGCTGGAAGGCTTTGCTTCCGAGCATGGCCCCAATTTCTACGGTCTGTCGCTGAATGAAGATAAGGTAACTCTGGCACGCAGCAGTGCCGTCATCCCCGAAAACCTCGCAGTCGCCGATGCCACACTGGTCCCGTTTCATGCCGGATCTGAATTGAATTGGCGAATTTTATAGCATTGAAACGCCAGCGACTTCAGGCGGATTGCGGTCTCCGCGCAGCCTTGCCTGCCAGATAGGAATCGGTCGAAAAGATCGCGAGGCTGGTCCAGATCAGCACAAAGCATATGATGTGGGATGGCGTCAGCGGCTCTTTGTAGATCAGGACACCGACCAGAAACTGGATCGTCGGCGCGAGATAGTTCAGCAGTCCGATAGCACCAAGGGTCATTTTCTTGACCGCCGAGGCGAACAGCAGCAGCGGGATGGCGGTGACGATGGAGCCGCCGATCAGCAACAGGTCAAGGGTTCGGTCATCGCCGAGATGCTGACTTGTCGCTGACGATGGCATGGCAAAGGTCAACCAGACCAGCAGCAGGATGAAGGGCAGGAACAAGATACCGGTTTCTGCGGTCAGGCCGACGATCGGGCCAATGTCGGCTATCTTGCGGACCAGCCCGTAGCTGCTCCAGCTGATCGCCAGAGCCAGGCTGATCCAGAGCGTGTCGAGTGCTTGTATCGCCAGGACCGAAACCCCCACGGACGCTATCGCAAGGGCGATCCATTTGTTGCGGGAGAGTTTCTCGCCGAGAAAGATCCTGCCCAGCAAGACGCTAAGCAAAGGGCTGATAAAATAGCCGAGACTGGCGGCAAGAATATGATCTTCGTGCACGGCCCAGACGTAGATCAGCCAGTTGGTCGCGATAAGCGAGGCGCTGGCGAGCATCGCCCAGCGCAATTTGCCATCCATCATCGCATTGCCCAGATTGGCGAGGCTTTTGCGGAAATAGAGGATGACGATCAGAAGCGGCACCGACCAGATGATTCGGTGGGCTACGACCTCCAGCGCGTCGACATTTTGCAGCAGCTTGAAATAGACAGGCATCAAGCCCCAGAACACGCATGCGATTAACGCCTGAATGAGGCCGATGCGGCTGGTGGCTGGGGCAGTGGACATAGCTCAGCGATTAGGCTGGCCGGGCCCGCCCGGCAATCAAGAAATCCTATCCTCGGGAAAACCCGGGAACCCGATCAGATGATGCCGCCGCCGATCCACAGCCGCAAAGCGCATATGGCCATGACGATCATACAGAAATACATGCCACTGGTGCGCGAAGAGATCAGCCCGAACAGCGCACCGACGCCGGCGATCGGCAGGATCAGCCAGTTGGTCCATCCCAGCAAGGGAACCAGACCGATGAAGGAGAGAATGAGGGCAATGACGCCGATGAAGATGGAGATAAGATTGAACATAACTGTATTATAAACATAGTGCACCGTCATTTCAAGCATTTGCAATTCAAAAAGCTCATAGTAGGCTGACTGCTGGTGGGACGGAGACAAGGCCATGGCCATTGATGATATCAGAATAGAAACGGAGCGGTTGATCTTGCGGCCGCCCAATGGTGATGATTTCGAAGCCTGGGCCGAATTTCAGACGGATGAAGCCACGATGGCTTATATCGGCGGTGTAAAAAGCCGCGCGGAATCCTGGCGCGTTCTTTGCACCATGGTCGGGGCGTGGCGCGTGCGCGGCTATGCAATGTTCTCGCTCATTCTCAAGGACAGCGGGCAATGGATTGGCCGGATCGGGCCCTGGTATCCCGAAGGCTGGCCCGGCACCGAAGTGGGCTGGGCGGTAGCACCGGAATATGTCGGCAAAGGCTATGCGCTGGAAGCGGCGGTGGCGAGTATGAACTATGCGGTCGACACGCTGGGCTGGCGCGATATCTGTCATACGATCGATCCGGATAATCTGGCCTCGATCAGATTGGCGGAGCGGCTTGGTTCGGCCAATCGCGGGCCGACAAAGCTTCCCGACCCCTTTCAGGATGCGCGGGTTGACGACTGGGGACAATCGCGCGAACAGTGGCAAGAGAATAGAAAACAGTTTCAGTAGGAGAGCAGACCATGGTCGAAGATCGCTATGTGGATCCCACGCGGGAAAGTTTTGACGCATTCAAGGCGCTGCCCCGCGATGTGCCGATCAATATGCTCAATCTGCTGCGCTTCCATGAATCTGCGCAATATCCCGCAGATCATCCCAATGCCGGCAAGGGATGGAGCGGCGAACGGGCCTATCAAGAATATGGCAAGACCAGCGGGCCGATATTCCAGCGCGTGGGCGGCACGATCATCTGGCGGGGGAAAATGGAATCTATGGTGACCGGGCCGGATGACAAGCAGTGGGATTCCTCTTTCATCGCCTATTATCCGAATAGCGGCGCGTTCCTGGAAATGGTCACGGATCCCGAATATCAAAAAGCTGTGGTCAATCGCCAGGCCGCCGTCCTGACGTCCCGTCTGATCCGATTCGGGGAACTGGACGGGCCGGATACGTTCGGCTGAAATCCCGATTCAGGACAAAAGGTTAACAAAGAGTCACCGGATTAACCAGTTTTCCTAACGAAATATTAACGCTTTTTATGCATGTATTTTCCTAAATTCAGGAGCAAATTGCATGTCTAAACTTTCCCGTTCCCTATGGCTGTCCGCTGCGGCTTTCGCGCTGCCTCTGACCCTTGCCGCCTGTGGCAGCAATGAAGCCAGCGAAGAAGAACTGGCGAAACTGGACGACAATCTGACCTCCGACCCGGCGATGAATGATGCGCTGGAAGATGCGATCCTTGTAGATCCGGACCTTACAGATCAGGCTAACCGGAATGCCATTCGCGGTGCCAATAGTGCTGCGGACGGATCGGTGCCACCGGGGACTGGTGAAGACGGCAGAGCCGCTGCAAAGGCAGCTCTCGGAGGTAAGATGCTGACCGCCCCCAAGCCCCGGCAGATGACTTCCGACGATGAAGGATTGACGTTGGGGGACAAAGCCGAGCTCGAGGAGGCGCGCGCGAAAAAGCCTGTCTGCAAGGAAAAGCTGACCTACGACATGGGCTGGGCCAACAAGATGCCGCCCGAATTTGCGGTCTATCCGAAGGCGAATGTCCAGGAAGCAGCTGGTAAATGCGACCTTCGGGTGGTCAGCTTCACCACCGCGACGCCGATCAAGAGCATTGTCGATTTCTATTATACCAAGGCAAAACAGGGCGGATATGACGCCGAATATCTGTTGCGCGGTAGCGAGCATGTTCTCGGCGGTTCAAAGCCGAATGATGACGATGCCTATGTGATCACGCTGAACAAGCGTTCGGGCGGTGGCACGGTTGTCGATATTGTTGCCAGCAACGGTCGCTAGTTCATAAAAATACTACGCCGGATATCGCATTTCAAAACATCCGGACGATAAAGGTGGCCCGCTCCGGCCACCTTTTTTTGTCCGGTCTATTCGCGGTAGCTGCCGCCGCCATCGACGGTGATGTCATTGGCCGTGGTGAAGCTGCTCAGGTCGCTGGCAAGCCATAGCATCGCATTGGCGACTTCGACCGCTTGCCCGACCCGGTTGATCGGATGGTTGCGGTTGAACAGTTCGACCGCTTCATCATGTGGTCCGGGATAGGCGGCGAGATAGCGTTGGTACATTGGCGTGTCGATCGCGCCGGGATGGACAGTATTCACCCGTACCGGATATTTTTCCGCGGCGCAGTGCAGAGCGAGCGATTTGCTCAACGATGTAACCGCTGCCTTGCTGGCGCAATAAGCGGCGAATTGGGCACCGGGACGCATGGCGAGCATCGAGCCGATATTGACGATCGCGCCGTCTTCGCCGCTCTCGAGGATTGCGGGCAGTCCGACACGGCAACCGTAGAATGTGCCCTGCATATTGATGTCGATCGTGCGGTTCCAGCTTTCGAGATCCACCTCGTCGACTGATCCCGGCTCCGAAATGCCTGCGACATTGAACAGCGTCGTCATCTTGCCAAAGCGTTTCTTGGTGGCATCGACGGCAGCCTGCCACTGGTCGAGGTTGCGCACATCGAGCTCGACCGCATCGGCGCGGTCGCCCAGAGAGGCCGCGAGTTCCTTCGCTTTGTCGATCTGGATGTCGGCCAGCATCACCGAGCCGCCTTCTTCGATAACCCGTCGTCCGGCGGTTCCGCCAATGCCTTCTGCGCCGCCCGATATCAGCGCGACTTTTCCGTCCATCATGCCCATTATATGTTCCTGTTTCCTGGCCTGTTTTTCCGGTCTACTTCTTGTCGAACAGGATCGGCAGATTGGCCAGTCCCCGCAACATCATGTTGGGCGGATAGTTGAGTTCAGCGCCTTCCTTGATCCGGATATTGTCCATGCGCTTGGCAAATTGCTGGAACGACACGGTCATTTCCTTGCGCGACAGCATATTGCCAACGCACATGTGGATGCCCCTGCCAAACGCCAGATGGGTGCGCGCATTTTTGCGATCAACCTGGAATTCATTCGGATTTTCAAATTGCTTGGGATCGCGATTGGCAGCGTGATAGCGCATCATCACCATCGCGCCTTTCGGCAGCATCACGCCGCCCAGTTCGGCATCGCGGTGCATAACCCGCCAGATGCCCGACGAACCGCTCGACATGCGCAGCACTTCCTCGACCGCATTGGGGATCAGCGAGGGATCATCCTGAATCTTCTTATACTGGTCCGGGTTGGTAGCAAAAAGCCGCATGCCTTCGGCAAGGGCCGCAGTTGTGGTTTCATTGCCGGCGACCATCAACTGCTGCACGATCGAGAGCGATTCTGCATCGTCGAGCGGGCGCTCGCCATCAACCTGGGCGTTGACCAGATCGGACAATATGTCGTTTTTTGCTTCCTTGCGTCGCTCGTCCATATTGGCTTTCAGCGCGTGCTGATATTCGACAACTTCGCGCTCGGTTTCCAGCTGCCGCTCGCGGGTCATCATACCGGACAAGCGGTCGACGAAAGCATTGGTCCAGCGCTTGATCGTATGGGCGTCGGCCACGTCGAGACCGAGTTGCACGGCAATGGTCCGGACCGGCATCGGAATCGCATATTCCTCGACAAATTCGCATTCGTCCTTGTCGATGAAATTGTCGATCAGTTCGTTCGACATTTCGCGCATGCTGTCTTCGAGCTTGTTCACTTTCGGCATGGAGAAAGCGAGATTTACCAGCTTGCGGAACCGTGTGTGGACTGGCTGGTCGGCGGTGAGCAAGGTGTTGACCTGCGGCCAGCCCTTCGCCTGAATCGCCTGCAATTCCTCGTCATTCTCGAGCTCTTCTTCGGATTTTCCACCAGAGAGCAGCGCATTAAAATTGTTGGAAAAATCGTCCAGGCGACCAACGGCTTCCGAGATCAGATCATAGTCCAGAACCACGTAAGTGCCGCTTGCCTCGTCAAAAAAGACCGGCGTCTTAGCGCGCTTTTCTTCATAAAATTCAAACGGATCAACCAGGATATCCGGTTGGAAAAGGGATTTTGACACGGCTTCGTTCATGACGGGTTCCTGCTTGTATTAGTCAAAAGATGGCGTGGGTTTACCTTCGGCGTTATAAACCGGGCCTTCGGCATCCACGCGATATTTGGCACTGACAGCGTTGATCAGACCAAAGCTGCCAATATGGGCGAGCATGTTGGCATAATGCACGTCCTGAAAATGCTGGGCGAGGGCTTCCTCGTCGGTCCATTCCTCAAACACTTCGATGCGCGAAGGCTTATCCATGTCGGCGGCCCAGCTGTAACAGAGGCAGCCAGCCTGGCTCAACGCGCCATCGATAAACGGCTGTGCCTTCTTCAAGCATTCTTCGCGCGTCGCCGGTTCCACATCGATATGCGCCGCGATCAATATTTTCGCCATGTTCCAAATGCTCCTAAAGCTTGTTTCCGCCAAATTGCGCGACGACAACGAATATGCGTTTGCTGTACAGCCACTGGCCGTCGACTTTGACAAATTCATCATCATAGCGGCCGCCGGCTACCCGCGGCTCGCCCTTTTCGACCAATATCTCGTGGGTTTGATAGCGACCGGACGCCGTATCGCCGGTGACTTCCAGGCTGGCGGGTATGCCGAGAAAGCTCACGGCATCAAACTGGCTCATGGCGCCGTTCCAGAGATTGACGATATTTTCGCGGCCGACAACTTCGGTGCCCATCAGCGACCAGACAGCGTCTTCCGTCCACAAAGCACCCCAGTCGTCGGGATCCTTGCGCAGCACGGCATCGCAATAGGCATCGTGCAATTCCCGGATGGCCAGCCGGTCTTCTATTGGTCCTGAAAACATGGACTCATCCTCTCCTGATTATCGGAGAGACTACACGGCAAAAGCGCCGCAATGACAAGCTGCCATAAGTGCTAGCGAGAGGCGCTCAATCGCCGCTGATCCGCTCGATATCCGCGCCAACGGCGGCCAGTTTCTCTTCCAGCCGTTCATAGCCGCGGTCGAGATGGTAGATGCGTTGCAGGCGGGTTTCACCTTCCGCCGCCAGTCCGGCAATCGCGAGACTCATCGAGGCCCGCAGATCGGTTGCCATCACCGGCGCGCCGGTCAGTTTCTTGACGCCCCGGACCACGGCGGTACGGCCCTTGGTTTCGATGTCCGCGCCCATCCGGTTGAGTTCGGGCACGTGCATGTAGCGGTTCTCGAAAATCGTTTCGGTCAGCACGCTGGCGCCGTCGGCGAGGCAGAGCATCGCCATCAGCTGCGCCTGCATGTCGGTGGCGAGGCCGGGATAGGGAGCGGTGGACAGAGTCAGCGGTTTGAGCTTGCCGTCGGAAGCCACCCTGATGCCCTTCGCGTGGACGTCGATATCCAGGCCAGCGAGCCGTAGCGCATCCAGTGTCGCTTCCATTTCGTCGGCCTTGGCGGCCAGCAGATCGACTTCACCGCCGGCAATGCCGACAGCGCAGGCGTAGCTGCCCGCTTCGATCCGGTCCGACATCACCCGGTAGGTGCATCCGTGCAGCCGGTCGACACCGGTGATGGTCAATGTCGAAGAACCAATGCCTTCAATTTCGGCACCCATGGCAACCAGCATGTTGCAAAGGTCGACGATTTCCGGCTCGCGTGCGGCGTTTCTCAGGATGCTTGTGCCGTTCGCCAGCACCGCTGCCATCAACGCATTTTCCGTTGCGCCGACAGATACCACAGGGAAGCTGAAATCGCCGCCGGGCAAGCCGCCATCGGGCACGCGTGCGATCACATAGCCGCTGGTGGTTTCAATTGTGGCGCCGAGCGCTTCGATAGCCTTGAGATGAAGGTCGATCGGCCGGTTGCCGATCGCGCAGCCACCGGGCAGCGAGACGCGGCATTCTCCGGCGCGCGCCAATAACGGGCCGAGGACCAATATCGATGCCCGCATTTTCCGCACGATATCATAAGGCGCTTCGGTCGAGGTGATCCGGCCGGCCTTGAGCGTCATCACCCGGCCGAAATCTTCCGGCCTTGCGCCTTCGATCGTGGTTGAAACTCCGAGCTGGTTGAGCAAATGGCCGAAACTGTCGACATCGGCCAGCCTTGGCAGGTTGCGCAGCGTGACCGGTTCATCGGTCAGCAGCGCACATGGCAGCAAGGTCAGAGCGCTATTTTTGGCTCCCGAGATCGGGATTGTGCCAGACAGGCGATTGCCGCCGCGTATCGAGATAATATCCATGGTCTAGCATTTACCGAAAACGGTGATGCAGGCAAGTCTATTGCGCCGGTTGCAAAGCGGCGCGGCGGCAAAAGTGGCTAGTTTCGCAACAGTCCGAGCGCGGCATAGGCGGCTTCCACCGTCGGCCGTGCCAATGCCGAGGCTTTTTCCGAGCCGTCCCGTAAAATTGCGTCAATCGCGCTCGTGTCCTTGCGCAATTCTTCGAACCGCTCGCGGATGGGTGACAATTTGCTAACGGCCAGATCGGCAAGCGCCGGTTTGAAGTCGCCAAAACCTTTGCCGGCATATTCGGCGATAACGGCGTCCTGCGATTGATCGGCCAGCGCAGCGTAGATGCCGATCAGGTTTTTCGCTTCCGGTCGTTCGGCGAGATCGGCCATATTGTCAGGAAGTGGTTCTGGATCGGTCTTTGCCTTTTTCATCTTGCGCGCGATGGTTTCGTCATCATCGCTCATGTTGATGCGGCTGAGATCGGACGGGTCCGATTTGCTCATTTTCGCATTGCCGTCGCGGAGGCTCATGATCCTCGCCGCTGTCTTGCCGATAAACGGCTCGGGCAGGGTGAAGGTTTCTGTGCCGGTATCACTGTTGAACTTTGTCGCAATGTCGCGGGCCAGTTCGAGATGCTGTTTCTGGTCGTCGCCGACAGGAACATGAGTGGCCTGATAGAGCAGGACATCCGCCGCTTGCAGTACCGGATAGCCGAGCAAACCCAGAGATGATCTCTGCTTGTGCTTGCCGGACTTTTCCTTGAACTGCGTCATCCGGTCCAGCCAGCCCATCGGCGTGTTGCAAATCAGCATCCATGCCAGTTCAGGATGGGCCGACACGCGCGCCTGATTGAACAGGATCGATTTGTCGGGATCTACTCCGGCGGCAACCAGCGCGGCGACCATTTCGCGGCAATTGGTCGACAGTTCGGCCGGGTCATTATGCACCGTGATGGCGTGCAGATCGGCAAGGAAAAACAGGCATTCGCTCTCGTCCTGCATCTTAACCCAGTTCTTGATCGCGCCCAGATAATTTCCGAGGTGGAGATTGCCCGTTGGCTGGATGCCCGATACCGTCCGCATTGTCTTAACTTCCTTCGCTTGCGGCTTCTTCCGCCGCTTTTTTCTTCGTCAACATGGTGATCTTGTCGCGGTCTATCGCGCCGGTCAGCCATGCGAGCGCGGCATAAACCAGTCCGCCGACGCTGACCAGAGCGGTGATTGACCCGACCCGTTGCCAGATCGTGCCGTCATACATGCCTTCGCCGATCGGTGCGGCGTAGACCAGCACCACGGCCATACCGGCGGCTGACAGGGTGATTCGTCCGATCCGGAGCAGCAAGGTCCATTCCAGATGAAAATGGCCGCGCCGGTGGAGCATCGTGTAAAGCATCACGCAATTGCACCAGGCAGCAATAGCACCGGCAATGGCGAGGCCCCTGATGCCGTAGAGAGGGATTAGCAGCAGATTGAGCGTGATGTTGATGACCAGCGAAATCGCGGCGGTATAGACCGGGGTCTTGGTATCCTTGCGCGCGAAGAACCCCGGGATCAGTACTTTTACCAGCACATAGGCGGGCAATCCGACGACCAGCGCAGCGACAACCGCAGAGGTGGTCTGGCCATCGGCGGCGGTAAAATTGCCACCGACATAGAAAGATGTGACCAGCGGCCCGGCAGCAAAAAACAGGGCGATGGCAGCCGGAATGGTGAGCAGCAGGCCCAGTTCGATGGCGTTGCTTTGCAGGCGCTGGGCGCCGCCCAGATCATCCTTGGCAATGAAGCGCGACAGGGCCGGCAGGATAGCGGTGCCGAGGGCGATGCCGATAATCCCGAGCGGCAGCTGGTTCAGCCGGTCCGCCATTGCCAGATAGACGAACGAGCCTTCCGGCAGGCGCCCGAGGAAGAACAGATCGATGAAGCGGCTGATCTGATAGATGCCGGCACCGAAAACGGCAGGCAGGATGAGCACGCCCAGTTCTTTCACATCGGCATTGAACTTGGGCATTTTGAGCGGAAAGCGGAATCCGGTCTTGCGCGCCCAGTAATAGAGCCAGAGCATTTGCACCAGCCCGGCCGTGGCCACTGCAATTGCCAGAAAATAGGCTGTCTGCCGTGGGTCGGTGCCGTCATTGACTAGATGGGATGCGAGCAGCGCGGTAATCATGCAGATATTGAGCATGATCGGCGCCGCTGCCGCTGCCGCGAACCGGCTGAGCGAGTTCAATATAGCCGCGAACAACGTAGTGACGCTGATCAGACCGAGATAGGGGAAGGTGATCCGGGCCAGTGACACCGAAAAGTCATCCATTCGTTCGCCGCGCCCGAAATCGTCGATCAGCCAGATAATGCCGGGCATGACGAGCATCATGATCGCCGAAAAGACCAGCAGCAGCGGTACGAATACCGAGAGCACGTCGATAGCAAAATTCTGCGCCGCCGTGCGATCGTCATCCGCTTCCATCTTGCGGTTGAACAGCGGCACGAAGGCAGCCGAAAAAGCACCTTCGGCAAACAGGCGGCGGAAAATATTGGGTAGCTGGAAGGCCAGCTGCCAGGCATCGGCTGCAGCTCCGGCGCCGAGGATCCGGGCCAGCATGATATCGCGGACAAAGCCGAAAATGCGGCTGACCAGAGTCAGGCCGGCAATGGTACCGGTGGATTTCAGCAGGTTCATGCCTGCTACCCTAGCAAGGTTGCCTAGGCGTTACCAACCGGTTGTTCGCCTGCCTGCTGTGCCGCCATCTGCTCACGCTGCTGCATGTAGAGCGCCGTGAAATCAATCGGCTCGAGCAATAGTGCCTGGAATCCGGCATCGCGCACGGCATCCGAAATGATTGCCCGGGCGAAGGGGAACAGAAGCCGCGGTGCTTCGGCAAACAGGAACGGATGTGCCTGGTCTTCGGGAACATTGCGGAGACCGAACAGGCCGCAATAAAGCAGTTCGATGGCGAAGGCGACGCCTTCGTCCGCTTTTGCGGTGACGTCGATTTTCAGTTCGACTTCATGGACTTCGTCGGAGATTTGGGACGAGCCGATATTGAACTGCACATCAATCTGTGGCTGCGCGTTCCACTGGTAGACGTCCGGTGCATTCGGATTTTCGACCGACAGGTCCTTCACATATTGCGAAATCACGCCGATTTGTGGCTGGGTGTCAGCGCCATTGGCTAGCGGATCCGGAGTCGTCACATTGCCGCTCGGTTCCATTGTGCTTTCGTCTTTTTCATTCTCATCAGCCATCGGGCCTGTCCTTTCGGAAAATCAGTCAAACATGTCCTTTGGCGCATATTGCTGCGCCGTTCGCTGCGCGCCTAGCAGGGGAAAGAACCAAGGGCAATGAAAGAGTAAACCGCTATTCAGTCGCCCGGCTTGCCGGTGTATTTGTAAGCGCAGGTTCACAAATTGGCCGATAGAAGGGGCTGACCAATTGTGACAAAGCGGCTTTTTCACGAATGCTATTTGAAACCGCCCCTATTTCCCCCTATGTATAGGGTCAAAGAAAAGATTGGATACTGAAGTGACCATCGAAATCATATTATTGGCAATGGTAGCGGCCTTTCTCGGCCTGCGCCTCTATTCGGTGCTGGGCAAGCGCAGTGGCCATGAGCAGGAACATATGCCTCGCAACATTGATCCGCGCGCCAGTGATCGCCGGCCGCTGGAAGATGCCAAACCGCATATTCCTGATATCGTCCCTGCACCTGCCGGAACGCCCAATATGGTTTATGATAGCGGCGCCGAAGCCGGAATGCGCGAAATCCTGAGCGCCGATCGCAATTTTGATGTCGGCCGGTTCATCGAAGGTTCGCAAGCGGCCTATGGCATGATTCTGGAAGCCTTCTGGAAGGGCGACAAGGAAGAATTGAAACTGCTTTGTGATGATGACGTTTACGAAAGCTTCGCCGAAGTCATCGACGCCCGGGAAAAACGCGGCGAAATATTGGAAAACCAGCTGGTGCGAATCGACAATGCGCGCATTTCAGCGGCGGAATATCGTCGGCCTGTTGCCAGCATCACAGTGCAATTTGATGCCGATATCGCTGCGGTGGTCAAAGACAAAAAGGGCAATCTGATCGGCGGTTCGCTATCCGATGCTGCCGAAACCCACGATGTCTGGACCTTCAGCCGCGATCTATCAAGTGCCGATCCGAACTGGCTGCTCGACGAAACCGATGAGGCCTGACCTCCGGTCGGCGAGTAACATGGTCATGAGAATCGGGGCGCTTTTCGGGGCAATGGCGATGGTCAGCGCCTGTTCCATGTCGATCATTCCTCAAGGGGCCGCGCAAAGCCGTGCAGCACCACAGGACGGTGAATGGGTTGCCGGCGATCTGCCAGATGCCGCCGTTCCGCCATCCACCTACAAAAATGGCGCGCCGGCAAGGTTTCAGCCTGTCAATCCCGCACAGCTCGCGAGAATCGGCGATGACCCGACACGCGCTACCGGTTCCGGTATCGCGCTGGGGCCGGATATTGCGAGCCTCAATCTTACTGATTCAAAAGCTGCATCTGCGCTGAAATCCTATCGGACCAGCTGTTCGTCCTTGGTCCGGCGCGAGGATAATAGCGGTCTGACCAAGGGGGCCGACTGGCAATTGTCCTGCTCTGCCGCCCAGGGCTGGCAGGACCAGGATGCCGGCCGCTTTTTCATATCCTATTTCGAAGCGGTGCAGGTCGGCGATGGCCAGGCTTTTGCAACCGGCTATTTCGAGCCGCAGATCCTGGGGTCGCGAGTCAGAAACGGCAATTATACGGTTCCCGTTTACCGGCGACCAGCCAATCTGATCGATGTTGATCTGGGATTGTTTTCCGAAGCGCTGAAAGACAAGCGCGTGCGCGGCAAGGTCGATGGCACCAAATTGGTGCCGTTCGAAGACCGGGCGGCAATCGACGATGGCGCCATTGCCAACCAAGGGCTCGAAATTGCCTGGGCCCAGGATTATATCGAATTCTTCTTTCTGCAGATTCAGGGCAGCGGCCGACTGGCTCTCCCCGATGGTTCGATTATGCGGATCGGTTATGCCGGGCAAAATGGTCATGATTATACCGGTATCGGACGGGTGATGCGGGAACGCGGGCTGCTCGCCGACGGCAAGACCAATATGCAGGGCATTGTCGAATGGCTGCGGGCGCATCCGCAAGAAGGCATGAAGATCATGCGCGAGAACAAGAGCTATGTCTTTTTCCAGGAACTGACCGGTCCGGGACCCTTGGGTGCGATGGGCCATCCGGTGGTTGCGCGGACTTCGGTCGCCGCTGACCGGATGTTTGTGCCACTAGGTGCGCCGGTGTTCCTCGACATGGAACATGATATTGCCGACGGCCTCTGGGTCGCGCAGGATAGCGGCGGAGCGATCAAGGGCGCCAACCGCTTTGATACATTCTGGGGTGCCGGCGAAGAAGCGGCCAGAATCGCAGGCGGCATGTCGTCAAAAGGCCAGGCTTTGCTTTTTCTGCCCAAGGGAAGCGTTTCGCGGCTTGTTGCGGCACGCCAGAACCCGGGCGAATAATCCATGTCGGACCGGCCCCTTACCGCCGGTGAAAAGGCGCTCTGGCAGAAATTTATCGAGAGCGTCGAGCCGCTCGACCAAGGGCGACTGAAACGGATTGAGAGCCTTCCGGTCTCCAAGCGGCCGCCCGACGTCTCCGGGCCGATCACCGCGGAAAGCTTTGGCGGGAAATCGGTGATAGCCGTCCCGTTACGCGACCAGAAACCTGTGCCGACCCGCCACGGGCTGGATGGTGGCTGGGATCGCCGTCTCGCCAAAGGCATGGTGCAGCCCGATGTTACCGTCGACCTGCACGGCTTTACACTGTCGTCCGCCCACGGGCGGCTCGACGGCGCGCTTGAACTCAGTATCGCGGCTGGCCATCGCGCGATATTGCTGATCACCGGCAAGGCGCGTAATGATGACGAGCGCCGCCGCGAAGGCGGTCGCGGAGCGATCCGTGCGGCAATTGCCGACTGGTTGGCAGCGTCCCGGCATCACGCGCATATTGCGACGGTGCGGCGCGCGCATCCCCGCCATGGCGGGGCAGGTGCGCTTTATATCATCTTGCGGCGACGGCGCTGAGCCCAACGCCTCAGGACAGCGCGCGGGCTACGATCAACGCAAAGATTTTCGACAGCTGTTCGAGATCATCAATTGCCACCGCTTCATCGAGCTTGTGCATGGTCGCATTGCACAGGCCAAATTCGACCACCGGCATGATCTTCGCCAGAAAGCGGGCGTCGGAGGTGCCGCCTGATGTGGACAGCTCGGGATCCACACCCGTTACTTCACGGATCGCGCTAGCGACGATATCCGAGAATTCTCCCGGCGGTGTCAGAAAAGGTTCGCCGGAGATAATCGGTTTCAATTCGCCGCCATGCCGTTCGACAATCTCCTTCACCATCATGCTCAGGCTCTCGCCGCTGTGGCGGTCGTTGAAGCGGATCGATAGCCGACCTTCGGCCTTGGCCGGAATGACATTATGGGCCGGATTGCCGACGTGGAGGTCGGTAAATTCGATATTGCTCGGCTGGAACCAGTCGGTGCCTTCGTCCAGCTGAAGCGCGTCAATTTCACCAAGAATCTTGCCAAGCTTAGTGATCGGATTGTCGGCGTTCTGCGGATAGGCAACATGGCCCTGCATGCCGTTCACCGTGATCCACATATTGACCGAACCGCGCCGCCCGATTTTCATCATGTCGCCAAGCTTGTGGACCGATGTCGGTTCGCCGACGAGACAAAGGTCGGGTGTAACGCCGCGCTCGGCCATGAGGTCCATGATCGCGACGGTGCCAAATCGTGCTGGCCCTTCTTCGTCACCTGTGATGATCAGGCTAATCGTACCCAAATCTTCTGGAATTTCGTGGAGTGCGCCGACAAAGGCGGCAATGCTGCCCTTCATGTCGACCGCACCGCGACCGTAGAGAAGGTCGCCGCGGACTTCGGGAGTGAAGGGATCCGTTTGCCAACCCTGACCGGGTGGAACGACATCAAGATGACCGGCATAAGCAAAATGGCGTGATCCGGCGGGACCCTTGCGAATGGCGAAGAGATTCTCGACCGGGCCACCCTGTTCGGCATCTTCGGGCGCATCGCCAGCGAAGAATCGGATTGCTTCGAAGCCGAGCGGCGCGAGCATCGATTCCATTTCGTCAAACACGCCGCCGCTTGCCGGAGTGATGCTGGGCTGTGCGATTAGCCGTTTTGCCAGTTCGAGAGCTGTTGGTGCGGTCATATGCGGGCGCTCAGGCTTCTGCTGATTTCGGTTGTTCGAGCCGCTCGATTACCCATGGTTCTTCCTCCGCGGCCGCCATCCACTGCGCAGTCCATTCATGATCGAGTATGGTCTGCATATAGCTGGTGGCAAAGCCGGGCAGACGAAATCCGTAAGTCTGGAAGCGGGAAACCACCGGCGCATACATGATATCGGCTGCGCCATAAGTGCCGAACAGAAACGGTCCGCCACTGCCAAAGCGGGCGCGTGCCTGCGCCCAGAGTTCGATGATCCGCGCGGCGTCTGTCTTGACCTCGTCGCTCAAGTCCAGGCCGTCATAAATTTTGCGCGTATTCATCGGGCATTGCCGGCGCAACGCCATGAAGCCCGAGTGCATTTCGGCGGCCATTGAACGAGCCATGCCGCGAGCGGTCTCGTCTTTGGGCCAAAAGCGGTCCCGGTGCGTCTTGTCCGCAAGCCAGTCGATAATCGCGAGGCTATCCCAGACGACGGTCTCGCCATCCCACAGGATCGGAACCTTGCCGCCCGAAGGCGCGAAATTTTCGCTTTCGCGGACATGGTCCCAATCGTCGCCGAACAGCGGAACGGTCAATTCCTCGAAGGACAAGCCAGACTGTTTGCAGGCAAGCCAGCCGCGCATCGACCAGCTGGAATAGGCTTTGTTTCCGATTATCAGTTTCATATCTTGTCCCATAACCAAATATGGAAGTCTGTGTATAGAAAAGCGTTGCGCAGAAGAATAGTTTTGGGTGCAGCTAGCTCTGCACGGCCTCTAGAACTGCGAGCCGGAGTTCGTCGATGCCCTGTTTCTTTTCCGAAGAGGTGAGCAGCAGGTCCGGATGCGCGGCGGGATGCTTTTTGGCGATTGCCGCAACCTGTTCTGCCGTGGCATCAAGCTGTTCCTGCTTCACCTTGTCCGCCTTGGTCAGCACCACGCGGTAACTGACCGCCGCTCTGTCGAGCATCTCCATCACTTCTTCGTCGACCGGTTTGATGCCATGCCGCGAATCGATCAGCACGAAGGTGCGCTTGAGCACTGCCCGCCCGCGCAGATAATCGTTGATCAGGAAGCGCCATTTCTGGACCACTTTCGGTGGCGCCTTGGCATAGCCATAGCCGGGCATGTCGCAGATCCGGAAGATCAGGGGTTCTCCGACATCAAAGAAATTAAGCTCCTGGGTCCGTCCGGGCGTGTTGGAAGTCCGCGCGAGACCGTTACGATTGGTCAGCGCGTTGATCAGCGACGACTTGCCGACATTGGACCGGCCGGCAAAAGCGATTTCCGGCACCTTCGGATCGGGCAGAAATTGCAGCTGCGGCGCGCTTTTCAGAAAACTGATCGGGCCGGAGAACAGCTTCGGGTTGAGCGGAGTGTCCATCAGGCGCAGTTCCGGCGATCAGCAACGTGATCGCAGGTCCGAAACTTGTCCGCCGCTAAGCCGTTATGACTTTTGGCATTCGCCAAAATGACAGGGTGCAGGGTCATGCCTCGGCCTTGTCTGCGGCGGCTTTTTTCGCCTTTTCTTCGGCATCCTTCGCCATCATTTCCTTCATCTGCGGGTGACGGGAATAGAGCCACTTTTGCTGCGCGATGGTGAGGATGTTGGATACGGTCCAGTAGAGCTGCAGACCAGCGGCAAATGGTGCCATGATGAACACCAATATCCATGGCATGATGCTGAATATCTGCTTCTGCATCGGATCCATCGGTGCCGGGTTCAGCTTGAACTGGAAGTGCATCGTGATGCCCATGAGAATTGGCAAAACGCCCACTGCGAGAAATGTCGGTGGATCGAACGGCAGCAGGCCGAACAGGTTGACCGGCGTTAGTGGATCGGGTGCGCTCAGATCCTTGATCCACAGGGCAAAGGGCTGGTGACGCATCTCGATCGACAGCATCAGCACCTTGTAGAGCGCGAAGAAGATCGGAATTTGCAGGAAGATGGGCAGGCAGCCGGCAAGCGGGTTCACCTTCTCATCCTTGTACAGCTTCATGATTTCCTGCTGCTGTTGCTGTTTGTCGTCCTTGTGCTTCGCTTGAATAGCCTTCATTTTCGGCTGTACCGCGCGCATTTGCGCCATAGATGCGAATTGCTTCTGTGCAATCGGGAACATGACTCCGCGGACGACGAAGGTCATCAGGATGATCGCTACGCCGAAGTTTCCGACCAGTTCGAACAACCAGTTGAGCAGGTAGAAAAGCGGCTTTTCGAACCAGTAGAACCAGCCCCAGTCGATGGCGCGGTCCAGATTCTTGATGCCATAATCTGCTTCATATTTTTCCAGAAGCGCGTTTTCCTTGGCTCCGGCGAATAGACGCGTTGTGGTCGACAGCTGTTTGCCCGGCGCAATGATCTGCGCGCTCTTTTTCGCTATCTCGGCCTGGAAGATATCACCGCCGCCGGAGCGGAATTTGGCGTCGACATCGTTAATATCATCCGGGATCAATGCACCCAGCCAATATTTGTCGGTAAAGCCCAACCAGCTGACTTCCTTGTCATAGGAGTTGGTTCCGGGCACGGCGGAGGTGCCAAACAGGCTTGCAAAGAAACCGGGCTCTTCGCCAGCAAGATTCTTATAGTCTACGTCGTAATTGGCCGCGCCTTCATAGACGCCGACAGGACCGGAGTGGATGGTCCAGGTGCTGGCTTCATTGGCCGGAATATTATTCAAATCCCGTTTCCGGTTGATCAGGCCATAGGGTTTGAGCGCGATTGCGTTCTCGCCACGGTTGGCGACACTCTGTTCAGTGGTGATCAGATAGTCGGGATCGATCGAGAGCTTTATCGTATAGGTCTGCCCGGTCTCGTTGGACCAACTCAGGGTAACGGGCGTTTCCGGGGTTAGCCGGCTCTGGTCAGCAGACCAGATCGTGTTATCGTCGGGAACCGCGACACCATCGCCAGCCCAGCCGACGCGGCTGAAATAGGCGTTCTCGGTTCCGGATGGTGCAAAGAGCCGGACAGGGTCGCTGTCCTTGCTCATATCAACCGTGTGATCGGTCAGCGTGAGATCGTCAATGCGTCCGCCCTTGAGGTTGATAGAACCCTTCAGGCGCGGTGTTTCAATCAGGACCCGGGGATTCTCGCGTAGAACAGTGGCCAGCGGTCTGATCTTGTCTGACGCAGCCGCAGCCACGATGCCCGCGCCGTCAGTGCCTGGAATGACAGCCGGAGCGCTGGCGCTGCCTGCAACCTGGTCTGTCGCCGGAACATCAGCCTGTTCGACAGCCTCGTTCTTATTGGCCATGTCGGGGAAAAACTGTTCCATCAGCAAAGGCCAGCCGAACAGGATGATCCCCGTGAGGAGTATCGCCATGATGATATTGCGCTTATCGTCCACTATCTCGTCCCGCTTTCGGCCAATTGTTGTAATTAGGATCGGTGTTCAGGGTATCAAGGCACCGGGTCAAAACCCGAGCCACCCCAAGGATGGCAGCGCAATAGCCGTTTAGCCCCCAGCCAGCTACCCCTAATTGCACCATGTTTCTCAATCGCTTCGATCGTATAGGCGCTGCAGGTCGGCAGATAACGACAAGTCGGGGGCAAAATTCGCGACGGGCCCCATTGCCAGCATCGTACGCAGAAGATGAAAGCAGATTTCAACATGTCTAGCCCAGCTTTTTGGCCAGATATCTCAGGCCCTTTTCCAGATCGGCCTTCATGGTGGCAAAATCCGCTTCTTTAACGGCTTTGCGGCCAATCATGATGTGATCGACGCCTGCGATGCCATTGCCGGGCAAGCTTTGCGCCAGCAGCGCCCGGAACCGGCGCTTCATCCGGTTGCGCGCCACGGCATTGCCGATTTTCTTGGTGACCGTGATGCCATAGCGAATCTTGGCCGTCCCGATGCTGTGATCGGAGCGGCGGCGATGCGCGAGCAGGACAAAGCTGGAGGTAACGAATCGCTTGCCCCGATTGGCAGCGAGAAAATCCGCGCGTTTGCGAATCACTTCGATAGGCTGGTTTGAATCAGCGGGCGCCGAATCGGCTGAAGGATTCTTCAAATCCAGATGATCCGGCGATGGGCGTGCTTCGACAGACGTAGCACGGGCGGTCATTTGCTTTTAGGCAGAAAGCTTCTTGCGGCCACGGCTACGGCGGGCAGCTAGCACTTTACGGCCACCAACGGTGGCTTTGCGGGCGCGGAAACCATGGCGCCGTTTACGGACCAGACGGCTTGGTTGAAATGTACGCTTCATCGCGATTATCCTACGTCAAAATTTCGATAAAAAAGGCCGCTATAAGCTGCGGCCGATACGTTGTGGCTGCGATTAGGCAGGCAGGCGCGGAAAGTCAAGCGTTTGCACTAGCACCGGGACCTAATTAATTACGAGGAGCGTGGTTTCAAGCGATTTGGTTTTGCGCGCGGAAGGGAAGCGCAGGCATAGCAATGCCATAGAAAGCTTTTCTGACCCCCGCCGATATATATAACTGGCTCTGGCCCTAGACTTTCTTGTCCCGATTGCCGGTCTTCACCTTGCCGAAAATCGGCAGTTCAAAATCTTCGGGGAGTGTCTTGTGGTGCCGTCTGCGCATCGCCCAGTCGGTCCATTTGCCATAATTGGGGAAGCGGCGCTTGAAATCGACATAGCGCTTCTTTGCCCAGCGCGAATTTTGCAGGACCAGCGCCAGGCCGATGGGAAAGACGATGATAAAACCCGGACCAGGGATTGCGCCAATGATCGGCGAAAGCAGAATCAGCGTGAAGCCGATCACAGAGAGCGCGAATCGGGATCCCGAAGTATATTTCCGGCGCTTGTCGGTCATTTTGTCGGTCATCTCGTTCCACTTGGTGCTTTACGAGCGGAGTCGCAAGTCCGCTCTGTCTACTAAAGCGCGTGGATAAGATTATTGTTCCCGGCCCATGCATGAAACATGAACGGAAGGCAGTATGGCGGAGTTTAGTGGACCATCTGGAAGCGGGCCATATCATTACGCGACAGATGCAATTGCTCGGAAAAGGGAACGCTGTTGGTCAGCGCGTAAAATTCTTGTGCGGTTCCCTTGGGAACGCCCATTTCGGCATAATAATCAAGATATTCCGAGTGGACCGGATCGTTGGCCGGATAGTCATTTGCTTCGCGACCATCTTCATCCATCCAGCTGTGCACGACAAATTCAGCATTACGATGCGCTGTCCGCCGGACGCCGGAGAGAAACAGTTCGACAGCGCCGGATCGGACCGAGCCGCCAGCCGGAACATTGGTGCTGATACCTGCGTTGCGGATCATCCGGGCGAGCCTGAGATTGGCTTCCTCATCGACAGAGCCGTCGCAATCGAGCATTTCAATCCGCTTGATCGCCGGGAAATGTCTCATCATCTGGCGGAATAATGCCGGTGTGTAGCTGTCGACAGTTCCGGTCATTTCTACCGTGTCCGCTGCGATAACGCGAAATGGACCATATTGACCATAGGCCGCGCTGGCTGGTTCTGCGGGTGCTTCCGGTTCGTGCAGATCATATTCGAAAATCTCGACCGTCTCGGTAACGATATAGCTGCTGGCGCTGATCGCGGGCTGAGCCGGGAAGAGGAGCAGCGCAACAAGCAGGAAGGCACTGACAAGGAAGCCACCGGTCGAACCGGTCGAATCGCTGCGATTTTGTGGAATGTCTTTTCGATTAATCTTACTCATGCTGCTTCTCTGAGGGCTGGCGCTTGCCACAAAGTATCGGGGCCTAGTTACCCGATATTAACCATTCGCCGATGCCCGCCTCACTGGTTTTGACCGTTGCGGACATCCAGCGGTTGCCGCTCGACACAATCTCTGGTCATTGCCACTATTCCCGGCATGAAATTGGGGCGGCTATGATGGTGGCGCTGGTTCAGACAGTGGCTTATCTCGGACTGGAGGCGCGGGGCGTGGAAGTGCAATGTCAGGTTGCGCCCGGATTGCCTGCGTTCAACGTCGTCGGCCTGCCGGACAAGGCGGTCGCGGAAAGCCGCGAGCGGGTGCGCGCTGCCATTGCGGCAATGGGCCTGTCGCTGCCTCCCAAAAGAATCACCGTCAATCTGTCGCCCGCCGATCTGCCGAAAGCCGGCTCTCATTATGATCTGCCGATTGCGCTGGCGTTGCTCGGGGCGATGGGGATTATCGATGCCGAGACCTTGGCGAGCTATGTCGTGGTCGGAGAATTGTCACTCGACGGCCGGCTGGCGGTCACGCCGGGTGTGTTGCTCGCGGCGCTCTACGCATCGGGTAAAGATCTGGGCTTGATCTGTCCCGCGCTGCAGGGATCCGAAGCGGCCTGGGCCGGTGATGTAGAGATACTGGCACCGGGCGACCTGCTGGCGCTGCTCAATCATTTCAAGGGCCAGTCGATATTGACCCCACCGGAAACCGGGCCCGCACCCGAACCGGATTATGGACCGGACCTTAAAGAGGTGAAGGGCCAGGAAATAGCGAAGCGGGCGCTGGAAATCGCCGCCGCTGGCGGGCATAATCTGCTGATGAACGGCCCTCCAGGATCGGGCAAGTCGCTGCTCGCTTCCTGTCTGCCGGGCATTTTGCCACCTTTGTCACCATCCGAAGCGCTGGAAGTATCGATGGTGGCTTCGGTTGCCGGGATGCTGGAGGGTGGGCAAATGTCGCGCCAGCGACCGTTTCGCGCGCCGCATCACAGCGCTTCGATGGCAGCGCTGGTCGGTGGCGGGCTCAAGGTCCGACCGGGCGAAGTCAGCATGGCCCATCTCGGAGTGCTGTTTCTCGACGAACTGCCCGAATTCCAGCGAGCGGTGCTGGATTCGCTGCGGCAACCGCTGGAAACCGGAGAGGTCAGCGTGGCCCGGGCCAATGCGCATGTCACCTTTCCGGCGCGGGTTCAGATGATAGCGGCGATGAATCCGTGCCGCTGTGGGCATCTCGGCGATGCCGCTCTGGCTTGTTCGAGAGCGCCCCGCTGCGCGGCCGATTATCAAGCGAAAGTTTCCGGGCCACTGCTCGACCGGATTGATCTGCATATCGAGGTGGAAGCTTTGTCTGCTGCAGATCTTACCATGCCTCCACCGGCGGAGGGTTCGGACATGGTGGCCGCGCGGGTTGCCAGGGCGAGGTCGATCCAGAGTCAGCGCTATGGTGATCTGGAAGCGCGGACCAATAGTGAAATAGACGGTGATGCGCTGAAGAAATATGCGATGCCCGACGAGCCGGGCCAGACTTTGCTGGGTCAAGCTGCGGAAGCGATGCGGCTAACGGCGCGCGGCTATACAAGAGTCTTGCGCGTATCCCGCACCATCGCCGATCTTGCCGGTGCGGATGATATCGGTCGAATCCATGTAGCCGAAGCGCTGAGCTACCGGCGACAGGCGCCGAGAAATTAACTTCGGGGATCGTTTTCGATCAAACGCTAGCGCATAATGGTGAGGTCAGGCCGCTCTGTCGCCGGGAGTCAGTTCCAGCGGGATAGCCATTTCGTTCATGTTCACCGTCGATTTGGCAAGATTGGGTGATTTGCTGCTGCGATGCTTGAACTTGCCGTCGACATGTCCGCCTTGCTCGATCGTCACATTTTCATAAGTCACATCGCCGCCGATGCGTGCGGTGGAAGCGATGGCAAGATCGCCGGCATCTATCGACCCTTCGACCGCGCCCGACAGGCTGGCGTTCTGGGCAACGATCGCACCCTTGATTTTGCTCGATGGCCCCTGGACCAGCGACAGGCATTTCACGTCGCCGATCACTTCGCCGTCGATATGCAAATCAACCTTCGATTCAATATTGCCGGTGATGACGATACCGTCACCGATGATCGAAAAGCTTGATCCGCTGCTGCCACTGCTTCTAGCCACGGCTGGAGCCTGACTCGCTGCGTTTCGGGGTGCTGGCGCGTTGTCGCGCGATGGCTTTGATCTTGAGAACATCTGTATTCGCCTCTAAAAATGGTCGGGGGTTGATTGCGCGCCCGTTCAGCCGCACCTCAAAGTGCAAGTGCGTGCCGGTCGAGCGTCCGGTGCTTCCCATTGCTCCCAATTGTAATCCCTGTTCGACCTTTTGGCCAGCGGTCACGCCAATTTTCGACATATGTGCGTAACGCGTCATCAATCCGTTGCCATGGGTGATTTCCACGGTCTTGCCATAGCCGGATTTCCAGCCGGCATGGGTAACCTTGCCGCCAGCGGCTGCGAGGATTGGCTGGCCGAGCGGCCCCTTGAAATCCATGCCGCTGTGCATCGCGCCCGCGCCGGTGAAGGGGTCGCGGCGAAAGCCGTAGCTGCTCGAAACCATGCCGCTGCTGGCTGGCTTGCCTGACGGGATAGCGATCAATGTCCGTTCCAGAGCATCCATTTTCTGAAGCGCCAGATTAAGCCGCTCGAGCGTTGGGTGCAGATGTTGATCATCATTGTTGAAGAAAGGAATGAAGGGGCCGCCCATTGCCGCCGTGGAGTTTTTGGTCAGCTTGTCGGGGTTTAGGCCGAACTTGCGAATCGCCGCAGCGGCTTGTGCGGTACGTTGCATCGCAGCTGTTGTCAGTCGGCGGGCAAAAGCAATTTGCCGCGCTTCCAGCTTTGCGAGATGGGCCGCTTCGGGAAAAGCGGCGCTGATTTTTCTGGTATTTTCGGAAAGTTGTGTTGCTGGCTGGTCTTCTGTTGCTGGATCGGCTGTTTCCAGCTGTTCGCCGACAAACTGTTCGGTCATCTGGTCGAGCGCGTCCTGACGCTGCTCAAGATCGGCGGCGACTCCGTCGATCGACCTTTTATAGCTGGCCACGCGGCTTTCTGTGCTGTTCACCAAAGCTTCTTTTTCAGCGAGCGCCAAACGTTCGCCAGTAACTGTCAACTGATTGAACATCATTGCCAGCGTGATCAAAAGCCAAATCGCCAGTGCAGAAACGACGGAATAAACCACGCGTTTCTGCAATATCGCCGATATCGTGATAAAGCGGACCTGTCCGTGCGATCGCATGAAAAGTTCGCGATCCGTAAACATATGGTCCAGCCGGGCCTTAAGCCCCTGTCTGGTATTTTTTGTGTGCATGACCCGCCGTTGTTATTCGTAATCCCCATTCATTCGGTAGCAGAGGGTATCGAGGCTGGCGAATCGCATCGGGGAGACTCGTGACGAGTCGAACGAGTCGTGCGATGAATTGCGCGTTTGCAGATAATTTCACTGCGAGATTAGCGATTTGGAAGAATCGATTGTTGTTCCACGACAAAATTTTCTTGCTCAAACTATGCGGCGATTTTGGGTTAAATTGATGACGTCGTCATGCTAGCTAGCCGCTTATGACAGAACCTGCACAACTGATTACCGACATGGGCCGCAAGGCGCGCTCTGCATTTTCAATGCTCACCGGCGTGAGCGATGCGCAAAAAGCAACCGCTCTGAAAGCGGCTGCGCGGCATTTGCGTGCCAACCAAAAAATCATATTGGCTGCCAATCAGCGCGATGTGGAAAGCGCGCGGGATCGAGAGCTGAGTGATTCCATGATCGACCGACTGATGATCGATGAAGGGCGGCTTGAAGCTATTGCGGCAGCGGTGGAGCAGGTTGCCGACCTGCCAGATCCCGTCGGACAAGTTATCGACCGCACCGAACGGCCCAATGGTCTGGTGATGGAGCGTATCCGGGTGCCGCTGGGCGTCATCGGGATTATTTATGAAAGCCGCCCCAATGTTACCGCCGATGCCGCTGCCCTGACGCTGCGTTCAGGCAATGCGGTTATCCTGCGCGGCGGATCGGAAGCGATCCACAGCAACGGCGCAATTTTTGATGCGATGGCGGCGGGCGTTGTCGAAGCGGGACTTCCTGCGGACGCGATCCAGCTGGTCCAGACCACCGATCGCGCTGCGGTGGGCGCGATGTTGAAGGCCAGCGGACTGATCGATATCATCATCCCGCGGGGTGGCAAGTCGCTGGTCAAACGGGTGCAGGATGAAGCACGGGTACCCGTGCTGGCGCATCTCGACGGCATCAACCATATCTATATCGGCAAGGATGCCGACCAAGAGAAAGCCGTAGCCATTGCGGTCAATGCCAAGATGCGGCGGACCGGTATTTGCGGAGCGATGGAGACATTGCTGATCGATCAGGATTATCCGGCGCCCGGCCCACTGGTTCGCGCGCTGCTTGATGCCGGCTGTGAAATTCGCGGCGATGATGCGGTGCTCGAACTGGACGAGCGAATCGTCTCGGCGGAAGCGGCAGACTGGGATACCGAATATCTTGCACCGATCGCGTCCATCGCAATGGTAAACGGCGTTGATGAGGCGCTGGCCCATATTGCCGAACATGGCTCGCACCACACCGACGTGATTGTAACCGAAGATAAAGATCTGGCCGAACGTTTCATCCTGCGCGCCGACAGCGCGATTGTGATGCACAATGCATCGAGCCAGTTTGCCGATGGCGGCGAATTCGGCCTGGGCGCGGAAATCGGCATTTCTACCGGACGGCTACACGCGCGTGGTCCGGTGGCGCTGGAAGGGTTGACCACCTATAAATGGGTGGTGCGCGGAACCGGGCAGGTACGCCCTTGAACGCGATTCGGTGAAAACTACCGGCCTTCTCGGTGGATCGTTCAATCCGGCCCATGGTGCCCATCGCTCGATCAGCCTGTTTGCCATGGAGCAGCTTGATCTCGATGAATTCTGGTGGCTGGTTTCGCCTGGCAATCCGCTGAAAGAGGGGGCCAAAGACATGGCCGGGTTGAACGCACGGCTGGCCTCTGCCCAAACAATGGCGCGCCGGAGCAAGATTCAAGCCACTGCCATCGAACAGGAATTTGGTACACGCTATACGTATGACAGCCTGCGCAAACTGGTGCGCCGCTACCCGAAACGGCGATTTATATGGATCATGGGAGCCGACAATCTGGCGCAATTCCACCGCTGGAAAGACTGGCGAAAGATCGCCCGATTATTGCCGATTGCAGTTATTTCCAGACCCGGCTATGATGACGATGCTTTTGCGGCTCCCGCAATGGCTTGGCTGCGGCGCTTCGTCCACCCCGCGAGCCAACGTGGTAACTGGACCAACTGGAGTACGCCGGCGCTGACATTCCTGCGCTATCGTCCCGACCCACGCTCGGCCACCGCGATCCGGATGGCCCGGCCCCATTGGCATCAGCAATATGATGATCGCCGCGTTCGTGACGCGGTGACACACCGGCTGATTGGCCCAGAAGATTAGGATTTAAGTTGACGAAACCGAAGGTAAAAGCTCTGAAATCTGCCACTTCCAAGGAAGGAAAGGCCGAATCAGACGCGCTCCATGCGCTGGTCATGAAATCGCTCGACGATGATCAGGCTCAGGACGTTGTCTCCATACCGCTGGCAGGCAAAAGCAATATTGCGGACCATATGGTGATCGCCGAAGGGCGTTCGACCAGACAGGTTGCCGCGATTGCCCAGAAGCTTGCCGAGCGGGTCAAACAGGCTGGCGGTACCGCCCGAATCGAAGGCCTCGCCAATGCCGACTGGGTCTTGATCGATGCTGGCGACGTAATCGTGCACCTGTTCCGGCCAGAAGTGCGCAGCTTCTACAATCTGGAACGGATGTGGGCTGTCGATGAGGAAGGCGATGCGGCGGAAGTCGCCGAAGCCTGATTCTGCCGGGCGATGAGATTGCATATCGTCGCCCGCGGTAAAATTGGCCGCAGCCCGGAAGCGGAGCTCGTCGACCGCTATGTGAAGCGTATCGGCTGGGACGTGAAGATCAGCGAACTGCCCGATCAGGGCGGCAAGTCACCAAAGCTGCAGCAAGGCGTCACCAAGATTATCGCTATGGACGAAGCGGGCGAAAACTGGACCTCGAAGGAATTTTCGGATTTGCTCTCGGCCTGGCGCGATGACGGAGCGCGCGAAGCGCGTTTCCTGATCGGTGCCGCTGACGGCTTGAGCGCCGAGGAACGCGCCAGCGCGGACCATTTCTTCTCTTTCGGCAAGGCGACCTGGCCGCATATGATGGCGCGGGCGATGCTGGCGGAGCAACTGTTCCGGGCAACGTCGATCATTGCCGGTCATCCCTATCACCGGGAGGGATGAGCATGGTTATCCGTTCTATTCTCGCCCTGATCGGTTTTCTCGGCCTGGCCACCGCGGGAGCAGCGCTGCTTTCAGCGCAGAGCCCCGGACCAAGTCTATCAGAACAGCAGCGCAGCCTGTTGACTGCGCGCGAACAGTCCGAACGCGCGCGCCAGCGTAGTGATGCGTTGCGACGCCAGGCCGAAGCGGCCAGCAATGATGCCGACCGGATCGCCGCCGAAGCCGCTGCTCTCGCCGCGCGTATCCAGTCCGCGGAAGCCGATATCAAGGCAGCGCGGACGCGCATCGCCATCGTCAACCAACTTCAGCAGCGCCAGCGTGCACGTCTGGCGGAAAAGCAGGGGCCGATGATCCGCCTGACCGCTGCGCTGCAGATGATGACCCGCAAGCCGACCGCCCTTGCTCTGGTAGAACCGCGTTCGCTCGACGAGCTTATCTATATGCGCTCAATTCTGTCAGCCGTGATGCCGGAAATCGAGCGGCGGACCGCCAGCTTGCGCGATGAAGTCAGGGAGGGCGAACAGCTTCGGCTGCAATCCGTCCGTGCGATTGCATCGCTCGACGAAAGTCAGCGCCGTCTGACCGAGCGGCGACGGCAACTGGCCAGTCTGGAAGCCAGCGAACGGATTGAAGCCGCGCGATTTTCCGACGATGCCGGGATTGAACAGGACCAGGCGCTGGCCCTTGGCGAGGAAGCGCGGGACATACTGGATCTGATGGACCAGATTCGCGAAAGCGGAGCGGTCCGCGAATCGCTGGCCGAACTGGAGGGACCTGTTTTGCGGCCCGGTCAGGGGAAAGAGGCGTTGGTCAAGCAGCCGAAGCAGAATAGCACTGTCGCCAATGCGTACCGTTTGCCCGTGATCGGTGAAATTGTCACCGGCCTCGGCGAGATATCCGATAGTGGCTATCGCTCGCGCGGCCTCACGATTGCCGTCGACCCCGGTGCACAGATTGTAGCGCCGGCAGCGGGGCGGGTGGCCTATTCCGGCCGTTATCGGGGCTATGGCAATATCCTGATCATCGAACATGATGCCGGCTGGACCAGTCTGATCACCAATATGGCGACGAGCAGCGTCGCGGTCGGCGACCGGGTGGTGCAGGGCGCTCCGGTCGGGCGATCCGGTTCCGATGATCCCACCGTCACCGTTGAACTGCGCCGCAATGGCAGGCCAATTGATATTGCCGCTCTGGTTGGTTGAAAAAGGGCAAAACGACTCGAAAAGCGTTGTTGGTCGAAGGCTTCCGTCATTATTGGTTAAGCTGCTTTGCTTTACAGACGATTCCAGCCTATATTTGACGCCGATCTAGACCGACAGGACACTATTGATGAAAAAGCCCGTTTTGCAAGCCGCCGCCCTTGTGCTGACTGTTGCGCTTTTGCCCGCGACAACTTCTGCAATTTCGGCTGTGGACGCAAATACCTATCGCGAAATGGAGCAATTCATGAGCGTCTTTGAGCGGGTCCGGAATGACTATGTCGATCAGGTCGACGATGCTGATCTGATCAAGGGCGCCATTGAAGGCATGCTTGGCAGTCTTGACCCGCACAGCAGCTTCCTCGACGCGCGCGATTTCGAAAATCTGCGGACCCAGACCGACGGCAATTACGGTGGCCTGGGCCTTTCGGTGACGCTGGAAGACGGCGCCGTGAAAGTCATCGCTCCGTTCAAGGATACGCCGGCAGACAAGGCGGGCGTGAAAGCGGGCGACTATATCACCCATATTGATGGCGAGCTGATCTACGGCGGCACGCTGGATGAAGCCGTTGAGGAAATGCGCGGCAAGCCCGGCGAACCGATCACCATCACGATTGTCCGCCCCGGCCGTGACAAGCCATTTGATGTTTCGATGAAACGCGCGATTATCGATCTCAAGCCGGTGACCTGGGAGATCAAGGACCAGATCGGCGTGATCAGCATCAACAGCTTCTCCAATGACACCGGCGCCGATGTCGCCGCAGCGATTGTTGGCATCGACAAGTCTCTCGGCAAGAAACCGCTCGGCTATGTGCTGGATCTGCGGTCCAATCCCGGCGGCTTGCTCGATGAAGCCGTGTCTGTCTCCGATGTATTCCTGTCGCGCGGAGAAATCGTTTCGCAGCGCGGACGCGAAAAATCCGATATCGAACGCTATTTTGCCAAGAGCGGTGATGCCGCTGGCGGCCTGCCAATCATTGTCCTGATCGATGCGGGCTCGGCTTCGGCTTCCGAAATTGTTGCCGGTGCCTTGCAGGACCATCATCGCGCACTGGTCATGGGCGAGCGCAGTTTCGGCAAGGGTTCGGTGCAGACATTGCTGCCGCTTTCGAACAGCAGCGCATTGCGCCTGACGACAGCGCGCTATTACACGCCATCGGGCAAGTCGGTGCAGGAGGGCGGGATCGAACCCGATATCAACGTACCGCAATTGTCCGATCCGGATTACAAGACCCGGCCCCGGTTCCGGGAATCCGATCTGCGCCGTCATCTGGTCAACGAGATCAAGTTGAAAGACGAAGTGCTCGAAGAAGACAGCAAGGAAGATCCACGCTTCAAGCAGACAGCAGAAGAATTGAAGGAGCAGGGCGTTGAAGATTTCCAGCTGCATTATGCTCTGGAGACGATTGGCCGCCTCGGAGCAGAAGGATTGAAAATGGCGATGAACAAGGCTGCTAAAAAACCTGCGAAGAAAACACTGGCTGCGAAAAACTAGGCCCTTCTGATGGCATCCATCCGTATTGCTGCCATATTGGCCTTCCTGCTTCCAACAGCTTTGCTCGGCGGTGCGCTGATCGGACAATATGGCTTTGGCCTTTATCCCTGTGAAATGTGCATGTGGCAAAGATGGCCGCATCTCGCCGCTATCATCCTTGCCTTTTTTGCGCTGATGTTGCGTTCCAAATCCGGATCGATGCTGATGGTGGTCGCCGCAGCGATGGCAATATTGATCAGCGGGCTGATCGGCGGCTTTCACGCCGGTGTGGAATATGACTGGTGGGAAGGGATTACCTCCTGCGCGACCAATCTTGCGGCAGGTGGGAATATGCTCGATTCGATCATGAATGCGCCGCTCGTCCGCTGTGATGTCGCGCCCTGGTCGCTGTTCGGCATTTCGCTGGCCGGCTATAATTTTCTCTTGTCAGTCAGTGGCGCTATCCTCATCTTGATGATGCTTGCGAAGCAGCGAAAGGGTGCCAACTATGTCTGAGACGAAATTGGGACAAACAGGAGCCGATATCGCGTCGATGATCCGCGTCAATCAGGCCGGTGAATATGGCGCGGCGCAAATCTACAAAGGCCAGCTTGCGGTGATGGGCGACAATGCGCCGCAGAGCAGCGAGATCCATCATATGGCCGAGCAAGAGCGACGGCATCTCGACGCTTTTGACCAGATGATCGCCGAGCGCGGAGTGCGGCCCACGGCGCTGCAACCTTTCTGGAAAATTGCGGGCTATGCGTTGGGCGCGACAACGGCGGCGATGGGCCCCCGGGCTGCCATGGCCTGTACGGCGGCGGTCGAAACCGAAATCGACCACCATTATCAGGAACAGCTTGATGCGCTTGAGGCAGAAAGCGAACCCGAACTGACCCGTATGATTGCGGAGTTTCGCGAAGAGGAATTGGAGCATAAGGCAACCGCAATTGCATCGGGAGCGGAAGACGCTCCCGGCTATCCGGTTTTGAGCGCGGCGATCCGGCTGGGCTGCCGGGTTGCGATAGGATTATCGAAACGAATTTAGGAAGCGCAACCCGCTTCAGCACCGGTTCAGAACGGTGCGGACAAAGGAACAATATGATGAAGAAAATTTTGATCTCCGCCGCCGCACTCTCAGGTGCAGGCTTGTTGGCATTTCCGGTGCAGGCCCAGGATCAGGCCGGAGACCGGGTCAATCAGCTGGTCATCTATGGTGACGACGCCTGTCCGCAAAGCAGTGCTGAAGAGATTGTCGTCTGCGCGCGCAAAGACGAGGGTGATCGGTACCGGATTCCCGAAACCCTGAGAAGCGGCAGTCTGGGTGATGCCAAGAATCAGGGATGGTCGGAACGGGTCAGATCCTATGAATATGTCGGAGCTTCCGGGACCAGCAGCTGTTCGCCCACCGGCGCGGGTGGCTTCACCGGATGTACACAGGAATTATTGCGTCAGGCCTATGCCGAAAAGGGCATTGATGACACGGTCAACTGGGGACAGCTGATCGAGGAGGAACGCCAGAAACGCCTGTCCCGGATCGACGCGGAAGCGGATGCCGTGGAAGAACGGTTGCTCGAAATCGAAGCCCAGCGGGAAGCGCGGGAAGCAGCGGCCGAGGCGGCCAGAGAACGGCTCGATGCAAAGGATGCGGATGCGCTGAAAGTCACCAATGACCTTGCCGTGCCACCGGGGGCAGATGAAACCCCTGGAGAAGACGACTGAATTTTATTGGCTGCGTTGGTTCAATCTGCTTCTTCCAGCAAGTTGCCAATGCTGTCATCGATTGTAAAGCTGGCGATAATCCATCCGGAAGAACGCTTGTAAAACGACAGTTTTAATCGCGTAGCATATTCGTTTTGAAAAATGAGGTAGCTGTTCTCGACATATCTGTTCGAGGCAGATTTTTGCTGCACCAGTTCCCATCCTTCAACGGGTCCGTATATATCCAGCAATGTCTGGATATTGGTCTTGATCTGGGCTGTCAGTGTGGCGGTGCTGTCCAATAACGGGGAGGCCGTCACCAGTTCGGTAAATTCGTCGATATCGCCGTTCTGGTACGCAACCAACACTTCGTTCGCCAGGGTTTCCGGCGTTTCTTGTGCCAGCGAGGGCACCGCTGCGGACAGAGCGATTACGCTCAAAATGGCTCGTAGCAATTTCATCTATTTCTGTCCTTCAATCCACCGGTTCACCTGCGCTTCGAGCATATCGAGCGGTACGGCGCCTTGTCCAAGTACGACATCGTGAAATGCGCGCAGGTCAAATTTATCGCCGAGTTCGCTTGTTGCCTTGCGGCGTAGTTCGCGAATTTTTAGCTCGCCCATTTTATAGGCCAGTGCCTGGCCGGGCCAGCTGATATAGCGGTTCACTTCCGCTTCGATATTGGCTTCGCTCAGCGCTGTATTGTCAGTCATGAAGTCGATTGCCCGCTGCTTGCTCCAGCCCTTGCTGTGGATACCGGTATCGACCACCAGCCGGCAGGCGCGCCACATCTCATAGGATAGCCGCCCCATATTCTTGGCCGGCGTATCATAAAGATCCATTTCAATGCCGAGCCGCTCAGAATAGAGACCCCAACCTTCGACAAAGGCGGTGAAAAACGCGCCATGTTTGCGGAAGTCCGGCATGTCGAGCTCCTGCTGCAGAGCGATTTGCTGGTGGTGGCCGGGCACCGCTTCGTGCACGCTCAGCGCCGGAATTTCCCAGAAGGGCCGTTGGTCGAGCTTCGACGTGTTGACATAATAATAGCCGGCAATGCCTACGTCTGGCGAGCCCGGATTATAATAAGCGGTCGTCGTGCCTTCCGCGGTCTCGGCAGGGATTTCCTTGATGCCATACGGCAGGCGCGCGAGCTTGCCGATGATCGAGGGCATTTTGCCATCGATGATCTTGTTCACCCGAGCGACCTTTTCCATCAGCTCTTCCGGTGTTTTTGCATAATATTGCGGGTCGGTGCGGAGATGTTCGATAAACGCTTCGCGCGTGTCGTAACCAGCCTCCTTGGCGACCTCGACCATTTCGGCGCGAATCCGCTTCACTTCGCTCAGGCCGATATTGTGAATCTCGTCTGCGGTCTTTGCGGTGGTCGTCATCTGCCGGATACGAAAATCATAATATTTCGCGCCCCCGGGCTGGGCCGAGACGCCGGGTGCTTTGGCGCAGTTCGGGGCATAATCCTTTATATACCAGTCGAGATGCTTCTTTAGGGCAGGATTGATCAGCGCGCTGATGGTGACCATGGCGCTTCCTGTCAGGCCTTCAAAAACTTCGGGGTCCATGCCGTCGGGCACTTTGCGTTTAAACGGTTCAAAAAAACGAGATTCGCGAGGATCATCCGTGATCAGACCGGAGATGCTTGTTTCGTAACCGACCATCGACACACAAGGCTGGACATAGCTGCCGGCGAGGGCCTTATTGGCGACTGCAATCGACTGGTCGTTGACCTTGGCATATTGTTTCAGCCGGTTGATATAGGTCTGGTAATCCTCCGCGTTGCGGAATGGCAGATTGTTTTGCATGCTGGCAAAATTCTGGTGCCAGCCGCCGCGGTTGGTGAAGTTGATGGTGCGCTGACCATAAGTGTTCGCCTCGATCTGTTCGGCGAGCGTCCGGCGCAATATGCCATGGTTGGTTTTGTCGTCCTCGCTCAGCGCACCGGTGTCGATCGCGTCCAGTTGCGCGAGCCAGGCCTTGGCCTTTGCGACGCGGCTGTCTTCGGCCTCCAGACTGGCATCGCTGACTCGGCCAATCGGATCGTCGACGCCGAGCGAAGATGCAAATTCCGGATATTGTTCTAGCTGATAGGCCCAATATTGGTCGACTATATCTTTCAGCGCCGTATTGTCCTGTGCGATCGCCGGACTGCCGAACACAACCAATGCCGCCGTTCCCATAGCCAAAATCATCTTGCGCATATTGTGCTCCTTTTTATAGTCGATCCAACCAACGGAGATTGTCATCCTCTTTAAACCAAAGCCTAATCGGTCCAGCAATCCCAAGCAACTAATTCTGACTGATGGCTATGACCGCCTGCTCGGCAGTCTCTCGATCGTTTTGATGCTTGCCGTGATCGCGGCCCTTGTCCGTGGTCAGAGCCAATGGGATATGCTTCCTTGGCAGATATGGGCGCACCTCGCGACCCTCAGCATTGCACTGCTGTTAACACCCGTCATGTTGTGGCGAAAGCGCGGAGACAGTCTGCACCGGCAACTGGGTTGGGTCTGGTCGCTGGCGATGGTCGTCACCGCATTGATCAGCTTTGACATAAGGCAAGTTAATGATGGGGGATTAAGCTTTATTCATGTGCTGTCGGTCATGACGCTGGTCCTTGTGCCGCTGCTGATCTGGGAAGCACGACGACACAAGATTGCCGCTCATCGTTCGGCGGTCAGGGGCTTGATAACCGGTGCTTTGCTCCTTGCGGGCTTTTTCACTTTTCCATTCAACCGGCTGTTGGGGAACTGGCTGTTCGGCTGATCAACTGGCTGCGCAGGTCCATCGCTTTTGCAAACGGGATCGCCTCGATTTTCAGCGGCCGGATTGACGAGCCGCCGGCAATGCCGATCGTGACTGTCGCGAGGCCCAGCGGATGATCGAGCGGCCTCTGGCTGACATCGACGGTCTGAATCTTGCGAAGCGGAAGGGTGGTCGAGATGCGTCGCCACCAGCCCGATCGCACATATATTTGGCTATCGGTCAAAGCATATTGATGGTGCCGCCAGTTGAGATATTTGATCAGGCCGACCGGGACTGCCAGTAGAATGATGCCGAAAAGCCCGGTATGTACGAACAGTCCGGTGCCGAGGGCGATGGCCGTTAGGAGCAGCGAGACCATGACAGTGCCGCGCCACCAGAAGGCGGGGTTAACGCCCTGAAATACCAGATCGGCAGGAGCCGGGCGAATGGCGCATTCTTCAAGGATCGGTTCGATCTCTGCCAGACTTGCGCAGGGCGCGGCGCTATGATCCGTCTCGCCACTGGCGTCGCTGGCCAGTGATGTGAATTTCAGATGATACCAGCCAAAGCGCGCGCGAACCGGACCGGTCTGCAGGATTGCCGCCTGAACCCGATGGATCGGCATCACCATGTCGGTCAGCGTGAACAGCCCGCGCCGTCGCCGGAAACCGGGCTGTCCGCTGTCGGTCCGGTCCAGTCGGAAGCCATATTCGCGGACGAAAGTTCGGACGATACCGCTGACAAAGCCTATCAGCACCAGCGACAGGATCGCGGCCAGCGCGCCGCCGATACGGACCCATGAACCAAAAGCATTGATCGTGTCCTGTTCCGGAAACGCATCGATCCAGCTACGCGGATCGAAGAAACCGTCGGGCAGCAGGAAGTCCAGATTCTGCGCAAGGGCGCCGAGTATTGCCAGCAGGACGAAGGAGAAATTGAACAGTCCGGCGATCAATATGCGGCGGTTATCCATCGCGAATAGCGGCGGGGTGTCTGTCGCGCTCTGGTGGTCTTCCGCAGGGGTCGCGGCTGCGCGCAATCCTGCTTTATAGTCGCGGATCGTGTCGCGCAGCTGCTCTGCGTCAGACCGCGACAGCGCGTCGAGCTGGCCGTCTTCGCCGCCGCCGGATCCGGTTTCCAGCGCTACCGTGGTCAGGCCCAGCAAGCGGCTAATCAGCTTCTGCTCGAGACTGACATCCTGAATCCGGTCGAACGGAATCGAGCGGTTGTTTCGGTTGAGCAGGCCGCTTTTGATCCGGATTTCCCGCTCTGTGACCTGATAGGTAAAGCGGGACCAGATCAGAGTGGTGACGCCGACGACCAGCGAGATCAGCGCGAGTGCGGCGAGACCGGTGTAGAAGAAATTCTGATCGAACAGGCTGAAATGGAGGACGAATATCGCGACGATATTCCGGCCCAGCATCGACAGTGATTTCAGGATGATGCTGAGCGGGTGCAGCCGCCGAAAGGGCGCTGCATCGCGATCCAGCGCTGTTGTCGCCTCGTCGCTCATATCATGTCTTGGCGGATATGGCCCTTGATCGTCTCGCGCATATCCTCGGCATCGGCAGTGGCGAGGCCGGGCAGGGTGACGATGCTGTTGTGCGTTCCGGCGGTGTGCACGATCAGGGTCGAGAGGCCGAACATCCGCTGCAGCGGGCCCTGTGCGACGTCGATATGCTGAATTCGATTGAAGGGGACGATTGTGTCGGTTCGCCAGAGGAAGCCGCGGAGCACCCGCAATTGCTCGTCGCCCATGTCATAGCCCCAGCGGCGATAGATGCGATTGGGCAGGACGAAAACCTGCAAAATCGTGAAGAATGCCGCGGGGACCAGCACCATTCCCGGCTGCACCTCATGATGTATATAAAGCAGAAATTCTGCGACCGAGGCGAGTATCAGCAGGATCAGCGCCCGCAGGATCATATTGACCCGGATCAGGCTTTTCTGCGGCGGGTGGAGGGGTGTGAGGCCCTGATTATAGCCGGGTGACGGGTCCGGTTCCATCGCCGCGAATTGATCGGAATTGGAAGAATTGGAAGCATGTTCGGTCATGTCCTGCCTATGCCCAAGCTGTATCGTTCAGGCAAGACGGTTGGCCGCTATCGTGCCAGTGCGGTTTCTGCCTGGTCGATCAGAGATTTGATAATTTCGGCCACGGATTCTTCCGCCTTGACCATTCCAACCGACTGTCCGGCCATGACACTTCCATGCTCAATATCGCCATCTATGACCGCTTTTCGTAACGCTCCTGCCCAAAAATGTTCAATTTGTAACTGTGCTTCGCCCATTTCGATCGCGCCGGAATCCAATAATTTGGCGACCTCGATCTGCTTGCGGGTAAATTCCTCGGTGCCCTTGTTCTTCAGCGCGCGGACCGGGATCACCGGCAGGCGCGGATCGACCTGGACGCTGGTGATTGCATCGCGGGCGTTGCCGCGGATGAAGGCTTTCTTGAAATCGGGATGGGCGATCGATTCATGGGCGCAGACAAAGCGCGTGCCGAGCTGGACGCCGCTGGCGCCCATTTCGAGATAGGCGGCGATCATTTCGCCGGTGCCGATTCCGCCGGCGACGAAGACTGGTAGTTGATCGGCTATTTCAGGAAGGATTTCCTGCGCGAGCACGGAGGTGGAAACCGGTCCGATATGGCCACCCGCTTCCATGCCCTCTATGACGATGGCATCGACACCGGAACGGACGAATTTCTTGGCCAGCGCCATGGCGGGGGCGAAGCAAATGACTTTCGCGCCGGTTTCCTTGATCGCCTCGAGGCTGCCCTTGGGCGGCAGGCCACCGGCGAGAACAACATGGGTCACGGCATGTTTGCCGCAAACCGCAATCAGTTCCATCAGGTCGGGATGCATGGTGATCAGATTGACGCCAAACGGCTTGTCGGTGCGCTTTTTCGTTTCGGCAATTTCGGTGTCGAGCAAATCCGGCGTCATCGCACCGCAGGCAATCACACCAAAGCCGCCGGCGTTGGATATCGCGCTGACCAGATTGCGTTCCGAAACCCAGGACATAGCCCCGCACATGATCGCGGTTTCGCAGCCGAGAAAATCGGTACCGCGTTGCATGAGATGCTGGAGTTTGGATTGGGTCATATTTTTCTTTCGGTCAGGCGTTTTGGCAAGCCAGGGAGGCTAACAGAGTTCGGCTCAAGCCGCATCCTCTGCGTCCAACCCATAAGCCGTGTGCAACACGCGTAGTGCCAGCTCAGTATAATCTTCCTCGATCAGCACGCTGACCTTGATTTCCGAAGTGGTGATCGCCTGGATATTGACGCCGCGCTCGGCCAGCGCCTTGAACATGGTGGCGGCGATACCTGCGTGGCTTTTCATGCCGACGCCGACGACCGAGATTTTGGCGACATTGCTGTCGGGGATCAGGCGGTTGAAGCCGATGCCTTCGCGGGCGCCTTCCAGTACCTGCATCGCCTGGTCGAGATCGGCGCTGGGCACGGTGAAGGTCACATCGGTTTCGCCTTTTTCGCGGCCGACATTCTGGATAATCATATCGACGTTGATAGCCGCATCGGCGAGCGGCGCAAAAATATTGGCAACCGCGCCGGGCTTGTCGGGCACGCGGGTCAGGGTGATTTTGGATTCATTCTTGTCGTGGGCGATGCCGGTAATCAATTGGCCTTCCATATCGTCCGTCTCCATTTCGTCTTCGCTGATAATCATTGTTCCGGGCAGGTCGTCCGCGGTCCAGTTGGTATTTTCATCGGTGAAGGAAGACAGCACCTGGATGCGCACGCCTTCTTTCATCGCCAGCCCGACCGAGCGGGTCTGCAAAACCTTTGCCCCGACGCTCGCCAGTTCCAGCATTTCCTCGAAAGTCACGGTCTTCAGCTTGCGCGCCCGGGTCACGATGCGCGGGTCGGATGTATACACGCCATCGACATCGGTGTAGATATCGCAGCGATCGGCCTTGACCGCTGCCGCTATGGCAACCGCGCTGGTATCGGAGCCACCGCGTCCCAATGTCGTGATCCGGCCATCCTCGCTAATGCCCTGGAAACCCGGAATGATCGCGATTTCGCCGCTCTGCATGGATGCGGTCAGCGCCGTTGCGTCGATAGAATCAATCCGTGCCTTGCTATGCGCCTCGATCGTATGGATCGGCATTTGCCAGCCCAGCCAGCTGCGCGCCTTTGCGCCCAGAGACTGCAAGGCGATGGCGAGCAGGCCCGAAGTCACCTGTTCGCCCGAGGCGACGACGACGTCATATTCTGCCGGATCATAAAGCGAACTGGCTTCGCGGCAGAAATTGACCAGCCGGTCGGTATCGCCGGCCATGGCGGATACCACCACTGCCACTTCGTGCCCGGCGTCGGACTGCTGTTTGACGATCTGCGCCACCCGGCGGATACGTTCGATTCCGGCCATCGAGGTGCCGCCGAATTTCATCACTATGCGTGCCATGCTGCTGTCGGTAAAACTTTCGATAAAAAGGGCCTGAACAGGATTGAAAAGCCTGATAAAGAGGGGGCATGACAAAGGCAAGTAGCACAATCAAGCCCGAAGAAGCCGCACATTTCGGTGCGCTAGCCGCAGACTGGTGGGACCCGAAGGGGTCTTCGGCCATGTTACACCGGCTGAATCCGGTGCGGCTCACATATATACGCGACGCGATTGACCTGCATTTTCATTGCGACAGCAGCTTGCTGAAACCGCTTTCCGGCAAGAGGGCGCTGGATGTCGGTTGCGGTGCCGGCCTGCTCTGCGAACCGTTGGCCAGATTGGGCGCGCGCGTGACCGGGCTGGATGCGGCAGCGGAAAATATCGCGGTGGCCAAGGCGCATGCCGGACCGCAGGGTCTGGATATCGATTATCGCAACGAGGCAATCGAGGATTTTACGGGCCGTGGCTTTGATCTGGTGACCTCGCTGGAAGTGATCGAACATGTCGATGATCCGCAGGGATTCGTGAACGGTCTGGCCAAGGCTATGGCTGATGATGGCTTGATGATCATCTCGACCCCCAATCGCACAGCGCTGTCCAACCTGCTGCTGGTCGAACTGGCCGAGCGGAGCGGGCAGATTCCGCGCGGAACCCATCATCACGAACAGTTCATCACGCCGGAAGAGCTGGAGAAGCTGCTCAACAGCGCCGGTCTCGAGGTCGTCGACACCAGCGGCCTGTCCTACAGTCCGGCCAGGGGCTTTGCGCTGTCCGACAATCTGTCGCTCAACTATCTGATGACTGTCGTCAAAGCCTGATGGTCGATGTCCGGCCCTATGGCATTGACGACAAGAACGCCTGCCTTGCCCTGTTTGACAGCAATGTCCCGGATTTTTTCGATCCGACAGAGCGCGACTTGTTTGTCGACTTTCTCGACCGGCCGAAAGGGAAGTATTTCTGCATCGAAAAGGACGGGCGGATTGTCGGTTGCGGTGGCTTTGCCAGGGAGGAGCGGGGGCAGGCGCGCTTTACCTGGGGCATGGTCGATCAGGCGCTCCACGGCGACGGTCTCGGACGGCTGCTGACCGAGCATCGGCTGCAGGAAATTGTCAGGTCCGGCGACTATAGCGAAGCCGACCTTTCCACTACGCCACGAATCGCGCCCTTCTTCGAGAAATTCGGATTTATCGAAATCGGCCGGGAAAAAGACGGCTTTGCGCCCGGCATGGACAAGGTGTTGATGATCAAGACGCTTTAGTGGTTGTCGTAACCAGACCCCGGATCAAGTCCGGGGTTGACGCTGCGGAACGCTATCGCATTCCGTGGCGCGTCAAAAATCCACTTTTTCATAATGGGGTGGCGGTGCGATCACTTCCATCCGTTCGGACAATAACGGCCGGAAGGAAGGGCGGGATTTGAACATGCTGTACCAGGCCTTGGTCTGTTCGTGCCCCGTCCAGTCGATTGTGCCAAGATAGTCCGCAACTGAAATCTGCGCCGCCGCCGCGAGATCGGCGAGGCTCATTGTTGCTCCGGCCAGCCAGCTGCGGTGGTCGATCAGATAGTCGACATAGTCGAGATGCGAATTCGCCCGGCGCATCGCTTCGCGCAAGATCTTGGCATCGGGTGGCTCGCGCCGGACCAGCCTCTTGTGCATGCGCTCGTGCATCATCGGCGCGGTGACATCGCCGTAAAATTGCTCGTCAAACCAGGCTACCAGACGCCGGATCTCGGCTCGGTTTACCGCCGTGCCGTTGATCATCGGGGCCTTCTCGACCGTTTCCTCGATATATTCGCAAATGGCGACGCTATCGACCAGCTGGATGTCGCGCTCGCTATGTTTCATCACCGGGGTGCGGCCGGTCGGGTTCATCGCCAGAAAATCGTCGCGCTGATCCCATGGCGATTCGCGGACAAGCTCATAGCCAACCGACTTCTCGCCCAGCAGCAAGCGGACTTTACGGGAAAACGGACATAGGGGGAATTGGTACAACTGCCACATGGGATCGTGTTAGTCCTGAATATGATTCTGGGGAAGAGCTATGATGCAGGACAGTCAGATTATACTGCGACGGACAGCCTATAGCATTAGCGTGCCGATTACAGCCGGTGCTTCATCCTTCTCCCCGATAGCTTGTGCGGGAGGGCAGTATTAGTCCGGCTGATAGATGGCCAGCCGGTTGCCCGCCGGATCGAGGCATTCGAAACGCCGTCCGCCGGGGAAGGCGAAGATTTCCTGGACGATTTCGCCGTTCGCGGCCTTGACCTGCGCAAGCGATGCTTCGAGATCATCGGTCTGGAAGGTGGGCATCGGCGCGACCGGTTCGGGTCCTGCGGCGATTCCGATTTGTACCGGTCCGTCTTCAACGGCGGCATAGCCCGGGCCATAATCGGTGAAGGCAAAGCCGAAGGCCTGTTCGTAAAAGGCCTTGCTGGCGGGCAGGTCGCTGGCTTTCATTTCGAGATAGTTCGGGGTGATTTTCGGCATGGGTTTTCCCTCTATTGTGGGTACGGGCGGCCTTGATATGCCGTTCATGCCTGGAACGCCAGCTATGCGAAATTCACCAGTCTGCGCTGGTGCAGGATTTTGATACCATACGGTAGAATTGCTCGTCTGCGTTTGTGGTGGCCAGCAACCGAACAGCGACGCTGTCGCCGATCGAACAATCTGCAATTTGCTTTACCAATGCAGCGGCAGTGGCGGTCTGTCCGTTGTCGAGCTGGATGGAAAGCTTTGCCATATGCGTTCCAGTTCGCCGATGGTCCAAAGCCGGAACCCGTTCGATCGAGAGAAGATGCGCCGTCGTTCTCGGTCCCAATCTGGAGTCATTCAACAGGTCAAAAGGGCGAAGAACCCAAGCCAAAACGGACAACAAGACGGCGCTTGCCAAGAGGATCAACAGGTTTCTCTTTGTCCGGCGCAAATCAGCTCACTCCGCCGCTTCTATCGCCTCTTTATCCGACAAGGGATGCGCGATCCGGCTGACCATTTCCTTCGGGCAAACCTGCCAGAAGCGATCCCGCCAACGGTCCCAGTCGCGCAATATCGATTCGGACCATTTGCTGTCGGTGGTCTTGTGATGGCGCTCGATCAGTGCGTGCAGATGCGCTTCCCAATAAGCGCTGTCGAGGCGCTGCCAGACGATGCTCTCGCCATTGGCGTGTTTCTCGAAATTATCGTCAATGTCGAGGATGAAGGCCATGCCGCCGGTCATGCCCGCGCCGAAATTGCTGCCCACAGAACCCAGGATGACGGCATTGCCGCCGGTCATATATTCGCAGCCATTGGCGCCGCAGCCTTCGACCACGACATCGGCGCCGCTGTTGCGCACGGCGAACCGCTCGCCCGCCTGTCCGGCTGCGTAAAGCTGTCCGGCGGTCGCGCCATAAAGCACGGTATTGCCGATGATTGTATTGTTCTGGCTGACCAGCGGCGAACTGACCATCGGGCGGACGACGATCTTGCCGCCGCACAGGCCCTTGCCGACATAATCATTGGAATCGCCGAACACTTCCAGCGTGATCCCCTGACAGAGAAAGGCACCGAGCGACTGGCCGGCCGATCCGCGCAGGCGGATATGGACATGGTCCTCGTTCAAGGTGCTCATGCCATATTTAGCGGTGATTTCGGCAGAGAAGCGCGTGCCGACCGCGCGATGCGTGTTGCGTACCGTATAGGTCAACTGCATTTTCTCGCGCCGTTCGAACACCGGCTTCGCATCATCGATCATTTCCGCGTCGAGACTGTCCGGCACTTCATTGCGCGGCGTGTCGATATTGAAGCTGCGCTGGTCATCGCGCGCGTCGACCTTGGCGAGGATCGGGTTGAGATCGAGATCGTCGAGATGCTCGGCGCCGCGGCTCACCTGTCTCAGCAATTCGGTGCGGCCGATGATTTCATTGAGCGAGCGATAGCCGAGGCGGGCCAGTATCTCGCGCACTTCCTCGGCCATATAGGTCATCAGGTTGATCACCTTTTCCGGCGTGCCGGTGAATTTCTCGCGCAGCTTTTCATCCTGCACGCAGACGCCGACCGGACAGGTGTTGCTGTGGCACTGGCGGACCATGATGCAGCCCATGGCAACGAGGCTGAGCGTGCCGATGCCGAATTCCTCGGCGCCTAGGATCGCGGCGATGACAATGTCGCGGCCGGTCTTGAGGCCGCCATCGGTGCGCAATTTGACCCGGTGGCGCAGGCCGTTGAGGGTGAGCACCTGATTGGCTTCGGTCAGTCCCATTTCCCAGGGCGTGCCGGCAAATTTGATCGAGGTTTGCGGCGACGCGCCGGTACCCCCGGTGTTGCCGGAGATCAGGATGACATCGGCATGGGCCTTGGCCACGCCGGCTGCAATCGTGCCGATTCCGGCCGAGGAGACGAGCTTGACGCAGACCCGGGCGCGCGGGTTGATCTGCTTGAGATCATAGATCAACTGGGCGAGATCCTCGATCGAGTAGATATCATGATGCGGCGGCGGCGAGATCAGGGTGACGCCGGGCGTTGAATGGCGCAGCTTGGCGATAAATTCGGTAACCTTGAAGCCGGGCAGCTGCCCGCCCTCGCCGGGCTTGGCGCCCTGGGCGACCTTGATCTCGATCTCTTCGCAGGCGCCGAGATATTCCGATGTTACGCCGAAGCGGCCGGAGGCGACCTGCTTGATCGGGCTCGAGGCATTGTCGCCATTTTCGAAAGGCTTGTAGCGGCGCTTTTCCTCGCCGCCTTCGCCGGACACGGATTTCGCGCCGATCCGGTTCATCGCTATGGCCAGTGTTTCGTGCGCTTCGGGGCTGAGCGCGCCGAGGCTCATGCCGGGCGTGTTGAACCGCTTGCGCACTTCGGTGATCGCCTCGACCTCGTCGATCGGCATCGGCACCGGCGCATAGTTGAACTCCATCAGGTCGCGCAGATAGATCGGCTCCATCTCGCGCACCGCTTGCGAAAATTGCAGATAGGAGGTGTAGCTGTCATGGGCGACCGCCGATTGCAGCAGGTGCATCATATGCGCGCCATAAGCATGGGCTTCGCCGCCATCGCGCTGCTTGTAGAAGCCGCCGACCGGCAGGCGAACGACTGCCGGTTCGAAGGCCGCCGCGTGCTTTTCCTGCGCGTTGATGAACAAAGACGCATAGCCTTCGCCGGATATCTTGGTCGGCATGCCGGGGAAGAGATCGTTGCACAGCGCGCGGGACAGACCGACGGCTTCGAAATTATAGCCGCCGCGATAGCTGGAAATCACCGCGATGCCCATTTTCGACATGATCTTCAGCAGGCCTTCGTCGACCGCTTTCTTGTGACGGGCGAGACAGTCATCAAAGCCGAGGTCGCCGAACAGGCCGCGGGCGTGCCGGTCGGCAATAGCGGCTTCCGCCATATAGGCGTTGACCGTGGTCGCGCCGACACCGATCAATACGGCATAGCAATGGGTGTCGAGACATTCGGCTGCCCGGACGTTGATCGAGGCGTAGGAGCGCAGACCCTTCCGGACGAGATGCGTGTGCACCGCCGCGGTCGCGATGATCATCGAGATCGCCAGCCGGTCCTCGTCAATATCCTCGTCGGTGAGGAAAATCTCGGTCTTGCCGGCCCGGACCGCCTGCTCCGCTTCGGAGCGGATGCGGGCGAGGGCATCGCGCAGTTCGATGGCACCGCCGGTGGTGCTCATGGTGCAGTCGATCTGCGCCACGGCGTCGCCGAAGCCGAGTTTCAGTCGCTCCCACAAAGCGCAGCTAAGCACCGGACTTTCCAGCACCATGACGTCCTCGTTCTGGCTGTCCTGTTCGAGGATATTGGCCAGATTGGAGAAACGTGTGCGCAGGCTCATCACATGGCGCTCGCGCAGACTGTCGATCGGCGGGTTGGTGACCTGGGAAAAATTCTGCTTGAAGAAATGGCTGATCTGGCGTGGCTTGACGCTGATCACCGCGAGCGGCGTATCATCGCCCATCGAGCCGATCGCTTCCTTGGCATCCTCGACCATCGGCGCGAGGATCATTTCCATATCCTCGAGCGTATGGCCGGCAGCGGTCTGGCGGCGGATCAATTCTTCCTTGGAATAGCCCATGCCGGAAACTTTCGGCGCCGGAGGCAGGTCGTCTACGGTCTGGAAGCCCTTGACCAGATCGGCATAGGGTTCTTCCGACGCGATCCGGTCCTTGAGTTCGCGGTCCTTGAACAGCACGCCTTCATCCAGATCGACCGCGATCATCTGACCGGGGCCGAGGCGGCCTTTTTCGACAACCTGGCTTTCGGGCACAACGACCAGGCCAGATTCGGATCCGATGATCAGCAGATTGTCGGCGGTGATCGAATAGCGCAACGGCCGCAGCGCATTGCGATCAACCCCGGCGACGGCCCAGTGGCCATCGGTCATTGCCAGTGCGGCCGGACCATCCCACGGCTCCATGACACTGGCCATATATTCGTACATCGCCTGATGGGCGGGATCGATATCCGGATCATTCTGCCAGGCTTGCGGCACCAGCATGATCTTTGCGGTCGGCGCATCGCGGCCGGAGCGGCAGATGGTCTCGAACACCGCATCCAGCGCCGCCGTGTCGGAGGAACCTGCCGGGATTACCGGTTTGATATCCTCGCTATGGTCACCAAAGGCGAGGCTCGCCATTTTGATCTCGTGGCTCTTCATCCAGTTCTTGTTGCCGCGAATGGTGTTGATTTCACCATTATGGGCGAGGCAGCGGAACGGCTGGGCCAGCCACCATTGCGGAAAAGTATTGGTCGAATAGCGCTGGTGGAAAATCGCCACCCGGCTTTCGAACCGGTCATCCAGCAGGTCGGGATAGAAAACCGACAGGGATTCAGCGAGAAACAGGCCCTTGTAGATGATCGAGCGGCAGGACAGGCTGCAGATGTAGAAATCCTGAATCTGCGCAGCGATCACCTTCTTCTCGATCCGCCGACGGATGAGATAGAGATTCTTCTCGAATTCGCGCGCGTCCTGCCGGTCCGGCATCGGTCCGGCGATCATGATCTGCTCGATCTCGGGGCGGGTGTTCTGCGCTTTCTGGCCAATCACCGATACGTCGACCGGCACCTGCCGCCAGCCATAGATGGTATAACCGGCCTCGATGATTTCCGCCTCGACAATGGTCCGGCAGCTTTCCTGTGCATTGAGATCGGTGCGCGGCAGAAAGATCATGCCCACGGCTAGCCGGTTCGGCCGGACCTTGTGGCCGCTGTCGGCAATCGCATCGTCAAAGAAGCGCTCGGGCAGATCGACGTGCAGGCCGGCGCCATCACCGGTCTTGCCATCGGCATCGACCGCACCCCGGTGCCAGACCGCTTTCAGCGCATCGATGGCGGAGGAGACAACACGGCGCGACGGTTTGCCATCGGTCGCCGCCACAAGGCCGACACCGCAGGCATCGGATTCAAATTCCGGCCGGTACATGCCTTCGCGGGCGAGGCGTTCATGTTCGGGGGTGGGGTAATGGTGCGTCATTCGTCGTCTTCCTGCAGATGCGCCCCGGTCTTGACCGGCGGAAGGTGGGCGGTCGCTTCCTCGACTTTTCTCATGATCGCTGGCATGGCTTGCATTATCTCCGGTACGAAGTTCATCATCGACTGCATCATTTCCGGATCGACAAAGACCATCATATAGTCACGGGCAAAGGCGCCGCCGGTTTCGGTAGCAAAAAACGCGTTCATTTCGGCCAGTTGGTCAGCCGTGAACTTTCGGGCATAGATGTTCGCAAGTGTTTCGCGAATTGCCGGTTCCATTGCGGTCATCAGGTCGACCATTTCATTGGTCATGATTCTGGTCGATATCTGCATCCGCTCTTTAAAATGCGGGTCCCGTTCCAGCATCATGTCATTGATGGAGGCATCACCCATTTCCTCTATCGCCGCATCGTCAACGCCATAGCCTTTCATGGTCTCTGCCATCGGACGTTCGAAACTCTGGCTGATGATGCTGTCCATCATCTGATCCATCGTGCCCTTCATCATCCGCTCATAGGTGCCGAGCGGGAACAGATAGTCGATCGTGACCTCGGCAGCGGCGAGGCGGGCGGGATCGACAGCGACTTGTTCAATGTCGCTTGCTGTGCTGGTTGTATCTTGCGCCGCTGCGGGAACGCTCGCGACAAGCGCCAGAGTGGCCGCAAATGTTGAAAATAATAGCTTCATGATAATGCTCCGTTTGCGGCTATGCCGCAACCTTTTCGGCCAATTTCTTCTCCCGCAAAAAGCGGTGCATATGTTCGGTCACATCGCGACCATCGCGGATGCCCCAGACGACCAGGCTGGCGCCGCGGACAATGTCACCGGCGGCGAACACGCCGTCCAGATTGGTCATCATCGACTTGTGATCGACGCGCAGCGTGCCCCAGCGGGTGACCGACAGGTCCGGCGAACCAAACAGGCCGGGCAAGTCCTCCGCATCAAAACCGAGCGCCTTGATCACCAGATCGGCGTCGATGGTGAAATCGCTATCCGGCTCGACTTCGGGGGAACGACGACCGCTGGCATCGGGCGCGCCGAGCCGCATTCTGGTCGTTCTGACCGCCGTTACATGATCCGTGCCCTCGATTGCTTTCGGGGCAGACAACCAGACAAATTCGACGCCTTCTTCCTCGGCATTGCGCACTTCATTCTGCGAACCGGGCATATTGGCGCGGTCGCGGCGATAGAGGCATTTGACCGATTTCGCGCCTTGCCGGATGGATGTCCGCACGCAATCCATCGCGGTGTCACCGCCGCCGATGACGACGACATTCCTGCCCTCGGCGTTGAATCGGCCATTTTCAAAATCGGGGACATCGTCGCCGAAACTCTTGCGGTTGGAAGCGATCAGGAAATCGAGCGCTTCCTCGACGCCCGGTGCGCCGACGCCCGGCATCTGGATTTCGCGGGCCTTGTAGACGCCGGTCGCGATCAGGATCGCGTCGTGCTTGTCGCGCAATTCTTCCAGTGTCGCATCTCTGCCGACCTCGAAACTTTCGTGGAACTGGATGCCGCCATCCTTCAGCCGCTGGACCCGCCGCATGATCACATGCTTTTCCAGCTTGAAACCCGGTATGCCGTAGGTCAGCAATCCGCCGGCGCGGTCGTGGCGGTCATAGACATGCACGTCGTAACCGGCGACGCGCAGATATTCGGCGGCGGTCAGGCCGGCAGGTCCGGCACCGATGATGCCGACCGACTGGCCTTGCGGGCGACCCGGCTGCAGCGGTTCTACCCAGCCTTCTTCCCAGGCGGTGTCGGTGATATATTTCTCCACCGCGCCAATGGTGACCGCGCCATGGCCGGAAAATTCGATCACGCAATTGCCTTCGCACAACCGGTCCTGCGGACAGATGCGGCCACAGATTTCCGGCATGGTCGAGGTCAGGTTCGACATTTCATAGGCTTCGCGCAAACGGCCTTCGGCGGTCAGGCGGAGCCAGTCGGGGATATGATTGTGCAGGGGACAGTGGACCGAACAGTAAGGCACACCGCATTGCGAGCAACGCGCAGCCTGTTCGGCGGCTTTATCTGTCGCGTACCGGTCTGCAATTTCCTGAAAGTCTTCCGCACGCAGATCGGGGTCGCGTTTTTCGGGATAGGCCTGGCCCTCCTCGACAAATTTCAGCATTTCCAATTTCTGCGGGCTTTTTGCCATGCCGGATACTCGTTTTCCTAATATGTGATGGTTACCAACGACCCTGCCGGGCGGGTATGGCCAGCTAAATAACCAAAAAACCGGCGGGAGTCACGTGAAATCTCCGATATAGGTCAGTAATAATGTCCTATTAGTGATTTCTAAATGCAGTAGGCTCCGCCAGATTGTCGTTGTAGCAAGAACTAGTAATTTATCGGACCTATATTTTCCTCACGACAACCACAAATTGAAAAGCTATTGAGCGCAAAACCATATTACGGGCTGTCCAATGACCTTCATTCAAATGCTGCTCCTCGCTATTGTGCAGGGCGTTACCGAATTTCTCCCGATATCCTCATCCGGTCATCTGATCCTGTTGCCGGTATTCACCGGCTATGCCGACCAGGGCCCGATGATCGACATTGCCGTGCATGTCGGTTCGCTGCTCGCGATCATCACCTATTTTTTCAGGGATGTCTGGTCGCTGGGTAAAGGCGGTCTCGCCACGATCGGAATCGGCCAGGCGCCAGCCGAAAAGCGGTTGTTCTGGTGGATCATCATCGGCACGATTCCCGCCGTCATTGTTGGTCTGTTCCTGAAGACCGGCGGCTATCTTGACGGATTCCGCAGCACGACTTTGGTCGCCGTCAACCTGATCGTCTACGGCATCCTGCTCGGCATCGCCGACCGTTTCGGGCGGCAGGTCAAATCCTTCGAAGACCTGACGCTGAAAGACGGTATCATTGTCGGCCTGGCCCAGGCGATGGCGCTGATCCCCGGCACCAGCCGTTCCGGCGTGACCATGACCGCGGCCCGCTTCCTCGGCTATACACGGGTAGAGGCGGCGCGCTTTTCCTTCCTGCTGTCGATACCGGCGGTGGCCGGTGCCGGCGTGCTGATCATTCCCGATCTGATGGGCGCGAGCAGTGCATTGCTAAAGGAAGCGCTGATCACCGGCGTGCTCACCTTTGTCGCCGCGCTGGCGACGATGACCTTCCTGATGCGCTTTTTGCGCAAGGCATCGATGATGGTATTTGTCGTCTACCGCGTCGCGATGGGCATCGCGCTGCTGGCGCTTTTCTAGTCCTGCCTCTGTCTGGCCGCGCCTAGATTGCCTTGGCACGCGCGCCAAAGCGGCCGTGGGCGGTATATTTTTCCATCCAGCCGCTGGCGACCGCTGCGAGCGGGGTCGGCGCTACGCCGAACGAGTCCAGTCCCTTGGCGCCCGGTGCAACGACATTGTCTTTCTGCAGCATCTTATACTGGTCCGATGTTATCGGCGAGGCGGGCAGCATCGCCAATATGCGGGCGCCAATATCCGGCACATCAATGAAGGTCCGTTCGCGCCCGGTCATCTTTGCAATCCGCCGGTTGAGATCGCCCATGCTGATCACTTCCGGCCCGCCCAGCTCATAGGTCTGTCCGGCATAAAGTTCCGGGTGGCTCAGCGCCTCCGCCGCAACATCGGCAACATCGCCGACAAATACCGGCTGGAATTTGGTCGCGCTGCCGATTACCGGCACCACTGGCAACATCGCAATCATCGCGGCAAAGCGATTGATGAACTGGTCTTCCCGGCCAAAGACAATCGAGGGCCGGATGATGATCGCATCGGGAAAGGCTTTCAGAACCGCCTGTTCGCCCTCGCCTTTGCTCCGGCCATAGCGCGATGGGGAGGCGCTGTCCGCGCCGATCGCCGAGAGGTGCAGCAAAGTGCGGCAGCCCGCCTTGCTGGCAGCCTCCGCAACATTGCGCGCGCCCTCGACATGGACCGCTTCGAAATTGCCGTTCAATATGCCAACAAGATTGATCACCCCGTCGCAGCCTTGAACCGCGCGGGCAACGCTATCCGCCTTGGTCACGTCCGCGCTGACAAATTGTGTCTGCCCGAGATTGCCGAGCGGCTTGATATGCATGGCATTCTTGATGTTACGCTCGGCAATGCGCAGCCGCGCACCGCGCTCGAGCAGCGCCTGCGCCACATAGCGGCCCAGAAAACCGCCTCCGCCAAATATGCAAATCAATTGTCCGTCGAGATCCATGTCCATCTTCCACTCGTGCCTAGGTTTCTATCTTGCCTCTGCCTCAGCCGGGCGGGTGAAGCAACATCCGATTCCCTGCACAGTCTAGCATAATTCAGGCTCTGTCGCTGCGGGTTCGCCATATGCCGCTGACTGCCGACCCGTGATGAGGCGATTTAGCCGATATGAATCATTGACAGCAGAGCCACCAAGCGGCTAATCGCCCGCCTCTGTCAGGTGGTATCGAGACGATTACCGCCTGCATGGGCCCAGATGGCGGAATTGGTAGACGCGCATGCTTCAGGTGCATGTATTCGCAAGGATGTGGAGGTTCGAGTCCTCTTCTGGGCACCATTAGACAGTTTCTCCATTACCGCTATTGGTTCCAAAAACCCCGTAAAAATGCTAAATATGGCGATCAGCTGATTGCGCTTGTTCGCGCGCGTTGACTGACAATCATAATCTTCTGAGGGCCTTTCTGCATATTTTCGCAGTTTTCTGCGGGATCGGAAATTCAATGGCTCTGACTGATACCGCAATCCGACCCGTCTGAGGACAGGAGAGCGGGCATTGTCGACTATATTATGTCCCTGCAATCCTATAGCTGATGCCCCGAGATGGCTCTCACGGTCGAAGAAATAGGGGCGTTCAGACCTTCTGCTAGACCGCTCAGGAAGGCAGATGGGCAAGGACTTTACCCCCTCCCGCCGGCGCTCCGGCAGGGCAGTATCCGCGGCACCGGTTGCCGCAGCAAAGATTTTGCCACAGCGGACAAATTATATCTATGTTGCGTTGCAGCATAGATAAAGTTACCTGACCGGCTAGAAAAGACCCCTATCATATAACAGTTCACTGGATCTCCTCCCGCCATGATTCCTGCAAGCCATGACAAAATGCCCTTCTCTATGAAATCCGTCATCGGGCTGATGTCGTTGCTTCTGGTCGTCGCTTGTGGCGAGCCAGCGCCTCAGGCGCCAGCGCCTAAAACTGTCTCGGTAGCTGTCCCGCTGCAGCGGGAGGTTGTGGACTGGGACGAGTTTATCGGCCGGTTTGAAGCCATGCAGGATGTCGAAATCATGCCGCAGGTCTCCGGTACGATCGAGCGCATCGCGTTTCGCGAAGGTGTCGAGGTGCAGAAGGGGCAATTGCTGTTCGTGATAGACCAGCGGACTTTCCGCAATGCGGTTGCGCAGGCGCAGGCGCAAATCAACCAGAATGAAGCGAGTGTGGCCAATGCCCGCACGGAAATGGAGCGGGCGCGGGAGCTGCTTGCCTTCGAGGCGGTGAGTAAGGAAGAATATGAACAAAAACAGGCGGCCTATCGCACCGCGGTTGCCGCGCGCAGTGGTGCTGCCGCGCAGCTGAAGGAAGCAAAATTGCAGCTTTCCTATACGATGGTCCGTTCGCCGATAACCGGCCGGATTTCCGACAAGCGGGTTGCGCTGGGCGATACAGTAGTCGCCGGCCAGACGCTTCTGACCCGGGTCGGAACCGTCAATCCGATATATTTCAGCTTTGAAGGCGCGGAAAGTTTCTATCTGAAATATATCCGGCAGGATCAACGCGGTGAGCGCCGCTCTTCGCGCTATGCGCAGAACCCGGTTGAAATTCAGCTCGCGGATGACAGCGGCTACCAGTGGCGCGGTCGTATGACCTTTGTCGATAATGCCATCGATCCGGATTCAGGGACAATCCGGGCGCATGCCGAAGTGCAAAATCCGGACGGGTTTCTGGTCCCGGGAATGTTCGGACGAGCCCGTTTGCTCGGCTCCGGGACCTATGAGGCCCTGCTTGTGCCCGATGAATCGATTGTCGCCGACCAGACCCGCAAACTGCTCTACGTTATCGGGAAAGACGGCAAGGTTGCGCAGCGCGTCGTCGAGACCGGGCCGCTGGTCGAAGGCTTGCGCGTGATCCGGGACGGCATCGCGCCGACCGAGAGAATCGTGCTCGACGGGCTGGCCGGATTGCGACCGGGAACCGAGGTAAAAGCCAAGCTTATCGAAATGAAGCCACGGTCTGAAAATACAGCCCCGGTATCGATCCCGGCAAAAGCACCACCGCCAACCGATGCCAAGCCGGTGGCATAATAATGAAATTCTCCCATTTTTTTATCGATCGGCCGATCTTTGCCGCGGTGCTGTCGATCCTGATCGTGATCTTCGGTATCGTTGCCTATCCAAGCCTGCCGGTCGCGCAATATCCGGAAATCGCGCCACCGACGGTCATCGTTAGCGCTACTTTTCCGGGCGCGACTTCGGAAACCCTCGCTGAAACGGTCGCCGCTCCGCTGGAAGAATCGATCAACGGAGTAGAGGACATGATCTATATGTCGTCCTCTTCCACCGGTGACGGCAATGTGTCGATCACCGTGACCTTTGCGCAAGGGGTGGATGTCGATCAGGCACAGGTTCTCGTCCAGAACAGGGTTTCAACCGCTGAACCGCGGCTCCCGACCGAAGTCCGCCAAATCGGTGTGACGGTACTCAAGAACTCGCCGGACATATTGTTGGTATCAACCTTCTATTCCAGCGATGGATCGCTGACGCAGCAATATGTTTCCAACTATGTCAAATTGCAGGTCATTGACCGTCTGTTGCGCATTCCCGGTGTCGGCGGGGTCCGGCAATTCGGCGGGCGTGATTATAATATGCGTGTGTGGATCGACCCTGACCGGGCCGCAGCCCGCAATCTGACCGTTGACGAGATTACCAGCTCCGTCGGCGCGCAAAATGCCCAGGTATCGGCCGGTTCGATAGGCCAGCCACCGTTTAACGAAGGCGGCACCGCTTTCCAGCTGAACATTCAGACCGAAGGACGGCTTACCACCCCGGAGCAATTCGGCGCGATCATCGTCAAACGCGATGACGAAGGCCGTCTTACCCGGCTGCGCGACGTCGCACGGATCGAGCTGGGAGCCCAGGATTACAGCATCAATGCCTATCTGAAAGGCCAGCCGACGACTGCTGTCGGGATTACCCAGTTGCCGGGGTCCAATGCGCTGGCAACCGCAGAAGCGGTCAAAGCGGAACTGGCGCGGGTATCCGATAGCTTCCCTCCGGGCATGGCCTATGAAATTCCGTATAATCCGACGGAATATATCGAAGCTTCCATCGAAGCGGTGCAAAGTACATTGATCGAGGCAATCATTCTGGTGGCCATCGTCGTTCTGCTGTTCCTGCAAAGCTGGAGAGCGGCGATCATTCCGATCATCGCAATTCCGGTATCGCTGATCGGGTCGCTGGCGATGCTGGCCGCCTTCGGCTTTTCTCTCAACAATCTGTCGCTTTTCGGCATGGTCCTGGCGATCGGCATCGTAGTGGATGACGCGATTGTCGTGGTCGAGAATGTCGAGCGTCTGATGGACGAACAGGGCCTGAGCCCGCTGGCCGCCGCGCACGAAACCATGCGTGAAGTGTCGGGCGCGCTGATTGCCATCGCACTGGTTCTCGCCGGCGTTTTCATTCCCACCGCATTTATTCCGGGTCTTTCCGGTCAGTTTTATCAGCAATTTGCGCTGACAATCGTAAGCGCAACGATCATTTCCGCATTTGTCTCCCTGACATTGTCTCCTGCTATTGCGGCGCTGCTGTTGAAGCCGAAGCAAGACACCGACGTGCGGGACGGATGGCGCGGCTACCCCGCTCGTTTTGCCAGAGGATTTAATAGCGGATTTGACAAATTATCGGAACGCTATGGCCGGCTGACCGGACGCGCTGTCCGTATGCTGCTGATCGTTTCGGTAGTGTATGCCTTGCTGATTGGCATGACGGCCTGGCGTTTTACCGAAACACCCACCGGATTCATTCCGGCTCAGGATCAGGGCTATCTGATTGGTATCGTCCAAATGCCGCCCGGCGCTTCGTTGCAGCGCACCGATGAAATTCTCTCCGAGGCGCAAAAAATTGCGCTGGAGAACACGGCCGTCAAGGCGACTATCGCGATGGCCGGGCTGGACGGAGCAACCTTCAGTGTGGCTCCCAATGCCGCAACCATGTTCATTCCCTTGAAAGACCATGATCAGCGCGCCGATTCAGACACTATTGCCAATGAATTGCGCGGCGTCCTGTCATCAATCACCGCCGGCAATATACTGATCGTTCCGCCGCCACCGGTGCGAGGCATTGGAACCGGTGGTGGCTGGAAAATGATTGTCGAAGATCGCAGCGGCGCTGGACTGAAAGCGCTGCAGGACGTCACCATGAAAATGATGGCGGCGGCCAATGCGGAAGAAGGATTATCCTCTGCCTTCACCACATTCAACACCAACACCCCCCGGCTGTTTGCCGATATTGACCGGGAAAGGGCGGAGCAAATGGGCGTGCCGGTCGAGAATATATTCTCGACTTTGGGCACCTATCTTGGTTCGACCTATATCAACGATTTCAATTATCTTGGCCGTACTTTTCGCGTGACGGCCCAGGCCGATGCCGCCCACCGCGACCAGATCAGCGATGTCGGCAGGCTGAAAACCCGGTCTGCCGCGGGCAATATGGTGCCGCTCGATGCAGTCATGACGCTGAAGAATGACAGCGGCGCTTACCGGGTTGTGCGTTACAATCTTTATCCATCGGCAGAATTGCAGGGTGATACCGTCAGCGGATTCTCCAGCGGGCAATCGCTCGAAACGATGGAAAGACTGGCGACTGAAATTATGCCGCAGGGCTTTAACTACGAGTGGACGGAACTGGCCTTCCAGCAACAGCAGGCGGGCAATACGGCCACGCTGATATTCGGCCTGGCCGTTATCTTCATTTTCCTGCTGCTGGCGGCGCAATATGAAAGTCTTGTTCTCCCGCTTGCGGTCATTCTGATCGTCCCGATGTGTCTGCTGGCAGCCATCCTGGGCATCAATTTAATGGGACTGGACAATAATATACTGACCCAGATCGGGCTGGTTGTCTTGATCGGTCTGGCTGCCAAAAATGCCATCCTGATTGTGGAATTTGCGAAACAGAATGAAGATGCGGGAATGGAATTGCTGGAAGCGGCCCGCAAGGCGGCAGCGCAACGTTTGCGGCCGATCTTGATGACCTCCTTTGCATTCATTCTCGGGGTGCTGCCATTGGTTGTCGGCTCAGGACCAGGAGCGGAAATGCGCCAGGCTTTGGGTGTGGCGGTATTTTTCGGCATGATTGGCGTAACGATTTTCGGCCTGTTGTTCACGCCCAGCTTTTACGTCATCGCCCGCAAGCTGGGTGACAGGTTATCACGCACAAAGGCTGATCCCGACCGGCAATCCAAATCCGCCACGGAGATCGCAGAGTGATAAGAAAAATTGGCATAGCGCTTTCGATTGCCGGCTTGTCTGCCTGCACAGTCGGGCCGGATTACCGGCCGCCGGCGGCGTTGTCAGATGGCTCTGCCACGCTGATCGAAACCGGAAATAGTCCCGATATTACCGTCGCCGAACTGCCGGAGAAATGGTGGCGGTTATTTGATGACCCCGTGCTCGACAGACTGGTCGACAAAGCTCTGCGCAACAATATCGACTTGCGCATCGCGGCTGCCAATTTGCAGAGATCGCGCGCCTTGCTCGCGGAAACCGGTGCAGGACGCCTGCCAGTGACGACGGGCAGCTCGTCGGCGACGCGCAACCGGACGGCTGCCTCCAGCACTTCGGCGGGCAGTTCGGGGCCGGTGACATATGACTATTTCTCGGTCGGCTTCGATGCTTCTTATGAAGTCGATCTGTTCGGCGGTGTCAGCCGGTCGATCGAGGCTGCCCGATCCGATTCGCAGACCGCAGAGGCCGCGCTCGATGCTGCCCGTGTTGCGATCGCCGCCGAAACCGCGCGGACCTATATGCTGGTCTGCTCTTTCGCGGTTCAGGCGCGGGTTGCCAGAGAAACGGCGGAGCTGCAGGAAAAAACCCAGGATCTTACGCAGCGGCTGCTGCAGGGCGGTCGCGCCAATCGCCGGGACGTTGACAGCGCCACCTTGCTGCTGGAACAGACACGCGCGCAAATACCCGCATTCGAGGCGGAGCGCCGCGCATCCTTATACGCGCTTGCCGTATTGACCGGTGATCCTCCAGCCCAGGCCGACAGTGAGGCCGCTGCCTGCGACGCCTTGCCAAAGACCAGTACGGCAATTCCGGTCGGCGACGGCCGTACATTGCTTGCCCGCCGTCCTGATATCCGGGCGGCAGAACGGCAACTGGCCGGTGATGTCGCTCGTATCGGCGTGGCGACCGCGCAGCTTTACCCCTCGATCAGCTTGCTGGGCGGCATATCGCTTGGTGCGAACGGGACAGGTGATTTGGGCAAGTCCGATTCCATTGGCTATTCCATCGGACCGCTGATCAGCTGGAATTTCCCGTTCAACAACGCCGCCCGTGCAAAGGTGCGACAATCCGAAGCCGTTGCTGACGGAGCGCTGGCCGAGTTTGACAAGGTCATTCTGACCGCGCTTCAGGAAACCGAACAGGCCCTGGCCCGCCTGGACGGGGCAATCGCCCGCGAACGCTCGCTCGACAAGGCTGTGGCGGCGAGCGAAAGCGCCGCCCATATCTCCCGCTTGCGCTATGATTATGGCGCGGACAATCTGTTCCAGCTCCTGGATTCTGAAAAGGACAGGGCATCCGCGCGCGCCGCAGCGGCCGCGGCCGGTGCAGACCGTCTTGCCGCTCAAATCAGTCTGTTCAAAGCGCTGGGTGGAGGATGGCAAAATGCGCCGGACATTCAGGTGAAGCAGGTTGCAAGGGATTAGCGGCAGAAACTTAACGGTTGATATCACCGGATTCTTCATTCGATCTCCCGGTAAATAGCATTGCAAATCTCGTCTGCAGAAGCCCCGATCCGCTGGAACCATCCGACTTCGGGTCTGATAATGCCTGATACTTTTATCCCTGCTGCGGAAAAGCTGAACATCATCAACGAGATTGGCGAGTGGGTGCTGATCGAGGCAATCAAGCGCATAGCAAAATGGTCGGAGGACGGCATTCCGATCAAGATTTCCATCAATGTATCGCCAAAATCCTGCCCAAAAATCGCATCAGTCCGAGAAAGCTGGTCGCCAGTATCGGGGCTTTTGATGACAAAATCGATCAGGAAACGACCGACAAGGGCGCAGACAAGTCTCCTTCGATTTTGACCACAGGAATTGAAAGCAGGCCTTGATGATGCAGAATAAACATCCAGTCGAACCAGCCGTTGTAAAAATCCTTGTCGACGACGACGTGGAAGCGAACCGCGCACTTTTGTGCCGCCGGCTGGGCAAGGCGGGCTTTGTCGCCGCTGCCGTCGACAGCGGTATGGCGGCGCTTCGATCCATTGAGGAAGCAATACGCGATATCGTCTTGCTGGATTATATGATGCCGATGATGGACGGCGTCGAGGTGCTAAAACAGCTGCGCGATATGGATGCAACCAAATCGCTGCCGGTCATCATGGTCACCGCCCGTACGGAAGGGGAAGCGGTCGTCGAGGCTTTGTCGGCCGGAGCGGATGACTATGTCACCAAGCCGATCGATTTCGAAGTGCTCTGCGCGCGGATGGCATCGCAATTGAGCAAGAAGCGGGATGCAGTCGAAATTCGGCGAACCAATAATGTTCTCGACGAGCGCGTGATTATCCGCAGCATGGCGCTGGCCGATATCCAAAACGAGCTGCAGGACGAGATTGCCAGGCGGCGCAGTCTGGAAGAGAAGCTGGCCGGTTTGACAGATAGCGGCCTGCATGTTGTCGGCCCAGATGATCATTCCGACCTGGCCGGAATTTTGACCGAGATAGATGGCCTGGTTTCAAGCATCTTCACGGTTGCTTCCGAAGGCCGGCAAGTCAATCTCGCGACCCTGCTAAATCTCAAGGAAAAAGTATCAGAGGCGCTCCGCAATGTCGGCGCGTAGTTGAACAATCGGCCTATGGGCGAGCCAAGGGTGGGTCTGAAAAAGGCGCTGCAATATTGCCTGTAACGATCCGCTCATCTGCCGGTTTTTGTGGCGCTGATCAGGCAATAGCGCAAAATAGACCGGCGATGGGCCCATTGGAGAAACCGACCGGTCACTGCATATTTGAGCGGTCCTGACCCCCCAAGCTTTCCGCTTCCCCGAAATGTCCGGATGAAGCGTGCGAAGCCAGGCATGACATGCTCGCTGATATCGACGATCCGGACTTCTCCGAAACCGGCTTCCTGTAACTGGCTGAGATACAGGTCGCGGCGCACGATATTGGCCTCTGCGATATGCGAGCGTTTCAGCATCCAGCGCAGCAGCCGATGCGTGAAGGAACCTGTCCGGTGCTGATCCGATAACATGAAGTCGGTCAGCGCGAGCCGGCCGGCCGGCGCGAGATTCTTGTGCGCCAGCGCAATAAACGCCACCCGATCGGGAAAATGATAGGCGCAATCCAGCGCCAAGACATGGCTGGGCTTGTTCCTATCGAGCGTGGCACGCCAGACTTCGGGATCGTTGATATCACCCTGTACGATAGCCGTCGCGGCCGCCGAAAATCCGGCTTTTGCCAGCTTAGTCCTGGCATAGGCGGTCTGAATGCGGGACAGGTTTGCGCCTCGGACCCGAGCGACCCGAAAATGCTCCAGCCAGAGCAGCAACTGGTCGCCGCAACCGAAGCCGGCATCGAAAACCACCGACTGGCGGTCCAGCCCGGCCTGTTCTCCCAGCAACAGTGCGATCGCGCGGCAAGCGTCCGAATATTCCGTCTCGCTTTGCCAATATCCGAGATTGCCCCAGGACTGGCCTTCGCGATTGAGCGCCAGTTCTGCGAGATCGTGAAATTCGGCCATCGCTCAGGCTGCCGCCGGAGCGCTGGCTTTCCACGGTATGGCAGCGCCCAGATGTTCCGCCACCAAAACCGAAGAATCGACTGCAGCTTCGAGCAGGGGAATTCTTTCCGCCATATAGGAGCCGCATAGCCATAGTCTGTTGGCGGGCTGATCCTGGCTTTCGCGCAGTGCGATGACGGCCTTGCGGCTGTCCCGGGTCACCGTTGGTCGGGTGAAATTAACTCTGGCCAGTTCGCGATTGGGGGCGATTCTGCGCATCGGGTTCCAGGTCTGGAAAATGGTTTCCTGACCGGACAGGCGGGCAATCGCCTTGGTCAGATCAACCGATACTTCGGCGCGGCTGGAATCACGCGGGACATGATAGCTGACCGGGGACAGACCCTTTGTTGGTGCCGGCAGGATTTCCTGATCGGTGTGCACGCTCATGGTCGATCGTTCGAACGGGATGCGATTGAGCAAAGCCTGGCGGTCGTCAAATCCGGATAGCATCGCTGCGGCTTGATGGGCCTGGGCGGCGATCACGACCTGGTCAAAATGCTGAACCGCGCCTGCTTGCGTTACCACCCGAAGCTGCTGCCCGTCCGGTTCAATCACAGCGACGGGACTGTTCGTTCGCAACTCGACATCGACCAGCATACGCGGTACGATATCATCGACGCCCTTTGCCGCGCTCATGATCCCTATTTTGTGCACGCCGCATGTGAGATATTCGAGCATAAGATCGGCCGGATAATCGCGCACCGCCTGGTAGTCGCAGGTGCAGGTCACCGACATCATCGGTAGCAGGACAGTATCGATAAATTCGCGGCCCGCTCCGGACTGCTGCAAATATTCGCCGAAGGAGATGTCGGCCAGATCGGTTCGGGCGATATCCCGTTTCGCCCGGGAAAAAAACCGTTTGCTCTGCAGACCGATGGCCCAGGCCGCAGGGCTCAGCCAGTTGCGCCCCTTCAAATGGGAAAATCGCGCCATGCCAAAACGGACGTTTCCATAGTGCAGGATGACATGGCCCGCCTCGTCGGAAAATATGCCGCTATGGTCGCTGGTCAGTATCTCGACGCCGATATGGTCGTAAAGCGCCAGCAGATTGTCATAATAGCCGTGGCAGAATATCCGCAGCGGGATGTCGATCCGGCGGGTGATGCCGTTGCTGACATAATCAACGCTATGCGCGCCCAGGCCGGCCCGCGCCTGGCTTTCAAAAACTGTGACCTGATACTTGTCTTTCAGCAAATAGGCGGCAGACAGACCGGCAATACCTGTGCCGATAACGGCGAGACTGGGTTTGGTTCGCTGGTCCGCACTCAATCCCATCAGGCGTAATAAGCCACGCTTTGCATCGCGGTCGCCATCAGTTCGCGGCGGCTGTTCCAGATGCTCATATATTGGCTGCTCGCGCCATGATCGGCATGGTGGGTGTGAGAATCGATCAGCCACCAGCCATCTTGCGTCGTTAGCGCTTCGGCAATGATATTGACCTGCCAGTTCATCGAACTGACCATCGCATTCTTGTCGAGCAAACCCATGACCGAGGGCGGCAGGCTGTCGCACATGCAGAGTATTTCCGCGACGGGATCGAGACCGGCGCGCTGTTTCAGCCGCATCCAGCGGGTCAGACGGTTGGTCTTGGTGCTGGTGTCGATCCGCTTGCCGACATATTCCATATTGGAGGTGAAAAACTGCGGGGGGCCGCTGTGCAGGTCCTCGCCGTCAGGAAGCGCCGGGAAATCGGGCTCGACAATATCGGACGTCTTCACTTCGGTCGGACGGGGCGCTGCGAAGATAAAATTGCAGTGCAGTCCAAGACCCTTGTCGCCAAAAATCTCCGATTGCACGAAAGCGGTGCTCTTGCCGCGGCGCAGCATGGCGGTCTCCGCGGTCAATGTCCCGAATAGCGGTCCGGTGAAGGCAATTTGCGCCGAGCGGAGCGGCGGCAGGTCAGCTTCGATATGGCTGGCGGCCTGATAGGCAAGCGCGCCGGAGAGGCCGCCAAAGGCGGTGCGTCCCTGGGTCCAGCTTTGCGGCAAAGCGACCGGATGGTCGGGGCCACCGGGTCCGCATTGATCAAGCAGTTCGGAAAGGGCGACGGTCTGGGTTTGTTTATCGGTCATCTTTTCCGCTTATCGGGCTAATCGGCTGAAATCCACTGGTAAGTTTGCTGCCGACATTTACATAAGCGGCTATTTGATTTATAGCTTTGGTGAATTTTCAATCTCTTAGTGAAAGCTATTGTGATGAGCTATACCAACACCCTGACCCGCGCCGATCTTGCCGATACCATGAATCGGCAGGTTGGCCTCTCTCGTGCCGATAGCGCAGTCATGGTGGAGTCGATATTGGACCATATGATCGAGGCGCTGGTCGATGGCGAGAATGTCAAGATTTCGGGGTTCGGAACCTTCGTATTGCGCGACAAGGGAGAGCGCACCGGTCGCAATCCCAAGACGGGCGTCGAAGTGCCGATCGCGCCGCGCCGGGTCTTGACCTTCCGCGCCAGCCAAACGATGCGTGACAGGATAATCGCCGCAGGTTAATGGACCCGGCGAACCGGGGGAGTAGAGTATGACCAAGGAACAAGGCGCTTTCCGCACGATCGGTGAACTGTCCAAAGAACTGGGCATCAAGCCCCATATATTGCGCTACTGGGAAGACCAGTTTGCGATACTGACCCCTCTTAAGCGGGCTGGTTCGCGGCGCCATTATCGCCCCGAAGATGTCGAGATTGTCAAAACGATCAACCGTCTGCTCAACGAAGAAGGCTATACAATCAAGGGCGCCCGCAAATTTCTGACCTCGCGGCGCAGGGGGCCTGAAATGTTCGAGGATGCGCCGCAAATGGCCGCCGCTGTACTGCCGCTGGCGATAAATACGCATGAAGATAACGGCCTGATTCTGGCGGAACTGAAATCGATCCGCAACCAGATGTCGCACGCGCTTAACCAAGCTTAGTCCTTTGGTGGGCCCTGAAAACCGCGCTTAGTCGTAATTTGGTCCCAGTTCCGGATCGAGGTCTCGCGGCCGGGTGAACCGGTCGAGCGTGCCGCATTTTTCGGTAATGTCGGCCCAGCTATCGATGGCGAGCGTCATTTCGGCCAGTGTGGCCGTCGGATATTTTGTTTCCACCTCGTCGCGGGCCGGCGAGGTTCCGTCATCGGGGACCAGATCGAAAATCAGGTCTTCCAGTCCCGGATTGTGACCGACCATCAGGACATGGTCTGCATCGGCACTGGCGCCGCGCAATACATCGAGCAGAGTGGCGGAAGAGGCGAGATAGATTTTGCGATCCCATGTCGGCTCCATTGCCTGACCACTGGCTTCCTCGACATTTTCCAGTGTCTCGATCACCCGCACGGCGGGCGAGGCGAGAATCTGATCGAAGGTCAGTCCGTTGCGCTGGATGAAACGGCCCATCACCGCAGCAGCGCGTTTACCCTTCTTGTTGAGCGGGCGGTCGAAATCGCGGTCAACCGGATCGTCCCAGCTGGATTTGGCATGGCGCAGGAGTGTGAGTTTTTTCATTGCCGATTGTCATGCATCAAACTTGTTTCAGTTGGAAGACCGGATTGCGGCATTTCCGATTTTGCCTTGCGGATCGCGGCCAGCGCCTGTTCCAGCGGCATGCGTTCGACCGGCGTTCCTTCGGGAAAGGCGCTGAGCAGGCGCGAGGGGAAAGCGGAGGACAGGATGACAAAATGACCGTGGTCATCAGCGCGGCGGATAATCCGGCCAAAGGCCTGTGCCAGTCGTGCGCGAATGATCCGGTCGTCATAGGCGGTGCCGCCACCGGCCAGCCGCCGGGCGCGATGAAGAATATTCGGGCGCGGCCAGGGCACCGACTCCATCACCACCAGCCGCAGACTCTGGCCAGGCACATCGACCCCGTCGCGCAGGGCATCGGTGCCGAGCAGGCTGGCTTTGGGGTCGTCGCGAAAAATATCGACCAAAGTGCCGGTATCGATCGGGTCGACATGCTGGGCGTAGATCGGCAATCCGCTTTGCGCCATCCGGTCGGCGATGCGGGCATAGACCGTGCGCAGACGCCTGATCGCGGTAAACAGGCCGAGCGTGCCGCCGCCCGATGCTTCGATCAACTGGGCATAGGCACCGGCCAGCCCCGCCATATCGCCGCGCTTCACGTCGGTGACGATGATGACCTTGGCCTGGTTGGGATAATCAAACGGACTGGCGACTTCGAATTCCTGGGGAGCATGGGCAAGATGTACCGCGCCGCTGCGTGCCCGCGCGGTCTCCCAGCCACCGCCACCTTTCAATGTCGCGGAGGTAATCATCACGCCATGGGCCGGTTTGGTCACGACTTCGGTGACCGGGATGGTCGGATCGAGCCAGTGCCGGCAGATGCCGACATCATATTCCCGGCCTTCATAGCGGTCAATCATCAGCCAGTCGACGAAATCGGGATCGGCCGGACCACCAATTCGCGACAGTAAAGAAAGCCAGCCCGACAAGGTATCGCGGCGCCAGCCCAGGCTCGACAAGGCGCCTTCCATCCGTGCCCGCGCTGGCGCGTCCATCCAGTCGGGACCTTCCTCGATCAGATGCTCGATCCGCTGGCCCAGTCGCACCAGAGGTTTCAGCAGGGCATCCATCGCGGTTGCGGCATTGGCGACGGCATCGATCATCGGCCCTTCGACATCGGTCAGTTCGGTTTCCAGCCCATAGCCGGCATCGGCGCTCTGGCTTTCATCGCGCGCGAAAACCATCGCGCGCACTTCGTGGAGCAACGCCTCGATCGGGCCAGAGGGTTCGCCTTCGCCGATCCGCTGGAGCCAGCCATCGCCGGGCAGCGCTTCGGCGGCATGGCGGGCGCTTTCAATCGCGCGGCCGCCTTCTTCGTCATAGGATGCGAGATCGGCGAGGCGCGCGGCGAGTCCGCGACGGCGGCCCCGGTTTTTCGTTTCCGGTCCGATCACCCAGCGTCTTATCTCGATCGTTTCCTGCCCCGACAGTCGCGCGGCAAACATCGAATCGGCGGCATCGAACAGATGATGGCCTTCGTCAAAGATCAGCCTCGTCGGCGGGTTCTGTTGTTCGCGTCCGCGGGCAGCGTTGACCATCACCAGCGCGTGATTGGCGATGACGATATCGGCCTGCTGGCTGGCGCGCGCGGCTTTCTCGATGAAGCATTTGCGATAATGCGGGCAGCCGGCATAGACGCATTCACCGCGCCGGTCGGTCAGCGCCGTGGCGCCATTGCGGCGGAACAGGGTGGTCAGCCATCCGGGCAGATCGCCGCCGACCATATCGCCATCCTTGCTATAGGCCGCCCAACGCGCGACCAGATGGGCAAGGATCGCCGCTCTTCCCGCAAAACCGCCCTGCAGTGCGTCTTCGAGATTGAGCAGGCAGAGATAATTTTCCCGTCCCTTGCGGACGACGACTTTCTTGCGGAATGTTTCTTCGTCCGGATAGATACGGCGAGTTTCCCGGTCGAGCTGGCGCTGCAGCGCCTTGGTGAAGGTTGAAATCCACACCGCACCGCCGGCTTGCCGCGACCACAGAGATGCGGGCGCCAGATAGCCGAGTGTCTTGCCAATCCCGGTGCCGGCTTCCGCCAGCAGCATATTGGGTGCGCCCTTGATTTTGCGCGGATTGAAAATCTGGGTCACCGCGGCAGCATAGTTTTTCTGGCCCTGACGTTCTTCCGAACCTTCGCCGGTCAGAGCGTCGAGTGTGGCCAGCGTCTCCTGCTTGTCCACGGTGATTGATCTGGGAGCAGGGCGCGGCGCCTCTTCCTCCCATTCGTCCAGTTTGGAGAATAGCCAGCGTTCAGCCTGCGCGGGTTTTTCAAGCTGTTTCCCCACTTCCTGGGCCCAGGGCCAGCGCAGCCGGTAGAGAGCCTGCGCGCTGCTCCATGCGCCCTCGCGTTCTTTCCAATAAGGTGCTTTCAATCCTTCCAGCAACAGAGTCGCTGCTTGCCGGTAGAGAGCGGCTATATCGGCCTCCTGATCCGGCGGGGTCAGGCCGAGTGTTTTGGCAAGGCCAGCCGGCGTCGGGACGATGAACTGCGCCGGATGGATGAAGGCGAACAACTCCAGCAGATCGAGGCCGGACAGATCGGGATAGCCGAGCCTTTGTCCCAAAAGCGGAGCGTTGAGCAGGATATGCGGCGTTTCCGCGACCCGGCCAATCGCTTCGCCCTTGCCAATCGCACGGGTTTCGCCGTCGACCGAGCAAATCCAGATGCCGCTATGGCTGGCATGCAGCGCGGGATAGGGGAGTGGCGCGACCATTTAGCCGCCGACGACCGGTACGCCAGCGAACCACGGATGCAGAAACATCAGAATCGCATATAATATCACCGCAATCGCTACGCTCAACAGTTCGCGGCCAGCACTCGCGATCTTGACCGGCTTCACCCAGGCGCCCTCGTTGCGAGAGACGGTAACAATCGAGATCAGCGCCCACAGGCCGAGTCCGCCGAAAAGCACCAGTGACTTGTTGTCGCCATTGGCCAGCAGATGACCGGCCGCCCAGATCAGGACGCCGGTCAGCATCGGATGACGAATCCATTGCCGTATCCGTGACGCGCCTTGCGCCGCGCCGATCAGCAGTATCGCCACGAACATCAGCGCCATATTCGCGTGGCGGCCCCATGTTGGCGGGTCATAGACAAATTCTGCGTTGGTCGAGCGCCAGCCGAAAATCATCAAGGCCAGCGCAACCAGCAGCAACAGGGCAACCAGCCCCTTATGCGGCCCTTCTCCGATAGCACCCTGGATTGAGGCGCGCAGTCCCGGCGTCACCGACTTCATCAAATGTACCAGGCTCCACAGCAGAACCCCCGTGATCAGCATTTCCATGTTCAATCTCCCGCTTTTGTTGCGTTCTACCTTGCCATATAGGCTAAGGCTACTATTTGCGCAGCATTGACTGAGAAGGACAAATTGTGACCGATTATCGTGAAGCAGCAGAGAATTCCAAAGCGTGGCCTTTCGAGGAAGCCCGCAAGCTGCTCAAACGCTATCGCGGCGAGCGCGGAGCGCCTGCGCCAAAGCCGGGTGGCGAACCGATGCTGTTCGAAACCGGCTATGGTCCCTCGGGCCTGCCGCACATCGGCACATTCAACGAAGTGTTGCGCACCACGATGGTCCGCCATGCCTATGAAACGCTGACCGGCAATCCGACCCGACTGATCGCTTTCAGTGACGATATGGACGGTTTTCGCAAGGTGCCGACCAATGTCCCCAATCAGGATATGCTGGCCGAACATCTGCACAAGCCGCTGACGCAAGTCCCGGATCCGTTTGAAAAATTCGAGAGTTTCGCCGCGCATAATAATGCGATGCTGCGGGATTTTCTCGATCAATTCGGCTTTGATTACGAATTCATCTCCTCGACCGAGCAATATCAGAGCGGTGCGTTTGACGAGACGCTGAAGCTCGTTCTCGCCCGCAACCAGCAGATACTGGACATCATGCTGCCGACCCTGGGCAAGGAGCGGCAGGCGACTTATTCGCCTATATTGCCGATCAGTCCGAAAACCGGTCACGTGTTGCAGGTGCCTGTCGAGATCGTTGATGCCGAAGCCGGGACCGTCCGCTTTGAAGACGATGGCGAGATGATCGAGCATAATATCCTCTCCGGCGGCGCCAAACTGCAGTGGAAAGTCGACTGGGCGATGCGCTGGACTGCGCTCGGTGTCGACTATGAAATGTACGGCAAGGATCTCACCGACAGCGGCGTGCAGTCGGGCAAGATCGCCAAGGTGCTGGGGGCGCGCAAGCCCGAGGGGCTGATCTACGAAATGTTCCTCGACGAAAAGGGCGAGAAGATTTCCAAGTCGAAGGGCAATGGCCTCAGCCTCGACGACTGGCTGCGCTATGGCTCCGAGAACAGCCTGGCCTTTTATATCTTCCGCGAACCGAAATCAGCCAAGCAGTTGCATATGGGCGTCATTCCCAAGGCGGTCGACGAATATTTCCAGTCTCGCGCCTTATGGCATGAGCAGACACCGGAAAAGCGGCTCGGCAACGCGGTCCATCATGTCCACAATGGCGATGTGCCGACGGACACGATCCCGGTTACTTTCGGGCTGCTGCTCAACCTTGTTGGTGTGATGGGCGATGCGGATCGCGAACAGATCTGGGGCTATTTGCGGCAATATGCGCCGGACGCGACATCGGAGAAATATCCGGATCTCGACGAATTGATCGGCAACGCGATGGCTTATCACAAGGATTTCATCGCTCCGACTTTGCAGCGACGCAAACCGGAAGGCGTCGAAGTGGCGGCGCTGGAACGACTTGACAGTGAACTGGGCGCATTGCCCGACGATGCGGCGGCTGAGGATATCCAGACGATCATCTATACCATCGGCAAAGAAGGCGGGTTTGAAAATCTCCGCGACTGGTTCAAGGCTCTGTACGAGACGTTGCTCGGTTCTTCGCAGGGCCCGCGCATGGGTAGCTTCATAGCCCTTTATGGCGTGGAGAATACCCGCAAGCTGATTGGTCAGGCGCTGGCTTTGTAATGATCGACATTTTCACCACTGGCGGCACGATCGACAAGGTCTATTTCGATGCGCTGTCCGAATATCAGATTGGCGCGACAGCGCTGCCCGATATGCTGCAGGAGAATAACGTCTTTGTCGCGCACCGGGTGACTCAGCTGATGCGCAAGGACAGCCTCGAGCTGACTGATGCAGACCGGGCGGCGATCCATGACGCGGTTGCGGCCAGCGATGCCGACAAGATACTCGTGACTCATGGTACCGATACGATGGTCGAAACGGCGCGCGTGCTTTCCGATATTGCCGGCAAGACGATAGTGCTGACCGGCGCGATGCAACCGGCGTCGCTTCGGATCAGCGATGCCCAGTTCAACGTCGGCTTTGCCCTCGCCGCGACCCAGACCTTGCCCCACGGCGTCTATATCGCGATGAACGGCGAGGTTTTCGATCCGGCAAAAACGCACAAGGATCGCTCTGCGCACAGGTTCGTCAGTGAATAGGATCATTTTCGGCATTTAGTTACGGCAACGGGGAGTTTGAGATGGCAAAGCGTACGGTCGAACAACTCAGCGAGCAATTGCTCAATAAGCCGCTGGCGGAACTATCCCCGGAAGAACGGGGCGTGCTGGAAGCGATTGTGTCACGCGAGATTGTCGCCGACGATGCCGGCATATTGGCGGACGAGCAGACCAGCTTCGGTGAACGTCTGTCGGATCGTGTTGCTGCCGTTGGCGGTTCCTGGGGTTTCATCATCGCCTTTGCCATTGTGTTGTTCGGTTGGATGCTGTTGAATTCGAAGATATTGGGCCGTTTCGATGCGGCCTTCGATCCCTATCCCTTCATCTTCCTCAATCTGATGCTGTCGACGCTGGCCGCGATTCAGGCGCCGATCATCATGATGAGTCAGAACCGGGCCTCCAACAAAGACCGGATCGCAGCTGCGCATGATTATGAAGTCAATCTGCGCGCTGAACTGGACATCATCCGCCTGCACGAGAAAGTCGACCTGCTGATGCTGGAGAAGATCACCAGCCTTCAATCCGATCTCAACGAGATCAAGGCGGCGGTGAAATCGGGCGGTTGAACATTCTCCCGATCAGCATCACGACCGCGATCGTTGCAATCATCGTCAGATAGGCGACTAGCCCGTATAAGGTCAGGCCGGGGATCGTCCACATCAGCAGGACATCGTTTCCACCCGGCACTGCACTGGCACCAATGCCCATCAGGAAGCCGCCAGCCAGATTAGCCAATGCCAGTTTCCAGCCGCCCCATTCCGGTTTGAAACGGTCCTTGAGCCAGTTCGAGAGAATCGCGCCGGCGAAGAGCGCGATAACGGCTAGCTCGACGGTCTTGCCGGCCGAGAGGCCCTGGCCTTGCAGGAAACCGTTGAGCAGGGCGGTGTAAGCCCATTCGGGACGGGTGCCATAGATGGTTGCTGCGCAGATACCGATGACGATAAGCGCCAAAAAGGCTTTGTTCCTTCTGACCAGCACCAGCCACAGACTGACCATCGCTATCATAGCGAAAATCGCCAATGCAATTTGTTTGGCCCGGCTCTCCTCGATCGTTGTGCGTGGTAGAAACTCCGTCGGGCCAAGCAGTTCGAGACTGAACTTTCCCGCCAGCGACAAGGCGAGACACAATCCGACGAAGGTCAGTATATAGCCGAACTTGCCGGTCCCGATCTGGCCGACGCTTCCGACAAAGCAGCCGCGATTGATGATAGCACCCAAGCCCATCAGCGCCGCACCGACAAATATTTTGCCGCTTAGCGGAATGTCGAGTGGCAAATGGGCCTGGCCGGTCCATTCCACCAGCACGATCAGTACGATCGCCGCTGACGAGAAGACCAAACAGCCAATCCGTCTTGCCCTGGTTAATCCAGCGACCGGTTGCCGCGACCGTGCAGGTCGCTGCCCGGCCAAGGGCGAATCCCAGAATGAAAGCCAGCGCAATGATATAATTTGAGACCACTATCCTGTTTACCCCATCAGTGCGTTTTCACAACGCCGCAAAAGCGGGATGGACAGGCCTAGGCCGGAACCGGCCGCGTCACAGTCCGCAACACTTCGCCATAGCTGTTCGCAATCGTCATCCGCGGACCATAGCCCTTGGCGATCAGCAGATCATGCGCCTTGGACAGATTATAGCAGGGCACACCCATGAACAGATGATGCTCGCTATGATAATTGACCCAGTAAGGCGCCAGCGTCATCCGCATCAGCATATTGGCCATGGTTGTCCGCGCGTGGCTGAAGGGATCGTCGCCGCCAGTGGTGGTGCAGGCATGTTCGGCGATATTGCGGATGCGCAGGATCAGCTGGAACGTGGTCGCCAGCGCGACCAGCCAGATCAGGAAGGGAATGATGCCCAGTGTCGCTAGGCTGACCAGCAGCACGACAAGCTGGATCAGCAGGAAGCGTCCGACGGTCCGTGTTGTTCGTTTCGCGCCTTCGAGATCAACCACCGGAGCGGCCACGCCGGCAGCGCCATTGCGGTTAAGCGGGGTGCCCGCCGATGTGTCGCGCTTGGCCGATGGGGTGGTGTCGCTTGCACCTGACAGCATGGCCTTCAGGCCTTTCCAGGCCACCGCGAACTGGTTGCTGCGCTGCTTGAAGAAGGTCTGTCCGGTCAGGTCGCGGATGACCTTGCGTTTCATGCTGGCCGGTGTGGTCGGGAAAGCCGCTGACAGGCCGAGATCGGGGTCTTCGCTCTGCTGGGTGTAGCGGTGATGGGTCAGATGATAGGCGCGATAGCTGTGCAGATCGCTGCCGGTCGCCGAGCCGGTCAGCCACTGGCCGGCGAAATTGTTGATCTTGCGCTTCGGGTGGAGCAGACCGTGGGCGCCTTCGTGCATTAGGATCGACAGGCCCAATTGCCTCCCGCCGACCAGCAAGATGGCGAAGGGGGTCGCAATCAGACCGGCGAGCCAGTGCCATTGCCACAATAAAGCTGTGCCGCCGGTGACCAGCGCCACCATCAGCCAGGCATGGAGAGTTAGCCAAAGGCCGTGCCAACGCGAAACGCTGGTCAGCGCCTTCCACTCGTCGCGAGCGAAAATCTCATTGGGTTTGGCAGCCTTTACTGCGGGCATGATACGATCCTTCTTTCCCCCAATATAGCTGTTTTCTGCGGATTTTACAAATGTTGGCGATGCCGTAGCGTTATCCCGGCGTGGCGGCATTCCCGTTCGTACTGAGCCTGTCGAAGGGCGAGTGCACGCAGCAGGACAGGCTTTTCCTGGTGGAAATCCTCTCCGGCACGGGGAGGGGGGCCATGCGCAGCGTGATGGAGGGGGCTCCCGTCTGAACGCAGCGCCTCGGCCAGAACCCCTCCGTCAGCTGTTCCGGCTGCCACCTTCCCGTAAGCGGGGAGGATTTGTTGCTCTATCAGGCCAGTGCCTCGGCCAACCTCTCCATGAAATCCGCGCCCCGTTCAAACTGCTCGACCGCCAAATATTCGTTCGGCTGGTGCGCCTGTTCGATCGAACCGGGACCGCAGATCACGGTGGCAAAGCCGGCCTGCTGGAATTGTCCGGCCTCGGCGGCATAAGAGACCACGCCGGACGGACCATTGTCGCCGGTCAGGCGGCGGACAAAGGCTTCGGCTTCCGCCGAACCGGCCGGTGTCATCGGTGGCGCGTTGGACAGACGGGTGACGGTGACGCCCGCTTCGGGAAAGGCTCCGCGCATTTCACCATCGAGCGCAGCGACCTTGGCCTTGAACGGTGCGAGTATGGCCTCCGGATCGACACTCGGCGGGCAGCGCAGGTCGAAGACAAAGTGCGCGCGCCGAGCGAGGATATTGGGCGCAGTGCCGCCCTGCATCTTGCCGATGGTCAGCGTCGCATGCGGCGGGATGAATGGAGAGGCAGGGTCCGCATTCTCCCAGAGCCCGCGCGCCAGTTCGGCCAGATCGTGCATCAGCTCGACCGCGACCATATTGGCGGACAGGCCGAGATGCGTGAGGCTGGAGTGCGCTTCGTGACCCAGCACTTCGACCTCGTGCACCGTGATGCCCTTGTGTCCGGTAATAACCTTCATCATCGTCGGCTCGCCGATAATCGCCAGCGCCGGTTTCGGCAGTTTTGCCGCCATTTCCTCGATCATCGCCGGCGCACCGAGGCAGCCGATTTCCTCGTCATAGCTGAAGGCCAGATGCACCGGCTTCGCACCCGTTTTGAACAGGGGCACAGCGGCCAGTGCCAGCGCGATAAAACCCTTCATGTCGCAGGTCCCGCGCCCGTGGAGCAGACCGTCCCGTTCGGTCACCGTCCACGGATTGCTTTGCCAGTCCTGCCCGTCGACCGGCACGACATCGCTATGTCCGGAGAGAATGATCCCGCCTTCGACCGCTGGCCCAACGCTCGCATAGAGATTGGCCTTGGAGGCATCTTCATTGACAACGCGGGTTGATGAGACGCCGTGCTGATCCAGATAATCCTCGACCCACGCGATCAGCTGCAAATTGCTGTTCCGCGACGTGGTGTCGAAAGCGATGAGCCTGGCGAGAATATCACGGGCGGCAGTGGCGAGATTGTCTGTCATAAAACATCCGCTGTACAGAAGATCAGGGTCACACGGGTCACACCCCCTAAAGGAGAAAAAGATTTGGGCGCGAAAGGCGCCGAAAATCGAGGGTTTTGTCGGGAGATTCGGGGTTGTCCATAGAGGGGTGATTATCACAAATATCGTGATGTAGGACAGGGAATTTTATCTAACCCCTCCTCTTTAGAGGAGGGGTTGGGGTGGTGTGGTGCGACGGCATCGCTCGCTATGACGGAAAGCAGTCCCCTTCTCCCGTGCGGGAGAAGGATACGACGCCTTATCGTTTTAGCGATTAGGCAAAGTTGGATGAGGGGGTTCTGTCGTTAATGGAGCACGCAACACTAAGATCGCACACCCTCATCCAGCTGCGACTAAGCAGCACGCTGCCAAGTCTGCGCGTCCTTCTCCCGCACGGGGGAAGGTGCAGCAAAAACCTACGCCTGTGACTTGATCCAGTCGCGGATTTTGCTTTCCAGCACGGTCATCGGCAGTGCGCCGGTGTTGAGCACCTGATCGTGGAATTCGCGCGGGTCGAACTTGTCGCCGAGCGCGTCCTGGGCTTCTTTCTTCAGACGCTGGATGGTCAGCGCGCCGATCTTGTAGGCCAAGGCTTGCGAGGGAATCGCGATATAGCGTTCGACTTCGGCAGTGGCGTCGGTTTCGCCCATGCTGCTGTTGTCGAGCATATATTTGATCGCCTTTTCGCGGCTCCAGCCCTTGCTGTGCAGACCGGTGTCGACGACCAGACGCATCGCGCGGAGCATCTCGTCGTCGAGATGGCCGAAGCGCTGATAGGGATCATTATACAGACCCATCGGGAAGCCGAGCTTCTCGGAATAGAGCGCCCAGCCTTCGACGAAGGCGGTGTTGCCGCCAAAGCGCATGAAGTTCGGCAGCTCGGTATTCTCCTGGGCCAGCGAAATCTGGAAGTGATGGCCTGGCGCGCCTTCGTGCAGATAGAGCGTGGTGATGCCCGAGGTGTTGCGCGACGGCAGGTCATAGGCGTTAAAATAGAAGACACCGGGACGGGAGCCGTCGGGCGTGCCGCTCTGGTAGGAACCGCCGGCCTGGAATTTCTCCACCGATTCGTCATAGGGGCGAATTTCCAGCGGTGATTTCGGCAGGACCTTGAACTGTTCGCCGATTTTCGCGTCGACCTTCTTGCCCATGTCATAATAGGCCTGGGTCAGCGCTTCGCGGCTTTCCGGGTGGAATTGATCGTCGGTGCGCAGGAATTCGAAAAATTCGGAGAGCGTACCGTCAAAGCCGACCTCGGCCTTGATCGCTTCCATTTCGGTCTTGATCCGCGTGACTTCGCTGAGGCCGAGATTGTGGATATAATCGGCCTTGAGCGGCAGGGTTGTGGTGTTTTCGATCATGTTTTCATAAAGAAGCGCGCCGCCCTTCATCTGTGACAGGCCGACTTCGTTGCGGGCAACGGGTAGATATTCATTCTTCAGGAAATCATGCATGCGCTGATAGCTTGCGAAAATATCGTTGGTGGCCGCGGCATATTCCTTGGTCAGCCGCTTTTTGTCGGCGTCGCTGAAATCATCAGGAAAATTCCTGGTTGGTGCCATGAACGGGCTGTCTTCGAGGCCCAGACCGATCTGGGTGGCAAGCTGTTCGATCACATTGGTGATGGTCAGCTTGGTTTCGACCACACCGCTTTCCATGCCTTCGCGGAAACGGCCGATCGAGCGGTCGCCGATGATGATGAACTGCTTGTGGCGTTTCAGATTGTCTTCGTAGTTTTTGACCGTCTTGAACGGCGCCGCGCCCTTGCCGGAAGCAAAGTCGGGATAGAATGTGTGGAAGCCGCTGAAATGATTGACCGGGCGAACCACGGTCAGGGCCATGATTTCATCGGAATAGCCCTTGAGCGCCTGCTCCTTGTCGCGCTTGAACACGTCATAGGCGATTTTATCGGTGGCGCTCAGCTTGCTGCGGTCCAGTTTCATCAGGGCCGCCAGTTCGGCCGCCTCGGCTGCTTTCTCTTTCGCGAAATATTCGTCGCTGATATAATCGCCAAGCTGGTCGGCATAACTTTCATCACCGCGGAACAGCGCGCCGATCGGATTGCGCTTCAGGCTTTCCGCGTCGCTCTTGGCGAACAGGGCCTTCATCTTCTGGCCCTCGGTCATCTTTGCTTCTTCGTGATGCTCCATTGCTGCTGCGCTGGTCGCGGCAAGCGGCTGGGCGATCGCGAGGCTGCCGGTCGCGAGCAGGCTGGTGCCGAGAAGAAGGGCGAGCGATTTCTTGATCATTTCATGTTCCTATTCAAAAACTGTTATGGCCAGCTAACACGCTAAAGTATCACCCGCAACGACTTCGCTTGATCCTGGATGTCGTTGGTCGAAACCGGTCGGCGGTTGATCGGAGAACAAGCCCTTCCCAAGGTCAGGCCTTGCGCCACTGGTTGAGCCGGAACCATTTGGTGATGATATATTTGGTGCCCTCCTCGACCGGCGTTCCGGCGTGCAGCGTGTTGATATTGGGCGTCCCGTCGAGCTTCATATTGTTCCAGATCAGCAGCATGCCGCGGCGCGGCTCGACCTCATATTCAAGCTGCGGGAAAGCGGTCGCTCCACCCTTTTCCGGCTCGTTGAGATAGGCCATTGCGGTCCAGCTGCGCTGGCCGCCATTGGGGCCTTCATATTGCCAATAGGACTCGCTCTGGTGGAAATAGTCGTGATGATCCTTGAACTGCTGGCCCGGCTGGTAGCGCTGGCCCTGGAGGATCTCGCTATGCGTTTGCGGCAGACCCATCAGGTCGCAGATCGACTTGTCGATGCGCCGGATATCGGGGTCGGCGGGATTGACATTGCAGCTGTAGCTGGTGCGATAGCCCTCGCGCTCGGTGCCCTTGTAGAGCGTCGAAGGCTGGCTGTCGCTGTCGATCATCCCGATCAGCAGGTCGCAGTCGGCGTCGCTGAGAAAATTCTGGTGCACGTAGAGCTGTACATGCGGGCTTTCCAGCCACTGCACCCGAGGATGGGCATTCAACGTGTCGGTGACGCGCCGGCCGACCTCGGCCATCCGCCGCGGGCTGGCATATGTTTCTGTCTGCTTTTTTGAAAAGACCCTGGCCATGGTCGCAGCCTAGTCGATGACGCGGCCGCGGACCATCACCCAGTCAACCTTTTCCAGCGCGCGGACATCGTCCAGCGGATTGCCGTCGAAGGCTATCAGGTCGGCGGAATAGCCGACCGCGATCCGGCCGATCTCATTTTCCATATTCAGCGTTTTCGCGGCGATCGTGGTGGCAGTGGCGACGGCTTCGCGCGGTGTCAGGCCGGCGTCGACCATCAGCTGCAGTTCCTCGGCATTGCGGCCATGATTATAGACGCCGGCATCGGTGCCAAAGCCGATCGGGACGCCCAGTTTCTTCGCCAGAGTCACTGCCTTGCCGACTCGGCCCATGGTCATGCGGATCTTCTCCTCGACCACCGGCGTATAAATGCCCTTGCCGAGCCGTTCGCTGACGCCCTTGAACGCCATCAGCGTCGGCACCAGCACGCTGCCATTGGCCTTCATCGCCTTGAGTGCGGCCTCGTCGGCAAAGGTACCATGGTCGATGGTGTCGATGCCGGCTCGCGCCGCTGCCTCGATGCCGCGCGCGCCATGGGCATGGGCCATGACTTTCAGGCCGAGCGAATGGGCGGTGTCGGCGATGGACTGCATTTCCTCGCTGGTAAATTGCGCATCCAGCCCGCGTCCCTGCTGCGACAATACGCCGCCGGTGGCGGTGATCTTGATAATATCGGAGCCGGCCCGCGAAGCCTTGCGGACCTTGGCTGCGCATTCGACCGCGCCGGTGCAGCTATAGCCGCTGGTCAGCAGGTCGTTCACATCCTCGGTAAAGCCCGACACATCGCCATGGCCACCGACGATCGCCAGTGGGGGGCCGGCGGCGATGATCCGCGGGCCGGCTATGATGCCCTCGGCGGTGCCGCGGCGCAGCGAGAAGGCGCTATATTGCGAAGAGCCCGCTTCGCGCACGGTGGTGAAACCGGCTTTCGCCGTGATCAGAGCATTTTTGGCACCGACAACCACGCCCCATTCGGCCGGCTCGGTCGTTTCTTTCCAGAAATCGCCACCCGGATCACCGGTGAGATGGACGTGAAGATCGATCATGCCGGGCATCACGGTCTTGTCGGAAAGGTCGATGACTTGTGTTACAGCGCTGGCCGCAGGAGGCGTTCCGCGGTGGATTTCGGCAATCTTGCCATCGCGGACAATTATGGTCGCGGGCCCGCTCGGTGATGAAGCAGCGTCGGTCAGCAAATTGCCGACGCGAATGATCTGGTCCTGCGCGCTGGCCGATCCGGGCAGCACTGCCATTGCCAGAGTTGATATCATCAGGCTGAGCGTGCGTATCATCCGGTTTCTCCTGTCAATTCTGGACACTTCTGCTTGGTGGCGAGCGATGTTGCAACAGGAAATGAAGCTGCGTTGGCCGGAAGTTACGCTCTGGCCCCCTTCCGTGTATCCCGACGGTCAGGGCGATGGTCCTGTGCCGATCAGAAACCTCCAATTGCCACTTGCATGAATTCGGGCTTTCCGGACAGGGAGGAAGCGTCCACGGTCAGAGGATAATTTCCCGGTGGCAAGGCTGCGAGCGGCATGCCAGCAGCGCACAGATCATAAGGCGAGACGCGGTGGCGCGTGCACAAGCCGCCTGCACCGTCGCTAACCAACGGTGTTTCAAACTCTGTAGCCACGGTCGACTCATCGGACCGTGTCACGGTAGAAACAACCAATTGTCCTTCGCCGAGATCGAGTACCAGCTTCGTACCCAATGGCACGCCGAGCAATCCTTCAAACATAGCTCCGGACTGAGAGAGATCGCGCATGACCACTTCATATCGATGATCTTCATGAATGGCGCCGATCCTCCGGAACACCGTGCGCCTGTCAGGCCGGTATAATTCCGGCCCGTCGGGTTCAATCCGGAATTCTCCGCTACCCAGTTTGTCTTCTATTTCCTGCGGCTTGAGGGCCTTGGAATAAATCCATCCCTGAATATAGCGCGCTCCCTGGGAACAAACGAGGCCGAACTGGTCAAAGGCTTCGACACCTTCAACGGTGGTCTCCATTCCCAGCGCTTCGGACAGTCCGATAATGGCAGCGATGATCTTGGCGCTGTTCTTGTCCTTTTGCGTGCAGGAATCGACAAAACTCTTGTCGACCTTGATCTTGTCAAATGGCGCCGAGCGAAGATAGCTAAGCGAAGAATAGCCGGTACCGAAATCGTCCAGCGCCAGTCGCACGCCCAGTTGCTTCAGGATTTTGAAGGTGGTGTCGATGGTATCGCTGTCTCCCATGAAGACACTTTCCGTCAGTTCGAGTTCAAGCCGTTTCGGGTCGAGACCGCTTGTCGCAAGAGCATTCATGACGATTTCGGGGAAGCCGCTATTGGCAAATTGAACGGCCGATACATTGACCGCGACCCAGACGGATTTTGGCCAAAGCAGCGCATCCTGACAGGCACGGCGGAGCGCCCATTCACCCAGTTGGTTGATCAGATTCAACTCTTCGGCGATCGGTATGAAGACGGCTGGACTAACCTCTCCCCATTCCGGATGGACCCATCGCATCAGCGCTTCAAATCCGACCACCATATGATCGTCCGTGCGAACCACCGGCTGATAGTGAAGTTCGACCTGGTCATTGACGAGCGCATCGCGCAAGTCTTCGACCAGAATGCGCCTCTCTTCTTCGTCATTCTTCAGTTCGGCGGAAAAGAAACGGAACTGTCCACGGCCCGAATTTTTGGCGGCGTACAAGGCGAGATCAGAGCTGCGGACCAGGCCATCTTTCTCGATGCCGTCATAGGGCGCAATGGCGATGCCAATCGAGGTGCCGATTGTCGCGATTTTTTCGTCTATCGGATAGGGCTGGGAAATGATCTTCACGATTTTATCGGCTATCTCTCCAAGCTTCCCGCGATCGTCCAGATCGGGCAGGATGATCTGAAATTCGTCCCCGCCCAAGCGACCGATTTCACCGCTTTCGCCGATAATAGAGCGCAATCGTTTGGCAACCTGCTTGAGCAGTTCATCACCTGCAGGATGCCCCATTGTGTCATTGACCTGCTTGAAGCGGTCCAGATCGAGCATCATGATCGCGCAACTGCGGTTGGCGGCTTTGAAAGCGCCGAGCAGGCCGTTGAGCCGGTTATCCATGCGGTGGCGGTTGGCAAGCCCGGTCAGTGAATCAAATTCAGCCATGCGCGAATCTTCCAGCTTGCGCTGATATTCGAGACTCACATCCTTGGCATTGCCGCGATAGCCCTGGAACACCCCTTCATCATCATATTTCGGATGCCCGGAAAGCATCCACCATGTCGGACGATCTCTTTCGCCGAGCGTTCCGGGGATCCGGTGGACTACCAGATCATTGATTTTGCTGCGCTTGCTAAGATGGAATTTGAACGGACGGTCGGATTTTTCATCCGGATTGTCGGGATCGTTTTTAAACAGGGAAACCAAGGGAATTCCGAGCAATTCATCGAGCGGTCTATGCAAATTTTTTGCTGCTTTTTCCGACAAATATATCAGGTTACCCTGTGCGTCCGTTGCCCACAGCCAGTTTATTCCCGCTTGCTCGAAATCATCCAGTATTTCAAGCCGCCGGGCAGAGGCATCAGGCTTGCAGCCAAGATCGGATTCCGGCTCCAATTCTTTGGCCGACTCATTCGACAATACCCGGAAGAAATTTTTTATCACATTTGACCCTGCTAATATCTCCCGTCTCGATGGCGCAAAAGGATTAATTTGACCTCAAGAAACGCGCGCAAGGGGGTAAAAATCCGAGCATGGACGAAAAGTACCGATTTTTGCGTCTAAAGCGCAAGGCCGAGCAGGACGAGTGGTGTCTGCGGGTCTAGCACCAGAAAGCCCGCTGCCTTTTCGGGCAGCGGGTGTTCCAGTCGATAAATCTGTCTTACCAGAAGAAGTCGTAGATCACGTCGATGACTTCGCCGCTATAGGTATCGACCAGCAGGACATCGTCATAATAGCGGATCCAGCGGGTGCCGGCATAAGCGGTCGGGAGACGATAGCGCCAGGGGTCGTTGATCCAGTAGCGCGATCCGTAAAAGGACGTGCCCAGAAATACGCCGATGTTCCAGCGCCGGTAGCTATGCGAGCGATAGGGCGAATAATACCGGCCCAGCCGGTAATAGCTGCGGTTGGCCTGGCGATAGCGCTGCCAGTCATAGCGCCGGTCCTGCCGCCAGCTGCGGTTCCAGTTGCGATTGTTGCGGTTATAATTGCGGTTGTTTGTGGCCTGGCGGTTATCCCGGTAGCGCCGGTCGATCTTGCCATCCCGGTTACGGTCTACCCGCCGGTCGACGCGGTTGTTGTTATTGCGATCATAGCGCCGGTCGATCTGGCCGTCGCGATTGCGATCATAGCGCCTGTCGACCCGGCCGTCGCGGTTCGTGTCGCCGCGTCGCGCAGCGCGTTGCTGCGCCGTGCGCCGGTTCTGGGTTTCTGGCCGGCTGGCAGCGCGCTGCCGGTCGGCCCGCCGCTCCCGCTGGGTTGCGAGATTAACGTTGCGATCGGCAGAGCGTTCGGTGCGGGTCGCTCTCTGGGTTTCGCGGGCTTGCCGGCTAATCGTCGCCTCTCCGCGATTGTCTCGCGCTTGTGACCGTCGCTGTCCTCGGTCGCCCGTCCGGTTGGTCTGGCGATTGGTTCGATTGGCGCGGCGTTCGCTGCGGCCTTCGCGCTGCAGGGCGACTGCGCCGGTCAGGTCGACCTTGGTCAATCCGGGGGCCAGTCCGGGCGCACTATTGAGACTGGGTGCAATCTCGGCGGCGGATGCCGCGGCGGGCGTCAACATCGTGGCCGCCATCAGGCCTGTGACTATAAATATACGCATGGCTTACTCCTGTTGCTGGCGACTCCATTTGCCGCATCTGTGCAACAGGTGATAGTTTATTAACCCTGTCGGAGTCCTGAACTGACTTGTTATGTTCAGGAAAGGTGGAAGTTATCTGAACATTTATGTTCATCTAACTTCCACCCCGGACTTGATCCGGGGTCCATCACGGGCCCTATGAGCGATTTGTTTTTCTGATCGGCTTGCTGACGTACGAGCGGTGCGAACCAACGCTACCGCGTTTGATGGAAGTTCAGGAGATGGACCCCCGCCTGCGCGGGGGCACTTGGCCTAATCCTTCAGATTATCCTTCTCCAGCCACTCTTCCAGCCATTTGATCGTATATTCGCCCGACTGGAATTCCTTGTCATGGACCAGTTTCTGGTGGAGCGGAATGGTGGTCTGGACGCCTTCGATGACAAATTCGTCCAGCGCGCGGGCCAGCCGCATCATGCAACCGTCGCGGGTGCGGCCATAGACAATCAGCTTGGCGATCATGCTGTCATAATAAGGCGGGATCGAATAGCCGGCATAGAGACCGCTATCGACGCGGACATGCATGCCGCCGGGCGCATGGTAGCTGGTGACCTTGCCGGGCGAGGGGGCCCATGTCTTCGGATTTTCGGCGTTGATCCGGCATTCAATAGCGTGGCCGCTAAATACCAGATCCTCCTGTTTGACCGAAAGATCACGACCGTCGGCGATGCGGATCTGTTCACGGACCAGATCAACCCCGGTAATCATCTCGGTGACCGGATGCTCGACCTGCAGGCGGGTGTTCATTTCGATGAAATAGAATTCGTTGTTTTCGTAGAGAAATTCGATGGTGCCGGCGCCGCGATATTGCATGCCCTTCATCGCGTCGACGCAGACCTTGCCCATTTTCTCGCGCTGCTCGGCGCTGATCACCGGAGAAGGCGCTTCTTCGAGCACTTTCTGGTGACGGCGCTGCAGCGAACAATCCCGCTCGCCGAGGTGAATGGCGTTGCCACGGCCATCGCCGAACACCTGAAACTCGATATGGCGCGGATCGCCGAGATATTTTTCGATATAGACGGTGGCGTCACCAAAAGCGGCTTTGGCTTCGGTACCAGCCTGTTTCATCTGGGTTTCGAGTTCGGCTTCGCTGTTGACCACTTTCATGCCGCGTCCACCGCCGCCGGAAGAGGCTTTGATGATCACCGGATAGCCGACTTGCTTCGCGACCTGCTTGGCTTCCGCGATCTCGCTGACGGCGCCATCCGAACCGGGGACCAAGGGAATGCCCAGATCGCCGGCTGTTTTCTTGGCGGCAACCTTGTCGCCCATGATTTTGATATGTTCCGGCTTGGGGCCGATCCACTTGATGCCGTGCGCTTCGACGACTTCGGCGAAATGCGCGTTTTCCGAAAGAAAGCCATAGCCGGGATGGATCGCATCGGCGCCGCTGATTTCGGCGGCGGAGATAATCGCCGGGATCGACAGATAGCTGTCGGCTGCCGGTGGCGGCCCGATGCAGACCGCTTGATCGGCGAGCCGCACATGCATGGCGTCGGCGTCCGCGGTGCTGTGGACGGCGACAGTTTCGATGCCAAGTTCTTTGGCCGCGCGCAGAATCCGGAGAGCGATTTCTCCGCGATTGGCAATCAGGATTTTTTCAATGGTCACGCTGCGGGCCTCAAGCGATCACAACGAGAGGCTGGTCGAATTCTATCGGCTGGCCATTTTCGACCAGGATCGCCTTGACCGTACCGGCTGTTTCGGAGGTGATCGGGTTCATAACCTTCATCGCTTCGACGATCAGCAAAGTATCGCCCACCGCAACTTTGTCACCGACAGAGATGAAATTGGCGGCGCCCGGTTCGGCTGCGAGATAGGCGGTGCCGACCATCGGCGATTTTTGCGCACCGGCGTGATCATCGACCGGAGCGGCTTCTGGAGCCGGAGCAGCTGCTGCGGGGGCAGGGGCTGGTGCGGAAGCGACAGGCGCGGATATATAGGTTCCACCGCCGCGCGCGACCTTGATCTTGCGGTCGCCATCCTCGACTTCAATCTCGGTCAGGCCGGCTTTTTCGAGTATCGCGGCGAGATCGCGGACCAGTTTGATGTCGACATTCATGCCTTCACCCGTTTCTTTCTTTGCAGACATATTTCGTCCTTATAACGTCGTTAAAATTTGCTGGCAGCGTCCAGCGCCAATAGATAGCCGAAAGCACCAAAGCCGCAAATGCTCCCTTTTGCAACCGGTGCAATGAAACTCTTGTGGCGATATTCCTCGCGTGCGGCGGGATTTGAAATATGCACTTCGATAACCGGCGTGTTGATCGCCTTGATCGCGTCGAACAGCGCAAGCGATGTATGGGTCAGTGCGCCGGCGTTGAGGATCACCGCATGTGCGTCTTCCGCGGAGGCTTCGTGCAACCAGTCGATCAGATGGCCCTCATGGTTGCTCTGCCGAATGTCGACATCGAAGCCGAGCGTCTGCGCATGGTCTTCAATCTGTCCTGCAATTTCGTCGAGCGTTTCCGAACCGTAAATTTCGGGTTCGCGCATGCCGAGCAGGTTGAGATTGGGCCCGTTCAATACAAAGATGGTCTTGGCCGCCAAGATATTGGTCCTTCCCAAAGGCTTTTGGTTGCGACTGGAGCGACCTCTTTATATGGCTCGTTTTTGAAAAGCGAGATCAAAGACATGAAAGTTACCGAAATGGCTGAAATTCAGATCAAGTTGAATGGCGATGAGCACAAGATTGCTGCTGGCGGCTCGATCGCCGATCTGGTGCGTTCGCTTGATCTCGATCCGGCGAAGGTGGCGGTCGAGCGCAATCGTCTGATCGAGACGCGATCGACGCTGGAAGATGTCATGGTCGAGCAGGGCGACGAACTGGAAATCGTGCATTTCGTCGGCGGCGGTTCCGGTGACGACAGCTGGACGGTGGCGGAACGGACGTTCAACTCCCGGCTGATCGTCGGCACCGGCAAATATAAGGACTTTGCCGAAAACGCAGCTGCAGTAGAAGCCTCCGGTGCCGAGATTGTCACCGTGGCTGTCCGCCGCGTCAATGTCATGGACCGTAACCAGCCGGTGCTGATGGACTTTATTGATCCGAAGAAAATTACCTATCTGCCGAACACCGCCGGCTGTTTTAATGCCGAAGACGCGATCCGCACCTTGCGGCTGGCGCGTGAAGCCGGCGGCTGGGATCTGGTCAAGCTGGAGGTGCTCGGCGAGGCGAAGACATTATATCCCAACATGCGCGAAACGCTCGAGGCGACCGAAGTGCTGGCCAAGGAAGGTTTCAAGCCGATGGTCTATTGCGTCGACGATCCGATCGGGGCGAAGCAGCTGGAAGATGCGGGCGCGGTGGCGATCATGCCGCTCGGCGCGCCGATTGGTTCAGGGCTCGGTATCCAGAATCGGGTGACGATCCGGCTGATCGTTGAAGGCGCCAATGTGCCGGTGCTGGTGGATGCAGGTGTCGGGACTGCCAGCGATGCGGCGGTTGCAATGGAACTGGGCTGTGACGGCGTGCTGATGAATACGGCGATTGCCGAAGCAAAAGAACCGATCCGGATGGCGCGGGCAATGCGTCTCGCGGTCGAGGCCGGGCGCGAAGCCTATCTGGCTGGCCGGATGGGCCGAAGAATGTATGCCGACCCGTCGAGTCCACTCTCCGGACTGATTTAGTGTCTTAATACAGCACGATTCGGTGTCATCTGTAACCATTTGATTCGTAACAGAAGTTACCTGTCGGTACATTTGTCGATCAGCGATTGTCGTTGGTCGAAGCCGTCTGCCGTTTGCCGATCAAAATGGCGGTTTATCGAACGCGGGATGCTCGCCCGCCCTTGCTCAGCTACCTAGGAATGCGAGGCGGGAGCATAACCCTAAGTCTCTCCAGACAGCCCTTCCCCGGCACGATGGATATACCGCTCCCGACCTCACCCCCAACGGGCTGCGCCGGCCCCTTTTTCCGGCAACGCCCTAAAAAATTTTGAGGAGTGAGAAAATGTCGAATATTATCTTTACCAAGTCCCTTTGTGCCGCTGCCGCAATCGCCGTTACCGCAACAGGCTTTGCCGCCAGCGCCAATGCTCAGGGACGGATCGCCCGGACCGCCACGGTCGAATATGCCGATCTGGATCTGACCAGCCAAGATGGTCAATCGACCTTGCAGGGTCGTCTGAGGGGCGCTGTTCGCGAGGTTTGCGGTAGCGTTGACTCGAAAAATCTGACCGATGTGCTGGATCATGGCGCCTGCATGGCAGAGGCCAAGAACTCGGCCCAGCGTGCCAGCGTGACGCTTATGGCTGCGGCAAAATCGGGCAAGCCTGTCAAAACCGCGATGGTGATCAGCAACTAAAGCAGGATTCCAAGAGCCGCGAATCCCCAACAAGCGGCCACAATTTGGCCAAACCAGCCTTCAAAAGCTCCGGTGTCCCTTACACCGGGGCTTCTTTTATGGGTGAGGCTTTCTTTACTTATTAAACAAATGAAATGCATTTCATGTATTTATTGTAAAGTAATACTTAGATTGTGTAAATTAATTGAATATAATAAGCCAATAAACGCAAATATAAATGTGCTGCGCAAGTATTTCTAACGTATTAACCATATATCATAACCTTATGGCAATGTTTTTCCGCCCATATGTAAATGATTGTAACACAAGGTGCTGGTCAAATAGCGCCTTTGTGGGATGAATCAGCGGGGTCGCCGCATCGTCTGGGAGGTACTATGGAAATTGATCGGCAGAGGAAACCGGAGAAAGTAATCGGTCCTTTCGGTGAAGCCCTTAGCCTTAATGATTTGCCGAAAAGCAAAACGACCAGATGGGTGATGAGGCGAAAAGCCGAAGTGGTTGCCGCCGTGACCGGCGGTTTGCTCACTCTTGAAGAAGCGTGCGATCGCTATGATCTGTCACTCGAAGAATTTCTCTCTTGGCAGGAATCCATCGACAAGTCCGGTCTACCGGGGCTGCGGATCAGCTATCTTTCCAAATATCGTACAGAAGGCCGGGCCAAGCAGGAACAGCTCGAGCAGACAGGGTCGCAATCACCTCGAGATCCGATAACGGATCTTTACTAACTGAAAGACCCAAATCATGTCCAACAAGCGAGTCCTCGTCATTGACGAAGAGAGCGCGTTTACGCGTTTTTTGCAGGATGACCTCGAGCAGCGAGAAATATCCGTAGCCTGTATCTATTCTCCCGGAGATGAGAACGGTGCAACAGCCTTTGCTCCCAATGTCATCGTCGCCGACAAAAAAATGCTCTCCCAGAGCAATGCCAGCCTGTTGCGCAAATTGCCGCTCGTTTTGATGACCGGAACAGACTCGCAATGGGACCACGGCAGCGAAGCATCGATAACGGCGGCCAATTCCCAAATCGTTGCGACAATACCGAAACCGTTCGAACCCAATATGCTGGCCGAACTGATCGATCGATATGCGGAAGACAGCCAGAAGATCAATCTGGATTCGGAATATATCGAAGCGCTGATTGCCAGCGACAGATTGCTCGACAATCTTGTCGTGGAATTCCAGTCCAAACATGCTTTGGATGATGGACGCATCGTCGGCTATGAAGCCTTGTCGCGTCTGAAAACGAGGCGTGCGATCAGCCCGGCGACGATTTTTTCCGCCGCGACGGAAATTTCTCTCGAGATAGATGCAACAATGAATGTCATCGATCAGGTGATGAAACTGGCAAGCTCGCTACGCCGATCCCGGAAAATCATCCCTGTCTCCTTCAACTGCAGCGCGATATTGCTCACCCAGTCCGATTTCGTCGATGCGCTTTTTGCCCAATTGCACAAGTCGCCGAATCTGGGCGGGTCGGTGATCATGGAAATCACCGAGGAGAATCGGGTTGCCAATATCAAGGTCGTTTCCGAAATCTGCCAGATGCTGTCCCAATATGGGCTGAGGGTATCGATAGACGATTATGGGACCGGTCACAGCAATCTCGACCGGATCGCCGAAATCCCCTTTGCCGAATTGAAACTGGACAAGGAAATTTTCTGGGCCTTTTGCAACGACCGCGTGCCGATCACGGTTCTGGGCTCGATCATTGATTTTTGCCATATGCGCGGGGCTTCGACGGTGGTCGAAGGCATTGAAACGTCTTTTCATCTTGAAAAAGCGCGGCTGCTTGGCGCCGATCAGGGGCAGGGCTTCTATTGGGGGCGCGCGGTTCCGCCGCAATATCTGGTCAAGGACTGGAGCGGCTTTTGATCGCCGGGTCCCGCGATGGCTAAAGTACTGGCATGATGTTTCCGGTGTTCTGTGGCAGGTCTCTCCGGACGGTCCGGGCCGCCTAAATCGGCATCGATTTACAGATTCGCATATCAAACATATTTGCACTATGCTGGCTGTCATCTGAGCGGCTTTAAGGAATTACAATGAAACAGCTAAGCGCACTGGATGCGATGTTTGCCTATACTGAAACCGCGAACACGCCGATGCATATCGGACAGTTGCTGATCTATGATCCCTCGACAGCCCCCGGCGGCAAAGTCGGTTTCAAGGATATATTGCGCTATATCGAAGGGCGTCTCGATGGCGCGCGGATATTCCGGCAGAAGCTGGTGCGGGTGCCGCTCGATCTCGATCATCCCTACTGGGTCGATGATGCCAATTTCGATCTCGAATTTCACGTCCGCCATATCGCTTTGCCCAAGCCCGGCGATTGGCGGCAATTGTGCATCCAGGCGGCGCGCATCTACGCCCGGCCGATGGACATGAACAAGCCGCTCTGGGAATATACGGTTATCGAGGGCCTCGATAACGTCGAGGGCGTGCCGAAGGGCAGCTTCGCCGTCTTGCACAAGATGCACCATGCCGCGATCGACGGCCAGTCAGGGCTGCAGATGACTCTGGCGCTGCACGATCTCGATGCCGAGATGAAACCGCGCACATTTGACATGCAGTTCGAGCCGGAGAAAGATCCGAACCCGATCGCTCTGCTGGCCAAGGCGCAGTTCAACAATATTGCCAATCCAGTGCGCGGGCTGCAGAATCTGCAAAAACTGATCCCGATGCCGAAACGGCTGTTCGACGTGCAGCGCGAATTTCGTCAGCGCGATGATGCGAAAGGCTCTATTCCCAAGACACGCTTCAACAAGAAGCTGAGCCCGCACCGGGTTTTTGACGGGCGGGAATTTGCCCTGTCCGACATCAAGAAAATCCGCGAGGCCTATCCCGGCGCGACGGTGAATGACGTGATGATCGCGGTGGTCAGCGGTTCGATGCGCGGCTATCTGGAAGCCAAGGATGACCTTCCTGACAAGACACTGAAAATCGGCGCGCCGGTTTCGGTGCGGACGGATGACGACAAGGATAGCGCCGGCAATCAGGTCACAATGATGCAGGTCGGCGTCGGTACCCATCTTGCCGATGCGGGTGACCGGCTGAAATTTATTATGGAAGAAACCCGCCGTTCGAAGGCGATGACCCAGGCAATGGGCGCCAAGACGCTGATGGAATTGTCCGGCGCAATGCCGGCAGGGCTGACCGCAGCCGGGACCAAGATGATGGTCCGCGCCGGTCTGGTCGAGCGGCTCAATCCGGCGGTGAATACGGTGGTCACCAACGTACCGGGGCCGATGGTGCCGATGTATTTTGCCGGTGCCGAACTGGTCAAAAGCTTCGGCATGGGAATTCTCGCCGAAGGACAGGGGCTTTTCCATGTCGTGACCAGCTATAATGGCAATGTCATCCTGACCTTTCTGGCGGATCGCAATATCATGCCCGATCCCGATTTCTATGCGACCTGTATCGCGCGCAGCTTTGCCGACCTGATGGCGGCAGCGGAAAAGCAGGCGGCATCGGACTCGAAGCAGGCCAAGGCCAAGAAATCCAAGCAGCCGAAAAAGCCGAAAAAGCGCGTTTCCTCTTCTGCCGCTACGGCAGGCAGGGCCCGGACGAAAACGACTGCAAAATAGCGGCCTTGCCGCTTGACTCGCCGGGGCTGATTGCGCATCGGTTTCGTTAATCATTCAATTAAAGAAGGACTCGCCATGAGCACTGTAGAATTTAACGACCGCGTCGCCATTGTCACCGGCGCCGGCGCCGGTCTGGGCCGCGAACATGCCAAGGAACTGGCGCGCCGCGGCGTGAAAGTTGTCGTCAACGATTTCGGCGGCGCGCGTGACGGTACCGGTGGTTCCGCTACCGTGGCCGAACAGGTTGTAGCAGAAATCGAAGCCGAAGGCGGCGAAGCCATGGCAGCCGGCTGCAGCGTCACCGATATGCCAGCGGTGGAAAAGATGGTCGCCGATGCGATTGCCAAATGGGGTCATGTCGACATTCTCGTCAACAACGCCGGCGTGCTGCGCGACAAGAGCTTCCACAAAATGACCATGGAAGATTTCAAGTTCGTCATGGACGTTCATGTCAACGGCAGCGCGAACTGCACCAAGGCGGTCTGGGATCACATGCGCGAACGTCAATATGGCCGTATCGTTATGACCACGTCCTCGACCGGCCTTTATGGCAATTTCGGTCAGGTCAATTATGGCGCAGCGAAACTCGCTCTGGTCGGCATGATGAACAGTCTGCACCAGGAAGGCGCCGGCAAGGGCATTCACACCAACTGCATCTCGCCCGTAGCCGCTACCCGCATGACCGAAGATATCATGCCCGAAGCAGCGTTGGCGGCTCTGGTGCCTGAAGCGGTGACCCCTGCTGTTGTCTATCTTTGCAGCGACGGCGCGCCATCGAAAACCATCCTGACGGCTGGTGCTGGCGGCTATGCTGCTGCTAAAATCTTCGAAACAGAAGGTATCTGGTTGCCGGTTGAAGACCGCAGTGCTGAATCCATTGCCGCCAATATCGACCAGATTCTGGACGAAACCGGTATGCAGGAATATGCCAATGGTGGCGGCCAGGGCGGCAAATTCTTCCGCCGGATGCAGGAAGTCATGAAGGGCTAAAAGACCCGCGAACAGGAGAAATAACATGCCAACGATCAAAGCAAGCGAACTTGAATCCTGGAAGGGCAAGGAAGTCGGTGTATCCGACTGGGTCCTGGTTGATCAGGACCGGATCAACAAATTCGCCGATTGCACCGAGGACCATCAGTTCATCCACATCGACGAGGAAAAAGCCAAGGCCACACCCTTTGGCGGCACCATCGCGCATGGCCTGCTGACGCTCTCGCTGCTGCCGAAACTGTCCTACGGCACGACGCTGGGCCTCGAAGGCACGGTCATGGGAATCAATTACGGCTTCGACAAAGTGCGCTTCCTCAACCCGGTTCGTGCCGGATCAAAAGTTCGCGCACGCCACACATTGGTTGATGCGGTTGAAAAGCAGCCGGGCCGCTGGTTGCTGACTTACAATGTTGTTGTCGAGATTGACGGCATTGAAACGCCGGCGCTGATCGCGACATCGCTGGTGATGATCGTGGTCGGCTAGGCCAACCGAACAATATAAGCGAAAAGGGCTCCGGACTGGTTCCGGGGCCCTTTTTCATGGGCGTGTTCCGTTCCGCCGGTGTCAGGCAGGGATCAGCACGCTATGCAGAAGCGGATCTTCCATCGCCCGGCCCGCACCATTGGCGACACAGGTCAGCGGGTCATCGGCGATCGTGACCGCCAGTCCGGTTTTCTCGGAGATAAATTCGTCAATCCGTCCCAATAATGCGCCGCCGCCGGTCAGGACAATGCCCTGTTCCATGATATCCGCCGCCAGTTCCGGCTTGCTATGCTCGAGTGCGTTGAGCACGGATTCGGCGATCTGGCCGACGGGTTCGGCGATAGCCTGGGCAATTTCGGCCTCGGAGACGGCAATTTTTTTCGGCATGCCGCTGACCAGGTCGCGGCCCTTGATATGCATGATCCGTCCCTCGCCGTCCGGGCTCATCGCGCTGGCGATGCCATGCTTGACCAGCTCCGTGGTGGATTCACCGATCGCCAGATTATGTTTGCGGCGGATATGGGAAGAGATGGCATCATCAATCTTGTCGCCGCCCATCCGTCCCGATGTGCTGTACGCCAGACCCTGCAAGGACAATATTGCGACCTCGGTCGTGCCGCCGCCAATATCGACCACCATCGCGCCAACCGGTTCGGTCACCGCGAGCCCGGCGCCAATCGCCGCGGCCATTGGTTCTTCGATGAAATATATGCCGGATGCACCGGCGTTTGAGGCCGCGTCGCGAAGCGCGCGAAGCTGCACATTGGTGGAGCCGGACGGGATGCAGACCACAATATCGAACCGCCGGAATATCCCGGTCTTCTTGCTGTGCACTTTGTGGATGAGATGATTGATCATCTGCTCCGCGACATCAAGATCAGCAATCACGCCGTCCTTGAGCGGCCGAATGACTTTGATATTGGCCGGCGTCTTGCCCATCATCAGCTTGGCATCGCTGCCGACTGCGCGAACCTTGGTCACGCCGTCATTGGTCTCGAGTGCAACCACGGACGGTTCGTCGAGCACGATGCCGCGATCCCGCGCATAGATAAGCGTATTGGCCGTGCCGAGATCGATCGCCAGGTCATGTGACCGGAGCTTGAAAAAATTTTTCATAAAATTGGAAATACTTCAACTAGAGCGGCCATATTGCCAATGTCATCCAGGCCATTGCATCTGGCGGAATATTATCGGTGACAGCGCGCCAATGAACTTGTGCTGTATAGTCATTCAACGCCAGCGGTCTGCCCATTCGTCAAATAGGTGCATAATTCAGTCGAACCGTTATGCCGCCAGCCGCTATGCGGAGCAGGAAATTTTCTTTGTAATGTTTTTGCGCGGCTGGCGACTGTCCCAATATCTACATTTTAAACAAGGATAGTTTGGCAATGATACGGATCATCTCAATTTACGCAGGCCTGTTTGTCGCGCTGACCTATGGCGATTATTGGACGACGGATTTCGCAATCACCAATGGACTGGCGGAGGAATTTAATCCGGCCGTGCGTGATGGCGCCACAGCCTATAAGGCCATGAATATGATATGGATCAATATTGCCTTTCTGCTCGGTACGTCCGGGATGCTATATTGGGCTATGAACAACAAAAGCCGGGTATCGGGTCACTATCTGAACCACCCGCTTCGCGCCTCGTTCAACTGGTTTTATCTGAACCCGTTTAGCGACAAAAATGTCGCAAAATCACCGCTCCACCTGCTGGCCTTCCCGCTTTGCTGCCTCTTCGCCAAGGCCTTTGCGATCACGAGCAATGCTTTGGGCATAATTTATGGCAGCGGCCTTGCCGAACCGCTTGTCGCGCTATTGAATCCCTATCTCGGCGGCACAATTCTGTATGTCGCGGTCACCGGCATAATCATCACGCCGTTCTGGATCTTGAGCCTTTACATAGCGGCTTCCGCTGTAAGAGGGAGCCATGACTTCAGAGCGGCAGCAGCTGTCATTTGAACCAAAAACGGGACTCCGAGCTTGTTGCGCTACTGAACGAATATGCTTCGTTTATCAGGAATAGTCTGCGGACTTATGAGCGGGATCAGTCCCGGCAGGAGGAATTATATCAGGAAGTAGCGATCGCCCTCTGGCGGGCGTTGCCGACTTTCCGCGGCGAGGCTTCGCACCGAACTTTGATCGCAAGAATAACCCATAATATCGGGGTGAGCCATATCCGCCGGAAGATGAGCAGACCGACGACCGACCTGCTGGAAGATATCCACATCAGCGATCACGATTCGCCTGAAAAAGAGGCGCAGCATCGGGATCAAAAGCGCGCATTGCTACGTGCGATTGGTGACTTGCCGCTAGGGCTGCAGCAATGCGTGACGCTGCACCTCGAAGATTTCAGCAATCGGGAAATTGGTGAAATCCTGGGCTTGTCCGAAGGTGCGGTTGCCGTGCGCCTGACCCGAGCACGCTCTGGCCTGTCAAAACTTATGGAGCAACAAAAATGACCATCGACATGGACGATCTCAAAACCGTCTGGCAGGAGGATGTTCAAAATGCTCCGGACCCGACGTCTATCGATGCTCTGGTAAAGCAAACCAGACGCCGCAACCGCATGACATGGTTGACGGTCGGCCTGGAGCTTCTGATGCTGTCCGGATTGCTCGCGATATTGGCATATTTGATCCTCACAGCGGATGACTGGCTGGTGGGCAGCCTTTGGAGCCTGAGTGCACTGGTTCTGATTGGCGTGCAAATATGGATGCTGAGGGCGCGCGACGGCCTCTGGCGTATCTCGGCAATACAGCCCATCCAGCATGCAAGATTTTGTGTTGCGCAGGCTGAGCTGAATTTGAGATTTGCAAAATTTTCCAGGATCGCAGCGCCTGTCGGGTTGATCGCCGGATATGGGGCCATGTCCTTCCACGGCGGGGCGGTTGTCACCGATATATTGCAGCTTGGGATCACTGCATTGGCGGTGGCAGCTTGCCTGCTTTTCTGTCATTTTTGGATTGGCCGACGGCAAGCAGAATTAGGTGCGGCCCGGGCTATCGAGCGAGAACTGGGTTAGCCAACACCGGTTTTTCATGTGCTACGAAGCATTCTGGATGGGTGCCAGGACCTATTCCGCTGCGACGCCGGATTAGAGATTCTGGCGTCTTCTCCCATTATCTGGAGAATAATCTGCCGTTCGGCGGCGTTAACCAGAGCGTCATGGGCAGCTATCACGGCCATTTCGGGTTCAAGGCTTTCTCCCACGAACGCGCTATATATATGCATCAGGGCTGATAGTGATGTCATGACGATCGGTGAGTGCGATCGGGCGGGCGTGAAAACAATGTCTGCTACTATGCTCCAAAAAAAGCAGCAGCATTTTCTATCGGAAATGCTGCTGCTTTTTTGATCGTCGGCTGTTAGCTTCAATACCGATTTTGATCTTATCCGTACAGATACTGATGTCGATCGGCTGAAGATCAGCTATTGTCATCGATCAACGGCTATACTCCATCGGCTTAGACGATGTTGATGGTCAGAGATTTGAACTTACAGGAGCTACATTCCATGCCCGTACCGACGAAAATTCTGGTTGCCACCGATCTGACAGCCAGGGCCGACCGGCCGTTCGCACGGGCGAAATTGCTCGCCGACATCTGGAATGCGGCGCGTACCCTGTTATTTGTGAGCAGCCCCAAGACAGAGGTTGATATTGCAAAAGTCGAGACGCTTCTGCTGCGCAACTATGGCGCTGATGCCGAAGGCTGCAATCTCGCGATAAATTACGGCAAGCCACCCCAGGTGATCGCCGAAACGGCGGAGCAGCTGGACAGTGACCTGATCATTGTCGGTGCCGCGCGGCATAATAATATTTCCGATTTTTTCCTCGGTACGGCGGTGGATCATCTGGTTCATCATGCTGAGGCTCCCGTGCTGATCGTGAAAGAGCGCCCGCGTGCCAACTATGGCCGGATCCTGGTAGCGACCGATTTTTCCGATTTTTCCGCCCATGCTCTTCGCACCGCGCTCGACTTTTTTCCCGACGCGAAAATCGAGCTCGTGCACGCTTATCATGTTGCTTACGAAGCCTGGCTGAAATCCGACGGCGTTGCGGATGAAATGCTGTCCGATGCGGACAAGGAATTGCAGGATTTCATGACCGGCCTGAACCTGTCGGAGAATGATGCGTCTCGGGTCACCGCCCATCTCGTCGAAGGCAATCTTCACCAGTCGGTGCATAATATGCTCGATAGCGGCGACTTTGATCTGCTGGTGCTGGGAACCCACGGTCGCGGTGGTTTTATCATGGCAACCATCGGCAGCCGCGCCAGCGAAATGATGGGCTGGTCCCCGGTCGATGTGCTGATGGTCAGAAAATCTGTCTAGGTCCCGACCCTAGACCAGCACTTGCTCACCAGCTTGCTGATGCTGTGCGCCGGACTCGCCGGTCAAGCGGCGATACAGGTGCCATGTTGCGTGGCCGAGCACCGGCAGCACGACGAGCAGCCCCAGGAAAAGCGGAAGCATGGCGACAAATAGCGTAACCGCAATCAATATCGCCCAGATCAGCAAGACAGATTTGTTCGATCGCACAGATGCGAGGCTGACAATGATCGCGGTAATAAAGTCTACGTTGCGATCGACCAGCATCGGCAGGCTGATGACCGTGATTGCATAAAAGGCCAGCGCCATCAGCGCGCCGACGATACCGCCGACCAGCAACATCATCAGCCCTGCGCTGGTGGCCAGCAGCGCGATAAATTCTGATCCGATGCCGGATTCTGCCAGAAAAATAGCGAATATGCCGTGCGCAACCATCAGCCAGAAGCCGAATGCGACGAACAGGATAACGCCCATGCTCAATATCTGCTCGTCGCCGCGCCCGCGCAATGCCCCGAGGATCGCGCGCCAGCTCATCGGTAGGCCGGCTTCGCGGCGGCGGCTCACTTCATATAGGCCGACGGCAACAAAAGGTGCGAGTAGCGGGAATCCGGCAGCGGCCGGGACCAGCCACGCGACTTCACCCCGGACGAACAGGGCAAAATAGATAAACATGCCCGCGCTCACGTAGATGGCTGCAAAAAATAGCCCGAAGGCCGGATAGGCCCTGAAATCACCCCAACCCGCTGCCAATGCGTCGCGAAGGTCGCTGACTTTGAGATCGCTGGCGACCGCTACCGGCGCGATCTGTGCCTGTTCACCTGTGCTCATGACATCTCCTCCCCATGGAAATATTCGGGGAGAATGCAGCAAATCCTTCGCGACATCAAGTTTCGGCAGGATAATGGTCTCTTCGCTTCAACAAATATCCTGCAAAATGCTCAGGGCTTACCGGCGATCCTGATGCACTGGCCCGTCACCCATTCCGAAGCGGGGGCACAGAGATAGAGCGTCAGCGCACCGATGTCCTGCGGCGTTCCCAGTCGTCCGGCCGGCAGGCCCAGTGTGTCCTCAAAGCCGATAAAATCCTCATCCTTCATATTCAGTGCCTTCTTGACCGTGTCGGTCGGGACGAAGCCGGGCAGAATGGCGTTGACGCGGGTCTTGGGGCCGAGTTCGTAGGCTAGCGTTTTGGTGAGCATCAGCACGCCAGCCTTGGCGGCGCTATAATGGCCGCTGCCGGGGAACGGCTCCTCTGCCGCGAGCGAGCTGGTGTTGACGATCCGGCTGCCCTCGCCAAAATGCTTGTAGGCGGCGCGAACGCCGTGAAAGACCGACGTGAGATTGGTCGCCAGCGTTTTGTCCCACTCGGCTTCATCCAGTTCGGTGAGCGGCGCGGACACCAGAGAACCGCCGGCATTGTTAACCCAGATGTCCAGCCTGCCAAATTCATCAACCGCCCGCTGGGCGAGCGCATCCATATCCTCAGCGCTGGTGACATCGGTAGCATGGGCAATCGCGCGGCCGCTGCTGTTGCTGGCGTTAATCTCGTCGGCGACCCGGCTGATCTCGTCCATGCTGCGCGAGGCGCAGACGATATTGCAGCCGGCATCGGCGAGCGTTTTGGCCATGCCTTCGCCAATGCCCCGGCCGGCGCCGGTGATCACGGCGACTTCGCCGGTGAGATCGAAAAGTGGATTGGTCATATTGGGTCTCCGGGATATTTCCTCTCCCATAGGGAGAGGCAAGTGAAACTTGCCAGCTCGTCTGGCTAGTGGAACTCGGTGAGGGGTTTTACCTTGACGGGGATAACCCCCCACCGATTGCGACTAAGCCCGTCGGCTAAGTCTTTGTTGCCTCTCCCTATGGGAGAGGATGAAAATTACTCCGCCGGTTCCAGTTCCACCTGCTTCGCTCTTACCCGAATGGGAATGGCGCTCATCAGCGGAATGCCGGTGCGCTTGTCAAAGTCGCGGTCGTTATAGGACAGCCGCCCGGTGTTGCCGCCGGCGCCGAGCGGATCTTCCTTCTCGTCGGGATTCGTGCCCCAGCTATGCGGTGTGGAAACGCAACCTGCGCGCACCGTCTTGTCGGCCTTGGCAACGCAGCTGATGAAGGCGCGTGCCGATTCCAGTTCGACCGGCTGATCCTCGGATAGTCCCAATGCTTCCATATCGGCTGGATTCATGAAGGCGGGGTGGTGCGGCACGCGTTTGCGCTGCACCGGATCCTCGTGCCAATTGCTGTTGTGGATCGCGGTCATTCGCCGACCAATCATCCGGAACGGGAAGTCGCCATCCTCGACCGGTTCCCCCAGCTTGGCGGCATATTCCGCCAATTCTTCCATCATCGCGCTGTTGCCGACTGAAAGCTTGCCTTCCCAGCCAGCGGGCTTGGGTTGCACGAGCAGCGCCTGCGCTTGGACGATCTTGCCCTTTTGCACCTCTTCGTCCTCGTATAGCGCGGCGATATCCGCCGGACAGCCGTTGAGCGATGCGCTCCATGCGCTGATTGGATCGGGCGTTTCACCGGGCGGAAAGGCGGTAGCTTTATCGTCCCGCTCATCGGGGTGAGCGAGCAGCGCCCAGGACTTGACCTTGATCGTCTTGTCCATTTCCGACGCCAGTGCGTGGATAAACTGATATTCCTCGCACAGATCGGAACCTTCCGGGGAGTCCATGATCGGCAGGCTGGCCTGCGCGTAATTATTTTCAAAGCCCCAGCCGGCACCAAAGCCGCCATAGATTTCCGGCGCGGCGCTATTGCCGTGCACTTCATAATGCAGCTTGGGCGCGATCACATAATCGGCCAGCTCAGCGGTTTTCGACATGCGCGGATCGATACAGACCAGCAGATCGAGCGCTTTCATCGCCTCGAAGGTCTTCAACTGATCGGGCCAGGCGAGCATCGGATTGCCGCCGAGAACGATCAGCGCTTTCACCTGCTTGTCGCCGGGGGTCAGTATCTCGTCGGGCAGAGCCGAGGTCGGCATGCCGGAAATGCTCTGCTCAAGATCGCGGCTGTGCAATTTGCGTCCGAAACCCCATGCCGGCATCGGGCCGGGAGTGGCGGCGATCGGTGGCGCAGGCTTGGTGAACACGCCGGTCCGCCGGTTCAGGTCGCCTTCGCGCAGCCAGTGACCCATGATCGAGGTCAGCGCGAGGTTGAGATATTCTGTGATATTGCCGCCGCCCGACATGTTGGTGCCGGTGCCACCGCTGATGCTGGCCTTTTTCCAACTGCCGTACATCCGCGCCGCGCGCACGATCTCCTCTGCCGCCACGCCCGCACGGTCGGCGGCTGGTCCGGCGTCGAACGGTTGCACGGCTTTTTTGAGGGCCTCGAAACCTTCGACATCGCCAGCGACGAAATCCTTGTCGTACAATTCTTCGTTGATCACCACCTTGGCAATCGCGCCGAGCAGGATCGGATCCTGGCCGGGGCGGCACTGGAGATGGATATCGGCCTGCTTTGCGCTGTCGGTGACGCGCGGGTCGATCACGATCAGCTGCATACCGCGCTTCTTCGCGTCGTGCAGCTTTTTCGCCGGGTTCATGCCCAGGCCGCCGTTCATCGACACCACGGGATTGGTCCCGATCAGCATCAGCCCGTCCCAGTCACCGACCCGCGGTGCACCGGCCAGCCACGGCCCGATCAGGGCGCGGGCAATGCCCTTGCCCGGCTGGTCGATGGTGACGCTGTCATAGACCGAAGTCGAGCCGATCGATTCCATCAGCGCCAGCATGAAGGCATGGGCGTTGACATTATTATAGCCGAAGGTGCCAACATAGGAGGCGACCGCATCGGGGCCATGTTCATCGACGATCCGCTCGAGCCGCGCGGCAATATCGCGGGCGGCATCGCGCCAGTGCACCGCCTGCTTCTCTCCGTGCTTCATACCGGTATAGCTGGTCAGCAGCCGCGTATCGAAACTGTGGTAATTGGCAAGCTGCCGGCCCTTGATGCAGCTATAGCCTTCGAATTCCGGATTATCTTTGTCACCATGGGTCTTGACCGGCACGCCGTCCTCGAAATCGACAATGAGTCCGCAATGGGCGTGGCAGGCCCGGCACATGACATGTTTCTGTCCGGTAAAAGTTTCGCTGACCATATTTCTCTCCACAGTCGAATTTAGCAGTGTCCGGCCATTGCTTTTTGCAATTTAATCGTTCAATTAACCTGCCAGTGATTAAAGCAATATCGTAGGCATTAGGACCGAACCACTGGCCCTATTGATAAGAAATCTGGAGCAGGACCCATGGCCGACAAACCAAGCGCAGCGGAATTAAAGGAATATGGCGAACAGGCGGATGCCTGGTTCAAGGAAAATACGGTGCGCGATCCCGGCTTCATGCTGCCGCTCACCTTCATGGAAGTCTCGACTGATCAGCAGTTCGATTTTCTCCGCGACTGGCAGCGCAAAGTCTATGAAGCGGGCTATCTCGGTGCCAGCTGGCCGGAGGAATATGGCGGCGGCGGTCTGCACAGCGAATTTCAGCGCACCGCGACCCGGATGATGAAGAAGCATGATGCACCTATCATGCTCAACGCGATCGGCAACGGCTGGGCCGGCCCGCTGATTCTCGATCTCGGGAGCGAAGAGCAGAAGCAGAAATATATCAAGCCGATGCTGAGCGCAGAGGATATCTGGTGTCAGGGCTTTTCCGAACCGGAAAATGGATCGGATCTGGGCAACGCGCAGCTGAAGGCTGTGAAAGACGGGGACGATTATGTCCTGAACGGTTCGAAAATATGGACCTCGCTCGGCGACCGCGCGAAATATATGATCCTGCTCGCACGCACTGATTTTGATGCGCCTAACAAATATGCAGGCCTCAGCTTCTTCCTCAATCCGATGAAGATCGACGGCATCACCACCAGCCGGATCAAGAAGCTGACTGGCGAATATGGCTTCGTCCAGACCTTCTTTACCGATGCCCGTATTTCCGGAGACTGCCTGTTCGGTGGCGAAGGCAATGGCTGGTCGATGGCGATGAAGACGCTGGAATATGAGCGCGGCACCAAGGTCAAACCGGTCGGCGGTTTCTTCGTCAAGGAACTGGACGTCATGGAGATTGTCGAGCTGGCGAAAAATTCGGTTCGCAACGGCAAGCCCCTGCTCGACGATCCGGTGATGCGCGACAAGATGACGCAATATATGATCGATATCCAGGCGCTGAATCTGAACAACACCCGCCGCCGGATGCCGCAATTGATGCAGGACAAGCCGATGGGACTGCCGTTGATGAACAAACTGGCGCGCACCGAACTGATCCGCGAGCTCACCGAATTCTCGCTGGCGTTTCAGGGCACCAAGGCCGGCTATTATGTTGGCGATGAAAATGCAGTCGACGACGGCTATTGGCATCGCAGCTATCTCAACAGTTTCTCGGCCACGATTGGCGGGGGGACTTCGGAGATTCAGCGCAATATCGTCGCGGAGCATGCTCTGGGATTGCCGAAGACGAGATAGAATTTGGAGCCTGGCACGCCGTTCGTCCTAAGCCTGTCGAAGGACATTTTTCGACGAGAGCTGTGGTTCGACAGGCTCACCACGAACGGTCTAGTGGCTAATTTGGGAATTGAGGAAATATATGGATAATCTAGGCACAATCGGGACAACCGAAGAGCAGATTGAACTGATGGATGTGGCGACCAATTTCTGCCGCGACAAAAGTCCGGTAGACAAGGTCCGGGCGCTGATCGATGACGAACTTGGCTATGATCCCGGCATCTGGAAAGAAATTGGTGAACTGGGTTGGCTCGCGATCGCGATACCGGAAGCGCATGACGGGGTTGGCCTGTCGATGGCCGAAGTCGTGCCGATTGCCGAGCAAATGGGCCGCAATCTGATGAGTACGCCCTTTGGTTCGACGACCCTCGCGGCGCAGACCCTGCTTGCCGGTGGCAGCGAAGCGCAGCAGGCCGCATGGCTGCCGAAAATCGCGGCAGGCGCTGTGGCAACGCTCGCACTGCGCGAAGACAATGGCGACTGGGACCTGTCCAATATCGAAGCGACCGGTGTTGAGAGTGGTGGCACAGTGATCCTGTCCGGTAAGAAGCAGCTGGTCCTCTGGGCCGATAGCGCGGAACTGATCATCGCTTCGGTGATGATCGACGGCGCGGTCCGCTTTGCCCTGATCGAGCGCGCTGCATTGTCCCACAAGGCTTTGCGCCGCGAGACGGTGATCGACGAAACCGCACGCAGCTATGAAATCACGCTGGACGGCGTGACCGTGTCGTCTGATGCCCTGTTCGATGCAGGCCGGACCCGCGAGACGCTGGAGAAAATCGAGCTGGCCGCGGGCCTGATCCATGCGGCAGAAATGACCGGCGGGGCGCAGTCGGTAATCGACTATACGCTGGAATATCTCAAGACCCGCAAGCAGTTCGGCAAGATTATCGGCAGCTATCAGGCGCTTAAACACCCGACCGTCAATAACTATGTCGAATATGAAAAAGCGCGGACGCATCTCTATAGCGCGGCCCATAGCTGGGGCGAGCAGGGACGCGGCGAGGTTGCCGTGCGGATGGCAGCGGCCCAGTCCCATTCGAGCTATTCCACGTCTGCTGACCGGGCTATCCAGTTCCACGGCGGCTTTGGTTTTACCCATGACTGCGATGCGCAATTGCACCGGAGAAAAGCGATTTTGTCAGGTGCCTTGATCGGCGACGCGGCTTACCAACGGTCGAAACTGGCTAACCTGTTATTTGACTGAACATAGCCCGCGCAGCGGGATGAGAAGGAAATTTAGGCTCGCACAAAGATACAAAGTCACCAAGCCAATAGCACATCATTCTTAGTGCCTTCGTGTGTTCGTGCGAGATAATTTAAGGAGAAATAAAATGTCTGAAGTACTCACCGATATTCAGGACGGTTTCATCATCGTCACCATCAACCGGCCCGACGCCAAAAATGCGATGACCAAGGCCGCAGCCGAAGGCATTCGCGCGGCGATGGAGCAGCTCGACAATGACAACAGCCTCAACGCCGGTATCCTCACCGGCGCGGGTGGAACCTTCTGCTCCGGAATGGATCTGAAAGGCTTTTTGCGCGGCGAGACGCCATCGGTCAAAGGCTATGGCTTTGGCGGGATTACCGAGAAAGGCCCGGAAAAACCGCTGATCGCGGCGGTCGAGGGCTATGCGCTCGCCGGTGGTTTGGAACTGGCGCTGGCTTGCGACCTGTGCGTTGCCAACGTCAACGCGAAATTCGGCATTCCGGAAGCCAAGCGCAGTCTGGTTGCAGCGGCTGGCGGCGTTATCAAGCTGCAGCAGCTTGTCGGCAAACGGATAGCCATGGAATGGGCGCTGACCGGTGATTTCGTTACCGCCCATCGTGCCTATGAAGTCGGCTTCGTCAACCGCCTCACCGAAGGCGCCGCGATTGATGCGGCGATCGAACTGGCGACGACGGTAGCGGCCAACGGCCCGCTAGCGCTGAAGGCGACCAAGAAGATCATCAACGAAAGCTATGACTGGTCGAGTGAAGAAGCCTGGAAGAAGCAAGCTGAAATTACCGGCTCTGTCTTCACCTCAGCAGACGCGCGCGAAGGCTCAATGGCCTTTGCCGAGAAGCGCAAGCCAAATTGGCAGGGAAAGTAAGCAGTCAAATGGATAATGAGAAAACCAACGGCAGCCCGGACATCGTGGATATCTGGGCTGCCGATTGTCAGGTGCCGCAATGGTTCACCGAGGCTATGGCAGTGCCGCGCGAAGAAGCCTTTGTCGAAGTGGACGGAAGCAAAGTCCATTATTTCCGCTGGGGCAAGCGCGGCAAGCCGCCGCTGCTGATGACTCACGGCTTTCTGGCCCACGCTCGCTGCTTTGCCTTTATCGCGCCGTTTCTGGCGGAACATTATGATATTGTCGCTTATGATCTTGCCGGGATGGGCGAGAGTGAAATTCCTGCCGATTGCGATGGTGACCAGCGCGCCACAGCGATGGTTGGCGTGGCGGACGCGCTTGATCTGTTTTCCGGCCCGGTGAAGCCGAAGATTATCGCGCACAGCTTTGGGTCTGGCGTTGCCCTCACCGCCATGGAAATGGCGGGAGAGCGCTTTGGCGGTCTGATCATCTGCGATCTGATGATGATGCGGCCGGAGAAGCTGGCCGCCCATTTTAACGCCGGCGGTGGTCCGCCAGGTTCCGGCCGGTCGGACCGACCGAATAAAGTCTATCCCAATTACGAAAGCGCCCGTGGCCGTTTTGTCCTGTCGCCGCCGCAACCGGTGCAGGAACCGTTTCTGCTGGAATATATGGCCTATCATTCCTTGCGCCCAGTGCAGGACGGCGAGCAACAGGGCTGGTCGTGGAAATTTGATCCGATGGTGTTCCACCGCAATGAAAATGATATGGCGAAATGGGCGCACACGCCCCAACGCATCGTCGATTTGCCGCATCGGCTGGCGATCGTCTATGGCGAGAACAGCAAGCTTTTCGATGATGACAGTGCGGCCTATCTGCGCGAGTTGGGCGGTGATCATCTACCGATGATCGCAATACCCGAAGCAGAACATCATCTTATGCTCGATCAGCCACTGGCTTTGGTAACGGCGTTGCGGTCGGTATTGGCGCTCTGGCCCGAATAATGGCCCGCTAGCTGATTGCCAGATGAACCAAATCGGGTTTCTGCGACAATCTAGTACAAAATAGCTGGAATCTGACAAATGCCTGCGACAGCTTTCCCCTATTTCTGTTTGTGACGCCGCAGTTGGCGCCGGATAGAAAAAGGAATTGAATATGAAAAAGTTTCTGATGGCTTTGGCAGTGACGACAATGGCAGTGTCACCGGTCGTTACCGCGCAGGCTGAGGCCGCTCCGCGCAATACGGTCGAGAAATCAAATCACAAGACGGTCCAGAAAACGACCCAAAGGTCGAACAAAAAGACCGCATCAAACAAGCAGAACAAGCGCGTTGTCACCAGGACTGTCACGGTACAACGGGCATCTCCGGCACGCTACACCAGAACTTCGGTTGCCGTGAAGCAGAACCATAGAAACTGGGCCAAAGGCCAGCGTTTCGACCGGCGCTATGCGACCAATTACCGGGTGATCAACAATCCGCGTGATTACCGCCTCTCCAACGCGCCGCGTGGCTATCAATGGGTCCGGTCCGGCAATGATGCCGTCCTGATCGGCTTGACCAGCGGTATTATCGGAGCGGTCATCGGCAACGCGATTTCTCGCTGAACCGAATGATCAACCATTGAACAAAAGCCCCCGGAAGCAATTCCGGGGGCTTTTCTGTGCCTATAGGAGACCGGTATAAATGAAGCGTCTCCGGTCTGGAAATACCGGAAGCCGTTGGCCGGTCTATTTGCTTTTGTCGCCTTTGCCGCTTTTGGCTTTCATCGCTTCTTTCATCGCAGCCAGACGCTCTTCGACTTCGGAATGCCGCTGCATTTTTCCGATTTCTGCGGCATGTTTTGAAGTGCCATTAACACCCCCAGCCATTTCCATGGTCCGGTCAAAGGTCGCTTCGGCACGTTCCACTCTCCGGTCGACGCTTCGGTCGGATTCGGACTTGCCATCGCTGGCGGCGCTATTCTCGCTCATCATCTTTTCAAACGCGGCGAGTTCATCTTCCATGACGGCTTTGCGGGCGGTGAGTTCTTCCAGCAAAATATCGAGGCGGCTGGCATCTGTCTTGGCAGATGCTTCCAGATTCTTGAAATGCTTGACCTTAGCTTCAAATTCCATCTGCTGCATGATCGCGGCTTCGGCCAGATCCTCGCGGCCTTTTTCCAGAGTGAACTGGACTTTCCCCAACCATTCTTCGGCGCGCTGTGCCGATAATTTCTGCTGGCCGACGGCCTGGCTCTGACGATCTATAGTATCCTCATGTTCGCTGCGGACCTTGTCCATCGCCCGGTCAACCTCGCGAATGGCTTCCCGCATCAGGCTGGTGCCGCTGGCCCGTTCTGCCTGATCGAGTGCCGATTCAATCCCCGCCGAAACAACGCGTTTTGCCCGCATGTAAAATGGTTCTGCCATGTTTCGGATGCTCCAGCTTCAGTTAAAGACCCAGAGGTAAATGAAATTGGCCAATAGTCAATCAACAGCAAAACGGATGTTTTAGCCCGCCATGAACCCTTTGAGCCGCTGATTGATGATCTGGTCCGCTTCGGCCATGATCCGGTCGATCAGTTCCTGACAGGTCGGGATATCGTTGATCAGGCCGGCAACCATACCGCAGCTCCATGCGCCGGCATCCATCGTGCCTTCTTTCATGATTTTCGGATAGACGCCTGCGACTTGCTCGATAACGTCGGAAAATTGCAGGTCGGCGCCTTTTTCCTTCTCGATTTCGAGCAGCCGTTCGACTGCGGAATTGTTCAGCACGCGTTCGGTGTTGCGCAGGGGACGCATGACAAGACGGGTATCCAGTTCGCTGGCGGCGACAATCGCGTCTTTCACATTCTGGTGCACCGGTGCTTCCTTGGTGGCGATGAAACGGGTGCCCATGTTCATGCCTTCTGCGCCCATGGCGAGGGAGGCGACAAGGCTGCGGCCATCGGCCTGACCGCCGGAGGATACGAACGGAATATCCAGTTCGTCGGCTGCGCGGGGCAGCAGGATCATGTTCGGAATATCATCCTCGCCAGGGTGGCCACCGCATTCAAAGCCATCGACAGACACCGCGTCACAGCCGATGCTCTGGGCTTTCAGCGCGTGGCGTACGGCGGTGCATTTGTGGATCACCTTGATGCCGGCGCCGTGCAGCGCGGGAAGCACCTGCACCGGATTGTTGCCAGCGGTTTCGACGACCTTGACGCCGCCTTCGATAATCGCCTTGACCATGCCTTCATAGTCGGGGGAGTTGACCACCGGAAGAAAGGTCAGATTCACGCCGAATGGCTTGTCGGTCATCTCGCGGCATTTGGCGATTTCATCGGCGAGGGCCGCAGCAGAAGGCTGGGTCAAAGCGGTAATGATGCCAAGCCCGCCAGCATTGGACACAGCGGCGGCCAGTTCCGCAAATCCCACATAATGCATGCCGCCCTGGATGATCGGATGTTCGATGCCGAAAAGCTCAGTGATGCGTGTTTTCATGGGATGTGCTCCTGTCATTGGAAGGATTGGAAGCATGTCTGCTCCATCCGGGATTCATTTAATCGGACGATTAACTAGCAATCCATTTGCCCGTTGTCACGCCTTTCCAGATTTGATCGGGTGACGTTAGGGCAAGCTCCTCACCCAGTTGCTTCGACCAGTGAAATTCGTTACCAAGCGCATCGCGCCAAGCCCAGAGTCGCCTGGTATAATGGTGCAGATCATATTCCTGCGTATAGCCCATCGCGCCATGGACCTGATGGAAAGGCACGGTGACGGCTTCGACGCTATGGCCGATCTGGACTTTTGCAATCACCGCTTCGTGCCAGGCCTGTTCCGGATCATCGGTATGGCGAGCAATCGCGCTGGCAGCCTGTGTGGCGGCCATGGTCGCGGCGGCGCATTCGGATGCGGCCACGGCCAGTTGCTGCTGGATCGCCTGGAATTTCGACAGGGGCCGGCCGAATTGTTCGCGTTGGGTGACATATTCGATCGAAAGATTGAGTGCCGTCTCCATCGCAGCTGCCATTTGCACGGCGCGGACCGTCAGGATCAGTGCTTCCACCGCCCGGCGGGAAAGATCGGTCTTGGCTGACTGTTCCACGACATGACCGGAGAATATGAACTGCGTCATACCGTCTGGCGACAGCGATTCTTCCGGCGAGCGAACAGCTTCCCGGTTATCGAACAGCGAAATTTCGTGATGCGCCTCGTCGAACAGGACAATCTTGTCGGCGTGCATGCCAAAGGGAATGTCGGCGCTGGGCGTGTGGCCGCTAAGCGCGAAACTGGCGCTGCCGTCGGCGGGGGCCAGTCCGGCCCGGTCGAGCATCCAGTTGGCGATCAGCGTCTCGGCGAAAGGCACTGGCGATGCCGCCTGCGCCGAAGCCCAGATCGCACCGAATGTCTCGTCATAATCCGCGCCAAAGCCGCCATTGGCTTCGCTGACCCACGCCAGCGGCAGGCCATTTTCGGTCAGCGCGTCCCACAGTGCCTGCGGATATTTCCCGGCTTCGGCTTCGTGCGGGACTTCCCGTGCGCACAGGTCGGTGTAAATCTTTGTGGCCGTTTCGGCGACCATGCCTTCGGTGTTGATCATGATAAAAGGGCGCCTTGAATAGAGCCGTTCGCACTGAGCTTGTCGAAGTGCGGCTGTTGCCGGTGGTGGTGCTTCGACAGGCTCAGGACGAACGATATGATATGCATGATGTCTGACATCAGCGTAATCCCAATTGCCGTGCGGTGATCCCGCGCATCACTTCGGTGGTCCCGCCGCGCAAGGTATTGGGCGGAGAGCGGAGGACGCCGATATTCATGATCCGCCGCATGTCCGGGCTCCAGTCCTCGGCGGGCAAATCGGTGAGCATTGCGCGAACCTGCTGGGTCAGGTCATTTTCCAGCCGGTTGCCGAGATCCTTGACCAGCGCCGCCTCGGTCTCGGGCGACACGCCCTGGCTGAGCAGATTGGCAATGCCCCAGGACATGCCTTTCAGCGTGCGCAGGCTGGCAATCAGTTTGCCGAGACGGGCATGGCTGTCCGAGCCCATTTTGCCGCCAAGTTGGTATAGCGCGGTTTCCAGCGTGATATAGCTGGACAGGAAGCGTTCCGGACCGGACCGTTCCATCGCCAGTTCGCCTGTCACCTGTTGCCAGCCGCCGCCTTCTTCGCCGAGCAGACAATCGTCCGGTACGACGACATCCTCGAAATAGACTTCGTTGAAATGGGCGTCGCCGGACAGGTCGACGATCGGTTTGACGGTGACACCGGGCAGGCTGAGGTCAATCATGATCTGCGACAGGCCGACGTGGCGGTTGCGGCCGTCGGCGGGCGAGGTGCGTAGCAGGGCGACCATATAATGCGATATCTGGGCGCCGGAGGACCAGATTTTCTGGCCGTTGATCTTCCAGCCGTCGGCGACCTTTTCGGCCTTGGTTTTGACATTGGCGAGATCGGACCCGGCCCCGGGTTCACTCAGGCCGATGGCGAAATAGCATTCGCCGGCGGCGATGCGGGGCAATATGTCCAGCTTCTGCTCTTCGGTGCCATGGGCCAGCAACATCGGCGCATGTTGTCGGTCAGCAATCCAGTGAGCCCCGACTGGCGCGCCGGACCGCAAGGTTTCTTCGGTGACAATATAGCGTTCTAGTGCGCTCTTGTCGTGGCCGCCATATTGGCTCGACCAGGTCAGGCCGATCCAGCCGCGTTTGCCCATTTTCTTCGAGAATTCCGGATCGGCAGAGGCCATCCAGCATTCGGGTTCGGGCTGGAAATTGCCTGCTTCGCGCTCTTCTTTCAGAAACGCCTGCAATTCGCCGCGCAACTCTTCCAGAGCCGGATCGGGCTGGACGACGGGGAAGTTAAATCGTTGCATGTCTTCGGCCTCTGTTGCTGTCTCCGTTCGTGCTGAGCTTGTCGAAGCATCTTGGCAAGCGTCCTTCGACAGGCTCAGGACAAACGGGTTTGGGTTGCCCTCGTCTTTTACGGTGTGACAATATCAAACTGCTGTTCCACTTCGTCAAGCGCGCCGAACATGGCGGCCATCAAGGCGGCATTGCCGCTGACGAGCATTTCCCTGTTCTGGATCAGTTCCATCGCATTGGCCTCGCGCATAAGCAATTTTGTGAACAGGGCGCGGCTGATCGTGATCTGGGTATCCGATCCATCGGCAGTGGCAGCATAATCTTCCTTGCGCGGGAACATCACGCTTTTGCCGAGATCGATGCTGACCGCCTCTTTCCGGTCGGGGAACCAGAAGCGGACGATGCCGCCATCGCCTTGCATCTTGGCCGGATTGAAGCGGGTGGCCATGGCGTCGAACAGGTCGACCGCCGGGATGCCGCTGAGGACCTTGGCATTGGCCGTGCTGATCGAGTTCTTGACGATATTGCCTTCGCGAAGCTCCTTGGCGCCGACCAGATAGATATTCCGCCACGTACCCGCTTCGGCCTGGAAACCTAGTTGCTCGTAGGTGGAGGCCAGCCATTTCTTGGCTGCTTCATCGGCTGGATCGGCGAAGACCAGATGGTTGAACACGGTCGCGGCCCAGCGATAGTCACCGGCTTCGAAAGCTTTCTCGCCAACAGTCAGTGCCTTTTTCGCGCCGCCCATAGCCGCGACATATTTTTTCGAGGCTTCGACCGGCGGCAGTTCGTGATAATGGGCCGGAACTGCGTCCCACCAGCCGAAATAGCGTTGATAGACCGCTTTGCTATTATGGTTGAGCGTTCCGTAATAATCGCGCACGCCAAAGTCGGTCTTGGCGAAGTCCGGCTCGCCAATATTTTCGGCAATCTCGTGCATGGTCGCACCCTGATTGGCCTGCCGCATCGTCTGGTCGTGAACATAACGATAGATGCCGCGCTGGTTCTTCAGGGCAGTCTGCACATTGTCGCTGCCCCAAGTCGGCCAGTGATGCGAAGCCAGCATGACATCCGATTTTGTACCATATCTGGCGAGCATGGCGTCGATAACCTTGCTCCATTTCAGCGTATCGCGCACCAGTGCACCGCGCGGCGTCAGGACATTATGAAAGGTTCGGGTGGCAACTTCGGCGGTGTGCAGCGCATTAAACTGGGGCAGGTAGAACACCAGCTCGGCTGGCGCTTCGGTTTCGCCGGCATCCATGAAGTCGAAGCTGATGCCGTCGACCGTCAAGGTCTCGCCATCCTTGCTGATCGATCTGGTCGGTGGCACCAAGGCGACATTGCCGCTCGATAATTTCTGGCCGAGTCCGCCGCCGACATGGCCGCTTTTGCCAACCGGCAGGGCGGTACCGAATTGAAACTGCACCCGCCGGTTCATCGCGGTTCCGGCAATCACGCTTTCGCCGATCGACTCCGCCAGAAATTCATGCGGTGCGATGACCTGTATCTTGCCCGACTGGATGTCTTCAGGCGAAGCGATACCGGACACGCCGCCGAAATGGTCGCCATGGCTATGGGTGAAGATGACTGCAACGACCGGCCGGTCGCCCAGCGTCTTGTTGGCGAGCGCGAGGCCGGCTTTCGACGGTGCCGCGGTGGTCAGTGGATCGATGATGATCCAGCCGGTCTTGCCGGCGATTAATGTCATTTGCGCCAGATCATAGCCGCGAATCTGGTAGATGCCGGGCACGACCTCGAACAGACCATGGATGCTGTTCAGCTTGCCCTGCCGCCAGAGCGAGGGATTGACCGTATCGGGCGCATCCCCCTGCATGAAATCGAACTGGCGCGAATCCCAGGCGACGGAACCGTCCTCGTTGAGGATCTTGTCCCCGGCAATCTTGGCGAGGAAGCCGCGATTGGCGTTTTCGAAATCCGTCTGGTCGGCAATCGGGAGCTCTGCCGCGACTTCGGCATTGGCGGCTCTGGTCGCTTCGGTCGCGATGCCTTGCGGAGGAGCCGCCATTATTGGTGCAGCCGATAGCAAGGCTATCGTCAAAATAGCGGTCTTGTTCATATTTTCTCTCCTTCTGGTACCCCTGCGCAGGCAGGGGTCCATCTCCCGAAACTTCCTATAGGCACGACTGGGAGATAGACTCCCGCTTTCGCGGGAGAATAATCTCTCTTGTCTGCAATCACGCCCCCTTGAACACGGGCTTTCTTTTCTCGAGTATCGCATCAATCGCTTCGCGGTGATCATCCAGTTGCTGCAACACGCCCTGGAAAAGGGCTGCCTGATCGAGATTTTCCTTCAGCGTTACGCTCTGCGCGGTGCGGACCAGTTCCTTGGTCTTGCGAATTGCCAGCGGTGGCAGGCCGACGACCATTTCGGCCAGTTCATAGGCCCGCTCCAGCAACTTGTCGTTCGCTACCACTTCCGACACCAAGCCATAGTCCAGCGCCTTGGCGGCGTTGATGAATTCGCCGGTGAACAGCATCTGGTTGGCCTTCGCCTGTCCGATGATCCGCGGCAACAGCCAGGCGCCGCCGTCGCCCGGAATTATCCCGACGCGCAGAAAGCTCTCGGCGAAAATCGCGTCTTCGCCGGCGATGCGAATGTCGCACATGGTGGTGAGGTCATTGCCCGCGCCGATCGCATGGCCGTTGACTGCAGCGATCACCGGAACGGAAATTTGCGAGAAAGCCAGTGGAATGCGCTGGATGCCGGTCTTGTACCAATTCTCGATTTCCAGCGGCGTCATATTCTGCTCGGCGGTCATCGCCTTGATCTCGTGCAGATTGCCGCCGGAGGAGAAGCTCTTGCCGTTGGCGGCGAGCACAACGCAGCTGACCCCTGCATCCTCGTCGGCCTTATTGATCGCGTCAACGAGGGCCTCGCACAAATCTTTCGACAGCGCGTTGCGCGTTTCCGGCTTGTTCAGCGTGATTGTAACGATGCGGTCATTTTTCTCGTAGAGGACGACGTCAGTCATTGAATATTTCCTTGCCCTGCGTTTCTTTTCTTATGCCGCTGTCATTGCAGGGGTTCATGGATTCTGCAAGACTCGCTCCGCTCAACTCGCTAAATGAACGATAATGATCCGACAGAAAACCCCAATTGCCAGCCAGAATAGCGCTGGTTTCACGCTGGTGGAATTGATGGTCGTGCTGCTGATCATCGGACTGATGGCCTCGGTCGTCGTCTTTTCATTTCCCAGTGGGAGCAGTGCTCTCGAAGAAGATGCCCAGCGCTTTGCCGCGCGCACGGCGGCGTTGCGCGACAATGCTATATTGCAGTCGCGGCCGATGGCGGTGCAGGTCACGCCCTCCGGCTATAGTTTTCTCGAACGTCGCAAGGGCAGCTGGTCGGTGATCGAGGACAAACCGTTTGTGTCGACCAACTGGTCCAGCGGCGTCAGCGCGGCCACCGGCGAGACCGGACCGATGATGATCAGTTTTGAAAGCACGGGGCTGCCCAGCGAGCAGGCTGAGCTTGTCTTGCAGGGCGATGAGCAAAGCCGCCGCGTCCTGATCGCTCCGATGGGCGATGTAAAACTGGCAGGGGCGGCGCCATGAAAATCATGAAAAAATCTGGCGAGCGCGGCTTCACTCTGATCGAAATGCTGGTTGCCCTGTCGGTGTTCAGTCTTGCAGCTCTCGCCCTGATCCGGCTGCAGGCTTTTACCACGCATAATGCGGCCGAACTGGAACTGCGCGTGGTCGCGCAGTCGGTGGTGCGTAACCGGGCGGTCGAGATACTGACAGATCCGCGCCCGCCATCGCTCGGCCAGCAGAGCGGTTCGGTCGAAAATGGCGGCTGGCAATGGCAATGGGCGCAGGATGCCAAGCTGACCGAAGACCAGAGCTTCATCCAGGTCGACATCAGCGCGCGCGAAGCAGGCAGCGGTGCGCCGGCTTCGCTCACCATATTGCGGCCATCGGGGTTGTTGCTCGAGGAGCCGCTGGCCGCGCCACCTGCAAACTAGCCAAGCATCGGGAAAATTCTCATGTTTGACCTTTGTTTCGACCGGAACACGGGTTAGAAGCGCGAGAAAATCAGGCTGACGGACAGAAAAATGAGCAAACTCGAAGATGCATTAGAAGATTTCGACATGGATGATATTCCGGAAGAGGAAGAGTCCATGCTGGAATGGTGGGATTTTGATGACCGCGACGAGATGGTCGAGGCGGTCGCCGGTGATATCCAGTTCATCATCGAGAGCGCTCTCGACGCGCGCGGTGATGCGCTTCTGGCGCTGCCCGCCAGCGAGGAAGCCATGCCGATACTCGAGGCCCTGGCGGAAAAGCCGATCAAATGGAAATATGTCACGATCATCCCGACCGATGATTTGCTGGTGCCGCTCGATGATCCGCGCAGCCATGCGAAGAAGCTGGCGAGTCTGTTTCTGACTCGCGGCGCACGGGTGCTGCCATTGGCGCCGGATCATGAGGACTATCATATGGCTGGTGCGGCTGCCGATGCGCGGCTGCGGGACACGAAATGGCCTGCGGATCTGGTCTGGCTTGGCATGGGTGACGGCGGCAGCACCGCCGGGATCATGGAAAGCGCGGATATGGAAGAGGCGCTTGACGGCCCGCCGGAAAAACTGGTGGTTGGCTTGCTCCCCGATGATGGTGACACGCCGCTTGTCACGCTTACCAAGGCAGCGATTTGTGAAGCGCGCACCGTGATAGTCCTGCTCAAGGGCGCCGCCAACCAGACCGTGCTCGAATCCGAAATCGAACAAGGCGCGACCAGCATGGCGCCGATCGGCCGGGTGTTTGCCGATCTGGCCGTCCCGGTGGATATTTATGTAGAGAATTAAGGGTTATCATTGTTTTCTATCGTCAGCCGGTGTGACTATCGATTGATTTAACTGCACGATTAAACCATGGTGTTGCAATTGCGAATCGGCATAATGTCTGATCGGTCAATTGGAGAGCGCCAACCTATGCATCCCTATCTGCACGCCCAGGAAAATCCCGACAAGCCGGCCGTCATCATGGCCGGGTCCGGCGAAGTCATCACTTATGGTGAACTCGACAAGCGCTCCAACCAGATAGCCCAGTTTTATCGGTCCCGCGGTCTGCAGATCGGCGATACGGTAGCGATCTGCATGGAAAACCATCCGCAATTCTTCCCCGTGACATGGGGCTCGCAGCGCTCCGGCCTGATCCAGGTCGCCATTTCCAGCCGCCTGACCGCCGATGAGGTCAGCTATATTCTGAAGGATTCCGGCGCGAAGATGCTGATCGGTTCGAAGCAGATGCTGCCGGTTCTCGATCAGGTAAAAGCTCTCAACCCCGAAATAAGCCAGCTGGTGTTCGGTGCCGAAGACGATCGGAACATGGAGGCGGCGCTCGAATCAATGCCCGTCACAGCGATCGCCGACGAGCGCGCCGGCATCGACATGCTCTATTCGTCAGGGACCACCGGCACGCCCAAGGGTATAAGGCTGCCGCTGCCGGAGGATGAAAATATTGCCGGGCGCAACGCCCTTGGCGCGCTGGCCGAGATGATTTTCGGCCTGCACAAGGATTGCGTCTATCTGTCTCCCGCGCCGCTCTATCATGCGGCTCCGTTGCGCTGGAACCTTGCGGTGCAGGCGATGGGTGGCACAAGTGTTGTCATGGAAAAATTCGATCCGGAACAGGCTTTGCGGCTGATTGAAAAATATCGCTGCGATGCCGGGCAGTTTGTCCCGACCCATTTTGTCCGGATGCTGAAATTGCCGGAGGAAATTCGCGCCAAATATGATGTGTCCTCGATCAAGAGCGCGATTCATGCTGCTGCCCCGGTACCGGTTCCGATCAAGGAAGCGATGATCAAATGGTGGGGGCCGGTACTCAACGAATATTATGCCGGCACCGAAGGCAACGGCTTTGTCTTCTGCAACAGCGAAGGCTGGCTGGCGCATAAGGGGTCGGTCGGACAGCCGATCAATTGCGTGGTCCATATTTGCGACGAACATGGTGAGGAAGTACCGATCGGCGAAGAAGGCCAGATCTATTTCGAAGGCGGTGCAAAGTTTGAATATCATAATGATCCGGAGAAAACCGAAGGCGCAACCCATGCCCGTGGCTGGACCTCGCTCGGTGATGTCGGAAAGCTTGACGAGGACGGCTTTCTCTATCTGACCGATCGCAAGAGTTTCATGATCATTTCGGGTGGCGTGAATATCTACCCTCAGGAAATCGAAAATCTGCTGGTCAGCCATCATAAGGTTGCGGATGCCGCCGTCATCGGTGCGCCGGACGAGGATATGGGCGAGCGAGTCGTCGCCATCGTGCAGCCGATGGATATGGCAGACGCAGGAGAGGAACTTGCTCAGGAGCTTGAAGCCTATCTCCGGCAGTCGCTCTCCGGCGTTAAAATTCCGCGGCAGATCGACTTCCGTCCTGAACTGCCGCGCCATGCTACCGGCAAGCTTTACAAGCGTCTGTTGCGGGACGAATATTGGAGCAAGCAGCAAAGCGGGACAGTCTGATGGCAACGCAAGCAGAAGCCATTTTGACCGGCGCGGATGCGCAGGCGATTATCGATCCCGCCAATTATGTCGACTGGGATGGATTGCTCGACCGGTTTGACAAGCTCCGTAACGAAACACCCGTTGTGCGCGTGGTCAATGACGAGATCCACGATCCCTTCTGGCTGGTCACAAGCTATGATGATGTCATGCGGATCAGCAAGGATAACAAGCTGTTCCTCAACAGTCCGCGCAGCACCACGTTCAGCGACAAGAACAGTGGCGCTTTTGTCAAATCGATCACCGGCGGCGATCCCAATCTGGTCCGTTCGCTGGTCGCTCTCGATGCGCCCACCCACCCGAAATATCGTCGGCTGACGCAAGACTGGTTCATGCCGAAAAATCTCGGCAAGATGGAAGACGAGATTAGAGCGCTCGCCAAAGCCACGGTCGACCGGCTGGTCGACGCAGGCGGCGAGGCGGATTTTGTGCCTTTGGTGTCTGCGCCTTATCCGCTCCACGTGGTGATGCAGATTTTGGGCGTACCGGAAGCGGACGAGCAGCGGATGCTGTTCCTAACCCAGCAGATGTTCGGCGGGCAGGATGAAGATCTCAACAAATCCGGCATGGCAAATATGACGCCGGAGCAGATCATGCAGCTGGTGGTCGGTGCTGTCGCCGACTTCGAAGCTTATTTTGCCAAGCTTACAGCAGAAAAACGCGCGAATCCCACCGACGATGTGGCAAGCGTGATCGCGAACGCAAAAGTCGACGGCGAGCATCTCAGCGACCGCGATATGGCGGGCTATTATATCATCCTGGCCGCCGCCGGTCATGACACGACCTCGGCCTCGACTGCCGGGGCGATGATGGCGCTGGCTCAGGATCCCGAACAATTCGCCCGTCTGAAAGCCGACCGCGATCTGTTGCCCGGGATTGTCGAGGAAGCGATCCGCTGGACGACTCCGGTACAGCATTTCATGCGCACCGCTGCCGAAGATACCGAACTGGGCGGACAGAAGATCGCCAAGGATGACTGGTTGATGATCAGCTATATCGCCGCCAATCACGACGAAAGCGTGTTTCCCGATCCGCGCAAATTTGACGCGAGCCGCTCACCGAACCGCCATATAGCGTTCGGGGCGGGATCGCATCAATGCCTCGGGCTGCACATGGCAAGGATGGAAATGAAGATTTTGTTCAACGAGCTGCTCGACCGGATCGATACGCTCGAACTGGCCGGCGAACCGGTGCGCGCCAAATCGACTTTTGTCGGCGGGCTCAAGACCCTGCCGATACGCTATAGTCTATCAAAATGAATGACGCGTGCGGCCTTGTAATGCAGTATAAGTGACTCAAATAGAACGGAACGGCAGACCCCAAAGGAGAGCGAGATGGTTACCCAATATAAGAATTTGATCAACGGCGAGATGGTAGGCACGACGGACATGCTTGACGTCGTCAATCCGGCCAATGAAGAAGTGATCGGCCAAGTGCCCGCCTGCGGCGAAGCCGAACTCAATCAGGCGGTCGCCGCAGCCCGCGCTGCATTCAAGACGTGGTCGAAGAAGCCGATCGACGAACGCCGCAAGGTGGTTCAGGCGATTGCTGCCGTGATCAACGAAAATAATGATGAATTGTTCCGTTTGCTGACGGCTGAGCAGGGCAAGCCGCACGCACAGGCGCAGGGCGAAATCATGGGCGCTGCCTATATGGCGGGTTCGCAGGCGACGCTGGATCTGGAAGACGAGATTAACGAGGATAGCGACGAGCGTCTGAGCCGCACCCGCCGCGTGCCGGTTGGTGTCGTTGCCGGTATCGTGCCTTGGAACTTCCCGGTGATGATGGCGGTGCAGAAAATCGCCCCGGCTCTGTTGTCCGGTTGCACGATCGTGCTGAAACCTTCGCCGTTCACGCCATTGACCACTTTGCGCCTTGCTGAACTGATCAAGGATGTCGCCCCTCCGGGTGTCGTCAATATCATCACTGGTGAAGATAGTCTGGGGCCGTTGATGACCTCGCACCCCGACATCGACAAGATCACCTTCACCGGATCGACCGCGACCGGCAAGAAGATCATGGAAGGCGCATCCAAGGATCTCAAGCGGATCACGCTGGAACTGGGCGGCAATGACGCCTCGATCGTTCTGCCCGACGCCAATGTCGAAAAGGTTGCCGAGCAATTGTTCTGGTCGAGCTTCACCAATGCTGGCCAAATCTGTGTCGCTGCGAAACGTATCTATATCCACGAAGATATTTATGACGAGCTGAGCGCGGCAATTGCGGAATTCGCCAAGAATGTGAAAGTCGGCGACGGCGCGCAACAGGGCACTGCGGTTGGTCCGATCCAGAACAAGAAGCAATATGAGCGGGTGCTGGAACTAATCCAGGACGCCAAGGATAATGACTATAAATTCCTTGTTGGCGGAGATGCACAGGACGACAGTATCCCCGGCTATTATGTCCCGATCACGATCCTCGACAACCCGCCGGAAAATGCGCGGATTGTTGCCGAAGAGCAATTCGGTCCGGTCATGCCGCTGATGAAATTCAGCACCACGGAAGAAGCCATCGCCCGCGCCAATGACAGTGAATATGGTCTGGCCGGTGCGGTCTGGACAGCCAATCCCGATGAAGGCGTTCGTGTTGCCGAGCAGCTTGAAACCGGTACCGTCTGGGTCAATGAATTCCTACACCTTTCTCCGTTCGCGCCATTTGGCGGACATAAGCAGTCCGGCTTCGGCGCCGAATATGGCAAGGAAGGCCTGCTCGAATTCACCTATCCGCAGGTAATCACGGTGAAGAAAGACAATGTGCCTGCCTGATCGGGCGGACATGGATTCGAAAAAGCCGATTATCACTATTGTGATGATCGGCTTTTTCATTTGACGGTAGCGCTGGTGCGGTTTAACCGTTCAGTTAAATTCTCGACTCTCAACCAATCAAAGGAATAAGATTATGGCAGAAGCCTATATTGTTGACGCGGTTCGTACCGCTGGTGGCCGTCGCGGCGGTCGTTTGGCCGGTGTTCACCCTGTAGATCTGGGCGCTGCCACGCTTAATGCCATTGCCGACCGCAATGATTTTGATACCAGTGCTATCGAAGACGTGATCACCGGCTGCGTCATGCAGGGCGGCGAGCAGAGTGGCGATGTTGGCCGCAACGCGGTTCTCGCATCCAACCTGCCCGACAGCATTCCTTCGGTTTCGATCGATCGCCAGTGCGGCTCTTCGCAACAGGCCATTCAATTTGCGGCACAGGGCGTTATGTCCGGTACCCAGGATATGGTTCTGGCGCACGGCATCGAAAGCATGACCCGCGTACCAATGGGTTCGACCTTTAAATTGTTCAAGGACGCCGGCCTTGGAACCAATATGTCGGAAGGGCTTCAGGCAGCCTATCCTGGCATTCAGTTCAGCCAGTTCATGGGCGCTGAAATGATGGTCAAGAAGCACGGCTTCACCCGTGATGATCTTGATCAGTTCGCTCTGGAAAGCCACCACAAGGCGATCAAGGCCGTCGAATCCGGTGCTTTTGATAAAGAAATCATCGCGATCGAGATCGAAACCGCTGAAGGCAAAGAACAGCATAAGGTCGACGAAGGCATTCGCTTCGACGCTACCAAGGAAAGCATCGGCGCTGTGAAGCTGCTGCAGGAAGGCGGCGCAATCACTGCTGCCAATGCCAGCCAGATTTGCGACGGATCGAGCGCGGTTCTGGTCTGTTCCGAACAGGCGCTGAAAGACCATGGCCTGACCCCGCGCGCCCGGATCGTGAATATGACCGTAACCGCCGGTGACCCGGTGATCATGCTCGAAGAACCACTGTTCGCGACCGATCGCGCTCTGCAGCGCGCCGGCATGAACATTGGCGATATCGATCTTTACGAAGTAAACGAAGCCTTCGCTCCTGTTCCGCTCGCATGGCTCAAGCATGTCGGTGCGGATCGCAGCAAGCTCAACGTCAACGGCGGCGCAATCGCTCTGGGCCACCCGCTCGGCGCATCGGGCAGCAAATTGATGGCAACCTTGCTCAATGCTATGGAAGCTCGCGGATCGAAATATGGTCTGCAAACGATGTGCGAAGGCGGTGGCCAAGCGAACGTCACGATCATCGAGCGCCTCGGTTAATGGATATTATCGTCATCCTGAACCGGGTTCAGGATGACGACCGATAGAAGAAAGAGAAGATTATGGAACTCAATAGCAACACTTCAGCCGTCATTACCGGTGGCGCTTCCGGCCTCGGCGCGGCTACCGCCCGCCGTCTTGCTGCCAAAGGCGTCAAGGTCGCCTTGTTCGACCTCAATGAAGAAAAAGGCGAAGCGCTGGCGGCCGAACTCGGCGGCGTTTTCTGCAAGGTCAACGTCACCGAAGACGACAGTGTCGACGCCGGCTTTGAAAAAGCACGCGCCGCCAACGGTCAGGAACGCATTCTTGTAAACTGCGCTGGTATCGGCAACGCGATCAAGACCGTCAGCCGCTCCAAGGAAGACGGATCGATCAAGCATTTTCCGATGGATGCCTTCAATTTTGTCATTCAGGTGAACCTGGTCGGCACCTTCCGCTGCATCGCCAAATCGGCGGCCGGCATGCTGACGCTTGATCCGCTCGCCGACGGCGATCGTGGAGCAATGGTCAATACCGCATCGGTGGCAGCCGAAGACGGCCAGATCGGCCAGGCAGCCTATTCCGCGTCCAAGGGCGGCGTTGTCGGCATGACCTTGCCGATCGCGCGCGACCTTTCCCGCGAAGGCATTCGCCTCAACACCATATTGCCCGGCATATTCGATACCCCGCTGCTCGCCGGTGCGCCGCAAAATGTGCGCGATGCGCTTGGTGCCATGGTGCCGCATCCGCCGCGGCTGGGTCAGCCGGATGAATATGCCGCGCTCGCCATGTGCATGATCGAGACGCAATATTTCAACGGCGAGGATGTCCGTCTCGATGGCGCCATCCGGATGGCACCGCGCTAGACTGAGAAAATAAGGGGGCTGCGAGAAACTCGCGGCCCTTTTTGTATCTGATGGAGAAGTTCATGACCGACTATACGCAGATCCTCTATGACGTCGCCGACAATATCGCGACGATCACGATCAACCGGCCGGAAAAGATGAACGCCTTCACCGGAACGATGATCAGGGAAATGACCGACGCCTTCGATCGGATCGACGCCGATGACGACGTGCGGGCGGTGGTGGTTACCGGAGCCGGCGACCGCGCCTTTTGTGCCGGTGCCGATCTGACTCCGGAAGATGGCAAGAAACCTTTTGCCAGCGAAGAGCCGGTAGAGGATTATTCCGATCCCCGCGTCCGCGACGGCGGCGGCCTGCTGATCCTGCGTATCTATCAGTGCCTGAAACCGGTGATCGGTGCCATTAACGGCGTTGCCGTCGGCGTCGGCGCGACCATGTTGTTACCGATGGATATGCGGCTAGCCAGCGAGACCGCGCGCTTCGGCTTTGTCTTCGCCCGGCGCGGGATTGCGCCCGATGGGGCGGCCAGCTGGTTCCTGCCCAATCTGGTCGGGCGAGCACAGGCGCTGGAATGGTGCCTGACCGGTCGCGTTTTTGACGCCGAAGAAGCGCTTAAGGGCGGTCTTGTCCGGTCGCTGCATAAACCGGAAGACCTGCTGCCTGCCGCTTATGCATTGGCGCGCGAGATTGTCGACAATACGGCGCCTGTATCGATCGCCGTCACCCGGCAGATGCTGTGGCAATTGCCCGCCGCCGAACACCCGATGGAAGCGCATAAAGTCGACAGCCGGATCATCTATAACCGGGCGAAATCAGCCGACGCAAAAGAGGGTATCACAAGCTTTCTGGAGAAGCGCAGTCCCAACTATCCGGATAAAGTGTCGAGCGACTTGCCAGACAGCTTTCCATGGTGGGAAGAACCTGTTTATAAGTGACAGATTAGTGACATAGTGCGTCAAAGGGGAAGACGAATGCCAGCCGATAAAATGGGGGCCAAGGAGAGTGAAGCAGGGGCGCGGGACAAGCTGATCGAAACCGCGAGCCAGATCATGCGCAAAGGCGACACGATCGATATCTCCTTCAGCGAACTATCTGTTCTGTCCGGTCTCAACAGCGCGTTGGTCAAATATTATTTCGGTAACAAGGATGGCCTGCTCGAGGCGATTCTCGAGCGTGATATGGATAATATCCTGGTCCAGGTCGGCTTGCTGATCAAAAAGGACTGGCCGCCGGAAGACAAGCTGCGCCACCATATCGGCGCGGTGATCGATACCTATTATGAATTTCCGTATCTCAACCGCTTGACCATGCGGTTGATCCGGGAACTGCCACCAGAAGGTGCGCGCAAAATTGCCGACAAATATCTGAAACCGCTTTCCGGAGCCTATAAGATATTTATTGGCGAAGGCATCAAGTCGGGTGTGTTCCGTGATGTTGATCCCGATCTCTTTTATTCTGCCGTCACTGGCGCGGCCGATCGTTTCTTTACCGGCAAGCTGGTCTGGAAATATTGCTATGGCCGCGAAGATTTCGACGAGCGGATGCGCGACGCTTATCGCGAGCAGACGGTCGATTTGATCATGGCGGGGATATTGAAGTAATAATCACTCGAACGGGGGACGATCGCATGACCAAGGCTGTTGGACTATTCGGACTGGCTTTATCACTCGCGATCGCTTCGCCGGCGCTCGCCCATGGCAGCAAAGCGGCGGAATCCGACGGGCACGGTCCGGTGATGAGCCCGGATCAAATCTATAAAGCGTTCGGCTGGGATTTTGACAAGGCCGGGATCAAGACCGAGAAAGTGGCCGAAGGCCTCTATGTCCTGTTCGGGCTGGGCGGCAATATCGCGGTTTCGGTCGGCAAGGACGGCACCCTGATTGTCGATGACCAGTTCCCGCAGCTGATGCCCAAGATCAAAGCCGCCTTAAAAGAAATTGGCAGCGAAGACGTCGATTCCGTAGCTTGATTTTTTTGATTTCTAATGAATAATCGGGACTCTTCGAATCTTGCCAAGAAACTTGAGGCTATTACGAAAAGAAAATTCGGTAGCCTAGATCTAGAATTTGTTTCTCCTGACCAAGCAGCTGCACTCAGAAAGCAAAAACTTTTGAACGCTGATGACATGGCGGCGCTCGCGGGTTTTTGGCTGGACCAAGGTCTGGATAGCGGCTCCTCCGAACTAGCGGTGCTGGCACTGGATAAACCATCTGAACTGAGTGATGCTGGGCTTATATTTGATGCCGCATTAAGAGAGCTGGGTGTCCGTTTCCCTAATGCCGAGACATCGCTTCTGAAATCCGTCCACATCTACTTGGATGCGATAGTCAACAATCGGATATCTCCAATGGCTGGTATGGCTGCGCTAGATGATTTGCATCGCGACCACTATGATAGTGGTGGTCGGCCTCTCTCTGAGGCGCTTGTTTGTCACCCCAACCGGAACGTTGATGACCCGACAAGATATGCTGGTCAGGAGTTAGGTCTGGAATACCTGTTCACATGGTATCGGGAATTTCAGGATTCTCAAGATATGGGTGGGTCAACCTGGTACTATAACGAATTGCCCTTTGAGCAGCAGCTAGCGAAATTTGATGAAGAACTGGTCGCTGAAGCAAAGATACTCCTTGAGCACCTTAATACCGTCCATCCTGATATCATTGGATCAACTGAACTTCCTTAGAATCGCTTACTCCGCCGCTTCACCTTCCGGTTCCAGCTTGTCCTGCGTGCGTAGTTCGAAATCGCTGGCGTCATGGCGTTCACGTAGCTGGCCTTCGAGCTCACCCCAGGCGCGGTTGACCATCTTGCCGCGTTGTACGGCAGGCCGCTCGCCGATCATATCGGTCCAGCGGTTCATATTCTTGTAGGACGCGGTGTCGAGAAATTCCGAGGCTTCATAGACGACATTCTTGACCAGCGCGCCATACCAGGGCCAGATCGCCATATCGGCGATGCTATATTCGTCGCCAGCCATATATTCATTGTCGGCGAGATGGCGGTCGAGCACGTCGAGTTGGCGTTTCACCTCCATGGCAAAGCGGTCGATGCAATATTCGATCTTCACTGGCGCATAGGCGTAGAAATGGCCAAAGCCGCCGCCGAGATAAGGCGCGCTGCCCATTTGCCAGAACAGCCAGTTCAGCGCTTCGGTGCGCTTGTTGTGATCTTTGGGGAGGAATGCGCCGAATTTCTCGGCAAGATAGAGCAGCATCGAGCCGGATTCGAACAGACGAGTCGGCGTGTCGGTGCTGTGATCCATCAGCGCCGGGATCTTGCTATTCGGATTGATATCGACAAAGCCGCTGCCGAACTGGTCACCTTCGCCGATATTGATGAAATAGGCGTCATATTCCGCGCCCTTGTGACCCAGTGCGAGCAGCTCCTCGAGCATCACGGTGACCTTCACGCCATTGGGCGTCGCCATCGAATAGAGCTGCAGCGGATGCTCGCCGACCGGCAGTTCCACGTCCTTGGTCGGACCGGCAATCGGGCGGTTGATATTGGCAAAGCGGCCGCCATTGGCTTTGTCCCATTTCCAGACTTTCGGTGGCGTGTAATCGGGCAGATTGTCGGTCATGGGATCATTCCTTTTTGGATTGGCCGTTGTTGCTTTGGACAAGCGGTAGCATTTGCAACCGAACCGATCACGCAAGTTTTTCTGCGTCCGCTCCAAGCGGATTTATGACCGCCGCCTAATTGCGCGGCGGAATGCTGTGCACCATGGTCAGGAATTGCAGTGTTGTTCCGGCGCGGCGATGTTCGGACAGGGCCTGATAATCCGGATCATTATACCAGGCCGTGGCGGCTGCCTCGTCCGGGAATTTGAACATCACCACCCGGCCTTCGGGGGGCACCGCGCCTTCGAAGGTGACGCTGCCGTCATCATAAGTGATGAACTCCCCGCCATGTTTTTTCAGAATCGGGAAAAATCCCTTTTCATATTCACGATATTTCGCCGCGTCCTGCACGGTGAAATTGGCGACGACATGGACGGGTTGTTCGGTCATCATCTGGTTCCTAGTTCATTTCCGCGAAGGTTTTGTCCTTGTCGACCCGCACATCCTGCGGCAGACCAAGGACCCGCTCGGCGATGATATTCTTCAGGATTTCATCGGTGCCGCCGGCGATACGCAGACCGGGCGCCCACATGAAGCTTTCCTGGAATATCGCATCGGAGGGCGCCTCGTCCTTGTCGGCAATGATGCCGAAATGGTCCTGCATCTCGATCGCGCTGTTGCAGATATCCTGCAGATGGTTGGCGTTGATGATCTTGCCGATGGCATTTTCCGGACCCGGCGTTTCGCCACGCGACAGGGCGGTCTGGGTGCGGAATTTGGTCAGCTTGTAACCCTGCGCCGCGACATACCAGTCGGCCAGTTTTGCACGGAAGGCCTGATCGGACAATGTGCCGGCGGACCGCGCATAATCCATGATTTCCTTCCAGTCGGGACCCGGTGAACCACCAACCGCGAGCCGCTCGTTCATCAATGTCACCAGCGCGACTTTCCAGCCCATCCCGGGCTCGCCGAGCCGGTCGCTGTCGGGAATGCGGACGTCGGTGAAATAGACTTCGTTAAACTCGCTGCCGCCCGACGCCTGATGGATCGGCCGGACATCGACGCCCTTTTGCTTCATGTCGACAATGAACATGGTCAGGCCCTTGTGCTTGGGCACATTGGGATCGGTGCGGACCAAAAGTATACCATAATCGGAATAATGCGCACCGGAAGTCCACACTTTCTGTCCATTTATGACCCATTCGTCACCATCTTTGACCGCTTTTGTCTTGAGACCGGCAACGTCCGACCCGGCTGCCGGTTCGGAGAAAAGCTGGCACCAGACTTCTTCGCCCATCAGCGCTTTCTGGACATAGCGTTTCTTATGCTCGTCCGATCCGAAGGCAATGACGGTCGGGACGCACATGCCAAGACCGATCGCAAAGGGACCGGTCGGCGCGTCGAATTTGGCTTCTTCCTGTCCCCAGATTACCTGCTGCATCACGGTACCGCCGCGACCGCCCATTTCCTTGGGCCAGGTGATTTGCGCAAAGCTGCCTTCCGCCTTGGTCTTCTGCCAGGCCTTGGCGCGGGCAAGAAAATCCTCGCGGCCACCGGAGCGCAGGGCACCCGGCGTTTTGGCCTTTAGATGTTGCGAGAGAAATGCATGCGCCTCGGCGCGAAATTCTGCTTCTTCTGGTGTGTCGTTGAAATCCATATTCTATTCCTTCACTTTTTTGACCCACGCATGGGCCCAAGATTCAGTCATTTTTCGCTTCGAGCGCACTGACCAGCTTCTCTTTCCAGACCGGAGGGCTGCCCGCCTGGACGGCAAGCAATTTGGCGCGACGGTAAAAGAGGTGGCAGTCCACCTCCCAGGTGAAGCCCATGCCGCCGTGGGTCTGGATATTTTCCTTCGAGGCAAACCAGAAAGCTTCCGATGCCGCGACCCGTGCCGCGGCTGCTGCTTCGGGCAGTTCCGCTGCGTTGCTCGATAAAGCCCAAGCGCCATAATAAGCGTTGGAGCGCGCGACTTCATTCTTCACATACATGTCGGCCAGCTTGTGCTTTATAGCCTGATTGCCACCAATGGCGCGGCCGAATGCGACCCGTTCCTTGGCATAGGCGTTGGCCATCTCGAGACAGCGTGATGCGCCGCCCAATTGTTCAAAGGCGATCAGCACCGCTGCGCGGTCGTTGATCTGGTCGAGCAGCGCCATGCCATTGCTCGCTTCGCCGAGCAATTCCGCCGCTGCGCCGTCAAAGCTGATCGTTGCATGGCTACGTGTGGGTTCGAGCGTCTTGATCGGTGTCCGTGATACGCCGCTCTGGTTGAGATCGACAATCACCAGGCTCTCGCCACTGCCGTCTTTCACCAGCACAATTGCATGGGTGGCAATGTCGCCATCGGTTACCGGGATTTTCTTGCCCGAGATCGTGCCGTCCTTCAGCCGCGTTGCAATATTGCCGGCCTTGATTTCGCCCGGCCCTTCGCTGATCGCGATACAGCCGACCAGGTTGCCGTCGGCCACTTTCGGCAGCAACGCCAGTTTCTGTTCTTCGCTACCCGCCAGCTTCAGCGCTTCGGCAAAGAAATAGGCTGATGATCCAAACGGAACCGGTGCCAGAACGCGGCCCAGTTCTTCCGCAATCACGCAAAGCTCGAGCATGCCGAGGCCAAGCCCGCCATATTCTTCGGGAATGGCTGCACCGAGCCAGCCCATTTCGACAATCTGTTTCCAGACGCCTTCATTGTGGCTCTTGCTGTCATCATCCAGCACTTCGCGGACTTGCGCGGTGGTGCACTGGGCTTCCAGAAATTTGCGCGCTTCATCGCGGAGAAATTTCTGGTCGTCGGAAAAATCAAAATTCATGGTTCAAACCTCGTCCTGTTTTATCATTATCATTCGTCGTTGGCGGGCATACCAAGCGCGCCGCGTATTTCGTCATTGTCCGCGCCCAGAGTCGGTGGGTCGGCATAGATATTTGCCGGGCTGGCGGAATAATGGACGGGGTGCGTGATCGTCCGATATTTGCCGATTTTCTCGCCTTCGCGTTCCTGCCAGAAACCCACTTGCTGCAAATGGGGATCGGTCAGCACATCCTCCATTCTATTATAGCGCATCGCCGGAATATTATGCTCGTCGAGTAGCGGCAGCCATTCTTCGGTGGTCTTGGTCGCGGCAATTTCCTCGATCAGGGCATAGAGGGCCGTGATGTTCTTGGTGCGTTGCGAATAGTCGGCAAAGCGTGGTTCATCAAAGACGCCGGGCTTGCCGCCGAGTTCGAAAAACTTCCGCCACTGCGCATCATTATAAGGCACCAGGCCGATATAGCCGTCCTTGGTCGGATAGGGTTTGCGGTTCTTGTTGATCGAGCGGGTATAGGCAAGCTTGCCATTGCCGGGGATGAAGGTCTCGCCCCAGAGATTTTCGACCATGTTGAACCAGGTAAAGGCCTCGAACATCGGCACCTGGACAAATTGTCCTTCGCCGGTCTTTTCCTTGTGGTACATTGCCGCGAGCGTGGCGTTGACCGCGAACAGGCCGATGGTCTTGTCGGCGACCAGCGACGGCATGTAGAGGGGGCGCCCGCTGTCGCCGCGCATTTCGAACAGGCTGGCAAAGCCGGATGCACACTGGATGAGGTCGTCATAGGCCTGGCGTTTCTCATATTCGCCACCCTGACCGAAACCGGCGCAATGGACATAGACGATGCCGGGGTTGATTGCCTTGATGCTTTCATAGTCCAAACCGAGGCGTTCCATGCCGGCCAGCCGGACATTGTGGAAAAATACGTCGGCATGTTTCAGCAGTTCAAGGATCACCGCCTTGTCATTATCGTTCTTGCCGTTGAGCGTGATCGATTTCTTGTTGCGGTTGAGCGAGGTGAATATCGGGCCAAGGTCGCCGGTCGGATTGTCACCGGCATGGCGCATCATGTCGCCGCCAAACTTGCCCTCGCCATTTTCGATCTTGATGACGTCCGCGCCCATGTCGGCAAAATTGAGAGTGGCGAAAGGACCAAGGACGACGGTAGACATGTCGACGATTTTCAAACCCTTCAGGGGTCCTGTTGGTTCCGTGTCCCATTTCAGCTCTGGCCATCCGCTCATTCACTAGTCCTCAAATTATTAGGTGCATTGATTACCCCGTCTGTTATCATGTTTAATCGATTGATGAACTGTTTATTTTGAGGGAATTACCATTGGCTTTGGCAGACAAGAAGGCGCCGGTCCTGATCGGCGTTGGCGAAACAAGCGGGCGGAAACTGAAAGAATCGCAGGGGCTTGAATGGCCCTCGACGGTTGATCTTGCGTCAGCGGCGGTCAAGCAGGCGCTTGCCGATAGCGGCGCAGCCAAAAAGCTCGCGGCGTCCATTGACTGCCTGCTGTCGATTCGACTGTTTCATGATAGCGGCCTGCCGCATGACTTCGGTTCGCCGGAGAATCATCCGGAAGCGGTCGCCACGGCCTCCGGCCTCAACCCCGCGCACCTGCTCTATGGTGATGTCGGTGGCCAGAGCCCGCAGAAGCATCTCAACAAGCTGGCCTGTCAGGTTCACGCCGGTGAATATAAAGCGGTGGTTCTGTCCAGCGCAGAGAATATGGGCACCGTCAAACGGGCGCGGCGCAGCGGTCACAAGCTGGACTGGAATCAGCCGGCGACCCGCGATATGACCGACCTGATCACGACCGAAGACAAGATGCTCACCGCCTATGAATGGCGGCAGGGCATTATCAATATGCCGATGGCTTACGGGATTGTCGAAAATGCCCGGCGCGCGCGGCTCGGCATGGATCGCGACAGCTATGCGCAGAGCATGGCCGAACTGTGGTCAGCCTTTTCCAGCGTCTCGCTGACCCGCGAACATGCGCAATTCGCGCGGCAATGGACGGCGGAGGAATTGCTGGCCGATGACCATGGCAATTACCGGCTCAACGATCCCTTCCGCCGCTGGATGGTGGCGCAGGATGCGGTCGAACTGGGCGCGGCGGTGATATTGACCACGGCCGGCCATGCTGCCGAACTCGGCATATCCGAAGACAAGATGACCTATCTGCACAGCGGTGCCGACGCGAGCGTGCCGTTGATGAGCCTGCAGGACGATCTGTCGGTTTCGCCGGCGATGCAGGTGGCTTTCCCCAAGGCGCTGGAACTGGCGGAAGTGGAAGCCGGGGATCTCGGGCCGATTGATATTTACAGCTGTTTCCCGGTGGCGGTCTCGCTGGCGATGGACGCGCTCGGTTCGCCGGACCGGTCGCTGGCTTCCTATACGCTGACCGGTGGGCTCAGCTTCTTTGGCGGTCCCGGCAACAGCTACAGCGCGCACGGTATGGTCGCTCTGGTCCAGGCATTGCGCAAGGATGGCAGCAAGCCCGGCATGATCTCCGCCAATGGCGGGGTGATCAACAAGGAATCTGTGGGTATTTACGCGGCACAGCCGGTCGCTGGCGGCTGGTCACCGGACCGGATCGCAGAACCGGTGCGGATTTCGAAGCCGGACCATGTCAAAGCTGACCATTATTTCAACGGCAAGGCAGTGATCAAAAGCTATGCCATGCCTTATGGCAAGGCCAGCCGCGGCGCGGCCAGTGTCTGGCTGGAAGACGAGCAGGGCCTGCCCGCGATCGGCGTGCTGCCTGATGCGCCGGAAGATACGGACCTGATCGGTCTCGCGGTCGATGTGGTCACCGCTGACGAGCGCAATATCGCGACGCTCAGCGGATAGTCTGCATATCCAGCAATTCGATTTTCGGGGTTAGATAACAATCCCGGCAGGGTTCTGCCTTCGCCAGATCGGTGGACAGATATTTGCTGTTGCTGTCGGCGAAGATTGTCGCGACGGCCTTGCCGGTTCCGTCGCTGGCGAGTGGTTGCTGTAGTGCCACGCGGATCGCGGCGACCAGATTGATGCCGCTGGAAATGCCGACGCCGAGGCCGAATTGCCGTATCAGCCGCTGCGCCATCAGGATCGCGTCACCGTCATGCACGCCAATCACATTGTCCAACTCGGACAGGTTGAGGATGGCGGGGATGAATTCATCCGAAAGGCCCTGCACCCGGTGCTGGCCGCATTTATGGCCGACCGAAAGGGTGGGTGATTCGATCGGCTCGACCGGATGCACGGCAATGTTCGGGTCGCGGCCTTTGAGATAGCGCCCCATGCCCATCACCGTTCCGCCGGTGCCGACGCCAGCGACAAAGCCGCCCAGCTCTCCGCCGTCAGCGGTCACCTGCTGCCAGAGCTCGGGCCCCGTTCCTTCGGCATGTTCGCCTGCGTTGACCGGGTTGGAAAACTGGCGCGGCATATAGGCGCCCTGCGCGCCCAGTTTCTCGGCAGCGGCCAGGCAACCGAGAAAGCCGCCTTCTTCGCGTGAGATCAGTCGGACATCTGCGCCATAGACAGCGAGCAGCGTCCGCCGTTCGGCGCTGACCCAGTCGGGCATGAAAATGGTGACGGGATGGCCAAGCGCACAACCGATAGCGGCAAAGGATATGCCGCTATTGCCGCTGGTCGCCTCGACAATCGTCTGGCCGGGCAGCAGATCGCCGCGCTGCATCGCATCCTGCAAGATCGCCAGCGCCATCCGGTCCTTGATGCTGCCGGAGAGGTTATACATTTCCGCCTTGGCGTAGACGGTGACATCCTGTCCCTCGCAGCGCGCCAGAATCTTGATCACCGGCGTGTTGCCGATCAGAGCCGAGAGCGACTGCAACTTGTCTTCGCGTTCCCGGCCTACAAAATCCAGCATTGTAACATCCCCTGTCATCATCTGTCTTCACATATGAAGCCAGCCGTGCGGGAAATCCTTGTCATTTATTGGTAGTATCGCGAGATTTATGTGATAATAATCTACTTATGGCCAAAGAAATAAAAAATATTGATGAAAATGACCGGAATATTCTGAAAGCCTTGCAGCGCGATGCCAGCCTGTCGCTGGAAAATCTCGCGGCGCAGCTCAGCCTTTCGACCAATGCCTGCTGGCGGCGGATCAAGCGGATGGAGGCGGACGGGATCATCGCCCGCCGGGTGGCGATCGTCGACCCGGAAGCGGTCGGCCTGTCGATGACCGTGTTCGTCGCCGTCCGCACCAGTGATCATAGCGACAAATGGCTGGAGAAATTCGCCGCCGCCGCCTCTTCGATCGAAGAGGTGGTCGAATTCTACCGGATGGCGGGAGAGGTCGACTATATGCTCAAACTGCTGGTCCGCGATGTCGCCGACTATGACCGGGTGTACAAGAAACTGATCAAGGCGGTGCCTTTGTCCGATGTGTCGGCGAGCTTCGCGATGGAGCGGATCAAATATGAGACGGCGGTGCCGGTTTGAGGATGCGTGCACATTGTTTCGAGGGCGAAGCTGTCGTCAAATTAAATTCCGACTTCGAAATGTTGCTGACTTTTTGCACGACAAAACATAATCGAGATTAGGCCATGCCTTCGAATGTTTGTCAGAACCGGCTACCAATTGAAAAGACTTTAAAATCGTCTATTCTGGCCCGACTTTGAACACAAAAAAGGGACCCGCATGCAAAAAGTAATATTGATGGTCGCGTTGTTTTTCGCATGTATTCCAAATGTTGTACATGCGGAGCTCAAACAGAGTTTGGTATCTGAAGCGGAAAACGGCGATTCCACCGCACAAGTCAATCTCGGCAACCTACATTACGAAGGCACCGAGGTACCGCAGAACTTCTCCGAGGCCCTCAAGTGGTTTGAACTTGCTGCCCATCAAGGGAGTGCCGCAGGTCAACTTAGCCTCGGCAGGATGTATGAATTCGGACACGGCGTGCCGCAGAATCATGCCGAAGCGGTTAAATTGTATGAACTGGCAGCCGGTCAGGGCGATGCCACAGGTCAAGTCAGCCTAGGCGTTATGCATACTGAAGGAAAAGGCGTCCCGCAAAACCAGGTCGAGGCGGTTAAATGGTTTAGGCTGGCCGCGGATCAGGGGGATGCGAGAGGCCAGTACAACCTCGGGTTGAGTTTTTATCATGGCCATGGTTTGGCGCAAGATCATGCCGCAGCGGTTAGATGGTTTCGGTTGGCCGCTGATCAAGAAAGCGCGATGGCCCAATTTAATCTGGGTATGACATATTATCATGGCCATGGCGTGCCACAAAACTATACCGAAGCATTCAAATGGATTCAGCTGGCTGCCGACCAGGGTCATATCGGTGGTCAAAACAATCTTGGTCATATGTATGATGAAGGCAAGGGTGTGCCACAAGATTACATCGAAGCCGCCAAATGGTACAGGATTGCCGCCGACCAAGGAAGTGTGCCCGGCCAACTTGGACTGGCCTGGTTGTACCTTCAAGGCCAGGGTGTGCCGCAAGACTACGACGAAGTGTTCAAATTGTATAGCTTGGCCGCCAATCAGGGAGATGCCACCGCGCAATATAATCTTGGTTATATGTATGACAACGGCGAGGGCGTATCAAAAGACCCGGTCCTGGCGATCAAATGGTATCGTGAGGCTGCGAGCCAAGGGTATGAGAAAGCCCGTAGCAGGATTGAGGTATTGAACAATTAGTTATACGGTCTGAAAATGGGGTGGAACTGTGTGAAAGCGCTATCGGGCAACGCTGATATCGCTTACCAATTGGCTTCCCTTCCTAATTTACTTATCGTCATCGCCAACGATTGTGGCAATTGTCAGCTTTTAGGATATAGCGGACACCAAAACCAAGCCCATCAAACCGCCACAACATCCTGCCGGATCGCGCCAAAGATCGAATGCCCATCCGCATCCAGCATCTGGATTTTGACCGTATCGCCAGCGCTCATGAATGGCGTCTTGGCTTCGCCGGTGTTGATGGTCTCGATCATCCGGATTTCGGCGATGCAGCTGTAGCCGAGGCCGCCTTCACTGACAGGCTTGCCGGGATCGCCGTCGGGGCCCTGGTTGGAGACTGTGCCGGAGCCGATGATGGTGCCGGCGCATAGAGGGCGCGTCTTGGCGGCATGGGCGACCAGATCGGCGAGGCTGAAGGTGGCGTCGACACCGGCATTGGCGCGGCCAAAGGGTTTGCGGTTATAGTCGACCTGCAGCGGCAGATGGATGACCGAGCCCTTCCACGCATCGCCCAGTTCGTCGGGTGTGACGCAGACCGGGGAGAAAGCGGATGGCGGTTTCGACTGGAAAAAGCCGAAGCCCTTGGCCAACTCGCCCGGGATCAGTCCGCGCAGGGACACATCGTTGCACAGCATGACCAGCTTGATATGGTCGGCGGCTTCCTCGCTGCTGACGCCCGGCGGGACATCGTCGGTGATGACCGCGATTTCGCCTTCCATGTCGCAGCCCCATTTGGGATCGCCGAGCGGGATATCGTCGCGCGGTCCGAGGAAAGCATCGCTGCCGCCCTGATACATCAGGGGATCGCTGTAGAAACTCTCCGGCACTTCCGCGCCGCGCGCTTTGCGGACCAGTTCGACGTGATTGATATAGGCGCTGCCGTCGGCCCATTGATAGGCGCGGGGCAGGGGGGATTCGGCGAGCCGCTCGTGGAAACGCTCGCAGGGCACGGTTTCATGCTCGACATCACGGTAGAGCGCTTCCAGTTTTGGCGCGCATTGCTCCCAGTCGTCGAGCGCCGCCTGCAGGGTCGGGGCAATATTGCTCGCTTCGCAGCAGCGAGTGAGGTCTTTCGAGACCACGACAAGGCGGCCGTCACGGGTGTCATTTTTCAGGGTAGCGAGTTTCATGTGCGTTCCTTCATCCTGCTCCGTTCCCCCGCGAAGGCGGGGGCCCATCTCCTGCCTGTGCCTCTAGTCGCACCTTCAGGAGATGGACTCCTGCCTACGCAGGAGCACGCTATTGTTCAATGTGAAAACTAATGCTCGTCGCGCGCTTTCTCGTGCAGCCATGCGGCATGATGTGGTGCCTTCTTGGTGCGGCTCCATTCCTCGAGCATATCGGGAGCGACGCGGCGCAATTCGGTCATTTCCTCTTCCGTCCCGATATCGCAGGCGAGCTCCAGCCTATGACCGTTGGGATCGAAGAAATAGATCGACTTGAAAATCCCGTGATGCGTCGGGCCGAGCACCTCGAGTCCTTCGGCTTCGGCATTGGCCTTTGCCGCCATCAGGTCGTCGAGCGAATTCACCTTGAAGGCGATATGCTGGACCCAGGCCGGGGTATTCTGGTCGCGGTCCATCTCCTTCTGCTCGGGCAGCTCGAAAAAGGCGAGGATATTGCCGCCGCCAGCGTCGAGGAAGATATGCATATAGGGATCATATTCGCCGGTCGACGGGACTTCATTCTCGGCAAAGGCGAGCTGGAATTCCATGCCCATCACCTTCTGGTAGAAATCGACCGTCTGTTTCGCGTCCTTGCAGCGATAGGCGACATGGTGGATGCCGTTGATCTTTGGTGCGGCCATTATACCGGCTCCTCTACGTTGAGCACCCCGCGCGATACCTGGTCGCGTTCGATGCTTTCGAACAGGGCCTTGAAATTGCCCTCGCCAAAGCCATCATCGCCCTTTCTCTGAATGAATTCAAAGAAAACCGGTCCGACTTGTGCTTCGGCAAAAATCTGCAGCAACAGACGGGGTTCGCCGCCTTCGGTCGTGCCGTCGAGCAAAATGCCGCGGGTCTGCAGCGCATTCACATCTTCGCCATGGCCGGGCAGGCGGCCATCAAGCATTTCATAATAGCTGTTCGGTGGCGCGGTCATGAAGGGGACGCCGAGTTTTTTGAGCCGATCCCAGCAGGCAATGAGGTCGTCGCAGATCAAGGCGATATGCTGGATGCCTTCGCCGTTGAATTCGCGTAGAAATTCCTCGATCTGGCCCTTGCCGCCTTCGCCTTCCTCGTTGAGCGGGATGCGGATCTTGCCGTCGGGCGCGGTCAGCGCTTTTGAAGTGAGTCCAGTATATTCGCCCTTGATGTCGAAGAAACGGATCTCGCGGAAGTTGAACAATGTCTCGTAATAGTCTGCCCAATATTTCATCCGGCCGCCGTAGACATTGTGGGTCAGGTGATCGATGATCTGGAAGCCGGCCCCAACGGGATTGCGGTCCACGCCCGGCAGATATTCAAAGTCGATATCATAGATCGACAGATTTTCGCCGCGTTCACCGCCGTCATAGCGGTCGACGAGATAGAGAATCGCGCCGCCGATGCCGCGGATCGCCGGGATATGCAATTCCATCGGTCCGGTTTCGACATGCACCGGCTCGGCGCCTTTTTCGAGCAGATAGGCATAGGCCTTGCGCGCATCCTTAACGCGGAAAGCCATGCCGCAGGCCGACGGGCCATGTTCGCGGGCAAAATACCAGGCGGCCGATTTGGGCTCGTAATTGATGATCAGGTTGATTCCGCCCTGCCGCCAGAGATGCACGTCTTTACTGCGGTGCTGGGCGATCTCGGTAAAGCCCATGACTGCGAACACCGGTTCGAGCACGCCGCGCTCGGGCGCGCAAAATTCGACAAATTCAAAGCCGTCCAGGCCCACGGGATTTTCAAACAGATCAGCCACAAAATTTCCTTGAGATAGAATGTGCAAATACACAGTATAGTTTCAAATGATACTATAGGGGATTTGCACCAGATATGCAAGACAATAGCCGCCCACCAGATCCATATAAATAGGATTAGGGGGCATTATCGGGGAGGATGCATATGCAAAAACGCCATCAACTGGCACTCATGGCGTTTCTGGCCATTTTCATCTGCTATATGGACCGGGTCGCGATCTCGGTCGCCATCATCCCTATGGTCGAAACCTACAGCTGGGATCTGTCGACGCAGGGGCTGGTGCTGTCGAGCTTCTTCATCGGCTATTTGCTGACCCAGGTTGTCGGCGGAAAGCTTGCCGATCGTTATGGCGGCAAGGTCGTTCTCGGCTTTGGCGTGCTGATCTGGTCGCTGTTCACCTTGGTCGCTCCTCCGGCTGCGGCACTGGGCATTGCGGTTCTGATCGTCGCCCGGATATTGATGGGCATGGGCGAAGCGGTGACCTTCCCGGCCATTTATGCGCTCTATGCCCGCTGGGTCCCGGTCAGGGAACGGTCGCGATCAGCCGGTTTCTCGAATAGCGGCATTCCGCTGGGGACCGTGTTTGCGTTGCTGGCGACACCGGTGATTGTTGCCAGCTGGGGCTGGGAATGGGTATTCTATTTATTTGGCGGCATCGGTTTCATCTGGTGCGCGGTGTGGTATTTTCTCATTGCATCGAGTCCGCGCCTGCAACCCGGCATCAGCCAGGCAGAGCTGGATCTGATCGCCGCCGACACGATTGCCGATACGCCCGCAGGTGCCACGCCGTGGCGCGCGCTGATGACCAATATGCCGGTCTGGGCCGTCATCGTCGCCCATTTTTGCAATAACTGGTGGTTCTATGTCCTGCTCGCCTGGCTGCCGACTTTTGTCACCAAAGGGCTGGGCGTCGACTATGCCTCGGTGGGCTATTTTGCGATGATGCCGCATATTGCCTTGTTCATCTGCATCAACCTGTCCGGGGTCGTTGCCGACAAGCTGATCGGCAGCGGGATGACCATCACCCGGGTACGCAAGCTGATGATGCTGATCGGCTTCGGCAGCAGCATCATCGCGCTTCTGCTGGTCGGGCAGGCCGAGGATGCGGTCACCGCGATCACCATCATGACCATCGGCAGTGCTCTGGGCGCGTTTGCGGTCAGCGGCTTTTTCGTCAACCATATGGATATTGCACCCGAACATGCCGGCACGCTGATGGGGATCACCAATACCGCCGGCACCATTCCCGGCATCGTTGGCGTGCTGGTCAGCGGCTGGATATTGGACGTCACCGGATCATGGGCGCTGGTGTTTCAGGTGGCGGCGGCCGTGGCGGCCTTTGGCCTGATCTTCTATCTCGTCTTCGGCAGCGGGGAACGCCAGTTCGAGACAGTTCCCGCTTAGCGGAAATCCCGCATCTGCGGTTCATTCCGGTGACCGATATTGTGCCGATTTTATCCGACGCGCTTCGAAAGGCGACGGACGGCTGAATAATCGTAGAAACGGCCGACATTAACTATTGGAACATAATGACGTAAATACAGATTATTAACTTAAGTTGGATATGCTTACCGCTGGAAAATATGACCATTGCATCCATCTCGAGCAGTCCGGATATTACTCCGTTCATAGCCAAAATTTACCGCCCGATGATCCGGGGGTATTTCGGGGTTGCTGCCGTCTATTATGCTGTGATGACGCTGATGCATTTCGGCGTGCACAGTGGAACAGATCTGCTGGCTATTGTCGCTGCCTCGACTGTCGCCAGCATCGTTCTCGCATTTTTCTGGTATGGCCTGCGCAAGCCTCATGCGTTCCCAAATCTTCATATAGTCACGACAATTGCCAATTTGTTCATCTTGGCAAATGTCATGATCGCGATGGAAATCAAATTTGCCCAGACAGATCTGGTCTATTTCATCATCATGGTCATGGTCTTCGCACTGGCCTGCAGCAGTATGAAGCAGGCGTTGGTCTCGATAGCCGCTGTGGTTGCCGGACTATTCTACACATTGTCGAAAAATGCCCCCGAGCTTTTGATCAACTATGCTTTCGTCACATCCGCTGCGGCAATGACGGCAATTGCCATCACCTTTTTCCTGCGCCGGGCGATCGGTCGCACCGCTTTGGCGAGATATGAAGCGGAAAACAGGCTGGAAGAAGCGGAGAAGCTCAGCGAGGAAATGCGTCATCTGTCGCTTTCGGACAGCCTGACCGGCTTGCCGAACCGCCGTGCCTTCTTCGAAACCTTCGAGAAGAGCAAGGATGATAAAGGCGCGGGCTTTGCCACCTGGCTTGTCTTGCTCGATCTGGACGGATTCAAGGCTGTGAATGACGGTTACGGCCATTTGATCGGTGACGAGCTGCTGAAAGCTGTCGCAACCCGCATGCAGGACTATTGCGGGGCCAAGGCGCATCTTAGCCGTATGGGGGGTGACGAATTCAACATCATCCTTCCCAACAGCGCGGAACCGTGCATTGTTGAAGCCTGGTGCCGGGGTCTGTTGGAATATGTCGCCCGGGTATATTTGATCGAGGATCGTCTGGTCCAGATTTCTGCTTCGATCGGCTGTCACCAGATTGACCCGGCGGAAGGCGACGCCCAGCTTATCCGGGATGCCGACTACGCATTGTTGCACGCAAAAAAGCATGGCAAAAACAGAGTGGTCGTCTTCTGCGATGACCATGCCGAAGTTGCAGCAGAACGCTTCAGGATCGAACAGGCGCTGCGTGTTGCCGATTTCGATACCGAAATCGAACTGCTATTCCAGCCGCAATTTGATCTGGGGCAAAACAGGATTGTCCGGGCGGAAGCGCTTGCCCGATGGAATAGTCCGGTCATTGGCGATATCATGCCCACCCGGTTCATCGAGGTTGCCGAGGAAAGCGGTCTGATTGCCAATATCACGCTCTCGGTGCTGAAACAGGCGATTGCTGCCCTCAAAAAGTGGAAAGACCCGATTCCGCTCTCGATAAACCTCTCCGGTCATGACCTTATTTCCGATCCGATCATTGCCCGGATTATCGCGCAGGTCGAAGCCAGCGGACTGGACCCGGCCTTGCTTGAATTCGAGGTCACCGAAACGGCGATGATGGCGGATACGCACAAGGCAAGCAGCAATATGCTGCGCCTGGCTGCACTTGGTCATCCGCTGGCGCTCGACGATTTCGGCACCGGCTATTCCAATTTCAGCTATTTGCGGACGCTTCCGATCAGCAAGCTGAAGGTCGACCGGTCTTTCATGAAGGATGTGGCGGATCCGATGACCGAGAAGATCCTCCATTCGCTGGTGGGAATGGCCAGAACGCTTGGCGTTGATTGCCTCCTGGAAGGGGTTGAGAATGAAATCCAGCTGGTCATCGCGAAACGGGTCGGAACGCATATGGTGCAGGGCTATCTGTTCGGCATGCCGATGACCGCGGTGGAATTGCTTTCCTATATCGAAGAACAAGGCGCGGTGGCAGAAGAACCCGTCGAGCTTGGCGCCGTTAACGGGTGATCCACTCGCGGGGATAAGAGCCTGTTTCTCCTAGTTTAATGAAAATCACGCGACTTCGGTAATATCCTGACATTGCGGGGATGGCCGTGGCGCGGATATGCGGGTCGTGGTTCTGCCGGATGATCTTCTTCCCGGGCCGCCCACCGGTCTTCGTTGCGATAGACCGGCCGCTTGACCTCGTCGGCACGGGACATCGGCATATCCGGCCGGTCACGATCACTTATATCGTCCAGCATGAACGTATAATCCTCTACCCGTGTGGTCATCAGATGGGTGACGCCCTCGGCGCTCCGCTGGACTTCTCCGGTGGCGAGCATCAGCCGGGCGGCCATCACCGGACGGCGCATTTTCTCGAACCGGCTGGCCCAGAGCAGCAGATTGGCGACCCCGCTTTCATCCTCGAGCGTAATGAACACCGCATTGCCCTTGCCGGGCCGCTGGCGGATCAGCACGACGCCGGCGACTTTTGCCTGCGACCCGTTTTTCGCCCGCGCAAGTTCCGCGCAACTGAGCACGCCCATTGCTTTCAGCCGTTCGCGCAGAAATTCCATCGGATGGCCTTTGAGCGATAGTCGAACGCTTTGATAATCGGCGACGACATGTTCTCCCTTGGTCATGGCGGGCAGGTGGGCGTCTTGCTCCTGCCCCAGTTCCTTCGCCTGTGCGGCTTCGAACAGCGGCAATGTATTGACCGGAGTCCGGCGCACTTCCCACAGGGCCTGGCGGCGATCCAGCCCCAGCGAGCGGCAGGCATCGGCGTCGGCGAGCAGGCGCAGCGCGCGCGCGGGCAGGTTCGCTTTGTGGGCGAGTTCCTCGATCGTCCGGAACGGGCGCGCGGCGAGGATCTGTTCGGCCCAGGCTTCACGGAAACCGTCGATCTGGCGCAGGCCGATGCGGAGGGATATTTCTTCCCTGTGCGAAGCGCGGGGAGGGGGACCATCCGAAGGATGGTGGAGGGGCCGTCGCGAAGCAGCGCTCGCACCGCCGGCCCCTCCACCATCAGCCGCCGCTACGCTCTGGCTGACGGTCCCCCTCCCCGAAGCTGACGCTTCAGGGAGGAAATATTGCTCCACGCGATTATCCCACTCGCTATAATTTACATCCGGCGCTCGCACCTCCACCCCATGTTCCCGCGCGTCCCGGACAAGCTGCGCCGGTGCGTAAAATCCCATTGGTTGTGAATTGAGCAGCGCCGCCGCGAAGACCGCCGGGTGGTGGCATTTGATCCAGCTCGAGACATAGACCAGCCGGGCAAAGCTGATCGCGTGGCTTTCCGGAAAACCATAGCTGCCGAACCCCTGAATCTGCTTGTAGCAGCGCTCGGCGAAATCCCGGTCATAGCCCTTGACGGTCATCCCCTCGATCATCTTTGCCTCGAAATGATGGATCGTGCCGACATTGCGAAAGGTCGCCATCGCGCGGCGCAACCTGTTGGCATCGGCGGGCGAGAAATCGGCGGCGACGATCGCCAGCTTCATCGCCTGTTCCTGAAACAACGGTACGCCGAATGTCCGTCCGAGTACCGATTTCAGTTCATCCGGATCATGCGGCGGCTTTGGCGAGGGCAGGGTGACTTTCTCGACGCGAGATCGCCGCCGCAGATAGGGGTGAACCATATCGCCCTCGATCGGACCGGGGCGGACAATCGCCACCTGGATTACCAGATCATAAAATTCGCGCGGTTTTAGCCGCGGCAACATATTGATCTGGGCCCGGCTCTCGACCTGGAACACTCCAATACTGTCGCCCTTGCACAGCATGTCATAGGTCGCCGGATCTTCGTGGGGGATGTTCTGGAGGGTCCATTTTTCCTCCCCGAAGCGCAGCTTTGGGGAGGTGGCGCGCCGAAGGCGTGACGGAGGGGTGTCTGATCGAGGCGGTGGCCCCTCCACCGCGCTTCGCGCGGTCCCCCTCCCCGAAGCCAAGGCTTCAGGGAGGATGTTGATGCTCTCCAGCATATCAAACGCCTTGCGGATGCAGGTCAGCATGCCGAGCGCGAGAATATCGACCTTCATCAGGCCGAGCGTGTCGATATCATCCTTGTCCCACTCGATGAAGGTGCGGTCGTCCATCGCGGCATTGTGGATCGGGACGGTCTCGTCGAGCCGGTCCTGGGTCAGCACAAAGCCGCCGACATGCTGCGACAGGTGGCGGGGAAATTGCAATATCTGCTGCACCAGATCGCCGAGCCGCCGGATTCCAGGATTGTCGGGATCGAGGCCGGTTTCGGCAAAGCGTTTGTCGGGGTCCTTGCCACCATGGCTGCCCCAGACGGTGCTCGACAGACGGCTGGTAATATCTTCCGACAGGCCCAGCGCCTTGCCGACCTCGCGGATCGCGCTGCGCGAGCGATAATGGATCACGGTCGCGGCAATGCCCGCCCGGTGGCGGCCATAGCGCGCATAGATATACTGGATCACCTCCTCGCGCCGTTCATGTTCGAAATCGACATCGATATCTGGCGGCTCGCGGCGCTCTTCCGAAATGAAGCGCGAGAACAGCAGATCATGCTCCATCGGATCGGCCGAGGTGATGCCGAGCAGATAACAGACTGCGCTATTCGCCGCCGACCCGCGCCCCTGGCAGAGTATGCCCTGATCCTGGGCAAATTTGACGATGTCGTGGACAGTCAGGAAATAGGGCGCATATTCCATCTTCTCAATCAGCCGCAATTCCTCCTCGACCTTCGCCCGCAACCGTTCGGGAAGGGTCTCGCCATGCCGATCATGGGCGGCGCTCCATGTCAGATGCGCAAGCCAGCCCTGCGGCGTCCAGCCCTCGGGCACCGGTTCTTCAGGATAATGATAGCTGAGTTCGTCGAGCGTGAAATCGACCAGTTCGGGCAGCTTTTGCGTCTCCGCCAGCGCCTCCGGGTAGTCCCGGAACAGGCGCGCCATTTCTGCCGGCGGTTTGAGAAACCGTTCGGCATTGGCGGCGAGCAATTTTCCCGCTTTGTCGATTGTGGTCTTCTCGGCAATGCAGGTCAGGATGTCGTGCAGCGGGCGCTGTTCGGGTGTCGCATAGAGCGGGTTGTTGGTGGCGATGAGCGGGATGCCGGTCGCTTGGGAAAGATTGTGCAGTCTGGCGAGATGGCGCTTGTCCGGGCCGGAGCGGGGCATGGCGGCGCCCAGCCAGATATGGGGGGTGTGAGAGAGGAGGTGCCCAAATATTTCCTCCCCGCGCGCAGCGGGGGGAGGGGGACCGTCCGAAGGATGGTGGAGGGGCACCCTTAATGTAGCAATCCCGTCACCGGCCCCTCCACCATCAGCCGCCGCTTCGCTCTGGCTGACGGTCCCCCTCCCCAAAGCTGACGCTTCAGGGAGGATGATTAGCGCCCAATCTTCACTGCACCATTCCAGCAAATCCGCCTCATAAAGAAAACAATCCCCCTTCTCCGCCCGCAAATTCCCGGTCGAGAGAAGTCGTGTCAGCCGCCCCCAGCCGCGCCGGCCCAGCGGATAGACAATCACCTCCGGCATATCATCGGCAAAGACCAGTCGCGATCCGACGATCAGCTTGAAATCCGGTAGCGCCAGCCCTTCTTCGGCCGCATCCTCATGCGCCCGACGCAGTGCCGCATGCGCGCGGACCACCCCGGCAACGCTGTTGCGGTCGGCGATGCCAATCCCGGTCATGCCCAGCGCCATCGCCTGCATCACCATATCGGCGGGGGAAGAGGCTCCGTGCAGGAAACTATAATGGGTGGAGGCCGCCAGTTCGGCAAACATTACGCAAACAGCCCATGCACATACCAGTCCGGGTTCGCTTTCTCCTCGCCATAAAGCCCGTGGCGAAACAACCAGTAGCGCCGGCCGCGGGCATCCTCGACGCGGTAATAGTCGCGGGTCAGGCCGCCGTTTCCGGGCTGCTGTCCGTCCTTGCGCTGCCACCATTCCGACGCGATGCGCTCGGGGCCTTCATAGCGGATCACCTGATGGCTCTTGCGTCGCCAGGTGAAGCGATAGGGCGGGCCGTCCGGGACCTCGGCAATCACTTGCACGCGCTGGGGTGGGTCGAACATATGCAAGGGACGCATCGGCGGATTGTCGGGAGACAGTCTCTGCCATTGCACGGGCGGCGGAGCATTGAGCGCGGGCAGTGCGAGCAGGCCCTGTTCGGGGATATGGCTGTCGGCGGGAACAAACTTTTGTACCCGGTCGCGACCCAGTCTTGTGCTGAGCTGGCTGACCAGAGCGACTTCGTCACCTTGGCGATCCTCGCCGCCTTCGAGTCTTAATTGTTGCGGTGCCAGCACGTCCGAAGCGACGATGCTCAGCCGGATCAAATCATAGCCGAAGCCCGGATTGAGTTCGTCATTGAGCGCCTCGATCCGTTCGCGCAGCAGGCGTTTGAAAAGAGCTGCATCGCGGGTCGGCGCGCCGGTTTCCAGACCGAGCCGCGCGACATCGCCATCGCAGCGGAACAGCATCATCCGGATCATCCGCGCGCCCTGACCGCGCTCGTTTAGCCGTTCGGAGGCCTCGACAAACAGCTCCGACAGGCAGGTCAGCGCGCCATCAATATGGGTCAGCGGCTCGGCAAAGCGGCGTTCGGTGACGACATTGCCAATCCGGCGCAGCGGATCGATCGGGCGGTCTTCGAGTCCCAGAATCCGGTCCAGCCGCACCGTCAGTTCCATCCCGAACCGTGCTGCCAGATTGGCGCGGGGCCGCTCGGCCAGATCGCCGATATGATAAAGCCCGGCCCGTTCCAGCGCCTGATGGATCTTGGCGTCCATGGCCAGCGCCGCTACCGGTAGCTGTGCTTCCGCGCCTTCCTTCAGGCCATGTCGCGCCAGCGCCAGCGCCGCATCGGCGGTTCCGGCCAAGGCCCATTGGCTGCTGTAACCCGAAGCGTCGAGCCGGTCCTCGGCATCCTGCGCAAGCCTTTCCTCATCGCCGTGGAGATGCGCCGCGCCGGTAATATCGAGGATCAGCGCATAAAGCGGTTCGACCGCCACCATCGGTGTGTAACGTTCGCAGGCTTCGGCCAGCCGCGACAGCAAGTCCGCGTCGGCCAGCGGCTGATGGTCAAAGGCGAGCAGATCCGGCACCCGCGCCCGCGCGTCGGCGAGCTTCATGCCTGGGCCGAGACCCAGAGATACGGCCTGCCGGTCCGCCGCCATGATCACCATCGCGCCGCGTATCTTTTCGGTCAGCGCAAAGGGATGGTCAGGCGGCCCGTGTGCCCTGATGATCCGCTCGGACGGCAGCCAGGGCAGGAACAGCGCCAAGGTCCGGCGTTCTCTGTTCTCCTGGCTGTTCGCTCTGTTGCTCGCGGAAGATTTGTTCGTCACGGTTCCACTCCAGTCGGGCGCTCAGCCCGTAAAGACCGCTGCGGTGGCGCAGCAGGGTGATATCGAAAGCGCCATGGCCCGGAGCATTGGCGTCCAGCGCGAAGGAAGGTGCAGCAGTCACTGACCAGCGACTGAAGGCAGCGGTCGGCAAAGGATTGTCCGGATCGCTGCCGGAGCGCAGGCACAGACCGAGCACGCCGGACTTTTGCGCCGACAGCGACAGGCGGCGGGTAGCGGTCAGGTCGAGACCCTTGGGCTTCTTGCCCGCCAATTCGATGATTACCGCTGCCATGGCCGAAGATCGCACGCCGTCGGCGGCTGCGCGCAGCGCCGCGATGCTATCCGGCGCATCGACATGGATGATGCTGTCCGGATCAACGCCCAGTTCCGCCAGCCCTGGCGGGTAGAGTCGGCCCTGCCGTCTGGCTTCCCCGCTTTCGCTGATCCACAATATCGGTCGTCCATCCTGACCCAAAATTTGACAACGCTGCGCCATCAGCAGCGCCATCGCCGCTGTGCTGGTCCGGTCATCCTTGCTCGCCGCGTGCAGCTCATGCAGCGCCGCGCGCGGCAGGCCATCGACCCCGGCATTGCCGCGCAAGGCCGCGTCGATCCGGTCGACGCCGAAGCTGAAATGTGACGGAGTGCCGTCATCCTCCGCTGTCCTCACGCCAGACGCCGCCAGTATCTTGGCGAGACGCGCCCGCAAGACAGAGGGCTTTGCTGGTGTAGCCGGAGGCACAGCAGAAGGGGTGTCCGGTGGAAGCCCGAAAGCCCCGTCCGAATCCGAATCGATATTGTTCATGATTTGTTCTAAAATATAGAACGGACGAATTTGGTCAAGCCTGTTCGCAATTTTCGGGGCAAGAGAGGCGAGGCCTGTCGCATAATGGTTGACCAAATTCCGGGGTTGATGAACATTGTCCGGAGAGGAGAGCCGCCATGAAAACAACATTGCTCAAATTATCGGTCATTTGTCTTGTAACCACTGCCCTTGCGCCCTTGCCGCTATTGGCCAAGCATCATGAAGCTGGTGAAAGGACAGCCATTGACGTTGCCATCACCAAGGCTGCGCTGACCGCTGCAGCAGGCCGGTCGGATCAAGACAAGGCCCGCGATGCCAGCCGCAAACCCGCAGAAGTACTGTCCTTTCTTGGCCTGGAAACAGGCGATGTCGTGCTCGACCTGATCGCTTCTGGCGGCTGGTACAGCGTCGCGGCGGCGATTGCGACCGGACCGGAAGGCAAGGTCTATGCGCAGAACCCGGCGGCAGCGCTGCAGTTGCGAGACGGCGCTTATGAAACGGAAATAACCGCGCGCCTGGCAGCAAATAACCTGCCTCAGATCGAACGTCTCAACAGCGAGATCGCCGAACTCGGCGTGCCGGATGGCAGTATCGATGTTGCGATTACCGCGCTCAATTTCCACGATGTCTACAATGGTTTCGGTGCCCCGGCAGCGATCGGGATGCTGCTGGCGCTGAAGGCGAAGCTTAAGCCGGGCGGGGTGCTCGGCGTGATCGATCATGCCGGCGATCCCGATGGCGACAACGAAGCCTATCACCGGATTGATCCGGCCCTGGCGGTCGCAGCGGCGGAAGCCGCCGGGTTCACGGTGGAACGCAATGACGAATTGCTCGCCGGAACAGACGATGATCATATGACAAATGTCTTCGATCCGGCCACGCGCGGCAAAACCGACCGGTTCATACTGAAGCTGGTGAAGCCCGAATAGCCAAGCCTGACAGTCGGCAATATTCTATCGCTGGCAACGCAAAGCTTGTCTTGATTGGCGGCCGCTGCGCGACCAAATGATCCCGGGTTGCAAATAGCAGCATTTGTCAATGAGGATAGCTTGTGATCGAAAGACTTCGGATATTGATTGAATCATCGCGTTTTCAGAATGCGATCATGGCGGTGATTGTCATTAATGCAATCGTCATCGGGATGGAGACATCGCCTTTGCTGACGGAGCGGTTCGGGGTTTTCCTGAGCGCAATAGACGCTATCGCGATCGGGATTTTCGTTGTTGAAATCCTGCTCAAGCTATTTGTCTACCGGACGCGTTTTTTCAAGAACGGCTGGAATATCTTCGATTTTGTGATTGTCGCGGTGGCGTTGCTGCCTACGGGAGGAAGTCTCTCGGTCCTGCGCGCGCTCAGGATATTGCGTGCCCTGCGGCTAATCTCGGCGATGCCCAAAATGCGTAAGGTGGTGCAGGGGCTGTTTGCGGCAATCCCCTCGATGGGAACGGTGATTATTTTGCTCGGCCTGGTTTTCTATATCGCAGCGGTGATGGCGACAAAGCTGTTCGGCGGAGCCTTTCCCGAATGGTTCGGGTCCATCGGCTCCTCGCTCTATTCGCTGTTCCAGATCATGACGCTGGAAAGCTGGTCGATGGGTATCGTCCGCCCGATCATGGAAGTCTATCCCTGGGCCTGGGCGTTTTTCGTGCCCTTCGTGCTGGTCACCAGTTTTGTCGTGCTGAACCTGTTTATTGCGATCATCGTCAATGCGATGCACGAGGAAGCGGACGAGGAGCAAGCGGCCCAGAGGGATGAGATACTGGCAGAAATTCAGGCGCTCCGGCAGGAAATGAGGGCAATGGCAACCAGTCGATCGTCTAGCCAATAAAAAAGCCCGCTCCTGCATGATGCAGGAGCGGGCAAGTCGCACTTGCAAACTTGAAAGTAGATCAGAAAAATCCCGTCACAGCGGCTAGCGCGACGATCGCAAATACGGTCGATACGCCCAGCACGATGATCATGTGGCGGGTGGTGAAGCCCTGGCGGGCGCTGGTCTTGTCCAATTGTTTTTTCATAGATTCTTCCTGAATTTAATGGCGAAGGCGGACTACATGCTGGCCGACAGCATCCACGACGATTCTTCCAGCACTCCGATCCGCGCAGTCAGCAGATCCGCCGTAAAAACATCGTCGGCCTCTTCCGCAGTTTTGACAAATTCCCGCATCTGGTCGGCCACGGTGAGCGTATCCTCCGACAGCTGCTTGAGCATGGATTCGACGTCGCCATATTTCACCTGGTCCTTGATCGCGCTATTCTCGATATAGGTGGACAGTCCGACCGGCGTCTTCGCGCCGAGAGCCCGGATCCTTTCGGCAATTTCGTCGATCGAGGCGGCCAGATCCTCATATTGGGCTTCTGTCAGCTTGTGGACACCGTGAAATTGCGGGCCGGTCACGTTCCAGTGGACCGCCTGGGTCTTCTGATAAAGCACATAGGTAGAGGCCAGAGCTTCGCCCAGCTTCTCGGCCATCGTGGCGCGGTCCGCTTTTTTGATATCGCTTTTCATCTCGCGGAGTTCTGCTGATTTGATTGTTGCCGTCATAATAAAGTCTTCCTTTCATTCTGGTGCGCTCGACGAACTGGCGGAGCGCGGTTCCTGACAATGATTACGTCTCGACCTTCATTTGGTTCCGTTTAAGCTGTGGAAAAATCCGGACAAAAAAGGGTGCCTATAGATAATGAAGGCCAGCGGGCCGCCAGAAAACGCAGGGGCCAGCTTCCGGAAAAAGCGGAACCAATCCGCTTCCCGCCGCGTAGACTTTTCATGACCCCCAACGAAAGGACGACAGAAATGACGAACATTTCAAACGCAAAAATAGCAATCCTCGCCACCGACGGTTTTGAAAAATCGGAGCTTTTCGAACCAAGAAAGCAGCTCATTGACGCCGGAGCAGATATCACCATCGTGTCGCTGGAATCCGGTTCGATCAAAAGCTGGGACGAAAAAGACTGGGGTGAGAGCATCGCAGTCGACATGACCGTGGACCAGGCCAAGGAAAGCGATTTTGAAGCACTTGTATTGCCCGGCGGGCAGATGAACCCGGACATCTTGCGGGTAGAGGGCAAGGTAATTGATTTTGTGACGGCCTTTTTCAACGCCGGCAAACCGATCGCCGCCATTTGTCACGCGCCATGGCTGCTGATCGAGGCGGATCTGGTGCAGGGCCGCAAGGTTACCGGCTATCCCTCGATCAAGACCGACCTGATCAACGCCGGTGCGCAATATGAAGATAGCGAAGTGGTGGTCGACAATGGCCTGATTACGTCACGCAATCCCGGCGATCTCGACGCATTCAGCGCCAAGATTATCGAAGAGCTCCGGGAAGGCCTGCATAAACGCACCCAGAAAGCGGCCTGATTGGTACGGGGATTGACGAAGGGGCTGGCTCTTCCGTAGTCGGCCTCTCGGGACCGATGACGGCATAATTGTCTTTCATCCTGCCCATGCGTCGACTCGCCTCAATCGCCTTAACAAAACTGGCTATCGTTTTTTAGCCAGCTTGCTGTACGAAAAAATGCCATTTTTAGTAATTCCAAGGAGTACAATATGAAGAATTTTCTGACACTCGTGACTGGCGCTGCGCTTCTCGCGGCTACCCCGGCCTTGGCGCAGGATGCCGCTCCGGCTGTCGAAGTCGAGGCCGGCATGAAGGTTTTCGGCCCCAATGGCGGTGAAGTCGGTACGGTAGAGTCCGTTGCCGGTGGTGCCGTGGTTCTCGATACCGGCAATAACAAGGCTGCGCTCTCGCCTGAGGCTTTTGCCAAGGCAGAAAATGGCCTGTCGATCACGATGACAAAGGCTGATCTGGATAGCGCCGTCGAAAAAGCGGCTGCGGATGCCAAAGCACAATTGCTGGCCGGTCTGACCCCTGGCACCGAAGTTAAATCCGTAACCGGAGCTGCGGTGATTGGCACTATTGAGGCAAAAGACGCCGAATATGTGACCGTTGATCATGACGGCCAAGCAGTGAAACTGCCCGTCGCGGCCTTCATGACCCAAGCCGATGGCGGCGTCACCATCACGATGACCGAAGACGAATTCAAGGCCGCAATTGCTGGCACCCAATAACGCCTTATATTATAGAGACAGCGGGCACGAGTGATCGTGCCCGCTGTCATTTCAGGCGGTAAACTTCATTCCCAATTCGTACATTGCGATAGCCGCCTGCGCCGCTTCGCCGCCCTTGTTCTTGCGGCTCTTGTCCGCCCTGGCCAGCGCCTGTTCTTCATTTTCCACCGTGATAATTCCGTTGCCGATGGCTGCGCCGTCCATGGTCAGCGCCATGATGCCGCGCGCGCTTTCACCCGCCACGATCTCGAAATGATAAGTCTCGCCGCGGATCACCACGCCGATCGCGACAAAGCCATCATATAGGTCGCTGTCGATCGCCATGGATATGGCGGCCGGAATTTCCAGCGCGCCGGGTACCGTGATGACCTCATGTTCATGACCGGCCGCCTTCAGCGCATCGGTTGCGCCTTCGATCAGCATGTCGTTCAAATTGTCGTAAAAACGCGCTTCGACGATCAGGAATTTTGCCATTTTATTCTCTCTCAATTTCGTCATCCTGAACTTGCTTCAGGATCTGGTGGATGTTCGATGGAGGTCCTGAAATAAATTCAGGATGACGAGCCGGTCAGGCTTTCTCCAGTTCCTTGCTATCCTCGGCGGGTACTGCCCGCTGTCCGACAATCCGCAAGCCGAAGGCGTCGAGCCCGACCATATCATGGCTGGTATTGGTCAGCAGTTCCATATCATGGACGCCCAGTTCGCTGAGGATTTGCGCGCCAACGCCATAGTCGCGCAACTGGTCCATCGCCGGCGGCTTGCCGCCACCCAGGCTGCGGACCTGCCGCGAATATAGGTCGGGTACGCGCGGGCTGATGAAAACGATGATGCCAGCCCCTTCCTCGCCGATGATCTTCATCGATTCCTGCAGCATATTGGCGCGGCCGGTGTCCTGCCCGAACAGGTCGGGGAAGATCGTGGTCGCATGCATCCGTACCAGAGTCGGCTTGTCGGGATCGACATGGCCTTTCTGCAGGACGATCTGCTCGCTCTCGGTTGCGCTGTTATAGAAAGTGATCGCATTCCATTCGCCGCCCCAGCGGCTGGTGAAGCGCGCTTCTTCCCGGCGCTCGGTCAGATGGTCGTGGCGCAGGCGATAGGCAATCAGATCGCGGATCGTGCCGATTTTCATGCCATGATGCTGGGCAAATTCGATCAGATCATCGAGCCGCGCCATCTCGCCATCGTCTTTCATGATTTCGCAGATCACGCCAGCCGGGTTGAGGCCTGCAAGCCGGGAAACATCGACCGCTGCTTCGGTATGGCCGGCACGAACCAGCACGCCGCCATTGCGCGCCTGCAAGGGAAAGATATGGCCGGGGGTGACAATCTCGTCCTTGCCCTTGGTCCGGTCGATCGCAACTGCCACAGTGCGCGCGCGGTCGGCGGCGCTGATTCCGGTGGTGACACCGTCGCGTGCCTCGATCGAGGTGGTGAAGGCGGTTTCATAAGCGCCGCGGTTGTTGGCGCTCATCATGTCGAGGCCCAGTTCCTCGACCCGGTCCCGCGTCATCGCCAGGCAGATCAGCCCGCGGCCATATTTGGCCATGAAATTGACCGCATCGGGGGTCGCCATCTGCGCCGGAATGATCAGATCGCCTTCATTCTCCCGGTCCTCGTCATCGACCAGAATATACATCCGCCCGTTGCGCGCTTCGTTGATGATTTCTTCCGGCGTCGCCATCACGCCGCTGGCGCCGCGCGCCAGATAGGTTTCCAGCTTGCCCAGCGTTTCCGCCGTCGGGTTCCAGTCATCCTGCCCTAGGCTGCGCAGGCTATTGGCATGCAGGCCAGCGGCGCGCGCTAGTCCCGCGCGGGTTTCCTTGCCGGATTCGATCAGTTCGATCAGTTGCTCGATCAGGATTTTGCTCATGGACTCGCCTTTGTGATGTGATGATGCGAATCGATTATCACATTGTAATGTGATTGGTCTAGGGGAAAGATCACATTGTGGTCACATAGTGTGATGCGGGGCGCGAAATAATCTTTCAAACTTTACACACTTTACAGGGTTATGGAATTGAAAATTCGGGGGTTGATAAAAGCGGCGCATGGGCTGGTTTTGGGACGGATATGAGGGTGTTTTGTTCATAGTCGCGTTTTAGCATTGGCGGGGTGATGTAGGAAAGAAGGGCCTGCGGACGAAGAAGCAGAATGTTCGCACCCCGACTTCGAATAGCACTATCGTCATTGCGAGCGCAGCGAAGCAATCCAGAGCGGCGTGCACGGCCCTATATTGCCGCGTCGCTCTGCTCCTCGCAATGACGGGGCTCTTCGCTTCAGGAGGAACGCCAATTTTAGCCCCTCCTTTTAAAAGGAGGGGTTGGGGTGGTTTCTCTCGTGTGGGAATGGTCTTTTCGGCTCCAATTCTTTTATGTCGGCACCTTCGTTGTTCGCTGGCGCGAGCGATGCTTGCGCATCGCCACCACCCCTTAATCCCCTCCTCTGAAGAGGAGGGGCTGATAGACGCACCACTTGCCCCTTCCCCTTGACCGGAACCTTTCCTCGCTCGATACGCTATTAGGCCATGGCAAAAGCGAAACACTGGATCGAGCCGCATCCGCAGGGCATTTACGTGCGGCCTGCCGACGTCTGGATCGATCCGTCCGTGCCCAAAGAAAACGCCGTAGTCACCCACGGCCATGCCGATCATGCGCGCGGCGGGCATGGCGATGTCTGGGCGACGCCGGAGACGCTGGCGATCATGGGCTTGCGCTATGGGACGGAGGCGGGGACGCCGATTGCTTATGGCGAGGGCTTCGAACGCGGCGGGGTGCGGTTCAGCCTGCATTCGGCGGGTCATGTGCTGGGCTCGGCGCAGGTGTTGATGGAATATCAGGGCGAGCGGGTGGTCGTCACCGGCGATTATAAACGCCGCCCCGATCCGACCTGCGAGCCGTTCGAACTGGTGCCGTGCGATATTTTCATTACCGAGGCGACCTTCGGCTTGCCGGTGTTCCAGCATCCGCCAATCGCGGGCGAAATCGCCAAGATTTTCGCGCGGCTGGAAGCCGAGCCGGACAGCAGCATTCTCGTCGGGGCCTATGCGCTCGGCAAGGCGCAGCGGGTGATTGCCGAGTTGCGCCGGGCGGGCTGGGACAAGCCGATCTATCTGCACGGCGCGCAGGTCCGGATGTGCGAGCTTTATGAAGAACTTGGCGTCTCGCTGGGTGAATTGCGGCTGGTGATGGACACGCCGAAGGAGGAAATGCGCGGCCAGATCATTATCGCTCCGCCCTCCGCGCTGACCGACAAATGGAGCCGCCGGCTGCCCAATCCGGTGACCGCCATGGCGTCCGGCTGGATGCGGGTGCGGGGGCGGGCGCGGCAACGCGGGGTCGAGATTCCTTTGGTCATCTCCGATCATGCCGACTGGGATGAATTGACCGAAACCATCCGCGAACTGGCACCAAAGGAAACCTGGATCACCCATGGCAGCGAAGACGGCCTGCTGCGCTGGTGCGAACTGCACCAGATCAAGGCGCGGGCGCTGGCGATGGTCGGGCGCGAAGAAGGGGATGACGGCTGATGCGCCGCTTTGCCGCCCTGATCGACAGCCTGATCTACACCAGATCGCGCAACGCCAAGCTGGCGGCAATTGCCGCCTATTTGCGCGAAACGCCCGATCCCGATCGCGGCTGGGCGCTGGCGGCCTTGACCGACAGCATCGACTTTCCGGCGGTCAAGTCCGCCACCATCCGCAATCTGGCCGGAACCCGGATTGATCCCGAACTGTTCCGCCTGTCGCGCCATCATGTTGGCGATACTGCCGAGACCGTGGCGCTGGTCTGGCCGGAAGCGGAGGGGCGGGAACAGAGCGACCCGACTATCGACGAAGTGGTGCAATCGCTGTCCGCCGCCAATCGTGCGACCGCTCCCGACATTGTCGCTTCCTTGCTCGACAGCCTGGATAGCAACAGTCGCTATGCTCTGCTCAAACTGGCGGTCGGCGGGATGCGGGTTGGAGTATCAGCGCGGCTGGCGAAAACTGCTTTCGCGCAGGCCTTTGATGTAGCGCTCGATGATGTCGAGGAGCTCTGGCACGCGCTCGATCCGCCTTATGAAGCTCTGTTTCAATGGGCGGAGCAGGGCGGTGAACGTCCGGATCTTTCTGCCACACCCTTTTTCCGGCCGTTCATGCTGTCACACCCGTTCGAGGGCGACAGTCTCGATCTCGACCAATATGCGGTCGAGTGGAAATGGGACGGCATTCGCGTGCAGGCCGTGCGTCTCGGCGGCGAGACTCGGCTCTATAGCCGCGGAGGCGATGATATCAGCGCGTCCTTCCCCGATATTGTCGAGGCGTTTGATCGCGACGGCGTGATTGACGGCGAACTGCTGGTGCGGGGCACCGATCAGGGCGGCGAGGCGGCGAGTTTCAATGCGCTGCAGAAACGACTCGGTCGCAAGACCGTCTCGAAGAAAATGCGGCAGGAATTTCCCGCCTTTGTCCGGGTCTATGATCTGCTGATGGACGGTAAAGACGATTTGCGCCTGTCTCCCTGGCACGAGCGGCGCCAGCGGCTCGAAAGATTCGTACCGAAACTCAATGCTGACCATTTCGATCTGTCGGCGGTGGTCGATGTCGATGATTTCGCCGCGCTGGAAGTCATGCGCGCCGGTGCCCGCGATGCGGCGATTGAGGGCGTCATGCTGAAACGCCGCGATAGCCCCTATCTGGCCGGTCGGGTCACCGGTCACTGGTATAAATGGAAGCGCGACCCGCTGAACGCCGACTGCGTGATGATGTACGCCCAGCGCGGCAGCGGACGGCGCGCGTCCTTCTATTCCGATTATACATTCGGCTGCTGGACCGAGGATGGCGAGTTGCTGCCGGTCGGCAAGGCCTATTCCGGTTTCACCGACGAAGAACTGAAATGGCTCGACCGTTTCGTCCGCCAGAATACGGTGGGCCGCTTCGGGCCGGTCCGCGAGGTGACGAAATCGCTGGTGTTGGAAGTCGCGTTTGACTCGATCCACGAAAGCGGCCGCCACAAATCCGGCCTCGCCATGCGCTTCCCGAGGATCCACCGCATCCGCAAGGACAAGCCGGCAGAGGAAGCCGACCGGATTGTGACGCTTCAGGGGATGATCTCGTGAGCGTCAAGTCAGGCGGCAATTGTCGTCGCGCCTAACGCTTTCCGGGCAACATCCGACGGAGTGTGTTGTCCTTGACCACATAGTGATGGAACAGTGCTGCGAAGGCATGGAGGCCGATCAGATAATATCCGACCGTACCGAAAGTTTCGTGCCATTCCTTGATCTGCGACGACAAGGCCTTGTCCGGCCCGGCCAGTGGAAATAGCTCAAGCCCGAAAAAGGGAATCGATTTATCGGCGGTACTGAGGATCAGCCAGCCGGCTACCGGCATCGCCAGCATGAACGTATAAAGCGCCAGATGTGTGCCTTTGGCGACCAGCATCTGCCAGGCGGGCGGCTCAGGCTTGATCGGCGGTTTGGTCGTGAGAAACCGCGCGATGATCCGGATAATTACGAGCAGCAGCACTGACAGGCCCAGCATGAAATGCCAGCTTTTCAACCCTTCGCGGAAATCGCTGCCTTTGGGATAATTTTCGCGCAACAGGATGCAGCTATAGACTGCCGTGATTAGCAGCAGCATTGCCCAGTGGAGGAAAATGGAAAAGGCCGAATAGCGTGCGGGGGTTGCGGTTGCATTCATATGAGGCCTCTTTTCGTGCGCGATTAAACAGGAAGCGGGTCATTTGATGCTGTCACGCGTCCGACCGGTCAATCATTTTCAAGCTTCCTGCCGCCGGAATGCTGTGGAACCGGCGATGATGATATGGCTCGATCGCAAGAAATGCCAGTGCGTTTGACCTACGAACTTCTTATGGTGAGTGCTTGTAACATCGGTCATGGACGAACGAAACGCAGGGAATATACCTAAGCGGTGATCCGGCCGGGGTTTTCTATTTATCAAAGCAGGGCCATCCGCTCAGATTTAAAGGAACTCGTTCAGCGTCTCCACAAACAGCTTGAACTGGTCATGGTGTAGCCAGTGACCGGCCTGCTGGAATTCCTTCACCGTCACATTGTCGCCGAAATATTTCATCCGGCCGTCTTTCTCCGGATTGCTCGCCCAGCTGTCGGCGCCATAATGGAGTTGGGTCGGGCAGCTGATATTGCTCCACAGCTCGTGAATGGCATCCTGTGACAGGTCGATACTATCCCAGTGCTGGACATAGGGATCGAACTTCCAAGAATAGGAGCCATCCTCGTTGCGGATCACCGCGTGGGTGGTGAGGTGGCGGGCCTGTTCGTCGGAAAGATGCTGGTTGGCATCCTGCATCCGGTGCAGGGCATCTTCAAAAGTCGGATAGCGTTTCACCTGACGGCCGGCGGCCTTGCGCTTTTCCTCGATGCTGTTGCGGATGCGCTGAAGCTGGCCGACTTTCTCGCGTTCAGCGAGTAATTCGGGGCTCGGGCCAAGCCCTTCGATCGCCACCAGCTTGCGCACCGTATCGGGATAGAGGCCGGTGTAGCGCAGTGCGATATTGCCGCCCATGCTATGCGCGACAATAGTGACTGGCGAAAGGTCGAGCTGGTGGATCAGCTGGGCCAGATCGGTGACCATCGCCATATTGGCATAATTGCCGTCGGTGCTCCACTGGCTGTCGCCATGGCCGCGGACATCGGGGCAGATGATATGCCAGTCGTCGCGCAAAGCCTGAGCGGTCCAGTCCCAGTTGCGGCAGTGATCCTTGCCGCCGTGCAGCAGGATCAGCGGTGGCTTGTCCTCATTGCCCCAGTCGGCATAATGGAGCTTGAGCCGCTGGGAGAAATAGCTGTGCGAAGCGGGGCCGTTCAGGGTCATCGATATTTCCATCGCGTAAGGGAGATTTGATTCCCGTCTCTAAAGAGGGCAGCGGGGTTCGACAAGCGTCTGTCAAAGCGGCCGGCTACAATCATCATTTCCCGACGAAAAGCCGGAGCAGGAAGCGGTGATCCGATTCCCGCTTTACAAACCATCCATATATCTACATATACAGATATATGGATTCGATTAAAGCAATAGAGGCGCTCGGCGCGCTCGCGCAAAATACCCGGCTGGATGTGTTTAGGCTGCTGGTGCGTCACGAACCGACGGGCCTGCCGGCGGGGGAGATAGCCAAGCGGCTGGACGTCCCGCAAAACACCATGTCTTCGCATTTGTCGATTCTGTCTCGCGCGGATCTTGTCTCTTCAAAGCGCGACAGCCGTCTGATAATTTATCGCGCCAATCTCGCGGTGATGAACGGCCTGATCGCTTTCCTGCTGGAAAATTGCTGTTCCGGTGAGGATTGCGCACCCATTACCAACCAGCTTGAAAGGCTCTGCCAATGAAACGGATGCACATTCATGTCGGCGTCGACAATCTCGACGCCTCGATCAAATTCTATTCGACGCTGTTTGACGCCGAGCCGACGGTGACAAAAGATGATTATGCCAAATGGATGCTCGATGATCCGCGCGTCAATTTTGCCATCTCGTCAGAAAATCATGCGAGCAAGGGCATCGAACATCTCGGCATCCAGGCCGAAAGCGAGGATGAGTTGCAGCAGGTCTTCACCCGTCTGCGCAAAGCCAATGCGCCGGTCCTGGAAGAGGGGCAGACCACCTGCTGCTACGCCCAGTCCGAGAAAAGCTGGATCGCTGATCCCGACGGGGTTGTGTGGGAAGCTTTTTACACCAACGGTGAATCCGTCATCTATGGCGATGAGCCCGAACTGTCGGCTGTTTCAAATAATGCGTCGGAAACCAGCTGCTGCGCTCCGTCAAAAGCAGCCATGTCATGAGCGAGCGGGTCTATAACGCGCTGTTTCTCTGCACCGGCAATTCTGCCCGGTCGATATTGGCGGAAGCGATATTGGAAAGCGAAGGCCATGGGCGTTTCAAAGCCTATAGCGCAGGCAGCAATCCGGCCGGCAAGGTTCATCCCTATTCGCTCGATCTGCTCAAGATAATGGGCCATCCAACCGAAGAGTTGCGCTCGAAAAACTGGGACGAGTTTTCAGGAGAAAATGCCCTCGAACTCGATTTTGTCTTTACCGTTTGCGACAATGCCGCTGGCGAGACCTGCCCGGTCTGGCCGGGACAGCCGATGACTGCCCATTGGGGCATCGCCGATCCTGCAGCGGTTACCGGTAGCGAGGCGGAAAAGCGCGCCGCCTTTACCGAAGCCTATCGCATGATGTTCAACCGGATCAGCCTGTTTCTGGCCTTGCCGCTGGAAAGTATCGATAGAATGAGTCTGCAGAACCGGCTCAAAGAAATTGGCGCAGAAAAAGCCGAGGTATAAAAAATGGCGACACAACCGCTTAATACCAATGATGATGCCGGACTGGGGCTGTTTGAAAAATGGCTTTCCGTCTGGGTCAGCGCCGCGATATTGCTAGGCTTGTTGATCGGCAATATCGCGCCCGATGCGGTCGTCATTCTCGCCCGGCTGGAATATGCCTCGGTCAATCTGGTGGTGGCGGTGCTGATCTGGGCGATGATCTACCCGATGATGGTCGGCGTCGATTTTGCCAGCCTCAAAAATATCGGCAAAAAGCCCAAGGGCCTGTTCATAACCATAATCGTCAACTGGCTGATCAAGCCGTTTACCATGGCGGCGCTGGCGGTATTGTTCTTCCAATATATATATTCGGGCCTGATTTCCCCCGATGATGCGCAGCAATATATCGCCGGCCTGATCCTGCTCGGCGCCGCGCCCTGCACGGCGATGGTCTTTGTCTGGTCGCAAATGACCAAAGGCGATCCCGCTTACACGCTGGTGCAGGTCTCGGTGAACGACATCATCATGATCTTTGCCTTCGCGCCAATTGTTGCCCTGTTGCTGGGCGTCACCGACATAGCGGTGCCGTGGGAAACCCTGCTGCTGTCGGTGCTGCTCTATGTCGTGATTCCGCTGGTAGCCGGCGCGTTGACTCGCCGGAGCTTGCTGGCCCGGTCAAGCGACGGGGAGGCGGCCATCACCGCATTTACCGGACGGGTCAAACCGCTTTCCGTGCTGGGACTGTTGGTCACGGTGGTGCTGCTATTCGCATTCCAGGCGCAGACCATTGTGACGCAGCCGTTGCTGATTGCGCTGATCGCGGTGCCGATCATCATCCAGAGCTATGGCATATTCTTCGTCACCTATGCCGCCGCATGGGCCTGGAAACTACCGCATAATGTTGCGGCTCCTTGCGCCCTTATCGGCACCTCCAATTTCTTTGAACTGGCCGTGGCCGTGGCTATTGGCGTGTTCGGACTGGGAAGCGGCGCGGCGCTCGCGACTGTGGTCGGTGTGTTGGTGGAAGTGCCGGTGATGCTTTCGCTGGTCGCCTTTGCCAACCGGACCCGGCCCAAATTCGTCCAATCCTAGAATATAATATTTGCGCAGGCACGTCCGGACATACCGTGTCTGGCAGAGCAAGCTCTTTCGTTAAGAACGCGATTTCGCATTATCAATAAAACACGGGCGCAATTTGTGAAAACGAACTTCCGTCTTCGGGGGGCCGCATCTGAGCTCAGTTTTCCAGCACTAGGCTTTTCTAGGCCAAGATGGCCGCGGGTGATGATAGCAAACCATTGGGATCTATGCTATAAATCCGGATGAAACAGGAGAAGCTGGCTTTGCAACACGAATATATCAAGGGCTTGGCAGCTGCGATCTTCATCTTCGCACAGCCGGTCACCGCCGTTTATGCGGAAACAATTCCCGAACTGGATGCGATGGCGGAAGTCGCGGTCGACGAGGAGAAAGGCATAGCCTTTGCCCAGGAACAATCGGCGCGCGGTGAGTATCTCGAGGCGATTGCTACGCTCGAACGGGTATTGGCGCTCCACCCCAAATCGGACAGCGCGCGGCTGCTGCACGCGGTAAACCTGTGCAAGATTGACGATCAATTGGGCGGTGCTGTCGAAATCGGAAAATTGAAGCAAAAGAATTTTGCCCCGGAACTGTGGGCGGATGTCATGAAATTATGCCCGTTGGCGGACAAGGAATAGACCATGATATCCTTTCAATCCCTGTCGATCAAATCCGCCCTGCTGGCACCGGCCCTGCTATTCTTCGCCATGGCTCCGGCCGCCTCCGCGCCGGTCCAGGTCGGGATCGCCGCCACCGTTGTCGGTGATGTCCGGATGAGCAACGCGACGACCAAAAAGGCGGTCAAGATACCGCGCCGCCAGCGTCTGGCCTGGGGCGATCAGCTGACCACCAGGAAAAAGAGCAAGTTGCAGATATTGTTGCTCGATCGGTCCAGCCTGACCATCGGGTCCAACGCCCGGTTGACGATAGATCGCTTTGTTTATGATCCGGGCAAAGAACGCTCCCTCACCGCGACCGTCAGTAAGGGTGCTTTCCGCTTCATGTCCGGCCGCAAGTCCAAGAAATCTTCTGCCTCGGTCAGCAGTTCTGTCGGTACCATCGGTATCCGCGGAACCGCTCTCGATGGCGTGGTCGGAAAAGAGGCCGTCGCAATTGCGAAGAAGGAACCGTTTCTGGACGGCGTGAAGGGCGACAAGGATAGCGCTATGCTCGTAGTTCTGCGGGGACCGGGTGCTAATCGCAGCGGTGATCTGGACATCGGATTGGCAGAAGTCAGCGCTGCCGGGAAAACCGTGACGCTGGATCAACCGATCCTTGCGGCCTATATCCCCCGGCCGGGCGCGCAACCGATTGGTCCGTTCAAGCTCTCGGCAAGCGGCCTGTCGAAATTGCAGGATGCGCTCGCACCGGAAGTCGCCAGTGCCGGCAAAAGCGGCCTGCTGAAAGCGTTGATACCAGCCGCGATCATTGGCGTTGGTATCGGGCTTTTGTTGCCCGGCGGCGGCGCTGAAGAATGCACAAATTCGAATGCAGGCGGGCCCGCTTGCTAGGGTAAAGAGCCGGGTAAAGACTTATTTGCTGGTTGCTTCGAAGACACCGTCCCAGTCGGCATTGACCGGGCCTTTTGAGAGTTGCTCGAGCCGCTGGCGGTAAACCGCGACGAGCACGGAGAGACCAGCTTCATTGTACGCCGCTTCATGCTGATCCAGGATATCGCTGGCCCCGGCCCAATTCTGCGCCCGATAGAGGGTCAGAAATTCATCATGGCAGCTTTGAAGTATCCGGTAGGCCGGATCCCGGTTGAGCGTTTCGTCTCCGAGCAATGCGTAAACCGTATCCGACGCGTCGCGGCCCACGACCTTGACGCGGTCCAGTTCGAGCAAGGCAAAGCCGTCCAGTTGCGCGGCGAGCGCGCTACCAATCAGGATCTGCACGCCATATTGTTTGGTCAGTCCTTCAAAGCGGGACGCGATATTCACCGTGTCACCGATCAATGTGTAGGATAACCGCTGCTGCGATCCCATATTGCCGACGCAGCACAGACCGGCGTTCATGCCGATCCCGATTTTTACATCGGGCGGCCAGACCTGTCCCGGCTTTTGCGGCAGCTCCCGGTTGAGCCGCTCGAGACTGTTGACCATTTGCAGCGCCGCCCGCGCGCCGTTGCGGAACTGGTCCGGATCATCGAGCGGCGCGTTCCAGAAGGCGAGAATGGCGTCGCCGATAAATTTGTCGACCGTCGCCTTTCTCTCCAGCAATATATTGCACATCGGGGTCAGGAAGCCGGTGAGGAAGTTGATCACTTCCTTCGGATCATATTGTTCCGATATTCTGGAGAAGCCGCGGATGTCACAGAAAAGGACCGTCATCTCGCGCTCTTCACCGCCGAGTTGCAACCGTTCGGGATTGGCGGCAATCTGCCGGACCATCTCGGGCGAGAGATAGCGGTCAAAGGCGGTGTGGATATAGGCCCGTTGCTGTTCCTCCTGGCGGAAACTCAGTAGGGTTTGTACCGCGTAAACCAGTATCAACGTGATGATCGGCCATGTCGGATCGAGCAAATAGTGCAACCGGTCAAAGGCCAGCCAGCTACCGGCGGCAACCGCCACCGTCGCGACGGTTCCGATTGCGGCGCCGATCATGGCACCCGCGCCCGGCAGCAAAAGAGCGAGCCCGCCACCGAGCAAAAGGATCAGGAAAAATTCCATGCCCGGTGCCCAGTCGGGGCGGGTCAGAAACTCGCCGAGGATCATCTGTTCCGCTGCTTGGGCGTGGACGGTTACGCCCGGTTCATTCTCGTTCAGCGGGGTCGAGATCAGATCGCGCAATCCGGTGGCACTGGCTCCGATGAAGACAATCTGCCCTTCGACCGCGGCGCGTATTTCCTCTTCCGATATATCGTCGGACAGCAGCTTCCACGCCGGGATCGTGCGCTGCGGTGCCGGCTCGCTAAAGTGCATCCACAATTCGCCAGCGGCGGTGGTCGGTACTTCAAAATCCCCGACCCTCAGATTGACAATGGCTCCGGGCGCGCCAGCGGTCTCGCCGCTGCCATCGCTGGTCTTGACCAGAATCGATCCCGCCTGTTGCGCCACCCGCAAGGCTTCGAGCGATAGTGACGGCACCAGCTTGCCTTTGTGGAAAAACACCAGCGGCGCTCTGCGCAATATTCCGTCGGCGTCACCGACGATGCTCAGCGAACCCAGTCCGGCCGACGCCTGTTGCAGTTGTGGCAGCGATTGCACTGTGCCCTGATATTGTTCCACCTGCCCGCTGGGTGGCGAGCCGAGTACCGCCATGCCGGTCGGCAGTTCGATCGGATCACCACGGTCCTCGTGAAGCAGGAAAAATCCACCGACCACCGGTGCCAGAGCAAAGCTGTCGGCCAATATATCGTCATTGTCGGGCAGGTCGGAGAGCGAGCGCAGCAGATCTGCATTGCCCTCATCTTGCGGCAAGCGCGCGACAATCTGACGCGGCGACGTCCGGTCGGGTTCGGAAAAGACGATATCAAAGGCAATCGCCGCAGCGCCGGCGTCGGACAGTCTTTGCGTCAGCTTGGCGATCTCGGTCCGCGACCACGGCCATTGACCCAGCCGCTCGACCGATTCCTCGTCAATGTCGATAATCCGCACGCCCGCATCCTGATACGCGCGCGGCGCGGCGTTCTGGTAGCTGTCGAAAACCATCAGGCCGAGCCGGTCAAATCCCGCTATGGCAGCAAATTGTATCGCCGCGATAGCGATAACGACCAGCAGGCCCGCGATGATCGGTCCGGTTTTGATCAAGGCCAGCCAGCGGCCAACCCATTCGCTGAAATTCCTGATCCCCGATGTCATGCTACGCTGATTGCCCCACTAGTGTCGAAACTACAAGGTGGCTGGCGCGACCGGACGCCATTTTCAATTAAATTTCAATTACCGTTTGACAGTCTGTGATCAAGCTCCCTAATTAAGAATGAGAATCATTCGCATTATCAATAAAACAGGGGCACAATTCATGAAACCGAACTTCCGTCATCGGGGAGCTGCGCTTACATGCAGTTTTCTGGCATTAGGCTTTTCCCAGGCGGCCATGGCCGCGGGTGACGATGCGTCCGGTTTCGAGGATGACAACACGATCACGGTGACGGCGACCCGCTCGCCAGTACAGGTCGAGGATGCGCCCGCTACGGTTACGGTGATCGATCAGGAGCAGATTGCCGATGAAATGGCGACCGATGTCCGCGACATTGTGCGGTTTGAACCGGGCGTAACGGTCCGCCGGGCACCGGCGCGCTTTGGCGCGGCTCTGGGCACCACGGGCAGGGCTGGCAATGAAGATTTCAACATTCGCGGTATCGGCGGTAATCGTGTGCTCATTCAAGTAGACGGCATCCGCTCGCCCCAGGGTTTCACCTTTGGCGCGCAGGAGGTCGGGCGCGGCAATGCCACCGATGTCGGACTGATCAAGTCTGTCGAAATCCTCCGCGGCCCCGCCTCGGCCCTATATGGCAGCGATGGGCTATCTGGCGCGGTCAGCTTTATCACCTCTGACCCGGTCGACTTTATCAGCGACGGCAATAGCTTTGGCGGCTTCGCCCGGGCGCAATATAGTTCAGCCGATCAGGAATTTTCCGAGACTGTGGCGCTCGCCGGACAGGCTGGCGATTTCTCGGCGATGCTGGCTTATTCCCGGCGCGATTTTGAAGAGCTTGATAACAAGGGAACGGTCGATACTGAAGACGCAACCCGCACCACGCCGAATCCGCAGGACGGGAAGTCCAATGCATTTCTCGGCAAGCTGGTCTGGAGCAACGGCTCGCACAAACTGCGCCTGACCGGTGAATATCTCGAACGCGATCTTTCCTCCGACATATTGTCCGGGCGTGGGCCTGTATTTCTGTTCGGACCAACCCCCAGCTGGATCGTCGACAATCTGACCGCGCAGGACGACACCAAACGCAGCCGGGTATCGATCGATTATACTTATGATGCGGGTGAAGATGGCTCCGGCTTTATCGACTATGCCCATCTCGCCGCCTATTGGCAGGATGGTCAGGACCTGCAATTTGCTCTGGAAGAGCGCACGCCAACCTCGGCCACCCCGCGCCCGGATCGGGAAAGGCTGAACACGTTCGACAATGAAGTGATTGGCGCGGTCGCCGATTTCCGGTCCAGCTTTGAAACCGGTTCGATCAAGCACACGCTTACCTTCGGCGGTGATATCAGCAAAACCGAGCAAGCCGGTCTGCGCGACGGCACCGAGCCACCGTTTGGCGAAGTCTTCCCGACGCGGGCCTTTCCAAAGACCGACTTCACGCTGGGCGGCTTCTATCTGGGAGACGCGATCGAATTCGGCGGTGGCGTGTTGACGCTATATCCAGCATTGCGCTATGATTTTTACGACCTGAATCCGACCGACGATCCGCTGTTGCCAAGCTTCACGCCGAGCGGGCAGGATGGATCAAAACTGTCACCGAAGCTGGGCGCCGTGGTCAAACTTGGCGATGTCCGTCTGTTCGGCAATTATGCGCGCGGGTTCCGGGCGCCAACCCCGAGCCAGGTCAATAATTTCTTCGAGAATCTGGCCTTTGGCTATTCCTCTTTGGCCAATCCGGACCTCGGCCCGGAAACCAGCGACAGTTTTGAAGCGGGCATTCGCTACGCCACCGATAATATCAGCCTGTCGCTGACCGCCTTCACCGCCGACTATTCCGACTTTATCAGCCAGGAACAGGTGTCCGGCAGCTTCACGCCCAGTGATCCGGCGCTCTACCAGTTCGTCAATCTCGACAATGTGACCGTCAAAGGCGTCGAAGCCAAGGCGAGCTATGAAGCGGAAAACGGCGTTCGTGCGCGCTTTGCCATAGCCTTTGCCGACGGTACGGTAAAATCGCCCAACAATCCTCCGGCATCACTCTCCACGATCGATCCGATCAACGCGATTGTGGGTCTGGGCTATCGCGAACCGAGCGGGGCCTTCGGCGGCGAAGTGATCCTGAGCTATAACGCGCAGAAGGAATTCAACGAAACGGTCGGCGTATGCGCCGCCACCTGTTTCCGGCCGAAAGAATCGGCGATCCTCGACGCGACCGCCTTTGTCCGGATTACCGAAAATGCCAAGATCCGGGCGGGCATATTCAACATCACTGACCAGAAATATGCGCTTTGGAGCGATGTCAGGGGGCTGGCGGCGACGTCCGACATCCTTGACGCGTTCACCCAGCCGGGCCGCAACGCTAGCATTTCGATCAGCCTGTCATTCTAATCCTTGGGGGAGAAACTATCATGAAACTGAAACTGACAACACAATTGGGAGCAGCCCTGTTCGCTCTGGCAATGGCAACGTCACCGGCTCTGGCCGCTGGCGATCAGCCGCAACTGGCGGCAACGGCGACGCAGGCGTCCTTCGAACAGGACCGTGCCGACATATTGGCGATGGCCGGAGACTATAAGGTCAGATTCGACATGTCGGAGACCACGTCCTGGCGGGAAGACTATGAACCGATCAAGGCGAAGATTTCCGGCGGCCATGAAAGCGTGCGCGTCATCAAGGACACGGGCAGGGAGATCGTCCTGCAGCATCTTCTGGTTGCCGAGCATGAAGGGGAAAGCTTCATCATCAAACACTGGCGGCAGGACTGGACCTATGAGCCTGCGCAGGTGCTGGTCTATGCCGATTCTGGTACATGGGTGAACAAGGATGTTTCGCAGTCCGAGCGTCAGGGCAGCTGGTCGCAAACCGTCTGGCAGGTCGATGACAGCCCCCGCTATGGCGGTGTGGGAAAATGGCAGACGGTAAATGGACTGCGCAGCTGGACCAGCGACTGGACGGCGCGGCCGCTGGCGCGCCGCGATGCCGTGCGCGATCCGGTCTATGACCATTATCAGTCCATCAACCGGCATCAGCCGATGCCCGGCGGCTGGATCCACTGGCAGGACAATACAAAGATGAAGACGGTCGATGGCAAGGCCGTACCCTATGTCCAGGAATCGGTGCTCAACACTTACACGAAATTCGACGGCTATAGCGTCAGCGCGGCTGATGACTATTGGGCGAAAACCAAATCCTATTGGGAGCAGGTACGGGCCGAATGGGATGCCGCAATCGCTGCCAGTGGCGGGGTCACCGTCGAGGAAGAAGCGCACACCGGAACCGTGATCAGCGGACGCCTGTTGACCATGGGCACGGAGATTTCCGACGGCGAGTTAACCGAGGCTGCTGCAGTGGACGAAGCGCGGTCGCTGATACGGGTCGCAACTGGCAAGCGACCCGCGCAAAGCTCTGCACAGACAGCTCCGGCATCAGCAGACTATTAATGTCGGAGCCGATATCCGCATTTGCGCAATCGCTGGCCGCGACCCCCAGGATCGCCGCCTTGCCCGCTGCGCAAATGCGGATAGTTGTCGCGATGCGGATTGCGGTGCTGGCGTGGAGAAAGCGCCAGGATCCGAAACCCTATCTGGTGAGGCAATTGGGCGATGAAATCTCGGCGCGCCATTTTGCCCATATTATCGAATTGATGCATGATTGCTGGCCCGAGCCGATGGCCGTGCATCGGCCCTGCTGCCAGCAGACAAGCTATGACGAGATGCTGATGCTCGATTTGACCACGGCGGTGGTACAGCGCGAGCCCGACCATTTTCATGGGCTGCTCGGCGAAATGATCGGTTGCTCCGACAGGGAGAAACTGCTTCTAGGCTTCTCGAAATTGACCAGCCGGTTCAAACGTTCAGGAATAGATGAGTGAATAAAGTCAAAACCCGGAACCTGCTGATATTGGTTCATCTGTTCCTGGCCGCATTTCTGGCCCCGTCCTTTCTGATGGTTGGCACAACCGGCGCGCTCAAGCTGGCCGGGGTCGATCCCGCGATCGAGGATATTCCGATCGAACTGCCGGTCGGCACGCAGATCGACCCGGACAGCCCGACGCTGAAACAGGATATCGGCACGATTCTCGCCGCGCAGAATATCCATCTCGATATTGAAAGCGTGCGCAGTCGTGGGGGAGATATGACGACCCGACCGACTTCGCGCACTTTTGCCCGGATCAACCAGACGCCCGACGGGTTGCAGGCCTCTCTGCACAAGCCCGGCTTCCAATATGCGATGATGGAATTGCACAAGGGCCATGGCCCCGCGATCTTCAAAACCTATCAGCTGATTGCCGGCATCGCCCTGTTTCTGGTCATCGTCGGCGGGTTGATCGTCGGACTGTTGGCAAAGCCCTATCGCCGCAAAACCCTCGTTTCACTGGCGTTGGGAACCGTCACCTTTCTGGTTCTGGGTTTCGCGGTCTGATCCCCGAAGGACAGCCTACGCCAGAGCCACACCCTCGAGCGTGATCCGGTTCAGATAGCGCCGGTGTCCCTGATAGTCGTTCATGGCATAATGCCAGGTCGAACGGTTATCCCACATCGCCAGATCGCCCTCGCGCCAGACATGGCGATGGTGGAAGCGGTCCTGCATGATATGGGCGTATAGTTCCTGCAGAAGCGCCTGACCTTCCGCCGGATCCATATCGACAATCTCCAGCGTGAAGCCCGGATTGACATAGAGCCCCTTCTCCCCGGTTTCGGGATGGGCGAGTACCACCGGATGGATCGCCGTCTGTCCCGCCTGATCGGCATTGGTGTAGCGGTCGCCGACCGCCTTGCGATAGGGGCTTTCCTCGCCGAACACATGCGCATTGCCGTGTCGCGCTTTCAGGTCCTTGATCCGGTCCTTCATCGTATCGTCGAGCGCTGCATAGGCAGCTGCCATGCCGGCGAATAACGTATCGCCACCGCTCGGCGGGATTTCCAGCGCGTAGAGGATTGATCCCATTGCAGGCGCGTCATCATAGCTGTGATCGGTATGCCAGCCGCCGCCGATATTGAGCTGCTGGTCCGGTTCCTTGAGAACCTCGGCGATTTCCGGATAGCCCTCGCGCCGCTTGAAAAAGCGGTTAAGGTCGATCGCGCCCCAGCGCTTGGCGAAGGCAATATGGTCTTCGGGGGTGAGCTTCTGGTCACGAAAGAATAATGTGCCGTGGTCGAGAAAGGCGCGACGGATGTCAGAAAACTCTTGATCGCTCAGTTTGGTGACATCGACATCCTCGACAATCGCGCCCACCGCTTCGCTGGCTTTTGTAATCCGCATATCGCTCTCCCGCTGTTCCGTTTCCTTCTGGAACTTATATTGTGATCGTGTAGCATGAAATCTGATATTGAGGAGTCCGATAATGACCGAGCAAACCCGTGTGCCGTCTCTCAACCGCCGTCAGCTGCTTGCTGCAACTGCCGCAACCGGTGTGGCGCTGACCGCCGGTACGGCGACCGCCGCCGATAGCAGTTCCGATTTGACTGACAAGCCGGACCTGACCGGCAAATCGGTGTTGATCACCGGCTGTTCGTCTGGCTTCGGCAATCTCGGCGCGAAACTCTATGCCGAACTTGGCGCGAAAGTATTTGCCACCATGCGCAATCTGCCGCGCGCCGAAGGAGAGGCGCTGGCAAAGGTGGCGAAGGATAATAATCTGGATATCACTATCCTTGAACTGGATGTGCTGTCGGAAGACTCAGTGAACAAGGCTGTTGCGGAAGCGGAACGGCTGAACGGTCGCGCGCTTGATGTTGTCGTCAATAACGCCGGGATCGGCACCGGCGCGCCGGTTGAATTGCAGGATCTCGAGACGATGCAGTTGCTGTTCGACACCAATGTCATGGGATATCAGCGGGTCGCTCGTGCCGCTTTGCCGAAAATGCGCGCGCAGAAATCCGGTTTGATCGTCAATATCTCGTCGCAGCTCGGCCGGGTGATGGTGCCGGGCATGGGATTCTATAGTTCGACCAAATTTGCAGTCGAATCGATGAGCGAGCAACTGGCGTATGAACTGGTGCCGCATGGCGTCGATGTTACCATCGTCCAGCCCGGCGGCTTCCCGACCAAGATCTGGGAAAACGGCAATCAATATACGGCACCGATGCTGGAGCGCGCCGATGACGAACGCAAGGCGGCCTATCAGCAGCTAGTTGACGGCGCGCTGCGCAACGGCGGCGGTTCGACCGATCCAATGGATGTACCCCGCGGGATTGCGCTGACAATCGCCATGGCACAAGGCAGGCGCCCGTTACGCCTGCCCGTCCATCCAGGGCCCAAACCGCAGCAGGCGATCAATCAGGTCAGCGCCCAGACCCAGATCGCGATGCTCGGCAATTCGCCCTTTGGTCCGTGGGTCAAGGATGTGAACGGACGGTCCTAGCGCCGGGGTAATGTGCTCCGCACTTGATGCGGCGCACTGGCGTTTCAGGCCGTGCGTTTCACCAGCAGCAAGGGTGCCAGATAGACGACCAGAAATATAATATTGGGGATGACATTTGGCGCATTGCCGGATGCCACCGACGCGGTGCTGTCGACAACGAACCAGACCAGAAATGTGGTGATTGAACCCTTGCGGATCAGCTCGCTACCCTGTTCTACACCCGGCGCGGTGATGAAGACATACATGGCCATCAGGCCGGCAAATACGCCGCCCGCAATTGCCATCGCCATTTTCGCTTCCGGCGTATCCAGCCCGGCAACGCCATTGCCGCCGGAGGATGCGAGGTGGAAGAATATATCATTGGCGCCGGTAAAATCATTCACTCCGGCGAAGGCAAATAATATGGCGACCAATATGGAAAAACTACCGACGATACGGATATAACGGCCAGTGGCTTGTGGTGACATGATCTTCTCCTCATTCGGTTTCATCACCGGTAAAGCATGTGGTGGTCATCAAAACAATTACCTCTCGGGTAAGTGCATGGGGCGCGATTCATGCTATCGGTTGGTGAGGCTAAGGACAGGATGAGGGAGACGATCATGCCGTCGGAATTTGGTGCGATATTGAAAGACTGGCGCAAGACGCGCCGGTTCAGCCAGCTCGACCTCAGCCTCGAAGCCGAAATGTCCGCCCGCCATCTGAGTTTTCTCGAATCCGGTCGCGCCAATCCCAGTCGTGAGATGGTGCTGCGCCTTTCCGAAGCGTTGCAGCTGCCTCGCCCTGCCGCCAATCAGGCGCTCAATGCGGCGGGCTTCGCGCCTGTCTATCCCAGTCTTTCCGCAGACGCGCCCGAACTGGCCCCGGTCAATCAGGCGATCGCCTCGATGCTCGACCATCATGACCCCTTTCCCGGCTATGCCCTCGATCGCCACTGGAATATCGTCGGCAGCAACAAGGGCGCACAGATGATCCTCGCGATGGCCAGCCCCGACGGGCCGGCCAATCTGATCGACATATTGATCAAATGCGCCGGTCTCGACCTGATCGAGAATTGGGACGAGGTCGCGATCCTCTCCCTGTCCCGCCTGCGCACCGAGATACTGGAACTGGGTGGCGATGATCAACTGTCCGCACTGGCCAGACGGCTGGCGTCGCACGAACGGATCAAGAAGGTCGATATGGGATCGATCAATCTCAACCAGGCGGTGATTCCGACCATCTTCCGGATCGGTGAAAACCGCCTGTCGCTCTTCTCGGTGATCGCGCAATTCGGTTCCGTGCAGGACACCAGAGCCGGAGAGACAAGGATCGAGCTGATGTTCCCGATGGATGACGAAACGGTTCAGTATTTCGAAAGATAGCGCGGACATTGCGCATTCATCCGTGACTCCTTAGCACGTGATGCAACGGAGGAGAGAGACATGCGGTGGACAGCGGGATTAATGGCAGGAACGCTGGCGGCTTGTGCCCCGGTGGAGCAGGATGCAGCTATGGCTCCGCCCGAAACAGACAGGCCTGATACAGAGCCGCTGGATAGCATCGCCAATCCGGTTGATGACGAGATTCCGGAACAGTTTGACTGGCAGCAAAACTTTCCCAGCTGGTACGCCGCCGTCGAACCCTATCAAATCATGGGCAGCGGCAAGAAGGGTCTGTATTTTGTCGGAACCGAGGGGCTCGGCATGTATTTTATCCCCACCGATGCTGGCCATATCGTGATTGACGGAGGGATGCCGGGCGAGGGACGATATGTAGCCGATGCGATCCGCAAGCTCGGCTTTGATCCGGCTGATGTAAAAATCCTGCTCAACAGCCACGCCCATCTGGATCACAGCGGCGGTCTCGCCGAATTGAAGGCTCTGACCGGTGCGAAACTGGTTGCGAGCGAAGGTGACCGGTCCGCCCTGGAAGGCGGATTCTATCTGGGTTCCGAGGATGACAGCGCGATGAACGCACCGCCGGTCGAGGTTGACCGGATCATTGCAGACGGTGAGCAAGTGAAGCTGGGCGATGTCACGCTCACCGCGCGCATCACGCCGGGACATAGCCGCGGCTGCACGACCTGGACCGTCCCGATCATGCAGGGCGGTGCAACCTATCAGGCGCTAATTTTCTGTTCGGCGACGGTCGCTGCCAACCGGCTGGTCGGACCACCGCAATATCCAGGAATAGTCGCGGATTACCGCAAGACATTTGCGATGACCAAAGACTGGAATCCCGATATCTTCCTGACCAATCACCCCGAATTTTCCGGCTTGGCAGAAAAGCGGGAGCGTCAGAAGGCCGGGGATCCGCTTGCCTTTGTCGATCGCCAGGGCTTTCCGGTGATGATGGCCAAGCTGGAGAAAGCGTTTGAAGCGGCTCTGGAAAAACAGACGCTGAAACATAATGCGATCATGAGCGACTGAAGAAATCGAAACGAGGCAGTCGAGCCTGACCGATCAGCCTTCTGCGATCCACTCGCTGCGCAGCGGCTTGGCGGCGAGCGCCATCAGAGCTGCTGCGATGACATAGAAGACCAGCGAATAGAGCATCGAGTAGCGCAGACCGTCTTCTCCGTAGATCGGTGTCAGACTGTCGGAAAGCGCACCGAGGAAGAATATCCCGCCGCCGATACCGATCAGATTGTTGATCAGCAGGAACAGCGCCGAAGCGGTGGCGCGTGCATCCGCCGGAACCAGATGCTGGACCGCAGAGAGGACGGGGCCAAGCCAGAAATAAGCCAGCGCCTGCGGAATCAGGAACAGGATGAAGGCGACGGTCGCCGAACCGCTCATGATACCGGCGGCGAACAGCGGCACTGCAAGCAGGAAAGCGGCCGCTGGAACCAGTCCATAAGCCGCTTTGTCTTTCCGCCCCAGCCAGTCGCCGATCATGCCGCCGCCCAATACGCCGGCAACGCCGCCGATCAGCAGGATAGCGCCAAAGAACAACGATGTATCGATCAGGCTCAGGCCAAAGCTGCGCTGCAGCAAGCTGGGCAACCAGAAGGCAATGCCATAGCCAAGCATCGAACTGGAAGCCGCGCCAAAGGCTAGAAACCAGAAAGCCTTCTTTCCCGCCAGCAGAACCACGGTGCCCTTGAAGCTGTAAGAGGACACAGTTTGGTCGGCAGATACCGGCGCTTTAACCTTGTCGCGGACGAAATATTTGAACAAGGGCGCGATCAGCACGCCGGTAAGCCCGACGACAAAAAAGGCCAGACGCCAGTCGACGGTGGCGGCAATATAACCGCCCGCGATCACCCCGGTGGCCGATCCCAACGGAATTCCAAGCGAATAGATGGACAAGGCCCGCGCCCGCTTCTCGCTAGGGAAATGGTCGGAGATCAGCGCATAGGAAGGGGCAACGCCGCCCGCTTCGCCGATGCCGACGCCCAGCCGTGCCAGAAAGATCGACCAGAAACCCTGCGCCAGTCCGGTCAGCGCGGTAAAACCGCTCCAGATCGCCAGCGAAATGGTGATAACCCAGCTGCGGCTGGTCTTGTCCGCGACCCAGGCGAGCGGTACTGCGAGCGTCGAATAGAGTAAGGCGAAAGCAATGCCGCCGAGCAGCCCCATCTGGGTGTCGCTCAAGCCCAGATCGGCCTGAATCGGCCCCGCGAGAATCGCCAGTATCTGGCGGTCGACAAAATTGAAAATATAGACCAGCAGCAACATGCCGAGCGCGATATTGGGTGAAGTCGTCCGGCTTTTTACGTTTTGTTGGCCTGCCATTTAATGCCCCAATTCCTTGTAGAAGCTATCGATCGCGGCCAGAGCATCGGGTTCATCGAGCATTGGCGTATGGCCGCGATTTTCTATGTCTACAGCGCGGAAATTCTCCGGATGCCGACGTTTCATTTGCGCGACGGTTGCAGGAGAAAGAATGTCGGAAAGCGCACCACGGACAACCAAAACAGGCAGGGCTGACAATATGTCCCAAGTCGCCCAGAGATCAGGAGGAACGGCGCTTTGTTCGCTGCCCGAAAGGCCTTCCGAAATCGCCGGGTCATAAGCGAACGATATTTCGCCATCCGGCAATTCCTGACAGGTATGGCGCGCGAATGCCAGCCAATCCTGTGCCTCAAATCCGATCATGAATTCGCCATGGACGGAGCGGCTATGATCGGCGGCCTGCTGCCAGCTGTCAAAGGGTTCCATCCGGCCTATATAGCTTTGGATCCGTGCAAGACCTGCCGCCTCCACCGCTGGCCCGATATCGTTCAAGATCAGGCTGTCAAACCGTGCAGGAGCCATGGCCGCCATCATGATCGCCATCAGCCCGCCCATCGAGGTGCCGATCATGCCCATATTTTCGAGCTTCAGCCCGTCAATCAGGGCAAACATATCCTCGACATAGACGGCGGGCGTGTAATTTTCCGGATCGGGGTCGTAGTCTGATCGTCCCCGGCCACGCTGGTCGGGGATGATCAGTTGATATTGTCCGGCCAGATGTTCGGCCAGCGCTTCGAAATCACCGCTGTTCCGGGTGAGCCCGTGCATCAGCAGCAGCGGCGAACCTTCCCCGTCATAGATGCGGGCATAGAGGTCCAGCCGGTTGTCTGCGCTGCGGTAGACATGGTCGCGATAGGCAGGCGGACCGGATGATGCCGGTGCCGCCTGCCGATTGTCTTCAGCCATAATTTTCCGTCCTAGAACCGGACCTCGCCGGTAACAAAGATCCGCCGTGGATCGCCGAAAAAGCCTGTCAAAGTGCCTTCCAGGCCCAGGGTCGACACGAACGGTGCACCATTCTGACCACCGGCTACAAAATTATAGCCTGCAACCTTGTAGCGCTTGTCGAACAGATTCTTGCCGTGCACGCCGATCGAGAAACGGTCGCTGTCGTCATTATAGACAAGGCTGGCATCGACCAGCGAGAAGCCGTCCTGGTCGAGGAACGGATTGGGCGATTCAAACTGGCTGGCATCGCTGCGGAAGGATATCGAACTGTTCAGATTCAATATCCCGCTGGCGACAGGCAGGCCAAGATTGAAGCCCATGCTGCCGGTCCATTCCGGGGTGTTCTGGAACACGCGCTGGTCTGCGACATCATTGCCGAATGCATCGATGAACGTGTTATATTTCGCATCGAGATAGCCGATTGCCCAGTGAAAGTTGAAGCGGCTGCCGGCTCCGGCAAAATCCTTGCCGACCAGCGCCCGGCCTTCAAATTCAAAGCCGTTGACGTCGGCGCTGGCTGCGTTGGAGGTGATGCCGGCAAAGCTGTCATTGATACCATCGCCTGTTGTATCGACTCCGACCGAGCCCGGGATCTGGACATCCTTATAGTCACCCTTGAACACGGCGACGCTGATATTCAGGCGGTTGTCGAGCAACGAGCTTTTCCAGCCCAGTTCATAGCTGTCGACGGTTTCCGGATCGAACTGCAGGAAGTCGAAAATTTCAGCAGCGGAAACCGTGCCGTCGAGATTAAAGTCCGGTGTCGCGCTGGTCTGGCCGCGCGGATCAAATCCGCCGCCCTTGAAGCCGCGCGAATAGGTGAAGTAGATATTGTTATTCTCATCCGGCTTCCAGCTGACCGAGGCACGCGGGGTAAATTCCTTGAACGTATCGCTGCCGGAAAAGTCGGAGGTCACCGCAATCGGAATGCCGGAACCGTCAAACTGGTCGGACAAACCGCTGATGAACGTAGTCCGCAAAATCCGCGAGCTGCGCTTGTCACTGGTGTAGCGACCGCCAACCGACAGGCTGAGATGATCGGAAACATCATAGGTGAAATCACCGAATATCGACCAGGTTTTGGTATCGACATCGCCGAGCGTCTGGGCATTGAGACCGGGCAAGCCGATAAGAGTGCCGGTTGTTCCCAATAGTACGTCGAAGACATTGAATGCGCTGGCATCGAGATAATAGGCACCGAGCACGCCGTTAAGCTTGTCGCTCTCGTAGAGAATCTGGAATTCCTGACTGAGCTGGTCATTTTTATATATGACCGGGACGTCAAGATCTGCCGAAGGCAAGCTGTCAAAGTCGATATTGGAAGCAGAACTGTCTTTCCGGTAAGCGGTGATGCTTTTCAGGGTGATATTGTCCGACACAGGCGCTTCGATCAACAACGCGCCGCCATAAGCTTCGACCAGTTGCTCGGGTACCGTCAGGCCGGCCCTGGTATCATAGACATCATCCAGAACCGGTGCGCCGGTCAGCAGGCTGGGTATCAACCTGTGGCCCTGGCGCGGGTCGCTCTCATCGCGGACATAGTCGCCGGACAGACGGACAAAGAAACCGTCATTTTCATATTCCATGCTGCCGCGCGCGGCCCAGACATCCTTGTTGTAATTTTCAACACCAGGCTGCACCAGATTGTCGCCGAAGCCGCCGCGGCTGAGCCGGGCGCCGCTGGCGCCGATGCGCAGATTGTCGGTGATCGGCGCGGAAGCGGTTACCACCAGGTCTGCCTGGTCATAAGAGCCATAGGTCCCGCGGATCTTGACCGCCACATCATCCGGCAGGCGCTTGGAAACATATTTGATCGCGCCGCCAATGGTGTTGCGCCCGTAGAGTGTGCCCTGCGGTCCGCGCAGCACTTCGATCCGCTCGACATCATAGATATCCAGGACCGAAGCCTGCGGCCGGTTGAGGTAGACATCGTCGACATAGAGGCCGACACCGGCTTCAAAGCCCGCGACCGGATCCTGCTGGCCGACGCCGCGGATGAAGGCGGTGAGGGTGGTGTTGGTTCCCCGCGAAACTTCCAGTGTCAGGTTCGGAACGTCCTGGCCAATTTCGGTAATGTCCTGAACGCCGGTGGCGGCAAGTTCGTCGCCGCTGATCGATGTGATCGAGAGCGGAACGTCGACCAGTCGCTCTTCGCGGCGGCGGGCTGTGACGATAATGACGCCATCATCGCCGCCTTGAGTGGCCGATTCGGATGTCTGGGCATTGGCCGTGGCAGGAGCGATTAGCCCGCCCGCCAGACCTGTGATGATCGCTGCATAGCTAACGGTGTGCTGAAATTTCATGAAAGCATCCTCCTTGAATATATGCCTGGCATTTCCAGGTCGATGCCGGGCCTATATTGAAAGTTGAACCATTATTCAACTTAGAAATTTGCTTATCCGGTGAAATGCGGTTAGCCGTGACATTATGGCCACTGAATATACCGAACATACTGAGTCTAAAGGCAAACAGCCGCGCACAGCACGCGGGCTGAAGACCAAACGCAAATTGCTGGATGCGGCGGCGCTGGAATTTGGCGAGAAGGGCTTTCACGAAGCCTCGATCACCGGAATCACGCAACGGGCCGGCACCGCGCTCGGCAGTTTTTACACCTATTTCGATTCCAAGGACGAGCTGTTCAGCGCGCTGGTCAAGGATATGAGCACGCGGGTGAAAAGCCATGCCGCGGGAGCAATGACCGAATGGCAGGACGCGCTCGAACGGGAGAAGATGGCGCTCGAGGCGTTTATGAACTTTGCCCGCGAGCATAAGGAAATCTACCGGATCATCGACGAGTCCGAATTTGTCGACCCGCAAAGCTACCGTTCACATTATGAAGAAACGGCAATGCGTATCTACGAACGCCTGCAGGAGGGCACGGCCGCCGGCGATTTTCGCGGCGGACTGGAGGAGGCTCATGCCTGGGCGATCATGGGAATGAATGTTTTCCTGGGCATGCGCTACGGGATTTGGAGTGAAGAGAAATCGGCGGTTCAGATTGCCGATATTGCCAATGGTATATTGGCGAAGGGCATTGCGAAGAAGGGCTAGCCGTTCGCGTTGCCAGATCCGCACCGGCGAAGGCCCTGGCCCTGTCGGTGCGTCATTGTTTCCGTCGGTCTATTTCGCCATCCAGCTTTCAAGATTTTCGTGGAAGAAGCGGACCCGCCGTTCCTGCCAGGCGAGATAGTCACGCTCGTAGCCGCGCGAGTGCAGTCCGCGCTGCTGGACTTCCCAGACCTCGACATCCTGATCAATGCCCGGGCCCATCGAGACTTCTTCCACGGTGCCCTGTACGTGGGGTGCCGGCACGGACGTGTCGACCCATTCGGCCATGCTCTGCGAATAATAGCGGTCGGTGCCCTCGGGGAAGAGCGTCATATACCACATGTCGAAATAGCATTTTTCCGGATCGCTCTCGTGCGGCCGCGCGCGCAGCCAGATATTGCCGTCCGGCTTGAGGCTGAACGACAGGTTCGGGAAGATCGTATAATGCCAGTGGTCGGTGAGCTGCGAATCCTGATAGCTGGAAAAATCGAAGCCTTTTTCCGCGCCCAGTTCGCGCTTGGCCTTTTGCAGCGCCAGCCGGATTTCACCAGTCTTGCCGTTCCGGTAGTCGTCCGGATCGAGGCCCCAGAACTGGATTTCCTCGGCAAGCTGTTCGAGCGTTTCCTTCTCGCCGCCGCGCAGCGTTTTGGTCGGTCCGGCGCCCGGCATGATCATATGCGCATGGCCCTGCGGATAGAGATCGAACTGGCAGTGATGATGCGAATATTCCATCACGAATTTTGTCTGGGGATGGACGAAGGGTACGTGATAGCTTTCGTTGAAATTGTCCTGGATCAGCTTCCAGTTGAAATTCCCCTCGACCGTGACCCAGTGGGTCCGCTTCATCTTGTCCATCGGATAGGTTTCGATCTGCTCGGCAATCGGTCCGAGATATTCGCGCAGCGGCACGGCATTCTCGTCCATGTTGATCCAGATGAAACCGGCCCAGACCGTGCACTGCACAGGCTTGAGATTGAGCTTGCCGCAGGGAGAGCCCTGCAAAAAGTCGGCCTCGTCGGGTACGGCCTTGAGATTGCCGGTAAATTCATAGGCCCAGCCATGATAGGGGCAGGTCAGTCTTTTGCCCCGGGCATTGCCCTGTTCACCGGTGACCAGCGGCATGCCGCGATGCTGGCAGACATTGTAGAAAGCGCGGGTCTCGCCATCCTCGCCGCGGATACAGACGATGGTTTCCGGTCCGAAATCAGCGGTGATCCAGTCCCCGGCCTTTTGCAGCTGGTCGGCGACACCGGCAATCTGCCACGTTTTGGTCCAGATTTTTTCCCATTCCTTATCCGCCCATTCTTTCGAATAATAACGATCCGGCGTGATCGGGGTGTTGCGGAATTCAGGGTCGCGCAATTTGTCGGTCGTGGCCTTGAGGGTTGCATCGGACCGGTCTTCACTGATGACATTGGACATTTGACTATCTCCTGAAAATTTTCGGTTTTGGACTCATTTTAACATGAAAGGGCTAGCGGGCGAAATGCTGGTAGGATGGATCGGCTTCCCCGCGGGCGCCGAAACTGTAATCGGGCATATTGGCGCGGTCCCAGACATCGGTCGACGGGCTGATGCTGCTCCAGTCATAGACGGCGCCGCGATGGGCCATGCGCCATTCGCCGTCACGGCGTTCGAAACGGTCGAGATAACGGCCGGCGGCAACCATGAAATTGTCGCTGTCGTCCTCGGCGGGAATCGCGTGATGCGCGATGAAATAACTTTCGCCATAGGCAGTATCGCCGTCCAGCTGGATCAGGACATTGCCGACCATATGCTGGGTGCGGTGCATGCCGGAAAGGACTTCCATCACCCAGGGAGTAAAATCCCTGGCGCTGCCCTTGTAGCTGCCGTGGTCATCCGTCGCATCGGGATGGAACAGCTGATCGACCAGCTCGGCGTCACAGCGGTCGATCGCCCGCGCCATACGATGCACCAGTTCGGTGCAGTCCTGCTTGTCGAGCATGTCGGAGATGCGCTGCTCGCGCGAGGGTGCTGATCGCGTTTCGGCTGAAGTCATGTTCCAGTCTCCTCTTTTGAAGCGGCATGGCGATCCGCAAAGACCGCCATGCCTGTATCCACGTGCCGTTTAGAAGCGCACCGTGCCCTGCAGGGTCACCGTCCGCGGGAAGGCGCCATAGCCGATATTATCGCCCGGTATTGCCGCCGCCGTTCCGGTTCCCGAGCCCGTCGAAGGGGCCGTACCACCACCGGTGAAGTAGAATTTATTGGTGAGGTTCTTGCCGATCAGCGCCAGCTGCCAGCGGTCGTCCGCCGCCCCGATGCGCAGACCCGCATCGAGAATGGCATAGGAGGACTGCGTGGTGCCCGGATCGCCGAAGCTCGACGAGATATAGGAGTCGCTATAGCGCATATCGACATTGGTGCCGAATTTCAGATCGGACGACAGTTCGGTCTCGTAGGAGACACCGATGGTGCCGGTCCAGTCCGGCGCCGCCGAAGTGGCGCTGCCGCTGAGATCCTGCGACGGCACGCCACCGACGACCAGCGAACAGCCCGCAGCGATCGACTGGCCACCATAGCAGGGAGCGATGAAGTCCTCGTAGCGCGCTTCATTATAGTTCAGATTGCCGCGCAAGCGGAGGCCAGGGATCGAGTAAGGCGCATATTCCAGCTCTAGCTCGACGCCTTCGCTGCGGGCGCTGCCTGCATTATAGGTGATATAGGCAAAGATCGCGCTGTTGAAAAAGTCGACCTGCAGATCGGTATATTTGTAATTATAATAGGTCAGGTTGGCCTGCAGCTGGTTGTCGACCAGATTGGACTTGATGCCGATTTCATAGCCCTTGCCCTTTTCCGGGTTGAAGGTAAGATCGCCTTCGGGATCGGGAGACAGGGCCGAGTTGATTGCGCTGTTCGAAAAGCCGCCCGATTTATAGGCCACCCGATAGGCGCCGTAGAGCATGATATTGTCGGCCGGTTTCCACCGCAGGGTGAAATCCGGTGACCAGTCGTTGAACGTCTGGTCGCCGTAGATCGTGCCGTTTGCCGCCGCGCTTGCCGGCAGGAAAAGCCCCTGCAGACCGGCATTGACATAAGGCTGACGGAAGCTGCTTTCCTTGGTTTCATGAATATAGCGGACGCCGCCTGTGGCTTCGAGTGTCGGCGTGATCTGCCACATTGCCTGGCCATAGCCGGACAGCGTCTCGCCTTCGGTTTCCGACTCTTTGGAATAGGCGACATAACGGTTCTGCGCCGAAGCGGTCGAATCTTCCAGATTGGCGAACATCACCGCCTGGTAGAAGTTGCGCTTGGTCTTCTGGTACAGGGCGCCAACCATCAGGTTCACTGGCGCGTCGAAATCGGTCAGCGCGCGCAATTCCTGACTGAAAGCGTGATAGGTGGCATTTTCCGTAGCCCACACCCCGGCGCTCAGAAAGTCGCAGTCGCAGGCGAATTTGTTATTGTTCCAGTTATAATTGGTGATCGAGCTGATCGTCACATCGTCGAGCGCATATTCGAGCGATCCGGTCGCCGCCCAGCTTTTATATTTGTTATACAGCCCACCGTCATCGCGTGCGAAGGGATAGTCCTGCGCAATGTCGAGCGGAAAATCATTCTGGTGCGTGACGAAGCCGCCATCGCACGGATAATTGGGAGCATTGGCGGTCTGGCCCGTCGGGCAATTGGTGGCGACATAGTTCCAGCCATTGCCGACCGTGCGGTTATAGCTGCCGGAGACCTTGAGCTTGGCGGTCAGGCGGTCGTCCGGTTCATATTTCAGCGTCACCCGGCCGATCAGCTCGCGCTCCTGCGGTGCTTCCGTTGCTGCCGGTGCCGCCGTGTGCGGGTTGGTGACGCCGGTGGCGACATCCAGCGTCGGATAGTCGATCGTCTGCTGCTGATTTTTATAATAGCCACCCCACATGCGCGAGCCGCGAACGGCCACCCGCACGCCCAGAGTGTCGGTCAGCGGTTCCGAGATAATCGCTTCGGCAAAGGCGCGCTCGGCGGCAAATTCATAGCCGACCCGGCCGATATATTCCGAATCCAGACCCGGATCGGCTGTGGTCAGGGAAATCACGCCGGCGGTCGCATTCTTGCCGAAGAACAGCGACTGCGGGCCCTTCAGCACCTCGACCCGGGCAAGGTCGAAAAAGCCTTCGTTGATGATCCGGCCCTGACCGTAGTAGACGCTGTCGACAACGATCGCGACCGACTGTTCGATGCCGATAGAGGTGGCCGACGAGCCGATCCCGCGCAGGGTGAGCTGTGCACCGGCGCCATTGGAGGCGCGTGCAATGGTGAAGTTCGGAGTCGCCGCGGCAATTTTTTCGAGGCTCGACAGGTCGCGCTGCTGGATTTCCTCGGCGGTGATCGCCTGGACCGACACCGGAATCGACTGGACCGTTTCCTCGCGCCGACGGGCCGTCACGACGATCGCCTGAAGTCCGCCGGACTGTTCCCTGATTTCCGCTTCGGGCGAGTCGGCTGAGTCGACAGCGGCCTGATTCAATATCGATGGAACGAGACTGTTGCCGGGCTGGATTGCATCGGAACCGCTTTGTGCCTGAGCACCGGTGCCCGCTGCTGCTTCCTGTCCATAAGCCGCTGTCGGCGCTGCCAACATGGCCGCCACGATGGATGTTCTATAAAGTAAATCTGCACGCAAAGCGGTTTTCGCCATTCCGATATCCTCCACAATTTTTTGGTGCGCTTTTGCGCTTGGTAGGAAGGTATCTGACTGTAAATATTTTGCGCCTAGCAAAAATGCCCTAACAAAATAAGCAGCCAGTAAGCTAGACAACAGGATGCCGCCGTTACTTGGTGAAATAGGGGGGCACTATTATTGTTGATAGGGGCTATATTGACGAATTCGAGTCCGGCTTTTCCCGGCTCGCTTTTCACGAACGTCCGGCTCCGTCCCCCAAATGGCGACGTTCCCGGTAGTATGTCCCCCATCACTGACCAATGATTTTCATTATCCGCTTTTGTTTCTATGATGAGGCTGAACGGAAACTTCTTGAAACCAAGATTTCCCATCCTCATTTCGGCCGAGCGCTTGTCCCATGATTAAAAAATCGTCGAACTCAAAATCAATCGCGTTACTGCTGCGGCTTGATCCGGGGAGCAGCTTGTCTCTGCAGGCTCAGCTTCGTACGCGCATCATTGAGGCGATCAACGCTTCGGTTCTGACGCCGGGCAGAAAGCTTCCGTCCTCGAGAAAACTTGCCGGCGAGATCGGCGTTTCCCGCAACACCACTTCGCTCGCCTATCAACAGCTCGTGGCCGAGGGGCATTTGGTTGCGCGAGAGCGTAGCGGATTTTTCGTGGCGGAAAATCGTGCGCCAGTGACCAAGGTCGCGACAGTCGTCGCCAACGCGGGTAGTGATGATGGAACGGTTTCTTTTGCCCGCGGCATGATTCGCGCCCAGGTTGGCGCTGCGGGTGGTTTCCGCTGCCCTCCTGACTGGCAAAAATATCGCTATCCGTTCATCGACGGGCGTTATGATCGCTCGCTCTTTCCGGTGGCCGAATGGCGCGAAGCCAGCCGGTTCGCGCTGGGCGTCCAGGAAATCGATAAATGGTCGATCGACAATGGCGATTCCGATGATGAGATGTTGGTCGAGGAGATCCGTACCAAATTGCTTCCCCGTCGCGGCATAAGCGCGCAGCCCGATGAGATTCTTATCACCGCGGGTGAGCAGCAGGCGTTGCATTTGCTGACCGAGCTTTTTGCCAGACCGGGCGTTTCGATCGGGATGGAAGAACCGGGGCTGCCCTCGATGCGCGAACTTATCGGTCTTCGTGGTGCCGACACCCATTATCTGGAAGTGGATGAAGAAGGTCTGGTTGTCAGTGATACCATAGGGGAATGCGATCTGGTCCATGTTACGCCGAGCCGTCAGCGCCCGACCGGCGTGACCCTGTCGATGCCGCGCCGCGAGGCTTTGCTAGCCGCAGCGCAGAAACACGATCTGCTGATTATCGAAGATGATTTCGAATGCGAAATGAACTATCTCCGCGATGCCTTGCCCGCTTTGCGCGCGATGGCCGGTGGTGAGCGCGTCCTCTATGTATCGGCCCTCTCCAAATTGCTGTCTCCGGGCATCCGGATCGGTTATCTGGTCGGTCCTGCTGACGTTATTGCCGCCGCACGGCGTCTCCGCGGCCTGACCACAAAGCGGCCATCTCCGAACAACCAGCGAACGGCGGCCTTTTTCCTGTCTCTCGGCCATTACGATGCCATGCTGGGGCGGCTGAACCGGACATGTGAGGAACGATTGATTGAACTGCGGGATGCCCTGAACCACTATCGTCCAGAATCCATTGCTATTCCGCCGGTCGACGGCGGCACCGCCTATTGGGTCAGCGGGCCTGAAAGGCTCGACGCCGACCGTCTGGTGCAAGCGGCGCAAGCACAGGGCATGCTGATCGAGCCGGTCGTCGACTATTTTGCTCACCAGACCGGGCATAAGAATATGTTTCGTCTGGGGATTACCAGCCTTCCGAAAAACAGCATCCGTCCCGGCGTGGAATTGTTGTCAAAGATCATGCGGGAACTGAACGACGGAGAAAAGATACACGCTGGCGGAGAGCAATCCAGGCTGGACAATGGCGCGCTGAACAGTCTGATTCCCGGTCTGACGTTACTGTATAAAACCGTATATGGTGAGCCGTGTACGATCGAGGTTCTTAACGAGGGACAGCTGGTCGGCAGGGCCGGATATGCCAATGAGGACCGTGATACCGGCAAGTGGTGGATCGAGGGCGACCGCTGGTTCCGCCAGTGGGATCGCTGGGCTTATGGTGAAGCAGCGAGTTTTCCCATCAGGATCGAGGGCGATATCCTGTCCTGGCTGGATGAGGATGGCCGGACGGTTGATACGGCCCTTATCGTCCCGCCACAATTGTGATTTCAACCGGCCGGTGCCAAAACTGGCACTACAAAAGGTTATGAACTGGACCTAATGCAATTGTCAAAATTCTGTAATCACTAGGGATGGATAAACGAACCGTCCGTCTTGAGAGGTTCGCCTGATCGCAGAAAGCCCTTATGTCGACATTGGGAATAGCCTCCATTCAACTTGCCGGCGGCAAGGACAATAATATCGATTTGCTCGACACCGAGTTTCGGTCGATTGCCAAGCGATTTCCGTGGGTGGACATGATGGTTTGCGGCGAGCTGGCAGTTCACGGCGCCAGCCCGAAAAATGCTGAACCGGCAGGCGGGCCAACTGAACAGAGATTCAGGAAAATTGCACGCGAAACCGGCAAGTGGTTGATACCGGGATCTCAATTTGAAGCGCGCGGCGATAAAATTTTCAACACGTCGCTGGTGATTGATCCGCAGGGCGAGATCGTTGCCCGCTATGACAAGATGTTTCCCTTCCTGCCCTATGAAAAAGACATTGCATCGGGTGTTGAGCCGGTGGTGTTCGATGTACCGGGTGCCGGACGGATCGGGATCGCGATATGCTACGACATGTGGTTCCCGGAGGCGATGCGGACATTGGCCGGAATGGGCGCGGAAGCCATCATATTGCCGACCATGACCAATACCATTGACCGCGATGTCGAGCTTTCCATCGCGCGCGCCAATGCCGCGGTCAACCAATGCTATTTTATCGACGTGAATGTCGCTGGCGAGCAGGGCAACGGCCGTTCGGTATTCTATGGCCCCGGCGGTGAACTTCTCCACGAATGTGGCACGGAGAGGGAGGTTTCGGCCTTTGAGATCGATTTCGAGCAGGTCCGGCGTGCGCGCGAACGCGGATGGCATGGTCTGGGCCAGGTGCTCAAAAGCTTTCGCGATGCGCCGGCGCGTTTCCCTTTGCATGAAAGCAGGGAAGCCCGGCAGCAGGCGATGGGCGGACTCGGGGAATTGCGCCTGCCGGAATCTCAAAATGCCAGTCTGTCGAAGTCTGTCGACGAGACTTCAGGAAATTGAATTCACGCACAGAAGATCGCCAAAAATGGCTTGGTAAAAATATTCGAACGAGGGAGAATTTGACAATGACCGGGAATGTGAAGCGTAAATGGGTGATGATGTCGTTATTGAGCGGGACAGCTTTAACCCTGTGCCTGCCTGATGTCGCTCTGGCGCAGGCAGATGGGCAGGAAGTGGCGAACGATGGCGCAACGCAGGAGCGTAATGTCATTGTCGTGACCGCAACGCGGCGCGAGGAAAGCATCATCGACGTACCGTATAATATCTCTGCGATCAGCGGCGATACAATCGAAGCTGCCAAAACTTTCGACAGCGCCGAATTGCTCCGCTCCGTTCCAGGCGTGGGTGTCGTTGACCGGGGGGCACGCAGCGCCGGTACCGTTAACCAGGTTCGCATTCGCGGTCTGAACGTCGACGGAAATGGTCTTGGCGATTATTCGGTATCATCCGTTGCGTCGGTCTCAACCTATATCAACGACACACCGATTTTTGCCAACTTCCTGCTACGCGACCTCGAACGGGTCGAAGTGTTGCGCGGACCACAAGGTACGCTTTACGGTTCAGGGGCGCTCGGTGGCACGGTCCGTTATATTACCCGCGATCCGGTACTTGGCGAATTTGGTGGCTCGATCAGCGGTTCGCTGTCGAACGTCGATGGAACGAGCAAGTTCGGCTACACGCTCGATGGCGTGCTCAATGTACCGCTGGGTGACACCATGGCGCTCCGCGTTGTCGGTAGTTGGGCCGATTATCCGGGTATTACCGACTATGTGAACGTCTATGAACTCGACGCGGACGGCATACCTGTTGCGCCCAACGGCGTTCTTGCGCCCGAAGCCCAATATCGCGTCGCGAAGGACGCTGATACGGTTGAGCAATGGATGGTTCGCGCGACACTGTTGTGGGAACCGAGCGACACGGTCAGCATCAAGGCGCTTTATACGCATCAGGACGATGACGTCGGTGGCCGCCGCGCGCAGACGGTCAACAGCGATGGTTTCGGACGGCCCTACGGGCGCTATGAACAGGGTGCGATCCAGTTGGAACCAGCGCAAAGCAATGACGATATGGGCGCGCTGGAAATCAATGTGGATCTGGGCTTTGCGACCCTGACCTCGTCTTCATCCTATTATGACCGTGAGGGTGAAAGCGTCAGCGAGAATACCGGATTTTATGCCCAGGCCGGGTTTCTGGGCTTCTATTACAATTATCCACGGCCAATGGCCTCGGCGGTTCGCGGCTATGCCGACGAAGCTTTTGTCCAGGAGCTAAGGCTGGTGTCGGATACCGACGGGCCACTCGACTTCATCGTCGGTGGTTTCTATCGCGACCAGAAAACCCAGTCGACACAGCAGAGCTATTTGCGCGGATTCAAGCGCTGGTATGACGCGGCCTTCCCGGCCTTCGCGGCCTTTGTCACCGGCGACAAGGATTTCGACTATCGCAGAAACGAAAAATTTGAGGAATTGGCGGTATATGGCGAGTTAACCTGGCATGCCACAGACACGCTGGATCTGACCGGCGGCGTGCGTTATTTCGACAACAAGTCGGAAAATACCACCTTCATTGACTTACCGCTCTTCACCGGTGTGTTCGCGCCGACGACGGCTTTCTTCGAGACCAGCGAAAATGACGTGCTGTTCAAGGGCAATATCTCCTGGCAATTTGGCCAGCGTGACCGACTATATGCCACGATATCGGAAGGGTACCGGCGCGGCGGCACCAATGCGGTCCCATTGACGGGTACTTTTGCCGAAAATCCGAACTGGCAGACATATGAGGCGGACAATGTCGTCAATTATGAAATCGGTGTGAAGGGACAGAGAGCCGGAATTGTTTATGATCTCAGCCTCTATTATGTCGACTGGAAGGACCCGCAACTGAACACGGCGACAACCAATTGGGGCTTCTTTGCAGTCCAGAACGGGGATTCAGCCAGAACCATGGGGCTTGAGGCTCAGGTTGACGGCTATATCGGGGATCGCGTCCATTACACTCTGGGTTACACCTATACGGATGCGGAGCTGACGTCAGACTTCTTCGCCCCCGACAACGCGGTCACGCCGATAGCGGTTGACGGTGCCCGCTTGCCTGGCGCGCCCAAGCATATGCTGAACTGGGCGGTGGACTATACCGCACCAATTTCGGACAGCTGGTCGCTCTATACCCGGCTGGACGGCAATTATCAGTCAAGCTCGCGCAACGGGGTTGGCGTATCTCCGACATTCAATGTTCCGCTTGAGGGCTTCTCGCTCTGGAATGCGGTGGTGTCGCTTTCCAACGAGAATCTGACCGGCTCGCTATGGATGAAGAATATCTTTAACGAAGAGGGTATCACAGGTATATTTACCGAGGCCTATATGGGAACGGCACCGGCGAGCGGCTATTTCGGCAATGCCAACAAGCAACTAATCTCGCTTCCGCGGACAATCGGTGTTTCTGCAACTTATACATTCTGAGGGGAGGCGGCCTGCATGACTCACATAACGGCCGCCTCAACCACCCGATGCGTATGAACCCCGATTTCCAGCGTCGTCTCCAGGAGGCCGACCGCCTGCTTCGCCAACGCCAGCCGCAAGCTGCAGAAGCTATCTGCGCTGCGCTGCTGAATGAAGCCCCCGGGCATCGGGAAGCATTGCTGATTACCAGCCGTGCGCGTCAGATGCGCAATGACTGGGATGGCATGCTTGCGCATGTTGATCGGGTGCTGAAAGCCGAACCCGGTGATATGGCAGCGCAGTTGATGCGCGTCGAAGCGCTCAGCGCATTGGGCGAAATTGTTGAAGCCCGGGCCCAGCTCGAAACAGCCAAACGCCAAGCCAGGCAGAATGCGGGGCTGCTTGGCCGGATCGCCGAAATGGAGACGCAGTTGGGCGATCATGCCGCTGCCCGTGAAACGCTTGCGAAAGCGCGCGTTCTGGCGCCAGATGACCCGGCGATTTTATATAATTTTGCGTCAGCCGAAATTGCAGTCGGGGAAATGGATGCCGCAGAGACGCTGCTCGACCAGCTGATCGAAACTGCGCCGGGCGATTATGACGCCTGTTATAACCGGGCGACCGTCCGAAGGCAGACGATTGACGATAACCATATTGACGATCTGATAGCGCGTTTGTCCAAAGTTTCAGGGAACGTCGCCGGTGAAATTCAGCTTTGCTATGCTTTGGCAAAGGAACTGGAAGATATCGGCGAATTTGACCGGTCATTCGCTTATTTGTCCCGCGGAGCAGGTGCCCGTCGTCGCCAGATGGCTTATCGGGTCGAGGATGATATCTCGACAATGGAAGATATCGCTGCCGTTTTCGACAAGGATTACTTCGCCGCATCCGGTGAAGGTTCGAACGGTGAAGGCGCAATTTTTATTCTTGGCCTGCCGAGGTCAGGCACGACGCTGGTTGATCGCATCTTGAGCAGCCATCCGGAAGTGAACAGTGTCGGTGAAGTGAACGATCTGGCCTTGGCTATCACCCGTTTGTGTGCGGGCGCGAAAAGCAAGGAAGAGCTGGTCCGGCGTTCCGCGGCGATTGACCCGAATGCATTGTCGGCGGCCTACCGGAATTCGACGACCCAGCGATTGCCCGACAGCCCGAATATCATCGACAAGACGCCGTTGAATTTCCTCTATATCGGCCTGATTGCCAAGACCATGCCTGCGGCAAAGATCATCAATCTTGTCCGCGATCCGATGGATGTCGGCTATGCCATGTACAAGACGCTGTTCCGCATGGGCTATCCCTTCTCCTACGATCTGGAGGACATCGGCCGCTATATCCGAGCCAAGGACAGGCTGATGGCGCATTGGGAAGCCGTCCTGCCCGGAAAAATCATCAACGTGCATTATCAACAACTGGTCACCCGTCAGGAAGAAGAAAGCCGTAAGCTGGTTTCGGCTCTGGGGCTGGAATGGCATCCGGATTGCCTGGCCTTCCACCAGAACAAAAGCCCTTCGGCTACAGCAAGCGCGGCTCAGGTTCGTCAACCCATATACTCGTCTTCGGTCGGCAAATGGAAAGCCTATGAAAGCCAGCTCGCTCCTTTGGTGAAGGTGTTGAACGCATGATTATCCCGCGCTTGGCCATCGTTCTGTCGTTCATCATGGTGATGACAATATTGCCGTTGACGCAAGCCCATGCACAGGAGCTGCTCACCGAAAATTTCGAACAGAGCGCGGGCGACTGGGCGATCACGCCTGGACGCGGTTCAGCGCAAATCACGACATATGCCGATAATTCTTCCTTGCAGCTTGTGCGCGATGCTGCGGCGGTGCGCAGCTTTGCTCTTTCCGGTGTGAGCCGGATCGACATTGCCGCGTCTTTTGCCGCAAGCGGTCTGGAGGGGAATGACAGTTGCCTGATCGAATTCTCGCCAGACGGGCAAAGCTGGTATGAAATTGGCCGCATCGAAGACGGCAAGGATGACGGGCTGTCGCTGCATCCTGTCAGCGGTACCGTCGATATCCAGACTGGTACGGACAGAGGTTATATCGGCGTCCGGGTTGCTGGTAACGCGGACAATGACATTTGCTGGGTCGACAACATCAGGGTGGTTGCAAGGCCGTCGCCCAGTGATCTGTCGACGATCATCCCGGATCAATCCTTCGATCGCGGCACGACGCCGGACCGGCCTTTCTCTACCGATGCCTTCAACCGCCCCAGTGATGCCACGCAGCCGACGCACAGTTTTGCCGGACGCTTACATTCCGCTGGCACAGCGATGTCGCACTTCATGCTGCTGAAAGATGACTTTGACTATGCTGCGAGCAGCCAGAGCATCAGGACATTGCCGCCATTCGCAATCGATCTTTTGCAAATTGATGATGAACTGGTTCCGCTGGTGCGGACGCCGATTGCCGGCAACCATCAGGACTGGGAATGGATTTTCGCGCCCGGGAAAGTCTGGGATGACCCGGCAGACAAGGGATTGACGCGAGCGGTGCTGCCATTCGCGCTGATGGAACGCAACGCCAATTGCATTCACAATGGTCTGGCAAGTTTCCGTTTCGATAGCCAGGGCACGATATCGCATTTCGTCTATCAGATCGGGTCGGAAACCTGCGCCTATACGCAGTTCGATGCCTGGGGCGCTACGCCGGTCACTTATGTTCCGCAGCCGATAGCGCATTCCGAAGATGTGGTGACAGCCTATCATGCGGAGAAAGCGGCGAGACTGGAGAGGCGGTCGATCGATAGTCTGCCATCCGATGTCGCAGATATGTTCGGGTCCGAGGAAGAAGTGGCGAGCGATGCGATGACCGCGTTCGGCTATATCGCGGACGGCATTCATTATACCGGCGGGTGCGATACGCGTTTCGGCAGCTATCTCTATTGCGATTCGCTGGTGCTGCCGTCTTATTCCTGGGCAAAGTCGCTGGCCGCCGGCATTGGCGCGATGCGACTGGAAAAATTGCATCCCGGCGCGATGCAGTCCCTGATCTCGAATTACGTTCCTGCCTGCACCGGAGCACGCTGGCGCGGAGTCACCTTTGCCGATGCACTGAACATGGCGACTGGTGTTTACAATTCCGGCGGGCATGAAGTGGACGAGCAATCGGCTGAAATGCGAAGCTTCTTCCTTGCCGACAGCCATGCTGAAAAGATAAACACCGCCTGCACCGCGTTCGATCGTCAACAGGAGCCGGGAGAAAAATTCGTTTACCGGACCGGCGACACCTATATTCTCGGGGTCGCGATCAACGCGTTTCTTCGCGAAAAGACCGGCAACCCTGCGGCCGATTATTATGCTGATCTGCTCGAACCGATGTGGCGCGGACTGGGCATGAGTCCGCTGATCATGAGCATCCGCAGAACTTATGATTCCGAACGGCAGCCGTTCAGCGGATGGGGCATGACCTTGTTGCGCAACGATATCGCGCTGGTCACCACTTTTCTGCAGCGCGGCGGGACCATCAATGGCGAACCGGTCCTGGACAAAAAAATGCTGAACGCAGCGCTCCAGCGTGATCCCCAAAATCGCGGGCTCCGGGCCGTAATCGACGAACAGCGTTACCAGAGCGGTTTCTGGGCCTGGAATGCGGGCTCTGCTCTCGGTTGCAAGGGTGATGTCTGGATCCCGGCTCTTTCCGGCTTTGGCGGCTTGTCGGCTGCGCTGATGCCGAACGGGCCGGTTTATTATTATATCAGCGATGGCGGGGCCTTTGCTTGGCGCAACGCCGCCCGGGCATCCAACCGCCTTCACCCCTTTTGCGAGTAATCAGCATGATCGATTCTCAGGATACCGCACGTCGTTGGCCGACAGCACCGCCCAATGGCGTGCTGGCAGGTATCATGCTTTCCTTTCTGGCTACGGCGGGCCTGTTTTACGTCAATATCATGGCAGCGATCGTTGACGGGCTGAAAAACGGGCTGGGTTTTACCGACAGTCAGGCGGGGAATGTGGCCGCCGCCAATATCTACGGCGCGGCGCTCGGCGCACTGGTCGCCATATTTCTCATCAAGCGTGTGTCCTGGCGCTATTTTGCGACGGGCCTGTTACTGGCGTTGATCGCGATTGATCTGGCTTCGATGGCGATTGTGTCACCAATGGCAATGATCGGAATTCGGTTGCTGCACGGCATCGCCGGGGGCTTGCTGGTCGGCCTGTCCTATGGGGTGATAGCCCGCGTGGCGAATCCGGACCGGACATTCGGCATATTGCTGTTCGTGCAATTCGGCCTCGGCGGTCTCGGTGTCATGACACTGCCGCGGCTGGTGCCGATATATGGCGCGTCGGTGCTGTTTATCGCGCTTATCCTGTTCAGTCTGGCCACCCTGTTCATGCTGCCGTTTCTGGATCGCTATCCGGCGAATGATGGGCGGAGCAAAGTGATTGCCGGACCGATAAGCTGGAAACCGCTGCTGCTTACGCTCGTTGCGATTTTCCTGTTTCAGGCGGCCAATATGGGGCTTCTCGCCTATATCATCGGGCTGGGCATCGATTACGGTCTTGAGCGGGATTATGTGTCCACCGCTCTCGGTCTGGCCACCTGGGTTGCTCTTGCCGGGCCGCTTGTAGTTATTTTCATGGGCGTCAGGTTCGGCCGTTTCTGGCCTCTCGCCATTGTCATGCTGCTGACCCTGCTGGGCACCGCTGCCTTTCTGTGGAGCGCCAATCCGGTGATGTACCTGCTGGCGAATTGCGGCACGGGCATTACCTGGGGAATGGTCATGGCCTATCTGCTCGGCATGGCGGCCCAGTTCGACAAAGCCGGACGCACGGCGGCGGCAGCGGGCTTTGTTTCAAAAGTTGGTCTGGCTTCCGGGCCGCTGGTCGTGGGTCAAATGCTGGCTGCAGGCTTTTCCTATGCGGACATGCTGTATGCGGTTTTCGTCCTGCTCGTTCTCAGCATGGTGGTCATGCTCTTCCCGGCGGCGATATTGGACCGCAAATGACAGCAGGATTCTGGCACCATGTTTTGGTGCCAACTGGCGCTGTCACTGCCCGCTGCAAAGCGGCAAAACGCATTATTGGTACCATCCGGAGCATCTCAGAACATGATTTCTAGCGCCTATCTCAAGCATGACGCTTACATCGACGGCGAATGGATTGCTGCTGCCAGTGGCAAGAGCTTTGCTGTCTACAATCCGGCCGACGGAACCAAAATTGCATCGGTTGCAGATTGCGGGACGGCTGATACCGAACGGGCCATTGCAGCGGCAGACAGGGCTTTTGGCTCTTGGTCAGCGCTTACCGCTTCCGCGCGGGCAGAAAAGCTTCAGGCATGGCATGCTTTGATGCTCGCCCATGAAGAGGAACTGGCCAATATATTGACCGCCGAGATGGGCAAGCCGCTGGCGGAGGCAGTCGGCGAAATCCGCTATGGCGCGAGCTATCTCGAATGGTATGCCGAAGAGGCAAAGCGCGTTTACGGCGATGTCATCCCGCATGCCTCCGGCGATGTGCGTGCGGTTGTCGTGAAACAGCCGATTGGCGTCTGCGCCGCGATAACGCCCTGGAATTTCCCCAATGCCATGTTGATGCGCAAGGTCGCGGCGGCGCTCGCAGCGGGCTGCACGATGGTGGCAAAACCCGCCGAAGACACACCTCTTTCCGCGCTGGCGATTGCGGCATTGGCCGAACAAGCGGGTATCCCGCCCGGCGTTCTGAACATAGTGCCGACAAGCGGGGCGGCGGAAGTCGGTAAAGCCCTGACATCCAGTCCAATCGTGCGGAAACTGTCGTTTACCGGATCGACCGAAGTTGGACGGCTATTGCTGGAGCAATGCGCTCCGACGATCAAGAAAGCATCGCTCGAACTCGGCGGAAACGCGCCGTTCATCATTTTCGATGATGCCGATATCGATGCGGCGATGGAAGGGTTGATGGCATCAAAATTCCGCAATGCCGGGCAGACCTGTGTGTGTGCAAACCGCATTTTTGTGCATCGCTCGGTTCATTCGCAAGTAGTACGAAAACTGGTCGAACGCGTGAAGCGGATGAAGGTCGGGCCGGGTGCTGGCGCCAAAAATGATATCGGCCCGCTGATCAATATCGCCGCCGTCGAGAAAGTCGAAAAGCTGGTGGCGAGTGCCCGCAGTGCAGGCGCGCAGGTTTTGCTCGGGGGCGGTCGCCACGAGGCAGGTGGCCTTTTCTTCGAGCCGACAATCCTCGACAATATCAGCAATGATATGGAGATTGCGCGGAACGAAATATTCGGTCCCGTCGCGACGCTCATTCCCTTCGACAGCGAAGCGGAGGTCATCGCCCTGGCCAACGACACACCTTATGGCTTGGCCGCCTATTTTTACAGCCGCGACATCGGCAGAGTCTGGCGCGTAGGTGAGGCGCTTGAATATGGAATGGTCGGGATCAACCAGGGGATAGTCTCGTCCGCAGCGGCACCGTTCGGCGGCGTCAAGCAGTCCGGCCTTGGCCGGGAAGGTTCGAAATACGGGCTCGAGGATTATCTGGAAATGAAATATCTGTGCTTGGGAGGCATTGCGGAATGAACATATCAGCCAAAGTGGAAAGCTCTAATGAAGTGACCGGCAACGCCGCATGGCAGGCGCGCAAGAACGCGGCTATCGCCAGAGGAGAAGGCAATGCTGCGCCGATTTATGTTGATCGTGCCCGGGGATCGGAAATCTGGGATGTCGAAGGCCGGCGCTATGTCGATTTCGGAGCCGGAATCGCGGTCTGCAACACCGGTCACATGCATCCGAAGATCCATGCAGCGGTAACCGCGCAACTGGAGCGGTTCAGCCACACATGTGTCATGGTCACGCCCTATGAAAGCGCCGTCATGCTCGCCGAGCGGTTGAACGAATGTGCGCCGGGCGACAGCCCCAAGAAGAGCATGTTCGTGACAACTGGCGCAGAGGCCGTTGAAAATGCCATCAAGATCGCTCGCGCCCATACGGGCCGGCGCGGTGTCATAGCCTTTGACGGCGGCTATCATGGACGGACGATGATGACCCTGGGCCTGACCGGCAAAGTGACGCCCTACAAGAATCGCTTTGGCCCGTTTCCCGGCGAAATTTACCGCGCGCCCTTCCCGGTTCCCTATCACGGAATCAGCACGGAAGACTCGCTACGTGCGCTGGAGATCCTGTTCAGGACCGATATAGAGCCACGGGACTGTGCTGCGATAATCGTCGAGCCGGTGCAGGGAGAGGGCGGATTTTATCCGGCTGCGGACGCGTTTCTACAGGCGCTTCGGCAGATTTGTGACGAGCATGGCATCCTGTTGATTTTCGATGAGATCCAGACCGGCTTTGGCCGTACCGGCAAATTTTTTGCCGCCGAACATGCGGAAGTGGAAGCGGACCTGATGACCGTTGCCAAAGGTCTGGCAGGCGGCTTCCCGTTGGCTGCGGTGATCGGGAAACAGGAAGTTATGGATGCGCCTGAACCGGGCGGCCTGGGAGGCACCTATGCCGGTTCGCCGATCGGCTGTGCTGCTGCGCTTGCCGTGCTCGATGTGATCGAAGAAGAAGGCCTTGTCGAGGCATCGGTCCATATTGGCCAGGTCTTCGGCGAACGGTTGCTTGCGTTGCAGGCAGAATTTCCGGATCGGATTGGCGATGTGCGCTGCGATCGCGGCGCAATGATCGCGGTTGAACTGGTTGAAAATGGTGATGCCAACTTGCCAGACGCGATCCTGACAAAAACCATAGTGACGGCGGCCTATCAGAAGGGACTGATTGCTTTGACCTGCGGGGTTCGCGGCAACGTCTTCAGGTTCCTGCCGGCGCTGACGATCTCGGACGCGCTTATCCATGAAGGGCTGGATATTTTCGAAGAATGTTTTCGGGATGCTCTCACTAAATAGAGAAAAGTCTGAAGGCTGAAAATTGATCTCGGCTTGAATCGGAGGGATTGCAGGCAAAGGCGACTCTCAGGAAGAAACTTCGGCGGTCGGAACAACGATAATTGGGCGCGAAGCAGACGCTGGCTCGAATTTCGATCGCGGCCTCATCGCATTGGGTCGATAAGCCAAAATGTTTTTCACGCCACGGACAGCTGTTTTGAGCAACCCGAATCCCGATGTTCTCCATGATTCCACCGGAGAACCACCGGAGTTCCAAGTAGCTCTAACTCAAGAAATGGCAGAAAATATGGTGCACCCGACTGGATTCGAACCAGTGACCTCTGCCTTCGGAGGGCAGCGCTCTATCCAGCTGAGCTACGGGTGCCGGGGCGGTGTTCCGCCGGATGCGCGTCTAGCAGCGGATTTGCTGCTTTGCCAATAGATTATTCTGCGTCCGGCAATCGCGTCCGGCGGGCGGCTTAATCTTCGCTCTCTTCCTTCGGAATTTTCTCGATTTTCTGGAATTTGCCGAGACCGCAGGCGCCGCGGGTGTCGAGCCGGCCGCCGGTCTGGGCCAGCACATGGATGATGTCGACGCTGCACAGCTGGTTGGTCGAGGTCTTGTAGGAAAAGGATTCCTCGAAGCCGAGGCCGCTGCATCTATGGGGCAGCGAATTGCGGTAGATATCGCCGTTGCGCATCTTGAAATCGATGGTCTGGTCGTCGATGACATCGGTCGAGCGGATATTCGAACGCGTGATGCAGCTTTCCGGTTCGCCAATCTCCCTGATCTCATATTTGTCATCCCCGGACGATTTTTCGGCGGCAAAGGCGACGCTGCCGGCGGCGAGGGCGGAAGCGATGATGATCGTGGTTTGAAGGCGCATGTTCTTCTCCTGTGGATGGTTTCCATCTCGGTTTACAATTTACAGGGAGTCACATTTCGCGAAGCTGAATGTTATCCGCAATGCTACGGATCTGCGCTCCACCCCTCCGGCGCCGGTGTTTTCTTCTTGAAGCGGCACAGATCGGCGACCGGACAGCGCCAGCATTCCGGCTTGCGCGCCTTGCAGATATAGCGGCCGTGCAGGATCAGCCAGTGATGGGCGTGGACGCGGAACGGGGCGGGGGTTTGCGTCTCCAGCTTCTTCTCCACTGCCAGCACCGTCTTGCCCGGCGCCAGGCCGGTGCGGTTGCCGACTCGGAAAATATGCGTGTCGACCGCGAAAGTCTCGGCACCAAAGGCACAGTTCATCACGACATTGGCGGTCTTGCGCCCGACTCCGGGCAGCTTGACCAGCTCGTCGCGATCCGCTGGCACCTCGCCGCCAAAATCGTCGATCAACATTTGCGACAGCGCGATCACATTTTTCGCCTTGGTATTATAAAGCCCGATTGTCTTGATATGCTCTTTCAGCCCGTCGAGCCCGAGATCGACCATCTGTTGCGGCGTCTTGACCTCGGCGAACAGCAGCCGCGTCGCCTTGTTGACGCCGATATCGGTCGACTGCGCCGACAAGGCCACAGCGACGACCAACTGATAGACATTGCCATAATTCAGTTCGGTCTCCGGCGAGGGATTGTCGGCGGCGAGGCGGGAGTAGAATTCGAAGATATCGGCTTTTTTCATGCGCGCCGTCATGGCGGTTCAATGATGAAAATACAATCGCGGGGGCAAAGCATTGGTTTAGCCAGTGGCCCGCTTTTGCCATTACCGGGCTGATGCCCTCACTGCTCTGTGCGGCGCTCGTCAAACCATTGCCGCATGATCGCCGCCTGGCAGCCGGTAAATCCGAAGGTGCCGACCACCGAGCAGCTGCCCGGACGCCCGGGCCGGGCGGCTTCGTCATGCGAGGCGACTGTAGATGCCCAGCTCTGTTCGCCGGCCTGTTCCTCTTCGCTTTCGCGTAATTCCGGCGGGATGCGATAGCGTTCCGATTCGGGTCGCTGGGCGCAGACGACAATTTCGTCACCTTCCGCCACCGGACATTCGTCTTCGCCAAAGGTCACGAGAATATTGATCCGTTCCGGGGTGTCGAGATCGGGCGCCGGTTCGGCGGCGGCGCTGGCTGACCAGAGACAGCTGGTCACGGCGATCAGGCCGGCGGTTACCATATTTTTGCAGGACATGATCTGGGCCTTTTCGCTGTTCCGCCCCGTCGACGGCAACCCCCCGGTCGTGTCCTGCCTTAAAAATATATGTATTGCGCTTTACTGAACAGAAAGGCCGGCGGGCAGGGAAGAACGTGACGGGCAACGCCAGGCCATCATCCGAAGCACCGCCAAGCCAGCCCGGATCAGGGCCGCGAAATCATCCCGCCGTCGAGCACCAGCGTCTGGCCGATCATCCAGGACGATGCGCGCGAGCACAGAAAGAGCGCTGTACCGGCAATATCTTCCGGCGCGCCCATCCGGCCGCGCGGTATCTGGGAAATGGCCATCTTGGTCATGCCGTCATTCTCGACAATCTGCTTGGTCATGTTGCTCGGGAAGAAGCCGGGGGCGATCGCGTTGACGTTGATATTATAGGCAGCGAGATCGGTGGCCAGATGTTCGGTCAGATTGATCACGCCGGATTTGCTCGCCGTATAGGCATAAGTCGGCATGCCCGAATTGCGGATGCCGTTGATCGACGCGATATTGATGATCCGCGCCGGATCGTCCGCAGTGCCGGAGGCTTTCAGCAGCGGCAGAAATTTCTGGGTGGCAAAGAAGATCGACTTGATGTTGATGTCCATCACCTTGTCCCAGCCCTTTTCCGGGAAATCCTCGATCGAGGCGCTCCAGTTCGCGCCGGCATTGTTGATCAGGATATCGATCTTGTCCTCGCGCTCGCTGATCGCGGCGACCAGCGCCTCGATGCCCTCGACATTGGACAGATCGGCCGGGATAGCGATACACTCGCCCAGTTCGGAAAGCTCGGCCGCTTTCGCCATCAGCCGCTCTTCCTTGCGGGCGGTGATGTAAACCCTGGCGCCATTTTCGATCAGGCCGCGCGCCATCATCGCGCCGATGCCGCTGGATCCGCCGGTTACCACGGCCACTTTGCCACTGACATCAAATAGGGTCTTCATCGACACGCTTCTTCTCCCGTTAATTCACAAGCCGCCACCCCTTTCACATCGCCCCGGAAAAGTCCACGCACGACTGGTGCGGAGGGTGGAGGACGATATTGGCGCAGCGGGCGGCCCGCTCAGTCGCCCTGAACCCGGTCCATCATATCCATGAAATCGCGCGCCGAATTGCGGTCGGCCTCGTCCTCGAAAGCCTTGTCCAGATCCAGATGGGTGCCGAGCATATAGAGCACCGCCCATAAGGCAAAGCGCCGCCCGCGATCCTTTTCCAGACCAAAGTCGACGCGCATATGCTCGATCCCCGCCGCCATCGCTTCGGGCTGAATCGCGGCAAGATCGGCGGTGCCGAAATAGCGTTGGAGTTGGTCATCAAAATCCATGGTTCTGGCCTATTGCCTGTGCGGGGGCTTGGCAAGCCAGTCGTGACAACGGACCTACGCGATATTGCGTAGCGACGGTGGTGACCGTCAGTCGTAACATTGCCGGATAAGACATGATTGCGATGGAGTCTTCCTATGGAAAACCACATGAAAGCCGCGATTTTTATCGAACCCGGAAAGATCATTCTCGGCGAGAAACCGATTCCCGACATTGGCCCGCTTGATGCGCTGATCCGGATTACCACCACTACGATCTGCGGCACCGATGTCCATATCCTCAAAGGCGAATATCCGGTGGCCAGCGGCCTGACAATCGGCCACGAACCAGTCGGCATCATCGAAAAGCTCGGCTCTGCGGTGGAGGGCTTTTCCGAAGGGCAGCGGGTTATCGCGGGTGCGATTACCCCGACCGGCACATCCAGTGCATCGCTCTGCGGTTTCCATTCGCAATGCGGTGGCCAGCACGGCCATGGCTGGAAAGCGATGGGCGGCTGGCGCTTCGGCAATACCATCGACGGCGCCCAGGCGGAATATCTGCGCGTGCCCGATGCCATGGCCAATCTCGCTCCCGTGCCCGACGGGCTGACCGACGAACAGGTGTTGATGTGCCCGGACATTCTCTCGACCGGGTTCAGCGGCGCTGAGTCCGGCAAGATCAGGATCGGCGACAGCGTCGCGATCTTTGCCCAGGGACCGATCGGCCTGTGCGCCACCGCTGGCGCCAGGCTGATGGGCGCGACCAATATCATCACCGTCGAAACCATCCCCGAACGCATGGAAATGTCGCGCAGCATGGGCGCCGATCATGTCATCGACTATAACAAGGTCGATCCGATCGACGAGATCATGCGGATCACCGACGGCCGCGGCGTCGACGTCTCGATCGAGGCTTTGGGCAAGTCGCGGACCTTCGACTGGGCCTTGCGGACCCTGCGCCCCGGCGGGACCCTCTCCTCGCTCGGCGTCTATTCCGAAGACCTGACTCTGCCGGTCGATGCCTTTTCTGCCGGTCTGGGCGACAATAAAATCGTCACCACCCTCTGCCCCGGCGGCAAGGAAAGAATGCGCCGGCTGATGGAGGTGGTCGGATCGGGACGCGTCGATACCAGCAAGCTGGTCACCCATCATTTCGCGCTCGACGATATTGAAACCGCCTATGACCTGTTCGCCAACCAGCGCGACGGCGTGATGAAAATCGCGGTGAAGCCGTAAGGTGGCGGGTTGTCGTGCCATCATGGTTCGGTAAACCCTCATCCAGCCCCGAATAGGCAGCTGTCGATGGAATTTTTGAGCAACCAGCAATATGAGAATCTTATGAACTATTATATGGCCACAACATTGGCGACGTCATTCGACGAAGCGATCGAGCGCACCGAAGCGGCGCTCAAGACCGAGGGTTTCGGGGTGCTGACCCGCGTCGACGTGCAAAAAACGCTGAAGACTAAAATCGATGTCGACTTCCGGCCCTACACCATTCTCGGCGCCTGCAATCCGGCGCTCGCTCACGAAGCGCTGCAGCTGGAAGACAAGGTCGGAACGATGCTGCCCTGCAATCTGGTGGTCCAGCAACAGGGTGACGGAAAGATAGAAGTCGCCGCCATCAACCCCGTTGCCTCGATGCAGGCCATCGATAATCCGCAGCTCAAACAGGCCGCCGCGGCGGTTCGGGACAAATTGTCAAAGGTGATCGATGTTTTGGCCAGCGCCTAGAGGCAGGCCTTCGCGTTGCAGGAAGGTCCGTCATTCCTGAGCGACATAATGGCTGTTACCCCGCCCTGATTCCCCAAGCCACCGGGAACGGATCGCAAAGCTGCGCGTATCTGGAGCATGGGGAATCGAAAAAAGACACGGACGGAGATTTTTTCCTACATGACAATCGGGGTGTCGCTGGCGCTGATGTCGGGACTGGCCCTAGGCCATGTCACCGAACAGTCGATGCACCCCCGTCTTTCCGCCCCGCCACCCGCAGATCCGGTCGAACGCTATGCGCTCGGGCAGAATGCATACAAGATGCCCCATGTCCCTGTCCAAACGTCCCCGACACAGCCCGTCGAATATGTTGACGCCAGCTATGAAATCGGCCGCTATGAAAAGGGCGTACGCGTTCTGGTCCCCGAGGAACCCGCCCGCAAGATCGACCGCCTCCGGATGGAGAGACTGCAAGCCTGGAATGATGAGACTTTTGGTGCCGATGGTGGCGGTTACGACGAGCGCGCCGGTTACGCAGAGACGCATATTGAGGACTATGCCCCCATCGATGTCGGCGCAGTAATGGACGCGCCCGAGACAGCGGGGATGCACGTCAGCGGGGTTTAAGGTGTTGGGGTGGCGGAAAATCGGCCGTCCCGGCCCTGTCATCCGAGTGCAGGCCGGAATCCAACCCAATCTATCGTGGGAAGGGAATCGCCGGACCAGGCGCAAGCTTGCGGCGGGGCGACCAGGTGGCCCGGAGCGCCTAATCCAAGCGCACAATCACCGCCACTCACAGTTTCTGCATCAAGAGAGAAAGATCGGAAGGCTCGGCTCCCAACGTCAGCGCGATTGGCGCCTGTGACATTCAGAAATAGAACGGTTGCCAGACTTTGGTCAGGGCAAGTCGAGACCCATATGTTTATATTCTGCGGAAATTCCTGGGTGCAAACGCTCTGCCGCCTTCAGGTCAGCTTGGCCTCCGGCTAGGTCGCCGCTCTTTATCTTGGCAAGACCCCGACCATATTGTGAAACGGCAAAATCCGCAGATTTCTCTAAGGCTTGGTCATACATTTCAATCGCTTCCTGATATCTACCCATTCGGAGAAGGACCATTGCTCTGCTGTCGAGATAGGCGGGCTCGCCGGGTTCGAGCTTCAACGCAGCATCGCAGTCGTGCAGTGCAGTCTCCAGATCAAAATTCACCGTCGCGAGGCTCCAGCAAAGGGCATTAAACTGCCTGCTATTCCCATCCGCATTGCTGCGAATTAGGCCGTATGATTCACGAGCGGCTTCGAAGTCCGCCATTTGCACATGAATTTCCGCCCGCATGAGTTGAAAATCCATTTCATTGGATATTTTGGGATCGTTACTGTCCAGATAGGACAAGGCTTCTTGATATCGTTCTGTCTCTGATAGAGTTTTTGCCTTGAAATATGCACCCGTGAAGGATGTCGGATCATAATCCAGCAGCGTCTTTGCATCTGCCATCGCGCTGTCATAATCTCCGCGGAAAAAATTAAGGTTGACCCGCTGCTCCAGCGCCCAGCTATTTTTGTCCTTCATATCAATCGCTCTGGTCAAGGCTGCAACCGCTGAAGGGATGTCTTTCGCAGCCATTGCCAGAACCGCTCTGCCGTGAAAGATGACTTCAACCCTGGGGTCAATTTCTTCCGCTCTGTTTAGATCAGCATTTGCGGCCGCCACATTTTTCATGTGTGCGTAGGTGATACCGCGATTGGCCCAGGCATATGCATGGGCCGGATCCAGCTCCACTGCCTTGGTGAAATCGGCAATGGCTTTGTCATATTCCCGAATATCCAGATAGTCGTTGCCGCGACTATTATATTCCATTGCACTTGCCGGCTTTTTCTCATCCAGCGCTGCAATTTCCGATGGGGTCAGTCGATAGTTAAATGGATGTTTCACATAGACGAGAACTTTGCTCAACGCAGTAATGTGCTCGGCCTCAGCCACGGCCTCGGCCCACGGCATTTCTCCTGCCAGGCTGCGCTGGCTCGATTCCATGACCAGTTCATCGCCGGAAATCCTTGTGACACGCTTGAAGGCGTAGCTGCCGGCGGTCTTGTCCACATCTTCTCCTACCACCGAGAAGCCGACACCGTCGTGGGGCAGGATTATTGTTTGCTTGTGGGCGACAAAATAGGGAAACGGCACAGTAACCGGCGCGTCCATATTGGGGCCGTCTTCGCGCTCATATTCGGCCACCCATCCAATTCGGGCACCGTCGAGCTGATATCCTCTCCATCCCCAGTCCAGCTTTGCAGTTCCCGACACCGTCAATCGGTATTCGCCGCTCACCGGGTCAAAATGGCTGCCAAAATCCGAAGGTTCTATGAAATCATATTTTCTTTCCCAATAACTGCGCAGCGCTTTATCCAGATCTTCGGCCGAAAGTTGCTCGAGGACAGTCTTGCTGGCAACAGCCTCGTCCCCGCGCAAAATCTTCTTCACTTCGACGACCGCGGGCATTGATTTACCCGCGCTCGCATCAATCCAGATATCAGTGAACTCGCTCGGTTTTTCAAAAGGTTGCTGAATCAAAGGCTCAAGTGGCGCACCGTCAACCATGACCGGTAGCGCCCAATGAAACGGTGGCACTTCGATGTTGTCGATGTTGAAGTCGCCTTGCCGGGTTCCATCGAGCCAATAGGTTCTTCCGGCAATTTCTGCCCTGACCAGAATATGATCGAGATGGCCGACCAAGGGCAATTTTTGATCCAGTCCGTCGCCCTCTGAACTGCTTACCGCAGCCGGAACAGCGTTAATTCCAAGCTCTGCAAGAATGGCGATAAGCAGGGCTGTTTTGCCCTTGCAGTCACCAAATTTTCTTTTCCAGGTCGTCACGGCATTTGCGGGAACGAGGTTGCCGGTGTTCATGCCGCGATAGACATAACGCACGCGATCCTGCACCAGTTTGAGGGCGGATTCAGCGCGGACCTTAGGGTCGCTGCCAGCTTCGCGAATTTTATCGACTTCTGCCATCAAGGATGAATCGGCCGGGATTTGTGCGGCATCAATATATAGCGGAGCCATCAGCGCCGAGATTTCGTTCCATGCACCATAGTCGGTGAACTCAATCACGCGAACAGGTGCATAACGAGCCGGTGCACCTTTTGGATGTATTAGATTGGAGGTTCCCGGAAGTGTTTGTGACAATCGCGTCAAAGCTTTTTGAGATGTGACTTTCGGTTCGGGCAGGGAATTGCTTTTTTGCCATCGCATATTGGAACCATCGTCCCAGAAGGCTCGCAGCGAAAATGCCGTGTCGGGCGAGTTATTGGGAAAAGCGACCGTAGTTTCAGAATGGCCTTTTAGCACCGGATCAACAACACGGAGGGTAAATGCCATGTCCACAATGTCCCCAACTTGCATGTCCTCAGGTTGAATGGCGGCAGTCAGAACACCATCCAATGCGGCGGATTCCAGATTGGCTTCGCGGCGCAATATCGTGAACGTCTGCCCATTCCCCAACACATCGATCACCTCTTTGCCGCGCAAAATATGGAGTCGGTGAACGATCAGTGTCGATGTGTCCGGAGACCAGGGAATGGAAATGGTACCCATGGCGTGCAAACCTTGTGGGGTTTGCACGAGAATCTTTGTTCCAAAGAAAAATTCGTCATCATCTTTATTGAAACGCAATTGTTGTTCCATTCCCAAAAGGACGGCCGCAGCATCCTTGTTGGATATGGTTCGTTCCAGATCTATAGATTGTTCGCTGACCCAGTCTCCCGGCGGTGCGAAAATAATTTCTTCTGCGGCAAGCACAGGTGCCGCCCAAAAAAAAGCACAACTGATCAAGAATAGTTTTTGCATTTAAGCCCCATTTTTCAACACTTGATTGATATAGCTGAAGCTTATGAAGGCAAGTCATTATATGGGAATTGCTGCTATTATCAATAATATTGCATTACTCGTTTTTGCCGCGGTCGCGAATAATAGCGGAAAATAATAATGCAGTTTCTCTGTCCGGAAACCGGGCGATCCGTGATTTTCCCATTGATCACCAGCAGATTACGGGCCCAGCCACCTAAAGCCCCAAAACCCCATCCATCCCGTACCGCCCGGCCTTCTGTCCTACCAACCACCCAGCCGCCTTCACTGCACCACGCGCAAAGATCATCCGGTTTTCCGCCCGGTGGGTCAGCTCGATCCGTTCCTCGTCGCTCGCCAGGATGACCGTGTGATCACCGGCGACCGATCCGCCGCGCAATGCCGCAAAGCCGATCGCGCCCTTTTCCCGCGCGCCGGTGATGCCGTCGCGGCCGCTCTCGCTATGCGCCGCCAGATCAATCCCGCGTCCGCGCGCCGCCGCTTCGCCCAGTAATTTCGCGGTGCCGCTGGGGGCGTCGACCTTGTGGCGGTGGTGCATTTCGACGATCTCGATATCCCAGTCATCGCCGAGCTTGCTCGCCGCCTGCTCGACCAGTGCCGCCAGCATATTGACTCCGAGCGAGGTGTTGCCGGTCTGCAGCACGGGGATATTGGTCGCGGCCTGATCGATGGCGGCGTGATGCTCGGCCTCCAGTCCGGTGGTGCCAATGACAATCGGTTTGTCCGCCGCGACGCAGGCATCAAGCGTCGCCTGTAGCGCTTTCGGGGAGGAGAAATCGACCAGCACATCGCTTGAGCCAATCAGCGCCGCGACATCATCCCCCTGATCGGCGCCGCCGGCATGTTCATGACCCGCTTCCGCGATGGCCTCGACCAGCGCCTGTCCCATGCGGCCCCTGCTGCCGATAATTCCGATGGCTGTCATTCTGTATCTTCCCGTTCGTCCTGAGCGCGGTCTCGTCATCCTGAACTTGTTTCAGGACCCCACTATACTCTACGCTATTTCTATGAGACGAAATGGATGCTGAAACAAGTTCGGCATGACGAAGAAAGACAATATGCGAAACACTATCAACAATATCGTCATCCTCACCGGCGCCGGTGTCAGCGCCGAGAGCGGCGTTGCCACCTTTCGCGGTCCGGATGGTCTGTGGGAAGGGCATCGCGTCGAGGATGTCGCCACGCCCGAAGCCTTTGTCCGCAATCCCGAACTGGTGCAGAAATTCTACGACGAGCGCCGCGCCAAGCTCAAGACGGTGCAGCCCAACGCCGCGCATCAGGCGCTGGCGAAGCTCGACCAGACCTGGGCGGGCGAGCTGCTGCTGGTCACGCAAAATGTCGATGATCTGCACGACCGCGCCGGTTCCAGACGTCTGCTGCATATGCACGGCGAGCTGAACAGCGCCTGGTGTCTGGCCTGCGATGCCCACTCCCCGTTCGACGGGGTGATGGCCAGCGGGCCACCCTGTCCGCATTGCCACCAGGCCGGCTGTCTGCGCCCCGATATCGTCTGGTTCGGTGAAATGCCCTATCAGATGGAGCGGATCGAGCAGGCGCTGGCCCGCTGCGACCTGTTTGTCTCGATCGGTACATCGGGCGCGGTCTATCCGGCGGCCGGCTTTGTCCAGACCGCCCGCTATCACGGCGCGCAAACGCTGGAGATGAATCTCGACCCGTCGGAGGGCAGTTTCCATTTCCACGAAAGCCGGATGGGCAGGGCGGGGGATCTGGTGCCGGACTGGGTTGATCAGGTCCTGTCGCATGGCCTGTGTTGAGCGGCTATGTTGAAGCTGCTGTCATGAAAGGCCAATGTCATTGCGGCGCGGTGCAGATCACGGTCGCGGAACCGCCCGCCGAAGTGTCGCGCTGCAATTGCTCTTTATGCCGGAAGACCGGCTGGATAGGCGGCTACTGGCATCCTGATGAGGTGCAGGTCGAGGCGAAGCCGGAGGCGCTGAACGCCTATGTCCAGGGCGACAAGATGATCACCACGTGGAACTGTGCCCTCTGTGGTTCGCACACCCACTGGACCCCGATCACCGCGTCGCCCGAGCGGATGGGCGTGAATATGCGGATGTTTGAACCGGACGAGTGGCAGCATCTGCCGGTGCGCGACGTGGACGGGGCGAGTTTCTAGCTTTGCTCCGCAGATGATGTGGAGGTCAAACGTGATCGATGGGAGCGTTCCCACCGATCACGCGCCGCAGTTCAGGAACAGACCCCATGAAGCATTCGGAATCTAGCCCGCCGACGGCCGGTGCGCGTCATCGGACCAGTCCTGCCGCGCTGCCCATTGCTCGAGCGTTTCAAATTCGACCTCGGGCAGACGGCGGTGCATATAGTCTGTGTTGACCAGAAACGGCTGGGTCGGGGAATCATTATTATAATGATAGAAGGACGCGATAAAGTCGCGCATCGGCTGTTTCTCTTCTTCCGCCATCGAATCGCCCAGAGCCTTGACCAGCAGCGCTCCGAATTCCTCCGGCGTGCACGGATCATATTTAATTTCCCGGCCGAACACGCGAGACAGGGCCTCGGTGACCTCGGTCGGTTTCAGCGCTTGCGGACCGCCGATATTCATCCAGGCACCTTCAAGATCCGGGCGGGACAGCGCCGCCGTCATGCATTTCCCGACATCGTCGAGGCTGATCCAGTTGGCCTGCAAATGAGGCTTGTGCGCATAGACATAGCGGTCTTCATGGACGATGAAGGGCCGCGCCCAGTTGGTCAGCAAATTGTCCATGAACAGCACCGATCCAAAGACGGTCGCCGGTATGCCGGTGCGGAACAGCGCGTTGATCGCACCCGTATTGTCGCCATAAGTATGGGCTTCTCCCGGCTGATCGGGAATCCAGCCCGACGTGTTCCAGACGAAACGGTCCAATCCGGCCTCCAGTGCCGCCGAACCCAGTTTGGCGACCAGCTCCGAACGATCGCCGGGTGATTGCAGGGGATGGGTATAGAAAACCGCGTCGGAACCTTCCAGCGCCGGCACGAACGTGGATTCGTCGGAGAGATCGATGACCCGTGTCTCGTCGGCGACGTTGCTGCCGCCGAGATCGGGGTTCTCGCTTCGCGAGAGCGCCCGCACCTTGTGGCCTGCTGCGGCCAGCTGTCTCATTTGCGCCAGTCCCTGCCGGCCGGTTGCGCCTACTACGGATACCAATGCCATTATTCTCTCTCCTATATTGTCAGGAGGAAACTAGGCGACCGGCTTTGCCGTCTCAATGCATCAATTAGTCAGGGGTCGTCTAGTCAGGGGTAGTCCCTGCCATTTGCGCCTCGCAATCGGCGCCGGTTGTTAGGAGAGGACGTGCATCGTCACGAACAGAAAGAGAATCCACAAGGCCAGCGCAATCGTGGTCAGCCATGTGGCCAATACGCCCAGTTGGCGAAAGCGCGGGGAGCCGCCCTTGTGATGCTGTGCCATGCCGACGATATGGGCGACACGGCCAATCAGGAAGACCGCCGCGATGATCGTGATGCCGCGATGATCGGCATTGGCCAGTTCAAGGATACCGAGCATGATCAGGAAGATCGGCGCATGTTCCGACAGATTGGCATGGGTGCGGCGGGCAGCGAGCAGATCGGGATTGTCGCCATCACCAAAGCCGATCTGGTTGGCGATGCGAACTTTCACCGTCGCATAGGCGCAATAGATCAGCAGCAACGCACAAATCGCGGCGGCGAGGCCGGTTACCGGTAATGTCATAATGTTCCTCCCTGTTTTTTCCTGTCCTAGCCGATTTTGGCTAAAGCGCAAATTTCGCGGGGAGGGGAAGCTTGTATTCTGCGCCGTCTTATTTTTTGAACGATTGCGACACGGGTGATCGTACCCGGCAAAGCAAGGCAGCGGTTCTCAAGCAGCGGCCATGCCGTCCAGTCTGCACCTGGCCGAACTAGGCAATACGGCCATCGACCACGTTGATCTGGCGGTCGCATATGGCTGCAATATCCGGATCATGGGTCGATATCAGAAAGGTTGTTTTGTCCTCCCGGTTAATTTCGCGCAGCAACTGCATCACTCTTGCCCCGTTTTCCTGATCCAGGCTGCCCGTCGGTTCATCGGCGAAGACAAGCTGCGGCCGGTTCATCAGGGCGCGGGCCACGGCCACGCGCTGTTTCTGCCCCCCCGAAAGCCGGTTTGCCGCATAATCCAGCCGGTCCGACAGGTCTACGCGCTCAAGCAGGCTCTTTGCCCGTTCTCGCATCGCTTTCGAAATACCGCCAGCCGGTGCTGCTGCAGGGAATGCCACATTTTCAACCGCGGTGAAATCCGGAAGCAGATTGTGAAACTGGAATACGAAACCGAAATGCCGGTTACGGATCGCCGACAGCTGCTTTTCCGATAGTCCCGATACGCGATCGCCTATGAAGGACAATGTTCCGCCCGTCGGCTGCATCAGCAGTCCCAATATATTGAGCAATGTTGATTTCCCGGACCCTGACGGACCCTGCAGCGCAACCATTTCGCCCGGTTCCAGAGCGAGGTCGATCCCTTTCAGAACGACCGTCTCCAGATCACCATTATAAAAGCTCTTGGTGAGGCCATCGGCTTTCAGCAACGTCATTGTTGAATCGCCTCGACCGGATCCAGGCGGGCCGCTGCCCGGGCAGGCAGAATAGCCGCCAGAGCAGAGCCTGCGATTGTCAGCGTGATGACCAGCACATAGCCGCCTTCAGCCGGGGCTATCGGCAGCAGCGGACTACCGTCTGGCGCGACAAATCGTTCCACGAGAAACAGACATAGGCGGTAGCCGATGGCAGCACCCAATAGCGAAGCGAGGAAACCGATAATCACGCCCTGGAACACAAATACGCTTGCAACAAAGCTGCGCGAAATTCCGAAAGAACGCATGATGCCGATTTCGCTCCGGCGACGGACACTGGTCAGCAGCAATGCGCTGGCAATCGAAATCATGATGGCCACCATCGCAAAAGCCTGAATGAAAATTCCTGTGCGGTTCTGCGCTTCCAGTGCTTCTTCCAGATTGCGGTTCTTTTCCTGCCAGGCGGTGACCTTGAGCGGCAGCTGAGCCTGCAGCTGTCCGGCGACCTGAAAGGATTTTTCCGGATCATCAAGTCGGATAGCTATCGATGTGACGCCGTTTGGCAGATCGGCCAGTGGTCGGGCGGTCGCCAGCGAGAGATAAGCGACGCGTCGATCGAGATTGGCAAGCCCGGCCCGGAATATTCCGGTTATCGGGATCAGCCTTTCCACGCCGCGGTCAGAACGCAATAGCACCGGGACACCGGCTTTCAGGCCAAGATCATCGGCGAGGTCGGCGCCGATCACCAGGCCACCACTCGAAAGGTCCGACGAGCCGTCGATGATATAGCTGGAAATGGGTATGATGGCGTCAATCTGCGACGGATCGACGCCTTGCAACGCAATCGGTGCAACCGCGGCGCCGCGCACCAGAAATCCGTTGCCGGTTATTTCGGGGACAACCGCAACGACATGCTGCAGTCTTTCGCTCTGCTGCACGACTTGCTGCCAGCCCAGAATTTGCTGGCGCTGAAAAGTGGACACGGGCTGGGCGGCAAAGCGGTCGTCGTCATTCTGTACCGCTGCCACGCGCCGCGGCGGTTCAAGGTCGACATGCGAAATCTGACCGGTCGTCTGCACGGTCAGAAATATCGCTAGCCCCTTGATCAGCGCGGTTATGAAAACAAACACGACAACGCTCAGCGCAACACCGCCGATCAGCAAGCCTGTCTGCACGCGATTGGCAAGGAGATAGCGAAAGGCGACACGAATCGCGAACAGCATCAGCTTGCCTTGTCTGAATTGCTCACGACCACATCGACCTCTTCGCCAGCCTGGACCGAAAGCGGGTCAAGGATGACACGCTCTCCGGCCTTTACGCCATCGGTGATAATGACATTGCTCCCCGGCCAGTCCACCAAGATGACATTGCGCGGGACAGCTTTCCCGGATTCCACGATATATAGTTGATTCTGCCCGCGGTTCTTGAACAGACTGGTTCGCGGAACGGACAATATATTGTCATATTTTTTCACCACTATAGTGACATTTACCGACCGTCCCGGGCGTAGGCTTGCGTCGTCCGTTTCACTTGCAAAACGCATCAGCCTTCCGCCGGTAGACGAATCGATACGCGGCGAAATTTCGGTGATACGGCCCTTGAACCGCTGATCACTGCCGGAGGGAGAAATGATGACATCTGCGGACAGCGGTACCGCGTCGGCATAATATTCGTCGATTTCCGCTCGGATCTCGATCGGCCCGTCAGAACCGATTTCGTACAGGATCGTGGCAGTCGAAACCACCTGACCCGCGTCGATAGGGCGGCTCAATATTGTTCCTGTCATCGGCGCGAGAATATCATATTCGCGCGCTGCAGCGACTGCTTGCCGCGCCGAAGCCTGACCCGCTTCCAGGCTGGCCCGGCCGGCGGCAACGGCGGCATCCGCTTCATCCATTGCCGCGCGCGTTACCCAGCCCTGCGCGAATAATGTTTTTAGACGTTGCTGCTTCTTGACTGCCAATGACAGCTGCGCTTCCAGGCTTTTGATCTGGGCGGCGGTTACGGCAATGGCAGCGCGCTCCTGCTCGGCCCGCACCCGGGCCAACAAGGCCCCCTTTGATACCTGATCGCCCTCATCATATAGCAGCTCAATCACAGCGCCCGCGCGCTCCGATTGAATTTGGACCAGATCGAGGGGCCGAACGCGGCCGACAACAGACAGGCTTTGTTCTGCAGGACCTTCGGTCAGGATGGAGACCTTGACAGTCTGGGGAGCCGTGGCGCGTATATATATGGACGCTGCGCCGATGATCAGCACTATCACAATGGCGGCCCGGATAATTTTACTGCGATCGAAATCCATAATGTCCCGTTCCATTAGACGCTTTGGCGACTTTGCTGCTACCCTGCATTTTTATATTATCAGTGAAAAGGCCCGTGCAGTATCATCCACACGGTTGTCTTCTAGCATCCGGCGACGAAGGTCGCACTCAAATCATTGGACGATTTTTGTTGGCCTACCGCAGAAAGGCTTGCTTGGCGGCCAATTGCCGCCATCCACCACGGAAAAGGCTTTGGTTCGCTTTCGTGATTGGGCGGACATCGGTACAAATATATTTGGCATCAGGGACGGAGCTCAGGCTCTATAAATCCATGGTTACAAACAGATAGATGATTTCCAGAGCTAGTACTTCCGTGGTCAGGGAATCCGACGCATGTTCCTGAAATTTTCATGTGCGTGCCGGACGTGACCAGGTTGCGGCACGCTTCTGGTTGGTCAAGTTGGCGGTTTGATCAAATGTGTGACGGATCAAGTTGGCGGGGGCGTACCGCAGCTTTTGCAATGCGGGTCCTTGGGCAGGTTGATGCTGCGCATCGAGGGCGCGAGGCCGTCGAAAAGCTGGAGTTTTCCGGCGGGGTCCTCGCCGAAGCCGGTGACCACGCGGATCGCTTCCATCGCCGCGAAACTGCCCATCAGGCCGACCATCGCGCCGAGCACGCCAACTTCACTGCAATTGTCACAATCTTCGGGGTCGAGCGCGTCGCCGACGAAACAGCGGTAGCAGGGCTTGTCTGCCTCCCAGCCGCGGAAGGTTCCGAGCTGTCCCTGGAACTGGCCGATTGCCGCAGAAACCAGCGGGGTATGGTGCTCAACCGAGAGGTCGGAAACCAGCAGGCGGGTCTGGTAATTGTCCGACCCGTCGATAATCGCATCAAACGGCGCAAAAAATGCTGCAGCGTCTCCAGAAAAATATTGCGCGGTAAGTCGTTGATTTATAGGAAATATGTCAACATCGGGGTTGATACGCTGCGCGGCAACTTTGGCAACTTCGACTTTTTCTTTCCCGACATCATTCTCGCCAAATAAAACCTGCCGCTGCAAATTCGAAAGCGACACGATATCATCATCGAAAATCGTCAGCGCCCCGATTCCGGCCGCTGCCAGATATTGAATGGCGGGACAGCCGATACCGCCCGCGCCAACGACCAGAATATGGGCGTCCAATAGCTTCTTCTGCCCTACTCCGCCAATATCCTTGAGCACGATATGGCGGGCATAACGGTCGAGCTGTTCGTCTGAAAGGTCCAATAGCCTACCAGTAAAATTTCAGGACGCTGCGCCGCCAGGCGGGTTTTCTATCGGGTGTAGGTTTCATGTTATGCGCGCCTGCGCGGGCAAAATAGCGCGCGACATATTCTTCCAGAGCCGGGCACTGGATCGAGATTGGTGTCACCCGGCGGAGACTGCCCTTGCCGTCTACCAATAACAGCACTTCGACGAAATAATTTCCTCCGCCGGACACTTTTTCTGATGGTGTACAACCGGAGGTTAGTTTTCGCGCTTTGAGCGATTCCCTGTAGGTATATTCCGGTTTATATCTGAATTCTGCAACCTGCACGCTGTTCAAATTGTCAGGGATTGGCGGTATATCCGAACTGGCGATCGAACCGGTCTGCAGCGCTGCTGCTAGAATTAGCGTTGAAATACTCATTTCCTAAACTCCCGTTGAACCAAAACCGCCTTCTCCTCGCGCAGTCTCGTCGAGTCGGTCAACCTCTTTGAGAATGCCGCGCTGCACCGGCGCGATCACAATCTGGGCAATACGGTCACCGCGCTGGATGACGAAGTCTTCTTGTCCGTGATTGATCAGGATGACTTTCAATTCCCCGCGATAGTCACTGTCGATCGTACCGGGTGTATTGGGAATGCTGACACCCTTTTTCAGGGCCAGTCCGGAGCGGGGGCGCACTTGAATCTCATAGCCGTGAGGGATGGCAAAGGCGAAGCCCGACCCGACCAGTCCCCGCTGAGCCGGCGCGATCGTGAGACCTTCCGCAGCGCGAATGTCCATGCCGGCCGAGCCGCTGGTTTCATAGGAGGGCAGGGGAAGGTCGCCGGCGTGATCCAGTCGTTTGACAGCAATATTGACGGGCTCGAACATCAGGCAATTTCCTCGCTGATTTTGGCTACAAGACGCCGGGCTACTTCCGCTTTGGGCAGGCGTTCCCAGATTTCGCTGCCGGACCTGGTGATGATATGGACGCTATTGTCTGTACCGCCCATCACGTCTCCGGAGACATCATTGGCGACAATCCAGTCACAGCCTTTTTTCGCCAGTTTCGCCTCGGCATGTTCGGCGACATTCTCGGTTTCGGCGGCAAAGCCGATGAGCAGGCCGGGGCGTTTCTCGTGCCGCGCAAGGCCAGCCAATATGTCCGGATTTTCGGTCAGCTTGAGCGGAGCCGGTGCTGCGCCCTTTTTCTTGATCTTCTGTCCGGACTGGCTGTCGGCGCGCCAGTCGGCGACGGCAGCAACCATGATCGCGATATCGGCGGGCAGGGCGTTGTGCACCGCCTTTTCCATTTCAAGTGCGGTCTCGACATCAACGCGCCTGACGCCGGTCGGCGTAGCGAGATGTACGGGGCCGGCGACCAAGGTCACTTGCGCCCCGGCTTCGGCGGCGGCGGCGGCGATGGCGAAGCCCTGACGGCCGGACGAGCGATTGGCGATATAGCGCACCGGATCGATCGGTTCATGGGTCGGTCCCGCGGTGATCAGAACATGCTTGCCGCGCAGCGGACGGTGCCGGTCGGGGGCGAAGGCGGGCTGGCCGTCGAGCGGATTGCGACCAAGCCCGGATTCCTGAGCCACTAGCGAGGGTGATCCCGTCAGCGCGCTAATCTCCGCCATTACCGCTTCCGGCTCCGGCAATCTGCCGGGGCCAAATTCGCCGCAGGCCATAGCGCCTTCATCTGGCTGCATGACGATGATGCCGTCTGCTTTGAGCTGGGTGATATTGCGCTGGGTGGCGGCATGCTGCCACATCCGCACATTCATTGCCGGGACCGCCATCACCTGCGTATCGGTGGCGAGGAGCAAGGTTGTCGCCAGATCGTCGGCTATTCCGCCGGCCATTTTGGCGAGCAGATTGGCAGTCGCCGGACAGACGACGACCAGATCAGCCTCACGACTAAGTTGAATATGCCCCATCTCGGCTTCGTCCTTGAGGCTCCATAACGTCGTGTGCACCTCATTTTCAGACAGGGCCGCGAGCGTCATCGGAGTGACAAACTGAGCGCCTGATTCCGTCAGAACACAACGTACTGTCATACCGGATCTCTTGATCAAACGGATCAGTTCGCTGGCCTTATAGGCGGCAATGCCGCCGCCAATTATCAGGAGAATATGCTTGGTCACGAAATCATCCCCACATCCAGACCGAGCCGGCTCCAGCAGCTGCTGCCACAGCCACCGTCAGAGCATAGCGCCAAAATCCACCGCCCTGACTCTTCTTCCGCTTATCCCAGATAAGCTCTATGTCCGCCACAGGTGGTGGGGGCGGTGCGCCGCCCTGGCGGGGGAGCTGGGCATCGAGACGCCGGACGATATCGGGCAGCATCATGATGGTGCCCAGATCATCATTGATCCGGTCGGCAATCGCAGCTTCCGGACCCAGTTCGCCGCGTATCCATTCCTTCACATAAGGCCCGCTGGCGTCCCACATATTGATTGTGGGATTGAGGTCGGTGGCAATGCCCTCGACCATCACCATCGTCTTTTGCAGCAGCAGCAGATGCGGCTGGGTCTCCATGTCGAAATCGCGCGTGATCGCGAATAGCCCGTCGAGCATATCGCCGACCGACAATTCGCTCACTGGTTTTCCCCGCATTGGTTCGCCTACCGCGCGCAATGCGGTAGCGAAGTCTTCCATGCTGTGATGATCGGGCACATATTGCGCTTCGAAATGGATTTCCGCTACGCGTTTGTAATTGCCGGTGGTGAGGCCGTACAGAATCTCCGCCAGCCAGACGCGCGCTTTCTTGTTGATCCGCCCCATGATGCCGAAATCGATCGCGACAATCGTGCCATCGGCCTTCACGAACAGATTGCCCTGATGCATATCGGCGTGGAAATAGCCGGCCTCAATTGCCTGCTTGAGGAACGTGTGAACGAGCCTGCTTGCAATGTCATCAAGGTCATGACCGGCTGCTATGAGTCCCTCGCGGTTCGAGATTTTAGTCCCGTCGACCCAGTCGAGCGTCAGTACCCGGCCCGATGTCCGGTCCCAGTCGATGGCCGGAATTTCATATTTATCGACTTGAGCCATATGTTCGCCAAGCTCCGAAGCGCTGGCTGCTTCGCGGCGCAGGTCCAGTTCGCGCAAAGTCCAGCGACGGAAATTGGCGATGACCAGCTGCGGCCGCAGACGCTTTGCCTCGCCGCCGAGAGCCTCTAGATGGGCGGCGGCCCATTCGTAGGTTTCGATATCGCGGGTGAACTTCTTGATAATACCCGGACGCAGTACCTTTACAGCAACATCCCTGCCTTCCAGCGTGGTGGCGCGGTGAACCTGGGCAATTGAGGCCGCTCCCACCGGATCGGGGTCGATATAGCTGTACAGTTCGTCCAGTGACTTGCCGAGGCTTAGCTCGATCTCGTCGCGGATCAGGTCAAACGGCACCGGCGGCAAGCTGTCCTGCAATTGCAGCAGATCGCGCGCCGCTGCTTCGCCAATCACATCGGGGCGTGTCGCCAGCGTCTGGCCGAGCTTGATCGCCGCCGGGCCAATAGCCTGCAGCGCCGCCGAATAATTAGGCTCCTTCGGCTGGAATGTACCGATCCGTGCAATACGGAACAGGCGCCGGACTTGCGGCGGTGTCGCCTTGTGCTTCTCCAGATCGCGAAGCGCGCCATGTTTGGCGAGCGTACGCCCCCATTTGAGCAGGCGGAAAATGTGGGTGCGGGAACTAGTCATCGTATGTGTTTGCTCAGACCTTCCAGCCGCTATGGATCGCGACGAGGCCGCCCATCATCGGCTCCACTTTGGTCTGGCTAAATCCGGCAGCCTGAATCATGGAGCGAAACTCTTCCATCGGCGGAAATTTCGCGATCGATTCGGCAAGATAGCGATAGCTGGCTTCGTCATTCGCCAGGACTTTGCCGACTTTCGGCAGGATATGGTGGGAATAGGTGTCATAGACCTTGTCAAAGCCCGGCCATCTGGTTTGTGAAAATTCCATGCAATAGAAACGCCCGCCATATTTCAGCACGCGGTGGGCTTCGGCCAGGGCTTTGTCGATATGGGTCACATTGCGAATGCCGAAGACAATTGTATAGGCATCGAAATGGGCGTCTGGGAAATTCAGCTGTTCGGCATTTTGCTGACTCCAGACCAGACGTGTCTCATCTTTTTCGAGCGCTCGTTCCACGCCTTCGGCCAGCATTTCCGCGTTGATATCGGCGACTGTGATGTCGGCGCCGCTGTCAACCATGCGAAAGGCAATGTCTCCGGTGCCGCCGGCCATGTCGAGGATAGTCTCGCCAGCGCGCGGTTTTACGCGGCGCACGAAGCGGTCTTTCCACAAGCGATGGGTCCCGGCGCTCATCGCGTCGTTCATCACATCATAGCGGGATGCGACGCTGGAAAAAACCGCGCCAACCTTGCCAGTCTTTTCGCTCTCGTCGACCTCTTCATAGCCGAAGGAGACAGTTTTGCTTTCGATAGCCATTTTGTGTCCGTGCTGAATTTTTCTTTGAAATCCCGAGTAGACGAGCCTTGGCAGCACTGCAATCACTCTATAGCTGCCCTTTGGACCGTAACGGATAAGGAACGTCATGCCCGAGCTGCCCGAAGTGGAAACAACCGTTGCCGGTTTGCGGCCGGTGCTCGAAGGGCAGCGCCTGACTCTGGTGGAACCGCGTCGTGCCGATCTGCGCTGGCCAATTCCTGTGGACTTGCGGCAAAGGATGACCGGTGCGGTGGTAACTTCACTTGGCAGGCGTGCCAAATACGGGCTGATCGAAACCGATCGCGGCGATGTGATGATCTTCCATCTCGGTATGTCCGGTCGCTGGCGGATCAATCCGGCAGAACTGGCAAAACATGACCATCTGCTCATAGAGACCGATGCCGGTCACCGGATGGTGATGAATGACCCCCGTCGATTCGGTTCGCTGGACATTGTGCGAATCGAGGATCTCAACAGCTATAAGCCTTTTGTCACGATGGGGCCGGAGCCGCTGAGTGACGACTTTACCGGTGTCTATCTGAAAGCGGCAACCAAAGATCGCAAGGCTCCGATCAAGCAACTGTTGCTCGACCAGCGCACGGTGGCGGGACTCGGCAATATCTATGTATGCGAGGCGCTGCATATGGCGGGAATATCGCCGAGCCTGAAAGGCGGTGCGATTTCCAAGCCCCGCTATGAACGGCTCGTTGCTGCGATAAAGCAGGTTCTCATCGCGGCCATCGCGGCTGGTGGTTCGTCCCTGCGTGATTTCGTGCAACCGGACGGGGAACTGGGCTATTTCGCCAAGGATTGGCGGGTCTATGGACGCGAAGGGGAGGCCTGCAAATGCGGTGCGCCGGTGCTGCGGCGAGTGGACAGCGGGCGGTCGACCTTTTACTGCTCGCGATGTCAGAAATAAGCCGGTCACTAAGCTATTGACGAGAATCGGCAGTCACGCTATTGGCCGCGCTCTTGAGCCGGAAGCTATCCGATAAGTACCGGCATTTAATTTCAGATTTTGAGGTTTTTTCATGGCTAATACGCCGCAAGCAAAAAAACGTATCCGTCGCAACACGCGCCGTACCGCGATTAACAAAAATCGCCTGAGCCAGATCCGCACCAAGATCAAGGCCGTAGACGCTGCGGTTGAGGCTGGTGATAAAGACGTGGCAGCAGCAGCTCTTAAAGCCGTACAGCCCGAATTGGCGCGCGGTGTTACCAAGGGGCTTTACCACAAGAATACGGCTTCGCGGAAGTTCAGCCGTCTGACAAAACGGGTTGCCGCGCTGCAAACAGCTTAAGCGACCTTACAGACCTGTATAGAAAAACCCGCCCGATTGTGGCGGGTTTTCTTTTGCGTGATCGTTATTCGATTCGCGCAGGTCGGGCGATTCGTCCGCTGCGCGGTGCGTGTCTTTTCCCAACGATCAGCAGATAACCCTGATTTCCCTTGTGTACTTGATCCGAAAGGGTTCAAGTCGGTCGCAGGGCGTCAATCTGTCGCCGTTCAAAGTCGGTTCAGCCCGGCTTCTCTATCTTGCGGCCAAGATGGTGGGTAATTTGAAGGAAGAAATATGACTATTCTCGCGACACAAGTCTTCAACCGCAAGGGGCTTTCCCTATTTGCGCCGCTCGCACTTCTGTCGCTGGCAGCTTGTGCAACGCCGTTTCGTGCGGATGTCCAGCGCTTCGTCGCGCTTCCTGACACCACGGGCCAAAGCTTCACTGTCGTCGCTGCTGACCCTGATTTGTCCGGTGGGCTCGAGTTCGGTCAATATGCGATGCTGGTTGAGCAACAGATGCTCGATCTTGGTTATCGGCGCAGCGATGACCCCGCAGCGGCAGAACTGATCGTCAGCATGGATTATGAAATCGACAAGGGACGGGACAAGGTCGTTGCCGACCCTGATCCATTTTATCCTTCTGCCCGATTCGGCGGATATTACAGACGCCCTGGCTATCGCTACGGTTTCCACGATCCGTTCCTGTACGGAGGCTACGGCTTTTCCGGCTATGACGGGGTCCGCAGCTTTACTGTGTATACCACGGAGCTGGATATGAAGATTGACCGTGCGGTCGATGGCGAACGCTTGTTCGAAGGCAAGGCCGAAGCCCTGTCACGGTCGAAGAACCTGACCTACCTCGTGCCGAATCTGGTTGAAGCCATGTTCACCGACTTTCCGGGAAACAGCGGCGAACGGGTCCGGATTTCGATAGCCCCCGAGAAAAAATAGACCGTCCACCGCCCGGCTTGTTAGCTATTCAGCTTTCAAGCTGGCGGAGGAGCATCCGGACGTCATTGTCCATCTCGCTATCTTCGCCGCGCAAATGCTCGACCAATTTGACCGCATGGATCACCGTGCTGTGGTCGCGACCGCCAAATTTCCGGCCGATTTCGGGATAGCTGCGCGGCGTCATTACCTTTGCCAGATACATGGCGACCTGCCGTGGGCGGGCAACCGCGCGGGCGCGGCGCTTGGATGACATTTCGTTGCGATCGAGCCGGTAATATTCGCAAACCGTGCGCTGGATTTCGTCGATCGTGATCCGGCGGCGACAGGCGCTCAATATATCCGATAATTGCTCTTCGGCCAGTTCACGGCTGATTTCGCGACCGGTCAGTTGCGCATAAGCGAGCAGCTTGTTGAGGCCGCCCTCCAGTTCGCGCAAATTGCGGCTGATCGTGCGGGCAAGAAAGTCAACGACCTCTTCCGACACATGCTGGTGCGGCATGGTCGCCAGGCGATGGTCGAGAATGTCGCGGCGCAGTTCGAGGCCAGCAGACTGGATATCCGCAACCAGGCCCATCGACAGTCGCGATAGCAGGCGCTGGTCGACACCATCAAGAGCTTGCGGAGGACGATCCGCGGCCACGACAACGCGTTTGCCCTGGCTGATCAGCGAATCGACCGTGTGGAGAAATTCTTCCTGCGTTGAATTCTTGCCGACAATGAATTGTATGTCATCGATCATCAGCAGATCGGCTTCGCGCAGCGATGCCTTGAATTCCATGCCCTCGTTGCGGCGCATGGCCGACACAAATTCGATCATGAACCGTTCGGCGGACATGTAGATGATGGTCGAAGACGGAAATTCTTCGCGAAACGCATGGCCGATAGCGTGCATCAAATGCGTCTTGCCCTGGCCGGTCGACGACTGGAGGTAGAGTGGACTGAAAAGCGGCTTTTCGGCTGCGGCCGTGCGTTGAGCGGCGTTGAGCGCGAGAACATTCGAGTGACCGGCGATAAACTGGTCAAAAGTCATCCGGGGATCGAGATCCAGACGAAATTTGCTTTCGGGAACGGCTTTGATATTTGCCTGTGCCGCAGCACCATTGATATGCGAAATCTGGGCAATTTTCGCAGTCCCCGACTGGGCCTGAAACGCAAGATCGGTGACGGCAGCGTGGTGGGCTTTCCATGCGAGCAGCAGACGTTCGGCATAGCGATCGCGGACCCAGGTGGCTGCAAATTCCGAAGGAAGTTCCAACTGCAATAATCCTGTTTCCGAATCAAAAACAGAGAGTTTGATCGGCTTTATCCACTGGCCAAAAATTTGTGCGCCCAGATCACGGCGCAGACCCGCGCAGATTTTAAGCCACACAGTTTCCAGATCATTAGAAATGATAGTTTTCCCAGAAACAGCAGTGTCTACAGACAGTCCGCTATTCCGGTTTTGTACACTTTTACTCACGAGCAT